>NZ_JBSRYD010000001.1:0-1197500 GCF_054056275.1 Bradyrhizobium sp. USDA 4449 | reverse complement strand
GGCGTGCTCGCCGCCCAGAAGGACATGGATGCGATCACGGCGAAGCTGCCGGAGAACACCGCGCCCGATGCGAAGGTGATCGCCCAGCTCGACGGCGTCGCCAAGAAGCACGGCTTCGCCAGCTATGACGACTACAACAACGTCGTCGACAACATCAGCCTCGTGCTCGGCGGCTTTGATCCCACGACAAAGAAGTATGTCGGCAACGAAGCCGTGATCAAAGCGCAGATCGCGCAGGTCGAGGCCGACAAGAAGATGCCGGCCAAGGACAAGAAGGAAGCGCTGGACGAGCTCAACCAGGCCCTGAAATCGCCGGGGCCCGCCGTCGAGAACAAGGCCAACATCGATCTCGTCGGAAAGTATTACGACAAGCTGGTCGCAGCCCTGGGTGACGATCAGAACTGAGATCCTGACCGGGATCGCAATCGCTGCAGTGAGCGGGACACTCAGCGCCGCCAAAAACAGAGCCCCGGAGAAACCTCCGGGGCTTTTGTCGTTTCAGCCGCTCCCTGGCGATCAGCAGGAATCGCCAGCATATCCGGATCATGCCGCGGGTTCGCGAAGCGCGGCTTGCTGCGGTGCAGAACCGGTCGTCGCCCGCGACAGCGCGCGATGCGTGGGGAAGCCCAAGAGCTAAATTGAAAAATTCCAATGCTCGGGGCATCCTGATCCCATGATCTCGATCTTGATCCTTGTGGCGGCCATCGCCATCGTGGCGTTGACCGAACGGAGCGTTGAACATCTGCCGTTTGCGGTCGCAGCGCTCCTCTCGAATGCTGCTCTGCTGCTGCTGTTTGTTGGCGATGCCGAGCGAGCGATCCTGCTATCCGGCGTGCTGGCCGTCGCAATCGCCGGCATATCGACGGTCAAGTTCAACCACAGCGCGCTCAAGCTGACCGTCTCCGATTTGCCCCTGGCGTTTGCCGGCACGGTCCCGTTCTTCGTGTTGCAATACCCGCGCATGATGCTGGGTGTGCTGGCAGGGAGCGCATTGTTCGCCTTCGCCTCGATCGCGGTTCTGCTCTACGCGGCTGGATCTCCCATCCCAGTCGGGTTTCGAATCCTCTTGCTCGTCATGGCGCTCATTGGCTTCGCGGGAGCTTCCGCGTCCAAGGCGGCCACCGTATTACGGCGGGCCCTGACGGAAGGGCGGAGTTTTTATGCGACCTTCATGGCTTCGCTGCTCGATCCGACGTGCTGGCAACAGTTCGGCGCGTTGGCCCTCAGCGATATCGCCGACGAACCACTGCCCCTGATGGAAGCCACGCCGGCGCGGCTCGCCTGTTCTCCTGACATCATCGTCATCCAGCACGAATCCGTTTTCGATCCCCGTATTTTTGGGTTGCCGGTCGAACCGGTCGTCGCAGCCTTCCTGTCTCCGTCGAATGGCGAACATGGGCGCCTGAACGTCGACATCTTTGGTGGAGGTTCGTGGCAGTCCGAATTCAGCCTCCTCACCGGTCTCTCCAGCGCCAGCTTCGGTTCGAGCGCCTACTACCTCTTCAAGAAGGGCGCCGGCCGTTTCCACAGCAGCCTGCCGTGCTCGTTGGCGTCGCTCGGCTACAAGACGACACTCGTCTCCAGCTGTCGCCGCAGCTTCCTGGGTTACGATAAATTCTACAGTTCGATCGGCGTCGACGAGCGCATCTTCGTCGATGAGCTTCCTCCGCCATTCGATCCCGGCCGTTTCGAGGCGACAAATTCCGACGCGATGTTTCTGCATGCGGTCGTCGATGCGTATGCCAAAAGGGTCGCCCACGATCCGGCACCGAGATTTCTTTATGCACTGACCAACTTCAATCACGGTCCGCATAGCAGGCAATTGGTGCCATCGGGTCAATTCGAGACGGAGCGCGCTTTTGCCAGGGACAGCTGCCCCGATGCCGGTTACGTCGAATACTACACGCGACTGGCAGAGACCGCGTCGGCCTGGCAAATGCAAAGAGCCAGGCTGGCAAGCAGCTTTCCTGACCGGCCTGTTCTCATCGTGCACTATGGCGACCATCAACCCGTGTTGACGAAGCAGCTCGACCGACAGCTGAAACATCAGCGAGATGGGCGGCATGCGTTTGGTACATTCTATGCGATAGAAGCCCTCAATATCCCCGATTTCAGTCCCGGACAGGCCGCCGACCTCGACATCGCCTTTCTCGGAACTGTCGCCTTGCAGCGGGCGGGCGTTGCGCTTGATCCGATCTTTGCAACGCGCGCGAGCCTGCTTGATGATTGCAGAGAAGCCTACTTCGCGTCGTCCTCCGAACGGAAACGTCGCTTCCATCGCACGCTCGTGGATCTCGGCCTGATCGATCTGATGCCCAACGCCAGGCCAGCGCGCTAGCTGTGGAATCTCAACAGGTCGTCCTCCGGGATGGCGAGGCGGCTGATCGGTGGTTTGGCGTGCAGGCTGCCGTGCGAGCGGTGCCAGTTATAGTGATGAAGCCAGATTGGCAGATCGTTGGCTCGCTGGTCTGAGGTTTCGTAGGCGCGAGCATAGGCCCACTCGCGTAGCGCCGTTTGGATGAACCGCTCGGCCTTGCCGTTTGTTTGCGGCCTGTAGGGCCGGGTGAAGATGTGTTTGAGGCCGAGCCTTTTACAGGCCTTGGCAAACGCTTTGGCACGATAGCAAGAGCCGTTGTCGGTCATGATGCCCGTGACCTTTATGCCGAGTCCCTGGAAGTACGAGACGACGTTGTTGAGGAAGGCGATGGCGCTCTCCTTCTTCTCGTCGGGTCGGATCTGAGAGAAGGCCACGCGCGATGCATCGTCGATCGCGACGTGGACGAACTCGTGACCCGCGCCGCGGCTTTCACCCTTCTGGCGATCGTGCGTGATGCGGTGGCCAGGCCTGACGAACCTCCCGAGCTTCTTGATATCGATATGGATGAGCTCGCCGGGATGCTCGCGCTCATAGCGCCGCACCGGCTCGGCCGGCTCCAGATCGCGCATCCGGCTCAATCCCAAGCGACGAAGGATGCGGCTGACAGTGGCCCGTGACACCTTGACCTCGGCTGCAATCTGCTTGCCGGTGTGACGCTCCCGGCGCAACCTCTCGACGACGGCACGCGTGGCAGGCGGGATTTGGCTTGGCGATGAAAGGGGTCTGGAGGAGCGATCGCGCATCCCCTCCGCACCTTCTGCGCGGAACCGCTTGACCCATTTGGCGACGGTCTTCGGCGTCGTGTTGAACTGATAGGCCGCGTCGGCCTGGTTCAGCCCACCTTCCACCACGCTTCGGGCCATCGCCTCTCGACCTTTGGGCGTCAAAGGCGCATTCTTGTGGACGTTCATCTGGTCTCTCCCTGGAACACTGAAGCTTCGCAACCTCAGCTTCCTCGGTTCAGACCAGATGGACAACCTCCTGAGACACCAAAGCTAGCCGGGCGCGCGCTACGGCGACACCGGGCGATGGCAAGTTTGGCATCGCGCAACGCCGGCGGTGTCCGCATTTCCGCCTCAGTTTAAGGTTGCGGTACCTCCGTTCAAGAGGGAGCGCGAATTATGGATACGAGCCGGTTCGTCACCGTGGGCTTGATCGGAGCCGCTGTCCTTGCATTTTCACAGGCAAAGGCGGCCTCGACAGATTGCTCAATAAGCAAGCTGGAGGGGCGCTATGTGTTCAATGGGCAGGGCACGAACCTCCACTACGGCATCTTCAATTTCGACGGCAGCGGAAAGTTCTCGGGCACACAGACGTCTCTTCGCCAAGCACGCGGCCCGGCGCGCGAAACGCTCGTCGGCACCTATTCCATCAATGCCGACTGCACGGGAACGATGATCATGGACGGTCAGCCAGGCGGCACGGCTCACTGGGACATCTTCGTGACCTCTGACGGGAAGAAGGGGCGCATGATCCGCACAGACGCGGGCGTAAGAGGCATTCGTACGTTTGAACAATGATGATGGGCCGCTTGGCGGCCTTTCTGACTTTCAAGATGTCAATTCTCGCCGAGCAGGCGGAGCAAATGCGACAGCATTGCTCCGCTTGGCCGCCGCAACAATTGACCAGCGTCAGGCGGACAGGAAAGCACGCGATCTGACTTGGGCGCCTGTGGGCTCGTCGACGCCGCCCATGCGTTTAGATGCACCTTTATGTCGGCTTGCCGGGCTTGGCCTCGACGAGGCCAGGTCTTTTCACCGCGGGTGTACACATTGGTACGGACGCCGGAGAGGGTTCGGAGAGGAATAGCCGCGGCGCGCGTATTGTGTGTTTAGCGCGCTCGGCGGCCCCGGTGTCAGCCTCTCCAGCCCGGCGGCGCTTGGGGCCGTTCGTACCCGGCAGAGCTTAAAACAGCACCTGGAATCTGGATGCTGGCGTCTCCAGCTCAACCTCCCACTCGGAGCGTCGGCTGACGGGCCAATTTTCACAACGCCGAATGAGAACCGCTGCGTCACGCGTTCAACGCGGGCGGCGACCTCTGGTTCGCGCTGAAGGAGAGCCGTCCGTCCAGCTCGACCGAAGGTCTGTCGATGACAGCAATTCCGCGGTGACCCCAAGCGGAAGTTTCCGGACCACCGGCCAGAAAAATGGCTGCTGGTAGGAACGTGCCCCCGGAACGCGTGTTTCTTTCTGCGGTCGAAGGAACATCCGCGATGGCGTTCCAGGTTGGCGTCGGGAACAGGCTTTTGGCGGCGTTTGCGCCCAGTGATCTCAATTTGCTTGCTCCCCATATCCAGAAGACGTCATTCGACTTTGATGCTGTGTTGGTGCGAACAGGAGATGAGTTCAAGCAGGTCTATTTTCCCCTTAGCGGGGTGATAGCGTTTCTCGTTGAAATGGCTGACGGACGCATTGTCGCGTCAACTCTCATGGGCTCGGAAGGAGCAGTCGGTGCACTGTCACTTCTAAGTCCCTCCCGATCGCCAGTCACGGCAACTGCCTATGTCCCCGGCGCAGCACTTCAGGTCCCTGTTGCACAGTTGCAGCTTGCGTTTGAGCAGAGCGCCACGGTCAGGCAAGTTCTCCGTCTCCATCTCCGCACACAATTGTTGCAGCTCAACAACGTGGCGGCTTGCAACGCGGTGCATCCGGTGGAATGCCGGATGGCTCGATGGCTGCTTGAGATCCACGACCGCGTCGGGCACAGTGGAATACAGCTAACGCAGGAGGCCTTGGCGCAGCTTCTCGGCGTACGCCGAACAACGGTGACGCTAACGATGCGCAAACTTCGAGCAGCAGGCGGTATACTATCTGACCGACGCGGGATGCTGGAGATCGACCGCAGGCGACTCGAGAAGATCGCGTGCGAATGCTACGCGGTGATGCGACGCAGAATCAAACGCATGCACGATGAAGAGCTGCCAGTGGGATCGCCGGCTGAAGTGACGACGATAGTGGGTCCGTCATAGTCAAATGCGCCGACGCTTCGCCATTGGAAAGCTACCGCTGAGGGCTCCATTCGTGATCCCCGAGCATCGGCTCTGGAGGCGCGTTCGTGCCGTTGCCGGTGTAGTTCGTGATGGTCGAGGCAACCGCTGCGCGTCTGCCTCGGCCAGTCAGCCCTGAGGGCGAGAGCACGGTGCAGCGCGACAGCCCAGGCGCGGGCGTTGGTTACGGCGTCAGTCGAGAGCACCGTCTGGATCTCCTGCTCATGAGCGTTGCCGCCGTGAATCAAAGCGCTTCAACAACACAGGGGACGTGGTCATGGCGCCGGCGAGCTTGGGAATCGCCGAAGCGATTCCGGACGTCGCGTAGAGCGTCCCCTGGACCCGTCGGGCGAACCTCTCACCAGCCCCACCAGCGCATATGACAGCTATGGTTACTCAATTGCGTTGGGATTGCATTACATCTCGTAATTGTGAATAGGTGGGCCGTGTTTGAGGCGCAATGGATTTTCCAGTTCGGTGTTAGGTTTCGGGCGCACGCATCAAGCGTGCGTTAAGGGGCGGGAAATCACATCGTTGCGGGAGAGCTCCATGTCGGATCTAGTCGCGATCGTGTATCCATCCGAAGCCAAAGCAGAAGAAGTTCGGCAAAAAATCCTCGAGCTCCAGAAAGAGTATCTGATCGCGATCCAAGACGCCGTGATCGCGGTCAAGACCGGCGAAACGGTCAAGCTCAATCAACTCGTGAACACGACCATGGCGGGTGCCGCAGGAGGAAGCTTCTGGGGGCTGCTGTTCGGGATCGTGTTCCTGAATCCGCTCATCGGCGTGGCCCTCGGTGCCGGCGCCGGCGCACTGGGCGGCGCGCTGACCGATTTCGGTATCAACGATCAGTTCATGAAGGACCTCAGCGCGAAGGTGAAATCGGGAGATGCTGTTCTGTTCCTGCTGATCAAGAGCATGACTGCAGACAAGGTCCTCAACGAAATCAAGGCCGCGGGAGGGACTGTCCTGAAAACCTCTCTGGACGAAAAGAAAGAACAACACCTGCGCGATACTCTCGCCTCCGCTACCCAGGCCAAGGCTGCCTAGTCGTGTGAGGCAAAGCCCAAGGGTTGCAGCCGAACACGAGAGCGGTCTTCGGTTCGGCCGACCTCCTTGCCGCTGCTAGGTCCGTTTCTCCGGAACGCCGCGTCACCGCGCGAGCAGTAAAGGTCCCTGCGCGGCTTCGCGTGCGGCCTGCCGAGCATTCGGGTCTGCTGTTTGGCGAGCTCTCTTCCTGGGCGGTCAAGAACCAAGGAGAAGATCATGCGGAAATGGATTTTTTGGATGCTCGCTCTTGCGGCTGCGTTGGCAGCGGTGACGACGACGGGCAGTCGCTCGCATGCGGGAATTATCGGGGGACCGCTGGGCCTGCATGAGGCCGCTGATGATCTTCGGCTTGCGGAGACGGTCCAATTCCGCTGGAGAGGCCACCGCTACTGTTGGTACACCCGCGGCTGGCGCGGCGCCGGCTGGTATCGGTGTGGCTTTGACTGGCGCCGCGGCCAGGGTTGGGGTGGTCCTGCCGGCTGGCATGGATGGCGGCACCCAGGCCGCCCGGTGGCTCGTCCGCCGAAGCCGGGCCGGCCGGGAATCCAGCGTCCAAGACCGCTCCCCGACACGGTGCCGGGTCGACCGGGAGTCCGGCCGTTGCCCGACAGGATCTGACGTGATGGATACGCTCTCGCCGCCCAAGCACGCGCACTGGCGTTACATGTCGACGCCCGACTATCGGCCGGTCTGCGCCTCCCGAATGGCGTGCGCTACGTCGCGAACGCCGCCTCCATCGCCTTCCGTGTCTTGATCGTCTCGTTGTTCGCGTCGAACTCCACGTCGCTCCAGCGCACGATCTCGCCATGGGCGATGTCGTGCTTCAGCCTGAGGCGGTGCGCAAGGCCGATCGGCAGGGCGCCGGCCTTCAGGCTCGCCGCCGCCGGCACCAGCTTGCCCCACACCGTGTAGCCGCCTTCGCCGTCCAGCATCTGGCCGGCGCGCAAACTGCGCTTGGCGACGGAGGCGACGTCGCCGCGGAAACCGAAGGGTTGCCCGGTCGGTTCGCCCCGGAGCGCCGCCGACAGCACCGAGATGTTCAGCTCGAGTCCGATCAAATGATACGGCTTGTACATCGCCGCGAACCGTCCGCTTGCATCGGTCTTCAGGCCGTATTGCCTGAAGCAATCCGCGGCGTAGTCGTTCGGTGCTTCCAGCACGACATAGACACCCCAGCGCAGATCGCGAAAGACCGGTCGTCCGTCGCGCTCCAGCGACGAAACGACCTCGACGACGCCCGACCGCTCCAGCACGCCGCCCTTGTCGCTGGGCCGCATGATGTGCGGGAGATCATCGACGCCGCAGGGCGGAAACAAAAGGCCCGCCGACGGCACGTCGAGCCCGCAGGAGTTCGCAATGGCCGCCATCTCGATGGCCGATTTGGTGCCGTCGAGGAAGGAGTTGAACATCTGCGGATTCATGCCGGCCGACTGCGCTTCGCCGGCGGTCAGGCCGTAATGCTGCCAGACGCCGTCCGGCGTCACGTCGTGATAGGCAGGCAGATATTTTGTGCCCTTGCCGGCCGCGACGACGCCAAAGCCGGTGGCGCGCGCCCAGTCGACCATTTCGGCGGTCAACGCCGGCTGGTCGCCATAGGCGAGCGAATAGACCACGCCTGCTTTCCGCGCCTCCTCGGCGAGCAGGGGGCCGGCGAGCACGTCGGCCTCGACATTCACCATCACGATATGCTTGCCCGCCGCGATCGCGGCGCGCGCATGCCTGATGCCTGCGGCCGGATTGCCGGTCGCCTCCACCACCACGTCCACTGCGCCGCCGGCGATGGCGCGCGCGCCGTCGTCGGTGAACATGGTGGCGGCGATCCGCTCGGTGCTCCAGCCGACGGTGCGGCAGGCCTCGCGCGCGCGGTCGCGGTCGATGTCGACGATGATGGGCACCTCCAGTCCCGGCGTGTGCGGTACCTGCGCCAAAAACATCGAGCCGAATTTGCCTGCGCCGATCAGCGCGACACGCACAGGCTTGCCGGCGGACGCGCGGGCCTGGAGAAGGCGGAAGAGGTTCATGGGAATGTGTCCGGTGAATTTCGTGGGACGCGCGTCTCTGTCGAATCGTCATGGCCGGGCTCGTCCGGGCCATGACGCCTGAGATGGTCGCGCGACTAAATCTACTCCGCCGCCTGCCGCGGCGCCCGCGCCAGCCGTAACAGCGCATCATCATCCACCGTCTTGATCGGCGCGAAATCGCGATGTGCAATGTACTCAGGCCGCGTCGGGGCGCGGATGTAGTTCGAGACCGCGTTCAAGGTCAGGTACACGATCTTGCGTGGGTAGGGCGTGATGTTGCCGCTCGAGCCGTGGACGAGATTGCCGTGGAACATCAGCATGCCGCCCGGCTTGCCGGTCGGCGCGACGATGCCGCCTTGCTCGACGAGGCGCGTCACGGTGTCTTCATCGAGCGTCCACAGCGGATACGATGTGGTCGAGAGGTCGTGCGAGGCCTGGAGATCGCCGGCGTTCTGGCTGCGCGGCACCAGCATGAGAGGACCGTTGATCGGCATCACCTCGTCGAGGAAGATCGCGATGTTCATCGCGCGCGGTTCCGGCATGCCGTCGTCGCGCTTCCAGGTGCCGTAATCCTGGTGCCACTGCCAGACGTCGCCGGTGAAGGCCGATTTCGCGTTGATCTTGAACTGGTGCATGTAGACGGGCTCGCCGAAGACCTGCTCGACCGGATCGATCATGCGCGGATGCGCGCCGAGCACGCCGAAGGCCTCGTTGTAGAGATGCGCGGCAAAGGCCGTGCGCGGCGCGCCGCTCTTCTCCCGCCAGACCTCCGGCCGGTTGGCGTCGTAAATGCCGACCGCCTCGCGCGCGAGGACATCGACCTCTTCTTGGGAAAACAGTTCGGGCAGGAACAGCCAGCCCTCGCGGTGGAAGAACTCCAATTGTGCCTCGGACAATTTCATGGGCCGTCCTCCTTGCTTTGTCTTTATTTTTCTCGTCGTGGCACGGCGCGCGCGTTGCTACGCCGCCACCTCGTCCGTCGCCCTCAATCTCTCCTCGGTCATCCGTCCCGCCGTCTGCGCATGCGCCAGCGCCGCGTGTTCCGCGGCGTTCGCGTCGCCTGCGAGAATGTGCTTGGCGATATCGGCATGCTCCGCCCAGGCGCTGCCGCGATAGTCGAGCTCGGACAGCACGGCCGCCATCGAGCGGCGCATATGCGGCCATTGCGGCGAGATCGTCTCCTCGATCACGGGATTGCCGGCGAGCTGATAGATGGCGCGGTGAAATTCGACGTCGAGCGCGATCAGCTCGGCGAGACCGGTCTCGCGATCGATGCGGCGTCCGGCGGAGAGCGCTGCGTCCAGCCGCGCGCGTCCCGCTGCCTCGGTTGCGGCGCGCCTCGCTGCGAGCCGCGCGGCCAGCGCGTCGATCGCGCCCCGCACTTCATAGAGCTGGCGAATGCGCGCGGGATCGAGCTGGGTCACTTCAAAGCCGCGCCGGCCGCTCTCGGCGACGAGGCCCTGCCGGTGCAGCAGATGCAGCGCATGCGACACCGGCTGGCGCGAGACGCCGAGCTTGTCGGCGAGCTCGTTCTGCCGGATGCGCTGCCCAGGCTGAAGCGTGCGGTCGGAGATCGCCTCCAGGATCCGGGCGTAGACCTGGTCGATCAGGTTGGGGAGCGGGTCGAGAGGAATCACGCCGGCGGCTCCAAAACGGAATACGGAATTCCGTATTCGAAATTACAGCGCTAAGGCGAGGCCGTCAATATGCCTGGGTTCTCGTAGCCTAAGTCATTGATTTTATTCGAGGCGGTCTACGGTGCATGGGGTTGTTTTCGAGATTGTGAGGCAGGACCAGCCGCTACGCCGTCAAAAACGCGCTCACGACCTCACTGAACTCCTGCGGCGCCCGCTCGAACATCCAGTGGCCGGCATTGGGGATGACCGCCGTCCTGGCTTCCGCAATGTGCTCCGCCAGCACGCGCCATAGCACCGACAGGCTGCCCGTGGTGGCGCCGCCGCCGATCAGCAGTGTCGGCGTCCTGATCGCCTGTGCATCCGTGAGCGTGTAGGGCCTGCGCTGCTCGTTGATCTGGCCGAGCAAGGTGAGCGTGTTGTCGCGCAGTTGTTGCTTGGCGGCCGCGGGCACGCGCCGCCACGAGCCGTCGCCCTCGATGCCGTCGTAGAAGTTCTGCAGCGCGCCCTCGACGTCGCCGGCGCGGATCATCTCGACCGAGCGCATCGTCTTCTCAGCCAGCGGCGGATGCGCGGGCGTGCCTTCCGGCAGGGGCAGGCTGGCGTCGAGATCGCCGCCGGGCTCGACCAGCACCAGCCTGCGCAACAGATCAGGCCGGGCCTGGGCGACACGAAACGCGATGTGGCCGCCGCGCGAATGCCCCATCAGATCGACCGGCCCGGGCGTCACCTGCTCGATGAAGGCGATCACATCAGCGACATGCTGCGCCATCTTGTAGTCGTCGCCGACGGCGTCCCAATGCGCGGGGAAGAAATGCCGCAGGCTGACCGCGATCACGCGGTGGTTCGTCGACAGCGGGCCGAGCACCGGGTACCAGGTGCGGAAATCCCCTAAGGTGCCGTGCACGCAGACCAGCGGATGGCCCTCGCCGACTTCGAGATAGGCCATGTCGTAACCGTTGACGCGAAAGCTCTGCATGATCAGCTCGCCAGAAAGTCCAGGACCACTTCGCAATATTTTTGCGGCGCCTGCTCGAACATCGGATGCGTCGCGTTCGGGATGATCGCCGTCTTCGAATAGGGCACATGTGCGGCGAGTGCATGCAGCACCTTCGGCAGCAGGCCCTTGGTCCGCGCGCCCAGGACGAACAGCGTCGGCATCTTGATCGATTCCGCGTCCGCCCTGGAGAACGGCGGGCGGTTGTCGCGGACCTGGCCGATCAGCGTGCAGGCGTTGTCGCGCAGATTTTGCTTCACCATCGCCGGCAGCCGCGGCCAGGTGCCGGCGCCCTCCAGCGTGTCGACGAAAAAGGCCAGGCCGCCGTCGACATCACCCGCCGCGATCATCTCGGCCGAGGCCGTGAACCGCGCCAGCAGCGGCGAGGGGCCGCCGGCATGATCAGGATCGAGGGTCGCGTCGAGCTCGCCGCCGGGTTCGGCCAGCACCAGCCGCCGCAGCAGATCGGGACGCTGCTGCGCCACACGGAAGCAGATGTGCCCGCCGCGGGAATGTCCCATCAAATCGACCGGGCCGAGCTCGAGCTTGTCGATGAAGGCAATGACGTCACTGACATGCTGGGCGATCGAATAGGTCTCGCCGACACCGTTCCACTTTGCCGGGAAGAAGTGCCGCAGACTGGGGACGATCATCCGATGCCGCTGCGTCAACGGGCCCAGCACGCAACCCCAGACACGGAAGTCGGAGAGCGAGCCGTGCACGCAGACCAGCGCCGGCCGGCCTCTGTCTTCGCCCACGTCGAGATAGGGCATGTCATAGCCAAAGACGTGGAGGCTTTGCATTCTGGGCTCGTCAAACGGGCGGAACTCCTGTGCACGATTCCCGGAAACCGGGTGGATCGCAACTATTTCCAAGCCTAGATTTAGGCCGAGAACACAATGGGGGCATGCGAGAGCGACGCAAGCTCAGGAACCCAGCCATGACCGACCAGCAATTCGCCCTGTTCGACACCAGGATCGGCCTCTGCGCCATCGCCTGGGGCCCGCGCGGCATCAACGGCACGCAGCTGCCGATGGGCGGCGAGCAGAAGATCCGCACCCGCATCAGCCAGCGCCACGCTGAGGCCACCGAGGCCGAGCCGACCGCCGAGGTGCAGCACGCGATCGACCGTATCGTGAAGTTGCTCGCGGGCGAGCCCGACGACCTCACCGACATCGAGCTCGATCTCGATGGCGTGCCCGAGTTCAACCGCGGCGTCTACGAGATCGCGCGCGCCGTTCCGCCCGGCAAGACCATCACCTATGGCGACATCGCCAAGCAGCTCGGCGGCATCCAGCTGTCGCGCGATGTCGGCCAGGCGCTCGGCCGCAACCCGTGCCCGATCGTCGTGCCTTGCCATCGCGTGCTGGCGGCCGGCAACAAGCCCGGCGGCTTCTCCGCGAATGGCGGTGTAGTAACCAAGCTGAAGATGCTGGAGATTGAAGGCGCGCTGGTGAATCACACGCCGAGTTTGTTTGATTGAGCCCTAAATCTTCGCCGCCGTCTTCGGCCAATATCGATCGCGCAGATGCCGCTTCACCAGCTTGCCGGTCGGCGTGCGCGGCAGCTCGGCTTCGAAATCGATCGAGCGCGGGCATTTGATCGCCGAGAGGCGGCTCTTGCAATAGGCGATCAAGTCTGCCTCGAGCGCCTTGCCGGCGTTCCTCATGTCGTGCGGCTGCACCACCGCCTTCACCTCTTCGCCCATCTCCTCGTTCGGCACGCCGAACACGGCGACGTCGGCGATCTCGGGGTGGGTGATCAGCACGTCCTCGGTTTCTTGCGGGTAGATGTTCACGCCGCCCGAGATGATCATGTAGGACTTGCGGTCGGTGAGGAACAGGAAGCCATCCTCGTCGAGATAACCGACGTCGCCGAGGGTCGACCAGCCCTTGGCGTTGTAGGCCTTCTTCGTCTTTTCAGGGTCGTTGTGATAGGTGAAAACGGGCGCCTCGGCGAAATAGACCGTGCCGATCTCGCCGACCGGCTGCTCCGCGTCGTTCTCGTCCAGAATCTTGATCTTGCCGACCACGGCGCGCCCGACGCTGCCACGATGCTCCAGCCATTGTTGCGAGTTGCAGACGGTGACGCCGTTGCCCTCCGAGCCCGCGTAATACTCGATCAGGATCGGTCCCCACCACTCGATCATCTTCGCCTTCACATCGGCCGGGCAGGGCGCCGCGGCGTGGATTGCGCCCTTGAGCGTCGAGACATCGTATTTGGCGCGGACCTCGTCCGGCAGCTTCAGCATGCGCACGAACATGGTCGGCACGAGCTGCGATTGCGTGACCTTGTATTTCTCCACGAGCCTCAAGAACTCCTCGGCGTCAAAATGCTCCATGATGATGGAGGTGCCGCCCAGCACGATCGCCATCATGTTGAAGCGCAGCGGAGCGGCATGATAGAGCGGCGCCGGCGACAGGTACGTGCTCTCGGCATTCATGCCGCACATGTCGGCACAGAGCACGCGCAGGAATGCGTTCGGCACGTCGATCTTGTTGCCCTCGAACGCTTTCTTGATGCCCTTCGGCCGGCCGGTCGTGCCCGACGAATACAGCATATCATAGCCGGCGACCTCGTCCGCGATCGGTGTGGTCGGCTGCGCGGCGGCTTCCCTGTCGTAGGAGCGGAAGCCGGGCAAGGGCTCGTCGACCATGTAGAAGATCGGCTCGCCCGGCGCGCCTTTGACCAGGTCCTTGATCTGGTCGGCGCATTTCGGCGTGGTGATGACGACCTTGGCGCCGCAGTCCTTGACGATGTAGTCGATCTCGTCCTGCTTTAGATAGCGGCTGATCGCGGTGTAATAGAGCCCGCTGCGTTGTGCCGCCCAGCAGATCTCCATGAAGGCAAGGCGGTTTTCCATCAGCAGCGCGATGTGGTCGCCGGCCTTGAGCCCGAGCGAGCGGAACAGCTGGGCTCCCTGGTTCGAGAGCTCGTCGAGCTCGCGATAGGTGATCGCCTTGCCGGTCCCGGCCATTTGATAGGCGATCTTGTTTGGTGTGGAGCGGGCGTAGATGGAGGGGTGGGTCATGGCGGTTCCTCAAAAACGCGAATGGCGAGTAGCGACCGGCAAATAGGGAAAAAGGAAAACCGCTCTCCGCCTACTCACCGCTCGCTACTCGCCACCCGCTACTCGCCTTTGTCTTTCTTACAGCCGCTCCACGATCGTGACGTTGGCCATGCCGCCGCCTTCGCACATGGTCTGGAGGCCATAGCGCTTGCCGCGCTGGTGCAGGGCGTGAACCAGCGTCGTCATCAGCTTGGTGCCGGAGCCGCCGAGCGGGTGGCCGAGCGCAATGGCGCCGCCATTGACGTTGAGCCTGCTGGGATCGGCGCCGGTGGTCTTCAGCCAGCCTGTCGGCACCGAGGCGAAGGCCTCGTTGACCTCGAACAGGTCGATGTCGTCGATCTTCATGCCGGCCTTCTCCAGCGCCTTCTTGGTGGCGTGCAGCGGCGCATCGAGCATGATGACGGGATCGCCGCCGGTCATGGTCATGTGATGGATGCGCGCCAGCGGTGCGAGGCCGAGCTGTTTGAGGCCGCGCTCGTTCACGACCATCACGCCGGAGGCGCCGTCGCAGATCTGGCTGGCGCTGGCCGCGGTCAACTTGCCGTTCTCGGCGATCAGCTTGACGCCCTTGATGCCTTCGAGCGTGGCGTCGAAGCGGATGCCTTCGTCGATGTGGTGGATGTCCTTGGAGCCGTCAGCGCGGGTGATCTCGAGCGGCACGATCTCCTTCTTGAAGTGACCGGCTTGTGTGGCCGCGATCGCGCGCTGATGGCTCTGGAAAGAATATTCGTCGAGATCATCCTTCGACAGACCATACTTCTCCGCCATCATCTCGGCGCCGGTGAACTGGCTGAACACGATGTTGGGATATCTCGCCTCGATGCCCGGGCTCTTGTAATTGCCGAAGCCGTTCTTGGCCGGAAGTTGCGAGGAGAGGCCCATCGGCACGCGCGTCATCGATTCCACGCCAGCCGCGATCACCACGTCCATGGTGCCGGACATCACAGCCTGTGCGGCGAAGTGCAGCGCCTGCTGCGAGGAGCCGCACTGACGGTCGATCGATGTGCCGGGCACGCTCTCCGGCAGCTTTGACGCCATGATCGCGTTGCGTGCGACATTGTTGGACTGCTCACCGACCTGCATCACGCAACCCATGATGACGTCCTCGACCAAAGCGGGATCGACCTTGGTGCGATCGACCAGTTCGTCCAGCACCTTGGCGGCGAGATCGGCCGGATGCCAGCCGGCGAGGCGGCCCCCCTTGCGCCCGCCCGCGGTCCGCGCAGCGGCGACGATGTATGCCTCGGCCATTTCGGTCTCTCCCATGATTATTTTTGATCAGGTTGGGCTCTCGGAGCGGATGTAACGGGTGGGACATCGTTTAGTCAATCGATCAATTAACTCTTGTGGGGAGGCGCTGCTTGGGCTTATCTGCGACCCGCTTCATGCGGCTTGAACAGGGATCTCCGTGGCTACCAGCGTACCGAGCAAGCTCCCCAGCGGAAAGAATTCCACGGCAGAGAAATTGCTCGTGGCCGCCAGCGAGTTGATGATCGAGCGCTCCTCGATCGAGATCTCGCTCTCCGACATCGCGCAGAAGTCCGGTGCCAATGCCGCGCTGGTCAAATATCATTTCGGCAACAAGGATGGCCTGCTGCTGGCGCTGCTCGCTCGCGATGCCGCGACCGAGATGTCCAACCTCGAATACCTGCTGGCGCAGCCGATCACATCGACGGCGAAGCTGAAGCTGCATATCGGCGGCATCATCCGCGCCTATCACCGATTCCCCTATATGAACCGGCTGATCCACTATCTGCTGCATGAAAGCGTTGCCGGCTCCGCTGACGAGGTCTCGAAGTTCTTCGTCGCGCCGCTGCTGGACTTTCATCGGCGCCTGCTCGCGGAGGGCGTCAGCCGCGGCGAGTTCCGCCAGACCGATCCGGTGCTGTTCTACACCAGCCTGATCGGCGCCTGCGATCATCTGTTCTTCGGCCGGCACGCGATGTCTCGCGCGACCGGCGTCGGCCCGGTCACCGACGAAGTCTGCCGGCAATACATCAAACACATGGAAACGCTGATCTGCGGCGGCATCCTCACGCAAGTCGAGGAAGCTGCCGCGGCCGGATAATCCGGCCATCACTCATAAGTCTAGAGAAGAAACGTCCAAGGAAAGGTAGCCTGTCATGGAATTGAAAGACGTAGCCGTTCTCATCACCGGTGGTGGTTCGGGTCTCGGCGAAGCGACCGCACGGGCCATGGCGGCCAAGGGTGCCAAGATCGGCGTGATCGACCAGAACAAGGAAAATGCGGAGAAGGTCGCGGCCGAGGTGAAGGGCGTCGCGCTTCATGCCGACGTCACCAGCGAAGAGCAGATCAAGGCCGCGATCGCCAAGGCGGAAGCTGCGCACGGCGTCGCCCGCGTGCTGATGAACTGTGCCGGCATCGGCGGCTCGCAACGCATCGTCGGCCGTGACGGTGTCTATCCGCTCGAAAAGTTCGCGCGCATCATCAACGTCAATCTGATCGGCACTTTCAACTGCCTGCGGCTGTTCGCAGAGCGCCTCGTCACAATCGAGCCTGTTGGTGAGGAGCGCGGCGTCATCATCAATACCGCCTCGGTTGCCGCTTATGAAGGCCAGATTGGCCAGATCGCCTACTCCGCCTCAAAGGGCGGCGTCGTCGGACTGACCTTGCCTGCCGCGCGCGACCTCGCGAGCCAGAAGATCCGCGTCAACACCATCGCGCCCGGCCTGTTCTTCACGCCGCTGCTGATGGGGCTGAATGAGGAAGCCCGCAAGAGCCTTGGCGCCCAGGTGCCGCATCCCTCGCGTCTTGGCGATGCCAAGGAATACGGCGCGCTTGCCGTGCACATCGTCGAAAACGCGATGCTGAATGGGGAAACCATCCGTCTCGACGGCGCCATCAGGATGGCTCCGCGGTAGGAGGTGAGCTTCTTACCCTCCCCTGGAGGGGAGGGTGGGAGACGGTCCCCGTGTGACACGAAAGTGCGAGGCACCCATGTCCCAACCGCTGCTGATCGAGCACGACGACGGCGTCGACCGGGTGACGCTCAATCGTCCTGACCGTCTCAACGCTCTCGATCCGTCTTTGATCGACGCGCTCAACGCCTATTTCCAGGGACTCCAGCGCAACCGTGACACGCGCCTCGTCGTGCTGAAGGGCGCCGGCAAGAATTTTTGCGCCGGCCTCGATCTGAAGGCCGCAATGGCGCGGCGCGCCGGGCAGCAGGAGCCGCCGGGCGTGACGGAGTCGCTGGATTCCCAACGTCGCATCGCCGACATCGTGATGCTGATGCGGCGCTGTCCGCAGCCGATCCTGTCGGTGGTGCAGGGCGCGGCGGCCGGCGGCGGCTTTGCGCTGGCGCTGGCCTCCGACATTCGCGTCGCGACGAAATCGGCGCGAATGAACTGCGCTTTCATCAAGCTCGGTCTCGGCGGCTGCGATATCGGCACCAGCTATTTCCTGCCGCGGCTCGTCGGCGTCTCCGTCGCCTCCGAACTGATCCTCACCGGACGCTTCATTGGTGCCGAACGCGCCCTCGCAGTGGGGCTCGTCTCGGAAGTCGTCGACGAGGACAAGCTTGATGCCGCGGCCGAGCCTTATGTCGACGCGATGATGACGGCTTCGCCGGTCGGGCTGCGGCTCTCAAAGGAATGCCTCAACATGAGCCTCGATGCAGGATCGCTGGAAGCTGTTATCGCGATGGAGGATCGTAACCAGATCCTGTGCAGCCGTTCCGAGGAATTTTCAGAGGGCATCAGGGCCTTCCTTGAGAAGCGAAAGCCTGTCTATATCAAGCGCTGAAGGACAAAGATCCGCTCAGGGCAATAATTCCGGGAGACGCAAAATGAGTGGAAGCGCGGCGGCGGTGATGGCGAAGCCCGCCTTTCGCAAGGTCGAGTGGCTCGCGCGCGACATCGCTGTCGAGCGGCGCGCTGACGGCACGGTGGTGCTGAAGTCGCGCATTCCCTTGCAGGTCTACGAAAAGCATCTTCCGGCTTCGCTCGCAAAATGGGCGAAAGAAGCGCCCGAACGTATCTGGCTTGCGCAACGCTGCGGGCCAAATCGCGAGTGGCGCAAGGTTTCCTACGGTGAAGCCAAGCGGACCGTGGATGCGCTGACGCAGGCGCTGCTGAACCTCAAGCTCGACGGGCGCCCGGTCGCGATCCTCTCCGGTAATTCGATCGAGCACGCGCTGATGACGCAGGCCGCGATGCAGGCGCGCGTCCCGGCGGCCCCAGTCTCGCCCGCCTATTCGCTGATGAGCCACGATCACGTCAAGCTGAAATACCTGTTCGACTTGATCAAGCCCGCCGTGGTGATGGTGCAGGACGGCCCGGTCTTCGAGAAGGCGCTGAAAGCACTCGATCTCACCGGCGTCACAGTCGTTCACGTCGCGCGGCCCTGTCAGGGCATCAAGAGCGTCAGCTTTGCCGATCTCGCCGCAACGCCCGTGACTAAGGATGTCGAAGCGTCGATCGCCCAGATTACGCCCGATACGGTCGGCAAGCTGCTGTTCACGTCGGGCTCGACCGGCATGCCCAAGGCGGTCATCAACACGCAGCGCATGATGTGCGCCAATGCGGCCATGATGATGCAGGTGCGGCCGCGCATGCCCGGCGGCCCGCTGGCCACTGTTCTCGACTGGATGCCCTGGAATCACACCATGGGCGGCAATGCCGCGTTCCATCCGGTGCTGATTGATGGTGGCACGTTCTATATCGACGAAGGCCGACCGATGCCGGGCCAGTTCGAGGAGACGATCAGGAACCTGCGCGAGATCTCACCGACCTATTACGCCAACGTGCCGGCCGGCTACGCCGCGCTTGCGGCTGCGATGGAGAAAGACGACGCGCTCTGCCGCTCGTTCTTCAGGAATCTCTCGATCATGGCCTATGGCGGCGCGCGATTGCCTGACGATCTCTACGACCGCATGCAGGCACTCGCCGTGAAGACCACCGGCGAGCGCATCGTGTTCTACACCGGCTGGGGCTCGACCGAGACGTCGCCGACTTCGACCGGCACCTATTGGGACACCGAGCGCGTCGGCCTGATCGGCCTGCCGTTCCCCGGGGTCGAACTGAAGATGGTGCCGTGCGGCTCGAAATACGAGCTGCGCTTGCGCGGCGTCAATGTCACGCCCGGCTATTTCGGCCAGCCGGACCTGACCAGGAAGATGTTCGATGAGGAAGGTTTTTACTGCATCGGCGATGCCGGCATCTTCGTCGACGAGTCCGATCCGGTGAAGGGCATCATCTTTGCCGGGCGTGTCGTGGAAGACTTCAAGCTCACCACCGGCACCTTCGTGCATGTCGGCTCGCTCCGCACCGACGCGATCGCGGCTGCGACGCCCGTCGTGCACGACGCGCTGGTCGCGGGACAGGATCGCGCTTTCATCGGCCTTCTGGCGTGGCCGAACCTGCACGCTTGCCGGCAGCTCGTCGGCAATCCCGAGCTCGGCTTGGAGGATGCGGTGAAGCATCCTGACGTGATCGCCTGCTTCAGGCGCGGGCTGGAGGTTCACAACAAGGAGTGCGAAGGCGCCAGCAGCCGCATCATCGCCCGCGCGATGTTGATGGCCGAGCCGCCCTCGATCGACGGCAACGAGCTCACCGACAAGGGCTACATCAACCAACGCGCCGGCCTCGAGCGTCGCGCGGCGCTGGTCGAGCGGCTCTACGCCGACAAGCCGGATCAAGACGTCATCATTCTCAAGTAACCCATCAACGCGGACATGCGCCATGAATTTCGATTTCTCCGATGACCAGAAGCAGCTCCGTGATCAGGCGCGCAAATTCCTTGCCGAGAAGTGCCCGCCCAAGGCGGTGCGGGTCGTCCTGGACGGCAAGGCGCCGTATGACAAGGAGCTGTGGAAGGGCCTTGCCGAGATGGGCTTTCTCGGCGTCGCGATCCCCGAGGAATTTGGCGGCGCCGGTGCGGGCCACCTCGAGCTCTGCGTGATCGCCGAAGAGATGGGCCGGGCCAATGCGCCGGTACCGTTCTCCTCGACCGTGTATCTCGCTGCCGAAGCACTGCTGATCGCAGGGAGTGACGCGCAAAAGAAGAAGTGGCTGCCCGCAATCGCCTCGGGCGACGCGATCGGCACGCTGGCGCTGTTCGAGGGCAAAGGCAATCCCACGCCGAAGAACGTGAAGCTGACGGCCGCGAACGGCACGCTCAATGGCGTCAAGAAGCCTGTGCCGGATGGCGCCATCGCCAACTTCGCCGTCGTCGCTGCCCGCACGGGATCGAGTGGGCGCGGGAATGACACCTCGCTGTTCCTGGTTGATCTCAGGGACGGCGGCGTCGAGGTGAAGAGCCTGACCAATCTCGATCCGACCCGCGGGCAGGCGGAAATCACGTTCAACGACTGCAAGGCCGAGCCGCTCGGCGCGGCCGGCGAAGGCTGGAGCATCGTGACTCAGGTGCTCGACCGCGCGGCGGTGCTCTGTGCCTTCGAGCAGGTCGGCGGCTCCGACCGCGCGCTGGAGATGGGCCGCGACTACGCACTCGACCGCATCGCCTTCGGCCGCCAGATCGGTTCGTTCCAGGCAATCAAGCACATGTTGGCGGATATGTACGTGTCGGCGACCCTGGCACGTTCCAATAGCTATTATGGCGCCTGGGCGCTCTCGACCAACGCCGCCGAACTGCCGGAAGCCGCGGCCGCCGCGCGCATCAGCGCGACGCAGGCGTTCCAGCATTGCGCCAAGAACAACATCCAGGTTCACGGCGGCATGGGTTTCACGTGGGAATTCGACTGCCACATGTACTACCGCCGCGCCAACGCGATGGCGCTCGGCCTTGGCAGCTTGTCCTATTGGGAAGATCAGCTGATTGACCGCATGCGCAAGAAGAACGCGGCGTAAGCGAAGGGTACCGTCATGAACTTCGACGACACCCCGCAGGAAGCGGAATTCCGCCGCCAGGCGCGCGCGTGGATCGATGCCAACGCGCCCAAGCAGTACGAGGAGGAACTGCGCAGATCCTCGCTCGGCCGCACCGTGCTCAAGAACGCCGATATTCTTGATGTCGCAAAGGCCTGGCAAAAGAAAAAAGCCGATGCCGGCTGGGCGTGCCTGCATTGGCCGAAGGAGTATGGCGGCCGCGGCTCGTCGCCGATCGAGCGCGTGATCTGGCAGCAGGAAGAAGGGCCGTTCGGCCAATTGTCCCGCATGTTCATCATCGGCCACGGCATGTGCGGGCCGACCATGATGGCGTTCGCGCGCGAGGAGCATAAGCGCACCTATCTGCCGCCGCTCGCATCGGGCGAGAAGGTGTGGTGCCAGCTGTTTTCCGAGCCCGCCGGTGGTTCCGACGTCGCAGGGCTTCGCACGCGCGCCGAAAAGGATGGCGACGATTGGGTCATCAACGGCCAGAAGATCTGGACCTCGGGCGCGCATTATTCCGACTACGGCATCCTGCTCACCCGCACCGATCCCACCGTGCCCAAGCACAAGGGGCTCACCATGTTCTTCCTGGACATGAAGAGCCCGGGCGTTGAGATCAGGCCGATCAAGCAGGCGAGCGGAGCCTCCGACTTCAACGAGGTCTATTTCACCAACGTCCGCATCCCCGATCATCAGCGCCTCGGCGAGGTCGGCGACGGCTGGAATGTCTCGCTGACCACGTTGATGAACGAGCGCAGCGCGATCGGCGCGGCCGTCTCGACGGGTTTTCCTGAATTGTTCGAGTATTGCTCCAGCCTGATGCTCGACGAAGGCCCGGCGATCGAGGATCGTGCAGTGCGCTCGAAACTGGCGAGTTGGGCAGTGAAGGCGAGCGGGCTGAAATACACCAGCATGCGCGCCATTTCGGCGTTGTCGAGGGGCGAGCGCCCGGGTCCGGAGAACTCCATCGGCAAGCTGGTCGCGGGCTCGATGATCCAGGATGTTGCGAGCTACGCGCTGGATCTGCAAGGCGCGAAGGGCGTGGTCAGCGGCGAGGATGCCGAACTGGCCGGCCGTTTCCAGGCGATGCTGCTGCGCGCGCCGGGCACGCGTGTCGAAGGCGGCACCGACGAGATCATGCGCAACATCATCGCCGAGCGTGTCCTGGGTCTGCCCGGCGACATCAGGGTCGACAAGGACGTGCCGTTCAACAAGATCCCGACCAAGGGAAGAGGGTAGAGGTTCGCCATGAATTTCGACGACACCCCGCAGGAAGCTGCGTTCCGCGAGACCGCACGCAAGTGGGTCGATGCCAACGCGCCGAAGCAGTTCGAGCAGGAGCTGTCGAAGTCTTCGCTGGGCCGCATCAGGCTTGCCAAGCATGATATGGTCGAGGTCGGCAAGGCCTGGCAGAAGAAGAAGGCGGAGGGCGGATGGGCCTGCCTGCACTGGCCCAGGGAATATGGCGGTCGCGGCGCGACCCCGATCGAACGCGTGATCTGGCAGCAGGAGGAGGGCGTCTACGGCAAGCTGACGCAACCCTTCCAGATCGGCGAGGGCATGTGCGGTCCCACCGTCATGGCCTGGGGCAGCGAGGATGCCAAGCGCCGCTATCTGCCGAAACTCGCCGCGGGCGAGGAGATCTGGTGCCAGCTTTTCTCCGAGCCGTCCGCCGGCTCCGATGTCGCCGGCCTGCGCACGCGCGCGGAGAAGAGGGGCGACACCTGGGTCGTCAACGGCCAGAAGATCTGGACGTCAGGCGCGCATTACTCCGACTACGGCCTGTTGATCGCGCGCACCGATCCCAATGTGCCCAAGCACAAAGGCCTCACCATGTTCTTCCTCGACATGAAGAGCCCGGGCGTCGAGGTCCGCCCGATCAAGCAGGCCAACGGCATGCAGGAGTTCAACGAGGTCTATTTCACCGACGTGGTGATCCCCGATAGTCAGCGGTTGGGGGCGGTCGGCGAGGGCTGGAGCGTGTCGCTGACCACGCTGATGAACGAGCGCATGTCGATCGGTGCGCGGCTCGCGACCGGCGTCCCCGAGATGTTCGAGTTCTGCTCGAAGTTGATGCTGGAGGACGGGCTCGCGATCGACGATCCGGCCGTGCGATCCAAGCTTGCGAGCTGGGCGGTGAAGTCGAGCGGGTTGAAATACACGAGCTACCGCGCCATCTCGGCGCTGTCGAAGGGCGAGCGGCCGGGACCGGAAAACTCCATCGGCAAGCTGGTGTCGGGCCTGATGCTCCAGGACATCGCAACTTATGCGATGGACCTCCAGGGCGCGGCCGGTGTTTTGACGGGCGGCGACGAGGAGATTGCGCACGGCCAGTTCCAGCAGATGCTGCTGTCCTCGCCCTCGATGCGTATCGCCGGCGGCACCGACGAGATCCTGCGCAACATCATCGCCGAGCGTGTGCTGGGTCTGCCGGGTGACATTCGGGTCGACAAGGACGTGCCTTACAACAAGATCCCGACCAAGGGGCGGTGATGCGGTCTCCAACACGAGCTGACCCATGGACGCAAAAGTAAACCAGACCAACCGCATCGTCGTGCTCGAAGAGCTCCTCAACGAGCGCTACTCCGTCCGCGCCTTCCTCCCCAAGGAGGTCGATCGCGCCACCATCGAGCATGTGCTGACCACCGCACAGCGGACCGCGTCCTGGTGCAACAGTCAGCCCTGGCAGGTCATTATCGCCAGCGGTGAGGCGAAGGAGCGCTTCCGGCAATTGATCTACAAGGAGGCCTCAGCCGGTCTCGGCGATGATTATGATTTCACGCCGCCGCGCGAATATGTCGGGATCTATCTCGAACGCCGCCGCGAGAGCGGCTTCCAGCTCTACAACACGCTCGGCATCCCGCGCGGGGACAAGATGGGCTACGCCAAGCAGGCGCTGGAGAACTATAATTTCTTCGGTGCGCCGCATGTCGCGATCGTTCACACCGACGAGGCGCTCGGCATCTACGGCGCGATCGATTGCGGGGCCTACGTCTCCAATTTCATGCTCGCGGCCCAGGCGCTCGGGCTCGGCACGATTCCGCAGGCCGCACTTGCGCGCCATTCCGGCCTGATCCGGCGTCACTTCAACCTGCCCGATGACCGTCGCGTCGTTTGCGGCATCTCGTTCGGATATGCCGACGTCGCGCACAAGGTGAACAGCTACCGTACCTCGCGGGCAACGGTGGCCGACACGGTGACGTTCGTCGAGAAGTAATCGCGCGACAATCGGCGATCACACAGGCATGCGAAGACGGCCGCGCGAACGGCCGTCTTTACAGCTGTCACCTTCAATCGATTGACGCGCTATCCGCCGCTGCCGCCGATCACGGCACGCACGGTCTCGTCCGGCCCGAAATCCTCGGCGCCGTCGACATAGAGCAGCGCTGCGAGCTTCGAGCGCGCGCGGTTGACGCGGCTCTTGATGGTGCCGACCGCACAGCCGCAGATCGAGGCCGCATCTTCATAGGAGAAGCCGGAAGCGCCGACCAGGATCAAGGCTTCGCGCTGGTCCTGCGGAAGCTTTTCGAGCGCGCCGCGAAATTCCTCGAACTCGAGATGGGCGTTCTGCGAAGGCTGCGTCTTCAGTGTCTTGGCATAGTTGCCCTCGGCGTCCTCAACCTCGCGGCGCCGCTTGCGATAGTCGGAGCGGAACAGGTTTCGCAGGATCGTGAAGAGCCATGCCGGCAGGTTGGAGCCGGGCTGGAACGAGTCGATGTTGGCAAGCGCGCGCAACAGCGTCTCTTGCACCAGATCGTCGGCCCGGTCCGCATTGCCGCTGAGCGAGATCGCGAATGCGCGAAGGCTCGGCACGGCCGCCAGGATGTCATCACGCAGGGAGTTCGTGAGAGGCATTAGTCCCTCCCATGATTGTCGTTAGAGCCCCCAGCTCCATTCTCGTTTTGGGATACGCCTCCCGGCGCATCAAGCTTTTTGATGAGCTCCGCGAACCGGTCCGGAACCCCCTGCCGTACGACGTCGTCGTACATCGCGCGCAGTTGGTGCCCGATCCGGGATTGGATCTCCGGAGTGAGGCCTCCCTTGCCGGGGGTCGTGCTTTTGCTGGCTTGAGACTTGAGATCTTTCATGACCTGTTCCACGTTTCCCCGAGTTAAGTGACTGCAAAGTCGATAGGTTTTCTCAACCGGGAGCCGTTCCCTGGACGAGTTCAATTCGACGTCCGACAAATAGTTCCGCCCGCGGCGGAACTTTTCTTGGCCTGAAGCGTAAACAGCCCAGCAGGGGAACCCGGGCCCCCCGCGTTGCCAAGCCGGCCCGAAGATGAATGGAGTGGGGATGTCCCGTTCACAGCTCGTTGCTGAACACTTGCCGTTGCTGCGTCGGTATGCGCGCGCCCTGACGGGCAGCCAAGCCTCCGGCGACGCCTATGTTGCAGCCATGTTGGAAGCCATGCTGGGCGACCCCTCGGTGCTCGACGAGAGCCATGGGCCACGCGCCGGCCTGTTCCGGCTGTTCACCCAGATCTGGAATTCCGTCTCGGTCAACGACGATTCCGAGGTTGCGACGCTGCCGATGCCGCCCGAGCGGCGGCTGTCCAACATAACGCCGTTGCCGCGCCAGGCCTTCCTGCTGCTCTCGCTGGAAGGGTTTTCGGAAGAGGAAGTCGCCTTTGTGCTCGGCACCGATGTCGCCGAGACCCGCCGGCTGGCCGATGCGGCAGGTCGCGAAATGGCGGCCGAGATCGCCACCGACGTGCTGATCATCGAGGACGAGACCTTCATCGCCATGGATCTCGAGAGCCTCGTGAAGAATCTCGGCCACAACGTGGTCGGCGTCGCGCGCACCCATGCCGATGCGGTGGCGCTGGCCAAGAACAAGCGGCCGGGCCTGATCCTCGCCGACATCCAGCTCGCCGACGGTTCGTCGGGCCTGGATGCGGTCAACGAATTGCTCCGCACCTTCGAGGTGCCGGTGGTGTTCATCACCGCCTATCCGGAGCGCTTCCTCACCGGCGAGCGTCCGGAGCCGGCCTTCCTGATCTCAAAACCGTTCCAGCCCGCGATGGTGTCGGCGGTGGCGAGCCAGGCCCTGTTCTTCCAGCGCAACTCGCGCAACCGCGCGCCGAAGGCGCCGGCGGCTTGACCAGGCGCCGGCGGTTTCAGGAAGCCTCTATCGAAATGGAAAACGGCGCGTCGCAAGACGCGCCGTTTTCGCGTGTAACGGAGAGCTTATTTTTGCCCTGACTCAGCAGCCGCGGCAAATGCTGCGAAGCATGGAATTCAGCTTGGTATCGTTCGGTCCGGGCGATTTCGCATTCGACTTGCCCTGGCCTTCGATCCAGGATTGGAGAAATTTTTCCTGCTCCGGCGACGGCCCTGAGTTTAGCCGTGTCCCGTCGAACGCCATGAGGACGGTCACTCTCTGCAGATCATCCTTCGCCTCGGCAGGCGGCTTCGGGAACGGCACGGATCGCTCCACCATGGCGAGGGCGGCGGCGTCCAGCGGCGCGGAGCCGGTGCTTTCGACCAAGGCGCTCGAGATCAGCTTGCCAGAACGATCGACCACGAATGTGACGCCGGCATCGGCCCTTTGACCGGCGGCCTCTGGCGGAAACGCCCCGTGGCGCCAGACATGCTCGGTGACTGCCTTGCGCCAGGCGGTCATCGGCTCGGGCTCGGTGAGGGGAGAGTCTGGCTTCCTCAACAGGATCGCGAAGGGCGACACCTGGAACTGTCGGCCGGTGAAGACAATCGGCACGGTGAACGAGAACGACTGGTCCTTCAATTCCGAAGGCGGTGCCGGAAAGGGGTCGGCGCGGGCGATGATCATGAGCGCTGCATCGTCGAGCGCCCGCGAGCCGGCGCTTTCCGTCAACGCCCGCGAGATCAATTTGCCGGACCGGTCGATGGAGAATGCGACCTTGGCTTGGCCGGTTTGTCCCAATCCGTTCGCTGGAAAATACTTGTTGCTGGCGATATGCGCCGCGATCCCTGCCTTCCACGCCTTGACACTCTCGTTCTGGGTAGCGGTCTGTGCGCAGGCGGGGAACGCCGCCAGCAACCCGAAAAGCGCGGCCAGTAACGGGGATTTCATCTGCATCGGCGCCAATACTAGTCGCCATCAGGTTGATTGCAAGGTTCGCTACGCGTATCGCGCTTCGTCATTGTGGGCAATTCGAACGGCTGCCAGCCGTCGCATGCTTGACGGCGACCTTATTGCCTCGTTGATGTCTCGCCGCGATGACATCCCTCGCCGCTTCAAGCCATCCGGAGACCTCGCATCATGGACCAGCAACTCCTCGACCGCCTTGCCATCCGCGACCTCGTCGAGAACTGGGCGGTGTGGCGCGACGCCGGTGACTGGGAGCGCTTTGCCACCGTCTGGCACGAAGAGGGCTGGATGTCCGCGACCTGGTTTCAGGGGCCGGCGCGGGATTTCATGCGGGTCAGCCAGGAGGGCTTTGCCAGGGGCGTCCGCATCCTGCATTTCCTCGGCGGCATCAGCATCGATCTCGCCGGCGAGCGGGCTATTGCCCAGACCAAGATGA
The DNA here is from genome assembly GCF_054056275.1 of Bradyrhizobium sp. USDA 4449. Classification (NCBI taxonomy): domain Bacteria; kingdom Pseudomonadati; phylum Pseudomonadota; class Alphaproteobacteria; order Hyphomicrobiales; family Nitrobacteraceae; genus Bradyrhizobium; species Bradyrhizobium sp. USDA 4449. The sequence continues at coordinate 1,170,005 of NZ_JBSRYD010000001.1, read as the reverse complement.
CGATCTCGCAGCGGGCCCTGGTGCACGACGTGCTCTGCGATGTCGTCTGCACGGGGCGGTTCTACGATTTCCTGGAGAAACGAAAGGGCCAATGGGGCATCGTCCGCCGCCAGCCGATCTATGAGAAGGACCGGATCGACCCGGTCGATCCCGCCGCGACACTCCGGCTCGACCAGCAGGCGCTGGCCGCGCTGCCGGAAGGCTATCGCCATCTCGCGTACGTCCAGGAATTGATCGGTTACAAGGTCAAGCGCGATATGCCGGGCCTGACCGGCCCCGAGGTTGAGAAGCTCTATGCTGAGGGGCGGGATTGGCTGGCGGGAAAGACGAAGTGAGGCAGCCCAGACAAAAGGCAGCCCAGACAAAAGTAAGGCGCGACTGGCATCACCACAGTCGCGCCCTACGTCGCCGGCTTATGGGGCAGGGGGGAATAGCCGGCTGCTGGGACGACTCCCGGGCCCGGAAGTCGTTCCAAGCGGCTGCAATTTTTTTTGTGCAGATTGGCGTGAATTTGGCACACGGTTAAGTGATCTTAACCTCTGGGAAACTCCGGTCCTCTCCTCGCGTTGTTCCCGCGATCGCCATGGGGCGAGGGACCGACAGCCATGCCACAGATTCAACAGGTATTTCTGGGTGCCGTCGCACTCGTCGCGACGCTCGGCGTCGTTCAAGTTGGCGCCGTGCAGCTGGCCTCTGGCCACGATACGGCCGACCGCTGGCAGGCGGTCACGGGCCCAGCCGCGGGTCGAAACGTCGCAAGCGAGAATGTCAATCGCGGCAGCAAATCCGATCGCCTGGGTGCCCTGAAACCCTCAACGGTTCCCACCCGCACCGTCTCGATGCGGCTCAATGACCTTGCCGATACGTCCGTGCTGTTGCGCGTCCCCGCGGTCGTCGAGACCGGCAATGCAAAGCCGGCTCCCATCCTGCTGAAGCCCGGCCGCAAGCCGACGATCGCCTGCGAGCCTATGGTCAGCTCCCTGACCGAAGTCGCAAAACTGCTCCAGCCCGGCCGCTGCGTGACCTGATCCACGTCGTCAAAACCGCCCCTCTCGGGGTGGCGGTTCGCGCGCCCACTTGATCCTCCATCCCATCGCGTTATATCCGGGCTTTCTCCACTTCTGATTGACCGGGTAAACGCATGACGACGTCCGACACGGCCACGCATACGCAGCCTTTCCAGGCAGAGGTTTCCGAGCTGCTGCACCTGATGGTGCATTCCGTCTATTCTGAAACCGACATTTTCCTGCGGGAGCTCGTCTCCAACGCCTCGGATGCTTGCGACAAGCTGCGCTATGAGGCCATCGCCAATCCGGCCCTGCTGGGCGAGGGCGACGCGCTCAAGATCCGGATCGTCCCGAACAAGGCGGCGGGAACGCTGACAATTGCCGACAACGGCATCGGCATGGAGCGGCAGGAGCTGATCGACCATCTCGGCACCATTGCCCGCTCCGGCACCAAGGCGTTCGTCTCGAAGCTGAAGGAGGCCAAGGACGGCCTCGGCCTGATCGGCCAGTTCGGCGTCGGCTTCTATTCCGCCTTCATGGTCGCAGACAAGATCGTCGTAATCAGCCGCCGCGCCGGCGAGAGCGATGTCTGGACCTGGACGTCCTCAGGCGGCTCGGGCTTCGAGATCGCGCGCGCCAGTGACGAGGAAGCGGCGCGCGTGGCGCGCGGCACCGAAATCGTCCTGCACCTGAAGGACGACGCCAGGAAATATCTCGAAACATACGAGATCGAGCGCATCGTCGGCGCCTATTCCGACAACATCCTGTTCCCGATCGAGCTGGTGCCTGGCGAAGGCGACCCTCGCCAGATCAACTCGGCGAGCGCGCTATGGCAGCGTTCGAAATCCGAACTTTCGGCCGACGATTACAAGAAGGCCTATCAGCAGATCGGATCCGCCTTCGACGACCCCGCGATGACCCTGCACTACCGTGCCGAAGGCCGCTACTCCTATGCCGTGCTGCTGTTCGCGCCATCGACCAAGCCATTCGACCTGTTCGAGCCGAATCGCAAGGGCCGCGTCAAGCTCTATGTCCGCCGCGTCTTCATCACTGACGATGCCGACCTGCTGCCGGGCTACCTGCGCTTCATTCGCGGCGTCGTGGACAGCGAGGACCTTCCGCTCAACATCTCGCGCGAGATGCTCCAGAACAATCCGCAGCTGGCGCAGATCCGGAAAGCGGTGGCGACCCGCGTCGTCAACGAGCTCGAAAGCCTTGCCGAGAAGGATGCGGAGAATTTCGCAAAGATCTGGGACGCGTTCGGTGCAGTGCTGAAAGAGGGCATCTACGAGGATTTCGAGCGCCGCGAAAAGCTGCTTGCTCTGTCGCGCTTCACCACCACATCGGGCGAGAAGCGCGCGCTCAAGGACGTCGTCGCCGATTTCAAGCCGAACCAGACCGAGATCTATTATCTTGTCGGCGAGAGCATCGAGCGGCTGAAGGCCAGTCCACGACTGGAAGCTGCCACCGCACGCGGCATCGAGGTGCTGCTGCTGTCCGATCCCGTCGATGCGTTCTGGACCTCGATGCCGACGGAGTTCGAGGGCAAGCCGCTGAAGTCGTTGAGCCAGGGCGACCTCAATCTCGACCTGATTCCGCGCGTCGACGACAAGGATGAGGCGAAGAAGGACGAGCCCGAGGCGGATGAGGCCGCCACCATCGCGGTGATCAAGGCCGCGCTTGGCGAGCGCGTCAGCGACGTCAAGGCCTCGACCCGTCTCACCAGCTCTGCCTCCTGCCTCGTCGCCGATAGCCAGGGCCCGAGCCGCGAGCTCGAGCGAATCCTGGCGCAGCAGAACCGCGGCATGCGGACCAAGCCGATCCTGGAGATCAATCTGCGCCACCCGATGGTCACGGCGATCACCAGGGCGCAGGCCGGCTCGAAGACGGTCGACGATCTCAGCCTGCTCCTGCTCGAGCAGGCGCAGATTCTGGATGGCGAGCTGCCGGAAGATCCGGCCGCGTTTACCGCAAGGCTCAACCGGCTGGTGTTGCAGGGACTGGGGTGAGACCCGTCTCGCCCCATCGTCATTGCGAGGAGCCAGCGACAAGATTGCGAAGCAATTTTGCGCTGGCGACGAAGCAATCCAGATTATCCCCGCGGAAACAGTCCTGGATTGGTTTGCGCTCGCAATGACGGAGGAGCTAGCAGCAGCGCCGCCTACCTACTCCGCCGCGTCCTTCCGCTCCTCGCCCTCTTCCTCCACCTCCGGCTTTCTCGCCATCCAGCGTGACAGCGCGTTGGAGAAGCGGTCGAGGTAGAGATAGACGACGGGCGTCGTGAACAAGGTCAGTGCCTGGCTGACCGCGAGGCCGCCGACCATGGCGTAGCCGAGGGGCTGGCGGATCTCCGCGCCGGTGCCGGTGCCCAGCATCAGCGGGACGCCGCCGAGCAGCGCCGCCATCGTCGTCATCATGATGGGGCGGAAGCGCAGCAGCGCGGCCTGGCGGATCGACTGCTCCGGGCTCAGATGCTGCTCGCGCTCGGCGGCAATGGCGAAGTCCACCATCATGATGCCGTTCTTCTTGACGATGCCGATCAGGAGGATGACCCCGATCAGGGCGATCAGGCTGAAATCGAAGCCTGATAGCATCAGGATCGCGATTGCGCCGACGCCGGCCGATGGCAGCGTGGACAGGATGGTCAGCGGGTGGATGTAGCTCTCATAGAGCACCCCCAGCACCAGATAGACCACGACGAGGGCGGCGAGGATCAGCATCGGCACGGTGCCAAGCGATTGCTGGAACGCCTGTGCCGTGCCCTGGAAGCTCATGGACAGTGTCGGCGGCGCGCCCATCTCGCCGACCGCGCGCATCACCGCGGCGGTTGCCTGTCCCAGCGCAACGCCTTCGGCAAGGTTGAAGCTGATCGTCACCGCGGGAAACTGGCTCTGATGAGCGATCGCGAGCGGGCGCACGGGGTCGTTATTCCAGCTGCAGATCACCGAGAGCGGCACTTCGTCGCCGGTCAGGGGCGACTTGATGTAGAGCTTGTCGAGCGTGTCGAGCTTGCCTTGCAGCGCAGGCGTGATCTCGAGGATCACGTGATAGCTGTTGGTCTGCGTGAAATATTGCGCCACCTGGCGCTGGCCGAAGGCATCATAGAGCGTGTCGTCGATCAGCTGCGGCTGGATGCCGTAACGCGCGGCGGTGTCGCGGTTGATCGTGAGCTGCAGCGTGGTGCCCTCGGTCTGCTGGTCGGTAGCAACGTCGCGAAGCTCCGGCAGGCCCTTCATTTCCGTCAGGATCTTCGGTGCCCAGGCGTTCAGCTCGGCCAGGTTGGCGTCCTGCAGCGTGAACTCGAACTGGGTACGGGTCGCGCGCCCGCCGAGCCGCACGTCCTGCGAGGCCTGCATAAAGAGGCGCGCGCCCTCGACCCTGGCGAGCTTCGGCCGCAGCCGCGCGATGATCTGCTGCGCATTCGCGCCGCGTTCCCCGAGCGGCTTCAGCGTGACGTACATGCGCCCCGAATTCAGCGCCGTGCCGCCTCCGCCGATGAACATCGCGATGGAATCGACGGCAGGGTCGGCCTGCACGATGGCATTGAGCTCTTCCTGCCGCCGCTTCATCTCGGCGAAGGAGATATCTTGGGGCATTTCCGACACCCCGGTGAGGAAGCCGTTGTCCTGCTGCGGGAAGAAGCCCTTCGGGATCAGGATGAACAGCAGCGCCGACAGCGCGACGGTGGTAAAGAACACGCAGAGCGTGATGAAGCTGCGCCGCAGAGCGAGGTCGAGCCCGCGCTCATAGGCGCCGAGCAGACGCTCGAACAGCCGCTCGCTCCATTGGTAAAGGCGGCCGCTGCGGGCCTCGTGGTCGGAGCGCAGGAAACGCGAGGCCATCATCGGCGTCAGGGTCAGCGACACCACGAGCGAAACGAAGATCGCCATCGACAGCGTCACCGCAAATTCGCGGAACAGCCGGCCGATGATGCCACCCATCAGCAGCAGCGGAATCAGCACGGCGACCAGCGAGATGCTGATGGAGACAATGGTGAAGCCGATCTCGGCCGCCCCCTTGTAAGCGGCGGTGACGGGGTTCTCGCCCCGCTCGACGTAGCGCGTGATGTTCTCCAGCATCACGATGGCGTCGTCGACCACGAATCCGACTGCGATGGTCAGCGCCATCAGCGAGAGATTGTCCAGCGAATAGCCGAATACCCACATCAGCGAGCAGGCGCCGAGCAGCGCCAGCGGCACGGTGATGCTCGGGATGATCGTGGCCCAGAAGCTGCGCAGGAAGATGAAGATCACCATGACCACCAGCATGATGGTGATCATCAGCGTGATCTGCACGTCGTCGACGGCCTCGCGGATCGTGATGGTGCGGTCGCTGATGATCTTGATGCCGATCGCGGGCGGTATCGCCGCGATCAGCCGCGGCAGTCTCTCCTTGATGCGGTTGACCGTCTCGATGACATTGGCGCCGGGCTGCTTGAAGATGACGAGGAACACGCCGCGCTTGCCGTCGGCCCAGGCTGCGGTCTTCATGTCCTCCGGTCCCGCCACCGCCTCGCCGATGTCGCGGATCCGCAAAGGCGCGCCGTTGCGATAGGCGACGATGACGTCCTGCCACTGGCTGGCCTCGAGCAGCTGGTCGTTGGCGTAGACCGTGTAGGCGCGCCTGGTGCCGTCGATATTGCCCTTTGGGCTGTCGGTGGTCGCGATGGCGATCTGGTTGCGCACGTCCTCCAGCGACAGGCCCTTGGCGACCAGCTTGGCCGGATCGACCTGGATGCGCACCGAGGGCTTCTGCTGCCCGCCGACGAACACCTGGGCGACGCCGGGAATCTGGCTGATCTGCTGCGCGAGCTGGGCGTCGGTGCGGTCGCTGACGGTGGTCAGCGGCAGCGTGTCCGAGGTTGCCGACAGGATCATGATCGGGGAATCCGCCGGGTTGACTTTGCGGTACGTCGGCGGCGAGGGCAGGTTCTTCGGCAATTGGCCGCTCGCGGCGTTGATCGCGGCCTGCACGTCGTTCGCGGCAGCATCGATCAGGCGGTTGAGATCGAACTGGATGGTGATCGAGGCCGAGCCGAGCGAGCTCGTCGACGTCATCTGCGTGATGCCGGGAATCTGCGCGAGCTGGCGCTCGAGCGGCTGAGCCACCGATGACGCCATGGTTTCCGGGCTGCCGCCGGGAAGCGACGCGGAAACCTGGATGGTTGGAAAGTCGACCTGGGGCAGCGGCGCGACCGGCAGCAGAGGATAGGCGACGAGGCCCACGAACAGGATGCCGGCCATCAGCAGCGAGGTGCCGATCGGATAGCGGATGAACGGAGACGAAAAGCTCTCTTGCATGCCCCGAGCCCACGGACCGGCCAGCGCATCTTGGCCCCGCTCACAGCGGAGCTGCGCCCGAAAGCCCGAGCGCAAATGTGCGTTTCCTTCAGCCCATATGTTTGTTGATCGCCCTGGAACATCATCGGTCCGGGGCCGCGTTGTGATCGCAAGACTAGTCCGTTCGCCCGGGCGTGCGAGCGGTTTCCTGCCCCAGTCACCTGCGACCTTTGTCGAAGGACTGATGTGGCGAGATATGCGTTCAATGCAGGCCCGGCACGGAGCGCCTTCGCGGTTTCGGATCGCTAGGGCAGCGTGTCGGACCGGTTTTGCTGCAGCTCACAAGCGGGAGAGGTATAAACAGGAACGGTCGCTTCTTCCGCGCTGTTGTGCCATATCGAAATGGCATAACGCCTGCCCGCTTGAAGGAAATGTCCGATGCGCCTGCCGCTCCTGATCGTCACTGCCGTTGCCACGCTGTTCGTTGCCGCAGATGCCAGCGCCCAGCGCTACGATCCACACTATCCGGTATGCATGCACGTTTACTCGGGCGGTCTTCGCGGCGGCGGCAGCGATTGGTTCGACTGCTCCTTCACGTCGCTGCCGCAGTGCCGGGCCACCGCGTCGGGCCTCGCTGCAACCTGCGATCTAAATCCCTATTATGCCTTCAACGAGCCGCCGCGCCGGCGCCACAAGCGGGCGTACTGAAGGCCTGCGATACTGTCATTCGGGATGAACATCCGTCTGTTTGGCGCGCAGAAGCCGCTGGCTATTCCTTCTTGATTCCCGACAGCTCCACCACCTTGCGCCAGCGCTCGGTCTCGGCGGTCAGCATGCCGCCGAACTCGCCTGGATTGCCGTGCAGGGGGATCGCGCCGAGTTCGGCGATGCGGGCCTTGATCCCCGCGTCGGATAGCGCCATGTCGACCTCGCGATTGAGCAGGTCGACAATCTCGCGCGGCGTGTCATAGGGTGCGCCGACGCCGTAGAACGAAGACGTTTCGTAGCCGGCTAGCGTGTCGGCGATTGGCGGCACGTCAGGCAGGATGTCCGATCGCTCGCGCGTGGTGACGCCGAGCGCACGAAGCTTGCCGGCGCGCACCAGCTCGAAAGACGACGTCACGTTGTCGAACATGCCCTGGATCTGGCCGCTCATCACGTCGGTCAGGCCGGGTGCGGAGCCGCGATAGGGCACGTGGGTGAACTGCACGCCCGCCATCGACTTGAACAGCTCGCCGGAGAGATGCAGCGACGTGCCGATCCCCGACGAAGCTATCGACATCTTACCGGGATTGGCCTTGGCGTAGGCGATGAAGTCGGCGACGCTCTTCACCGGCAAATCGTTGTTGACGACGAGCACCAGCGGAATGCGTGCGACGCCGGCGACCGGCGTGATGCCCTTGGCGAAATCGTAAGGCAGTGTCGGATCGAACGAGGCGTTGATCGCATTCGCGGTCGAGGTCAGCAGCAAGGTGTAGCCGTCCGGCGTGGACGTGATCACCGCCTGCGTGCCGATATTGCCGCCGGCGCCCGGCTTGTTCTCCACGATGAAGGTCTGTCCGAGCCGATCGGACAGGCGCTGGCAGATCAGCCGGGACAGCACGTCGGTCGCCCCGCCCGGTGCATAAGGCACCACCCATTTCACGCTGTGCGAAGGATAGGACGGGTTGCCAATCGCATTGGCACGCGGCGCCGCGAGCGCAGCCGCGGCACCGGCGGCGATTTGAAGGAAATGTCGCCTGATGAACATCGTCCAGTCTCCGCTCTCTCGTCCCTTCTCCCCTCGTGGGCGAGGGAAGCTTCCGCACCTCATGAGATATTGCAAGCAGCGCGGGACCGCACGCCGATCCGGTCGGCTTGGTAAAGGGCGACTAGAGTTAATCGCGCGCCATCAGGCTTTTACCTTGTCTCTTAACACCTGGGCAGGGCCCGCGGGCTAAGCTGCCGGAACCAGCAGACACGTTCCGAAAGAATGAACGGCATGAGCACCGGTGTGATCGAACAGCCGAAAGCCGCGCGCGCACCGTCGGCTTCAAAGATCTGGCTGAAGGCGATCGAGCTGACCGCGCGGATCGAGAAATTGCCGGGCCGCCTGTTCGCCGATGTCGTCGACGATTGGGCACGGCGCCAGCCCGACCACATCGCGCTGGTCACCAACGACGCTCGACTCGACTATGACGCGCTCTCGAAACGCATCAATCGCTATGCGCGCTGGGCGCGCTCCGTTGGCGTGGTCAAGGGCGACAGCGTCGCGCTGATCATGCCCAACTGCATCGATTATGTCGCGGCCTGGCTCGGCATCAGCCGCGTCGGCGGCGTGGTGGCACTGATCAATACCAGGCTGGTCGGGCAATCTCTCGCGCATTGCCTCGACGTCGCAAAGCCCTCGTATATCATCGTCGCGCACGAGACGACCGAGATGCTGGAGAGCGCAACGCCGCACCTGAGGACAGAGGCCAAAATCTGGAGCCATGGCGATGCCCGCAGCGAGCGCGCGATCGACGTTGCGCTCGCTGTGCTTGAAGACGGGCCGCTGTCGCCGGAAGAGCGCGTCGGCGTCACCATCGATGATCGTGCGCTGCTGATCTACACCTCGGGTACGACGGGCTTGCCGAAGGCCGCCAGCATCAGCCATCGTCGCATTCTCAATTGGGGTTTCTGGTTCGCCGGCCTCACCGGCGCTTCGCCGCAGGATCGGCTCTATGACTGCCTGCCGCTGTTCCACTCGGTCGGAGGCATCGTCGCGCCGTGCAGCATGCTCGCCGCCGGCGGCTCGGTGGTGATCGCGGAGAGGTTCTCGGCCTCGAACTTCTGGTCCGATATCGTCAGGCACGACTGTACGCTGTTTCAATATATCGGCGAGCTCTGCCGCTATCTGCTCAGGGCGCCGCCGTCCGAATATGAGAGTCGTCATCGGCTGCGACTGGTGTGCGGCAACGGTCTGCGCGGGGACATCTGGGAAGATTTCCAGAGCCGTTTCGCTATCCCGCGCATTCTCGAATTCTATGCCGCGACCGAAGGCAATTTCTCGCTGTTCAACGTCGAGGGGCAGCCCGGCGCAATCGGCCGCATCCCGCCCCTGCTGGCGCATCGTTTCCCCGCCAGCCTCGTCAAGCTCGACCCCGAAAGCGGTGCTCCGCTGCGCAACGAGGAGGGCCTCTGTGTCGCTTGCGCTCGCGGCGAGCCGGGTGAGGCCATCGGTCGCATCGGCAAGGCGGACGAGGGCGGGGGCCGCTTCGAGGGGTATACCGATGCCGGCGAGACCGAGAAGAAGATTCTGCGCGACGTCTTCGCCAAGGGCGATGCCTGGTTCCGCACCGGCGACTTGATGCGGCTCGACGACAAGGGCTTCTTCCATTTCGTCGATCGCATCGGCGACACCTTCCGCTGGAAAGGTGAGAACGTCGCGACATCAGAGGTCAACGACGCCGTGCGCGATTTCACCGGCGTGGTTGATGCCACCACCTACGGCGTGAGCATTCCCGGCACCGACGGTCGCGCCGGCATGAGCGCGATCGTCGTTAACGAGGGATTCGATATTGAAGCCCTGCCAGCCCATCTCGCACAGCGCCTGCCGGTTTACGCCCGTCCCGTCTTCATCCGCATCTCGCGCGAGCTGGACGCGACCGAAACCTTCAAGCAGAAGAAGGGCGAGCTCGCCCGCGCAGGCTTTGACCCGGGTGCGATAACGGAACCGCTATACATGCTCGAGCCGGGATCCGGCGCTTACGTTGCGCTCGATTCCGGAACTTTTGCGCAGATTGTGGGCGGCGCGATCAGGCTGTAACCGAGCAAAATTGCCAGATAGGTCCAATTTTATCCGAATTGTCCAAGAGGCCATTTACTTCTGTCCGGTAAACAGGTGGCATGGGAGGCGGTCATCCGAGCGCCGCCGCAAGAGGCACGATCGATCAACCAACTCAGAGGCAAGCCAGCCATGTCGGTAAGGTCCAAGGTCATCGAGGCGATCCAGCAGATCGCCAAGGAGCAGCACATCACGCTTCCCGCCCTCTCGGACGATTTGTCCCTGCACGAGACGGGGTTCGACTCCCTCGCCTTCGCAATTCTCGTCGCGCGTCTCGAGGACGAGACCGGCGTCGATCCCTTCACCATTTCCGAGGACGCCGCGTTCCCCGCCACCGTGGGTGATTTCGTGCGGGCCTACGAAAATGTCCCCGCCTGAGATCTTTGCGCTCCGCAACCATCTCGGCACGGAGCTGACCGGCCGCACCCTGTCGGATGCCCACGATGTCGTGTCGCTGACGGACATCCTGTCGCAGACGGTCCTCGGTGGCCGCCTGCGCGAATTGTCCGGCCGCGCGGTGCTGCTGAAATTGTCCGACCAACTCCGTTCGGGCCTTGCAATGATCGAGCTGGATGGCATCGCCCGTCGCATGCTGCTCTGCCCGCCGGATCTCAACCCGGCGCATCTGGACGCGCTGATCGCGGATGCCGGGATCGATGCCGTCGTTACCGACGAGCCCGATCGTTGGGCCGCGACCGACGTCTCGCTGGTCGTCATCGCGCAATTGCCGCTTCAGCCCGCGCACCCTGCCGAGACCGAACGCGCCACCGAATGGCTGATGCTCACCTCGGGCACCTCAGGCGTGCCCAAAATCGTCGGTCACACGCTGGAAGCGCTCACCGGCGCCATCGTCGCCGAGGGCCCCGCAAAGGGACCCGCGCCGGTTTGGGCCACGTTCTATGACATTCGCCGCTATGGCGGCCTGCAGATATTCCTCCGCGCCATCCTCTCGGGCGGCTCGATGGTGTTGTCTGACCCGCATGAGGCGCTCCCTGATCACGTCGCACGGCTGAATGCGCGCGGCGTCTCACACATCTCCGGCACGCCTTCGCACTGGCGCAAGCTCCTGATGAGCGGCTCGGCCGCGCAATTCAAGCCGGGCTATGTCCGCCTCTCCGGTGAGATCGCCGACCAGGCGGTGCTCGATGGCCTGAAGGCGGCCTTCCCCAATTCCTCCATCGGCCATGCCTACGCGTCGACCGAGGCCGGCGTCGGCTTCGCGGTCAATGACGGGCTCGAAGGCTTTCCGGCCAATTATCTCGGCAACCGCAATGGTGTCGAGATGAAGGTCGTCGACGGCTCGCTGCGCATCCGCTCGACGCGCACGGCACACGCCTACATTGGCCGCGACGCTGCGGCACTCACCGATGGCGAGGGGTTCGTCGACAGTGGCGACATCGTCGAATTGCGCGGCGACCGCTACTATTTCGTCGGCCGCCGCGGCGGCATCATCAATATCGGTGGCCTCAAGGTTCATCCCGAAGAGATCGAAGCGGCAATCAACCGTCACCCTGACGTGCTGATGTCGCGGGCCAAATCCCGCCGCAGCCCGATCACCGGCGGCATCGTCGTTGCCGACGTGATCCTCGCTGACGGCACCGATCAGGCGCGGGCGAAAGAGATCCGCGACCAGATCCTGGATCAGTGCCGCGCGCAGCTTGCGTCGCACAAGGTGCCGGCGGTGATCCGCTTCGTCGAGGCGCTCGATGTCACCCCGGCCGGCAAACTGGCGCGCACCGATGCATAATGTTCTCGTCACCGGCGGCAGCCGCGGCATTGGTCTTGCGATCGGCAAGCGCCTGGTGGGCGCCGGCTACAACGTGATTGCAGCCGCGCGGCGCGAGAGCGACGAGCTCAAGGCTGCGATCGGCGTCTCCGAGGGGCGACTGCATTTCCGCGCCTGCGACCTCGCCGCGATCGACGCGATTCCGGCTTTCGCAAAGCTCGTCCGCGACGAGTTCGGTCCGACCTACGGTCTCGTCAACAATGCCGGCCTCGGCACCGAGGGGCTGCTCGCGACCATGCACAATTCGCAGATCGAGGCGCTGGTGCAGCTCAACGTGCTGTCGCCGATCATCCTCACCAAATATGTCGCGCGTCAGATGATGGCCGATGGCGCCGGCCGCATCATCAACATCTCCTCGATCATCGCGACGACAGGCTATAACGGCCTGTCGGTCTACGGCGCGACGAAGGCTGCTGCCACCGGCTTTACCCGCTCGCTCGCGCGCGAAGTCGGCAAGCTCGGCATCACCGTGAACGCGATCGCGCCCGGCTTCATCGATACCGAGCTCACGCATAATCTCTCCGACGACGGCCGCAAGCGCATCGCCGGCCGCAGCGCGCTGCGCCGCCTGCCGGAGACCGACGACGTCGCGCGCATGGTGGAATATCTGCTCGGCGAGGGCGGTCGCAACGTGACAGGCACCGTGTTCACCATCGACGCCGGCAATACGGCGTAACCGGAGCCCGGCGGACACAATTGCCTTGATCTGGCCCAATGACATCTTGCCGGATTTGGTCGTAAGATGCCGCGTCATCGAATGAGTTACGTCAATCGAACTGCCCTAAACGACAGGGAGCAGTCCATGGCCTCTCAAAGTCTCGGCCAAACGCCCGTGCAGCCCTCGCCCGCGAAACTGGACGATACGCGCTGCCCGCCGATGTCGCATCAAAACTCCAGCGGCAACGGCCACGAAATGTATCCGCAGCAATTTGTGCGGCTGATCGGCTGTCATGACATGCCGGCATCCGCGTTGCGCAAGCGCGAGGACGAGAAGCTGCACTAGCGCCGTATCCTGCGACATCGCCGACGAACGGCGCCGGGCCAGCCTGCTCCGGCATCTTGTTGTTGTCCTCCATTTCGCCAATGATGCGCTGTCGCTCGGGACAGCCGGCAGGTGAACCCCGATCGATCCCGCCCCGTATCTGTTCTGGTGCAAACCTGACCGGCTTCCTGCGATGACAGCCGACTCCTTTTACGGCAGCATCCCCGTTTTCCGGGGCTTCACCCGGCTGATGGAGCCGAAACTCTATTCGCCGCTGCCGGACGACTGGAGCGTCGGAGTCGCCGACATCGTCGATTCCACCAAGGCGATTGCGGCGCAGCGTTACAAGGCCGTCAACATGGCCGGCGCCGCCGTGATCGCGGCGGTGACGAATGCGCTCGAGGGACGCGAATTTCCCTTCGTGTTCGGCGGCGACGGCGCCAGCTTTGCGGTCGCGCCTGGCGATCTCGAAGCCGCTCGCGAAGCTTTGGCTGCGACGGCGACCTGGGTCCGGGAAGACCTCGACCTGAAGATGCGCGTCGCGCTGGTGCCGGTGAGTGCCATCCGCGCAAAAGGTCTCGACGTACGCGTCGCGCGTTTCGGTCCGTCGGCCAATTTGTCCTATGCGATGTTCTCCGGCGGTGGGCTCGCCTTCGCCGACGCCGCGATGAAGCGTGGCGAGTTCGCCGTCGCTGAGGCGCCCGCGGGGACGCAGCCCGATCTTTCCGGCCTGTCCTGCCGCTTCGAGGTGATGCCGGCGTCGCGCGGGCTGATTCTGTCGGTGCTGGTGATGCCCGCGCGCGACGCCGATCCGCTGGCGTTCCGAAAAGTGATCGAGGACATCATCCACCTGGTCGAGCGCAGTCCGGATGCGGGGCGTCCCGTGCCGCCGCAGGGGCCGCCGCTGAAATGGCCGCCGCAGGGGCTGGACTACGAGGCTCGGGCGATCCGGGGAGGCTCGTTGTTCAAGCGCCGCGCAGGGCTGCTCGCCTATACGCTCTTTGCTTATGTCCTGATGCGCTTCGACATCAACGCCGGCGGCTTCCTGCCGAAAGTCTACAAGCGCCAGGTGGTCGAGAATTCCGACTTCCGAAAGTATGACGACGGCCTTCGCATGATTCTCGACTGCACGCCGGAGCTCGAACGCGCCTTGAGCGAGCGTCTCGTCGCCGCTGCGCGCGACGGCATCGTACGCTATGGGCTCTATCAGCAGGATGCCGCGATGATGACCTGCTTCACGCCCTCCGCGTTGCGGAGCGACCACGTGCACTTCATCGACGGTGCGCGCGGCGGTTACGCGTCGGCGGCCGCGGCACTCAAGGCGATGGTGGCGGCTGTGAGCTAGTGTCCCGCGCGCGTCCAGGTCTCGCCGCCGCAGAGCGCGCCGACGCAGCCTTCGACGCGCAGCGTCTCTGCCCCGGTCACGGTGATGCTGCTCGCATAGGTGCTGCCGTCATCGGCATTGTAGATCTGGCCCGACCATTTGTTCGATCCTGCCGGCTGCATGCCGGAGAATAATGGCAGGCCGATCATCGAGCGCCTGGCGAGCGCGGGATTGGGATTCTTGCTGTCGGTTGCGGGCTGGCCGGTCGCGGTGTCGTATGGCTCTTTCAGCCAGATGATGACGCCGCAGAGGCCGCCGCCGCATTTGCTGATTTTCACGCGGGCATCGCCCGCCTGGGTCAGCCAGGTCCCGCTCGCGCCGACGCTCTGTGCATGAGCGGCCATTGCGCCGGACAGCGCAGCCAGAAGGGCGGTGAGAGCGGCAATTCTGCGGGACATCGGAGGGCCTCGGAATGGAGTGCCTCCAATAGCAGTAATTTCGGATCGTGCAACGCCTGATGGAATCACATTCCTGCGCTCATTTGCCCCCGCGCAGCAGGTGGCCGAGGCCGCCGTCGAAAACCTCAGGCTCTCACCAGGGCAGGCCGCAGAGGTCGATGGTGCCGAGCGTCGGCGCGCGCACGATGTTGAAGACGTAGGGCGCCATGACATCGAAGCGGATTCGCCCTTCAGGCTGCCTGCAATAGACTTCGCCCTTGAAAGGCAGCCAGCTGCGGGCCTCGTAGAACGCGAAATTGTGCGGCTCGCAGAACAGGATCGCGAAGCGAACCGCCTCGTTGGCGCGCATGGTGTGAACGGCGGCGTCGATTGCCATGGTCGCATAACCTCTGTTGCGGCGGTCCTCGCGCGTGCAGACGCCGCCGATGCCGCCGACATGCGTCTTCTGTCCATTCCAGGTGATGGTGCGGAAATAGATGCCGACATGGCAGACGAGCCCGTCCTCGGGCGTCTCGATCAGCACACGCAAATCGGCATTGGCCCATTTGATGTGGCCCCAGGGCCGCTTCGCGACGATATCGGGTCCCCAGACCGCCTGATGCAGCGGCTTGGCGATCGGCCACGAGGCGTCGCCGTTCAAAATGTCGATCTCAATACTCATGGCTCTGCCTCGTCCCGGCCTCGATGGCACATTCGTTCTGTCATAACCGCTTCAAAGGCAACGATATTTTGCAGCACATCGGGGCCGACATCCACTTGCCTGCGGCGAACTTGTGCAAATGGGCCCGCGCGATCGCATCACGCCTTTTCGCAAATTGGCGGTATTTAACGCCGCAGGAACCTTCTATAAGGGGTCACCGTTAGATGCTCCCCACCAAGTTGCGGACAAGAAGCCATGACCTTTACGCTGCCCCCACTCCCTTACGCCTATGACGCCCTCGGCCAGTTCATGTCGAAGGAGACGCTGGAATTCCACCACGACAAGCATCATCAGGCCTACGTCACCAACGGCAACAACGCGCTCAAGGGCACCGAATGGGAAGGCAAGTCCCTTGAAGAGATCGTCAAGGGCTCGTTCGGCAAGAATCCCGCGGTGTTCAACAATGCCGGCCAGCACTACAACCACATCCACTTCTGGAGCTGGATGAAGCCCAATGGCGGCGGCAACAAGCTGCCGGGCAAGCTCGAGAAGAAGATCAACGAAGACCTCGGCGGCCTCGAGAAGTTCAAGACAGACTTCCAGGCGGCGGGCGTCGGCCAGTTCGGCTCCGGCTGGTGCTGGCTGTCCGTGAAGAACGGCAAGCTCGAAATCTCCAAGACCGCGAACGGCGAGAATCCGCTGGTGCACGGCGCCACGCCGATCCTGGGCTGCGACGTCTGGGAGCACTCCTACTACATCGACTATCGCAACCGTCGTCCCGATTATCTCAAGGCGTTCGTCGAGAACCTCGTGAACTGGGAATACGTCGAGTCCCTGTTCGAGAAGGCGTAACTCGTCGTTCGCGGCGCTGTGCCGCCCTGGAAGGGCGCAACAACAGAGGCGGTCGCTCGCGCGGCCGCCTTTTTGCTGCCGAAAGCGCCGCCGAGGGCGGGCATGGACAGATGTAATGTTATAATATAACGTCCATAGTCATGGTTCCCGCCGCGTCCCACAGCCATAATCACGGCCATTCCCACGACCATGCGCATTCGCACGGGCATGACCACAGCCACGCCCATGTCCACGATCCAGCCTCTCCACATCCGGCCCAGGACGCGCCCTGGTCGATCCTGCGCATGACCGGGGCGGGCCGTCTCTCGGCCGCTGCCGCCGTCTGCGCCGCGCTCTGGGTCGTCGTCTGGCTGGCGATGAGGTGACCATGGCAGCGCTTCACTTTCACAACGTCACGCTCGGCTATGACCGCCATCCGGCCGTGCACCACCTCAACGGCGAGGTCGCATCAGGCGCGCTGGTCGCCGTGATCGGCCCGAATGGCGCCGGCAAGTCGACGCTGCTGCGCGGCATCGTGGGCATCCTCAAACCGCTCGACGGCAGCATCCATCTCGGCAGGTTGGACGCCCGTGACATCGCCTATCTGCCGCAGAGCGCGGACATCGACCGCACCTTCCCGATCTCGGTGTTCGATTTCGTCGGCACCGGCCTGTGGCGCGGGACGGGCCTGTTCGGCGGCATCGGCAAGGCCGCGCGTGCAAGGATCCTGCGCGCGATCGCATCCGTTGGCCTCAATGGCTTCGAGAACCGCCCGATCGGCACGCTCTCGGGCGGGCAGATGCAGCGCGTGCTGTTCGCGCGCGTGCTGCTCCAGGACGCGAGGCTGATCGTGCTCGACGAGCCCTTCAACGCCATCGACGGCAAGACCATTGCCGATCTGCTCGCACTGGTGAAGCATTGGCACGCCGAAGGCCGCACCGTGCTGGCCGCACTCCACGACATGGAGATGGTGCGCACGCATTTCAGCGAGACGTTGATTTTGGCGCGTGGTCCCGTGGCGTGGGGGCCGACGGCAGAGGTGCTGACGCCTGAGAATCTGATGGTCGCGATGCGGATGTGCGAGGCTTTTGACGACAGCGCGTCCGCCTGCGCGGCTGATGATGTCAGCTCGCGGGCGGCGTGACCGCAGATGATCTATGACGCGCTGATCGGTCCGTTCATCGAATTCGAGTTCATGCGGCGCGCGCTCGCCGCAATCATCGCGCTGGCGTTGGCGGGCGCCCCGATCGGCGTTTTCCTGATGCTGCGGCGGATGAGCCTCGTGGGTGACGCCATGGCCCATGCGATCCTGCCTGGTGCCGCCATCGGCTTCCTGCTCTCCGGCCTCAATCTGTTCGCGATGACGGCTGGTGGCCTGATCGCCGGATTTGCAGTTGCGATCCTCGCCGGTGTGGTCGCGCGCTCGACCGGGCTGAAGGAGGACGCCTCGCTTGCGACCTTCTATCTGGCCTCGCTGGCACTCGGCGTCACCATCGTCTCGATCAAGGGCACCAATATCGACCTGCTCCATGTCTTGTTTGGAAACATCCTGGCGATGGATGACCAGACGCTGCTCGTTGTCGCGTTCAACGCCACGGTGACGCTGCTCGTGCTCGCGGTGATCTATCGCCCCCTGGTGATCGAGAGTGTCGACCCGCTATTTTTGCGTACGGTCAGCCGCGCCGGCGGCCCCGCGCATCTCGCCTTCCTCGCCCTCGTCGTCATCAACCTCGTCAACGGCTTTCAGGCGCTCGGCACGCTGCTGGCGGTCGGCCTGATGATCCTTCCGGCAGGAATCGCGCGGTTCTGGTCGCGCGATCTGACGGTGATGATCTGCATTGCTGTCGTCGTTGCCGGGCTCTCGGGCTATGCCGGCCTCGTATTGTCGTTCCAGACCCGCGTGCCGTCGGGCCCTGCGATCATTCTGGTCGCGACCGTGCTCTACATCGTCTCTGTCCTGTTCGGCCGCGTCGGCGGCCTCGTCAGGCAGATGTTTCCCGGCCGGCATCTGGAGGCGTGACGATGCGCAGCCTCCTGATCTTTGCCTTGCTGCTGATCGGCTCACCGTTGCATGCTGCGGAGCGACTCAATGTCGTCGCGAGCTTCTCGATCCTCGGCGACTTCGTCCGCACGATCGGTGGTGACGACGTCAACCTGACGACGCTGGTCGGCCCGGACAGCGACGTGCACGTCTACATGCCCGCGCCCGGTGATGCGAAACGCATCGCCGACGCAAAACTCGTCGTCGTCAACGGGCTGGGGCTGGAGGGCTGGCTGCCGCGCCTGGTGCAGTCTTCCGGCGGCAAGGCGCAAATGGTCACCGCGACCGCCGGCATCGCGCCGCTGAAGCTCGGCTCGGCCGCCGATCCGCATGCCTGGCAGTCCGTGCCGAACGCGAAGGTCTACGTCACCGGTATCGCCAATGCGCTCATCGCGGCGGCCCCGGATGACGCGGAATTTTTCCGCAGCCGGCTCAAAGCCTATCTGGAACAGCTCGACGCGCTCGACCATGAGGTCCGGGACGCGATGGCCAGGATCCCCCCTGAGCGGCGCAAGGTGATCTCGACCCACGATGCCTTCGGCTATTTCGCCGCCGAATATGGCATCCAGTTCATCGCGCCGCTGGGCGTCTCCACCGAAACCGAGCCCAGCGCGCGGGATATCGCCGCCATCATCGGCCAGATCAAGGCCCAGAAAATCCCGGCGGTTTTTCTGGAAAATATCAGCGATGACCGCCTGATCCGGCGGATCGCGGCCGAGACCGGCGCAAAGGTCGGCGGGACCCTGATTTCGGACGGTTTGACCGGCGAAAAGGGGCCTGCACCCACTTACATTGACATGGTCAGGCACAATATAAAGGCCCTGACCAGCGCGCTTGACCATTAGGGCCGGGGGCCACCCCGCCTGGCGTCGCGCGAAAAGCCCGATAGTCCGGAGTTGTTATGCCTGAAGCGACCTCGTCAAAAATTCCCGTGACCGTCCTGACCGGCTATCTCGGTGCCGGCAAGACCACGCTCCTGAACCGCATTCTGTCGGAAAACCACGGCAAGAAATACGCCGTCATCGTCAACGAATTCGGCGAGATCGGCATCGACAACGACCTCATCATCGGCGCCGATGAGGAAGTGTTCGAGATGAACAATGGCTGTATCTGCTGCACCGTGCGCGGCGACCTCGTCCGCATCATGGACGGGCTGATGAAGCGCAAGGGCAAGTTCGACGCCATCATCGTCGAGACCACAGGCCTTGCCGATCCGGCGCCGGTCGCCCAGACCTTCTTCGTCGACGAGGACGTGCAGAAGAACGCGCGGCTCGATGCGGTCGTCACGGTCGCCGACGCCAAATGGCTCTCCGATCGTCTGAAGGACGCACCCGAAGCCAAGAACCAGATCGCGTTTGCCGACGTCATCGTGCTGAACAAGACCGATCTCGTCACCAAGCCCGAGCTTGCGGAAGTCGAGGCTCGCATCCGTGGCATCAACCCCTATGCGAAACTGCATCGCACCGAGCGCTGCTCGGTGGCGCTGGCCGACGTACTCGATCGTGGCGCGTTCGATCTCGCCCGCATCCTCGACATTGAGCCTGATTTCCTGACGGCCGACGACCATGATCACGACCATGATCATGATCACCATCACGGCCACGACCATCATCACGATCACGGCCACGGCCTGAAGCACTATCACGACGAGGACATGCAGTCGCTCTCGCTCAAGACCGACAAGCCGCTCGATCCAAATGTCTTCATGCCCTGGCTCCAGAACCTGGTGCAGGTCGAGGGCGGCAAGATCCTGCGCTCCAAGGGCATCCTCGCCTTCCATGATGACGACGACCGCTACGTGTTCCAGGGCGTCCACATGATGCTGGAAGGTAACCACCAACGGAAGTGGAAGGAGGGCGAGCCCCGCGAGAGCCGCCTCGTCTTCATCGGCCGCGAGTTGCCGGAAGAGCTCATTCGCACGGGCTTCGAGAGCTGCATCGTCTCGTGATGAAAGAGTTTACGCCCGCTCCCGATTCCGCATCGATCGTCTCCGTCACCGACCGCGTCAAGCCTGTCACGCTTGGCATGGGTGTAACCTCGGTGCATTTCCTCGGGGATCGTGCCGCTTTTGTCGGCGGCGAGGAGAATGTCGCCTTCGTCGATGCCAAGGGCGAGATCAGCACCGTGGCCGTTCACAGCGGCGGCATTCTCTCGACGGCCTCCGACGGCAAGCGGCTCGTGATGGGCGGCGACGACGGCAAGGTCGTCTCGGTCGATACCAAGGGCGAGGTGACGCTGCTCGCCACCGATCCGAAGCGGCGCTGGATCGACGCCGTGGCGTTGCATCCTGATGGTGCCTTCGCCTGGTCGGCCGGCAAGACGGCGACCGTCAAGAGCGGCCAGGCCGAGGCAAAGTCGCTCGATGTGCCCTCGACCGTCGGTGGTCTCGCGTTCGCGCCCAAGGGCTTGCGGCTCGCGATCGCGCATTACAACGGCGCGACGCTGTGGTTTCCCAACATGGACGGATCGGCCGAATTCCTGCCCTGGGCCGGCTCGCATCTCGGCGTCACCTTCAGCCCCGACAACAAGTTCCTGGTCACCAGCATGCATGAGGCCGCCCTGCACGGCTGGCGCCTCGCCGACAACAGGCACATGCGCATGACCGGCTATCCCGGCCGGGTCCGCTCGATGTCCTGGAGTGCGGGCGGCAAGGGGTTGGCGACCTCAGGCGCCGACACCGTCATCATCTGGCCGTTTGCCGGCAAGGACGGCCCGATGGGCAAGGAGCCCGCGATGCTGGCGCCGCTGCAGGCACGCGTGGCGGTGGTCGCTTGCCATCCGAAGAACGACATTCTGGCCTGCGGCTACAGCGATGGCACGGTGCTGATGGTGCGAATGGAGGATGGCGCCGAGATCCTGGTCCGCCGCAACGGCACGCCGCCGGTGGCCGGGCTCGCCTGGAACGCCAAGGGCACGCAACTCGCCTTCGCCGACGAAAATGGGGACGGCGGCCTGCTGGAGCTTTGATCTGTCATGGTTCCGGTCGTATAGGGCACCATGCGATTTCTCACGACCTTCCAGCTCGCTGATTTCGCCGACACGCTGGTCAGCCTGTTTACGGCGTTCGTGCTGGGCACGCTGATCGGCGCCGAGCGGCAATACAGGCAACGCACCGCCGGCCTGCGCACCAACGTGCTGGTCGCGGTGGGTGCCGCAGCCTTCGTCGATCTCGCCATGCATCTGGACGGCGCTGATGGTGCTGTGCGGGTGATCGCCTATGTCGTCTCCGGTATCGGCTTTCTCGGTGCCGGCGTCATCATGAAGCAGGGCATGGACGTGCGTGGCCTGAACACGGCGGCGACGCTGTGGGCTTCGGCGGCCGTGGGATCATGCGCCGGCGCCGACATGGTGGCGCAGGCGGCGGCGCTCACCGTATTCGTCATTGCCGGCAACACCATGCTGCGCCCGCTGGTCAACGCAATCAACCGCATTCCGCTGAACGAGAAGGCGTTGGAGGCGACCTATTATTTCAAGCTCGCCGTCGCGGCCGACGCGCTGCCTGACATGCGCGACCGTCTCGTCGACAAGCTCGAGGCCGCGAAGTATCCGGTGGCCGACGTCGACGTCGCCGAGATTGGCGACGACATTCTGGAGATTGTCGCCAAGCTGGTGGCAACTGCGGTCGATCCGAACGAGCTGAACGCGGTCGCGACCGATCTCCAGCACCTGCCCGGCGTGAGCCACGCCACCTGGGAAGTCAGCACCACGGAATAGCCTGCCCTTCTGGCGCACGAGCCCACGGTTCCAGTCATGCAGGGGGCGGAACCCCAGTCCCGGAAATTCGTTGATCCCGCAGATGAAGGCGGTGATCGATATGCCCGGCCAGAATGACAAGCGAAACCTGAAGCTCGACCTGACGATCGCCTGCACGCTGTTCGTAGCGGGCGTCGTCGTTTCGGTGATGTCGCTGGCGCAAATCCGCGCCGAAAACCGGATGGAGCTGGCGCAGGCGACGCAGCCGCTGCAGGGCACGCCATCCACCGATCAGGACAAGACGCCCGCCGAGGCAAAGCCAGGCGGCGAACGTCCGACCACGCCGGCTCCCCAGCCGGCGCGTCCCGATCCGCAGACGCAAGGCGCGGCGGGTGCTGCCAAACCGGCATTGCCGCCGGCTCCGGCCGAGAAAATCGCGCCACCGCTCGAGAAGAAATAGGCTCGACGGTCGCGCAATTTGACGCGCATGTGACGTCTGATGCCCAGCCAATGACCTCGCCATGGCGCGCGGGCCGCTCCATAATCCGTCGAACCAACGACAGATGGGGCTTCCATGAAGATCGAGGACGTTCGCCGTAACGCTTATTCGATGCCGCTCACGAACCCGTCATTCCCGCCGGGGCCATATCGCTTTTTCAACCGCGAATATTTCATCATCACCTACAGGACCGATCCAGAAGCCCTTGCCGCCATCGTGCCCGAGCCGCTCGAGGTGGCGGAGCCGGTGGTGAAATACGAATTCATCCGCATGCCCGACTCGACCGGCTTCGGCGACTACACCGAGACCGGGCAGGTGATCCCGGTCCGCTTCAATGGCGAGCTCGGCGCCTACACCCACGCGATGTATCTCGACGACGAAGGCCCGATCGCCGGTGGCCGCGAGCTGTGGGGCTTTCCGAAGAAGCTGGCGCGGCCGAAGATCGAGGTCGAGAGCGACGTGCTGGTCGGCTCGCTGCATTATGGTTCGGTGCTCTGTGCCTCCGCGACCATGGGCTACAAGCACCGCAAGGTCGATCTTGACGGGGTGCTCCAGCCGATGAAGGCACCGAACTTCATCCTGAAGATCATCCCGCATGTCGACGGCAGCCCCCGGATCTGCGAGCTGGTGCGCTTCCACCTCGAGGACATCACCTTGAAGGAAGCCTGGACCGGACCCGGTGCGCTCGGCCTGTTTCCTCACGCGCTCTGCGATGTCGCTCGGCTGCCGGTGCGCGAGGTGCTGTCGGCGCTGCACTTCAAAGCGGACCTGACGCTCGGGCTCGGCAGCGTTGCGTTCGATTACATGGCGAGATGACGTGAGAGGGCATGACGCGCCCCGGTCCTAATGCGCCGCGTCGTTGGGCAGGAGTGCCGCAAACGCCTGATCGAGCGCGCTATCGGCCTTCGCGAGCTTGTCGCGCTGGGCGGCAAGCCAGAGCCTGTCCGCATCGAGGCGCTGCTGGGCCGCCTTGAGCATGCGTGCAGTCTCCTCCGGCTGGGGACCGCCGACGCCCTTGGTATGCGCCACGATCCATTCCGGTGACATCGCTTCCCTGAATTCGGCCTCGCTCATCGGGAAGGGTCTCGCCGGCATGTTGAATTTGGCAAGCGTCTTGGCGAAGAGGTCGGTCACTTCGTTGAAGGGGATGGTCTTGGGCGTGAGATCCAGCGGCCGTGCATAGCTGACCATTTGCGATGCAAAGCCATGGCCGACGCGGAACGGGATCTGGTGCGCCTGCAACAGCAGCTCGGCGAGGTTCATGGTCGAGGTCCAGTCGCTCTCCAGCTCCTCTCTGGCGCGGGCCTTGTTGACTACGATCGCATCCAACACCCGGTCGGTGGCGGTGACCATGTTGACGGCACGCGGGAACAGGCCGATGTCCTCGGACTGGGACTTGGAATCGACCATGCCCGACATGACGTTGTGCGCGCGGATCGACACCGCCGCCGACAGCCCCACGACATCTGAAGCCGCGATCCTCGCCTGCATGATCAGACCCGGATTGCGCTTCTGCGGCATCGAGCTGCTGGTGTAGGTCGAGCCCTCCTGCAGCAATAGCCACGGTCGTATCTCGGCGTATTGGGTATGCAGATCCTGCATCATCGCGCCGATGCGGATGGCGGCCGAATTGGCGATTGCGGTGGCTTCGAGCTGGCTGTCGAACGGGATCACCTGGTTGGCATCCATCGAATTCTCGACGACGCCGTCAAACCCGAGCAGCTCGGCGAGACGCGTGCGGTTCAGCGGCCAGATCGAGCCCGACATGACGCCGACGCCCATCGGGCTGAGGTTGAGCCGGCGATAGGCCTCGCTGACGCGCTGCTGGTCGCGCTCGAACGATTCCTCATAGGCCAGCAGGTAATGACCATAGGTGATCGGCACCGCCTGCACCCCGTTGGTGTAGCCGGGCATCAACGCATCGAGATTGTCGGCCGCCTTGCCGAGCAGCTTGGCACGCAATCCCAGCAAGGCCTCGGCAAAATCCAGCGTCTGGTTGCGCAATTTGGCCGCGCGAAAGGTCGCGTACATGTCCTGACGGCTGCGCCCGGCATGGATGACGGAGGCTTCCTCGCCGACCTTGTCGGTCATGATCTTCTCGATCTGAAGGACGTCGCTGGGGCGCTTGCCGTCGGGCTCACGCGCCTGGCGGATCGTGTAGTCCACGCCGGCGGCGATCAGCTGGCCGGTCTTTTTCGGGAAGATGCCTTCCTCCACCAGCATCACGGTGGAGGCCTTGTTGATCTTGTTGAGCCAGTAGAACTGGTCCTCGGCGGCGTCCGATGTGCTGGTCGAGGGCTGCGCGTCCCTGGGAGCGTTGGCGCCGATCTTGGCCGCGTTTTCGTTGCATTCCTGCGTGGTCTTGCAGGGCAACTGACCGGTGTCCGCGGCCCATGCGTGAGACGCGATCAGGAGGCTGACGCCTCCGGCGATGCAGGCGATATGCTTCATGCGGACCTCCCGGTTGCCGTGCGACCGGGCGGTTGGTTAGCACCCCGGCCGGCGGAAGGCTATGAGCCTCCCGCTCATTGCGGCCCGGGCAGGTGCGCCTGTCAGCGCACCAGGATATTCTTGAACTGCCAGGGATCGCTGGTGTCGATATCCTCCGGGAACAGTCCCGGACGATCCGTCAGCGGCGTCCAATCGGTGTAGAAGCCTTTCACCGGGCCGAGGTATGGCAGCTGGATTTCCAGCAGGCGGTCGAAATCCATCTCGTCGGCTTCGACGATGCCTTCGTTCGGGTTCTCCAGCGCCCACACCATGCCGCCGAGCACGGCGGAGGTCACCTGCAGGCCGGTGGCGTTCTGATACGGCGCAAGTGCGCGGGTCTCTTCGATCGAGAGCTGCGAGCCGTACCAATAGGCATTGTTCTCGTGGCCGAACAGCAGCACGCCGAGCTCGTCGATGCCGTCGACGATCTCGTTTTCATCCAAGATGTGGTGCTTCTCCTGCATCTTGGCGGCGCGGCCGAACATCTCGTGCAGCGACAGCACGGCATCGTCGGCCGGGTGATAGGCATAGTGACAGGTCGGCCGGTAGATCGCCTTGCCCGAGGCATCACGCACCGTGAAGTAATCGGCGATCGAGATCGATTCGTTGTGGGTGACGAGGAAGCCGTACTGCGCCCCGCGGGTCGGGCACCAGGTGCGCACGCGCGTGTTGGCGCCGGGCTGCATCAGATAGATCGCCGCGCCGCAGCCGGCTTCGTGGGTCCGCGCATTCTCGGGCATCCATTTCTCATGGGTGCCCCAGCCGAGCTCGGACGGCTGCACGCCTTCCGAGAGGAAGCCTTCCACCGACCAGGTGTTGACGAAGACGTCGGGCTCCTTCGGCGTCTTGGAGCGCTGGGTGTCGCGTTCGGCGATGTGGATGCCCTTGATGCCGGCCTGCCGCATCAGATCGGCCCATTCGGCCTTGGTCTTGGGCCGGGGCGCATTGAGCTTCAGATCGGCGGCGACGTTGAGCAGCGCCTGCTTGACGAAAAACGAGACCATGCCGGGATTGGCGCCGCAGCAGGACACGGCTGTCGTCGAGCCCGCCGGGCGCGCCTTCTTGGCGGCCAGCGTCACTTCCCGCAGCGCGTAGTTGGAGCGCGCTTCCGGGCCCTTGGTCGAATCGAAATAGAAGCCGAGCCAGGGCTCGTTGACCGTATCGATATAGAGCGCGCCGAGCTCGTTGCAGAGCTCCATGATGTCGGTCGAGCCGGTGTCGACAGAGAGATTGACGCAAAAGCCCTGGCCGCCGCCTTCGGTGAGCAGCGGGGTCAGCAATTCCCGGTAATTCTCCCTGGTCACGGCCTTCTGGATGAAGCGCACATTCTGCTTCTCGCAATGCGCCTTGCGGCCCTCGTCCCTGGGATCGATCACGGTGACGCGCGACTTGTCGTAATCGAGATGGCGCTCGATCAGCGGCAAGGTGCCTTTGCCGATGGAGCCGAAGCCGACCATGACGATGGGACCGGTGATCTTCGCGTAGATCTGCGAGGGAGGGCTCATGGGATGGTTTCTCCGGAACGTGCTGGCGGACGATTGCTGGGTGAATCAGGCGCTGCGGCGCTTGTTAGATGCTGCGGCGCTTGTTAGATGCTGCGGCGCTTGGCGGTGACTTCGATCTCGACCTTCATCTCGGGCTTGAGAAGGGCCGAGACGACGAGCAGCGTGGCGGCCGGACGGATCTCGCCGAGGACCTCGCCACATACAGCAAAATGCGCATCCGCGTCCTTGGCATCTGTGAGGTAGTAGGTCGCACGGACGATGTCGGCCATCTCGAAACCGCCCTCCTTCAGGGCCGCTTCGATGGTCTTGAAGCAGTTGCGTGACTGGCTCGTGACATCGTCAGGCATCGTCATCGTCGCGTAGTCATAGCCGGTGGTTCCGGCGACGAAGCAGAACTCGCCGTCGACCACAGCGCGGCTGTAGCCGGCGGTCTTCTCAAACGGGGAGCCGGTGGAAATCAGGCGACGGGACATGGGTTCGGCCTCGACTGAAGGGGGAATTTCGTGGGGTTAAAGGGCGTTTCCGGGGCTCACGCAACCCCTGCTCGGCGCAGGCGCGGCGGCGCGTTGCCGCGGAGCACGGCTTCGGTCGTCTCCATCATGGCGATCCCTTACGCCGCGTGCGCCTGGAGGGGGCGAACTACCCTCCGTTTGGGCAGGGCCGCGCCGGTCGGGACGATCATCCCCGCGGCGCCATCGAGCGCACCGATCTGGAATTCGATCGCCAGCAGGCGGTCGCTCTCGAACGGGCCAGGCAGCATCAGTCCGCCGGTCTTCTCGGCCGAGAAGCCGAAGCGGGCGTAGTAGGGCGCATCGCCGAGCAGGATCACGGCTTGATGCCCGCGCGCCCGGGCGGCGGCCAGCGCTTGATACATCAGCGCGGCGCCGATCCCGAGCTCGCGGCAGGCAGGGTCCACCGCCAGTGGTCCGAGGACCAGAGCGGGCCTGCCGCCGGCGCTGACGTGCCACAGCCGCACGGTTCCCACGAGCTTCCCCTCGCGCATCGCCGACAGGCCAAGGCCTGCAGCAGGCGCACGTCCGTCGCGCAGGCGCTGGCAGGTGCGGTCATGGCGATTCTCGCCAAAACAGACATCGAGCAGCGCTTCACGCATCGCGACGTCGGATGCACGTTCCGCGCGGATCACGAACGGAACGGCATGCGAAGTGAGGGCGATCTGTGGCTTCCGAAAAGCAGTCATGGCGCGTCAGTCCCCGCTTGAATCCGCACGAAGGCGTGCGGTCTCAAGCGTCGTCAGAATGGCAATGTCGGGTGAGGAGCCGGCAAGTCGGCTCCCTGATAGCCTCGGAAGAAGAGAGGCTGCTTAGATGTGGTAGGTCTTCAGCGGCGGGATGCCGTTGAACGCCACCGCCGAGTAGGTCGACGTATAGGCCCCGGTGCCTTCGATCAGCAGCTTGTCGCCGATCTCGAGCGTAACAGGGAGCGGATACGGGGTCTTCTCGTACAGCACGTCGGCGCTGTCGCAGGTCGGACCTGCGAGCACGCACGGGGTCATGTCCGCGCCGTCATGCGGGGTGCGGATGGCGTAGCGGATCGACTCGTCCATGGTCTCGGCGAGACCGCCGAACTTGCCGATGTCCAGGTACACCCAGCGCACCTCGTCCTCGTCGCTCTTCTTCGAGATGAGCACGACCTCGGATTCGATGATGCCGGCGTTGCCCACCATGCCGCGGCCCGGCTCGATGATGGTCTCCGGAATCTGGTTGCCGAAGTGCTTGCGCAGCGCGCGGAAGATCGAGCGGCCGTAGGTCACGACCGGCGGCACGTCCTTCAGGTACTTGGTCGGGAAACCGCCGCCCATGTTGACCATGGTCAGGTTGATGCCGCGCTCGGCGCAGTCGCGGAACACCTGCGAGGCCATCGCCAGCGCACGATCCCACGCCTTCACCTTGCGCTGCTGCGAGCCGACATGGAACGAGATGCCGCACGGTTCCAGGCCCAGGCGCTTGGCGGCGTCGAGCACCTCGACGGCCATTTCCGGGTCGCAGCCGAACTTGCGCGACAGCGGCCACTCGGCGCCGGCGCAATCATAGAGGATGCGGCAGAACACCTTCGCGCCGGGAGCGGCACGGGCGACCTTCTCGACCTCGGCGGTGCAGTCGACCGCGAACAGCCGGATGCCGAGCGCGAAGGCGCGCGCGATGTCGCGCTCCTTCTTGATCGTGTTGCCGAAGGAGATGCGGTCGGGCGTCGCACCGGCGGCCAGCGCCATCTCGATCTCGGCGACCGTCGCGGTGTCGAAGCAGGAGCCCATGGAAGCGAGCAACGACAGCACTTCCGGTGCCGGGTTCGCCTTGACCGCGTAGAACACGCGGCTGTCGGGCAGCGCCTTGGCGAAGGTCTGGTAATTGTCGCGCACGACCTCGAGGTCGACGACGAGGCACGGCTCGGTGTCGAGACCTTCCTTGCGGCGGTTGCGCAGGAATTCCTGGATACGTTCGGTCATGGCACTCTCCGGCGGCCCCAGCGACGGGGTCCGTATCAACGTGACGTCGGATAAGAGCGCTCCGGCCACATCGCGCGATGGAGGCGCGCTGAAGCCAAAAGACTCAAACCAGACTGTGCTGCCGTGGATTGGTTGGGAGAGTTTCCCGCCCGCTCACCTGGCAATGAAGGACAAGCCTTTTCAGTAGCCCGCGCCGGCGGTGGAATGCCGGTAGAGACCAAAAAAGCCCGATCCGTCGTTGCTTTAAGTCGCGTCCCCCGTTGAGAGCGGGGTGCGCCGGTTCGCCTCCGGCTGCCAGTCACGGTTGCAAAGAGTGAAGTCACCTTCGACAAGGCATCCCTTGAGAGAGATGCTGGACGCTCCGGGTTTGCTTCGTCGTCTGACCTTTCGGTCTCGCGACTTCCGCACTTCCGAAGAGCCCCTCGGCTTCTTCACCCCTTGGCGGCTGTCCGGCCTCTTGTCCGGATACCTACCGACTGACACACGACCACAGGCACGTGCGAAATTGGGCAAGAGCGCACATAAGCGTTTTGACTCTGCTTCGCAAGAATTTTTTTAGGCTGAGAACAGAATTGCCTAACATCTGCTTGCGCAGTGTTGCGCGAGCGAAGCGGAAGATGAACGCGCGTTAAGTTTTCTGTGTCGTGCGTATGTCTCGCGCGCGCGAGACGCCTCAGCCGCGCTTGAAGAACGGCTCGACGCGCTGAGCCGCGCGGACGAACGCGGTCATGACCAGCACGCCGAGTGCGAACAGCACGGCCTGAAGGATGTGCGCGGCCTGGTCGCCGAGTCCGAGCAGAACCGCGAGCGCCCAGCCGCCGGCAAAGGCCGCGCCGAACACCTCGGCGCCGATCAGGATCGCGGCGCTGACGACGGTGATGACGCTCGGCCAGACGATCTGACGGGAAGACGAGGAGGGCGCGTTCATGGGCGTTGGGGTCCGTGGCTTCGAGGGCCGCAATCTCTCCGAAAAGGCCGGCGGGAGCAAGGCCAAATGGCCCAAAAAAGCCCCATCGCGTGCTATAGCTGCGCCCAACAAATTGCCTCAAAAATCGGACTTGCGATGTCAGACCTCCACCAAATTACGGACTCCGAGACCAATCCGCTGCTCAAGGCCTGGGTGACGCCGTTTGGGACCCCGCCCTTCGACGAGATCTCGCCGGAGCACTTCCTGCCGGCCTTCGAGCAGGCCTTCGCCGATCACGCCGCCGAGGTCGCGGCGATCACCAATGATCCGGCCACGCCCGACTTCGCCAACACCATCACGGCGCTGGAGCGCTCCGGCAAGCTGCTCAACAAGGTTGCGGCGGTGTTCTACGACCTGGTCTCGGCGCATTCCAATCCGGCCATCCTGGACATCGACAAGGAGGTCTCCGTGCGGATGGCGCGGCACTGGAATCCCATCATGATGAACGCCGTGCTGTTTGGCCGCATCGCCCAGCTGCACGAAAACCGCGCCGATCTTGGCCTGACACCGGAGCAGCTCCGTCTTCTGGAGCGCACCTACACCCGCTTCCACCGCGCCGGCGCCGGCCTGTCCGACGAGGCCAAGACGCGGCTGGCCGAGGTCAACGAGCAGCTGGCCCAGCTCGCGACCAGCTTCAGCCATCACCTGCTCGGCGACGAGCAGGACTGGTTCATGGAGCTTGGGGAGGCCGACCGGCAGGGCCTGCCGGAGAGCTTTGTCGCCGCCGCCAAGGCTGCGGCAGAAGACCGCGGCATGGCAGGCAAGGCCATCGTGACGCTGTCGCGCTCCTCCGCCGAGCCGTTCCTGAAGAGCTCGGCCCGCCGCGATCTGCGCGAGAAGGTCTACAAGGCCTTCATCGCGCGCGGGGACAACGGCAATGCCAACGACAACAACACGGCCATCGGCGAGATCCTGAAGCTGCGCGAGGAGAGCGCCCAGCTGCTGGGCTATCCGACCTTCGCCGCCTACCGGCTCGAAGACTCCATGGCGAAGACGCCGGATGCGGTTCGTGGCCTCCTGGAGCGGGTCTGGAAGCCGGCCCGGGCCCGTGCGCTCGCCGACCGCGACGAGATGCAGGCGCTGATCACGGAGGAGGGCGGCAATTTCAAGCTCGCGCCCTGGGATTGGCGTTACTACGCCGAAAAACTTCGCCTTCAACGCGCCAACTTCGACGACGCCGCGATCAAGCCGTATCTGACGCTCGATCAGATGATCGCCGCTGCCTTCGACTGCGCCACCCGCCTGTTCGGCATCACCTTCGCCGAGCGCAAGGATGTGTCGGTCTGGCACCCTGATGTACGGGTCTGGGAGGTGAAGGGTCCTGACGGCAAGCACAAGGCGCTGTTCTACGGCGACTATTACGCCCGGCCGTCCAAACGCTCCGGCGCCTGGATGACATCGCTGCGCGACCAGCAGAAGCTCGACGGCGAGATCGCCCCGCTCATCATCAATGTCTGCAACTTTGCCAAGGGCACGGGCAGCGAGCCTTCGCTGCTGTCGCCCGACGATGCCCGCACCCTGTTCCATGAATTCGGCCACGGCCTGCACGGCATGCTGTCCAACGTGACCTATCCGTCGCTGTCGGGCACCTCTGTCTTCACCGACTTCGTCGAGCTGCCCTCCCAGCTCTACGAGCACTGGCAGGAGCGGCCCGAGGTGCTGCAGCAATTCGCCCGCCACTACCAGACCGGCGAGCCGCTGCCTGACGATCTGCTGCAACGGTTCCTTGCCGCGCGAAAATTCAACCAGGGCTTTGCCACTGTCGAGTTCGTCTCCTCGGCGCTGCTCGATCTCGAGTTCCATTCCCAGCCGGCCTCTGCCGCGCAGGACGTCCGCGCCTTCGAGAAACGTGAGCTCGAGAAGATCGGGATGCCCGAGGAAATCTCGATGCGGCACCGGCCGACCCAGTTCGGCCACATCTTCTCCGGCGATCACTATGCGGCCGGCTATTACAGCTACATGTGGTCGGAGGTGATGGACGCCGACGCCTTCGGCGCCTTCGAGGAAGCCGGCAACGTCTTCGATCCTGAGGTGGCAAAACGCCTGCATGACGACATCTATTCGAGCGGCGGATCGGTCGACCCGGAAGCCGCCTACGAGGCTTTCCGCGGCCGCCCGCCCGAGCCCGACGCGCTGCTCCGCCGCCGCGGGCTGCTCGACGAAAAGGCGGCCTGATCGGCATGCGCGTCTTGCTGGGATGGCTGCTCGCTGTCGGCCTGTCGCTTGCAGCAGGCTCGGCGAGCGCACATCCGCATGTCTGGATCACAGCGACGAGCGAGCTGCTCTACGCCGAGGATGGCAGCATCACCGGCGTTCGCCACGCCTGGACCTTTGACGACATGTTCTCCGCCTATGCAGTGCAGGGGCTCGAGAGCAAGACCAAGGGGGCCTATACCCGCGAGGAGCTCGGGCCGCTGGCGCAGACCAATGTCGAGTCGCTGAAGGAATATGCCTACTTCACCTTCGCGAAAGCGGATGGCAAGAAGGAGCGCTTCAACGACCCGGTCGACTATTACCTCGACTACAAGGACACGGTGCTGACCCTGCATTTCACGCTGCCGCTCAAGAACCCGGTGAAGTCCAGGCAGCTGGTGCTCGAAGTGTTCGACCGCTCCTTCTTCATCGACTTTCAGATGGCCAGGGACAATCCGGTCAAGCTGGTCGGCGCACCCGCCGGCTGCCAGATGAAGCTCGATCGTCCCAGTGACGGTTCCGCGACCGCGCAGAAGCTCAACGAGCAGACCTTTCTGGATGGGCCGAATGCCAATTTCGGCATGATGTTCGCCAACAAGATCACGGTGGATTGCCCTTGAAGCCGCATCTCTCGCCGTTCGGGCGTGGGCTCCTTGCCTGCGCCGCTATTCTCCTCGTCGCCGGCATGGCCGACGCCGCGCTCCACGATGTCCTTGCGCAAAATCCGTTCGGCGCGCCGAAGCAGGCGCCGCAGCCCGAAGCCGGTGGTCTCATCGGCTGGCTGCTGGCAAAGCAGTCGGAATTCTATCGCCAGATGTCGTCGACCATCCGGGCGGCCAAGTCCGACGGCTCGGCGGTGTGGACGCTGCTCTTCATCTCCTTTGCCTACGGCATCTTCCATGCCGCCGGCCCCGGCCACGGCAAGGCGGTGATCGCCTCCTATCTCGTTGCCAACCGCGAGACCGCGCGGCGCGGCATCGCGCTGTCGTTTGCCTCCGCGCTGATGCAGTCGCTTGCGGCGATCTCGATCGTCGGCATCTCGGCCTGGATCCTGAACGCCACCGCCAAGACCATGTGCAAGGCGGAGGGCGCGATCGAAATCGCAAGCTATGCCCTGATCGCGCTGTTCGGCCTGCGGCTGGTCTGGGTCAAGGGCCGCACCTTCCTCCGCGCACTGCAGGTGGCGCAGCCGGTGCCCGCCTTGGCGGGCGTGCCGCATGACCATCATGATCACCACGACCATCATCACCACGATCATGGTCATGATCCCGCGCACGCCCATCATCACCACGGGCATGACCACGTTCACGACGAGCATTGCGGCCATTCTCATGGCCCGACTCCGAGCGAGCTCGCGGGCCCCGGTGGCTGGCGGCGCGGCTTTGCCGCGATCCTGACCGTCGGGATCCGTCCCTGCTCGGGTGCGATCCTGGTGCTGGTGTTCACGCTCGCCCAGGGCCTGTTCTGGGCCGGCATTGCCGCGACCTTCCTGATGGGCTTGGGCACCGCGATCACTGTGGCGGTCATCGCGGTGATGGCCGTCTCGGCCAAGGACGTCGCCGGCCGCCTGAGCGCGGGGCGTGACGGC
Source organism: Bradyrhizobium sp. USDA 4449 (assembly GCF_054056275.1). Classification (NCBI taxonomy): domain Bacteria; kingdom Pseudomonadati; phylum Pseudomonadota; class Alphaproteobacteria; order Hyphomicrobiales; family Nitrobacteraceae; genus Bradyrhizobium; species Bradyrhizobium sp. USDA 4449. Next base: position 1,136,453 of record NZ_JBSRYD010000001.1, on the reverse strand, counting down.
GGCGGCGCGCTTTTGATGCGCGGTGTCGAACTCGGCGCGGCGGCTCTCGTGCTGCTGTTCGGCGCGGGGCTGTTGTTCGGCTACATCGCGGCCGAGCGGACGACGTGCTTTTGAGGTCCTCTCACCCTCGCCCTCCAGGGGAGGGTAAGAGCTCACACCGGCAGCAGCCGCTTCAACATCGGCATGAAGAAGATCGCGAGATTGATCGCAAAGCCGATGCTCCACAGGATGGAGCGCAGCGCCGGCCGGTTGCCGAGATAGGTCAGGACGTAGGCGACCCGCACGATCAGGAACAGCACCGCGAGCTCGTCGACCAGGCGCTGCGGCGAGTCCCTGTATTCGGCGAGCAGGATGGCGAAGGCGAAGAACGGAAAGGTCTCGATCCCGTTCTGGTGCGCGCCGAGCGCGCGCTGCGCGATGGCGTCCTGATAGAAGGCGGGATCGCGCGGCCGCGAATTGTCGAAGCCGCGAAACCTGATCCATTTGATCGAGACGATCGTCAAGAGATAGAGCAGCAGCGCTCCGAGCACGCACCATTCCGCGAGCGTCATCGTTCCTCCCCCGCCTGGAAGCGACCCTAGCCAAACCCGGCTCATCTTGACAAGTTCGGACCAACGCGCGACCCAAAGGTCATGACGACCATCGCCGCCCCCATCGTTTCAGCGAAACCGGCAACACAGTCGGCCCCATCGCGCGTGGGCGTGCTGCTGGTCAATCTCGGGACGCCCGACACCGCCGATGCGCCTGGTGTGCGGGTCTACCTCAAGGAATTCCTGTCGGACCCCCGCGTCATCGAGGACCAGGGCCTGATCTGGCAATTGGTGCTCAACGCCATCATCCTGCGCAGCCGCCCGCGCACCAAGGCGCTCGATTACCGGAAGATATGGAACAACGAGCGCAATGAGTCGCCGCTGAAGACCATCACGCGGTCGCAAGCCGACAAGCTCGCCGCCGCATTGTCTGCTAGCCCGCATGTCGGGGTGGACTGGGCGATGCGCTACGGCAATCCCTCGATCGAGGCGGGCATCGATGCGCTGATCGCGAAGGGCTGCGAACGCATTCTCGCGGTTCCGCTTTATCCGCAATATTCCGCCTCGACTTCGGCGACCGTCTGCGACGAGGTGTTCCGCGTGCTGGCCCGCCTGCGCAACCAGCCGACACTGCGCGTGACGCCGCCATATTACGAGGACGAGGCCTACATCGAGGCGCTCGCAACCTCGATCGAGGCCCATCTCGCGACCCTGCCATTCAAGCCCGAGCTGATCGTCGCCTCCTTTCACGGCATGCCGAAATCCTATGTCGACAAGGGCGATCCCTATCAGAGCCACTGCATCGCCACTACGCACGCACTGCGCCGCCGGCTCGGCATGGACGACACAAACCTGCTGCTCACATTCCAGTCGCGCTTCGGCAATGATGAATGGCTGCAGCCCTACACCGACAAGACGATGGAGCGGCTGGCGAAAGAAGGCGTGCGCCGGATTGCGGTGGTGACGCCGGGCTTTTCCGCCGATTGTCTTGAGACACTGGAGGAGATCGCGCAGGAGAACGCCGAGATCTTCCGGCACAATGGCGGCGAGCAGTTTTCCGCGATCCCCTGCCTCAACGACAGTGCTCCCGGCATGGACGTGATCCGCACGCTCGTGCTGCGGGAGTTGCAAGGCTGGATCTGAGATGTCTGGATTTGAGGCGCCCATGAACCGCCGCGAGTGTCTGGCGCTTCTTGGGACGATCGCCGCGCTGGCGCCCCGGGCACGGGCGCAGCGGCCGGCTCCGCCGCGCCGCCTGGGGGTGCTGTCGGTCACTGCTGCTGACGATGTGATCGGCCGGCCGCGGCTCGCCGAGGCGCTTGCCTCCCTTGGCTGGAAGGATCGAGACAATGTCAAAATCGACTGGCGCAGCGGCGCCGGTGACCGGGCCCACCTCGCGCAGCTTGCCGACGAGCTGATCGCGCTCAAGCCCGACATCCTGCTCGCGCTCGGCACCCCCTCGGTGGAAGAGTTGCGCCGGCGCACCGCGACGATCCCGATCGTGTTTGCGGTGGTCACCGATCCGGTCGGCCAGGGCTTTGTCCAGAACCTGGCCCATCCCGGCGGCAACATCACCGGCTTCACCGATTACGACGGGCCGCTGGCCGGCAAATGGCTGGAGATGCTGACGCAGGTCACGCCAAAGGTGTCCCGCGTCTTCGTCGTCTACAATCCGGCAACCGCGCCGTTCGCACCGCTGATGCTGCGCACGCTCGAGGAGGCCGGGCGAACACTGCACGTGACGATCGAGCCGGCGCGCGTGCATGATGTCGCTTCTATCGCCGCGCTGGCGTCGCGCAAGGACGGCGGTTTCCTGGTGCTGCCGGACTTCTTCGCCATGGCGAACCGCGCGCAGTTGCTGGCGGCGATTGAGCAGGCGCGTCTGCCGGCCGTGTTCTGCATCCGGGCCTTTGTCGATGAAGGCGGGCTGATGTCCTACAGCACCGACAGTGCCGAGCAGTTGCGGCGGGCCGCCGGCTATGTCGATCGCATCCTGAAGGGTGCGCAGCCTGCGGACCTCCCGATCCAGAACCCGACCAAGTTCGAGCTCGCAATCAACCTCAAGACGGCCAAGGCGATCGGCGTCGCGCTTCCCCCAGGCCTGCTCGCCATCGCGAACGACGTCATCGAGTAGCGTCGCAAATCGTTAACGTTTGCCGCTAGGTCTGCGCCTTCTCGCTTTCAAGGGCTCTTCGTAAATACATAATCGTGACCGTCCCCTCTCAGCACGTCTTGTGCGCAATGGCGAGAATGCCGACGTGAAAAGCGACCGCTGAACCGATAGGGTCCTGATCCCGACCAATGACAGCGCGGGAGAGGCCTTTTTCCCGCCTTGGAGGAGATATGAGCGGCTTCGACATTTTCGCGATTGTTCTTGTGTTGCTCGTCATCATCACGCTGATTGCCGGCGTGAAGACGGTCCCGCAGGGCTATGACTGGACCATCGAGCGGTTCGGCAAATACACGCAGACGCTGAGTCCGGGCCTTAACTTGATCGTGCCCTATTTCGATCGCGTGGGTCGCAAGATCAACATGATGGAGCAGGTGATCGACATCCCCGAGCAGGAGGTCATCACCAAGGACAACGCCACCGTGACGGTCGACGGCGTCGCCTTCTTCCAGGTGTTCGATGCCGCCAAGGCGAGCTACGAGGTCGCCAATCTGACGCAAGCGATCACGGTGCTGACCATGACAAACATCCGATCCGTGATGGGATCGATGGATCTCGACCAGGTGCTGTCGCATCGCGACGAGATCAACGAGCGCCTGCTGCGCGTCGTCGACGCCGCGGTCTCGCCCTGGGGCGTCAAGGTCAACCGCATCGAGATCAAGGACATCGTGCCGCCGGCTGACCTCGTCGAAGCCATGGGCCGGCAGATGAAGGCCGAGCGCGTGAAGCGCGCCGACATTCTGGCCGCGGAAGGCCAGCGCCAGTCCGAGATCCTGCGCGCCGAGGGCGCCAAGCAGGGGCAGATCCTCCAGGCCGAAGGCCGCCGCGAAGCTGCCTTCCGCGACGCCGAGGCCCGTGAGCGTCTGGCTGAGGCCGAGGCCAAGGCGACGCAGGCGGTGTCGGAAGCCATCGCCAAGGGCGACGTGGCCGCGCTGAACTATTTTATCGCCGACAAGTATATCAAGGCGTTCGGCCAGTTCGCGGAGGCGCCGAACCAGAAGATCATCATGCTGCCGATGGAGGCGACCAGCATGCTCGGCTCGCTCGCCGGCATCGGCGAGATTGCCAAGGCAACCTTCGGCGAAAGCGCGGCATCCGCGGCGGCCGCCGCGCGCCGCACCAGCTCGGTGCCCCCGACCGGCTCGACGCCGCCCTCGGTCCCGCCGCGGCAAGGGTAAGGAACGGCGCATGATTTTCCGCTAAGGTCATGCGCCAATACAAAGAGGTCGTGTCATGGCCGACATGTTCGTATCGCTCGGCAACTGGAACTGGCTGATCTTCGGCTTCATCCTGATGGCGCTCGAAGTGATCGCGCCGGGCGTGTTCCTGTTCTGGCTCGGGCTTGCCGCGTTGCTGGTGGGCCTGATCTCGTTCGTTACAGTCATCTCCTGGCAGATCCAGCTCGTGATGTTCGCGGTGTTCGCCGCCGCCGCCGTGCCGGTGTGGCGCCGGCTCGCCCGGCCGAAGCCTGATGGCAGCGCCAGCCCCTTCCTCAACAAGCGCACCGAGGCACTGTTGGGGCGCGAGTTCACGCTGGAGAAGCCGATCATCGACGGCAACGGCACTGTCCGTATCGGCGACACGGTATGGCGCGTGGCCGGCCCGGATACGCCGGCGGGGACGCGGGTGAAGGTGGTGCAGGTGGATGGTGCGAATTTGACGGTCGCTGCGGCGTGAGCCGCTCCTACCTCCAAGGGAGGGTAAGAGCAGCCCCTACCTCTTCCACCTCTCCGCAAAGCGGTGCAGCGGCATGAATGTCTCGCACAAGTCCCGCCCGAGCGGCGTCAGCCCATAACCGCCACCGTCGCCCAGTTCCACAAACCCGGCCTCGCGCAACTCCGTCAGCCGCGCTTGCAGCACCGTCGGCGAAGCCTCGTCGCAGGCCGTGCGCAAGGCACGCGAGGTGAGGGGCTCGTCGCGCAGCTCCCACAGGATCCGCAGGCTCCAGCGGCGGCCGAGCAGGTCAAGCAGCGCCATGATCGGCCGCCCGGTGCGCGAGCCGCGGACTTTCCGTGAGCTTCCCCGTTTCGCCATCGCGCCCCTCTTGCATCCCGCTACGGATAATGTAGCGTTGCGCTACATTAATTGTAGCAAGAAAGGCGCCCATGTCATCCATGATGCCGCGAATCGCCCCGCTCGATCAGCCTTATCCCCCGGAGATCGAAGCGCAGTTCGACCGCATCATGCGCGGCGCGCCGCCGCTGCTGCTGTTCCGGGTCATGGCGGGCCATACGCGCGCCTGGAACAAGTTTCGCGCCGGCGGCTTGCTCGATCCCGGACCGCTGTCGCTCCGCCAGCGCGAGATCGTCATCGACCGCACCTGCGCGCTCAACACATGCGAATATGAATGGGGCGTCCATGTCGCGGCGTTCGCCGGCCCGGCCGAGCTCACCGAGGATGAGGTGCTCGCGACCGTGAAGGGCGATGCGACTTCATCCTGCTGGTCGCCGGATGAGCAGGCCCTGATCGCGGCGGTGGACGCGCTGCACACCTGCGCGACCTTCACCGACGCGGAGTTTGCTGTGTTGTCGGCGCATTACGACGAGGCGCAAATCCTCGAGATCATGCTGCTGTGCGGCTTCTACCGCACGGTGTCGTATCTGGCGAACGGGCTGAAGCTGCCGCTGGAGGAGAACGCGGCGCGGTTTCCGGGGTAGACATTCCAACCGCAGTCATTGCGAGGAGCTCGCGATAAAATTGCGAAGCAATTTTGCGCTGAAGCGACGAACCAATGGCGGGGAGAGACCTACGCCACGCCCGCCCGCAGCAGATCGTGCAGATGCACGATGCCGACCACCTTGTCTGCCTCGGTCACCACCAGCGTCGTGATCTTGCGGGTGTTCAGCACCTCGATCATCTCGGTCGCGAGCATCGAGGGCGGCACGGTCTTCGGCCGCCTGGTCATGATGTCATCGACCGACGCCGTCAACAGATCGGGCCGCATGTGGCGGCGCAGATCGCCGTCGGTGATGATGCCCACGGCCTCGTTCGCGGCGTCGACGATGCAGACGCAGCCGAGCCCCTTGGCCGACATCTCCACCACCGCGTCCGACATCTTGGTGCCCAGGGGCTTGACTGGAATCTCCGCGCCGGTGCGCATGTAGTCGCGGACGAATTTCAGCATCGCGCCGAGCTTGCCGCCGGGATGGAAATGCGCGAACTCCAGCGCCGTGAAGCCGCGGCCTTCGAGCAGCGCAATCGCAATGGCATCGCCGATGGCGGCCTGCATCATGGTCGAGGTGGTCGGCGCCAGATTGTGCGGGCAGGCCTCGCGCGCCTTCGGCAGCTCGATGACGATGTCGGCGGCCTGGCCGAGCGAAGACGCCGCGTTCGAGGTCACCGCGATCATCGGGATCGCAAACCGCGCCGAATAGTTCACCAGCGTCTTCATCTCCGGCTGCTCGCCGGACCAGGACAGCGCCATGATGACGTCGTCAGTCGTGATCATGCCGAGGTCGCCATGGGCGGCTTCAGCGGTGTGAACGAAGAACGCCGGCGTGCCCGTCGAGGCGAGGGTCGCCGCGGTCTTGCGCGCCATGTGGCCCGATTTGCCGAGGCCGGTGACGATGACGCGGCCCTTGGCGTTGCGGATCAGATCGACCGCTCTGGCAAAAGGCTCGCCCAGCGGCCCGCGCAGCGCGGCGGCGAGCGCGTTGATGCCGCCGCTCTCTGTCTCCAGCGTGCGGAGCGCGGATTCGACGCTGTCAGGAGTGGGGCCAGATGAGTGGGTCATCAGCGGTTTCGAACTCGGCATGTGCTGGTCCAGGGAGGAGGGGCGTCGGCCCGTTGGCGCCTCCCTTAGCATGCCCGGACCTTCGAGGCGACGCGGGCGCCAGGACCTCAACGGGTCATTAACCATAATTGTTTTAACTCCATTAAGGATGGTTCCCCGCGTGTCCGCGCGAGGCCATCAGTCAAGTATCTGATTTCGTTGGAGTTATTCCATCGTGGGGTCGCCTCCAGGCAGGGGCCGGAGCAAGCGCGCGCAACTCCTTCGCGCCGCTTTGCCATGCCTGCTGCTGACCGCGCTGGAAAGCGCGCCCGCGGCCGCCCAGAGCGTCACGCCAGACCTGTTCAATCCCACCCGCGGTGGCTTCGTCTCGCCTGACACGCTGCCGACGCGGCGCACGGCGGGCGTCCTGCAGGCACCCTCGGATGCGATCCCGCAGCCGCCGGATCCCAATGATGATCCGCGCAAGCGAAGCGAGACGGCGGCGCCATCCCGAATCGCCCAGGTCCCGGCCTATGGCCTGCCCGCGGCCAACGGCGCGAGCAGCTCCGGCTACGACTCGCTCAACCGCAAGCGCCAGCAGCCAAAGCTCTATCCGGGCCAGCCGAAGCCCATGAAGCCCGCAGGCCCGGGCTCGCCGGTGCCGCTTGCGACGCCCGACACGAGCCTTGGCCCACCGCGCATCGCGCCGCCGCCGTCGGAGACCGCGCATAAGGCGCCGCTGTCGCCCGCGATGGCCGGCACCGTCCCCGGCCAGCCATTGCGCCGTCGCCTCAAGGTCGATGACGATGCGTTCGGCGCGGTCGGCGACTACGCCGGCAGCTTCCTGATCAAGGGCGGGCTCGAGCTCTCCACCGGCTACGACAGCAATCCTGCGCGCTTGCAAAAGCCTGTCGGTTCGCCCGTCTACGTGGTCGCGCCCGATCTGCTGGTGATGTCGGACTGGGAGCGCCATGCGCTGGTGGCGGATTTGCGCGGTTCGTTCTCCGGCTACACCAACAACATGCCGGCCGCGATCGACGGGCTTCCCTCGCCGTCGCCGGTCGAGATCGACCGTCCTGACTTCACCGGCCATGTCGACGGCCGTTTCGACGTCGACCGCGATCTCAAGCTGACGTCGCAGCTGCGCCTGCGGCTCGCCACCGACAATCCCGGCAGCCCGAACGTGCAGGCCGGTTTGCAGAAATATCCTGTCTACGCCACCTATGGCGGAACCTTCGGCTTCGACCAGACCTTCAACCGCTTCCAGGTCGCGGCCGGCGCGACCGTCGATCGCACCGCCTACACGGATTCAAAACTCACCGACGGTTCGACCTTCAGCAATGATGACCGCGACTTCAACCAGTATGGCGGCGTCGGGCGTTTCTCTTACGAGCTGAAGCCTGGCCTCAAGCCGTTCGTCGAGATCGAGGGCGACAACCGCATTCACGACCAGGCCGCCGACCGCAACGGCTATTTGCGCGATTCATCCGGCGGCTATGCCAAGGTCGGCTCGTCCTTCGAGTTCTCGCGCATCCTCACCGGCGAAGTCTCGGTCGGCTATTCCGCGCGCACCTATGTCGACGCGCGGCTGAGCCAGCTCTCGGGCTTCCTCACCTCGGGCTCGCTGATCTGGAACGCCAGCGGCCTGACGACGGTGAAATTCAACACCGACACGCAGATCGCGGAAACCACCATCCCCGGCTCCTCCGGCGTGCTGGTGCACACCTATGCCGCCGAAGTCGACCACGACTTCCGCCGCTGGCTCACCGCGATCGGCAAGTTCACCTACGGCACCTACGACTATCAGGGCCAGAATCGCAACGACAAGACCTACTCGCTCGAAGGCAACCTGATCTACAAGCTGAACCGCAACATCTGGATCAAGGGCACGCTGCGCCACGACATCCTGGATTCGAACGTCTCTGGCGCGAGTTCGCAGGGGACGGTGGTGATGCTGGGAGTTAGGTTGCAGAATTAGAGGGGCGGTACGTACAGGGGTGGTAGACACTCAGTTTTCACGATAAGGTACAAATAGTCTGCACCGCGAAAGAAGCAGCATTGAAAGCAAACTCGGTTGCTTATGTCCCTTAAGGAAAAGCTCGACTATGTCACTGTGAAAGGCTTCAAGAGCATCGCTTCTATCGAGCGGCTGCCCTTGAATTCGATTAACATTATTGTCGGAGCCAACGGGTCCGGTAAGTCGAACTTCATCGGAGCTTTTTCCTTCCTTCACTCGGTTCGCGAAGGGCGTCTGCAGGATTACGTTCGAAGGACTGGCGGCGCAAATCAATTGCTCCACTTCGGGTCCAAAGCAACACCGAGGATGGAATTTGAGCTTTCATTCAAAGACGAAATGAACGGCTATAGGCTGGACTTGAGCGCTACCCAGGACGATAGCCTGTACCCCTCTCGTGAAGAGGCGCTCTTCTGGGACAAATCGAGAGGGTTTGGGAGTCCCTATATTGAGTATCTCGATCCTCAGGGAGCAGGTCGCGAGGCCGGCATAAGCAATCCAAGATTGATCAGGACGCCCGGGTGGGTTCAACATCGCCTCAGCTTGTGGAGATTGTATCATGTTCACGATACAAGCCCCACGTCACCTATGCGGCAAACCGCAAAGCTTGATGATAATGCCTATCTGCGTCCGGATGGTGCTAACCTCGCTGCCTTTCTCTATTTGCTCAAAGAGAAGCATTCGTCGGAATATGATTTGATCAGAGCAACGGTGCAGCTTGTCGCACCGTTCTTCGATGATTTTTTGTTGCGGCCCGATCCCCTCAATGAGGAGGCGATCCGTCTTGCTTGGAAGCACAAGCGTTCAGATCAATATTTCAATGCCTCGGCCCTTTCGGATGGCTCTCTTAGGTTCATTTTGCTCGCGACCCTATTTTTGCAGCCACAAAAGTATCTTCCGTCGATTGTTCTCGTTGATGAGCCGGAGTTGGGCTTGCATCCATATGCGATTGGCTTGCTTGCATCGCTCGTACGGCAAGTTTCCGCTAGAGCTCAAGTAATCGTCTCTACTCAATCACCACTTCTGCTGGACTATTTTGAGCCTGAGGAGGTTCTCGTCGCGCGGAGGGATGGTGGTGGCACCATTCTGAATCGTTTGGAATCTGCGCCTCTCAAGGATTGGCTCTCTGACTACAGTTTAGGTCAACTCTGGGAAAAGAACGAAATCGGAGGGCGCCCCACGCCAGAATAATATGAAGCGGTTGTTGGTGCACGTAGAGGGGCAGACTGAGGAGACCTTCGTGAATGAGGTGCTTTGCATGCATCTCTATTCTCATGGTTTCAACAGTATTAGCGCTCGCCTAATAGGCAATGCTCGCCTGAGGATTCATCGTGGCGGCATAAAGCCATGGTCCTCGACAAAGCGTGACATCCTTGGGCACCTGAAGAACGATCCATCGTGCATCGCAACTTTGATGGTTGACTTCTATGGATTGCCGTCAGGCGCTGACGACGGATGGCCGGGGCGAGCAGAAGCAAATGCTTTGGGTTCAGCTGAAGCCAAAGTAGCGATCGTGCAATCAAAAATATTGGACGATATTGCTGCTGCGATGGGCTCCGACTTCGATCGAAGCAGATTTGTGCCATTTGTATTGATGCACGAGTTCGAAGCGCTGCTATTCAGCGACTGTGCCCGATTTGCCGAAGCGATCGGACAGGCAAATCTTGGGGCACAGTTTCAGCAGATTCGCGACGGCTTTCAGTCCCCGGAAGAGATTAATGATTCGCCTGTGACCGCGCCTTCAAAGCGGATAGCTGCTCTATTCCCGTCCTATCAGAAGATATTACACGGGAACGTAGCAGTACTGGGAATTGGCCTTCAGATTATTAGGGATCACTGCCCAAATTTTCGAGCCTGGCTCGAAAGGCTTGAGCACGTCGGAGCGTCGTAACGAATCTACCTTGGCAGATCCGTCTTCCCCATCAGGAACGTGTCGATCGAGCGGGCACACAGCCGGCCCTCGCGGATGGCCCAGACCACCAGCGACTGGCCGCGGCGCATGTCGCCGGCGGAGAACACGTTCGGGCGTGAGGTCTGGTAGTCCAGCGTGTTGGCCTTGACGTTGCCGCGCGGGTCGAGATCGACGGCGAGCTGCTTCAAGAGGCCCTCGTGCACCGGGTGCACAAAGCCCATCGCAAGGAGGACCAGCTCGGCATCGAGCTCGAACTCGGTGCCTTCGATCGGCTTGAACTTGTCGTCGACGCGCACGCAGTGCAGCTTCCTGACCTTGCCGTTCTCGCCCGAGAACTTCTGCGTCAGCACGGCGAATTCGCGGACCGCGCCTTCGGCCTGGCTCGAGGACGTGCGCATCTTCAGCGGCCAGTTCGGCCAGGTCAGGCCCTTGTTCTCGCGCTCGGGCGGTGCGGGCATGATCTCGAGCTGGGTCACGGACAGCGCGCCCTGGCGCAGCGAAGTGCCGATGCAGTCCGATCCGGTGTCGCCGCCGCCGATGACGACGACATGCTTGCCGCCGGCCAGGATCTCCTTGACGCCGTTCAGCGGCTCGCTGGAGACACGGCGGTTCTGCTGCGGCAGGAAGTCCATGGCGTAGTGGATGCCGTCGAACTCGCGGCCGGGGATCGGCAGGTCGCGCGGGGCTTCCGCGCCGCCGGTCAGCGCGATCGCGTCGTACTGGTTGAGCATCTCGCGCGGGTCGACATTGCCGTCGACGCCGACATGGCTGTTGTAGTGGAAGGTGACGCCTTCGCCCTCCATCTGCTTGACGCGGCGGTCGATGACACCCTTCTCCATCTTGAAGTCGGGGATGCCGTAGCGCAGCAGTCCGCCGGCCTTGGCGTACTTCTCGAACAGATGCACCTCGTGGCCGGCGCGCGCGAGCTGCTGCGCGCAGGCCATGCCGGCCGGACCCGAGCCGATCACCGCGACTTTCTTGCCCGTCTTCACGGCTGCGACTTCAGGCTTCAGCCAGCCATTGTCCCAGGCGCGGTCGACGATCGCGCATTCGATGGTCTTGATGGTGACGGGGTTGTCGTCGATGTTGAGCGTGCAGGACGCTTCGCACGGCGCCGGGCAGATGCGGCCGGTGAATTCGGGGAAATTGTTGGTCGAGTGCAGATTGCGCGAAGCCTCTTCCCAATTGCCCTGATAGACGAGGTCGTTCCAGTCGGGGATCTGGTTGTTGACCGGGCAGCCGGGCGTGCCCGGCGCGACCGAGCCGGTGCCGTGGCAGTAGGGAATGCCGCAGTTCATGCAGCGCGCGGCCTGGTCGCGCGTTTCCTTCTCGGTCAAGGGAACGACGAACTCGTTGTAGTGCTTCACGCGCTCGGCGACCGGGGTGTACCTGCGGTCATGCCGTTCGATTTCGAGAAAACCCGTGATCTTGCCCATTAAACCCGAAGTCCCTGCCGGCTAATTCGTCTGTTATTTCCTCAACCGTCATTGCGAGGAGCGAAGCGACGAAGCAATCCAGCGTGTCCGAGAAGAAATTCTGGATTGCTTCGCTGCGCTGGCAATGACGGGGTGTGATGCCTTGTGCCTTACGCCCCGATCGCAATTTTTGGCTCGGCGTCCGCATTGGCGGCCATCTCGCGCAGTGCGCGCCGGTACTCGACCGGCATCACCTTGCGGAATTTGGGCAGCCATTCCTTCCAATTGGCAAGGATGTCGGCGGCGCGCTTGGAGCCGGTCGCTTTCGCGTGGCGCGAGATCAGGACGTGCAGACGCTCGACGTCGGAGTCGAGCAGATCCTTGAACACGTCGACCCGGCCATGCGCCTCGAGGTCACCGGAGTGATGATAGGTGTCGGCGTTGATCATCTCTTCCGACAGCACCGGCTCGAGCTCGACCATCGCCATGTTGCACAGCTTGTTGAAGTCGCCGGTCTCGTCCAGCACATAGGCGATGCCGCCCGACATGCCGGCCGCGAAATTGCGCCCGGTCTTGCCGAGCACGACCACGATGCCGCCGGTCATGTATTCGCAGCAATGATCGCCCGCGCCTTCGACCACCGCGACCGCGCCCGAGTTGCGCACGGCAAAGCGTTCGCCGGCGACGCCGCGGAAGTAGCACTCGCCCTGAATGGCGCCGTACATCACGGTGTTGCCGACGATGATGCTTTCTTCCGGCACGATGCCGCTGTTGGCCGGCGGCTTGACGATGATCTTGCCGCCCGAGAGGCCCTTGCCGACATAGTCGTTGGCTTCGCCCTCGAGCTCGAAGGTGACGCCGTTGGCGAGCCAGGCCCCGAAGGCCTGGCCGGCCGTGCCCTTGAGGCTGACATGGATGGTGTCTTGCGGCAGGCCGGCATGGCCATAGATCTTGGCGACCGCGCCCGACAGCATCGCGCCCGCGGAGCGGTTGGTGCTGTTGATCCTGGCCTCGATCTTCACCGGCGCACCGCGGTCGAGCGAAGGCTGCGCCTTCTCGATCAGCGTGCGGTCGAGCACCGCCTCCAGATGATGGTTCTGGCGCTCGGAGTGATAGATCTTCTGGCCCTTCTCTTCCTTCTGCTTGACGAACAGCTTCGAGAAATCGAGGCCCTTGGCCTTCCAGTGCGCCACCAGCTTGGTCTGGTCGAGCAGCTGAACCTGGCCGACCATCTCGTTGAAGGTGCGGAAGCCGAGCGAGGCCATGATCTCGCGGACTTCCTCGGCGACGAAGAAGAAGTAGTTGATCACGTGCTCGGGCTGGCCGGTGAAGCGCTTGCGCAGGACGGGGTCCTGGGTCGCGACGCCGACCGGGCAGGTGTTGAGATGGCACTTGCGCATCATGATGCAGCCGGCCGCAATCAAGGGCGCGGTGGCGAAGCCGAACTCGTCGGCGCCCAGCAACGCACCGATCACGACGTCGCGGCCGGTGCGGAAGCCGCCGTCGACCTGGACCACGATGCGGCTGCGCAGCCGCTCGCGCACCAGCGTCTGGTGGGTTTCGGCAAGGCCGATCTCCCACGGCGAGCCTGCGTGCTTGATCGAGGTCAGCGGCGACGCGCCGGTGCCGCCCTCGAAGCCCGCGATGGTGACATGATCGGCGCGCGCCTTGGCGACGCCCGCAGCCACGGTGCCGACGCCGATCTCGGAGACGAGCTTGACCGAGACGTCGCCCGTCGGGTTGACGTTCTTGAGGTCGTAGATCAGCTGCGCGAGATCCTCGATCGAGTAGATGTCGTGGTGCGGCGGCGGCGAGATCAGGCCGACGCCCGGCGTCGAGTGCCGGACCTTGGCGATGGTCGCATCGACCTTGTGGCCGGGCAGCTGGCCGCCTTCGCCGGGCTTGGCGCCTTGCGCCATCTTGATCTGCATCATGTCGGAGTTGACGAGATACTCCGTGGTGACGCCGAAGCGGCCCGAGGCGACCTGCTTGATTGCCGAGCGCATGCTGTCGCCGTTCGGCATCGGCTTGAAGCGGTCGGCTTCCTCGCCGCCTTCGCCGGTGTTCGACTTGCCGCCGATCCGGTTCATGGCGATCGCGAGCGTCGTATGTGCCTCGCGTGAAATCGAGCCGAAGCTCATCGCGCCCGTGGCGAAACGCTTGACGATGTCCTTGGCCGGCTCGACCTGCTCGAGCGGGATGGGCTTGCGCTTCTCTTCATCCGCGCTCTTGATCCGGAACAGGCCGCGCAGCGTCAAGAGACGCTCCGACTGCTCGTTGAGGATCTTGGCGAAGGCGCGGTAGCGCTCCAGCGAGTTGCCGCGCGCGGCGTGCTGCAGCAGGCCGACTGATTCCGCAGTCCAGGCATGGTCCTCGCCGCGGCTGCGATAGGCATATTCGCCGCCGACGTCGAGCGCGGTCTTGTAGACCAGCGCCTCGCCGAACGCGTCGGCATGCCGGCGCACGGCTTCTTCCGCGATCTCGGCAAGGCCCACGCCCTCGACGCGGGTATGCGTGCCGGCGAAGAACTTCGCGACGAAATCAGCCTTGAGGCCGACCGCGTCGAAGATCTGCGCGCCGCAATACGACTGGTAGGTCGAGATGCCCATCTTGGACATCACCTTCAGGAGACCCTTGCCGATCGACTTGATGTAACGCTTGACGATCTCGTAATCGTCGAGCGAGCCGGGCAGGCGGTCCTTCATCGCGATGATGGTTTCGAACGCGAGGTACGGATTGATCGCTTCGGCGCCGTAGCCGGCCAGGCAGGCGAAATGATGCACTTCGCGCGGCTCGCCGGATTCGACGACGAGACCGACCGAGGTGCGCAGGCCCGTGCGGATCAGGTGATGATGCACGGAGGCGCAGGCCAGCAGCGACGGGATCGCAACCCGGTCGGTGCCCACCATGCGGTCGGACAGGATGATGATGTTGACGCCCTCGCGCACCGCGCTTTCCGCACGCGCGCAGAGCTCGTCCAGCACCTGGTCCATGCCGGCCGCCCCGAGACCGGCGTGGAAGGTGGTGTCGAGCGTGCGCGACTTGAAGTGGGAGTCAGCCACGTCGGAGATCGAGCGAATCTTTTCGAGGTCCGCATCGGTCAGGATCGGCTGGCGCGCTTCAAGGCGCTTGGTGGTGGCAAGGCCCTTCAGGTCGAACAGGTTCGGCCGCGGTCCGATGATGGAGACCAGGCTCATCACCAGCTCCTCGCGGATCGGGTCGATCGGCGGGTTGGTGACCTGCGCGAAGTTCTGCTTGAAGTAGGTGAACAGCGGCTTGGCCTTGGCCGACAGCGCCGAGATCGGCGTGTCGTTGCCCATCGAGCCGGCAGCCTCTTCACCGGTGGCCGCCATCGGCGTCATCAGGATCGCGATGTCTTCCTGGCTATAGCCGAACGCCTGCTGGCGATCGAGCAGCGACAGGTTCGAGCGCACGCCCGTGGTCGGAACCTGCGGCAGATCTTCCAGCACGATCTGGGTTCGCTCCAGCCACTCCTTGTAGGGATGGCTCCTGGCGAGATCGGCCTTGATCTCGTCGTCAGGGATCAGGCGGCCCTGTTCGAGGTCGACCAGCAGCATCTTGCCGGGCTGCAAGCGCCACTTGGTGATGATCTGGTCCTCGGGGATCGTCAGCACGCCCATTTCGGACGCCATCACGATGCGATCGTCCCTGGTCACCAGATAACGTGCCGGCCGCAACCCGTTGCGGTCCAGCGTGGCGCCGATCTGGCGGCCATCGGTGAATGCGATCGCGGCGGGGCCGTCCCAGGGCTCCATCAGGGCGGCATGATATTCGTAGAAGGCGCGGCGCTTCTCATCCATCAGGGGATTGCCGGCCCACGCCTCCGGGATCATCATCATGACGGCGTGCGGCAGCGAGTAGCCGCCCTGCACCAGGAATTCGAGCGCGTTGTCGAAGCAGGCGGTGTCCGACTGGCCTTCGTAGGAGATCGGCCAGAGCCGGCTGATGTCCTTGCCGTAAAGCTCCGAGCTCACGGAAGCCTGGCGCGCCGCCATCCAGTTGGTGTTGCCGCGCAGCGTGTTGATCTCGCCGTTATGCGCGATCATGCGGTAGGGATGCGCCAGCGACCACGCCGGGAAGGTGTTGGTCGAGAAGCGCTGGTGCACGAGCGCGAGCGCGCTCTCGAAATCCTGCTCGTGCAGATCGGGATAGTACTTGCCGAGCTGGTCGGCGAGGAACATGCCCTTGTAGATCACGGTACGGCAGGACATCGAGCAGGGGTAATAGCCGGCCAGGCCGCGGTCGCGGCGCTGGTAGATCGCCTGCGAAATCGACTTGCGCAGGATGTAGAGCCGGCGCTCGAACTCATCCTCGGTCTTGGCGGTGCCGTTGCGTCCGATGAACACCTGCATGCAGGCGGGCTCGGTCGGCTTCACGGTGACGCCGAGCGAGGAATTGTCGGTCGGCACATCGCGCCAGCCGAGCAGGGTCAGACCCTCTTCCTTGATCTGGTCGGCGATGATGCTCTTGATGACGTTGCGCCAGGCGGTGTCGCGCGGCATGAACAGCGCGCCGATGGCATATTCGCCCGGCGCCGGCAGCTCGAACTTGTTCTCCTTGGCCTTGCGGCTGAAGAAGGCGTGCGGGATCTGCACCAGGATGCCGGCGCCGTCACCGGCGCGCGGATCGGCGCCGACGGCGCCGCGATGCTCGAGGTTGCAGAGGATGCTGAGCGCGTCCGAGACGATCGCGTGCGACTTCTGGCCCTTGATGTTGGCGATGAAGCCGACGCCGCAGGAATCCTTCTCCAGGCTCGGATCGTAGAGACCCTCGGCTTCTGGCCGTGAATTGTGCTCCTGAATCGGATCGGTCGTTTTCGAGGCGACCGTCGCCGACAGCTCTTCTGCCACGATGTTTCCGCGCTCGAATTGCGACCCGTTCATTGTTCCAATCCTCTCCGTGCGGCAAGCTGTCTCACCGCCATCTTCGGCGCACCTTGGGCGTTCCGCGGCACCCGCCTCTGGGTCACCGCTCGTCCGCTGGCGAGCCGCATTTTCTTAAATTCAGGCCAAGGCGTTCTTCGTCCCCGAGAACGGCTTTTCCTGCTGCCTTATGGTGCTCGAAAGCACCGACTTTCGTTGCAATCCCTATGCCGGAACCGCAAGCAAAATTGAGACAGTCTTCCTGTCCTAACCATCACCTTGCCAAATTTTTGTCTATCACACAAGCGCGCGGAAGTCCCGATTCCTCACAAGTCAATCGATCGCTTTCCGAAAGTTGCGCGGCCCCGGTTTTGAAGCAAACGCGCCCTGATCCGGCCCAAGCGGCGCCGGAATCCCCCCTGATGCTTCGGATCAGCCCCTCGACAGGCGCGCCACGCCCGCAAGAAGCGAAAGAGTGCGACCATCCGGGGGCCTGACAGGAGCGTGTCGACCATGAAGTTTTTCACAGGATGTGTGGCTGCTGCCACGCTGGCGCTGGCTGCACCTGCTGCCCAGGCACAGGTTCCAGCGAGCGGACTTTCGGGCGGAGCCTATGTTGCCGTGTCCGATTTCGACGGACCTTACGCGCCGGACGCTCTGCGGCCGCCGCGTTACGGCTACGGGTATGAGGAGCGCGGCCCCGCGCCGGCGCTGCTGCCGGCGACCGAGGTCTATGCCGTGCTGCGCGACAATGGCTTTTCCCCGCTCGGCATCCCGCACCTGCGCGGCGCTGTCTACACCATCGCGGTCATCGACCGCCGCGGCGACGACGGCCGGCTGGTCATCGACGCCCGCGACGGCCGGATCATCCGCTTCATGCCGGCCGCTGACGCCTATGGCATGGCGCCCGCCTATGGCGAGCCGCAGGTCACGCCTTACCGGCCGCAAAGCGCGCTGCCGGCGCCGACCATGGTCCGCGGCGGCCCGCCGCGCCCGCCGGCCCCGATCCCGCATGTCGCCAGCCGTACCGTTCCGCTCCCGAAGGCGGGTCCGCAGCGTGCCGAGACACCGGTGGCGGCCGCGAAGCCCGCGGAGCAGCCGGCGCAGCAGACCGCAGCCATGCAGCCAAAGGCCGCCGAGGCCGCGCCGCAGGCCGCCGCTCCAACCGTCGTCCAGGCCAAGCCGGCCCCCGCCATTTTGCCGACACAGGAGATGCCCGCAGTGCAAGGGCTGGATTGATGACGCGCGTTTAACGCGATAGCGCCAGCCGCACTCACGCTGTCGTCCCTGCGAACGAGGGACCCATGCCGCGTGATCTGTCGGTGGGGATGAGGTGCGAGTACCGGACCTCCGATCTTCGGCAAACTGCTCCCTGTGCTGCGGGGACGACAACCGCGATCGCGGAGACAGTCGGACAAAACAAAAGGCGCCTGAGATCTACAGGCGCCTTCTGCAATCAGCCCTCGTGCGGACGCTGCATCACGCGGCCTCTCCGCTCTGTGATGCGATGCAAAAAAACGCCCCGGGGGCACCGGGGCGTTTTCGCAACCTGGTTCGTCGGGGCTTAGGCGGCCGCTTGCTCGGCCTTGCTCTCGATCACCTGCGCCTTGGCAGCGCCCGTGTTGATCGCGATCTGGCGCGGCTTCTTGGCTTCGGGAATCTCGCGCACGAGGTCGACGTGGAGCAGGCCGTTCTCGAGCGAGGCATCCTTCACCTGCACGAAGTCGGCAAGCTGGAAGGCACGCTCGAAGGCACGCGCGGCGATGCCGCGATAGAGCACTTCGGCTTTCGAGTTCTCATTGGCGACTTTCTCGCCCTTGATCGTCAGCGTGTTTTCCTTCGCGACGATGGAGAGCTCATCCTTGGCAAAGCCGGAGACCGCAACAGTGATGCGGTAGGCGTTCTCGCCGGTGCGCTCGATGTTGTAGGGGGGATAACCGGGGCTGCCGTCCGAGCTCGTCTGGTCGAGCAGGTTGAAGAGACGGTCGAAGCCGACGGTGGAACGATAGAACGGGGTGAGATCGTAGGTACGCATGGTCAAGTCCTCCATTGAGCGACTGTTGGCTAACCCGCCCGCCAATCGGGCCGGGCTTTAGTCTGTGTGCAGCCTGATGTTCCGGTTCCGAAACACTGGTAGCGGCCTGCACGAAGATGATATGGGTGGGTCCAGACGGCGTTCAAGAGGGCGGCATCAGCCCCTTTTCGGCGCTCCCGCCCCTTGATTTGCAGCACTTGTTCACAGCACTTGGCGCCAAGCCCTTCCGATCATGACGCTGGTCTCGATTCCGTCCAACCCCGTTCCCGAAGACGTCGTCAGCGGCACCATCAAGACGCCTGACGGCGTCGAGCTGCGGTTCGCCCGCTGGGCGCCGCCGGCGAACCGCAAGGGCACGGTCTGCGTTTTCACCGGGCGCAGCGAGCAGATCGAGAAATATTTCGAGACCGTGCGCGACCTGCGCGACCGCGGTTTTGCCGTGGCGATCGTCGATTGGCGCGGGCAGGGCCATTCGGCGCGCCGCCTGCGCGATCCGCGCAAGGGCTATGTGCGTAATTTCGCCGACTATGAGATCGACGTCGAAGCCTTCGTGCAGCAGGTGGTGCTGCCGGATTGTCCGCCGCCGTACTTCGCGTTGGCCCATTCCATGGGCGGCGCAGTGCTGTTGCGCCTTGCCCATGCCGGCAAGCGTTGGTTCGACCGCATGGTGCTGTCGGCGCCGATGATCGATCTACCCGGCCGCTCCACCTCGTTCCCGGTGCGGCTGATGTTGAAGACGATGCGGATGATGGGGCGCGGCGGCGCCTACGTCCCCGGCGGCAGCGAACGACTGACCGGACTGTCACCCTTCATCAACAACCCCCTGACCAGCGATCCCGTGCGCTATGCACGCAACGCCGCGATCCTGGAGGAGGACCCGACGCTGGGTCTCGCGTCGCCGACGGTCGCCTGGGCCGATACCGCCTTCCGCGCCATGCACACCTTCAAGGGTATGAACTACCCCTCCGAGATCCGCCAGCCGATCCTGATGCTGGCGGCGTCCAACGATGCCGTGGTCTCGACCGCGGCGATCGAGGAGTTCGCCTATCATTTGCGCGCCGGCTCGCATCTGGTCATCGCCGGCTCCAAGCACGAGATCCTCCAGGAGCAGGACCGCTACCGCTCCCAGTTCTGGGCGGCGTTCGATGCGTTCGTGCCGGGCACGCCGCTGTTCAAGTGAGCGGCGGGCTGGCCCCATCCTCCTCATTGCGAGGAGCCCTCCGGATTGCTTCGCTTCGCTCGCAGTGACGGTGTGCCCTCACAGCGTCTTCAGATACTCGATCAAATCGTAGCGCTCCTGCTCCTTGAGCTCGCGGCCGACGACGCCGTCCTTGTGTGCCGTCCCGTTGCCCTCGAACGAGTGCCCGGCATTGCTGTTGCCGTACATCTCCGTGCCGTCAGAGGCTCGCGTCGAGAAACGCGACTGCCCCGTCTTGCAACTCTCGTCGTCGGTGACTGCGAAGCCGACCTGCTTCGGATCGTAGTCGCGATCGCCGCCCATGCAGAACGATTTGGGGCGCTCCGCGGCGGGGCTCAACATCCAGTAGAGCGAGGGCACCGATCCGTTGTGCAGGTACGGCGCGGTGGCCCAGACGCCGTTGAGCGGGCGCGCGCGATACCAGGGTCCCTTCTCCGGCTTGTCCGGCGGCGGCGGTCCGGGATTGGGGCAGTTCTGGCGCTTGCCCCACCAATCATCCTGCTCCTCCCGACTGATCTTGGCGTCCTTCATCGCCTTGCGGCTGACGATGTCGACGAGCACCATCAGGCCGAGCGAATAGGGCATGTCCGTCGAAGACACCTCTGGCAGGTTGCATTTCCACCACGTGTTGAGATTCTGCGAGGGATCGAGCTTGAGAAAGCCCGGCACCTGAACCGTGCGCGTCGCCAGCACGCTGGCCTGCGCAGGATCGGTCCCCATGCCTCTGACGCCTTTCTGGACCTCGTTGAGGAATGTGTCCTTGCCGATGGTCTCCCATCGTGAGGCCCAGACGCTCTGCTCCGGAAATTCGGCGTCGAACACGGAATCGTTGACCGGACCGAGATGGCATTCGGCGCAGATCTCCGCATAGAGTTTTCGTCCGCGTTTGACGCGCTCCTCATCGATCTTCCAGGCGGCATCGCCGATGATGTCGGAGGGCCATTTCGGTGAGGTCAATCCGGAGAGCTGTTTTTTCGGATACGGCGCCGATCCCTTCAGCAGGTCCTCGATCCAGTTCAGATTCCTGATGTCCATCGAGGAGCGGAACAGAGTGTCCTTGGGCGTCGAGTCGGACAGATTGAGCAGCGCGGTCACGCCCAGCGCCTCGCCGGCATTGCGGATCAGCGGTTGTTCGATCGAGGCGTCATATTGCGCGAATTTGAGCCAGGGCACGGTCCAGATCGGCGGGAAACTGACCGGCGCGTCCTTGGCATGCAGATTCTTCTCGAAGCCGCTGAGCCCGCTGAGCGTCATGTCCTGGGCGAAGACCTGGTTGCCGATGCGGTTGAGCGCGTCGAGGCGGCCGTATCCTTCCTCGGTGTCCTGCTGCTGCTCCTCCCGTTTCGTCTTCTCGTTGAGCCTCGTCTTGCCTGCGATGGTCTTGTCGTAGGTGGTTTCCCAGTCTTTCAGGAATGTGCCGATCGCACTCAGCTTCTGCTTCAGCGCATCGCGGTCCGCGTCGCCGGCGGAGGCGCCGAGCACGCGGTCGGCAAAGCGGGTGAAGCGACCGGGCACGAGCAGCGTGTAGGCGATCGACAGGCCGGTCGTGATCTCGAGCTTCCTGAGGTCGGTCATCGCCGGGCCGCCGTCGAAGCGGATGTCGATGCCCTTGTAGTGGATCTGGCCGGTGTGGCAGGCGGCGCAAGTCAGGCCGATCCGGTCTTCGCCGACCTTGCCGGTCGCGGGATCGGCCACGCCGGTCATCCGCGCAAAGCCGACGGGCAGGCCATCGACGTTCTCAACCTGGGCGCCCCAATTGACCGGCGGATCCCACAGCCGCGCCGGCACCGGCTTGGACTTGTCGTAGACATTGGCATAGCCGAATTGGCGCAACGTGGCGTCGTCGGTGTTGATCGTCTGCGGGCTCGGGATGAAGCCGAAGCGCTGCAGATGGTCGCTGTCGTGCAGCATCCCGGGCTTTGCGAAGAAGTGAAGCCGCGGCTGCTCCAGCGCCATGAACCAGCGATAGGGCACCGGGAAGGTCGCGGTGCCCTGGCTGGCGTGATGAAACCAGTGCCGGTCCTCCAGCGCCCAGTTCTGCTCGAGCCAGTACGCCGCGCGGGGTTCGACGAGCCTCGGCAGCGGCGGGGCGACGAACTGGCCGATGACATGGGGCAGCAGCGGCTGGAATTGATCGGGAAAGCGCAACGTCACGATGCCAAAAACAAGAAGCGCTGCGACCAGTCCACCGCCCGCGCGCAAGATCAGCGAGGGCGGGGTGACCGGCTGGCTGACGACCCGCTGGGTGATCCTGTCGGGAAATTTGCGCTCGTTGAACAATGTCCTCACCTCGGCCACGCTGAGATAGCGATCGTCTCCCTGACCCTTGCCCATGATCTTGAGCAGGATCGGCCATTCGAACTTCATCAGCATCGGGTAGTACCAGCGCGCCTGGTTGCCGGCGCGCTTGAGATTGTCCTTCATGAACATCTCGATCTGCGAGGCGTTGAGCCCGACCTCGGCGCCGCCATCGGGATCGGCACAGGTGGCGCCGAAACCGGCGAGCCGCGCGATCTCGTCTTCGTTGACGCGCCCGTCGATGCCGAGGATGCGTGAGCCGGCGCCGAGCTTGTCGAGCGGGCCGCCGCGCAAGCGGTTGAGCTGCGCTCCCCAGAAGATACTCTGCAGGATGTGACAGGCACCGTTGGCGATCAGCGCAACGCCACGGACCTGGATGCGCGCCAGCGTCTTCTTCGCGCCAGTCTCGCCGCTCGCATTTGCGATGGTCTGCGACAGCGTCCGAAGTGGCACCGTTCCACCCTCGACGAAGCCTTCGCCGACGAGGCCGCGCAGGAACGGGCAGGGATTGTTCGGCGAGACCTGGGTCGAGGGATCGACGGGCGGCTTCGAGACGGAATCGTTCATGACCCAAAATCCTGAAAACAGCGAATCGTGAAATACGGACGCGCCGATAAGCGCGGAAAGTTCTAACAAACCGACAGTAATTCATACTACTTCAGCGTGTGAAGGAGTGTGGCGGAATTCACCGTTGTGTCAATAAAGCCAGTGGTGAGATTGCGGCGCACGCGCCAGCTCATCCTCAGGATTCGGCAGCGCGCCTGAGGTCGCCCTGGACCAGCGTGAGCTTGCTGGCGGGCACGCCCGCCTTCAGGAGACCCTCGCGGTAATGCGCGATGTCCTCGGGCCGCTTCCAGTGAAAATTCCGCAAATGGCGGTCGACATTGAGGGTCGGGTAATTGCTCATCAGCACGCTGGCCGCCTCGGCCGCCTCGTCGGTCCGGCCCAATTGCGCCAGCGCTGCGGCGCGGATCGCCAGGGCCTGCATGTGGTTCGGATTGATGTAGAGCTGCTCGCGGGCCCAGGACAAGGTCGCGTCGTATTGGCGGACGAGGTAGTGGCTGAAGGCGTTCAGCGCGGCCCACTGATAACGTGGATCGCTGTTGTCGCGCTGGGCGGCCATCGAAAACAGTTCGATCGCCTGACGGTGCTGGCCGATGACGAAATGGCAGATGCCGAGCACGCCGCGCGCGCCCACGTCGTAGGGGTTGAGGGCCACGGCGCGCTTGGCGGCATCCATCGCCGCCTCGTCATGGCCTTCCATCGCGTGCGCCCAGGACAGGATCGAGAACGCAAAGGACGAGCGCGGGTCGAGCCGGACGCTGGTTTCGGCAAGCCGCATCGCCTCGCTCCACATCTCGCGGGTGCCCTTGACCCAGCCGAACTGGATGCTCTGGATCTGGATCGTGGCGAGATAGGCGTGTGCAATCGACAGTTTGGGATCGAGCGCGATCGCCTCCCTGAACAGCTCAACGGCAGCGCCCAGATCTTCCTTGGTCTGCCGGTAATAATGCGACAGGCCCTTCAAGAAGCGGTCCCAGGCAGTGACGTCGTTGGTCGGGCGCGCGGGCGCGGAGGCCTCGGCCCGGACGATCTCGGTGGCGATGGCCGCGGACAGATTGGTCGTGATCTCGTCCTGCATGGCGAAGAAGTCGCCGATGTCGCGGTCATAGCGGCCGGTCCAGAGCTGCTCGCCGGTTTCGGGCGCGATCAGTTCGGCTGTGACGCGGATCTTGGCGCCGGCGCGCCGCACCGAGCCCTGGATCAGATAGGTGGCGTCGATTTCGCGCGCGATCACGCGGGTGCTCGCATTCTTGCCCTTGAAGGCGAAGGTCGAGTTGCGGCTCAGCACGCGGTAGAACGACTGCAGCGACAGCGCGTGGATCAGATCCTCGGTCAGGCCGTCGGAGAAATATTCGTCCTGGGCGTCGCTGAGGTTGGCGAAGGGCAGCACGCCGACGATCGCGGTGCGGGAGGCCTGCGAGAGCGCCGATCCTTCCCTGAACTCGGACGCAAGTGCCGGCGCGCCGTCGGGCGTCCAGGTCCAGACCCCGATCGGATCCTTGATGTTCTTGAAGCGGTGGTTGCCGCCATCGACCAGCGCCACGCTCAGATGCTTGCTGGCCTCGCGGTAAGCCTTGGCCGAGATGGCGAAACCCCCGGGGCTCGCCACCGATTCCAGGCGGACGGCGATGTTGACATCGTCACCGAACACCTCGTCCTCGTCGGCGATGACGTCGCCCATATGGATGCCGAGCCGGAACTGCATGGCGCGGTCGGCGGGCAGATGGAGATTGCGCTCCGCCATCAGCACCTGCATCGCGATCGCCGCCTCCGTGGCGCCGACGATGGAGGGAAACTCCAGCAGGAAGCCGTCGCCGGTGTTTTTGACGACACGGCCGCCGTGATTGAGGATGATGGGGTGGATCGCGCTGCGGTGGGCCTTGAAGGCGGCATGGGTGCCGGCCTCGTCAGCACCCATCATCCGGGAATAACCGGCGACATCGGCGCAGACGATGGCAGCCAGACGTCTTTCCATATCCTCGGAGCTCCAGGGGAGCGGGCGCCGCCGGTACGGCGGCCTCCGCGAATCCCGCATTTCAAGAACAGGAGTCTTTATAGAGCAGATGAAGCCGAGCGAAAGTATGAACCGCATTGCAAATTCAAGACAAATCCTAGGCGTTTCCGGCGGTGGACGACGGGGTGCGAACCGACTAAGGGCAAGTTCTCGAGGCGGACAGTCGCGGGGTACGTCACATGCTGGGCATTCACGAAATCTGGCTCTTCGTCCTCTCGGGCGTGCTGCTCAACATCACACCGGGGCCGGATACCGTCTATGTGATCGGCCGCAGCATGCAGATGGGCTGGCGCGGCGGGGCGGCGGCCGCCTTCGGAATCAGCTGTGGCTGCTTTTTCCACGTCGCCGGCGCCGCAATCGGTCTTTCGGCGCT
The DNA here is from genome assembly GCF_054056275.1 of Bradyrhizobium sp. USDA 4449. Classification (NCBI taxonomy): domain Bacteria; kingdom Pseudomonadati; phylum Pseudomonadota; class Alphaproteobacteria; order Hyphomicrobiales; family Nitrobacteraceae; genus Bradyrhizobium; species Bradyrhizobium sp. USDA 4449. The sequence goes on along the minus strand of NZ_JBSRYD010000001.1, from coordinate 1,111,335 downwards.
TTTGATGGCCTCTTCCACCGCATTCTCGCTCCTGAAGCTGGTCGGTGCCGCCTATCTGGTCCTGACCGGGCTCCAGATGCTGTGGTCGCGGCCGGCGCTGCTGGCGGTGAAGAACGAGGCCGAGCGAAGCTCGCTGCGGCGGGTGTTCCTCCAGGGCGTCTTCACCAACGCGCTCAATCCCAAGGTCGCGCTGTTCTTCCTGGCCTTCCTGCCACAATTCGTCGCAGCCGACGCGCCGCACAAGCCGCTGGCGTTCCTGACGCTCGGCCTGATCTTCATCTGCACGGGGACGCTGTGGTGCCTTGTGCTGGCAGCGTTCGCGGCCAGGGCCGCCAACCGGCTGCGGCAGTCCGAAGGCGTGATCGCCTGGGTCAACCGGGCGCTCGGCGGCCTCTTCATCTATCTCGGCATCCGCGTCGCCATGCTGGAGGCGCGCTAGCGCGCTCAGGCGACCTGCTTCAGCAGCGCGCTGCCGGCGAGATAAATGCCGAGCAAGACCATGGCGACCAGGAACCAGCGGCGAAACGCCTCCGCCGGCATCCGTGCCCGTACCGACTGGCCGATATACATGCCGGCAAAGGCCATCGCCATGGCGATGGCACCCGGCACGGCATTGGCCGGGGTCAACAATCCGCCGGCGGTGAGGTTGAAGGCGAGCGCGAGCGTGGCGGTGGTGAAGAACACGCCGAGCGCCTGCACCAGCTCGTCCTTCTCCATCCCGATCGCCTGCATGAACGGCATCGAGGGGATCACCTGCACGCCAGTCGAGGCCGAGATCACGCCGGTGATGACGCCGACCACGCCGCCGACCCATTTCTCGTTGCGCGGCGCGACGTGGAACTTGAATTTGCTGAGGCCGACGATGGCGTAGATCACCAGCAGCACGCCGAGCACCACGGTGCCGTAGCGGGCATGGGGACCCGTCAGCGCTCCGGCATTCAGCCAGCATCCGAGCACGGTGCCGATCATCAGTGGCCATAGCCGCCTCAGGATGTCGCGCAGATGCGGGCCGACAAACGTCTGCCAGATGTTGGTGACGATGGCGGGCACGATCACGATCGCGATCGCGCGGCTCGGCGCCATGTTCACCGCGAGCAGGCCCATGGACACGGTCGGCAGGCCAAGCCCGACGACGCCCTTGACGAATCCGGCGACCAGGAAGACGGCGGCGACGAGAATGAGAAGCGGGTCGATCATGCCTGCACATTGACCGAAGCCGCGCCCGCGCACAATCTGGAGGTTACGGAGAATGCCTTCGTAAACAACGAAGGCTAGGGAGACCTGCCATGCGTTTCGATCTCGTCGATCTCCAGCTCTTCATCGCGGTCGCCGATCAGCGCAGCATCACCCGCGGTGCGGAACGGTCGCATCTGGCGCTGGCATCGGCCAGCGCGCGGATCAAGGGGCTCGAGGATGCGCTCGGCGTCGCCCTGCTCAAGCGCCTGCGGCGCGGCGTGGAATTGACCGCCGCCGGCGAGAGCCTGCTCGATCATGCCCGGCTCGTGATTCACCAGGTCGACGCCATGCGCGGCGATCTCGCAGGCTTCGCCAGCGGCGTCCGCGCCAGCGTGCACTTCCTCGCCAATACCTCGGGCCTGTCGGAGCATCTGCCGAAGGCACTCGCCGGCTTCCTGCGCGAGCATCGCGACGTCGCCATCGACATCGAGGAGCGTGAGAGCACCGACATCGCGGCGGCGATCACCGCAGGCGCCGCGGATCTCGGCTTCGCCGCCGAGCACGCGCTGCCCGATCATATCGAACGCTTTGTCTTCAGCGAGGACCGCCTGACCCTGGTGACGTCCAGACGCGGTCCATTCGCCGGCCGTCGCCAGATCGACTTCCAGGAGGCGAACGATTGCGAATTCGTCGGCCTCACCAGCGCGACCGCGCTCCAGATGCATATTTCAAAACACGCAGCCCGGCTCGGCATGCGTCCGCATTACCGCGCGCGGCTACGCGATTTCGACGCGATCTGCCAGCTGGTCTCAGCCGATGTCGGCGTCGCGCTGGTGCCGGAATCCGCCGCCCGCCGCTGCGCCAAGCTGATGCCGCTCGCGATGGTGCGCCTGCGCGACACCTGGGCCAACCGGCGGCTCGTGATCTGCGCCCGGAGTTTCAAGGCGCTGCCAAGGCCGGCCAAGATGCTGGTGGAGCATTTGAGGGCGGCGTCGGTGTGAGATATGCCAGGCACGCCGCCGTGGCCGCCGCGGTTGTCGATCAGCACCTTCGGCCCGAGAGCCCCTGCGTGAGACTGATCATGCAGGCTTCCACTCGCGTTGTTATTGATTGAGCAGCTTGAGTGCTTCTTCGTGAACTCTGGCGTCGCCGGCCGCGATGATGCGACCGCCGCCCTGGGCGGGCTTGCCCTCCCAGGTGGTGACGACGCCGCCGGCGCCGGTGACGATCGGGATCAGGGCCGCGATGTCGTAAGGCTTCAGCTCGGTCTCGACCACGAGATCGACATGGCCGGCGGCGAGCATGCAATAGGAATAGCAATCGCCGCCGTAGCGCGACAGCCGCGCACCCCGCTCGATCCGGCCGAAGGTGGCGCGGTCGCGCTCGTTCATCAGCAGGGGAGAGGTGGTGTAGGTCGTCGCCTCCGAGAGCGAGGCGCAGCGGCGGACCTGGAGCCGGCGCTCGCCGGACGGTCCCTTGTAGTTGGCCGAGCCGTTGTCGCCGGAGAAGCGCTCGCCGATGAAGGGCTGGTGCATCATGCCGTAGACGGGCATGCCCTTGTGCAGAAGCGCGATCAGCGTGCCCCAGATCGGAAAGCCGCCGATGAAAGACTTGGTGCCGTCGATGGGGTCGAGCACCCAGACATAGTCGGCGTCCTCGCGCTCGTTGCCGAATTCCTCGCCGACGATGCCGTGCTGGGGGAAGCTCGCCTTGATCAGGCGCCGCATCACCGCCTCGGCGGCGCGGTCGGCCTCCGTCACAGGGTCGAAATCCTTGGTCTTGCTCTTGTCGTCGATCGACAGCGAGGTGCGGAAGAACGGCAGGATGGTTTCGCCGGAGGCGGTGGCGAGCCGTCCGATGAAGGCAGAGAAGTCGATCACCGTCACGGCGCATCCTCAAAACGAAAGTCGGGTGAAGCTCTCATCTGCCTAGCTCAATTCGCCCCTCCCGTGCAGCGCTGTCTTGGTTTGCACCCCGGTATTTTGGGCGCGGATACCGGCAGCCCAAATGAGCCGCCTCGCGAGCCATTCGCTGGTCAAATATCGATCACAGTGTTGAGAGCTTAGTTCCGTATATGCCTCGTTCGTCTGCAAATGATAATCAACCCATTGAATTTGCTTATCAAAGAAACTGAATCTGGATTTCGCTAAAAGCAATTGAGCCATGTGCTTTTTGCATGGGAAACCGCTCAAAAACCCTTGCGCTTTGTGCGGCGCGGCCGCATATTGTTGCGGTGCGGTAGCGCTTGGCGTTACCGCTGCCCTCCTTGGGCGTTTCCTCCCTAGACTTGGGCCGCTTCTTCATTAGAAGCGGCCCTTTTTTCTGCGATCTCCGTTTTCAGTTTCACGCGCGTTCGCGTGCGAAACGAAAACGCATTCGCGCTTCTCGCAGAGAGCGCGCTCGTTCGAGAAGGAGGCGCGTCTATTCGGCCGCGGCCTGGAATGGGCCGAGGTCGCCGAACGGGATCGTGGTCGCCAGCACATCGGCGAGCACGCCGAAGTCGCTCGCCACCTGCGCAAAGCGCGGACCGCGTTCGCGGCGACGCTCATCCATATAGATGGCGCGGTTGAGCTCGAGCTGTACCGCATGCAGGCCGCTCGCCGGATTGCCGTAATGCTCGGTGATGAAGCCGCCCGCATAAGGCTTGTTGCGGCCGATCGAATAGCCGAGCCCGGTCATGGTCTCCTCGATCCTGTCGGGCAGCAACGGTACACAGCTCGTGCCGTAGCGGTCGCCGATCACGATGTCGGGCCGGCGCGGCTCGTCCCTGCTGACCCCGACCGACGGCATCGAATGGCAGTCGACCAGCACCACGGTGCCGAACATCTGGTGCACCTTGTTGATCAGCCGGCGCAGCGCGCGATGATAGGGCTTGTACAGGGTCTCGATCCGCGCCAGCGCGTCGTCGACCAGGATGCGGTCGCGATAGATCTCCTGGCCGTCGCCGACCACGCGCGGAATGGTGCCTAATCCGCCCGCGACCCGCATCGACCGGGTATTGGCAAAGCTCGGCAGGCGACCGGTGAACATCCGGGGATCGAGCTCATAGGGCTCTCTGTTGACGTCGACATAGGAGCGGGGAAAGTTGACCCGCACGGTCGGAAAACCGCGCGCGCTGAGATGGCCGATCAGCTCGTCCATGAAGGAATCCTCCGACCGCCGCAATTGCGGCAGGTCGATCCGCGAAGCGTTGAGGAATTCGTCCGGGTAGGTCGAGCCGGAATGGGGCGAGTTGAAGATAACAGGCGCGCGCCACACGGCGGGCTCCACGATGTCGAAGGCTGGCGACATGTCGCCGTCAAATCGTGTCATCTTCTCAGGCTTCGTCCCTTCACGCCGCACGATCCGACATGGACCCAGATCGAATGATTCGGCCGGTCGAGCGGCTCTTATGTGTCCTCATTGTCCGGAATCGCAACCATTCTGCCAAGCGAAAAAGCGTGAGTCCGCTCTGGAACATGTCTTAACCGTGTGGGCAGGGAGGCGGGGACACGCCCTTGCGGCTCGATTGATTCGCACCCCATTCCGGTTCACAACATCCCTCGCAGCGTGAGCCGTCACAGGGTTAAGATTTTCACCCCAAATTTACCCTCTGTCGGGCTTAGTGACCTCTGCCTGTCCTCTGGGGATTCGACGTTCCTGCCATGCCAAAAATCCTGCTCGCCGAAGACGACAACGACATGCGCCGTTTCCTGGTCAAGGCGCTGGAAAACGCCGGTTTTCAGGTTTCGTCCCATGACAACGGCATGGCTGCCTATCAGCGCTTGCGGGAAGAGCCGTTCGAGATGCTGCTCACCGACATCGTGATGCCGGAGATGGACGGCATCGAGCTTGCCCGCCGGGCCTCGGAACTGGATCCCGATATCAAGATCATGTTCATCACCGGCTTCGCGGCGGTCGCCCTGAACTCGGATTCAGACGCCCCCAAGAACGCCAAGGTGCTGTCCAAGCCCGTTCACCTGCGCGAATTGGTGAGCGAAGTGAACAAGATGCTGGCGGCCTAAATCGGCCGCGTTCCGTCCTTGCGCACGCTCCCCTGAGCCGTTATAGGGACCCCGACCCGACGCAAGTGGACTATTAGGGCACGTAGCTCAGCGGGAGAGCACTACCTTGACATGGTAGGGGTCACAGGTTCGATCCCTGTCGTGCCCACCACGCTTCGCCAAAAGGCTTCGCGTGGCGCAGCCACGCCCGATGACGGCGAAGCGTGTCCGGCGAAGCTCGCAGAGCGTAGACGGACTGGTGCGTCTCGCGCCGATCTCCCTGGAACGCGCCACGCCCATCCGGCATTGTTCCCCCATGCCCAAGTCCTTTCACCGCGGCGATCACGTCAGCTGGAATTCCGAGGCCGGCCGCGTCCGCGGCCATATCCTGCGCGTCCACACCAGCGACGTCGACTACAAGGGCCACACCCACCACGCGACAGCGGACGATCCGCAATACGAGATCAAGAGCGACAAGACCGATCACGTCGCCCTGCACAAAGGCAAGGCGTTGCGGCGGCTCGAGAGCTGAGCCGACGAGGCCTGCCATGGCTCACCCCTTCTTCACGATCGGCCACGCCACACGTTCGATCGAGGACTTCGTCGCGCTCCTGCAAGGCTGCTCCGTCAGCTTCGTCGCCGATGTCCGCACCGTGCCGCGCTCGCGCACCAATCCGCAATATGATCGCGAGACGCTGCCGCAAACGCTGGCGGCATTTGCGATCGGCTACGAGCACATTGCCTCGCTCGGCGGCCTGCGCAGCCGCACGCGCGAGGTGCCGCGCGAGACCAACGCGTTCTGGCAGAACGACAGCTTTCACAATTACGCCGACCACGCCATGGGCGCGGCCTTTCACGAGGGCCTCGTGCATTTGCGCGAGCTGGCGCAGACGCGGCGCTGCGCCATCATGTGTGCGGAGACCTTGTGGTGGCGCTGTCACCGGCGGATCATCGCCGACTACCTGCTCGCCGCCGGCGAGACGGTGTTTCACATTCTCGGTCCCGGACAGGTCGACGAGGCCACGATGAATTCAGCTGCGCACGTCCTTCCTGACGGCCGGCTCGATTATCCCGCGCAGGAGCAGTCAGGCGCTCCCTGATGAGATGTCGCCAGCATTGCCTGCTTCCGCTCCTGGTTCGAAAATGAAATGATCGAAATAGACGTGTGGGGGGTGAGCCCGTCCGTGTCGGTTACATCGCGCTATGATATGGACGATGCTTCAAATGTGGTGCATTTCACGGGGAAGGGAATGCGGATGACGCGGCCGATCTGTCTTGTCCTCGCGGTGCTGGTGCTGACGGCAACGCGCGCTGATGCGGCGATCATCGATTGGCAGGCCGAACTGCAGCGCTGCCGTGCGCTGCGCGAGACCGTGACGCCGCTGCTTCAGGCCGGCGAGGGCATATCCGCCGTCGGCCGCTCCAACAGATCCGTCCGCCGCTGCATCTGGATCCAGCGCATGGCGGTGCGCAGGAAGATCCCTGGCGCCGAGACGTGGTAGCCGGACTATTGCCGTCACCCTGCTTCTTCAGCGGCCCTCGAAGGGCGACGGCCCGGCTGCATCCGGGCCGCGCATCCTTCGAGGCTCCCGGCGCAATGCTTTGCATTGCGCCACTCGCACCTGGGGATGACGGAGCTTCGCTGACGACCGCAAAAGGGCTGTTTTGCAGCCTCATAGCATCAGCCTTTGACTGCGCCGGCCGTCAGCCCGGACACGAGATAGCGGCGCACCGCGAGCGAGAAGATCAGCACCGGCGCCATCACCAGCGAGCCGCCGGCGGCGATCTTGCCCCATTCCCAGCCCTCGTAATTCATGAAGTTGACGACGGCGACCGGCGCGGTGCGCGCATTGGTGCGGGTCAGGATCAGCGCGAAAAAGAAATCGTTCCAGGCGTAGAGGAAGCACAGGATCGCGGTCGCCGCGATCCCCGGCGTCACCATTGGCAACACGATTCTGGTGAATACCGTGCGGGTCCGCGCGCCGTCGACGAGGGCTGCTTCCTCCAGCGAGACGGGAATCGTGTCGAAGAACGGCTGCATCATCCAGATCACCAGCGGCAGGTTGAAGCTGGTGTAGACCAGCACGAGGCCGGTGATGGTGTCGAGCAGGCCGATCCAGCGATAGAACAGGAAGAACGGAATCGTGAAGGCGATCGGCGGCGCCATGCGGGTCACCAGGATGGCGAAGGACAGCCCGTGCTTGCCGCGGCCAGACCAGCGCGACAGTGCGTAGGCCGCAGGCACGCCAAACAGCAGCGCCAGTGCGGTCGAAAGCGAGGCGCTGAGCAGGCTGTTGACGAAGGAGGCCGAGAACGCGCTGTGCCAGAGCGCGATGTAATTCTGCAGCGTCGGCGTGAAGATCAGCGGCGGCGGGAATTGCAGGATCTGGTCGTTGGTCTTGAAGCTCATCTGCAATAGCCACAGGAACGGCGACAGCAGGATCAGCAGCGTGACCGTGATTGCGATCAGCCGGCCGGGCGTGGCCTTGCGGAGGGACGATTCGTTCATGCCAGTGCCTCGCGGCGGCGGCCCATCCAGACCACGCCAAGGCTGATGCCGCAGACCAGCAGCAGCATCACCACGGTGACCGCGCTGGAATAGCCGATCTCGTTGGTGTCGAAGGCGAGGAGGTATGCGTAATAATTGGTGACTTCAGTGACGGTGCCCGGGCCGCCACCAGTGAGCAGGAAGATCAGCGGAAACGCCTTCACGCTGTCGATCAGGCGGAACATACCTGAGATCACCAGGATCGGCGTGATGAAGGGCAGGGTGACGTACCAAAAGATCTGCAGCTTGTTGGCGCCATCGACGAGGGCAGCTTCCGAATATTCGTCGGGAATGGTTTGCAGCGCCGCCAGCACCATCAGGAAGGTGAACGGCAACCATTCCCAGGTGTCGGCGATGATGATCGAGGTCAGCGCGAAATCGACGTTTGACGTCAGTGCCGGCAGCGTGAAATGCAGCGCCTGCGCCGCGTAGTAAAGCGGGCTGATGTCGGGCGCGTAGATCAGCTTCCAGATCACCGCCACCACGATCGGCGGCAGCACCATCGGGATTAAGAAGAACGTGCGGGCGAGTTCGACGAAACGCGACGGCACGTTCAACAACAGCGCCAGCAGCATGCCGAGCAGCACCTGGAACAGCACGCTCGCGACCGAGAGCTTGGCCTGCACAGCCAGCGAGTTGACGAAGCGCGGATCGCCCGGTAGCAGCGAATAGTTACGCAACGGCTCGCTGAAATCGGTGGCCGAGCCCGGCGTCGTCAGCTGGAACGGCGTCAGGCTGGTCACGACGAGATAGATCGCCGGCAGCACGGCGACGGCGAACAGCACGATCAGGCTTGGGGTGAGCGCGAAGGCGATGAACCTTCGGCGCTCCAGGTCAATTCCGCTCTCGGTCAATTCCACTCTCGCTCAAAGCTTCGCCCCGGCGCGGCGGAGTGCGGCAATGGCCTGGTCTTGCGCTGCGTTCATGGCGTCCTTGGCCGGCAGCTGGCCGGTTGCGACCTGCTCGAATGCCTTGTTGAGGACGTCGCCGACAACAGGGAATTCCTTGGTGGTGCGATAAGCCATGTAGTTCTCGCCCTTGCCCGGCAGTTCCAGAACCTCGAGATAGAGCGCGCCGAGATCCTGGCCGTTCACCGTGTTGAGCTTGCGATACTCATCGCTGGTGATGATCGAGCGGCGGCAGATCGAGGAGTGGCCGTGCTCCTTCACGAGCTTCATCGAGATCTCGGGGCCGAGCGCCCATTTGATGAATTCCCACGCCGCCTTCTGGTTCTTGGCGTTCTTGGGAATGCCGAGGCCCTGGCTGTTCGAGGCCGGATAATCGTGCACGGGGCCGGCGGGCGAGCGCACCACACGCGAAGTGTCCTTCACCTTGCTGTCGTCCGAGAGCAGGATCGGCGTGACCCAGGCGCTGGAATGGATGAAGATGTTGGCGCGCCCGGTCAGCATCGCCTGCCGGGCCTGGTCCTCGGTGTAGGTCAACACGCCTTTCGGCGCGCTCTTCAGGAGGTTCGCATAGAACTCGACGCCCTGAATCGCCTCGGGCGTATTCAGCGCCGGCATCGGATCGCCCGGCGGATTTTTGAAGATGTTGCCGCCAAAGCCCTGGATGTAGGGCGGTAGATTCCAGTTGTGCAGGAACCACGACACCAGGCCGCTGACCCCATCGGTGCCGTTGATCTCGGCGCAAACCTGCTGCAGCTCGGCGAAGGTTTTAGGGATCTTCAGCCCCTTCTTCTCCATCAGGTCCATGCGCGACAGGCCCATCAGCATGGCGCCGCCTTCCCAGGAATAGCCGTAAGTGGCGCCCTTGGCGTCGCGATAGGGCACCTGCGCGCCATCGACGAAATCCTTCGGATTCCACTCCGCCGCAGTCAGGTTGGCATCGCCCGTGAACTCGTCGAGATTGGCGAGCAGACCGGCGGCGATCCAGCGCGTCGCCAGCGTGAAGGTGACGTTGACGAAATCATAAGCCGAGCCGCCAGACGACAATTCGAGATTGGCCTGCTGGTTGTAGACGGGCAGGGCCGAGAGCTGGAGGTCGACCTTCATGCCGGTCTTCTCCTCGAACTCGGGTATGTATTTTTGCAGCAGCGTGAAGAAGCGGTGCTGGAACGACGCGCCGTGCAGCGTGACGCCGGCAAACGGTTTTGTCTGGGCGATCAGCGGCGCCGGAAATGCGGCCAACGCCGCGCCCGCGGCACTCGCTTTCAGCAATTTGCGGCGGGTGATCGAGCTCGCGCGCGATGCGTTTTTCATCCTTACCTCCCTCATTGATGTTAGGCTTCAACGCGTCCGTCTGGTGCGGACGTTCTCGTCCTCGGCGTCCTTCTTCTTCTGGCGCGCCATGGCCGTGATGATGTTCCCTTCGGTGAGGTCCATCAGCTTGTGCATCGCCTGGCGCGCACCATCGGGATTGCGCGCCCAGATCTCGTCGAGCACGGCGCGGTGATAGGGCAGGCTTTTCCGCGGCGCGCCGGGATTGGTGCTCGACAAGTCGAATGACATCCGCAGTGCGGCCGCGACCGTCGCGCCGAACGCGATCAGGAAATCATTGCCGGTGGCAATGAGAATGCCGCGGTGGAATTGCAAATCAGGCTCGGCATAGGCGACGCGGTCCATGCCGGCCGCATCCATGCCGCGATAGGCGCGCTCGATCCGCGCAAAGTCTTCGTCGGTGCCGCGCAGCGCGCAGATGGCGCAGGCCTCCGGCTCCACGATGCGGCGTACTTCGAGGATCTGCTTGGCGAATTCCTGCGTCGGCAGCGCCGACAGCGTCCAGTTCAAGAGCTCCTCGTCGAGCATGTTCCAGTCGAACCGCGCCCGCACATGGGTGCCGGCCTTCTGTTTCGAGGCGATCAGGCCCTTGGCCTTGAGCAGCGACAGCGCCTCGCGGATCGAGGCGCGGCTGACATCGAAGCGTGACGCCAACTCGATCTCGCGCGGCAAGGTCGTGCCTTCGCGCCAGACCCCGGTCAGGATCATCCGCGCCACCTCACGGGCGACCTGGGCGCTCGATTGCGGGCTGTCCTTGCTGGGAGATTTTGCCACGGCGATCCTGGATTCGTGGAATTGAAATGTCTGATTTATTTCGCTTGCGTGCGAAGAATGGCGCATAATTGCGCCGGTGAAAGCAGATAATCAAATCCATCCTCGTTTGACAAGAATTATTATGTCAGACATATATCCTATTGACGCAGTGCCGCACAGGACAATGCCATCGTGACAAAGCCCCACATCATCCTGGTCATGACCGACCAGCAGCGTTTCGACACGATCGCGGCGACGGGCCACCCCTACATGAAGACGCCGAACCTCGACCGCCTGGTGCGTGAGGGCGTCTATTTCGACAATTGCTTCATCAACGCGCCGAGCTGCGTGCCCTCGCGCGCGGCACTGTTCTCCGGGCTCTATCCGCACGCCTCGGGCGTGCTGAAGAACGGCCAGCACTGGCAGAAGACCTGGGTCAGCAAGCTGGGCGAAGCCGGCTATCACAGCGTCAATGTCGGCAAGATGCACACCATCCCCTATGACGCGAAGGCCGGCTTCCACGAACGCTTCGTGGTCGAGAACAAGGATCGCTTCTTCGAGGGCCGCTGGTTCGCCGACGAGCTCGACAAGGCCTTCGCGGCGCACAAGCTGACAAAACCGTCGCGCGCCGGCTATCGCAGCCTGCCCGACTATGGCGACCGCATGGGCGCCTTCACCTGGGAGATGCCGAAGTCGCTGCACCCGGACATCTTCGTCGCTGAGACCGCGATGTGGTGGCTGCAGACGCGCCCCAAGCCGGCGGCGCTGTTCATGCAGATCGGCCTGCCGGGGCCGCATCCGCCCTATGATCCGCTGCCGGAATATCTGGAGCACTATCTCGCCCGCAACGATCTTCCGGTGCCGCAACCGACCGACGCGGAGATCGAGGGCCTGCCGGCGTACCTCAAGGAGAAGCGCCGCCACGACACTGAAGTGGATCACGACGCGGTGTCATGGAAGCTTCAGCCCACGCATGAAGAGATGCGCCGCCTTCGCGCGCATTATTATGCCAACGTCACCATGATCGACGAGCAGATCGGCCGTCTGATCCAGACGCTCGAGGACAAGGGGTACCTCGATGATTGCGTCGTCGTCTTCATGTCGGACCATGGCGACAATCTCGGTGAGCACGGTCTCAGCCAGAAATGGTCGATGTACGAGCCCGTAACCCGCATCCCGCTGCTGTTCTGGTCGCCCAGCCTGCTCTCCGGCGGCCGCCGCATCCGCGGGAAGTGCCAGCTGTTCGATCTTGCGCCGACCATCCTGGATCTTGCCGGCGCCGAGCATCCAAAGCCGCTCCAGGCTCGCAGCCTGCTGCCGGCCCTGAAGGGCGAGGCATGGACCGGCCGCGATGTCGTTTTCTCCGAGCAGGCCGGCGACGTTGCCATGACCGGCGCAAGGCTGATCACGATGGTGCGCGATGACAGGTGGAAGGTCGTGTTCATTCACGGCGCCGCGGACGGGCAGCTGTTCGACCTCGCGACCGATCCGTTCGAGCGCCACAATCTCTGGGGCATGCCCGAGCATGCCGGCGAGATCAACCGCCTCAAGGATGCCTTCATCGACTGGCGCCAGAATAGCCTGTTGGAGACGATGGACCTGAATGCGGCGGCGCGGTGAGCAGCTTCAATCACCCCGCCAGATACTTGCTCACCGCCCCTTCATCCCATTCGATCCCATTCCCCGGCTCCTCGCTTGGCAGCGCATAGCCGTCCTTGATCTTCAGCCGGCTCGCCAGCACCGCATCGGCCCAGTCGACATATTCCAGCCAGTGCGCCGTCGGCGTTACGCAGAGCAGGTGCGCGCTGACTTCCGAGAACAGATGCGTCGACATCTCGATGCCTGCGGCGTGCGCCAGTGACGCGGCGCGCAGCCAACCGGTGACGCCGCCGATGCGCTGCACGTCGGGCATCACATAGTCGCAGGCCTCGGCCGAGAGCGCGGCCTGCATCGCCAAGGCGCCGTCAAAGTTCTCGCCGATCTGGACCGGCGTGCGCAGCGCATCCGCGATGCGGGCGCAGCCCGCATAATCGTCGTGACGGATCGGCTCCTCGATCCAGCTCAACCCCTCGTCGTCGAGCATCTCGCCGCGGCGGATCGCTTCGGTGATCGTCAGCGCCTGATTGTAGTCGCACATCAGCGTCACGTCGTCGCCGACGGCCTTGCGCACCGCGCGGACCACGGCGAGATCCTCCCGCGCATCGGGCCGGCCGACGCGGATCTTGGCGGCGTGGAAGCCTTCGGCCAGCAGCTTGTGGGCTTCCTCCACCGCGGCGCCAACGGGCATGATGCCGAGCCCCTTCGAATTGTAGGCCTTCACCGGCTTCGGCGCGCCGCCGAGCAGCCGCGCCAGCGGCAGGGCTCTGCTACGTGCCAGTGCATCCCACGCCGCCATGTCGATGCCGGACTGCGCCAGCCGTTGCAGCCCGGCAAGCCCGAGCAGCGTGAAGCGCTGGGTCAGCTTGCGCTCGATCTCGAACGGCAGCAACTCGTCGCCGGCGACGAGCTGCGACATCTCCGCGACCATCGCGGTCAACGGCTTCAGGGCCGACGGCGTGATCGCAAACAGATAGGCACGGCCCACCGCGCCCTGGTCGGTCTCGCAGTCGATCAGCACCAGCGGCGCCTGCGCGACCGCGCCGGTCGAGGTCTTCAGCGGCAAATTCATCGGCACGATCACGGGGCGCGCCTTGAAGCGCGTGATACGGATGGTCTCGGTCATGGGGTCTCACGGTGTGAATGCAGGTTCATGAGCGATCTTAGACATTCGTCATGAAACGAAAAGGCGTCTGCCGCGACTTATCATCATTGGGTTGGACGCGCTCAACGATGCGGCGGAGCGGCGTCATCACCGAGCGCGCGCCGGGCCTCGAGCTTTATCTCGATCCCGCCGTGGTGAAATCAGGCGCTGCCGCGCGCGTGCGTTCGCTGCTGGAGAGCGCGCGGGCGTCGAATCCGGCGTGAGGGGGAGCTCCTATTGAACCCGGACGTTGCCAAGGGCCAGGTGCGCTCCCTCTCCCGCTTGCGGGGGAAGGTTGGGGAGGGGGTGCCTCCGCATCGGGAAAGTGGATGATGTCCCGCCGTGCTGAGAACCCTCACCCGCCGCGCTCTGCGAGCGCATCGCCCTCTCCGACAAGCGGGCGAGGCGGAGCAAGCCCGCATACAATCGTGAAATAAGTCACCTCACCTTGCCGCCCCTTCCGTGAACGCCGTCTCGATCACCGCGCCGAACGGCTGCCACGAGCGCCCATCAAATTGTACCAGCCTCATCTGCTTGATCGGCAGATAGCTGTCCGGCGACGTGTTCATCCTGATGTTGGGCAGCGCCACCGATGGGTGATAATTCCGCAGCGAAGCCGCCTGGCGCATGATGTTCTCGCGTGAGAAGTCGTCACCGCATTGCTTCAGAACCTGCGTCAGGGCCTCGGCCGCGGCATAGCCGTACAGTGCCGCGCTGCTGTTCGCGCTCTCGACCTGATAGAACTTGTCCATGAAGGCGAACCAGTCCTTCATGGCCGGATCGTCCTTCCAGGCGGGATCGCTCGGGTCCTTCAGGAAGGCCGCCGAGATCACCCCGGCCGAATTCTCCAGGCCCGCGGGCGCCATCGCGTTGGCGATCGAGGCGGAGGCGTCGTTGACGATGAACACCGGGTGCCAGTGCAGCGAGGCCGCCAGCTGGATCACCTTGGCCGCGGTCGAGGGCACACCGAGAAAGACGAAGATATCCGCATCCGCGCGCTTGAGGATCGAGACGTGCCCTTCGAGATGCTCGTCGTTGATGTCGAAGGCGACGTCGACCAGGACCTGGCGGTTCAGGTCGCCGAGCCCCTCCTGGATGCCCTTGTAGAGCATCCGGCCGAACTGGTCGTTCTGCCAGAGAACGACGATCTTCTTCCGGGGATAATAGGCCTGGATGTAATTGGCGTAGATGCGTCCCTCCGACCGGTAGGGCGGTTGCCAACCCATGGTCCAGGGAAACGCCCTGGCCTGGCTCAGCTCCTCGTCGCCGGAGGCGACGAACAGCTGCGGGATCTTCCTCTCGTTCAGGTACCAGCGCGTGGCGAGATTGCCTGGTGTGCCGAATGAGCCGAACATCAGCTGCACGTTGTCCTTCTCGACGAGATCGCGGGTCAACTGCAGCGCTGTCGCGGGATCGGAATTGTCGTCGCGGCTGATGAAGCGGATCTTGCGGCCGTTGATGCCGCCGCGATCGTTGATCATGTCGAAATAGGCGGCCTCCGCCTTGCCGATCGCGCCGAACTCCGAGAGCGGCCCCGAATAGGGCACGATGTTGCCGATGCGGATGTCCTTGTCCGATCCGGGATCGGAGCTGGGTTGCTCGGAACGCTGCTGCGACATCGCCCCCAGCGAAGCGAGCGCGGCGATCAAAACGAACAACAGTCTGCCGGTGACGCGCATGCTCGACACCTTGTCGCTGGCCCCAACGAAGTCGGCTCGTTCTGCACCAAGGCAACTTGATCTACGTCAAGCGTTTGGCAATCCTGTGGCACCCTGAAAGGAAGCGGCAGACGTGTTGACGGGCTTGAGAGGGGCGCGGGAAATGCTGAGACACGTGGCCGAGCCGCGGCTACGGCAGCCCGCGCGCCTCCAACTGATGCACCAGCAGCAGCGTCGGCTCCGCGAGGCTGTCGCCGGAGCCGTCCAAACCGAACGCCGCGGCGATGCCGTCGTGGCTGCGCAGCAGCGTGGTGCGCGGGCAGTGGCCGGCGCCGCAGAGCGTTTTCTTCAGCGTCTCGCCTTGTGCAACGAGATGCGCGGGATCGTTGGCGGCCCAGGCCAGCAAGATCGGCTCCTCGACATTGAGAATACCGGGAAATACCGAGCGCTTGTCATATTGAGCGGGGTCAGCGCCGAAATAGGCTTTCTCGCTGTCGCTGGCATCCTTACCGGCGCGGTAGATGCCGGAGACCAGCACCACGGCAGCGAGATCGGCGCGGTCGGCCTGCAACTCGGGATGCGCCAAGAGGCTCGCGACATGGAATGCGCCGGCGCCATAGCCGACTGCGACGATCTCGCGGGCATCGCCGTTGAACAGGTCGATATTGCCGTGGATCCACGACAGCGCCGCTGCCACGTCGGTCGCGCCCATCGGCCAGGTCGCCGCCGGGGCCAGGCGATAATTCACGCGCACCCCGATCATGCCGTTGCGCGCGGCGAAGCACATCGCCTCGTCCTGGATGTCGCGGGACAGCTCCGGCGCGCCGCGGTCGCCGGTGAACGTTTCGCCCGCCACGAACAGCAGCACCGGCCGCGGCGTGTCCGCCTTGGTGGCCTCGCTGGTCGCCACGTCGAGCACATTGGCCTCGCTGTCGCCATAGCGCAGGCCGCGCGCGAAGGTGACCTGCTCGCACAGCCGCGCGACTCCGCCGGCAGTGGTGTCGCTATCGGTGAGGCCTGTCAGGACAAGATCGGACGGTGGCCGCACCGGCAACAGGCCATGCGCAGAAGCCGCGGTCACGGTCAGGAGAAGCAAAAATACCAGACAATTCTTCATCATGAGGTTGCCGGGGCTGGCGCAATTCATATTGGCGGGCCGGTTTGGCCGGTCTTTTCAATTTGCCACATTACTACTTTGTTGGTTTCTCTTGTTGGTTGGTCTTGCGGCGTTTTCACGGCACCCTGAGCCTGTTCTTTGTTTTAATCCGCGGCTGGACGTGCAGTCGGCGCGGCTGCCGTCCGTCTGCCCGAAGGCATTGGGGTCGATCGTGCAGCTCGGCTTGCCCAGGCTCTCGAAATTCGATCCCGCCGTGCCAATCTCGCAGTTGCGCAGGGATGACGTTTGCTCCGGCGCGCCAGGCGTCTGGCGAGCGCAACCCCGCCGCATTCCGGCGAGGTCGTTCTACTTTGCATGGGGTTGTTTTCGACTTTTTCGCCGTTCGCGCGTCCGTGATGGAACCTGTTGGCGGCTGGTGCGACTTATCCATAGACGCTGGAGTAAAGCGCGAGGCTGTCATGGCAGAGAAGCATACCGCCGACCCGGCGGAGATCATGCGGGCGACCGGTCATCCTGAGTTGGAATATGCCGCCGGCTGGACCATCGCTGGTCTCGTCACCATCGGCACCATTGTCGCCGCCTGGGTGTTTGCGATCTAGGTCGCAGGAAACCGAAGCTCGAAGGCCACGCCCTCCCCGGAGCTGCCCGGAAACCGGCTCCTCAGGTCGGCGATCACGGGCGCCAGATCCGGGCGCTCGTTCTGCTGCAGGCTTTCGGCACGAGCCAGCTCGCGCAGCCGCTGCGCCATCGCCTCGAGCCGTCGGGTATCGGACAGGATGTTGGCGATGAAGGTCCGCTGCTCGGCCGGCGTCAGGCCCTCGGCCTTGCCCTCACAGGAATCCTGCAGAAGCTCGGCCGCGCCCTTGATACGGAATCGAGAAATGCCTGATCGGCCGGATCTCCGCAGCGATCGTCGTAGCCGGGCTCGTCATGTGCAGATGACCTTTCGTGATGAGTGGCACCAGGAAATCTGCATGGCCCTTGTGCAGAAGCCCGGATCAACGTCTGCATGGTTTCAGGAGTCTTTTGCAGATTTCGTGCAGGCCCGCTCACGGCTCTCGCGGAACGCGAATCGCTTTGATAGGTGCGAAGCATCAGCCACTCCCCGGACGTGATGCATCATGCAATTCCTCGGTCGTCTCGGCCTCATCCTGCTCTGGCTCGGCGCGCCTCTCTTCGCATTCGCGGCCGCGAACAAGAACGATCCCTATCTGGTCCCGCTGCGCGGTGTTGGAAACATCGCGCCTGTCATTGCAAGCATCGCGATTGCCATTCTGCGGCTTCGCCGCGGGCGTTGTCACAGTCGCTCCGGCAAGCTGCTCGTCACGCTCCGGTGCTTGCCGCCGATGCTGATGGCGGTGGCGCATCTCAGCTTCGAGCTGCGCAAGCACGATGTGCTCAGGCGCCAGCGCGACCGAAGCGCGTCGGCTCGGTCCCCACTTCGTGGTCGGCTATTCCTCTTTCCAGAGGTCGCGCGCAACGCCGGCGTAGACCTGCTGCTGGTCGCCTATGATGGCGCGCAGTTCTACCGGATCTTTGGATGCGCTCTCGATGGATCGCGGCAGGGCAAGCTCGATGCGGAAAGGCTGCGTGCGAGTGCGGCGCGATTGGGAAGAGGCCTTCCGATCGAGCAGGCGTCACACGTCACTGGCTTGGCCGGTCAGCCTTTCGCGCGCTGATGCGTGACGAGAACTTTCGTTTCCGGTCGAGAAGGGTCGCGATCCTAAGGCGTCACCGCTCCGCGAGCCACGCCGCGCGGGGCGGTCAGCTCTTTCCAGGTCGAGTTGGCGATATGCACCGGCGAGAATGCCGGGCGCTCGACATAGTGCCCATCGCCCGCCTCGGCACGCAGATCGCCGTCCTTCCACACGATGCGACCGCGCGAGAGCGTTGCGGCGGGCTGGCCGGTGCAGGCGAAGCCCTCGAACACGTTGTAATCGATCCGGCTCATTTGCCGCTTCGCGCTGATGGTCTTCGTCGCCTTGGGATCCCACACCACGATATCGGCCTCCGAGCCGACCGCGATCGCGCCCTTGCGCGGATAGATGTTCAGGATCCGGGCGATGTTCGCCGAGGTCACCGCAACGAATTCCTCCGTCGTCAGTCGCCCCGTGGCGACGCCGGCGGTCCACAGCAATGCCAGGCGATCTTCGAGGCCGCCGGTACCGTTGGGAATCTTCCTGAAGTCGCCGAGGCCAAAGCGCTTCTGCTCGGTGGTGAAGGCGCAATGGTCGGTCGCGACCACTTGCAGCGAGCCGGATTGGAGGCCGGCCCACAGGCTGTCCTGATGCGACTTGTCCCGGAACGGGGGCGACATCACGCGCTGCGCCGAATGATCCCAGTCCTTGTTCTGATATTCGCGGTCATCAAGCAGCAGATGCTGGATCAGCGGCTCGCCATAGACGCGCTTCCCGGCCGCCCGCGCCCGCGCGATGGCCTCATGCGCCTCACGGCAACTTGTGTGCACGATATAGACAGGCGTGCCCGTCATGTCGGCGATCATGATGGCGCGGTTGGTGGCTTCGCCCTCGACCTCCGGCGGCCGCGAATAGGCATGGCCTTCAGGGCCGGTGACGCCACGCGCGATCAGCGCCTCCTGCATCAGCGCGACGACATCGCCGTTTTCGGCGTGCACCACCGGCATCGCGCCGAGATGGGCGCAGCGTGCGAACGAGTTGTAGAGCTCGTCGTCGTTCACCATCAGCGCGCCCTTGTAGGCCATGAAATGCTTGAAGGTGTTGATGCCGTAGGTTTTGACCACGGTCTCCATCTCGTCATAGATCTGCTTGGACCATGACGTCACCGCCATGTGGAAGCCGTAGTCGGTCGCGGCCTTCTCGGATTTGTGTCGCCATTCCTGATAGGCCGCAAGCATCGACTGGCCCGGATCGGGCAGGCAGAAATCCACCACCATGGTGGTGCCGCCCGCCAGCGCCGCCTTCGTGCCGGATTCGAAATCATCGGCGGTGACGGTGCCCATGAACGGCATTTCGAGATGGGTGTGCGGATCGATGCCGCCTGGAATGACGTAGGCGCCGCCGGCGTCGATGATCTCCGCACCGGTGGGAGCCGGGATCGACGCGCCGACCGCGACGATGCTGCCGCCCTCGATCAGCACGTCCGCACGGCGCGAATGATCGTGATTGACGACGGTGCCGCCGCGGATGAGGAGGGTCATGGGAGCTCCGAAAGGCGAGGGGAGAGGACACGGGAAGCGGAGGCTAAGCGTCCTGGTCGCGATGCGACAGGCGAAATTTTAGTCAGCCGCCGCTCGCTGCGCGCTCTCGTCGTTACGCGGCCCGTGCGATCAGTCCGTCGATCATCGCGCGCACCAGGCCCGCGATTTCCTTGCGCAGCGCGGGCAGCGGCACGGCGACGAGCTTCTGCTCCAGTCCGAGGGCCACCATGCCATGCACGGCCGAGAACAGGCTGCGCGCGGTGATGCCGAGCTCCTCCTGGCTGCGTTCGGGAAACAGCGCGGCGAGCGGCGCATAGATGTGCCGGAACAGCTGCATCTGGTCGTGGATCGACCAGTCCGGAACGATCTTGTCGGCCTCCATACGGTGTTCGAACAGCGCGCGCCAGAGCTCGAGATTTTCCGCGGCGAAATCGCAATAGGCGATGGCAATGCGGACCAGCCTCTCCCGCGGCGAGGGCTCACCGGCTTCTTCCGCGGCGCTGAGCGCGTCGTCCAGTCGATGCAGTGTGCGCGAGCCGACCCGCAGGATCAGCTCGTCCATATCGGCAACGAGATTGTAAACTGCCCCGTTGGCGCAGCCGATCTCGCTGGCAAGATCGCGGGTTTTCAGGCCCGCCAATCCGCGGGTAGCAATCATCCGCTCCGCCGCCTGGATCAGATCTGTCCGTAATTTCTCTCGACGTTCCAGTGTCTTAGACATTTATTAACCAGTGATGTGAGCGTTGCTCAAATTTATCTTGAGCAACGCTCAAGGTGTGCTACAAAGCACGTGAGCAATGCTCATAACAGGGAGCGGACAATGTTCAAGACCGTCGTTACACTTTTCCGCGGCAGCGTCGCCGCCGCAGGCGAGGAGCTGGAGGACCGGACGGCCCTGCTGATCCTCGACCAGCAGATGCGCGATGCGGCCGCGGCCGTCGAGCGCAGCAAGCGAACGCTGGCGCTGGCGATCGCGCAGGACCAGCAGGAAGGTCGCAAGCTCGAAGCCACTGTCGCCCGGATCGCCGACCTCGAGACCCGGGCGGTCGCGGCGCTCGATGGTGGCCGCGAGGATCTCGCCAAGGAGGCGGCCGAGTCCATTGCGGGCCTCGAGGCCGACCGTGACGCGGCGCTGACGGCGAGGGCGCTGTTCGCCAACGAGATTGCCCGGCTGAAGCGGCATGTCGCGAACGCGCAGGCTCGCATCACGGAGCTCGATCGCGGCCGCCGTGTTGCGCGGGCCTCGGAGGCGGTACGCTCGATTCGCCGCAGCGGCATTGAGGCGGCGCGTCCTTGCGAATCGACGCTACCGGAGGCGGAGAGCACCTTGAGACGTCTGCGAGACCGGCAGATCGAGGCCCAGGCCGCCGATGACGCCCTGGTCGAGCTCGACGCGGCCACCGGTCCGCTCGCCACCGCCGAGAAGCTCGCCGAGCAGGGCTTTGGCCCGCGGCTCAAGACAACCGCGGACGACGTGCTGGCGCGGCTGAAGTCCAAGCGCACACCGACTGCATGAACTCAAGCCCACTCATCATCAGATCCAACAGGAGACGACTATGAACCAGAATGGCCAACCCCACAGCGGCGCCTGGGTGACCTTTACTTACGCGTCCTTTGCAGCCTCCGCCTTCCTCGTTGCCCTCGGCGTCTTCTTCCTGCCGATCGATCTCTGGATGAAGGGCTATCTCGCCATGGGCATCGTGATGCTGGTCCAGACCTGCGTCACCTTGACCAAGACCGTGCGTGACAACCACGAGAGCAGCCGCCTCGTGAACCGCATCGAAGACGCCAAGGCCGAGCGGCTGCTGATGGAGGTCTCCAAGGCCGCTTGAGCGGAGAACATGGAAGAGAGGCGGCGGATGCCGCAGCATCCGCCGCCTTCGCGCTCTTCATCGTCAGCGATTTCGGTGCGTTATGCCTGAGTGCCGGTCAAGCTGGGCGCGCTCTGCGCACTGCTCGTGGTCACTGTCATGCTGATCGCCGCCAGCAGTGGTGAAGCGCGCCGGCACGCGGTGCTGCTCACCGTGCTCCGGCTGGTGAGCTCGGTGCTCGCAGTTCCCCTAACGTCGGCCGTTCCCGCCACCGAGGCTGCGATCGCGCTGGTGCAGCGCATTTTGATGATGGCGACCTGACGCCATATCGCTATTGCGAAATGCAACCGAGGCATGACGGATCGCGCAGCGCTGCGCCCTTGCGCGTCGGTTCGGCTCGGAGCACTCTGCACGGGCGGTGCAGAGAACGCCGCCGATAAAGATTGCCCGAGGAAGCATCCATGGCGGTGACGCGGATCGACTGCGATATCCACCCGGCGGTTGGAGGCACGCGCACGACGCTGCGGCCGTATCTCAGCGATCACTGGAAAGAGCAGGTGGTGAGCCGCGCCATCGACGGCCTCGATCTCACCTCCTATCCGCCGAGCATGCCGCTCACCGGCCGCGCCGATTGGCGGCCGGCCAACGGTGCCAAACCCGGCTCCGATCTCGCCATGGTGCAGAAGGGCGCCTTCGACCAGCTGGGCGCCAGCCACGCAATCCTCAACGTGCTGTACGGCGCGCAGGCCGTGTTCGACGCCTATATGGCGGCCGACTTCTGCAAGGCTATCAACGATTGGATTGCGGCCGAATGGCTGTCGCGTGACCCGCGCCTGCGCGCGTCCATCGTGGTTCCGATGCAGGCGCCTGACCTCGCGATCGACGAGATCGAGCGTCATGCCAGCGACCAGCGCTTCGTCTCCATCCTGGTGCTGGCGCAGGGTGAGACGTTGCTGGGCCGGCGGCATTTCTGGCCGGTCTATCAGCTCGCGGAGAAATACAAGCTGCCGCTCGCGATCCACGCCGGCACGCAGTATCGGCAAGCGCCGAGCTCGGCCGGCTGGCCATCGCACCGCTACGAGTACTATTTCGTCGAGGCGCAAGCGTTTCAGGCCCAGATCCTGAGCCTCATCTACGAGGGTGTGTTCGGCAAGTTCCCAGGTCTCAAGGTCGTGCTCATGGAATCAGGCGTGAGCTGGCTGCCCGCCTTTATGTGGCGCGCCAACAAGACCTGGCGCGGCGTCCGCGTCGAGGTGCCCTGGGTCGAGCGCGAACCCGCCGCGATCATCCGCGACAATTTCCGCGTCACCATGCAGCCGTTCGATGCGCCCGGCGATGCCAGGAGCGTCGAGGAGATCATCAACCAGATCGGCTCCGAAAAAATGTTCTTGTTCGCGTCCGACTATCCGCACTGGCAATTCGATGGCGACGATCCCATCCCGCCGCATCTTCCGAAGAGCGTCATCGACAAGATGTGCGTCGACAATCCGCTGGAGACATTTCCGCGGTTGAAGCTCAATTAGTTCAGGAGGTTCGTATGAGTGAAGTCATCGACCGTCCATTGCGTGACGACGCGAAGCCCGTCGCATCAAAGCTGCGCATCGTCGATTGCGACGTGCATCCGAGCCTGCATTCGTTCGAAGACCTCAACGCGTTCCTACCGAAAAGATGGCAGCAGCACTTGAGGGAGTATGGCAGCCATCTGCGCACGCCCTATCTTTTCACCACACCCTATCCGCGGTCATCACCGCTGATCGCGCGCCGCGATGCCTGGCCGCCGACCGGCGGGCCGCCGGGCTCCGATCTCGCGTTCATGCAGAAGCAGCATCTCGATCCGCTCGATGTCGAGTTCGGCATCTTGCAGGTGCTCGATCTCTTCATCTTCTCGCAGCAGAACCTGGAATTCGGCGCCGCGATCCAGCGCGCCATCAACGACTGGCAACTGGCGTTCTGGTCGCACCGCGATCCGCGCCTGAAGGCCTCGATCCTGGTCGGGCAGGACGGGGTCGACCTCGCCATCGCCGAGATCGAGCGTTGCGCCAGAACAGGCGAATACATCCAGATCAACGTCTCGCCGCGCGCCAACGAGCCGCTCGGCCGCCGCCGCTACTGGCCGATTTACGAGCGTGCGCAGGCGCTCGACCTGCCGCTCGGCATCCATGTCGGCGGCTATGGCGGCCATGCGCCGACCGGCGGCGGCTGGCCGTCATATTATGTCGAGGAGCATCAGTCGAACGCGCACACCATCGCAGCTCAACTTGCCAGCCTCGTGATCGAGGGCGTGCCGGAACGGTTTCCGAAGCTGAAGATCGTCTTCATCGAGGGCGGCTTCGGCTGGATTCCCTCGGCGGTGTGGCGCATGGACCAACATTTCGAGCGCTTCCGCAGCGAGGTGCCGCATCTCAAGCGCAGGCCGTCGGAATATGTCCGTGATCACTTCTGGTTCACGACCCAGCCGATCGACGAGCCCGACGAGGCGCGGCATCTGCGCTCGCTGATCGAGTGGGTTGGCATCGATCGTCTGCTGTTCTCGTCGGACTATCCACACTGGGATTTCGACGATCCGCGTTTCGCCTTCAAGACGCCGCTGACCGAGGCCGAGCGGAAGAAGATCTTCAGCACCAACGCCCGCGCGGTTTACAAGCTCTGATCCACATGGCCCGTCACATCGTCGCGTCCACATCAGAGATTCCGCCCGGGGGCAACAAGGTCGTCGATATTGCCGGGCGCGACATCGTCGTGTTCCACGTCAATGGCGAGTTCTTCGCGCTGTTGAACCGCTGCCCTCACGAGGGCGCGCCGCTGGAGAAGGCAGCCTGCGTGGCGCGGCTGACTTCGCCAGAGCCCGGCGTGTATGAGCGATCACGCGTCGGCGAGATGCTGCGCTGCCCGTGGCACGGTTGGGAGTTCGACATGCGCAACGGCCAGTCCTGGTTCGACCCGACACGGGTCAGGATTCGCTCATATCCGGTTGCGGTGGAGCGCGGCGACGAATTGCAGAAGGGGCCCTATGTCGCTGAGACGTTTCCGGTACATGTCGAAGACTCCTATGTGATTGTCGACGTCTAGGGCGGCATTGCCGATTGAGATTCAAACGCAAGTGCGTTATGGCTCTCGCGCTTTCAAGGGCGGAGACGAGCTTTGTCGAAACAATCCCTGCGTGAAGAGGCCGAGCGCCTGATCCGCGAATCGATGGAAAAGAAGACCGTCGTCGTGAAGCAGGGCACCACCCGTATTGAGGCGGTCTGCGGCAAATGCGGCGCGCCAAACCGGGTGCAGGCGGAAAAGGGCCAGAGCAGGGTCAAATTCGCCTGCAAGAATTGTGGGCACCAGCAAGAGACGCTGTAAGGCGGTCCGCCTAGCTTCCCTTCACAAACTTGGCAAATTTATCCGTGTAATCCGGATGCCAGCGCGACAGCGGCGGGCGGTTTTCGACGATATCGCCGGCGGCCCACAATATGCGCTTCTCGTCGAGTGCGCGCGGCACGTCGTTGTCAGGGCACAGGATGTAGAAATCGCCGGCCTCAAGCCGCGCAATCATGAAATCCACTGTTTGCTCCGGCGTCCACGCGCCGTCGGGCTTTTCGGTGCGGCCCTTGGCGGTGAGCCCGGTGAACACGAAGCCGGGGATCAGCAGATGCGCGGTGATGCGGCAATCCTTCGTGTTGCGCAGCTCGTGCTGGAGCGCTTCCGTAAAAGCCTTCACGCCAGCCTTGGAGACGTTGTAGGCGGGATCGCCGGGTGGGGTGGTGATGCCCTGCTTGGAGCCGGTGTTGACGATCAGGCCCGGCCTGCCGCGTGCAATCATGTTGGGTGCGAAGATGCGCGCGACGTTGATGATGCCCCACATGTTGACGTCGATGATCCGCTGCCAATTGTCAGGCTCTCCGAACAGCGTGCTGCCCG
Organism: Bradyrhizobium sp. USDA 4449; assembly: GCF_054056275.1. Taxonomy (NCBI): domain Bacteria; kingdom Pseudomonadati; phylum Pseudomonadota; class Alphaproteobacteria; order Hyphomicrobiales; family Nitrobacteraceae; genus Bradyrhizobium; species Bradyrhizobium sp. USDA 4449. Next base: position 1,086,228 of record NZ_JBSRYD010000001.1, on the reverse strand, counting down.
GCTGGATACCGGCGTTGTTCATCAGCAGGTCCGTGCCGCCGAAATGAGCGCCTACGGCGCGTTCCAATTCCGCCACGTTCTCGATTCGGCTGACGTCGATCGCGGATGTCATCACATGAGCCGCGCCTGCAATCGATGACAGTCTTGTTGCGGCTTCGGCCAGCCTGTTTTCGTCGAGATCGGCAATGCAGACCTTCATCCCGGCGCGCGCGAACGCGGCTGCCGCGGCAAGACCGGTGCCGGATGCGCCGCCGGTGACGACGGCGACGTTGCCCTTGGCGATGACAGGATGTGGCATGGCTGTTCTCCGGGACTGGCTCGTGATGGAGCTATGACATGGCGCTCGCGCGACCCTGCACAAGTCGGCATGGGAGGTCTTCGTTCCGCGTCGACTTTACGCCTTTCCAGCGCCGCTGTATTCTGTTCGGATCATCGATCCCGCCCAGATCGAACCCAATCAATCACCTACCCAGGGAGTGCAGCCATGGCTGTGTCGCAGGCTATTCCGATCACGCGCCATCCGTTCGCCAACGGGTCCTACAAGCAGATGCTGATCGACGGGAAGTGGGTGGATGCTGTTTCCGGCAAGCGTTTCGAGACTCATAACCCCGCCACCGGCGAGCTGCTCGCAACCGTGGCGGAGGGCGACAAGGAAGACATCGATCGTGCGGTCGCCGCCGCCCGCCGCGCCTTCGAAGGGCCCTGGAGCAAGGTCAAACCGTTCGAGCGCCAGAACCTTCTGCTCAGGCTTGCCGATCTCGTCGAGAAGAATTTCGACGAATTGTCGCAGCTCGACACGCTCGACATGGGCGCGCCGCTCAGCCGCACCCGGGCCTATCGCCTGCGCGCCGTCGGCATGCTGCGCTATTACGCCGGCCAGACCACGGCGATCCACGGCGAGACGATCGAGAACTCGCTGCCCGGCGAGATATTCTCCTACACGCTGAAGGAGCCGATCGGTGTCGTCGGCGCCATCATCCCCTGGAACGGGCCGCTCACTGCGACCATCTGGAAGATTGGCCCGGCGATCGCGACCGGCTGCACCGTGGTGCTCAAGCCGGCCGAAGAGGCGCCGCTGACCTCGCTGCGCATCGCCGAGCTCGCGATGGAAGCCGGCGTTCCGCCTGGTGTCATCAACGTCGTGCCCGGCTACGGCGAGACCGCGGGTGCCGCGCTGGCCTCGCATCATGATGTCGACAAGGTCGCCTTCACCGGCTCGCATGTCACGGGCCAGTCGATCATTCGCGCTTCCGCCGGCAATCTCAAGCGCGTGTCGCTCGAGCTCGGCGGCAAGTCGCCTGATATCGTGTTCGCGGATGCCGATCTCGATGCGGCAGTCCCGGGTGCTGCGATGGCGGTGTTTGCCAATTCGGGCCAGATCTGCAGCGCCGGCACGCGCCTGTTCGTCGAGCAGGCGATCTACGAGGAATTCGTCGGCCGCGTCGCCGAATTCGGCAAGAAGCTTCAGGTCGGCAACGGCCTCGATCCCAACGTGCAGATCGGCCCGCTGGTCTCCGAGCAGCAGCTCGAGCGCGTCACCGGCTACCTCGACGTCGGCCAGAAGGAGGGCGCACGCGCGCTTGCCGGCGGCGGCCGCGTCACCGAAGGCGCGCTTGCCAAAGGCTTCTTCGTCTCGCCGACGGTGTTCGCCGGCGTCCAGGACAACATGCGGATCGCACAGGAGGAGATTTTCGGTCCCGTCATCTCCGCAATCGCGTTCAAGGACATGGACGAGCTGGTCAATCGTGCCAACAACACCACGTTTGGCCTCGGCTCCGGTCTGTGGACGCGTGACGTCACCAAGGCGCATGCGGTCGCGAAGCGCCTGCGCGCCGGTTCGGTGTGGGTGAATTGCTACCAGGCGATGGACCCGGCCGTGCCGTTCGGCGGCTACAAGATGAGCGGCTATGGCCGCGAGTCCGGCAAGCAGCACGTCGAGGAATATCTCAACGTGAAGGCCGTCTGGATCAAGACGGCGTAAGGCTGTTCTCTGCCGCGTGCGGCGCGAGCGAATATCCGGTTTTCATGGGGCGGCGCCCTTCCGGTGACCGCCCCTCGCTATATGATCCGCATCCTTTCCGAGATATCCGGGGCTCCCATGAAATTCGAGGCGTTGTTTAGACCCTTGCAGGTCGGTCCGTACAAGCTTGCGCATCGCGTCGCGATGGCACCGCTGACCCGGATGCGGGCGGAGCGCGACAGTTTTGCTCCACGGCCGCTCAACGCCGAATATTACGGCCAGCGCGCGACGGAAGGTGGCCTCATCATCGCGGAGGCGTCGCCGGTCCTTTCACAAGGACGCGGCAACCCGGCGACGCCCGGCATCTATTCGGAGGCGCAAGTGTCCGGCTGGCGCAAGGTGGTCGATGCCGTGCATGCCAAGGGCGGCATCATCTTTCTCCAGCTCTGGCATGTCGGCCGAGCCTCGCATTCCTCCTATCATGGCGGCGCAATGCCGGTGTCGGCGTCGGCGATTCCGATCAGGGCCGACGGCATGAAGGCGATGACCGCCGACGGCAAGCTCGCCGACTACGAGACGCCGCGCGCGCTGGAGACCGGCGAGGTCAAGGACATCGTCGAGGCGTTCAGGCAGGGCGCGAAGAACGCGCTCGCCGCGGGCTTCGACGGTGTCGAGATCCACGGCGCCAACGGCTATCTGCTCGAGCAGTTCCTGCAGTCGCGCAGCAATCAGCGCACCGATCAATATGGCGGCTCGATCGAGAACCGCACGCGCCTGCTGCTTGAAGTGACGCAGGCCGCAATCGACGTCTGGGGCGCGAACCGCGTCGGCGTGCGGCTGTCGCCGCACGGCATCGCCAATGATTCCGCCGAGCCTGATCCGATGCCGCTCTACACCCACGTGGTGAGAGCGCTCGACAAGCTCGGTCTCGCCTATCTGCATTTCATCGAGCCGCGCTCGAGCGGCGCGGGCCGCGCCGACGTCCATTGGGAAAACGTGCCCTCCGCCATGGTGCTGTTCCGTCCACACTACAGCGGCGTGCTGATGACGGCAGGTGGTTTTACCGGCGAGACCGCGAACGCGGCGATCGCGGACGGTCATGCCGACATCATCGCGTTCGGCCGGATCTTCATCTCCAATCCCGATCTGCCGCGGCGTCTCGAGCACGATTACCCGATTGCGCCATATAACCGCGCGACGTTCTATGGCGGCGAGGAGAAGGGGTATACGGATTATCCCGTCTATGGCGAGCTGACGCCGGCGTGACGCGGCCGTAGCTCGGATGGAGCGAAGCGAAATCCGGGTTTCGTGCCTACCGTCGAGATTTTCGGATTGCGCTTCGCCCCATCCGGGCTACGGGGTTAGCATGTGACTCCGACGGACCCACAAACTCCGTCATTGCCAGCGCAGCGAAGCAATCCAGGGCCCCTCCGCAGAGACAGCCTGGATTGCTTCGTCGCATCAGCGCAAAATTGCTAGGCAATTTTGTCCCGAGCTGCTTGGACGACGGAGAGACCATCATGGCCAAAGCCGCAGTCGCCGCAGGAACCGCCACCGGGCAGTGCCTGTGCGGCAAGGTCACGTTCGAGATCGACGTCCCTGCGCGATGGGCCTGGCACGATCACTCCGCCGCCAGCCGCCGCGCCCATGGCGCCGCCTATGCCACCTATGTCGGCAGCTGGAAGAAGCGGTTTCGCATCACCTCGGGCCGGACCGCGCTGACCCGCTACGAGGACAAGGCGACCAGGACGGCGCGCAGCTTCTGCTCGCATTGCGGCACGCCGATCGCCTATGAGCGCCCGCGCGGTCCCCACATGGTCAACATTCCTCGCGCGCTGTTTAAGGAGCGCACCGGCCGCCGGCCGCTCTATCACATCGCGATCGAGGAGTTGCAGGAATGGGCCTATACCGGCGAGCCGCTGGTGCCGCTGAAGGGCTTTCCCGGTGTGGTCTGGCAGCGCTCGAAAAAGAAGAAGCGCGCGGGCGGTGAGGATCCGTTCGAATTGGGGCGCGAGGAGATGTAGCGCCGCTCCCTCGCAATGCAGCCATGACCGCGCTTCCTTGCGCGTACGCCAAGATTTCGGCCATCATGCTTCCGTCCTTGCGGCAACGTCCGCTCCTGGAGGAAACATGAAGAACAAGATCACGGGCCGCTCCGCCTTTCTCGCGCTGCTCAAGGACGAAGGCATCACGCATCTGTTCGGCAATCCCGGGACCACCGAGCTGCCGATCATGCATGCTCTGAAGGATCACCCCGACCTCACCTATGTGATGGCGATGCAGGAGAGCCTGGTGGTGGCGATCGCGGACGGCTATAGCCGGGCCTCCGGAAAGCTCGTCGCCTGCAACGTCCATGTCGCGCCCGGCCTCGGCAACGCGATGGGCTCGCTCTACAACGCGCAGTTCACGGGCACGCCGATGATCCTCACCGCGGGACAGCAGGAGCAGGGCCACGGACTGATGGAGCCCGTGCTTTATGGTCCGCTGGTGCGCATGGCCGAGCCGGTGGTGAAATGGGCGGTCGAGGTGACGCGGCTGGAGGACTTGCCGCGCATCGTGCGTCGCGCCGCCAAGGTTGCGATGACGCCGCCGACCGGGCCGGTGTTCATCTCGCTGCCGGGCGACATCCTCAACAGCGAGGCCGGCATCGACCTCGGCTGCTCCACCCGCATCGACGCGCGCACAAAGCCATCAGACGAGGCGCTGAGGGCGCTTGCCGCGCGGCTGCTGAAGGCCGAGCGCCCCGTCATCGTCACCATGGACGAGGTGGTCAAGAGCGACGCTCTGAAAGAGGCCGCCGAGCTCGCCGAGCTGCTGGGTGCTGCCGCCTACCAGTCCTCGACGCCCTATGGCTCGCACTTCCTGTCGGAGAGCCCGAGCTTCATCGGCACGCTTGCGCGTGTACAGAAGCTCGCGCGCGATACGCTGGCGCCCTACGATCTCCTGATCGCGCTCGGCGGCGATCCGCTGCGCATGTCCGTCCACAGCGAGATCGATGCGCTGCCCGATGGACTCGGCATCGTCCAGATCGGCCTTGTCGATTGGGAGATCGCCAAGAACTACGGTGCCGAGATCGCGTTGAAGGCGGATGTGAAGGAAACGCTGCGCGCGCTGATCCCGGTGCTGAAAGAGATGGGCGGTGCGACGCTCGCGAGCCGCGCCGGGCAGCGCCTTGCCGAGCTTGCGCCGAAGAACTGGACCGCGCGCCGCGCGGCGCTGATTGAGCAGATCGGCAAGAGCGCGGGCCGCTCTCCGATCGATCCCGATTATCTCGTGCTGCAAATGGTCGACGCCATGCCCGACCATGCCATCCTCGTCGACGAAGGCCTCACCTCCAGCCGCCAGGTCACGGCGCTGCGCCCGCATCGCGACCGCTACGGCTATCACGGCCTCGCCTCGGGCGGCATCGGCTGGGGCCTGCCGGCGTCGGTCGGCGCCAGCATCGCCAATCCGGATCGCCCCGTGGTTTGCTTCTCCGGCGACGGCAGCGCGATGTATTCGATCCAGTCGCTGTGGACGGCGGCGCATCACAAGCTGCCGCTCAATGTCGTCATCGCCAACAACGGCGGCTACCGCATCATCAAGCAGCGGCTGCTCGCCTTCCATGGTGACGATAATTACGTCGGCATGGATTTCGCCGATCCTCCGGTGGATTTCACGGGTGTCGCGAAGGCGCTGGGCTGTGAGGCGATCAAGATCAGCGATCCCGGCGAGCTGAAAGCGACGCTGGCGTCGGCATTTGGCAGGCCCGGAACGAAGCTGATCGAGGTGATGGTGGACGGGAAAGTGTAGCCACTTGTCGTCCCCGCGTTCGCAGGGACGACAGCCCGGGGTGTGGCGCGACTTTCGGCCTAGCCCTTCTTGCCCACCCGGTACCCCGCCGCCGGATGCCGCGCATCCAGCCTTGCACGTCCGCCACCAAACAGCTTCTCCCGCAGCGTCCCCTGAGCATATTCCTTCTTGTACCGCCCGCGCCTGGTCAACTCCGGCACCAGCATGTCCGAGATATCCTCGAAATCGCCGGGCGAGATCGCAAAGGCGACGTTGAGGCCGTCGACGTCAGTCTTTTCGAACCAGTCCTCGATCTTGTCCGCGACGCTTTCCGGCGTGCCGACCACGACCGGGCCCGCTCCGCCGATGCCGACATGCTCGATGACATCGCGCACGGTCCAGACCCGGTCGGGATCGCCGCGGGTGACGTTGTCCAGGGCGCTGCGGCCGGCATCGTTCTGGACGTGACGGACCTGCTGATCGAGCTCGTAGCCGGAGAAGTCGATGCCGGTCCATCCCGACATCAAGGCGAGCGCGCCTTCCGGATTGATATGCGACCGATAGTCGGCATATTTCGCCGCGGCCTCGGCTTCCGTGTTGCCGAGGATGATCGTCATCATGTTGAACATGAGGATCTCGGCCGGGTTGCGGCCGAGTGCGGCAGCCTCCTGGCGGATCGCGGCGACGCGCGGCGCAATGATCTTGGCTGACGGTCCCGACATGAACACGCATTCGGCGTGCTTGGCCGCGAACTGCCGGCCGCGCGGCGAGGTGCCGGCCTGATAGAGCACCGGCGTACGCTGCGGCGATGGCTCACTGAGATGGATGGTGTTGTTGATGCGGTAATTCGCACTCTCATGATTGATGCGATGAACCTTGCTGGGATCGGTGAAGATACCGCGCTTGCGATCGCGCAGCACCGCATCATCCTCCCAGCTGCCTTCCCAGAGCTTGTAGACCACCTCCATATATTCGTCGGCGATGTCGTAGCGATCGTCATGCCCGGTCTGCTTGTCCTTACCGGCGCCGCGTGCGGCGCTGTCGAGATAGCCGGTGACGACGTTCCAGCCGATCCGGCCTTCGGTGAGATGATCAAGCGTCGACATCCGCCGGGCGAACGGATAGGGCGGCTCGAACGAGAGGTTGCTGGTGACGCCGAAGCCGAGGTTTTTCGTCACCGCCGCCATCGCCGAAAGCAGCAGCAGCGGTTCGTTCGACGGCGTCTGCGCAGCATTGCGCAAGGCTGCGTCAGGGCTGCTGCCATAGACGTCGTAGACGCCGAGCACGTCGGCCAGGAACAGGCCGTCGAAACGGCCCCGTTCCAGCGTCCTGGCGAGATCGATCCAGTAGGGCAGGCGGTTATACTCGGCGGTGCGGTCGCGCGGATGGGTCCAGAGTCCCGGTGACTGATGTGCGACGCAATTCATCGCAAATGCGTTGAGCCTGATCTGCTTGGCCATGCTGGTCCCTCGGCGCCCTGTACTGAGCGCTCTTCGAATGATAGACGTGCGCCCCAACCTGGCGACGTTCTTGCATATAACTTGCGTCTGGCAAGGCCAAAATCCGCGGCACGTCTGCACTTGGCAAGCCAGGCTCAAGAGAGCAAGAAGGAAATCGCCGGTCCCCGCCACTTTCGAGCGCCCGCGTAGTCCGCTACGTTGCCTCGTTCCATCAGTTGAAGCGAAACGAATGAGCAGAGCCGACGCCATCGCCCGCGCCCGGGACGACTTCAAATCCGGTGCGTTCCTCGCCGAACTTGACCGCCGCGTCGGCTTCAAGACCGAAAGCCAGAATCCGTCGCGGGGCGCCGAGCTGCGCGCCTATCTGGAGCAGGAGATGATGCCCTCCTTCGCCGCGCTCGATTTCAGCAGCCGCCTGGTCGAATCCCCGAGCGGCAAGTCGCCGTTCCTGTTTGCCGAGCATCACGAGAATGCGTCGGCGCCGACCGTGTTGGTCTACGGCCATGGCGACGTCGTCGATGGCATGGAAGGCGAGTGGCGCGACGGCCGCGATCCCTGGCGCACGACGACATCAGGCATTCGTCTCTATGGCCGCGGCACTGCCGACAACAAGGGCCAGCACAGCATCAACATGGCCGCACTCCGCGCGGTGCGGCAAGCTCGTGGCGGCAAGCTCGGTTTCAATGCGAAATTCATCGTCGAGATGGGCGAGGAGATCGGCTCGCCTGATCTTGCCAAGGTCTGCGAGCTCAACCGCGACGCGCTCAAGGCCGATTTGTTCATGGCCTCCGATGGGCCGCGGCTGTCGGCGGATCGGCCGACCCTGTTCCTGGGCTGCCGCGGCGGCATCCGCATTCATCTCGATGTCAACCTGCGAGACGGCGGTCATCATTCCGGCAATTGGGGAGGCGTGCTCGCCAACCCTGCGACCATCCTGGTCAATGCGATTTCAACGCTGGTCGACGGCCATGGCCGGCTTCAGCTCGAGGCGCTGAAGCCGCCGCGACTGACCAACCAGATCCGCAGCTATCTGGCCGATGTGCAGGTCGTTCCGACCGAGGACGAGCCACAGCTTGCGGAGAACTGGGGCGAGGACGGCCTGTCCGCGGCCGAGCGCCTCTATGCCTGGAACACGTTGGAAGTGCTGGCGATGTCCTCGGGCAATATCGAGAAGCCGGCCAACGCCATTCCCGGCCATGCCAATGCCGTGCTGCAACTGCGTTTCGTGGTGGGCACCAAGGTCGATGGCCTGATCGATGCCGTCCGCGCGCACCTCGTCGCAAAGGGCTTTCCGATGGTCGAGGTGCGGGCGGCCCAGAGCTTTGCCGCCTCCCGCACCGATTTCGACAGCCCGTGGATCGAATGGGCGGCTGAATCAGTGCAGACCACCACCGACAAGGCACCGGCGGTGCTGCCAAACTTCGGCGGCTCGCTGCCGAACGACGTGTTTTCGGAAGTCCTGGGCCTGCCGACGATCTGGGTCCCGCATTCCTATCCCGGCTGCTCCCAGCATGCGCCCAATGAGCACATCCTGCTGCCATTGACGGAGGAGGCCTTGACGGTGATGGCGGGGCTGTTCTGGGATCTCGGGGAATTACCCGGGCCACTCATCTGAGCCGGCATCCAGCCGAAAGTCACATTCTAATCCGGCCTGATTTGTGCTTGCATCTCGCCGCATCATCCTGAAAGGGGAACAAAAAAGTGAAACATTTCCGTAGCATCGGGCTCGCGCTCGCCGCGACCTTCGCCGTCAGCCAGGCAGGGGCCGAGGAGCTGACCGGCACGCTCAAGAACATCAAGGACACCGGCACCATCACGCTCGGCTTCCGCGACTCCTCGATCCCGTTCTCCTATCTCGACGACAACCAGAAGCCCGTCGGGTTCGCGATGGACATCTGCTACAAGATCGTCGATGCCGTGAAGAAGGAGCTCAAGCTCGACAAGCTCGAGGTGAAGCTCAATCCCGTCACCTCGGCGACCCGTATTCCGCTGATGGCGAACGGCACCATCGACCTCGAATGCGGCTCGACCACCAACAATGCCGAGCGCCAGAAGCAGGTCGCCTTCACCAACACCCACTTCCTGACCGCCAGCCGCTACGTCTTCAAGAAGTCGAGCGGGCTGAAGTCGATCGACGACCTCAAAGGCAAGACGGTGGTCTCCACCGCCGGCACCACCAACATCAAGCAGCTGACCGAAGCCAATGTCGAGAAGAAGCTCGGCGCCAACATCATCCCGGCCAAGGACCACGCCGAAGCCTTCCTGATGGTGGAAACCGACCGTGCGGTCGCCTTCGTCATGGACGACATCCTGCTCGCGAGCCTCGTTGCCGGCTCGAAGTCGCCGTCCGACTACGTCATCTCGAAGGACGCGTTCTCCAAGCCCGAGCCCTACGGCATCATGCTGCGCAAGGATGACGCGCCGTTCAAGAAGGTGGTCGATGCGGCGACCGCAGCGCTCTACACCTCCGGCGAGGGCGAGAAGATCTACGACAAGTGGTTCATGCAGAAGATCCCGCCGAAGGGACTGAACCTCAACACCCCGATGTCGGAAGAGCTGAAGCACGAGTTCGCCAAGCCCTCGGACTCGCCGAATCCGGACGACTACAAGTAAGATCAATCTCGACCTTGCGGTCGGGATCATGTCCGACCACTCTTGACACCAGAGTGGTCGGACATTTGCATGGAAGCCCAACGACCATCTCTGAAGGGCGCGTTCGCGCGGGGGACACGTGAACTACCATTGGAACTGGGGAATTTTTTTCCAGCCGAACCCGATGGGGACCGGCACCTATCTCGACCTGTTGTTGTCGGGACTGGAGCTGACTCTTGAAACCGGGCTGCTGGCCTGGATCATCGCGCTGGTCACCGGCTCGGTGGTCGGCGTGCTGCGCACGCTGCCGTCGAGAGCCGCCAGCTGGTTCGGCTTCGCTTACGTCGAATTCTTCCGCAACATGCCGCTGCTGGTGCAGCTGTTCCTGTGGTTCTTCGTGCTGCCGGAGCTGCTGCCGAAATCGGCCGGCCTCTGGCTGAAGCAATTGCCGAATGCGCCGTTCTGGACCGCGGCGATCGGCATCGGCTTCTTCATGTCGGCGCGCGTCGCGGTGCAATTGCAGGCCGGCATCGGCTCGCTGCCGCGCGGGCAGAAGATGGCCGCCACAGCGCTCGGGCTGACGACGGTGCAGGCCTATCGCTACGTGCTGTTGCCGATGGCGTTTCGCATCATCTTGCCGCCGCTGACCTCCGAGTTCCTCAACACCATCAAGAACACGGCGGTCGCCATCACCATCGGCCTGCTCGAGTTGACCGGACAGGCGCGCTCGATGCAGGAATTCTCGTTCCAGGTGTTCGAGGCCTTCACCGCCGCCACGCTTCTGTATCTCCTCGTCAACGCCGTCGTCGTGACCGCGATGCGCTTCCTCGAGCGCTACGTCGCGATCCCCGGCTACATCACGGGGAAATAGCGCGATGTTCGGCAATTTCGATTTCGATGTCATCATCCGCGCGCTGCCCTATCTGTTCTATGAGGGCATGAGCTTCACGTTGTTGTTGACGGCGCTGTCCGCGCTCGGCGGCCTGGTTTTCGGCACGGCGCTCGCGCTGATGCGGCTGTCGGGCTACAAGACCCTCGGGCGGATCGCCGGCCTCTATGTCGACTTCATGCGCTCGCTGCCGCTGGTCCTGGTGATCTTCTGGTTCTACTTCCTGGTGCCCTATATCGGACAGTGGCTGACCGGCGCCTCGCGGCCGATCAGCGTCGGTGCGTTCGCGTCCTCGCTCATCACCTTCATCATGTTCGAGGCCGCCTATTTCTCCGAGATCATGCGCGCCGGCATCCAGTCGATCTCGCGGGGACAGCCGGCCGCGGCCAGCGCGCTCGGCCTGACTTACGCGCAAACCATGCGCTACGTCGTGCTGCCGCAGGCGTTCCGCAACATGCTGCCGGTGCTGATCACGCAAACCATCGTCCTGTTTCAGGACACCTCGCTGGTCTACGTGCTGTCGATCACCGATTTCCTCGGCGCTGCCAGCAAGGTCGCGCAGCGTGACGGTCGTCTGGTCGAGATGTACCTGTTTGCTGCCGTCGTTTACTTCACCATTTCCTGTATCGCGTCCTACGGCGTCCGCCGCCTGCAGTCGCGCATCGCCATCCTTCGCTAGGGCCCGTCATGATCGAAATCAGCCACGTCGATAAATGGTACAGCCCGACCTTCCAGGTGCTGACCGATTGCAGCACCAGCGTCGCCAAGGGCGAGGTGGTGGTGGTGTGCGGCCCGTCCGGTTCGGGCAAGTCGACGCTCATCAAATGCGTCAACGCACTGGAGCCGTTCCAGAAGGGCGACATCAGCATCGACGGCGTCAAGGTCAACGACCCCAAGACCGATCTGCCGAAGCTGCGTTCGCGCGTCGGCATGGTGTTCCAGCATTTCGAGCTGTTTCCGCATCTGAAAATCATCGACAATCTCTGCCTGGCCCAGGAGAAGGTGCTGGGCCGGGCGCACGACAAGGCGATGACGAAAGGCATGGCCCTGCTCGATCGCGTCGGCCTGAAGGAGCATGCGAAGAAATTTCCAGCGCAGCTCTCCGGCGGCCAGCAGCAGCGCGTCGCCATTGCGCGCGCTCTCGCCATGGATCCGATCGCGATGCTGTTCGACGAGCCGACCTCGGCGCTCGATCCTGAAATGATCAGCGAGGTACTCGACGTCATGGTCGATCTCGCCCGTGAAGGCATGACCATGATGGTCGTGACCCATGAGATGGGCTTTGCCCGCAAGGTCGCCAATCGCGTGATCTTCATGGACCGCGGCGAGATCGTCGAGGACGCGCTGAAGGACGATTTCTTTGGCAAGCCCCGCAGCGACCGCGCACAGAAGTTCTTGTCCAAGATTTTGTCGCACTGATTTCCAACGTCATTCCGGGCTCGTCGCTTCGCGCCGCCCCGGAATGACGAAACGAGGGGTGAACGTTTCCCGCAACTGGCGTATAAGGCGCCAAATCCCTTTTTGCTGGAGACCCGCCTTGGATTCGATCGCCTACGTCAACGGCTCATTCGTCCCGCTTTCGGACGCGAAAATCTCGGTGCTCGACCGCGGCTTCCTGTTTGCCGACGGCATCTACGAGGTTTCGGCCGTGCTCGACGGCAAGCTGGTCGACAACGCCTCGCATCTGGCGCGGCTGGAGCGCTCGGTCGGCGAGATCAAGCTGAAGCTGCCGGAGACGGTCGAGCGCATCACCGAGCTGCAGAAGGAGCTGATTGCCCGCAACGAGCTGGTGAGCGGCCTCGTCTATCTCCAGGTCACGCGCGGCGCCGACAAGGGCCGCGATTTCGCCTTCCCCAAGGGCGAAATCGTATCGAGCCTGGTGATGTTCACCTCGGAAAAGGACATCATCAACTCAGAATCTGCGAAGACCGGCATCAACGTCATCACCGTGCCCGACATCCGCTGGGAACGCCGCGACATCAAGAGCGTCGCGCTGCTGGCGCAAGTGCTGGCAAAGCAGGCCGCGGCGGAAGCCGGCGCCGGCGAAGCCTGGATGCTGGAAGACGGTTATGTCACCGAAGGTGGTTCGTCCTCGGCCTTCATCCTCACCAAGGATGACGTCATCGTCACCCGCAAGAACTCCAATGCGATCCTGCCGGGCTGCACCCGCAAGGCGGTCGTCGCTCTCGCCGAAGAGCGCCAACTCCGCGTCGAGGAACGGTCCTTCACGGTTGAGGAGGCCCTGGCCGCCAAGGAAGCCTTCGCCACCTCGGCCTCGTTGTTCGTGCAGCCCGTGGTCGCGATCGACGGCAAGAAGGTTGGCGACGGCAAGCCCGGCCCGATGGCCACGCGGCTGCGCGAGATCTATGTGGAGTTCGCCAAGGCGACGGCGGTTTAAGCCACCGCTCGGTTGCCGTAGGGTGGGTTAGGCGAAGCCGTAACCCACCTCTTTGGTTTCCGCGGAGACAGAGGTGGTGGGTTACGCCTTCGGCTAACCCACCCTACGGCACTGTCCTCCCCTACGCCACCGACGCCTTCACCTTCACCGGATGAACCGAGCGGAACGCGATCGCCAGCCTGTTCCAGGCGTTGATCGCGCCGATCAGCGCGGTCAGGTTGACCGTCTCGGCATCGGAGAACTGGGCGCGAACCTCTTCGTAGACGTCGTCGGGCGCGTGCGTCTCCGCAATCAACGTCACGGACTCAGTCCAGGCCAGCGCGGCGCGCTCGCGATCGGTATAGAGCGGGGACTCGCGCCAGGCGTTGAGCAGATAGATGCGCTGCTCGGTCTCGCCGCGCTTGCGCGCATCCTCGGTGTGCATGTTGATGCAGAAGGCGCAACCGTTGATCTGCGAGGCCCGGATCTTGACGAGCTCGATCAGCGATTTCTCGAGTCCGGTGGACTGGATCTGCTCTTCCAATGCCATCAGCGCCTTCATCGTATCGGGGGCGGCCTGGTAGAAATTCATGCGGGGTTTCATGGTCGTTCTCCTTGCTGGTTGAGGGATCAGTGGGCGCCGCCGGCCGACGTATGGCCAGCTTTCTTCAGGAAGAGCACGGCGATCAGGGCCACGATCAGCGCCATTCCGAGCAGATAGAACGTGTCGCTGAAGGCGAGGATATAAGCCTGCTTCTGCACGATATGGCCGATCGCGACATAGGCACGATGCGCGGCATCCGCACGGTCCAGCACGCCGTGATTCATGAAATATCGCGTAAGCTGTTCCAGCCGTGTGCGGGTGGCCTGCTCGAACAGCGAGACCGACTGCATCAGCACGTTGGAGTGATACTGCTCCCGCTTGGTCAGCACGGTCTGGAGCAGCGCGATGCCGACGGCGCCGCCGAGGTTGCGCATCATGTTGAACAGGCCGGACGCCGAACCCGCATTCTCCGGCTCGATGCCTGAGGTCGCGACCGCCGAGAGCGGCGCCATGACCAGCGCCTGCCCGACGGCACGGACGACATTGGGCCACATCAGCTGGTCGGCGGCATAGTCGCTGGTCATGAAGATGTTCATGAAATTCGACCCCGCGAACAGCACGAAGCCGACGCCGATGATGACCCGCGCGTCGAACTTCTGCATCAGGCGCGGCACCAGCGGGATCAGCACGAGCTGCGGCAATCCGGTCCAGGCCAGCACAGTGCCGATCTGCTCGGCATTGTAGCCCTGGATGCGTGACAGATATTGCGGCAGGATGAACACCGAGCCGTACAGCGCAATGCCGAGCAGGAAATTCGCGAGCATGCCGAAGCCGAAATTGCGGCGGACCAGCAGGCGCAGGTTCAACAACGGCTTCTTCACGGTGAGCTCGATGATCAGGAAGGCGGTCAGTGCGACGGCTGCGATCACGCTGAGCTTGACGATGAAGGGCGAGCCGAACCAATCGTCCTTGTTGCCTTCCTCCAACACGGTCTGCAGTGCGGACAGGCCGATCGCCATGGTGATGATGCCGGCCCAGTCGCCTTCCGCGAGCAGCGACAGCTTCATCGGTTTGGCGTCGAGCGCATACCAGAGCATGCCGAGCATGATCGCGCCGGGCACGAGATTGACGTAGAAGATGTATTGCCAGCCGAGATTTTCGGTGAGATAGCCGCCGATGGTCGGGCCGATCGCCGGCGCGAACGTCGCCGACAACGCGAACAGCGCAAGGCCGACCGGCTGCTTGGCACGCGGCAGCAGGGTAATGATCAGCGTGAACGCCATCGGGATCAGCACGCCGCCGGTAAAGCCCTGCACGGCGCGCAGCACGATCATCTGTGGCAGGTCCTGCGCCAGCGCGCAGGCCGCGGACAGCAGCAGGAACAGCACCGCGTTGGTCAACAGATAGATCCGGATCGAGAACACCTGCGCGAGCCATCCCGAGAGTGGGATCACCACGATCTCGGCGATCAGATAGGAGGTCGAGATCCAGCCGCCGTCGTCGATACCGGCGCCGATCGCGCCCTGGATGTCGGCGAGCGAGGCGTTGACGATCTGGATGTTCAGCACCGCCATGAACGCGCCGAGCGTGGCGCCGATCACCGCGATCCACGTTCTGGCAGAGACAACAGGCGTGGCGGGAGCAGCAGCCGGGGCAGGGAGATCGGTGGCGGAAGCGGCGTCGAGGGTCGATTGAAGCGTGCTCATGGAAGCCTCGTCTCGGATACGGAGACAGCATGCATTAGGCGGATGGTTTCGATAATCCCGGAAGCCCGGGAAGGATCATCCGGCTAGACTTGATGATCCTGCCACGTTCCGGGTCAGCCGCCGTTCGCACGCGGCGAATTGTCGGCAACGCGCCTCGCGGTCTCGCGCTCGGCCACCACGGTCGCCTTGGTATCGACCGTCGGCACCGCCGACATGCCGGGGCGCAGCAGGCCGGTGAGGCTGTGATCGTCAAGCACGATCTTCACCGGCACGCGCTGCACGATCTTGGTGAAATTGCCCGTGGCATTGTCGGGAGGCAGCAGCGCGAATTCAAGTCCGCTGGCCGGCGAAAGGCTATCGACATGACCGTGCAGCGTGCGATTGCGGAAACTGTCGACATGCAGCTCGACCGGCTGGCCCGCGCGCACATGCGTGAGCTGGGTTTCCTTGAAATTTGCGACGACGTAGACCGCGTCGAGCGGAACCACTGCCATCAATTGCGTGCCGGCCTGCACGTACTGTCCGACGCGCAAGGAGCGGGCGCCGATCGTTCCGTCAACAGGTGCGGTGATCTCGGTATAGGACAGGTTCAGTTCAGCCTGATCCGCGACGGCGCGAGCGCGATCGAGCTGCGCCGTGGCCTGCGCACGCTGGGTGGTCAGCACGTCGACCTTGCGCTGCGCAGCCAGCAGGCCCGATTTGGCGTGCTGCAATTGCGCGTTGCTGGCGCGGAGCGCCGCGTCAGTCTGCTGCGCGCGCTGGATCGTCCCGGAGCCGGACTTCATGAGCTCGTCGTAGCGGGCGCGCTCTTCCTGCGCGAATTTCAGATTGGCCTCGGCCGCGGTGACGTCGGCGGTGCTCTGCTCGATGACAGGCTGTTGCAGCTCGAGCTGGGCATCGAGGTTGCGGACCGAAGCTTCGGCGGCGGCGACGTCGGCGCGGGCCTGGCCAAGCGCTGCCTTGAAGTCGCGGTCGTCGATCCTGGCCAGCACCTGGCCGGCTTTGACCTTCTCGTTGTCGCCGACCAGGACCTTGGCGATATAACCCGACACCTTCGGGGCGATGATGGTGGAATCGGCCTTCACATAGGCGTCGTCAGTCGATTCCAGGTAGCGGCCGGTCGTCAGGTAATTGTAGCCCAAGTCGCCGGCGGCAGCGACGCCGAGCGCCAGAGCCAGCGCGACGGCCGTCCGCTTGATCGCCCGGCGGGACGGTTTTAGGTTAATTTCGTCAGTTGTTTCAGTAATATAGGCCGCGTTCGACATATCGCACCCTCGGAATTTCCATGCGCCTGTTTCGAACAGTGCGCTGCTTGACGACTGCAACATGCGTTGTCCCGGCCGTTGTGATAATCCCGGAATTGATGGAAGCATTATCCAGCAATGGCGGATAATCGGAGCTTCGAGCCATGGACCGCTTCACCAGCCTCACGGCCTTCGTCCGCGTGGTCGAAAACGGCGGCTTCTCTGCCGCCGCCCGCCGCCTCAACATGTCGACGACAATGGTAAGCAACCATGTCCAGGCGCTGGAAGACCGGCTCGGCGTGCGGCTTCTGAACCGCACCACGCGAAAAGTGAGCCTCACCGAAATCGGCAAGGCCTATTACGATCGCTCGGCGCAGATCCTCACCGATCTCGAACAGGCTGACGACATCGCCGGCGCGCTGCAATCGACGCCGCGCGGCACGTTGCGCATTCACACCGCCACCCACATGGTCCCGTTCGTCGCGCCCGTGATGGTCGAATTCCTCGCGACCTATCCCGAAGTCAAGGTCGATCTCCGCATGGGCGAGACCAATGTCGACCTGATCGAGGAAGGCTTCGATCTCGCATTGCGTATGATCGCGCCGCCCGACTCCAGCCTGATCGTGCGGAGCCTAGCGACCTGGCGGCACGTGCTGTGCTGCTCGCATTCCTATATCGAGGCGCATGGGCGCGTGCAGACCCTCGAAGAGCTTGCCGGGCACAATTGCGTGCGCCACATCAACTACCCCTTCGACGAGTGGCGCTTCTTCGACCGCAAGGGAACGCCAGCCTCGGTGCGCGTCTCCGGCAATCTGATCACCAACAGTGGCGAAGCCCTGCGTGAGGCGGCGTTGCAAGGCGCAGGCGTCAGCCTCGCGGCGGGATTTTTGGTCGGTGACGATCTCGATTCCGGCCGCCTGGTGCGCCTGCTACCGGAATACCGGCCGGTCGAGATGTCGATGAACGCGGTCTATCCGCATCGCCATCATCTGTCGGCGAAGGTCCGGACCTTCATCGACATGCTCGTGCATCACAGCGCCGAGCAGCAGAAGCTGATCAATCCATACGCCTGACGCGGGAAATCCTGAACTCGGTTCCCCTGCTCCGGTTTGCCCGCCAGGCTTGCGCGTCCTTCGTCTGGCCCGCCGTGATGCGACGCTGGTGACGCAGGTCATG
Source organism: Bradyrhizobium sp. USDA 4449 (assembly GCF_054056275.1). Classification (NCBI taxonomy): domain Bacteria; kingdom Pseudomonadati; phylum Pseudomonadota; class Alphaproteobacteria; order Hyphomicrobiales; family Nitrobacteraceae; genus Bradyrhizobium; species Bradyrhizobium sp. USDA 4449. The sequence continues at coordinate 1,068,509 of NZ_JBSRYD010000001.1, read as the reverse complement.
CCGCAACGACTAGCCTAACGCGTCGGTGGCGGCAGGCGGCCGAATACCTTCTCCATCGCCATTCCGATCGCGAGCAGGCGGCGATCGCTTGCGGCGGGCCCATCGAGTTCGAGGCCAACCGGCAGCTTGCTGGAAGCGCCTAGCGCGATCGGGATCTGGATGCCGGGCACACCGGCATTGCTGCCGGGATCGGTGTTCTGGATGAAGAGCAGGAAATTAGGCAGGCTGCTGGAATCGGGGTTCGAGTCGATCGCGACTTTCGGCGTGGTTGGGAAAGCGATGGCGTCGAGCTTGTTCTTCGCGAACGTGTCGCGGTAGAGCGCCTGGAGCGCCGGGCGGGCCGTTTTGATCGCCGCGTCATAGGCCGGCTTGCCGTCAACGACCGTGTTGTCCGGGCCGGGCAATTTGTGCGGGATCACCAGGCCATCATAGGTGCCTTTCACATCGGGACTCGCAATTTGCTTGGCCAGGGCCTCGATCGTGAGGCCGGTGCCGGTATGCTTGAGATAAGCGACCATGTCCGCGTTGGCCTCATAGATTGCCACGGGAAAACTCACCTTGCCGTTGAGTTCTGCGAGTTGCGGCATCTCGACATCGACCACGGTGACACCTTGCGACTTGAGCTTGTCGATCGCCCCTTTGAAGGCGGCATCGGTATCGTCGTCGAGATTGGCCTGCATCGCTTTCACGACGCCGACGCGAACCTGCTTCAGATCGGCAGGTGTGATCGTGTTGCCGCCGGCGATGACACGGTCGAGCGCCGCCACGTCCGTCATGGTCGCGGCCATCGGGCCCGCGGTATCGCGGGTATGGGAGATCGGCGCGATGCCCTCCTGCGGATAGCGCCCGACGGTCGGCCGCAGCGATGCGCAACCGTTGAGCGCGCAGGGAATCCTGACCGATCCGCCGGTGTCGGTGCCAAGGCCTGCGGTCACGATCCGGGCGCCGATCGCGGCTGCGGTTCCGGAGGAGGAGCCGCCCGCGATCTTGCTGTTGTCATAGGCGTTGCGGACGCCGGGCTCGGTGCCGGTTTTGAAGCCCGCATTGTATCCGGAGATGCCGAAGGCCAGTTCGTGCATGTTGGTCTTGCCGATGATGATCGCGCCGGCTGCGCGCAACCTCGCCGCGACGGGCGCGTCCTTGTTCGGCACGAAGCTCTTCAGTGCCGGCGTGCCGGCGCTGGAGGGCAGCCCCGCCACCTCGATATTGTCCTTGATCACGAGGGGCACGCCACCAAGCGGCGGACACGGCCGCTTCCTGCGCCGCGCATCAAAGGCCTCGGCGGCCTTCATGGCGCCCGCCTCATCCAGGGTGATGAAGGCGTTGAGATTGGGATTGGCCCTGGCGCGGTCAAGCGTTGCCGATGTCAGCGCCTTGCTGGTGACCTTGCCTGCGCAGATGTCGGCCGCGGCCTGCGTCATCGTCAGCTGGTCGAGATCGAGCGCCTGTTGCGCAACGGCGGTTGTCGGTAGAGCGGCGGTAGACAGGATGAGGCTGGCGATGGTTGAATTCAGCGAAACGGTTCTGCGTTGCATGAGGTTCCCCCGTCGAAGGTGATCACCCCAGCTTACCTCGGCTGGGGCGCGGTGGATGTCCCTATTTTCGTCGACGCACGTCTCAGGCTGCTCCGGCATCCGATGGCTGCGCCAGCAAGGACTCGACCTCGGCTTTGACCTTCGCGATTGCGGCGTCCTTCACCGGCCCGTAGCCGCGAATGTCCATCGGCGCTGCGGCAATGGCCGCAAGATCCGTCAGAGGCGCGGTCTCGAGCCTGGCGAGTATCACGTCGATCAAGGTCTCGTACCAGGCCATCAGCTCGCGTTCCGCGCGGCGCTCGGCGGAATAGCCGAACGGATCGAATGGCGTCCCGCGCAGGATCTTGAGCCGCGCTAGCACCGCCAGCGGCATCTGGATCCACTGGCCAAAAGCGCGCTTCCGCGGGCGGCCGCGTGCGTCCTGGCCAGCCGGCAGGAACGGCGGCGCGAGATGATACTGGACGCTGAAGCCGTCCTCGAATTCGCGCTTCAGCTCATCGAGGAAGCCGCTCTGCATGTGCAGGCGTGCCACCTCATATTCGTCCTTGTACGCCATCAGCTTGAACAGGGCGCGTGCAACCGCCTCGGTGAGTGCCTCGCTGTTGAGCCCTGCTTCGGCATTCCGAACTTTCGCGACGAGTGCGCGGTAGCGCGCCGCGTAGGCTTCGTTCTGATAGGCCGCGAGAAAGTCGGCGCGGCGGGCGATCATCTGATCGAGCGTCTCGGCCCTTGACGGGTCGTTGGCCTTCGGCAAAAAATCGGGATCAGCGGCGGCGATCCGGCCCCAGGCAAGAGCCTGCTTGTTGCGCTCGACCGCGACTCCATTGAGCTCGACCGCGCGCAGCAGCGCTTGCAGCGAGACCGGCACCAGGCCGCGCTGCCAGGCAAAGCCGAGCATGATGATGTTCGCGTAGACGGCGTCGCCGAGCAGCTGTTCGGCAAGCAGGTTGGCGTTGATGCTGTCGAGATTGTCGTTCCCGATGACCTGGCGGATCGCACGCAGGCGGGCAGGCGAAGCGAGATCGGCGTCGCGGAATCGTACAACGTCTCCGGTCGGCATTTCCGCCGTGTTGATAGCGGCACGGGTGCCGCGGCGATAGGTGCCGGATGCCTTGGGCGAGGAACTGACGACGAGATCGCAGCCGATCAGCGCATCGGCCGCGCCCTGATCGATGCGAACCTGATGCAGCGCTTCGGCGCTGGCGGCCAGCCGGATGTAGCTCAGGACGGGCCCGAATTTCTGCGCAAAGCCGGTAAAGTCGAGCACCGAGACGCCTCGGCGTTCGAGATGCGCGGCCATCCCGATCAGCGCGCCGACCGTGATCACGCCGGTGCCGCCGACGCCGGTGACAAGTAGATCGTAGGGCCGGTCGAGTGTTGTGGGGAGCGGCAGGGGAAGCGTAGCCGCGTGGCCGATCGCGTCGATCTGGCTCGCACTCTTCTTCCGGCGTGTGGCGCCTTCGACGGTGACAAAGCTCGGGCAAAAGCCATTGAGGCAGGAAAAGTCCTTGTTGCAGGCCGAGAGATTGATCCGGCGCTTGCGGCCGAACGGCGTCTCCTTCGGTTCGACGCTGAGGCAGTTGGACTCGACCGAGCAGTCGCCGCAGCCTTCGCAGACGAGATCGTTGATGTAGGCAAAGCGCTTGGGATCGGCCATCTCGCCGCGCTTGCGGCGGCGTCGCTTTTCGGTGGCGCAGGTCTGCTGATAGATCAGGACCGAGACGCCGGCGACCCCGCGCAGCTCGCGCTGCACGGTGTCCATCTCCTCGCGCGGATGAATGGTGACGCCATCAGGCAGATCCGCTGACAGGAATTGCGTGGGATCGTCCGACACCAGTGCGATGCGCGCGACGCCTTCGGCCCTCACGCTGTGTGCGATCGCATGCACGCTGAGGGGGCCGTCGACCGGCTGGCCGCCGGTCATGGCGACGGCGTCGTTGAACAGGATCTTGTAGGTGATGTTGGCCTTGGCCGCGATCGCCTGGCGGATCGCCATCGAGCCGGAGTGATAATAGGTGCCTTCGCCGAGATTCTGGAACACGTGCTTGCGGCCGGTAAATCGCGACGAGGCCGCCCAGTTCACGCCTTCGCCGCCCATCTGGATCAGCGACGAGGTCTCGCGGTCCATCCAGCTCGCCATGAAATGGCAGCCGATGCCGGCCAGCGCCCTCGAGCCCTCGGGCACCTTTGTCGATGTGTTGTGCGGACATCCTGAGCAGAAATACGGCGTGCGCGTCGCGCCTGATACGTTGATCGTGCGGGCGGCCTCGGGCAACAGCGCGGCCGCGCGTGCGGCAAGATTGAGGCCCGGGAACATTGGATCGAGCCGCCGGGCGAGCACGCCAGCCAGCGCACGGGGTGACAGCTCGCCGATCCACGAAATCAACCGCGCACCGGTTTCGTCGTGCTTGCCGACCATGCGCTCCGGCTTTGCGCCGGGATAGTCGTAGAAATATTCCTTGAACTGGCTCTCGATGATGCCGCGCTTCTCCTCGACCACGAGGATCTCGCGCTTGCCCTTCACGAAATCCATGGCGTCGTGCAGCGCCAAGGGCCAGACCAGGCCGACCTTGTAGACGTCGATGCCGATGCGGCGACAGGCGGCTTCGTCGAGCCCCATCAGCCGCAACGCTTCCATCAGATCGAGATGCGCCTTCCCGGTGGTGACGATGCCGTAGGTGGCGTTCGGGACGTCGTAGATGTGGCGATCGATCGGATTGGCCTTGGCGAAGGCGTAGACCGCGTGCTTCTTCGCCTCCAGCCGTTCCTCGATTTGCGGGCCCGGCAGGTCGGGCCAGCGATAGTGCAGGCCGCCCGGCGGCGCCGTGAAGTCGGGCGTGCGGAAGGCGCGCCGCGGGCGCAGCGCGACTGATGCGCCTGACTCCACGATCTCCGAGATCGCCTTGAAGCCGACCCACATGCCGGAGAAGCGGCTCAGCGCGTAGCCGTATTCGCCGAATTCGAGATATTCGCTGACGCTTGCGGGGTGCAGCGTCGGCATGAACCAGCTCATGAAGGCGACGTCGGACTGGTGCGGCATCGAGGAGGAGACGCAGCCATGGTCGTCGCCGGCGACCACCAGCACGCCGCCATGCGGCGAGGAGCCATAGGCATTGCCGTGCTTGAGCGCGTCGCCGGAGCGATCGACGCCGGGGCCCTTGCCGTACCAAAGACCGAACACGCCATCGACCTCACGGTCGGCTTGGGTCTCGACCTGCTGCGAGCCGAGCACAGCAGTCGCGGCGAGGTCCTCGTTCACCGCGGGCAGGAATTCGATGCGGTCCTGCTTCAACCGCTGCTGGATGCGCCAGAGTTCGAGATCGATGCCGCCGAGCGGCGAGCCGCGATAGCCCGAGATGAAGCCGGCCGTGTTGAGGCCCGCAGCGCGGTCGCGCCTGACCTGGTCGAGCGCGATGCGGACAATCGCTTGCGTGCCCGTGAGGAAGACGCGGCCCTCCGCGCGATCGTAGCGGTCGGAGAGTTCGTAGGCGTCGAGTGACGGAATGGCGTCCATGGCAGACCTCGCGCGGCATCCTGCCGAACAGGCGCAGGGTAAGCCCAGGGCGCTGGTAGGTCTTACCTATCTATCCCCGGACAGGGCGTAAAATCGGTGAGGTTTTGCTTGTAAAGCCGAAATCTGGTAGAGTTAACCGATTTGAGGGCTCCCGATGATTGAAGATCAGGACATGCGGATTCTCGCGCATCTCCAGAAGGACGGCCGCGCCACCAACCAGCAGCTCGCCGATGAGGTCGGCATGTCGACCTCGGCCTGCTGGCGCCGGGTGCGCGCGCTCGAGGACAGCGGCGTCATCCGCGGCTATGCGGCACTGGTCGCGCGCGAGCAGGCGGGCTTCGCGATGTCCGCCATCCTCCACGTCTCGCTGGAGCGGCACGATGCCAAATTCGTCGACGAGTTCGTGTCTCGCGTCACCACGCGCCGCGAGGTGCTGGAGTGCTTTGCGACCACGGGCGATGCGGACTATCATTTGCGCGTCGTCGTGCAGGACATGGTCGCCTACAACCGCTTCCTCGACGAGTTCATGTTCCGCATCCCCGGCATCCGCTACGTCCGCAGCAACGTCGTCCTGAAGGAAATCAAGACCGGCGTTGCGCTGCCGTTTTGAGGATGCTTCGTTCGCGCCCAGCCGTCATTCACACCGTCTCGGCGGTGCGGCGACGGAATAGCTGGCGCAGCGACAGGGCGTGCAGCAGGATCGAGCTTGGCACCACGAAAGCGGGCGTCAGCACATTCGGAAAGCTATCGACAGCCATGCTCGGACCCTGCGGCATGATCAGCTGAAACGGGCCAGGCGACATGATCATCCCCAAGGTGATCGCGACGGCGAAATCCGCAAGGCCGAGGACATTCCAAAGGATCGCCGCGCGCCGTCCCTCCGCCGTTCCGCTTGCGACGGCAATCGCCGCGGGTATGGCGAAAAGGCCCGTGAGCACATCGCCTGTTCCTGCCGGCAATGCCCAGAGGCCCGGCAGCGACCCTCCCAGCCAATAGGCAAGCCATTGGCTGCCGAAGATGCGGTAAAGCTGAAGGGCGATGAGCCACGTGGCCGGCATGGCGTCGAGCAGCTGTCCGATCCGTTTCGACATCAGCAGCACGGGAGCGCCCACGATCACCGGCAGCAGCATCGCCGCGGGAAGCAGCGGAAGGGAGGACGCACCTGCGCGGAACGCACCGTCGATGGCGGCTGTCCAGGCTGCGGTGGCCCATAGCGTGAATGGAATCATGAAGGACAGCCAACTCGCCTGGCGCTGTTTCGGCGTCAATGACGTGCGTTCGAGGCCGAGCCATAAGCCGAGCGCGAGGAGGCCGTAAGAGATCAGCCGAACCCCCAGGGCCGGCACCCCGCTTTCGAGAAGTGCGGGCAACGCGTAGATCAACCAGGTCCACAGGATCGTAAACACGGCGGCGTAGATCAGGCTGAGCCGGGCGGGATGTGGCGCAACCACGCCGGCGGAAATGCTGCTGCTGTTCATCGGCATTCCTTCAGGCGGTTGCGTCACGATCTCGGTGCTGCCGGTCCGGCTTCAGCAGAAGCATGAAGACAAGGACATGGCCGACCAGCAGCAAAGGCACGTAAAGGGCCGGGATATAAATGCCGGCGCCGAACAGGCCGGGGCTCTGAATCTGCGTCGCGCCGACGTAATACGCATTCAGGAGATCGAGCGTGCCCCAGATGTTGAAGATCCAGACCAGGGGAACGGCGATCGACCATCGCCTGGACAGCGCTGCCATTGAGATCAGTGCGAGTGTGGCGGCGACGAGATCTCCCCATCCGACTTCGCGGGCGAAATCCGGGTTCAACTCCGGGGAGACGAACCCGGCCACCATGAAGTTCATCCCCAGAAAGCGGAACGCGTGGAAAGCCGCGAGGAGCCTCAGGGCATCGTGGCGCGGCATCGCACGCACAAAGGGCCAAACATAGACAGACGCCACCACCGCGCTTGTCAGCAAGGCGCCTGCGACACTGAGAACGAATGGAAGGTTGAAGTCCGGTGGCACGTTCGGATGTCCTTGCGAGGGTTCGTCAGGTCGGATGGGGGAGGCCTGCGGCCGGTCAGGGTTTCGTCATGAGCAGGCGGAGCGGCATGAGCGGGCCGACGGCGATGTATTCGTGGTCGATGAGGTCCTGCTTCGCGAGCGGCAGCGCATCCATGGTGGCGTGAGCCTCGGCGACATCCCTGGCATCGAGCAGGAAGACGGCGCCGCGGCCGTCGGACCGCGAATACCATTCACGGACTTTTCCGGTGAGATAGAGCTGGACGGTCTGCCTGATTTCATCAGGCATCACGGCCATGATTTGCTCCCTCGTGATGCCGGGCTTGGCGGTCAGGATGACCATGACCCCGGTGGTCGTGGGTGACGGCGCTTGTGCTTGGGCGGCGGATGGTTCGGTCATGGCGGTAACACCTGTCAATGTGAGGGCGAGTGTCAGGACGGCGTTGCGGATTGCCTTCATCGGTTTCGCTTCTCCGGTGCGGCTCATTTGCAATCCGGATGTAGAGCGTCTTTCCGTGGGCGACTATTCGCGATAATGTTCACGGGCTATGAAGCAGAACTTCACAGTCAGGCAGGGTGCGCTCGATGGTGTCGAGGCGTTCCTCAGCGTCGCCCAGCATCGCAGTTTCCGGCGGGCGGCCGCCGAACTTGGCGTGACGCCGTCGGCGATCAGTCAGGCGGTGCGGTCGCTCGAGGCGCGTGTCGGGGCTGCGCTCTTCATCCGCACCACCCGCAGCGTCGGCCTGACCGAAGCCGGCGAAAGATTCTTCGAGCGCGCAAGACCGGCCTTTGAGGAACTGGTCGCAGCAAGCGGGGCGGCGCGCGAGCTGGGTCAGAGGCCGGCCGGGTTGCTGCGCCTGACCGTGCCGCGTTCGGTCGTCCCGATTCTGCTGGAGCCGCTGATCGCCTCGTTCTGCGAGGCCTATCCGGAGATCGAGGTGGAGCTGGCTGCCAGCGAGGAGCTGGTCGACCTCGCGGCCGGAGGCTTTGATGCCGGCATCAGGATGGGCCAGTTCATCACCCCTGACATGATTGCAGTGCGCCTGACCAAGCCGCTACCGCTCATCGTCGTCGGCAGTCCTGCTTACCTTGCCCGTTCCGGCCGCCCCGAGCATCCGGACCATTTGCGTCTGCACGCCTGCTTGCGATTGCGCCGATCGAACGGCGCACTCACATCATGGTCGCTCAGCGACAACGGCCGTTCGGTCGAGATTGCGGTGTCGGGTCCTTTCATCGCCTATGATTTTCCCACGATGCTCGGCGCCGCCATCGAAGGTGTGGGTCTTGCGCAGGTGCCCGCACCATTGGCGACCGGCGCCATCGCGGCAGGCAAGCTCGTCCGCGTGCTGGAGCCATTCTCGCCGATGACGCCGGGTGTATTCCTGTATTATCCGGGCCATCGCCAAATCATGCCGAAGCTGCGCGCCTTCATCGATCATGTGAAGAGCCGACCGGGCGGCGCGAGCTGATCGGCTGTCCCTCTCGCACAAACCGGTTGCGCAACGTCCCGATACCGGTGATCTCGATCTCGACGACATCGCCATGCTTGATATCAGGCGAGGCGCCGTCCGTCCCCATCCAGATCACATCGCCAGGCCACAGCGTAAAATACTTGGTCAACTCGACCAGGAACGCCACCACGCCAAAGATCATATCGTTGGTGTGGAAGCGGTTGGTCTCCCTGCCATTGACGCGGACGATGGTCTCCATCCCGGCAAGATCGGCCTCGGTCTCGATCCACGGGCCCATCGGCTTGAACGTGTCGGCATTCTTCGAGCGCCACAGGCTGCGGTCGGCCTTCTGCCAGGAGCGCTCGCTGACATCGTTGCCGATGGTGTAGCCGAATATGCAGTCCATCGCGTTCTGCTCGGTGAGGTGCTTCACCTTCCTGCCGATGACGACGGCGAGCTCGCCCTCATAGTGGATCTTCTCCGTCGCAAAGGACGGGATCACGACGTCCTCGTCATGCGCGATCAGCGCGTTCTGGGCGCGGTAGCCGATCTCGGGACGATCAGGCACGGCCGGGACCGTGCCGGCCTTGTCGGCAGCTTCCTTCAGATGCTTCAGATAGTTCAGCCCGACGCAATAGAAGGTGCGCGGGATCAGCGGCAGCTCGATCTTCACGTTCGACAGCGGATGCGTGCGCGACGTCCGCTGCCATTCGCCGAAGGGGTCGCCCTCGATCGCGATCACCTGGTCGCCCTCGATCAGGCCCCAGGAGGTTTTGCCGGAGGCGGTGAATGTCAGCCAGCGCATGTTGTGTCCTCGTCTTATTCCGCGGCATCGCGCGGCTTTATCTTCCAGGCGCCGGCGGCAGGCCGCCTCAAGCCGAGATTTTCCCGCAGCGTCTTGCCGCGGTAGTCTTTCTGGAACAGGCCGCGCCGCTGCAACTCCGGCACGACATGCTGCACGAAGTCGGCATAGGAGCCGGGCACATAGGTCGCGGCAATCACAAATCCGTCGCAGCCGCGCTCGACGAACATTTCCTCCAGTCTGTCCGCGATCTCCCTGGGACCGCCGACCATGGCATCCTGCACCTGGCCGCGGCCGGAGAAGGTGACGAAATCGCGCGCGCTCGGATTGCTCTTGCCGGAGTTTTTCAGCACGCCGTCGCGGATGCCGAGAATACCCTGCATGCTCTTCAGTTCATCCGTCGTCAGCGGCGCGTCGAGATCCTTGGAGGCGAAGTCGTAATTGAGCGCCTCGGCGAGCAGCGACAGCGCATCGATCTCGAGCGGAAGCTTGTTGATCAGCGCCATCCTGTCTTCGGCTTCCGCCTTGGTCGCCGCGCACACCGGCGTCGTCAGATTGCAGAGGAACATCTCGTCAGGATCGCGACCGACTTTGGCAGCCTCGTTGCGCACGGACGCGTAGCCTTCCTTGGCCGCCGTGAGGTTGCGGGCAGCGGTGAAAATGACTTCGCCCCATCGTCCGGCAAAGCGCTGCCCGCGACCGGATGCGCCGGCCTGGATGATCACGGGGTGGCCCTGATCCGAACGCGGCACGGTGAACGGTCCGCGCGATTTGAAGTTTGCGCCCTTATGGTCGAGCCGCTTCACCTTGCTCGGATCGGCAAAGCGGCCGCTCGTTTTGTCCATGATGAGGGCGCCGTCTTCCCAGGTGTCCCAATGGCCGAGCACCACCTCCATGAATTCGTCGGCCTTGTCGTAGCGGGAATCATGTTCGGGATGGGAGTCGCGCCCCATATTGAGCGCCTCGCCGTCGTTGAGCGAGGTGACGACGTTCCAGCCCGCGCGCCCGCCCGACATCAGATCGAGTGTGGCAAAGCGGCGAGCGACGTCGAAGGGCTCGTAGTAGGTGGTCGAGCAGGTCGCCCCGAGCCCGAGCTTGTCGGTGACCATGCCCATCGTGCTCAGCACGATCAGTGGATCCATCTTCACGCAGCGGATACCGTATTCGACGGTGTGGGTGTGGTCATTGCCGTAGCGGTCCGGCATCGCCAGACGATCGTCGAAGAAGGCCATGTGAAACTTGCCGGCCTCGAGAATTTTCGCGATGTCCTGATAATAATCCGCCGACATCGAATCGGAGCGCGAGTCGGGATGCCGCCACGAGCTCGGCAGATTCGTGCAGTTCTGCGCCTGAAGGAAGCCGACCAGGACCATCTGCCGGTTCATGCCGTTCTCCGAATTGTGTCAGGACAGATCAAGCACGGTGTCGAGCCTGTAGTCGCGCGCGAGCGTGCGCAGCTTCTCCCAGGTCGCATCCTCGATTTCGATGCCGTCGCGCCGACGCTGCTGTTCGCGCAGGCCCTCGATCTCGCCGGGATAATAGACGCCCTTGCTGCCTGCCGACGGCGGCGTCGATTTCAGGTAGCGCGCGAACTCCGCGACCTCGCGCCTGAACTCGTTCAGCGGGCGGAATGCGGCGACGTTGAACACCGCCATGAAGCATCCGTCATTGTGCCGTCCCGTCGGCTCGACGCCGAAGCCGAGACCGGTGAGAAGGCCGCAGAGCACCTCGACCATCGCGGCCAGCCCGCTGCCCTTGTAGCCCTCGGTGCCGCCCAGCGGCAGCAGCGCGCCGCCCTTGCGGTATTGGGTGGGATCGGTGGTGGGCCGTCCCCCGGCATCGATGATCCAACCGGTGGGGATCTCCTCGCCGCGGGCGACCGCGAGCTGGATCTTTCCGGAGGCCACCGCCGAGGTCGCCATGTCCAGATAGAACGGCGTTTCGAGGTCGGACGGAACTGCGATCGAGATCGGGTTGGTGCCGAGCCGCGCCGCCCTGCCGCCGAACGGCGCGACGTGCTTCGGTGAGCGGCCCGAGTCGGCTGTCGCGATCCCGATCATGCCCTCGCGCATCGCCATCAGCGGATAGGCGGCGAGGCGGCCGACATGGCTCTGCCGGAACACGGTGCAGGCGGCAACGTTCGCTGTCCTTGCCTTTTCGATCGTCAGCGCCATCGCCTTGGCGTTGACGTGGAAGCCGAAACCCCAATGGCCGTCGATCACGGTCGTGGTCGGTGATTCCTGGACAATGGTCCAGGCGGCGCCGGGAACGATGTGTCCGGCCTTGATGCGGTCGATATAGGAGGGAATCGCGATCACGCCGTGGGAGTCATGCCCGGCCAGGTTGGCGTTGACGCATCCGATCGCAACGGCGTCCGCTTCGTCCTCGGAGGCGCCGGCAGCACGGAGCAGCGCAGCGCTGACGCGCGTGAGGCGGTCGGCCTTGACCACAGGCATGGCGTTTCCTCGGCTTTTCGCCCGCTTAACGGGGCGGTTTGTTGGACGCCATCGTCTCAAAGCGGAGCTGCGATATCAATGTCCCGTAAACCAATACAGGGCTGCAGATTCGTGAGAGAGCACGCCTTTCCTCGAAGATTCCCTCCGCGCGACGGTATTCCCGCACGTTTTTCAACGGTCATTCGCTGCTCGTTCACTCTGATTGGCGGTTTCATTGCGGCAATAACCACCACTTAGGCGATCCCCGTTGATAAAAAGGGCAGGGACAACAAGGCAGAAATGCCCGGGAGTTGAGATCGTGACGACGACACTCGCGCGCACCTTTGCGGCGTTGAGCGCCATCAATGAAGCGATCCTCTACGCGAAATCGCCGGACGAGCTGTACCAGAAGGTCTGCGACGCCGGGTTTTCGAGTGGGGACTTCATGGCCGTTGCCGTGTTCCTGGTGGAGCCGGACGGTCAGCACTTGCGCTTTGCCGCCGGGCGCGGTGACGACGTGGCGCGCCTGCGCGCGATCAAGATCACCACTGAAGCTGACGCGCCGGAGGGCTCGGGCGTCGGCGGCGAAGCGTTCCGAACCCAGAAGCTCTGCATCAGCAACGACTATTTGAACGATCCCCGCTCGCTGGCGTGGCGTGAGGGGGCGATCAGGGCGAATATCGGCGCCGCGGCGGCGCTGCCGCTTCTGTGCAACGGCAAGAGCGTCGGCGTGCTGTTCGTGACCCGTAGCGAGCCCGGCTCGTTGAGTGAGCAGATGGTGTCGCTGTTCGGGCGCATGTCGGCCAACATTTCCTATGCGCTGGAGAACTTCTCGCGCGAGACGGCGCGGCAGAACAGCGAGCGCGCGACAGGGCGGCTCAATCGCATGTTCGGTGCGCTCAGCGCGACCAACGAAGCCATCCTGCGCGCCAAAACCGAGCAGGAGCTGTATCAGCTCGTCTGCGACGCCTCCGTGCACGGCGGCAAGTCCTTGGCGACCTTCGTGCTGCTGAAGGAGCCGGATTCGCACTGGCTGCAGCCCGTCGCGGGCACCGGCGAGAGCCTTGAGATCGTGGCGCGGACGCGTTACTCCACCGACCCCGAGAATCCCTACGGCCGCGGCATTTCCGGCGAGGTGTTTCGAACCCAGAAGCCCATCGTCGAGCGCGATCTCCCGCTCCGTACCAAGGGAACGCCGTGGGAGAAGCTCAATCTCGTGACGGGCGCCGCCGCCGTGGTCGCGGCGCCACTGGTCAAGCATGGCCGAAGCATCGGCGTCATCCTCGCCTTCCTCAGCCGGTCCTGGGCCAAGGACGAGGAAATCGTCGCGCTGATGTTGCGCATTGCCGAGAACGTCTGCTTTGCGGTCGACAATTTTGACCGTGAGGCCGAGAAGGCGCGAATCGCCGAGGAGGAGGATCGCCTGGCGCGCATGTATGCGGCGCTGAGTGCGACCAACGAGGCGATCCTGCGCGCGCGGTCGCGGGGAGAGCTGTTCGAACTCGTCTGCCAAGCGACCGCGAAGGGCGCCAAATTCACCTCGGCCACCGTCGCGCTCGTCGATCATCAGGCCGAGCTGCTTCGCGTCGTCGCCAGCTATGGTCCGAACGCGGATATCGTTCGCAGCTCGAAATTCTCGATTTCCGAACTGCTACCCGAGGGACGCGGTCTGACTGGCACGGCGTTCCGCACGCGCCAGCCTGCCATCAGCAACGACGTGCTGGCTGACGACCGGATGAAGCCCTGGCACGGCAACGCCCGCCGCAACGGCATCGGATCCTCCGCGGCACTCCCGCTGTTCAACGGCGAGCGCGTCGAAGGCGTATTTCTCTTCAATTCGCCGGAACGCGGCACGTTCACGCCGGAGTTCGTCGAGCTGCTGCAGCGCCTGCAGGCCAACGTTGCCTTTGCACTCGAGAATTTCGACCGCGCGGATGAGAAGGCGAAAGCCGACAAGCAGCGCAATCGCCTCACCAGAATGTTCGAGGCGCTAAGTACCACCAACGAAGCGATCATGCGTGCCAAGACACGCGAGGAGCTGTTTGAGGTGGTGTGCCAGGCGGCCGTGCTGGGCGATGTGTTCGCCTCGACGACGATCGGCATCCTTGACGAGACACGCGAACTCGTTCGCGTCGTCGCGGTCAAGGGGCGCCTTCAGGAGCGAATGTCCGGGCGTACATGTTGCGTGTCCCCAGGGCATCCCGAGGGTGAGGGGATCATCGGCACCTCGCTGCGAACCCGCGGTCCAAGCGTCATCAATGATTATCTGAGTGACCCTCGATCGACGCACTGGCACGCGAAGGCGAAGGAGGATGGCACGCGCGCGGCCGCCAGCTTTCCGCTGCTTCGCGACGGCACTGAACCGATCGGAATTCTGCTGTTTCTTGCGCCGGAAGAGAATGCGTTCACCCCTGATCTGGTCGAGCTGCTTGGGCGCCTCGCGGAAAACGTCTCCTTTGCGCTCGACAACTTCAATCGCGCCGAAGAAAAGGCCCGCACTGAGGCGCAGAAGGAGCGTCTAACCCGCATGTTCGCGGCGCTGAGCGCCACCAACGAGGCGATCATGCGCGCGAAGTCTCGCGCCGAGCTGTTCGAGCTGGTGTGTCAGGCCGCCTCCACCGGCGGCAAGTTCACCTCGACGACCATCGCGCTTGCCTGCGCGGACAGCGATCAGCTCGCAACCGTCGCGGCCGCGGGGCCGTCCGCCGAGACCACGCGAAACGTTCGCCTTTCCATCGACGCCGACCGGCCCGAAGGCCGCGGCATGAGCGGCACGGCGTTCCGCACCCGGCAGCCTTGCATCAGCAACGACTATGTCAACGACCACAGGGTGAGCGCCTTCCATTCGGTCCTCCAGGGCGGCGGCGCGCGCTCCGGCGCGGCGTTCCCGTTGATCACGCACGACAAGCCGGTCGGTGTCATGATCTACATGTCGATCGAGCAGGACACATTCACGCCCGAATTCGTCGAGCTGTTGCAGCGTCTGGCGGACAACGTCGCCTTTGCGATGGAGAATTTCGACCGCGCCGACGAGAAAAACCGGGCGGACGAACGCATCGAATACCTTGCCTCGCATGACAGCCTGACCGACCTGCCGAATCGCGAGACCTTCAACGGATTGCTGCGTGAGGCGATCGACGTGGCGCAGCGCCGCGATCACCGTTTCGCGGTGCTGTTCATCGACCTGGACCGCTTCAAGGTCATCAACGATTCGCTCGGCCATGAGGCGGGCGACCTGCTCCTGCTCGAAGTGGCAAAACGGCTGCGCGGCGCGCTGCGGGCCAGCGATGTGGTGGCACGTCTCGGCGGCGACGAGTTCGTCGTAATTCTCGACCAGTGCAGCGAGATCGACGACGTCCAGAATATCGCGACCGGGCTGCTGGCCACGCTCGCCGTGCCCATGGAACTCGCCGGCCACGAGTGTCACACCACGGCCTCGATCGGCATCGCGATGTATCCGGCCAACGGTTCCGACGCGCAGACGCTGACCAAGAATGCCGACATGGCGATGTATCTCGCCAAGGAGGACGGCAAGAACGGCTATCGCTTCTTCTCCAAAGAGGTGACGACGCAGTCGATCGAGCGTCTTTCACTCGAGAGTGCGCTGCGCCGGGCGCTCGAGCGCGAGCAGTTCTCGCTGAACTACCAGCCCAAGGTCGACATGGCGAGCGGTCAGATCACCGGCGTGGAAGCGCTGTTGCGCTGGAACCATCCCGTTTTCGGCAACGTCTCGCCGTCGCAGTTCATTCCGCTTGCGGAAGAGACCGGCCTGATCGTGCCGATCGGCCGCTGGGTGCTGAAAGAAGCCTGCGCGCAGGCGATGGCCTGGCAGCGCCGCGGCCTGTTGCCGCTTTCGATGGCGGTGAACCTGTCACCGCGGCAATTTGCCGATGAGCACCTGTTGCAGGATGTCGACGAGGCTCTGGTAGCCTCCGGCATGTCGCCCGTGCTGCTGCAACTCGAAGTCACCGAGAGCATGATGATGCGCAACGTCGGACGCGCGCTGAAGGTGCTCGACGCCATTCAGAGCCGCGGCATTCGCCTGGCCATCGACGATTTCGGCACCGGCTATTCGTCGATGTCGCTGATGAAGCATTTCCCGATCGACACCATCAAGATCGACCGCTCCTTCGTCCGCGACCTGCCGCACGATTCCGAGGACCAGGCGATCGCGCAGGCGATCATCAGCATGGGCAAGGCGCTGGGCATGACCGTGGTCGCCGAGGGCGTCGAGAACGCCGAGCAGGAGACGTTTCTGCGCACCCATGGCTGCGACGAGATGCAGGGGTTCCTGATCGCCAAGCCGTTACCGGCAAGGCAGATGGCCGAGTTGCTGCGCCCCATGGAGCTGTTGCTTGCGCCGTCGCTCCAGCCTGAGGCGGGCCTCGGTGTGGACGAGACGGTGGCGCTGCCGCTGAAGCGCGCCGTCGTGTGAGGGCTGCGATTGCTTGGCGCAATTTGAGGGGTGCGCCGTCTGTTGCCGGGCCCCAGGCAGTGCGGATCACCGTGGCGGGATGTCTTTTGTCGGCTCTTGTCGGCGATTGAGGGGCCGATTGCGGCTGAACAGAAGATAGATGGCGCGTGGGTTGGTGGTCAAATAGCGCCAGAACAAGCGGCGTGGCTCGAGCCAGGTGCGCCAGGCCCATTCGAGCCCGAGCCTCTGCATCCATTGCGGCGCGCGGGAGCGGCTACCCGAGAGGAAGTTGAACAGGCCGCCTGACGTCTTGATGACACCGACATTGGTCAGCAGCGGCGTGTATGCCTCGACGAAAGCCTGCTCGTTGGGTACGCCGAGCGCGACCCACAGGAAGTCCGGTGCGAGCGCGTTGATCTCTTCGACCTTGGCTTGCAGCGCATCGCCTCGAAGGTAGCCGTGGCTGAACCCGACGATCTTCAGTTTCGGATACAGGTTCTGGACTCGCCTGACCGCCGCAGCGTTCTCTTCCTCGCTGGCGCCGAGCATGTAGAAGCTGCGACCGGCAGTCTCCGCCTTGCGCGCGACGACATGGAACAGGTCCGTGGTGGCAACGCGCTCGGGGAGCGGAAACCAGGACTGCAGCTTCGAGGCAGCCACCAGCGGTTGGCCGTCGGCATTGATCAGGTCGGCGGCACGGAACAGGCGCTCGGTCTGCGGCTCTGTCGAGCAGCGCGCCAGCACTTCGCCGTTGGCCGAGGTCAGGTACAGCGGACGGCCGATGCGGTGACGCGGATCGGTCGCCTCGATCATGAAGTCGGCGGTTGCTTCCAGGTCGAGTGCGGCCATGCGGAGGCCGCCGACGGTGATCCGTGGAACGTCGGCGGTCGCGGCCCGACCTTCGAGGTTGACGCGGCGCTCAAGCATATTGTTTGCCTCGCTGGCGCGTTTGAACAGCGGGGGGAAGTTCGTCGAGCACGACGCCGACGAGCTTGCGCTGGCCGTCGCCGAGTGCGGCCAGGATCTCTTCCATGCCGTCATTGATGTCGAGGCTGGTCGCCAGCACCGCCACCACCGCATCGGCGCTATCGAGCAGTTTCCGGCCGGCAGCCGAGAGCGGCATCGCAGGGCCGTCGAGAATGATGAGGTCATGACCGCCGGTCGCGCGCGCCTGTGCGATCGACCTGCGGATGGCGTCAGCGGCCTTTTCTGCATCGCTTTCGGTTGCCGGCAGCACGGAGATACCATTCGCGGTCTTGACCTCGCGCGCGGCCTTGTTGCCAATCGACAGCCAGCCGACCTTGCCTGGTTCGGCCTTGGCCGGGCGGCTGACCTTGTTCGAGAGCGCGTGAGCCTGGTGATCGGCGTCGATCATCAGCACGCGGCTACCGTCGCGCGCGGCCGCGAGCGCGAAATTCAGTGCGGTCACGCTACGCCCCGCCGTCTGGTTGGCCCCGATCAGTGCGACCGCCGGCATTGGCTTGCTGCCGGCACGGCGCGCTATCGCCGCTCGCATGTCGCGCAACGCGTTGAGCAGCGTCGTCAGCGGAAACCCCGGGCGCAATGTCGGCCAGCCGATTCGGGTCAGATCGACGCCGTTGCCGGTGGCGAGAATGGCGCCGAGTGTGCGGATCACGTCGGCCTCCTGGAGGCGGGCGATCAGCGGTTTCTCGACCAGGGACACCGCCGGCGGAGGCGCGGCGGATTCGTCCTGGGGCTTCGGAACGTCCGGCGCAGGCGTACGCTCACGGCGGCCGGGTTCCGGGGCGGTCGCGCCGTTGAACAGATGCTCGGCCGCGACGAACCAGGAGGCTGCGGCAAGCGCACCGAAAATGAAGCCGATCATCGCGAACAGGCTCATCGCCGGCGGGAACGAGCGGCGTTGCGGGACCGTGGCTTCGCCGATGACGCGGGCGGCAGAGGTGTTCAGCGTCTCCTGCTCCTCGGTTTCGCGTGAGCGCTTGAGGAAGGATTGGTAGACGTCGCGGCTGGCGTCGGCCTCGCGCTCGAGCTCGCGCAGGCGCACGGCGGCCTGGCTGAGCTGCACGCTCTGCCGCTTCTGCGCTTCCAGAGCGCGGTTGAGCGAGGCCTCGTAGTCCCGGGCGCGGGTCAGGTCATTCTTGGCGGACAGCGCGAAGCGGTCGATCTCTTCGTTGATGGTGCGCTTGAGATCCTCGACCTGCTTTTCGGTCTGGCGCAGGGCCGGATGGCGCGGGCCGAGCTCGGCAGTCTGCTCCGCATATTTCTTGCGGGCATCGGCATATTGCGCGCGCAAGTTCGCGATCGTCGGCGATTGCAGTGCTTCGGGGATCGCACCTGCGTCCGCGGCGGTCCGCTTGTTTGCCTCGATCTGGTCCAGCCGTGCCTGGGCGTCCATCGTCGCGGCGCGGGCGGCCGAGAGCCGCTGGTTGCTGGAGGAGAGCTGCTGATCGCTGATCAACGCATCCTGGGTGCCCACGAAATTGTTCTGGGCCTTGTAGGTGGCAAGCGCGGTCTCGGCATTGCGCAGCCGTTCGCGCAGCTCCTTCAGCCGGCCCGACAACTCGCTGGTGGCGCGCCGCGCCGCAACGGCCTGCGAGTTGCGCGATTCCGTCAGGTAGGTGTTGGTCAGAGTATTGGCGAGCATCGCCGCCTTGGCTGGATCGATCGACCAGACCTCGACGTCGACGATGAAGCTCTTGTCGGTCTTGCGGATCGTGATGTGCTTGTTCAGCGCATCGAGGGCCGCGAGCTGCACTTCTTTGGCTTCAGCGGCCGAGGGCGGGCGGAGCTGCAGGCCGATCAGGCCGAGCAGGGACGAGCCCAGGGTCTTGCCGTCCCCGCCGCCGAATTCCGGATCCTTGTCGAGAGCCGCCTGCTGGACGACCTGCAACAGCACGCTGTTGGAGGTGATCAGGCGCGCCTGGCTCTCCACCAGCATGGACATGCCGGAGACGTCCTGCGCGCGGGGCGTGAGCTCGCGATCGACGAGCTGGAGTTCGCGCGGGTCGACATAAAGCTGGGCGGTCGCGGTGTAGCGGGGCGTCAGGCTCTTGCCGACGGTGACGGCGAGGCACGCGCCGATCAGCGCTGCAGAGGCAATCGCGATCTTGCGCCGCCACAGCAGGCCGGCGAGTTCCAGCACGCCGAAGCTGGCCTCGAACTTCCGTTGCGGGGCCTCCGACGTGGTCGGATTCCTGGCCCGATCGATCGGCTGGTTGTAGTCAAGCATCGTCCCCAGCTTTCATTCCAACGCCGCGGGCTGAGGGGTTACCCTTCGCTTTACGCCTCGCACCGGGGATATGGGTGCGCAATCAACGCAACAGGGAAAATTAACCATACTCATTGAGGGACTATTCACCGAAATGGCAAACAAAGCGTTTAAGCGCAGCTCGGCAAATGCCGCGTCCTCGTGACGCTTCGGCGCTGGCGCTCCCGCAGCAATTAACGTTTCGTTACCGCACGTGCCTCGCGGCGGCTGCGCATCCGTCTTGGTAGCATCAAAGCCGGCCGGCGCGCGCATCGCCCTCAGCGCTTCCGCAGGATGACGTGATAGTCGCCGCGGCGGACGTCGGTGCCGCGCGGAAGCACGGCATTGATCGCGGCGGCGCTGGCGTCGACGAGAGCGGCGAACAGCGGCGTGCGTCGCCGCATCTCGGGATAGCGCGGACTCTCGACCTCGCGGCGGTAGATCGTCTCGAGGCCCTGGGCGGCGGCGAACGCCTCGAGCTTCGACAGCGTCACCAGGGGATGGAAGAACGTCGGGAACGGCGCTTGGCCGGGCATTCCGGCCGTCTTGATGCCGCGGATGTTCCGGTAGAACCAGACATGAAACCAGTGAGGCGAGTACTTGGTGACGACGCCGGACAGCGAGCGCGGATTGGGCGCGCCGATCAGCATCATCCCGCCGGGCTTGAGCGCATCGCGGAAGTTCAAAAGCGCCGCCTCCACGTCGGGCAGGTGCTCGATCACGTTGTAGCAGATCACGAGGTCGAAAGTCTCGGAACCGAAGCGATAGGTCTGCACGTCGCCGAGCATGGCCTCGTCCGCATAGGTGTTGTTGCGGACCTGGTCCTCATCGATATCCACGACGGTGACGTAACTGCGGCCAAGCACGTCCATCGGCAGAAAGCTGGAGGAGCCGCCACCCGCCTCGTAGATGGCCAACCGACCCTGCGGCAGCTCGCGGCGCAGCACGTCGTGCACACCGAGCAGGCTGTCGCGGGCTTCGCCGGCCGCGAGGTCGAGCAGTGCCTGGGTGTGTTCGGGGGCGGTAGCTGTCGCGAGATCGATCGTGGCTGACTTGTTCATGTTTTCTGACCGCGCTTGTTCGACTCAAATTTACAGGAAAAGTCTCTCGTTCCCGAAGAGCAAATCCGATGCCGCGCAGCTTCACCGGTCGCGGTGCTTACGGCCGGGTTAATCGCGCCCTGCGTTAACTACGGCATTGTCCATGTTGCGCCGTTGGCATTGGACTGAAAGTTGCAGTATCAGGCGTGAAGGAATTCGCCGAAAAAGCATGCGAAAGCGGTTAAACGTATGATGGCCTGCTCGATGGCGGTGAGATCGGCGCTGCGGCGCAGATTCAGCAACGAGGCAGGCCATCCATTTCGGGACGCATCTGTCCCGCGCGACCGTGCCGTCGCGGCACAGTGGACGCAGGGCTTTTTCAACATATCTCGGGCATGAGAACGCAATGACGCTGATCCCGACAGATTTGTCCGCCAGCCGGATCTCGGATGCCGTGCGCGATCCCAACCGGGAGATCGCCGCGAGCTCACGCATTCTCGACCTCTCGGTCGGCATCGTCGTCTGCATTCCCTGTTTCCGTCGTCCCGAACACCTGCGGCTGACGCTGGATTCGCTCGTCAACCAGCGTACGCCGCGCTCCTTCGCGGTGGTGATGGTGGAGAACGATGCGGCAGGGCGCGCGAGCGCTCCTGTTGCCGCCGAATATCTCGCAGCCGGGAAACTCCGGGGCGTCTGCCTGGTCGAGAAGCGGCAAGGCAATTGTCGCGCGATCAACGCGGCGTTCGAGACGGCGCAGGCGCTGTTTCCCGCCGCGACCCGCTTCCTCATGATCGACGACGACGAGATTGCTTCGCCCGATTGGCTCGAGCTGATGGTTCGCACCGCGGAGGCGACCGGCGCCGACGTGGTCGGCGGACCGGTGATGCCTGTGTTCGACGACGATAGTCAGCCCTGGCTCGCGCGCCATCCCGTCTTCTGCCCGGCCTACGACTACACAGGCGCGGTGCCGATGATCTATGGCTGCGGCAATTGCCTGATCACGCGCAGCGCGTTCGAGCGGCTCGGCAGCCCCGCCTTCGATCTGCAATTCAATTTCCTCGGCGGCGGCGATTGCGATTTCTTCAATCGCGGTCGCGACGCCGGCATGGTCTTTCATTGGACGGCGGAAGCCGTCATCAGCGAAACCGTACCGAAGAACCGCACCAATCCCGGCTGGATCGCCAGGCGCGGCCTCCGCATCGGGGTGATCAACTACCGGGTGCGGGCCAAGGCCGCGCAAAGTGTGGCAGCGCGGACGCGCGTCTTTGCCCAGACCTTGGGACGTTTGCCGTTGTCGCTGGTCCGCGCGGCTCGCCTGCTGACGTCAACGAAAGCGGTCGTCGCGATGCACCCGGTGCTGGTGGCCGTCGGATCCGCGCTGGCGGGCTTTGGTTACGACCCTAAGCCCTACGAGGCCTCGAAGATCGTCTCCTGACGCGTTTGCGCCGGCGTCTAGATGCCGAAACAGGACAGCGCGATTTTGGCCGCGGCGCGCGGCATCGCCTTCGGCGACCGCCGGCTGACCATGCCGAGATAGGCCGCCGCCTGGCGATATCGTCCGAAGCGCACCGCCTGCGTCGCAGCATAGGTCAAGAGATGGATTTCGGCCGCCTGCCGCAGTCTCGGCGCCGCGCCTGATGGCAGCTTGCGCAGGATCAATTCATCCCCGAAAACGCGCGCGACCGCCGGCAAGAAATCCCGCGGTGTTCGTACCGCGGCGCTCATGGTGTTGGCCGTGTGCAGGCGATAATCGAGCAGGAGCTTTGGTACATAGGCGAACGCGCCTGTTGCGGCGAGGCGGCACCAGCAATGCCAGTCCTCGCAATATCGTAGCGAGACGTCGAAGCCGCCGGTCGCACGAAAGGCCTCGGTGCGTACCAGCATGATGCCGCCATTGACGATGAAATTGCCGCTGGCAAGCCGTTCCAGCACGTTGCCGGACGGCTTGCGGCGTCCCTTCAGGAGGTCGCGCCGGCCGATCGATCGCCCTGCGCTGTCGATCGTGTTGTAGTCGCCATAGACCAGCACCGCCCGTGGCGCGTCTTTCGCCGCGGCCAGCAGTGTCGTCACCGCATCGGGGCGCAGCCGGTCGTCGGCGTCGAGGAACATCAGCCAGCTCCCGCCCGCGCTTTGTGCGCCGCAGTTGCGCGCGGCCGAGACGCCGCTGGCCTGATTTGTGATCAGGCGGAGCCGCGGATCGCGGATGGCATGGACCAGCGCAACGGTGTCGTCGGTCGATCCGTCGTCCACAACGATGATCTCGGTCACGTCGCATTGCGCCAGCGCACTTGCGATGGTCTCGCCGATATAGGTGGCGGCATTCTTCGCGGGGATGACGACGGAAACCGCTGGCGACGTTGCACGCGGCTCCATCACCGCCGGTGCGGCGGTCCGTGCATCGAGCGTGGCGTCGGCGAGGGGCAAGCGATGGCTCGTTGCTTTAATGATCTGTTAACCCGGCTGCCGGCAATCGCAGTCTGAGCTGGAACGGATGATACCCACATAACGATCAATTCGTTGCTGCAAAGGCTGCCAAGCCGTCGGTTTCGTAGATTAGCGTTAAACCTGTCGCGTTAAACCTGCCGCAGACCTCGAGAGGAGCGGCAGCCGGTCTCACGAGACAATGCAGGCTTTGCTGCCGCGGATGGATCCAGTGCCCGCAAAGACATTCGACTACGATCCCGACGCCATGATCCTCAACTTGTTCTACGAGGACAAGGATGATCGCTGGTTTCGCGGCGACCGCCATCTGCGGCGCATGGCACGCAAGATGTTGTTCGGCGAACCGCGCATGAGCGGACAGCTGCGCGTGTTCCTCAATCTTTGCGCCGGGCTCGACCGCCTCGGCATCCGCTATCGCGTGAACGACTACGGCTACATCGCGCAGCATCCGGAGGAAGTGGCCTGCATCATCGGCCGCGCCTTCCTGCTCGACAAATTTGCGTGGAAGAACCCGATCCTGCTCGGCGTTGCCGCCTTTAACCATCCGCTCGACGATCCTGACCTGTTCAAGCGGCTTCCCGTCAGGAAATTCCTGGTGCCCGGCCCGTGGTATGCCGAGATGTACCGGCCGCATTGGCCGGCGACGGAAGCCTGGCCCGTCGGCATCGATACCGATTTGTGGGCGCCGTCGCGTCCGCGCGACAAGACCGTCGATGTCCTCGTCTACGACAAGGTCAGCTGGGACCGCGAGCGCTACCTGCCCGAGCTGATCGAGCCGGTCCGCGCCCGGCTCGTCAGGGAGGGCCGCTCGTTCATCGAGCTGCGCTATGGCAGCTACAAGGAGGACGGTTTCCAGGCCGCGCTGGCGCGTTCGCGCGCGATGATCTTCCTGTGCCAGAACGAGAGCCAAGGCATCGCCTATCAGCAGGCGCTGTCCTGCGGTGTGCCGGTGTTCGCCTGGGACCCCGGCGGACCCTGGCCGGATCCGGATTATTATCCGCACCGGGTCCGGTTCGAGCCGGTGTCGTCGGTACCCTATTGGGACGATCGTTGCGGTCTCAAATTCGTCGACCTTGCCGGCTTCGAGGAGCGGTGGGCGGATTTCTGGGAGGGCTGCACCGCGGGCAAATTCGATCCGCGCAGTTACATCATGGACAACCTCACATTGGAGCAGCGTGCGCTGCAATATTACGAGATCGCGCGGAACGTCGCACGGCAGCAGGTTCCTGCGGCCTCCGGCATGCTGGTTGATGGACGGTTAACGGGGGACGGGTTAGGCGCAGTGTGAGCGTTGCGAAGGTATCGGCTTAACGATAAGCGGCGACGTAACTTGTGGCCTGCGACAAAACATAATCTATCTCGACACGCATTGTAACTGTATGCCCCGCAAATGGCGTTTCTCAGCGTCGAGCAGTTAGACGGTCGGGTGTCGTCCAGCACGTCGGGAATCTCAGTCGATTTCTTGCGGGACTGGCGACAGGCCGCGTTGCGCCTCGACGCCGGTCATCGCACTGCGTTTCAGCATGCCAGCTGGTTAGGTGCCTGGTACGAGGCGTTTCACGGCGTCGCACCGCTGATCGCTGTCATCACCGACAGGGCGACCGGCAAGGACGTCGCTGTCGTGCCGATGTTCAGCCACGTCAGGCGCGGCATCCGCGTGATCGAGTTTGCCGATCTCGGCGTCTCCGACAACAACGCTCCGATCCTCGCCCGCGACGCAGCCTTCGATTCGGCTGCGGCAAAGGCGATCGGTGCGGCATTCGTCGATGCGTTGCGCGCCTTGCCCGACGGCTTCGACCTCCTGCGATTGAAGAAGATGCCGGCCCATGTCGGCGTGAAGCCGAACCCGCTGGTGTCGCTCGGCCGGCTCGGCTCGTGCTCGCTCAACGGCAATGTCGTGCTGACCGGCGACGACTATGCGGCTTACCAGGCGTCGATCAAGCGCATGCAGATGCCGCGCTGCTGGCGCGTGTTCAACCGCAATGCCGGTGCGCGGTTCGAGATCGCCACCGACCCCGCGCGCGCGCACCAGCTGCTTGACGTGACTGACCTGCAGCAGCAGGCGCGCATGCGGCAGCTCGGCTTGCGGTTCGTCCTCAATGATGAAGCCCATGCCCGCTTCTACCGAGACGTCGCCCGGCGAGGCGTTGCGGAAGGCTATGCGGTGATCTCGGCGCTGGTCTGCGACGAGGGCATCGTCGCCACCGCGTTCGGCGTCAGATATGGCGCGACCTACTTTCTGTTGCGTATCGGCCATGCCGGCAGGCAATGGGCGAATTGCTCGCCGGGGCTGCTCGTCACGGAGCGCACCATGGCGGCCCTGCATGCGCAGGGCGTGCGCCGCTTCGATCTCAGCATCGGCAATCACGACTACAAGCGGCGCTTCGGCGCCGAGCCAGTGCCGCTGACCGATGTCAGCGTTGCATTGTCCTGGCGCGGCCTGCCTTACATGCTGCGCGACCATGCGGCGCAGGGCCTGCGCCGTTATCCGACGCTTGCGGCCTTTGCCTCAGGGGTCATGGGCAAGCTACGCTGAACCGGGCGGCGTTCCCCTGGAGAGAACGCCGCCCGTATCCCATCAACCGTGCAGCTTCTTCGCGGTCTCCGCGATCTGGCGGCCCTGGTAACGCGCGCCGGCGAGCTCGTTGGCGCTGGGTTGGCGGCTGCCGTCGCCGCCGGCGATCGTGGTGGCGCCATAGGGCGCACCGCCGGTGACCTCGTCAAGCCTCATCTGTCCGGCAAACCCGTAATTCATGCCGACGATCACCATGCCGAAATGCAGGAGGTTGGTGATGACGGAAAACAGCGTCGTCTCCTGGCCGCCATGCTGGGTCGCGGTCGATGTGAATGCGCCGCCGACCTTGCCGTGGAGCGCGCCCTTGGCCCAGAGCCCGCCCGCCTGATCCAGGAAATTGGCCATTTGCGAGGCCATGCGGCCGAAGCGCGTGCCGGTGCCGACGATGATGGCGTCGTAGCTGGCGAGGTCCTCGACCTTGGCGACCGGGGCTGCCTGATCGAGCTTGTAATGCGAGGCTTTCGCGACTTCGGCCGGCACCAGCTCGGGCACGCGCTTGATGTCGACAGTGGCGCCGGCTTCGCGCGCGCCTTCGGCCACTGCGTTGGCCATCGCTTCGATGTGGCCATAGGCGGAATAATAGAGGACGAGAACTTTGGTCATGGTGGTCTCCGTTTGATTGGATGTGATTGCGAGATGTCGGATGTTACGCGGCGTCGACGAGCACGAGCTCGGAATCTTCGAGCGCCGTGATCCTCAGCCGGCCCTCGTCGCGGATTGCGGCGCCGTCGCGGGCGTTGACGCGCACGCCGTTGATTTCGACCGCGCCCGCTGCGGGCACGAGATAAAGGTGCCGCGCCTGGTGCGCCTCGTACTCGGCGCTCTCGCCGGCCTTCAGCGTGGTCGCGAGCACCCGTGCATCGGCGCGGATCGGCAGCGCGTCGGTGTCGCCTGCAATGCCACTCGCGATCGTGACGAGCTTGCCCGAGCGATCGCCCTTCGGGAACGGCTTCGAGCCCCAGGTCGGCTGGCCGCCACGCGCGGTCGGCTCGATCCAGATCTGGAAGATCCGGGTCTTGGTCGGCTCGAGGTTGTATTCGGAGTGGCGGATGCCGCTGCCGGCGCTCATCACCTGCACGTCGCCGGCTTCGGTGCGGCCCTCGTTGCCGAGGCTGTCCTGATGGGTGATCGCGCCTTCGCGCACATAGGTGATGATTTCCATGTTGGCGTGCGGATGGGCCGGAAAGCCGGTGTTCGGTGCGATCTCGTCGTCGTTCCAAACCCGCAGGGCACCGTGACCCGTATTGTTCGGGTCATAATGGCTGGCGAAGGAGAAATGATGCTTGGCCTTGAGCCAGCCGTGATCGGCGCCGCCGAGTTTTGCGAAGGGTCTGAGTTCGATCATGGGGATGTTTCCTTGAGTGTAGTGGGCTCGGCGTCAGGCGCCAAACCCGCCGTCGACATTGAGGACGGTGCCGGTGACGAAAGAGGCTTCCGGACTTGCAAGGAAGACGACGCCGGCGGCGATCTCTTCCGCAGTCCCGAAGCGTTGCAGGGCGTGCTGCTTGCGCTGCGCGTCGGCAAACTCACCGTCGTCGTCCGGATTCATGTCCGTGTTGATCGAACCCGGCTGCAGCACGTTGACCGTGATGCCGCGCGGTCCGAGGTCGCGCGAAGCGCCCTTGGAGTAACCGACGATCGCAGCCTTGCTTGCCGCGTAATCGGCGAGACCGGGAAACGAGGCGCGTGTGGCAATACCCGAACCGATCGTGACGATGCGGCCGCCTTCACCCATCAGCTTCGAGGCGGCGCGGATCGCGGCGACCACGCCGTGCACGTTGATGTCTTCCTGGCGAGCGAGCGCGGCGGTGTTGGTTGTGGGATCGTCGATCAGTCCACCGACGGCGACGCCGGCATTGTTGACGAGGATGTCCAACCGGCCGAAATCGTTGGCAACACTCCTGACCAGTTGATCGACCTCCTCGGCCGAAGCCTGGTCGGCCTTGTAGGCGCGGGCCTTGACGCCGCGAGCCTTCAGCTCGGCGACGACGGCTTCGGCTTTTTCGGGCGAAGCGACGTAGCTGATGGCGACGTCCGCGCCTTCATCGGCGAGAGCGCGGGCCGAGGCCGCGCCGATGCCGCGCGAGCCGCCGGTGACGAGGGCAACCTTGCCTGAGAGCTTGCTGGTCATTGGACGTCTCCATTCCTGAATTTCTGATGGCCCTTGGATAAGCCTCCGCCTGTGGTATAGAAATAGAAACTGTTGAAACACATTGTTTCCCAAGATAGCCCCAACGGACCCCGCGCCATGGCAAAGCTCCCCGACTTCGAGGCCCTCGCGATCTTCGCAAAAGTGGTGGAATTACGCTCGTTTGCGGGGGCTGCGAGCGAGCTCACGATGTCGAAGGCCACGGTGTCCAAGGCGGTCACGCGGCTGGAGGAGCGGCTCGGCGCCCGGCTGTTCAACCGCACCTCGCGCCGCCTCGCGTTGACCGATGCCGGCCACAAGCTCGCCGATCGCGCCACGCGGCTGCTCGCCGACGGCGAGGCGGCGGAGAACGAGGCGTTGGCGCAGTCGGTGGCGCCGCGCGGCCTGGTGCGGCTCGCGGTGCCCATGACGTTTGGGAACAAAGCCGTGGCGCCACTGCTGCCGGAGTTCTTCAAGGCCTATCCGGAGGTCTCGGTCGATCTGCATTTGAGCGATGCCACCGTCGATCTCATTGGCGAAGGCTTTGACATGGCGGTGCGGATCGCGCGGCTGCCGGACTCGTCCCTGATCGCGCGACGGCTCTTCACCATGCCGCGCTTCACCGTGGCCGCGCCGTCCTATCTGAAGAAGCATGGTCGACCCACGCATCCGATGCATCTCGCCGGGCACAAGTGCTTCAGCTACGCCTATCTCTCGACGCCGAACGTCTGGCACTACACCAACGCGGCCGGCGAGCAGGCCAGCGTGCGTCCGGGTGGACAGCTTCGCGTCAACAACGGCGAAGCGGTGATGCCCTCGCTCGTCGCCGGCCTCGGCATCGCCGAGCTGCCCGAGTTCATCGTGGGCGATGCGATTTCCTCCGGCGCCGTGGAAGTGATCCTGAAGGATTGGAAGCAGGCCGAAGGGGCCGTGCATCTGGTAACCCCACCCGGCGGCCCGCGCCCCGCGCGCGTCGAAGCACTCGCTGATTTTCTTGCCGCGAACCTGCCGGGCACGTGCAAGCGGAAGCCGAAGAACGGTGCGAAGACCGGATAGGGGCCTCGAAGGACCTCGGCCATTGCGAGGAGCCAAGCGACAAACATCCAGGATCTTCCCACGGACAGATCCTGGATTGCTTCGCCGCGGGACGTCGGTCTTCCAGCTACGGCACTCTCGCGCCATCGATCGCGACAATCCGCAAGCTCGGTTTCATCGTCTGCTCCAGCTGCGACTTCAACGCATGCACGCGCGGATCGGTCGAGCGCGCGGCGCACACCGCGTATTGATGCACCGACTGAGCCAGGGCGCGGCGCGCCTCCGGCGTGCGCGTCAGTTCCGGCGTCGAGAGACGCAGGACGATGGCTGCCAGGTTCACCAGCATTTCGTCCAGCGCGAGGTCGATCGTTGCAAGCTTTCCCATGGCACCTTCCCTCCTCAGAATCCCGGCGGGGCAACGGAGGGTGGCGAGATGCGTTCCGGAGCGGGGCTGATATGGCTAACGTTTCGTGAACATCGCTTTCTGCGGACCACCGCGCTGCTCAGCGACGGCGTGCAGGCGCTCGACTGATTGCGGCGGGCAAGAAGATCGGGTGATGGAATAGGTTCCGGCTCCTTCACATTTTTTTGTGATTCCGAACCTTCCCGCAGTTCATCGTTTAACGACGAATTCGACGGACTCGGGAAGGGATCGAGACATGCGAGCAGAGCGGATTGCGCTGGGTATGGCGCTAGCGATTGGCGGCATCGTCGCGCAGAGCGCAGCATTCGCCGAAGAATATCGCGGAACCATGGAGCAGCAGATGGCCTGCACGCCTGACGTTTGGCGCCTGTGCAGCGCCCAGATTCCGGATGTGAGCCGCATCACCGCCTGCTTGCGGCAAAACACGCCGCTGCTTTCCAGCGGCTGCCGCGCGGTGTTCCAGTCCAACAATCAGGTGCCACCGCAGCAGCTGGTCCCGCGCAACCGTGCTGCACCGCCGCCGCGCTACTACAATGGGCCGCCACCTCAGCAGATGCAGCCGAGCCCGTATGACGATGACGACGATTAGCGCCGTCTAGCGCCTGTCCCGTTCGGGTCGATGTCCAAGCACAGTCCGCAAGACGACGCCGAAGAGAATGACTGCAACCGGCCAATGGAACCAGATCTTATGGGCGCCAGTGGCCAGATTGATAACAATCAAAAAGGCCGACACCGCGAAGCCCGCTGCAACCGGGCGGGGCAGCTTTCGGAGCCAATCCAGGACGACGTTCGCCGATGAAGATGGCTCGCGCCTGTCGCCCGTCCGCGGACGTGCTGTCTGCCGGGCAGTATCTTCGACCGGGAAGTTCCCTTGCCTTGCGGTTTGGCTGCCGAGAGTCACCCGATAACTGGTCTGGGGAGCAACGTTCTTCATGGGACGCTGGCCGAGACAGTCGAAGCCAACCGACAATTTGTTGTGCACCTGATCGTAGACGGAGCTCGAGATCACCACGCCGCCGGGATCGGCGAGTTCCTGCAGCCTCGATGCGATATTGACCCCGTCGCCATAGATGTCGGAGCCGTCAACCATCACGTCGCCGAGATTGATGCCGATGCGAAATCGCATCGGGTTCAACGGAGGCGGGGCTGATTCCTGATCGGAAATCTCCTGCTGGATCTCGACCGCGCATTGCACGGCCTCGACGACGCTGGCGAACTCGGCGATCACGGCATCGCCCCAGGTGTTCACGATGCGGCCGTCATGGCGCTCGACCAGCCGCGCAATGGCCGCGCGGGAGCGGCGGAGCGCCTCCAGCGTTCCGGCTTCGTCCGCTTCCATGAGACGGGAATAGCCGTACACATCAGCGCACAGCACGGTGGTCAGTCGTCGTTTCACCTTGTCGTCGGGCATGGTTCCTACACTAACCTGCCTGACCGGCAAATGCATCACGCATCCCGCGCCCGCGTCAGGACCTGTGCTCGCAGACATCGACCCATTCGGCCGCCGTCAATTCGGCCATGCGTTCAGGCGCGATGCGGACCGCGCTGTGGGTCGAGCCCGCGGCAGGCACCACCACGTCGAACGCCTTCAGCGACACGTCGCAATAAACCGGCAGGGGCGACTTCAGCCCGAATGGGCAGACGCCTCCGACCTCGTGGCCGGTGATGTCGGCGACCTCTTCCAGCCCCAGCATCTTCGGCTTGCCGCCGAACTGCGCCTTCACCTTCTTGTTGTCCATGCGCGAGGTGCCGGCGGCGACGATCAGGATCACGCGTTCGCCGATGCGCAACGACAGGGTCTTGGCGATCATGCCGGGCTCGACACCATAGGCTTCGGCGGCCAGCGTCACCGTCGCCGAGCTGATCGGAGATTCGATGACTGTTATGTCGGGGGCTTTCTCGGCGAAGAAGGCGCGAACGGATTCCAGGCTCATTCCAATCAGCTCATTCCGGACTTACGGGCGGGCGGCATGTCCGGGTCATCCCTTGATGATCCCGGGCAGTTCCGAGAGCGACCGAACACGATGATCCGGCGCGAAGCCGAGCTCGTCCATCTGGGTGCGGATCGCCTTGAACATGGTCAGCGGTGCCACGAGTTCGGTCTCGACGCAAGCGAGCGCCATCGCCTCCGGCGTCACCCGCTCGATCCAGGCGACGTTCAGTCCGAACGACTTTGCCCCGGCCACGTCCCAGGGGTTGGAGGAGACGAACAGCACCTCCTCAGGCGCGGTGCCGAGAACCTCGCCGATCAGCTCATAGGCCTGCGGGCTCGGCTTGAAGATCTTCTTTGCGTCCACACTGATGGTGGCATCGAGCAGGCGGTCGAGGCCGGAATTGCGCACAAGCGCGTTCAGAATGTCAGGGCTGCCATTGGAGAGGATGGCAAGCTTTCGCGGTTTTAGCGCTGTGAGCGCGATCGCTGCATCCGGATAGAGATCGAGATGCAGGTACTTCTCGATGATGCGCTCGAAGGCCGCATTCTCGTAGGCGAGTCCGAGCACGCGCAGCGTATAGGCCAGCGAGTCGCGAGTGACATCAGAAAAATCCTGATAACGCCGCATCAGTGAGCGCAGCCAGGTGTATTCGAGTTGCTTGATCCGCCAGACCTGCGTGATGATCTCGCCATAGCCCGGAAACGCGTCCTCGGTGATCTCTGCGACCGACTGGATGTCGTAGAGCGTACCGTAGGCGTCGAACACGACGGCTTTGAGGTTCATGGGCTGTCCTTCCGGGCCGTTGCGGTCACAATATCTGCTCGGGGAGTGCGCTTCATCGTCAGCTTACCAGAGCACCTCGGAAGTTTGCCACTGCAAGCGTGATCGGCGGCTTGTGACAATTCCAACCTCAGGACTGCGGGCTTTAACCGCACCCAAAGCCGATTGCTCCGGCGCGGATTGGTCGCTAATTTCCCTGTCTTCGTCCGGGCAAGTGAGCCGGAGGCGAACATGGCACGATTGGCAGCGGCCGCTCAGGCGGCGGGTGCACTCACCATAATTCTCTTGTGTATGCCGCGCACGCACGCGCAAGTCACCGACGAGCCTCCGTTTTGGGCGTACACTTACAACCCGCCCGATTTCAAGCCGCCGCCGGATGACGGCCAATCTCGGCACGTTCCCGACAGCACGGTGAGCTATACAGTCCCAGAAACGCGTGATCGCTTCCTGGCGCCGGATTGGCACCCGGATGACCATCCGGCGATGCCGACGGTGGTGGCCAGCGGTCGGCCGCCTGACGTCTACGCCTGCGGCTTCTGCCATCGTGCCTCCGGGACGGGTGGTCCGGAGAGCGCAGACATCGCCGGCCTGCCGGTGGCATATTTCATTCAGCAGGTGCAAGACTACAGGAGCGGCAAGCGCGCGACGGCACGAGCCGACCGCATTCCGCAAGCATGGATGATCTCGGTCGCAAAGGCAGCGAACGACGATGAAATCAAAGCGGCGGCTGAATATTTTGCCGCCATCAAGCCGAAGACGTTGGTTGATGTGGTGGAGACTGAAACCGTGCCGAAGCCTGCGGTCGCCGGCTGGTTCTTCGTCACTCAAGGCGATGAGCGCGAGCCGATCGGCACGCGCATCATTGAGACACCGGCGGACATTGGCCGCTTCGTCAACCGCGACGCGCGCGTCCGCTTTATCGCCTACGTGCCCATGGGTAGCGTGGCTGCCGGCCGCGCGCTGGCCGCAAGGCCCGAGATCGCCTGTTCCACCTGCCACGGCGAGAAGCTGACCGGCACGGACGTTGTGCCGGGAATCGCCGGCCGCTCCCCGACCTACCTCTTTCGCCAGCTCTACGATTTCCGGCACGGATTCCGCGCGGGGCCGAACAGCAAGCCGATGATCGACGTGGTCAAATCGCTCGACGAGGGACACTTGCTGCCACTTGCCGCCTATCTCGCCACGCTGGAGCGATAAAGCGGCTGCGTCGCCCGCACAGCTTAGGGCGGGCGCGTGCGCGGCCGAGATTCCACCGCGCTCGCGCGCCACCATCGTGCCAGCCGCGCCTAGGCGGCCTGCCGCA
This sequence comes from Bradyrhizobium sp. USDA 4449, assembly GCF_054056275.1. NCBI lineage: Bacteria > Pseudomonadati > Pseudomonadota > Alphaproteobacteria > Hyphomicrobiales > Nitrobacteraceae > Bradyrhizobium > Bradyrhizobium sp. USDA 4449. The sequence goes on along the minus strand of NZ_JBSRYD010000001.1, from coordinate 1,035,467 downwards.
TGCGTTCGATGCTCTGGGTTATGTGGTTTCCGGCGTCGTCAGCCACCTTCAGAGACAAGTCCGCCATCCGGCGGCTGGTCTCCAAGGCGCTACTGATCGTGTCGCGCATGAGATCGGTCTGCACCGCCGCTAAATCGTGAAGGGTCCGGCAGCGCGAGAGTTCATCCATGCGGTCCATGGTCCTCTCGATCTGCTGTCGAACGAAATCGAAGTACTCGCGCGACGCACCGTTCATTCCTTTGGCGACTGCGGTCATGGAGTACATGATTGCTTCGGCGTTACGGACCGAGCGTTCTGCTCCCCGCTGCGCTTCATTGCCCGAAAAACCGAACCCGCGACCTAGCCGGTCAGTCGAGCGGCCCATCACTGCCGTGGCCATGTCGACGCCGAAGCGCCAAGTGTTCTGCAGCATCTCGGCATTTTGTCGAAAGAGATGGCTGCTGGCTTGCGCCACCTCCTCCCCGGCCTCGGCGGTAGCCAGGCCGATCCGTCTGGTCTGCTCTGCGGTCCTCTCGCCGGCGCGGCGGATTGTGTCCTCGGGGTTTTGCGTCGATTTTTCCTCCGGACGTGGGTTGGCCATTCGTTGCTCCATCTTTGTTGTTGGTGAGGTCGGATCCTGCCCGCTCCGTCGGAGATGCCATCCTAGGCGAGGAAACGTGGGCATTTCTGGACCGTTCCGGCCGGGCAATTTTTTAATCAAACCTCCGCCATTGCGCGCAGGAACGAGCGCTTCAACTTCCAATTATTCCTGGGTTGGCTCACCTGCTCCGCGCTGCACGGCCAATGTTTTCATGGCCCTCGATCATCAAGGCTTGGCAATGACCACCACTGAAACCGTGTTGCTTATCGGTATCTTGTTCTTGGCGCTTCTCGTCATTGGCAATATCGGCTTCGCCAAACTGGCGGAACGGAGGAATCCACCAATCGGCAAGTTTCTCGAGTGCGACGGCGTCGTACTCCACTATATCGATCGGGGTGATCCCGCGGCTCCCTGCGTCGTGCTGCTTCATGGCAACGGATCCATGATCCAGGACTTCACGATCAGCGGGCTGGTCGATCTTCTTGCTCGCAGCAACCGCGTGGTGTGCTTCGACCGTCCAGGCTTTGGCTATAGTCGGCGGCCGCGGCTCCGAGTATGGAGTGCAGCAGCTCAAGCAGCTCTGTTGACGAAGGCGCTCGACCAGATCGGGGTCCGTGATCCCGTGGTGCTGGGCCATTCCTGGGGCGCCTTCGTCGCCATCGCTCTCGCCATGAGGAAGGATTATCCGATCCGGGGCCTTGTGCTTGCGTCCGGTTACTACTTCCCAACCGGCCGCTTGGATGTCTGGCTGATGTCGGGTCCAGCCATACCGGTCTTGGGCGACCTGATCAGTTACACTGTCGCGCCTGTCATCTCGTGGGCCATTTTGCCGGGAGCTCTCCGCAAGATTTTCGCGCCCCGGTCCGTCCCGCCGACGTTCAAGAATGAATTTCCGGCGTCCCTCGTTCTCAGGCCCACACAATTGAGGGCGGCTGCGGAGGAAAGCGCACTTCTCATTCCGACCGCAGCACAATTCCGAGCCTATTATTCGGCCATGGACGACGACGTGCAAATATTCCATGGAATGGAGGATCGGGTGATCGAACACAAACAAGCGCGAGATTTACATCAAGCACTGCCTCGGTCCGATCTTCACCTCGTCCCGGATGCCGGACATATGGTCACCTACGCAGACCCCGCGGCCATCACGGAGGCCGTCAATTCAATAATCAGATCTTCTAAGGCACCTGCTTTTCAAGCTGGAAGGGCACCGAACATATCGTCGAGGTGATTTGGAAATGAGCGAGGTGATCCGGCCGTCAGGTCCGCCCGCTGCTGCCCTGGTTCGGAGGGTGGGTCGAGCTCTTGCGAAACCGTCGCGTGACGGACGGAGCCACGCAATCGCTTGTGCGATCCGATAGGGAAGATTGATGGGGTTCGCGAGAGCTAAGCCTATCCTGTGCGCTGACAGCAGCTACGGCCGGCAGCCTCTGGTGCCCAGCAAGATGCCGTGATTGCGCCCGGGCACGTTGAGGTCATAGGTTTTGAGTGTCGACCAGTCCCAACCCCAAACTAGACCATGGATTCGTTGCGCACGAATCGCCCGGTGATGGCGTCTCGAACGAGTTTGTTGGTCCAGTCAGCGAGCAGGTTGTTGAGCGGACCGTGAAAGGATGGAAGCTCAGAGCACTGTGCAAAAGGCCTCACCCTCCTCCACAGTTGACCACAAGTCGAAATCCAGACGTTTTGCTCCCCGGTTCGTAGGGTTGAGCTCTTGCGAAGCCCATCGCCTGACGGGCGGAACCAGTACCAAGCAATCGTTGGTGCGATCCGATGAAGAGAACGAAGTTTGATGGGGTTCGCTTTCCGCTCTACCCATCCTTACGCGCTTGATTGTGCCTCGCACTGTGGCTGCTAATTCAAGGCAAAACTGCAAAGACCAACATGGCGACAGCAAGGATCGCGACAGCGTAACCGAGGTCGGTGTTGAGTCGGGCAAGCGGGTCGTAAGGAGGTTCGGTCATGTCCGAAGCCATGCGATGATCCGGCCCACCCGGGGCGCCGGGCGTAAGCAAAGCTCTTTCCGATCGCCTTGAGGCCGCTCTCCGTGTGAAAAACATGAACAGCAGATAGCTGTCGGTCAATAATGTGAGGACCAGGACGACATAGGCCGAGGGGCTTTCCAGCAAATTCAGCTCGATCAATACCCGAGAGAAACCGAATCCGACTACCCACGCATCAAAGCTCATGCATATCCGACGAAACGTCTCCGCATCCAGATGGCGGATGACATAGGCGCCGAGCGGTACCCCAACTGCAACGCAGGGAACAAACACCCACAAGACGTTCTGGCTTTCAGACGTAAACAGTCCAAGCTGGTAATAGACGATGGCGGTCACGCTCGATTCCGCCACGCGAACCAATGCGAGACCTGCCCGGAACTCGGTTTTGACCAGACCCTGGTTGTTGAACAGGATCGCGAGCGGCGGTCCCGAGATGGTGGTGACCGAATACAGGATGCCGAGCACAGTTCCAAAGGGCAGACCGACCCACCATGTCTGCCGAACGGGTCTCCGAAAACCGGCTGCCTGAACCAGGATGAGGGGCAGAATGAGTGCGTAGGTCCCGAGTTTGATCCAGCCCGGCTGAAGCGTCGTGAGAACCAGGGCTCCTGTTCCGATGCCGGGCAGGAGCCCGGTGACGATCGGAAGCACCCTCTTCCATACCGCTGCGACGCCCTGCAGATTGATGAATAGAACGTAGAAATTGGTGACGACCTCGACCAGGACGACGGCGGGATTCAGGATGCGGTTTGCATAGAAAACGAGAGCCACCGGCACGGTGAGCGAGGAAAACCCATAGCCGAGCGCGCCATTTACGAAGGCTGCAAGAAAAGCGATGCCGGCGAGAACGATCACCGCAGTATCAAGAGGAGGCATCGTTGGCTCCCTATGCGGGCAATGGTCGCCGGCGAGGCGACCGGCGCTCATCCTATCACGTCCAGCGGTCTGTTTGCAGGCTGGAACCCTTCCGGGAGCGTCAGTGATGTGAGAAAGATTCGTACCGGATCACCACGACGCGCTGCCGTCCATCATAGGGCTGACAGCCGGCCCCAAAGAGATGCGCCGTCTCGGCTGGGCTCATGAGGTTAGATTGGTTGATGCCGAATCCTGCGCCGCTGTCGGAACGAAAAGCCGTGGAATGCCTGCCTCGGTGGGCTGGGCATCCGTGAGACAGGCTCAGCGGAATCATTCATGCCGACATTGATCCAGCCGCAATCCATTCGCACTGACCGAGCGGCCCCTCGCAAGTTGAACGCGAAAGAATCGAAGCCATCCACCATCAACGTGTGGGCGTTTCCCGGCGTCTGAAACCCGCCTGGGCTCTGTTCGGAACTTTGCCGAAGCCTTTCCGTTCCCGTTAGCGGGCACGAACGTAGGCAGGCGCGATGAAATGGATGTTGGTCGTCCTGGTCGGCGGCATCTCACCCGTCAACACCGATCTGGTGTTCGACAAGTTCAGTGACTGCCTTTCCGCCGAGGAGCAGATGCGGCAGCACTACGCGGATGCGTTCGATGCGTGGGATCGCACGGCTGCGGAACGGATCGACCGGCGCAGGGACTACAAGAAAGCCCGCGATATTGAAGCCAAGCGGCTGCTGAGCAACGTAGGGACCTGCGTCCCGCACGGTGGCGGCGATGCGCAGCCGGTCATAGCGCCGCAGCAGCAACCTTCTGCACCAGCGTCACCGCAACCTGCCGCGACACCGTCGCCGCAGCCAACGCCGCGACCTTAGCGACAGCCGCATGTCTAGCCCAATGTCTGGCCCGGTTCCGCCAGGAACGCCCCGGCTCTAAAATTCTACGACGACCTTGCCGAAGTGCGAGCCGGTGCGGAGGTGAGCATAGGCCTCGGGCACCTCATCGAAGTGGTAGACCCGATCGATGATCGGGTGGATCACATGTTCACTCAAGAAGTCGTTCATCGCCATGAAATGTTCGACCGAGCCAACCGTCACGCCGATGATAACGGCATTCTCCCATTGAAGCCGCGCAAGGTCGGGCTTCGGGCCGAATCCCGTCAAGACGCCGATCTGAACGATCTTGCCGCCCGAAGTGACGGAGCGCAGCGATCGGTCATAGGTGCCGGGACCGCCGAGTTCGAGGATATGACTGGCGCCAACGCCATCTGTCGCCTTCATCAGGGCGGCGTCCCAGTCGGGTGTGTCGCGATAGTTGATCAGGATCGAGCCGCCAAGGGCCTTGGCGCGGGCGAGTTTTTCGTCCGAGGACGAGATCACGATTGCGCGCGCGCCGAGCGCCGTCGCGAATTGAAGGCCGAACAGCGCGACGCCGCCCGTTCCCTGGACCAGCAGCGTGTCGCCTTTGCCCATGCCGCCGCGCGTGATGAGGCCGTGCCAGGCCGTGACGCCGGCACAGGGCAGGGTCGCTGCTTCGACCGAGGACAGATGCGGCGGCACGGACACCAATGCGGTTTCCGGCAGCACGACATATTCTGCCAGCATTCCGTCCATCGTGTTGCCACCGAGCGACGACGAGACGTAACTGGACTTGAACGGCCCCGAGACCCAATGGCGGAAGAACGAGGCGGCAACACGGTCTCCGGCTCGCCATTGCGTGACGCCGGGGCCGATGGCGTCAACGATGCCAGCGCCGTCAAGCGTGAACTGATCGTGGAATGCGCCGGCGCCCGCCCGTTGGCGGGCGTCGCGCAATGTCAGTAGGGGAGCGCGGTCAGATCCCCAAAATCTTGCGCGCGTTGGCCTTCAACACCTTCGGCCGGATCTCGTCGCGGATGTCGAGCTTGGCGAAGTCGGCCAGCCAGCGGTCCGGCGTGATGACGGGCCAATCCGAGCCGAACAGCATCTTGTCCTGCAGGATCGAGTTGATGTAGCGCACCAGGATCGGCGGGAAATATTTCGGCGACCAGCCGGACAGGTCGATGTACACGTTCGGCTTGTGGGTCGCGACCGACAGCGCTTCTTCCTGCCAGGGGAAGGAGGGGTGAGCGAGGATGATCTTGAGGTCGGGGAAGTCGGCCGCGACGTCATCCATGTACATCGGGTTGGAATATTTCAGCCGCATCCCCATGCCGCCGGGCATGCCCGAGCCGACGCCGGTCTGGCCGGTGTGGAACAGCGCGATCGCGCCGCCATTGTTGATCTCTTCGTAGAGCGGATAGGCCATGCGATCGTTGGCGTAGAAGCCCTGCATGGTCGGATGGAATTTGAAGCCGCGCACGCCATATTCCTCGATCAGCTTGCGCGCTTCGCGGGCGCCGAGCTTGCCCTTGTGCGGATCGATCGAGACGAAGGGGATGAGGACGTCGAGATGATCGGAGGCGGCCTCGATCATCTCGTAATTGTTGTAGCGGCGGAAACCGGTCTCGCGCTCGGCATCGACGGGGAAGATCACCGCGGCGATGTTCTTGGAGCGGTAGTAGGCTGCGGTCTCCGGCACGGTCGGCGGATGCTTGTGCGGCGACTTGAAATACTCGGCCATCTGCGCCTGGAAGTCGTCATAGCCGTCGTCGCCGTGCATGCCGCAGGGCTCCTCGGCATGGGTGTGGATGTCGATGGCGACGACGTCGTCGATATTGGGCAGCTTCAGCTTCGGCATGGGTGTCCTCCCGACGGGTTGCCGAATTGATTATAGGATATAACGAGTTTGGCAAGGCGTTGCTGGGGCGCAAACCCAAAGCTGCAAAAAGTCTTTGTCGGGCCTGGCCGCGAAGCGGGCGAATTGGCCCGATCCGGCCACATCTACTGTGCATGGGGTTGTTTTCACGATTTTGGCTGGGCGGAAGGCGGCAGTTAACATTGACATCACCTCCTGCCATGCCTTAAGAACCGCCCCGTCCCGGGCGGTCGGTCCGCCGGCGGGAAAGATCTCATTTTGCCACATTCGCGCGTGCCGAAACGGTAGTGCCGAACACGGCCTTTCGAACGTTCAGGATTATGCCATGAAGGTCCGTAACTCCCTGAAGTCGCTGCGCGGTCGCCACCGCGCCAACCGTCTGGTCCGCCGCAAGGGCCGGGTCTATGTGATCAACAAGGTGCAGCGCCGCTTCAAGGCTCGCCAGGGCTGATCCAAGCGGCTGATGGCCCTCGCGGTCGCCTTCGCGCGTTCCCGCAAGACCACGGTCTCACACGAGTTTGACGCCGCCTTTGCTTGGCAAGGGCGGCTTTGCGCGTTTACACTTTCACCATGACCGTGAGATTCCCGCACCTGCGCACGCTGTGTCTGGCCCTGGTTCTCGGCACCGCAGGGTTTGCGCCGGCGCTGGCCCAGGATGATCCGGCGCCGCCGATGAAGCAGCCGAAGAAGCTGCCCGAAGCGCCGGCCAAGCTGCCCAAGGCCGAGCGCACCAAGAATCTCGATTTTCTGTTCGGCGCGCTGAAGGCCGCTCCCGACGAGGCCAGCGCCAAGCATGTTGAGGCGCGGATCTGGGCGATCTGGCTGCAGACCCCGAGCGATACCGCAGCGCTTCTGATGGCGCGGGCCAAGGCCGCCGTCGATGCACAGAAGGTCGATGTCGCGATCAAGCTGCTGGATTCCGTCATCAAGCTCCGGCCCGACTACATCGAGGCTTGGAACCGGCGCGCCACGCTCTATTACATGCAGAACGACTATGCCCGCTCGCTCGCCGACATCCGCGAGGTGCTGATCCGGGAGCCGCGTCATTTCGGCGCGCTCGCAGGGCTCGGCATGATCATGCAGGACGTCGGCGACGAGAAGCGCGCGCTCGAGGCCTACCGCAAGGCGCTCGCCGTCAATCCGCACCTCGAGAAGATTCCCGAGCAGGTGAAGGCTTTGACCGAGAAGGTCGAAGGCCGCGACATCTAGCCGATATTTCGATCATTTTTCGAATGATTGCCGCACGTGGCGATTAACCACGAAGACACAGGCCAAATCGCAAGCACTGTTGTCGGCGCTCCCGCAGGTCTACCTGCAAGGCAGGAGCAATAGCCATGAAGCGTCTGATCGTTGCTTGTAGCTTGCTGTTGGTCGCGGGGACGACGAGCCTCGCCGACGGATTGTTCTGGGTGGTCGGCAACCGCGCCACCGGCAAGTGTAACATCGTGACCAGCAATCCGGTCATCAACGGCGACACCTGGTTCGGCGACGGCCCTTACAAATCCAGGGACGATGCCAAGCTGGCGCGCTCGACCATCCGCGCCTGCCCCGTGCTCACGCCCGACGAGCAAAAGGCCGAGGACGGCGCGGGCTAGCTAGCCTGTGTGTCAGTGCAGGACGCTGGTGCCACGCTCCACCAGGCCTCGATTGACGACCGCTGCGTAGGCCTTGGCGAGTTCCGTCTCGAGATGCTCGTTGATCAGGAGCAGCGCCCGCACGGCTCCGCGCAGATCGCCGTTGCAGCTTGCGACGATCTCGTCGATTGCGGTGTCGTTCGATCTGAAGCTCATCGAAAAATCCTCCGGTTCAAACCAGGACAATCCTGCCGGTCTTTCCTGCATCCCCGAGGCCGCGAGGAGGGATCGGCGCCCATCCGCGTCTCAATGGCGGAACCGACCGTGGCGATTATAAGGAAGCTGCCATGACGGCTGCATGAACTTGGTCCGAGCCCTGCGCGTTGCCGGACCGGGGAATTGATTTCATTGGGATTTCTGGTTCGGCAATTGTGCACATATCCACAGGTCGGCATTTTGGATGGAGGCTCCGATCCTGCTTGCGCGAAACTGCGGACGGCATCATTCGTAGCTGCCATGTGGCCTGGATCCTCCGGACTTTCTCAATGATCGTTTTATCCGTCTTGACGGCACTGGTTGTGCTGGCGCTGGTCACGCAGGCCGGAATTGTCGCCGTGCAACGTTCTTTTCCGCCCCAGGGCCGGATGATCGAGGTCGATGGGGCGACGCTCCATGTCCTCGACATCGGTCCGCGCGACGCCGGCCCGCCCATCGTGATGTTGCACGGGGCAAGCTCCAACCTCGAAGTGATGCGGCATCCGCTCGGCGATCTCCTGGCGAAGCGGCACCGCGTCATCCTGATCGACCGGCCCGGGCATGGCTGGAGCACGCGTGCACGGCGGCAGGATTCGACGCCGGAGATTCAGGCGCGGATGATCGACGCGGCGCTCGGCAGGCTCGGGATCGATCGCGCTGTTTTCGTCGTGCATTCCTGGAGCGGCGCGCTCGGTGCGCGGCTGGCGCTCGATCATGCGAGGCGTGTCGCCGGACTGGTGATGCTGGCACCAGTGACGCATCCCTGGCGCGGCGGCGTCGGCCGCTACAACGAGATCATCGCAATGCCCGTGATCGGTCCGCTGCTCGCTTATACCATCACGCTGCCGCTCGGCTATTTCATCGCTGACTCTGGTGCGCGCAGCGTTTTTATGCCGCAGACGATGCCTGATGGTTTTGTGAAGCAGTCCGCGACGCCGCTGTTGCTGAGGCCGCGGGAATTCATCGCCAATGCCTATGATCTGGTGACGCTGAAGTCGTCGGTGGCCGCGCAGGCTCCGCGCTACGGCGAGATCAAGATGCCGGTCACGATCATAGCCGGCGAGCCCGACAAGACGGTGAAGACCGAGATCCACGCACGCCCCTTCGCGGCGATGGTCGCGAATGCGAAGCTGATCGTGCTGCCCGATCTCGGACACATGGTGCAGAGCGCGGTGCCGGATCTCGTGAAAACGGAGATCGAGACGATGATTGCCAACATCGGCTCGCCGCAGGCGGCCGCCAGTTGAATCCGGCGGCCGCCGTTCGTCCGCCTACTGCTTGATCTTGCCGTCCTTGTCGAACTGCGAGACATAGGCCCAGAGATTGTTGATCTCGTTCTCGTTCTTGATGCCGGCGAATGCCATCTTGGTCCCGGGGATCTTGGCCTTCGGGTCCTTGATGTATTCCTTGAATTGCGCCTCGTTCCAGGTGATGCCGGAATTCTTGTTCGCGTCCGAATAATTATAATCAGGCGCGGTGCCGGAACGGCGGCCATCGAGGCCGTTCAATTCGGGGCCGACCTTGTTCTTGGCGCCTTCGCCGATCGCGTGGCAGGCCAGGCACTTGTTGAACGACGATTTGCCCGCCGCGACGTCCTGCGCCATCGCGCTGGGGGCCGTGGCAGTGACGGTGAGGATCATCAGCGCGCCAAAAGTCAGTTTTTTCATAGGGTGCTTTCCCGGTGGGGTCTCATCTGATCGGTTTTCGTCGAACCTGCCGGTTTTGGCATGGCCCGCGCGGCTTCGACAAGCCACGAAACCATGACGGGTTTCATGCCTGCCGACTTGTCCCAGGGCGAACTCGCGGCAGATCGTGGCTCCGACTTTTGGACGGCCTACCCAAACCAGCGCCAGCGTGATTGATTTGCCGTGATAGGATTGACCGTGCGGCGCAAGCCGGAACGTTATGCCGCGAAGGAATTAACATGGCCATCATGATGCCTGCGAGTGATCAGGCAGTGCTCGCGCGCCGCGCGGAGATCGTTGCTGCATTGCGCGCAATCGTGCCCGGCGAGGGCGTGATCGATACGCCTGCCGAGATGCGGGCCTATGAATCCGACGGGTTGACCGCCTATCGGCAGCCGCCGATGGTCGTGGTGCTGCCTGATACGACCGAGCAGGTCTCGCTGATCCTGAAATATTGCGCCGGGCAGGGCATCAAGGTGGTGCCGCGCGGCTCCGGCACCTCCCTATCAGGCGGCGCACTGCCGCTGGAAGACGGCGTGCTGCTCGGGCTCGGCAAGTTCAAGCGCATTCGCGAGATCGATTTCGACAACCGTGTCGTCGTCACCGAGCCCGGCGTCACCAATCTGGCGATCAGCCAGGCGGTCGCGCATGCCGGCTTCTATTACGCGCCCGATCCGTCCTCGCAGATCGCCTGCTCGATCGGCGGCAATGTCGCGGAAAATTCCGGCGGCGTGCACTGCCTCAAATATGGCATGACCACAAACAACGTACTCGGTTGCGAGATTGTCCTGATGAGCGGTGAGATCCTGCGCATCGGCGGCAAGGGGTGCGAGAATGCAGGCTATGACCTGATGGGCGTCATCACGGGCTCGGAGGGCCTGCTCGGCGTCATCACCGAGATTACGGTGCGCATCCTGCAAAAGCCCGAGACGGCGCGGGCGCTGATGGTCGGCTTCGCGGAAGTCGAGGCGGCCGGCGAATGCGTCGCGCGCATCATCGGCGCCGGCATCATTCCCGGCGGCATGGAGATGATGGACAAGCCGGCGATCCATGCCGCCGAAGCCTTTGTCCATGCCGGCTATCCGCTCGACGTGGAAGCGCTGCTCATCATCGAGCTCGATGGTCCCAAGATCGAGGTCGACGAGCTGATCACGCGCGTCGAGACCATCGCGAATGCCAGTGGCTCGACCACCTGCCAGATCTCGACCTCGGAGGCCGAACGCAATCTGTTCTGGGCGGGCCGCAAGGCCGCATTCCCAGCGGTGGGCCGCATCTCGCCCGACTATCTCTGCATGGACGGCACCATCCCGCGTGGCGCGCTGCCGAAGGCGCTGGCGCGCATCCGCGAGCTCTCGGAAAAATACCAGCTCGGCTGTGCCAACGTGTTCCACGCCGGCGACGGCAATCTGCATCCGCTGATTCTTTACGACGCCAACAAGCCCGGCGAAATCGAGCGTGCGGAAGCCTTCGGCGCCGACATCCTGCGCGCCTGCGTCGAATTCGGCGGCGTGCTCACCGGCGAGCACGGCGTCGGCATCGAGAAGCGCGACCTGATGGGCGACATGTTCACCGAGATCGATCTCAACCAGCAGCAGCGGCTGAAATGCGCCTTTGATGCGCAGGGTCTGCTCAATCCCGGAAAGGTGTTTCCGACGCTGCACCGCTGCGCCGAGCTTGGCCGCATGCATGTGCATGCCGGCAAGGTGGCATTCCCCGATATTCCCCGGTTCTGACGGTCGGCGATCTGGCACCGGTGCGATGGCGGACGTTCCGCGCTGGTCCTGCGCAGATCGCCGTTGCGCGCGATCATTTAGGCGCGCGGCGCAGCGGTCCGGATCGAACCGCGGTGCGCGAGCTGGTTTCGACAGCAGCCCGTATAGCGCCCGCTCGCGCTTGCCAGCAGCGGCAGCGCCTGGCCGGCGGTGTAGGTCTTGAAATGCGCGCTCTCCTGATATGCCCCAAGGCGGCGTCGTCGCGGAACGGCTCGTAGGACAGCAACTGGGCCGGAGTGTCCTTGGCGCGAGACAGGGTGGACGAAGCGAGGATGTCGCACCCAATGGCCGGCCATCCTGCGGTGGGATCGGGGCGGCGGTTCGTCTGCCGCATCGCACTGACGGACTGGCGCCTTCGCGGGCCCGCCTTTGCTGCGCGAAATTTGATTTTCGCCTCGAATTTGGCTACCGCCTTTTCCCGTGGATACGCTCAGGGTCAGAGACGCCAAAGACGTCGAGGAGGCGGTGCGCGCGGCGATTGCCAATGAGCAGCCGCTCGAGATCATCGGTCATGGCAGCAAGCGCGGCATCGGGCATACGATGGCGACCAACGCCGTGCTCGATATCTCCGCGCTGAATGCGGTCACCTCGTATGAGCCCAGTGAATTGATCGTGACGCTCCAGGCCGGCGCGCCCCTGGCCGACGTGCTCTCGCTGATCGATGCCAAGAACCAGCAATTCGCCTTTGAGCCGATGAATACGGCCCCACTGCTCGGCGCGTCCGCGACAGGCACCATCGGCGGGATGATCGCGGCGGGCCTTGCCGGTCCGCGGCGGATCAGGGCGGGCGGGGCGCGCGACCACCTGCTGGGGGCGCATGCCGTCTCGGGCTTCGGCGACAGCTTCAAGACCGGCGGCAAGGTGGTCAAGAATGTCACCGGCTACGATCTCTGCAAGCTGCTGGCAGGGTCCTGGGGCACGCTGTCTGTCATGACCGAAGTGACGCTGAAGGTGATGCCGAAGCCTGAAGCCGAACGGACCCTGCTGCTGCGCGGGCTCGATGACGCCGTCGCCAACAAGGCGATGACTGCGGCCCTCGGCTCGCCCTATGACGTCTCGGGCGCCGCGCATCTGCCGAAACCGGCGTTCCGGGCCAGGACCGACGAGCTTGGCGAGGTTGCGGCCCAGGACGAGGCGCTGACGGTGTTGCGGCTCGAGGGCATCACGGCCTCCGTCAGCCACCGCGCCGGCTCGCTGCGCGAACTGCTGGCGCCGTTTGGAACCGCGACCCTGATCGAGGACGCCGCGTCGTCGGCGCTGTGGGCCACCATCCGCGATGTGCTGCCATTCGCGGCCGGCAGCGCGCTAGCCGCCTGGCCGGTGTGGCGGATCGTCTGTCCGCCGGCTTCAGGTGCCGCGCTCGGCACGCAATTGACGCGCGAGACCGGGGGCGAGGTCATCTACGACTGGGGCGGCGGTCTGATCTGGGCGGCGCTGCCGCCGAAGGCTGACGCGCATGCTTCCGCGGTGCGCCATCGGACCGATGCGTCCGGCGGGCACGCCACGCTGATCCGGGCGGCCGAGGACGTCAGGCGCGCCGTCGACGTCTTCCATCCGCAAGCGCCCGGTCTCGCCGCGCTGAGCGAACGGGTCCGCGCCAGTTTCGATCCGAAGTCGATCTTGAACCGGGGACGCCTGAAGCGGGACGCTACCGCATGAAAACCGAATTCTCACTCGCGCAACTCGCCGACCCCGACATTGCGGAAGCCGACAAGATCCTGCGCGCCTGTGTCCATTGCGGCTTCTGCACCGCGACCTGCCCGACTTATGTCCTGCTCGGCGACGAACTCGATAGCCCGCGCGGCCGCATCTATTTGATCAAGGAGATGCTGGAGAAGGACCAGGCGCCGACCGCTGAGGTGGTCAAGCATGTCGACCGCTGCCTGTCGTGCCTGGCCTGCATGACCACCTGCCCCTCGGGGGTGAATTACATGCACCTCGTCGACCAGGCCCGGGTCAGGATCGAGCAGCGCTACCAGCGGCCGCTCGCCGAACGGCTGTTGCGTCAGGTGCTCGCCTTCGTCCTGCCGGACCCGCAGCGGTTTCGCATCAGCATGCGGTTGGCACAGCTGGCGCGGCCGTTCGCCGTTTTCCTGCCGACCCCGCCGCCCTCGGCCACGCCAGGCCTGATCCAGCGCCTCAGGGCGATGCTGGCGCTGGCGCCGAACCGGCTGCCCGCACCCGGCCCGCTTCCGGGCAGCGTATTCGCGGCGCTCGGCAAGAAGCGCGGCCGGGTCGCGTTGCTCCAGGGCTGCGCCCAGCAGGTTCTGGCGCCCCGCATCAACCAGGCGGCCATCAACCTGCTCACCCGCCACGGCATCGAGGTGGTCCTGGTCAAGGACGAGCAATGCTGCGGCGCGCTCACCCATCACCTCGGTCACGATGATGATGCGCTGGCGCGGGCCCGCGCCAACGTCACGGCGTGGCAGAAGGAGGTCGCCGGCGAGGGGCTCGACGCCATCCTGGTGACCACATCCGGCTGCGGCACGGTGATCAAGGACTACGGTTATCTGCTGCGTGAAGACACCGCGTTCGCAGCCGATGCGGCGAAGGTGTCCGCGCTTGCGAAGGACATCACCGAGTACGTCGCCGGTCTCGGACTTGAACCGTCGTCGCGACAGGACAACATCGTCGTCGCCTATCACTCCGCGTGTTCGTTGCAGCACGGGCAGAAAATCACGGGGCTTCCGAAAGAATTGCTTTCCAAGAACGGATTCGTGGTGAAAGATGTGCCGGAGAGCCATTTGTGTTGCGGTTCGGCGGGGACCTACAACATTCTCCAGCCCGAGCTTGCGAGCCGGTTGCGCGATCGCAAGGTCGCCAACATCGCGAGCGTCGAGCCGGACATGATTGCCGCGGGCAATATCGGCTGCATGGTGCAGATTGCCAGTGGCACGTCAGTTCCGGTCGTACACACGATTGAGCTTCTCGATTGGGCTACGGGCGGGTCGCGGCCGGCATTGAATCCGTCGCGCTGAGCTTTCGCCTTGATGACGGTTGAAGGGCGCCCGATCGATCATTGTTCGGCGGCAACAGGAGGATCACGATGGCGAAAGCGAGCAAGAAAAAAAGCAAGAAGGCCAAAAAGGCCAAAAAGGTCGTAGCGGCGAAGAGGACGACAAAGAAGAAGGCGGCCAAGAAGGCAGCGAAGAAATCGGCCAAGAAGGCCGCGCCAAAGAAGGCCGCCAAGAAGACCGCCAAGAAGGCTGCGGCCAAGAAGGCTGTGAAGGCAGCACCGAAGAAAGCTGCAAAGAAGGCAGCTCCGAAGAAGGCAGCTCGCGCGCCGAAGCCGGCGGCTGCGCCGGCTCCCGAGCCCGCCGCGGAGACAAGCTGGGCGATGCCTTCGTCTGCTGCGGAGCCGACACAGGCCGACGGGCAAGGCTAGCACCGAGGCCAGGGACCACCGAGGCCAGGGACCACCGAGGCCAGGACCGGGCCTGAGCTCAAGACTGGGCTCAGGCTTGGTCGACGAAATGATCGACGACAGAAAGGCCGCGGCGGTGACGCTGCGGCCTTTTGCGTTGCCGCCACAGCGGCCTGAGAGTGCCGGTTTTTGAGTCAGTGATTCGTGGCACCCGTGCCACGCCGGCTCGGGCATACGTCAGAACCCGGACTCCCGTGCGCACTTGGCGTGGAAATAATGTGATCGAGAAGCAACACTGGCTGGCAACCTTTCGTGGAATCGCCATAACGCCTAAAAAGTCGGCAGTTGCTCTCGTTTTTTGCTTCTCGCTTTGCGCGCCTCGCTTCAAATTGCCGCTGTAACGCAATTTTGCAGACACGTCGTACGCCCCGGGGGGCTTCCGGGATCCGACTGAGTAGAACTGGTGATGGGGATCGAAATGAAGAAAGTGACTTTGTTGGCAACGGCGCTGGCAATGGTGACGGGCTCGGCTTTCGCAGCGGATATGCCTTTGAAGGCTGTGAAGGCTCCCCCTGCGCCCGCGTTCGATCCCTGGGATATCGCCTTCGGCGGCGCGGCCATGAACGACTACATCTTCCGTGGCGTGACCCAGTCGAACCACAAGCCGTCGGTCGCGGCCTATTTCGAGCCGCGCTACAATGTCACCAAGGACCTGCAGCTCTATGTCGGCCTGTCGGGTGAGAGCATCTCCTTTGCCAACCGGGCCGCAGCTGAAATCGACGTCTACGGCGGTATCCGCCCGACCTTCGGCGCGTTTGCCTTCGACATCGGCGTCTGGGGTTATCTCTATCCAGGTGGAAACTGCGCCGACAACGTCCCCGGCGGCGGCGGCTCCTGCCCGGTCAGCGCCAACACGATCTTCCTTGCCAACGGCAACGTCATGAAGAAGGACGTCAGCTTCTTCGAAGTCTACGGCAAGATGACTTACACCATCAACGACAACTGGGCGGTCGGCCTGAACGAGTACTACTCGCCGAACTTCCTGAACTCCGGCGCCTGGGGCGACTACGCCTCGATCACCGCGAAGTACACCGCGCCCAGCACGATCTTCGGCTCGAGCGGCGTCGGCATGTATGTGTCGGGTGAATTCGGTCGCCAATTCCTCGGCACCAGCGATGCGTTCTACGGCACCACCTTCACCAATCCCGGCTTTGCCGGTCCGTTTCCGAACGGCATCAAGTACGCCGACTACAATACCTGGAACATCGGCGTCGGCTTCACCTACAAGGTGTTCACGCTCGATCTGCGCTACTCCGACACCGACCTGAACAAGGGCAATTGCAACGCCTTCACCAGCGCCTTCAATGGTTCGGGCTCGAACAATATCACCGCCATCAACCCGACTGGCGTCGGCTCCAACTGGTGCGGCGCCGCCGGTATCGCCAAGCTGTCCTTCGACCTGACGGCGATGACGAACCTGAAGTAGGCTTCTTCCCGAAGCGACTCGAAAAAGGGCGGCAGAGCAATCTGCCGCCCTTTTGTCTTGGGGCGCTCCGTCATCGCGAGCGTAGCGAAGCAATCCAGTATCCCTCCGCGGAAGCAGTCCGGATTGCTTCGTCGCATCAGCGCAAAATTGCTTCGCAATTTTGTCGCGAGCTCCTCGCAATGACGAGGCCCGAGTTGGGGGCGCTCGGAGGGGGGCGAGGCAGCGGCCCATCCGTTCTTTCGGCGCGACAGCCGACGACGAGGGACGCGCCTCAGCGCGCCGTAGTTGGCTCCGGCTCGGCCGGTGCGCCGCCATTGCCCAGCACATGGATCGCGCCGTCCTTCACCATGGTCACCTTGCGGGTGTGGAACGCATCGAGCGTCGAGCGATGCCCGATTGAGACGATGGTGGCCTGCGGCAGCCTTTCCGTCAGCAACCTGTAGAGCCGTGCCTCGGAGGGCTCGTCGAGCGAGGCGGTGGCCTCGTCCAGGAACAGGTAGTCCGGCGCATGCAGCAGCGCGCGGGCAAGCCCCAGGCGCTGCTGCTCGCCGAGCGACAGCATCCTGTTCCAATGGCCTTCCTCAGTGAGCCGCTCGGCGAGGTCGGGCAGGCCGACTGACGTCACCGCGTCCCTGATTCGGGTCGCCTGAAACGCGCCGGGCGCTGCCGGGTAGATCACCGCGTCGCCCAATGCACCGACCGGGAAATAGGGGCGTTGCGGCAGCATCATCAGCTTCGCCTGCGCGGGGATGACGATGCTGCCGGTGCCGAATGGCCAGATGCCCGCGATGGCGCGGAACAGCGTCGACTTGCCGGAGCCCGACGGTCCGGTCACGAGCACCCGCTCCGGCGTCTGGATGGCGAAACCGTCGGCCGCGACCAGCGGCGCGCCGTTGGGCAGGTTCACGCAGAGCTTGTCGAGGCCGATATTCCGGCTGCCGCCCGCTGCCTTCAGTTCAATCGTCGGCTCATGCGCCGATACGTTTGCCGCTGTCGCGACCGACATCTCGAAGCCGTCGAGACGAGCGACGATCGAGCGCCATTCCGCGAGCGATCGATAAGCGACGACGAAGAACGACAGCGCACCCTGCACGCTCGAAAACGCCGATGCGGTCTGCATCATGTCGCCGAGCTGGATCTTCTTGGCGAAGAAGGCGGGCGCGACCAGCACGTAGGGAAAGATCACGGCGGCCTGCTGATAACTCGCCGTGAACATCGTCAGGCGCTTGGTCCGGCTCATGATCGCGTACCAATTGCCGATCACGAAGCCGAAGCGATCCAGCAGGCGGCTGCGTTCGGCGCCTTCTCCCTTCAGCAATGCGATCTGCTCGGAGTTCTCGCGGACGCGGACGAGGTTGAAGCGGAAGTCGGCTTCATAGCGCTGCTGCTCGAAATTGAGGTTGACCAGCGGTGCGCCGATCCAGTGGGTCAGCGCCGTGCCGAAGATCGCGTAGATCAGCGCGCCCCAGCACAGATAGCCCGGGATCATGTAGTCGGTGCCGAACAAATGCAGTGGCGCGGCGTTGGAGAGACCCCAGAGGATGATGACGAAAGAGAACAGCGTCACGATCGACGAGAGCAGGCCGAGGCCGATGGTCAGGGTCTGCTCTACGAAGTTCTTGACGTCTTCCGTGATGCGCTGGTCCGGGTTGTCGGCGGCATCGCCCTTGAGCTGCATGCGATAGTGCGTGGCGCCCTGGAGCCATTCGCCGAGATAGTGCCGTGTCAGCCATTGGCGCCAGCGGATCTGCAGCCATTGGTTCAGATAGAGCTTGTAGACGGCCAGCGCGATGTAGACCGAGGCGAGTCCGATGAAGATCCAGATCTGCGTCACGAAGGCGTCGAGGTCGTTCGCCTGGAGCGCGCTGTAGAACCGGTTCTGCCACTGGTTCACGAGCACGTCGATCGCGACCAGCGCCAGCTCGATCGTGATGACGGCGGCGAGCAGGCCGCCGCCGGCCCATTTGTCCTCCGACCGGAAATAAGGGATGGCGATTCGCCAGACGGTCGCGAGCGTGGCGCGGATGTTGTTCACAGAGTGGGATCTCCTGAGGGATATTCACGGCGGCCCCAAAAACCAAGCGGCCGAGGCCATGGCAGAAGAGGGGCGCGCTTAGACTAAAGTCGCAAGTCGTGCAATTTGCGTTGGCGAGCCGCGGCTCGCAACCCTAGCATGGGCACAACGGCATGGGGTGGGGGGCCTCCAGCTTTTCGCGAGCTTGTGAGCGGGCGGGAACCGCGGTTCTCGCGAGGAATTCGCGTTCAACTCGGGGGTTATCGCTTCCAGCGCCAAGCAGGCTCGGCTGTCCACGCGGGCCGCCTGCCGTACACATGCGTGGGGGAGGAAGACCATGTGGAATCAAATCTATGACCCGCTGCACAGCCCTGTGCTGTCGACGATGGCGGCGGCGGTACCCGTCGTCACGTTGCTGGTCCTGATCGCGAGCGGGCGCGTTCAGGCTCACATCGCAGCCATCATCGCCGTGATCGTGACCAACCTGATCACGATCTTCGTTTTCACCATGCCGGTGAACATGTCGATCCGCGCCTCGATCCTGGGCATCGTGACCGGCTTCTTTCCGATCGGCTGGATCGTTCTCAACGTCATCTTCCTCTATCAGGTGACGGTGACGACCGGGCGGTTCGAGCTGCTCAAGCGCGCGGTCGGCGGCGTCACCGAGGACCGGCGCCTGCAGTTGCTGCTGATCGCCTTCTCGTTCGGCGCCTTCTTCGAGGGTGCATCGGGCTTCGGTACCCCGGTGGCGATCACCGGCGCCGTGCTGATCGGTCTCGGTTTCTCGCCGCTCGCGGCCTCCGGCCTGTCCCTGATCGCGAACACCGCGCCCGTTGCCTTCGGCGCGCTGGGCACACCGATCCAGGGCCTCGCCTCCGTCACCGGGCTCGATCCCTACATTCTCGGCGCCATGGTGGGACGGCAATTGCCGCTGTTCTCGCTGATCGTGCCGTTCTGGGTGGTGTGGGCGTTCGCGGGCTGGAAGGGCATGAAAGACGTCTGGCCGGCCATCCTCGTTACCGGCGTGACGTTCGCGGTCCCGCAATTCGTGATCTCGAACTTCGTCAATCCCTGGATCGTCGACATCGGCGCGTCGCTGATCTCGATGGGCGCGCTGATCCTGTTCCTGAAGGTCTGGCAGCCGAAGCAGCTGTGGCTGTCGCCGGCGTTGCGCGGACGTGATGAATCGGCAGCGACCATGGCCTCGGCAAAATCGCTCGACAGGACGCCGCTGACGCAAGCTGAGCTCCTCAGCGCGCTGTTGCCGTGGTTCATCGTCTGCGTCGTGATGCTGATCTGGGGCAATGGTGCCTTCAAGACCTGGGCGAACGGCATCTTCACCTGGAACTACGCCGTCCCTGAGCTGCACCAGATGATCAACAAGATGCCGCCGGTGGCGCCCGCGCCGACCAAGGAAGCCGCGGTGTTCGGCTTCACCTATCTGTCCTTCACCGGCACCGGCATGCTGATCGCGGCGATCATCTCTGGCTTCCTGATGGGCGTCGGTCCTGGCCGGCTGCTGGTTGAATACGGCCGCACCATAAGGCTCTGTGCGATCTCGCTGATCACGATCTCGGCGATGCTCGCGATCGGCACGCTGACGCGCCTCTCCGGCGTCGACGCGACGCTGGGACTCGCCTTTGCCGCAACCGGCGTGCTCTATCCCTTCTTCGGCACGCTGCTCGGCTGGTTGGGCGTGGCGCTGACCGGATCCGATACATCGTCGAACATCCTGTTCGGCAACCTCCAGAAGATCACCTCGCAGCAGCTCGGCCTGTCGCCGATCCTGATGGCGGCGGCGAACTCGTCCGGCGGCGTGATGGGCAAGATGATCGATGCGCAATCGATCGTCGTCGCCTCGACCGCCACCAACTGGTACGGCCACGAAGGCACGATCCTGCGTTTCGTGTTCTGGCACTCGATCGTGCTGGCCTGCCTCGTCGGTGTGTTCGTGACGTTGCAAGCCTATGTCTATCCGTTCACGGAGCTCGTCCTGAAGTAGCAGGCGACGGGCGGCTTCGACGCAAATCCCCGCTGGACCTTTCCGGCGGGGATTTTTGTGTCGTGAACCCACGAACCTTCTCAAAGGCTTCTTCCTCTTATAGAAGACCCGGCAAATCGGGTCGGTCGAGAGGTCTCATGGTGTCGTTGAAGCAGATGGTGTGTGGCGCGGCGGCGTTGCTTGTGATGTCCGCGGTCGCGCGTGCGGAAGAGGGCTTTCCCTTCGGCACCGAGATGACGATGGAGGCCGTGCCGCAGCCCGGCTCGAAGCGCATCCCGAACCTCGAGATCGGCGACAATGGCGAGGTCGTGCTCGAACTCTGGTGCAAGGGCGGCAAGGGTCAATTCTCGGTGGCGGGCAACACCGTGATCTTCGTTCCCGGCGCAATTCAGGATCGGTCCTGTCCGCCGGCCAAGGCCCAGGCCGATGACGATCTCGTCGCGGCGCTCGCCGCCGTCGAGACCTGGAAGCGCCAGGGCGACATGCTCACGCTGATCGGCCCGAAGACGCTGCGTTTCCGCGAGAACGGGAATTAGCTCGCTCATTCGTGTCCCGGACAAGGCGCATCACTGGGGTGCTGCGCTGCGTCGGGGCACGAGAGCTTCGCCTACTTCCAGACCGACTTGTCGGCGTCCCAGCGCTGGCCCTTCAGTTCCCGGGTGAGCGCATCCACCGAGCCGTCGTCGTCGGGCTGGTCGCCTTCCTCGTCGGCTGCCGCCTCGTCGGATACGTTGAGCTTGGCGCCGGTGCTCTCGTCGGCGGTCGTGGTCGAGGGACTGCCGATCCAGACGATCAGCTTGTCGGTTGCTCCTGGCTTGTCGGCGGAGACGAGGCCCGCAACCTCGATCGTGTCGGTGAGCTCGAGCGCCGGGAAATCCTGGTTGGGCCGCTTGAAGACGAGCTTGAGCTTGCCGGTTGAGGCGCTGAAGCTCTGCGAGACCGGCTTGGCCGCGAGCGTCTTGCTCAGCACGCCGGCGATCGCGGTGGCGAGCTTGTCGCGGTTGATCTTGTCGCCGTCGCGCCAATCGGCGGCTCCGATGCGGATGGTGCGATCCATCTCCACGAGCCCCGCGGTCCAGCCGGCGGCGGTGACGCCCGGCATCGCCTTGAATTTCGCGAGCAGCGCCGCCGCGTGCTCAGGATCGACCGACATGTTGATGGTCTGCTCGCCGGCACGCAGCGCGTCGCAGCCGACGGAGAGACTTGCCAGCGTCACCTCGACGTCCTGGCCCTTGAGGCTCTTCAGGAAGTCGGTCGCGGCATCGAGCTTGACCTTGACGGCGATCGCTTCGGGCGAGACTTCGGTAAAATCCTTCGGCTGCGGCGTGATGCCGTCGTCGGTGGTCTGGTTGTCCAAGAATTCCTTCTCGCTGAGATCGGCATTGTCGGGCGAGGTCACCTCCGTCACGGCCTGACCGATGCCGATCTGGCCGCGGAATTCGAACGTGTCGCCGGTCGGCTTGCGGGTGAGCTTGACCGTGACAGGCGCCTTCGCGCCGAGGCTCGTGGTCGTGCCGGTCAGCGTCTGGCCGGAGACCTGGAGATTGACGACGAAGCGGTCCTTGCGGTCGGAATTCTTCGCCACGGGATAGCAGACGTCGAGCACGGCCGCGGTAACCGTCTTGCCCTGCCGCGTCTCCTTCAGGATCACGTCGGCGTTGCCGTCCATCAGCCCGTCGATCGAGGTGAAGTAGCGTGTCTCCACGCCGCCGGGTGCCGCGGCCTTCGGCGACAGCTTCATCTGGGCGGACACGAGCCCTGGCGAAATCACCAGCAGGGACGCCAAAACAGCCGTCGGGCAAAACAGAAGCGCGCGCATTGACGAAATCCTCGAACGAATGGAATCGGGCGCCACCGTAGTAGCACGGCCCACGATCGGCAAAAAAGAAGGCCGCCCGGAGGCGGCCTTCGCAACATCGTCAGGTCAGGATGGGCTTAGAAGCCGCCCATGCCGCCGCCGGCCGGCATGGCGGGCGAGGCGTCCTTCTTCGGGGCTTCGGCGACCATCGCTTCGGTGGTCACCAGCAGGCCGGCCACGGAGGAAGCGTCCTGCAGCGCGGTGCGCACCACCTTGGCGGGATCGATGATGCCCTTCTCGATCATGTCGACATAGTCCTCGGTCTGGGCGTCGAAGCCGAACGTCTCGGACTTGTTCTCCAGGATCTTGCCGACCACGATCGAGCCTTCCACGCCCGCGTTCTCGGAGATCTGACGGATCGGGGCTTCCAGCGCCTTCAGCACGATGTTGATGCCGGCCTGGACGTCGGCATTGGCGTTGGTGAGACGGCCGACGGCCTTCTTGGCGCGCAGCAGGGTCACGCCGCCGCCGGGGACGATGCCTTCCTGCACCGCGGCGCGGGTGGCGTTGAGCGCGTCCTCGACGCGATCCTTCTTCTCCTTGACCTCGATCTCGGTCGCGCCGCCGACGCGGATCACCGCGACGCCGCCGGCGAGCTTGGCCAGACGCTCCTGCAGCTTCTCGCGGTCGTAGTCCGAGGTGGTCTCCTCGATCTGGGCCTTGATCTGGCCGACGCGGGCCTCGATGTCGGGCTTCTTGCCCGCACCGTTGACGATCGTGGTGTTCTCCTTGTCGATCACGACCTTCTTGGCGCGACCCAGCATCTTCACCGTGACGTTCTCGAGCTTCATGCCGAGGTCTTCGGAGATCAGCTGGCCGCCGGTCAGGATCGCGAGATCTTCGAGCATGGCCTTGCGGCGATCACCGAAGCCCGGCGCCTTCACCGCGGCAACCTTGAGGCCGCCACGCAGGCGGTTGACGACCAGGGTGGCGAGAGCTTCGCCCTCGACGTCCTCGGCGATGATGACGAGCGGCTTGCCCGACTGCACCACGGCTTCCAGCACCGGCAGCATGGCCTGCAGCCCGGAGAGCTTCTTTTCGTGCAGGAGGATGTAGGCGTCCTCGAGCTCGGCGGTCATCTTCTCGGGATTGGTCACGAAGTAGGGGCTGAGATAACCGCGGTCGAACTTCATGCCCTCGACGATGTCGACTTCGGTGTCGAGCGACTTGTTTTCCTCGACGGTGATGACGCCCTCGTTGCCGACCTTCTGCATCGCCTGGGCGATCATCTTGCCGATGGCGGCATCGCCGTTGGCCGAGATGGTGCCGACCTGGGCGACCTCGGAGGAGGCGGCGACCGGCTTGGCGCGCTTTTCGATGTCCTTGACGACGGCCGCAACCGCGCTGTCGATGCCGCGCTTGAGGTCCATCGGGTTCATGCCGGCGGCAACCGCCTTGGCGCCTTCGCGGACGATGGCCTGGGCCAGCACGGTCGCGGTGGTGGTGCCGTCGCCGGCGAGATCGTTGGTCTTGGAGGCGACCTCACGCACCATCTGGGCGCCCATGTTCTCGAACTTGTCCTCGAGCTCGATCTCCTTGGCGACGGTGACGCCGTCCTTGGTGATGCGGGGCGCGCCGAAGCTCTTCTCGATGACGACGTTGCGGCCCTTGGGGCCGAGCGTCACCTTGACGGCGTTGGCGAGAATGTCGACGCCCCGCAGCATGCGATCGCGCGCGTCTCCGGAAAACTTGACGTCCTTGGCAGCCATGTTCTGCAATCCCTGTTCATTCGTGATGTGTCGTGCGTGGTGATATCAGGCGGAATGATGGATGCCCGGACCTGATGATCCGGGCATGACATTCAGCGGCTGTTCAGGCAGATGGCCTTAGGCCATCACGCCCATGATGTCCGACTCCTTCATGATCAGGAGATCTTCGTTGTCGATCTTGACCTCGGTGCCCGACCACTTGCCGAACAGCACGCGGTCGCCGACCTTGAGGTCGATCGGGATCAGCTTGCCAGCCTCGTCACGGCCGCCGGGGCCGACGGCGACGATTTCGCCCTGGGACGGCTTTTCCTTGGCGGTGTCGGGGATGATGATGCCGCCCTTGGTCTTTTCCTCGGCGTCGATACGTTTGACCACGACACGGTCATGCAGCGGACGAAATTTGGACTTAGCCATGACGTTTCCCTTTGGAGGCTCGCTTCTCTGAAAGCAGCGGAAGTGGGTGGGGGCGGCGCCGCCGTTCCCCCTCCCGAGGGTCGCACGGCGCGCTTAGCAATCGGGCTTTCCGAGTGCTAATAGTGCGCCACGGAAATATGGCTTGGCCGCGATCCTGTCAAGCAAAGGTGGTTAAGCGATTGGTGAGGCGGATATAGGATGGTGGCAATAGAAATTCGTTCGGAGCGCCGGCGTGTAGTAGGACGTCATTGCTCCGGCAGCGGTTTTGCGCTTGGCTGCGGGAGGGGCGCGGCCAAAGGCTTGCTTGGGGGAATGCCATGATCAGTTCAGCTCACGCGCGCACGGTTGCCAATCTGGCGGCGGCCTCTTGCCTTGCGCTGCTGCTGGGTGCCTGCGGCGGCGGCATGAGCCTGCCGTCCTTCTCGTCGTCCCAGCCGGCGCCCGAGGCTGAGCCCGGCACCGGGCCGGAAATGCCGGCCTCCATCCGCGCCGACGAGATCGTCGGCCGATGGGGCCTCGCCTCGTTCCAGAACCCGGCCGACCGCGCCCGCACCGAAGCGGCCGCGCGGGCCCAGTGCAAAAATCCCTACGTGATCGGCGCCGGGTCCTCCGGCGGCGTGATCATGCATCTCGCCGATCAGGCGACGCCGCAGGAGCTGCGGCTGAAGGGCTCGCCGAGCGGCAAGAACTATATCGGCCCCCCCGGCCCGACGCCGGGCGAGCTGGATCGCGAGGTCGTCTCCTTCGACGGTCGCGTCATGATCACCCGCTTCGTCGACAAGGACGCCGCCACCCGCTACGGCAACATGGTCTACGTTCGTTGCGCGCCGCGGGCGTGATGTCTGACGTCCCCTCTCCCGCAAGGGAAGAAGGAAGGGGTCTCGCAATGACAGCCCAAAACAAAAAACGCCGGCTTGCGCCGGCGTTTCGTTTTTCTGATCTCGCGTTCGCTCAGTCGAACAGCGCGTCGATATCGTCCTGCGAGGCGTGACCGACGTCGCCGGCGAGCTTCGGACCGTTGAGGAGCTTTTCGTCTTCACTGCGGGTGTCGACCGGCACCGGCGCGTGGGACTTGATGGCGTCGACGCCGCCCCAGATGTCCATCATCG
The DNA here is from genome assembly GCF_054056275.1 of Bradyrhizobium sp. USDA 4449. Taxonomy (NCBI): domain Bacteria; kingdom Pseudomonadati; phylum Pseudomonadota; class Alphaproteobacteria; order Hyphomicrobiales; family Nitrobacteraceae; genus Bradyrhizobium; species Bradyrhizobium sp. USDA 4449. The sequence continues at coordinate 1,010,048 of NZ_JBSRYD010000001.1, read as the reverse complement.
AATTGATGTGCTGCTCGATGAACTTCATCGTGTTCATGACCTTGCTGATACGCTGGCCGGTCAGGTCCTGGAAGTTGCAGGCTTCGAAGATCGAGATGACGCGTTCCTGGATGTCGTCGGCGAGCCGCTTCTGCTGGTCGGCCGATTGCACCTTGGACATGGCGCTCGCGGCCTGGTCGATCGATTCGGCCGCTTCGAGAATTTGCTGGGTCGCCTGCTCGGTACCGCCGACCACCGCGCCGAGCTCGCCATTGACCTTGGCCATCTCGCCGCCGTCGAAGCTCTTGCCGTGCAGGGTCGCGATCTCGCGCTTGGTGCGGTCGATGGCGTCATGAATGAGGTCGAGCTCGACCTTCAGCTTCTCGCATTGCTCGATCTGGGCCCGGTAGGTGTCGAGCAACGCGCGCGTCTCCGCGACTTCCTGCGCCACGACGCCTTCGCTCGGCGGCAGCGCGGGCTGACCGCTTCGGGCCATCTGTGCGCGGATCGCGCGCAGCTCTGCCATGATCTCGGTATGCATCGGGCCCGACTCGTCGGTTACGTCCAGAACTGGCATCTCGCCACCGGCGATATCCTCGACACGAAAACGCTTGCGGTGAACAGCCATCAGGATACTCCCCCACCTCACTCACGCGTCTTTGTAGGCAGAAGCAATTTAACACGAGGTTCACGTCCGGAAGTGTGGTGCGGCCGCGTGCGACGGCGTGCAAACGCGCGATTAACCATGAGGCTTTGCGCTTCATCGAAAATAAACGCTGATCGCCAAATTGCACCGCCGTTCGCGACGTGGTGAATCGAAACGGCCGCTGCGTTTACCAAACGAAACGGAGTTTGCTCTTTATTGACCACGTCGAGGACGCCAACAACCAGCGCGTTCGGCGGCGAATGCAACGAGACGAAACAGTACAGAGTACGTCGATGTTCAAGAAAATGTCTGTCGCGCTGCTCGGCAGCGCATGCGCCTTCATTGTCGGCGCTACCAGCGCGAGCGCCTTCGACAACAGCGTGCCGAACGATCCGCCTGCAGTGCTCTACCAGCGGCAGGTCGCTCCGGCGCCGGTGCGCGTCGCCTCCAATGCCAACATGGGCGGCGGCTTCATCGAGTTCCTGTTCGGCGATGGTCCCGGCCGCGGTCCGGCCTATTCGCCGCAACAGCCGATCTATCAGCAGCAGCCGGCCTATGCCGATCCGCGCCGGATGCCGCCGATGGGCGAACCGCAGATGCAGGGTGCATATCAGCAGGGCGCAAGCTACCAGCAGGAGGCGGTCGATCCGCGCCAGCGTCCGTTCGATCCGAAGTTCGAGAAGCAAGTTGTCGACTATAGCGGCAAGGAAAGCGCCGGCACGATCGTCGTCGATTCCAACAACAAGTTCCTCTATCTCGTCGAGGGCAACGGCCGCGCGATGCGTTATGGCATCGGCGTCGGCCGCGAAGGCTTCACCTGGACCGGGGTGAAGTCGATCACGGCCAAGCGCGAATGGCCGGACTGGACGCCACCGGCGGAAATGATCGCGCGCCGCCCCGATTTGCCCAGGCACATGGAAGGCGGTCCGGAAAATCCGCTCGGCGCGCGTGCGATGTATCTCGGCTCGACGCTCTACCGCATCCACGGCTCCAACGAGCCCTGGACCATCGGCACCAACGTCTCCTCCGGCTGCATCCGCATGCGCAACGAGGACGTCATCGACCTCTACGGCCGCGTCAATGTCGGCACCAAGGTCGTGGTGATGTGAGCGCCTGACCTTCCAATAAAAACGGCCGCCTCACCGGCGGCCGTTTCTGCTTGGCGCTGGCGCAGCCTCACGCGTAATCGCTGCCGCCGTCGTCTCCGCCGCCGAAATCGCTATCGTCGGCGACGTCCGTATTGCCGTCGTCGTTGTTGTCGAAATTCTGGTCGTTGTTGTCCTGATCGTTCGATCCCTGGTCGAGGAAGCCCTGACGGGAATCCCGGTTCGATCCGATGTCATCGAGGCCGGCATCGCGCGCGAGCGAGCCGCCGGACTGGTCGCCGCCCCAGGGACCGCCACCGCCGCGTTCCTCGATGATGGTGGTGTCGCCAAAAGCCTGATGCGATCCGCCGCCCATCATGCCGCGAATACTGGAGAGCAGCAGCGAGCCGCCGACCACGCCGGCGGCGGCTGCCGCCGCGGTGCCGAGAAACGAGCCGCCGCCACCACCGACCGGCGGGGCGCCGTAACCTTGTCCATACCCCTGACCTTGCCCGTAAGCCTGTCCATAGGGCGGCTGGCCGTAACCCGGCTGGGCCTGCTGCATCGCCTGGCCGCTGTTCCAGACCGGCCGCTGCTCGCGCGGCGGCACGTTCGGAACCGAGCCGCGCGACGGACTCGAGCCGAACAGCGTGTCGCGCATCGTATCCAGGAAGCCGCCGGACTGGGGCTGCTCCGGCGCATGGGCCGCTTCCAGCTCCTGGATGCGGTTATGTGCGCGCCTGAGCGCCTCGTCCTGCAGCAGCGTGGTCTGCACCAGCGCATAGACCGCGCCCGGCGCCTTGCGCAAGCCGTCCGAAATCGCGGCGATCGCGTCGGGATCGCGCGGTGCATTTTCCAGCTTCGAAAGCCGGTCGAAAAGCTCGTCCACGAGCTGGCGTTCCTGCGGCGTCATGGTCATCTCCCTCGCGCGAAACAAGCGCAAGCGGGATGTAGGGTTCCATTGTGGCCCCAACAGTGGCCGCCGGATTAAATTTCGGTATGCGACAAATGGGCCCGTGGCTTGGCTTTCGCCGCTTTCATCCCAATGTCACATGACTGGTCGCGAGCAGCTGCGCGAAGGCGTCGCTGGCGAGATAGCCATGCTCGCGCTCCCGGACGTCCGTCATCGGGTCGAGACCGGTGAGGATCTCGTCGACGAAGCCCGGATGGCACATCACGAGGCCGCCCTCGGGAAGAGCCTCGAGGAATTGGCGCATCAGCGCGCCGAAATCAGCCGCCCGCGTGAAGTCGTAGGCCCCCGCAAAGGCAGGATTGAATGCGAGACCGGCGCGCCCCGCACGCTTGCGGAATTGCGCGCTGAGGATATCGAGCACCATCGCCTTTGGAGACGTCAGCCGTTGCGCCAGCGGCAGATCCCGGCCGCCCTGGCGCACCCATGCCTTCGGCGCGATCTCCGCGACGGCCTCGACAAAGCCGTCACGCACTTGCGGAAACAACTGCACATGCTGATGGCCGTCGACGAAGTCGGGCGCGCGGCCGAAGGCTTCGGCAAAGGCCGCAAGCTGTGCCCGCACCTCGTTGCGAAAAAATTCGCTGTCGAGCCGCCGCATCAATCCGGCGCGCAGCAGCTTTGGAAAGGCCATGAACATGTCGCCGTCGAGCGGACGGAAATGCATGGTGAGCGGCCGGAATGGCGCCGATAGGGTCACATGCAAACCGATCGCGCAGCGCGGGCTTGCCTCCGCTACGGCCTGAAGGGTCTCGACCTCGTGCGGCGCGATCGCGGGACCTACCATCATCACCGAGGTCGCATTGAGGCGGCCGCGTTCGATCAGGTCGCGGATGGCGCGGTTGACGCCCGGGCTGATGCCGTAATCGTCGGCGCAGAGCCAGATCCGCCGCGGCGCTGCCGCAGCCGCGCTCATTCGGCCGCCGTCCTGTTCGGCGCGTCGGTGGCCTTGTCGGCCTCGAAGTGCTTTTCGCTGTGCTCGGCGACGAAGTAGATCGGACGCGCTTTCAGCTCGGACAGGATCTTGCCGATATATTCGCCGACGATGCCGATCATGATGAGCTGCACGCCGCCGATCGTCATCAGGCCGACCACCAGCGAGGGATAGCCGGGCACCTGCTTGCCCGTCGTGAACACTTCCCAGAGGATCGAGAGCCCGAACAGGAAGGCGATGCCGGCCAGCAGCACGCCGAGCAGGCTGGCAAAGCGCAGGGGCGCGACCGAGAACGACGTGACGCCCTCGATCGACAGGCCGAGCAGGCGCGCGGCGCTGAACGTCGTCACGCCGTGGACACGCTCTGCTGGCTCATAGTCGACGCGGATCTGACGGAAGCCGATCCAGCTTGCCAGTCCCTTGAAGAAGCGGTTGCGCTCCGGCAGCTGCCTGAGGGCCGCGACCGCGCGGGGCGACAGCAAGCGGAAGTCGCCGGCGTCTTCCGGGATTTTCTGGCGGGCGCCCCAATTGATCAGCGCGTAGAAGCCGCGCCCGGCGAGCCGCCGCAGGAAAGGTTCGTTGTCGCGGTGCGCCTTGGCGGTATAGACGACGTCGTAGCCGTCCTCGATCCAGTGCCGCACCAGCTGCTCGACCAGATCGGGCGGATGCTGGCCGTCGCCGTCCATGAACATGACCGCGCCCAGGCGGGCATGGTCGAGGCCGGCCATCAGTGCCGCCTCCTTGCCGAAATTGCGCGACAGCGAGACGACCTGGACGTCGACCGCGTCAGCCGGCAACGAGCGCGCGACCGAAAGTGTCGCATCCGCGCTGCCGTCGTCGACATAAACGACCTCGCAGGCAAGGCGGTAGCGTTGCCGCAGGGTCTTGGCGATGTCGCAGATGCGCTGGTGCAGGACGGCAAGGCCGGCCGCCTCGTTGTAGACAGGAACGACAATCGACAGCCCTTTCGCAGCCGCAGTCGCCGCGGTGGTGGTCAGGCCGGAAACGTCAGAGCCCAGCGTCATTGATCGGGGTTCCAGAGGGCGTTCGAGATCATCTCAACAGCATATGATAGCTGAGGGTTGCTGTCGCTACGCTGAACGGAGCAGCTCGACACCTTTGGGCTCACTGCCGCAGGAACGCTTCGAGCTTGGCGAACAGCGGGTTCTCCCGGTCGAACACGTAGTCGAGCGAAACCACGGAGACGGTCTCGGCGCCATGTTCGCGCAGGAAGCTCGCGAGCGCATAGATTTGCCCGGGCGGGCAGTGCAGCGTGAGCATTCCCGACGATGTCGGTCCGCCGAACGGAGCCACAACGCCGAATCGGCTGTGAGCTTCGCCGAGCAGGGCCGCGTCGCATTGCCGGAAGCGGGTCCGGACCTCGCGGTACTTGTTGGCCCGCGCCCGTGCCGCGATGTGGTCGAGGATGACGCGCGCGGTCTCGCGGGCCTGCGGCGACCAGTCGGCGTCCTTCGAGGCGACCAAATTGGCCTGGCTGCGCAGGATCACGCCGTCGTCGAGCACCCGCAAGCCGTTGGCGGCGAGCGTCGCACCTGTCGTGGTGATGTCGACGATCAACTCGGCGCTGCCAGCCGCCGGCGCGCCTTCGGTCGCGCCCGCGCTTTCGACGATGCGGTAATCGGCGATGCCCTGCTGCGAGAAGAACGCGCGCGTGAGGTTGATGAACTTGGTCGCGACCCGCATCCGCATGTGATGCTGCTCGCGGAAACCGGTGGCGACGTCGTCGAGATCCGCCATGGTGCGCACGTCGATCCACGCCTGCGGCACCGCGACCACGACGTCGGCATAACCGAAGCCGAGACCGTCGATCAGCGACACGCGCGTCTCCGCATCGGCGATATTCTCGCGCACCAGGTCCTCGCCGGTGACGCCGAAATGCGCGAGGCCGCGGGACAGCTGCGATGCGATCTCGCTCGCCGAGAGATAGGCGACTTCGACATTGTCGAGGCCCGCGATGGTGCCGCGATAGTCGCGGGCGCCGCCGGCCTTGGACAGCTTGAGCCCGGCGCGGGCGAAGAAGGCCTCGGTGTTTTCCTGCAGGCGGCCCTTGGAGGGAACGGCCAGAACGAATGGCGCGCTCATGACTTAAGCTCCCACCTTGCGGCCGATCCTGGTCAGCGCATCGACCCAGACCGAGAAGCCGACGGCCGGAATGGGGGTCCGCGATCCGAGCTGGGTCATCAGTCCATCATAGCGGCCGCCGGCAACCAGCGGCTCGGCGCCGTTGCCCCGGTGATGCAGCTCGAACTCAAAGCCGGTGTAATAGTCGAGCCCACGCCCGAACGCGGTCGAGAAGCGCGTGGTCTTCACGTCGATGCCGCGCGCGGCCATGAAGCCGACCCGGCTCTCGAGCTGGTCGATCGCCCCGGCGAGGTCGAGCTTGGCGTCGGCGGTGAGCGCGCGCAGCGCGGCGACGGCCTCATCGGGATTCCCCGAGATCGACAGGAAGCGCTTCAGCACGGTGATCGCCTCGCGCGGCAACGCACCGCCCTTCAGCGTCGATTGCTCGAGGAAGCGGTCGGCGATCTCGGCCGTGGTACGGCCGCCGACATTGGTGGTGCCGGCGATCGACATCAAATCGGTGACGAAGGCCAGCGCCGCCTTGCGGTCGGAGCCGGCGAGGGCGGCCAGCACGCCCTCATATTCGCTGCGGGTCGCGGTGGTCTCGGCTGCCAGCCGCTCCAGATCCTGCTCGAGGCTGATCTTGCGGTTGAAGTCCTTGACCAGGCGGCGGCGCCAGACCGGATAAAGGTCGAGCGCGTCGAGCAGAGCGTTGAACAGCGCGACGTCGCCGGTCCGGATCTCGACGTCGCGCACGCCGAAGGCGGCGGTCGCCTCCAGTGCCAGCGCCAGCGTCTCGGCATCGGCGGCGGCGCTGTCCTGGCGGCCGAACGACTCGATCCCGGCCTGGAGGAATTGACTGCTGTGGCCGCTGCGGTAGCGGAACACGGGACCCAGATAGCTGAACCCGGCCGGCTGGCCGGCGCGGCTGGAGGCGAGGTAGTCGCGCGCCACCGGGATCGTCAGGTCCGGGCGCAGGCAAAGCTCCTCGCCCGACAGGTCCGTGGTCAGATAGAGGCTTTTGCGGATGTCCTCGCCGGACAGGTCGAGGAACGGCTCGGCCGGTTGCAGGATGGCGGGCTCGGCCCTGACGTAGCCGGCCTGCGCAAACGACAACAGCAGCGTATCCGCCCAGGCGGCGGAGCCGGCAGCATTCGAGGTGGCAGTCGCGGTCATCTCTGGGGTCCATGGTTCCGGTGGAACCGGGCGAGGGCAGGGGTGCCAGGGAGGCACAGGATTTCGCGCAGCCCTTAGCATGGCCGGAAAACGGTTTCGACCTCCAAAGGATCAATCGCTTAACGAGTTTGGAGCCCCTCACGTACGGTAACAAAATACCTTGTGCTGAGATGGGCTGCTGGCAACGGTGGCCGATGCGCTATGAATGTTTGGGCATCTCCAGTGGCGTCGGATGCGGCCTCGTCAGCGGGCCGCTGCGCCCGATCGAGCATTCAGTGCGGTTCGCCTCCATGCACCCGCGTCCGCAGGCCCACGAGATCATGATGAAGATTGAGCGTGGCTGGCAAATTGCCGCATACTCAATTTGGGTATGTCGGATGATACGTCCGCTGCAGCCATCGTTTACAAGATGAATGCTGGTTTCCGATTCATGCGCAATACTTCAGACATCATCCGGACGGTCTCGCGACACACACTGGCCTACATGCTGTTTTCGATCAGCGAGATGTTCCGGAATTACAACGAATTCGATCCGATGGACCTTCTGATCGTTCATGCGATTCTCAATGCGAACGTCATCAACGTGATGAACGATCCGGCGCTGGACGAGAAATTTTCCAGCATTCACACGGTCGAGCCGGATGTGATCAAGCAGGGCGTGTCCCGCGCGGCGCTCTCTCGCTTCCTCAGCCTGCCGCTGGAGACGGTTCGCCGTCGCGTGACGGGGCTGAAGAGACGGAAAATTCTGGCGGAGACCAAGGCGGGGCTGATCGTGACCGAGCAGAACGCATTCAAGTTCGGCAACAACCACGAACTACAGAAGACCAACATGTTGCTGCTCACGAAACTGCTTCGCGATCTCAAGCGCGCCGGCATCAATGGGCCGGATGATTTGCGGGCGCCCGAGCGCGCTGCAGCGGCCGGGAAGGGGAGGTAAGCGGCAGGACGATGGATCGGAGCCCTCTCAACATTGCTTGCGATGAAGCGCAGAAGGGCGCCTCGGAGTGCGCGTTGTCGTTCCAGGGCCTCAAGCCATCCACCGCGCTCGAGCTCCGGTCGTATGACATCGATCATTTCGGCGACAGTGAGAGATATGCCGGCGCATCCAGCATGCCCTTGTCTGCTGGCTCGACGGCGATCATGCGCGCGCGGCTCAGTCTTCCGAACCTGAGCCTGTCTCTGGTGAAGACCTTCCCGCGGATTATCCGTGGCTATCAGCTCGCGCATGCCGCCGCCGTGGTGGTGCCGATGGATCACGTCACCTCGACCCGCATCAACGGGCAATCGATCGGCAGCTCGGTCGTCATTCTGAAGGGGGTATCCGACTGCCTGGTCTATGAGCCGGTCGGTCGTCTGATCGGTGTCGTCTACTTCACGCCGCCCGCGTGCGAGCCCTGGTGCCATCTGGATGATGGTTATCATTTGCTGAGCCTGGCCTCGAACGAGCTCGCCTCTTTGCGTGGCCTGATCTCCACGACCCTCGAAACCGCCGCCAACGATCCGGACTATTTGGCCCGGCCGGCGTCGCAAACGGCGCTCGAACAATCCCTGCTCAGCGCGATGGATGCGGTCATTCGCTCCGGCGTAAACAGCAAATCCGTGCATGCCACCACGGCGAGCTACCTGCGGATCGTCGCCGACATGGAAAGACTGATCCGGCACGATCTGACGATCTGGCTCAAGATGACCGAAATGGCAGAGCGTGTTGGCGTGTCGGTTCGCACGCTGCAGAGTGCGACGCAGGCCATCTGCGGCATGAGCCCGCATCGCTATGGCCGGGTCCTGCGACTCTGGTCGGTGCGTAGGCAGTTGCGCGTCGGTCCGGGACGACGCAGCGTGAAGGCCTGCGCGATTGCACATGGCTTCTGGCATCTCAGTGAGTTTGCGGCGAGCTACAGGGCCGCGTTCGGAGAGCTGCCCTCCGAGACCCTGAATCGATCGCTGCGCGAGCACAGCTGACGCAGGGATCGCAATCCTGGTCCGTCATGGAAAAGGGCTCGATCGGCTTGCTCGGTCACCTCTCCCCAACGGGGAGATGTGAGCCCTGGCCGGCATCCATCAACAAAAACTCATCCGTTTTCAGCTGCCCCTGCCGCCCCAGTCGCCCAGTACAGCCTGGACCAATGCCAACGCCGCGACCGCAGCCGTGTCGGCGCGCATGATCCGCGGGCCCAGGGCGAGCCGCAGGATTTTCGGTTGCCGCAGCAGCAGGGCACGCTCCTCCTCGGCAAAACCGCCTTCAGGGCCGATCAGCACGTCGAGACCTTGGCCGGTCTGGCGGGCATCCAGCAGGCTCTGAATGGGGCTTTGAAGCTCCGCCGCCTCATCGCAGAAAATCAGCAAGCGTTCGGCCGGGCGCTGACTGAGATAGCGGTCGAGCGGCACCGGCTCGTTGACCGTGGCGATGCTCAAAATGCCGCATTGCTCGGCCGCCTCGACGGCGTTGGCGCGCATGCGCTCGGTGTTGACCCGGGAGGCCTGGGTGAACCGGGTCAGGACCGGTTGAAGCGTGGCGGCGCCCATCTCGATGGCCTTCTGGACCATATAATCGAGCCGGGCATGCTTGAGCGGGGCGAAGACGTAAGCAAGATCAGCCGGCCGGTCCTGGGGCCGGACCTGCTGGAGAATGATGAGGTTGTCGGGCCGCTTGCGGCCGTCGATGGCGGCCTGCCATTCGCCGTCACGGCCGTTGAACGCCAGGACTTCGGCCCCGGCGCCAAGCCGCAGCACGTTGCCGAGATAGTTGCTCTGGTCGCGGTCGAGCGGAACCCTGGCATCCTGAGCCAGGGGGGCGTCGACGAACAGGCGGGGGCCGCGAAAATCGTAGGAAGGCATCATTCAGGTCCGATTTGTTGCCGTTTCTTAACCGAAACCGGTCCATTGGGGGTAAATATCGCCCGATTGGTGCGTCGGCACGCCGCGCTCTTGCCCTATTCGGCGGGTTGTTAAGCGCCGGCAGGAATCGTAAGAACGCGAGCACGCTGGTTGCGCTTCATTTGGGCAGGCGCCGAAACCCGTAGCGCCTGCCGGAGAGACTATCTTGATGATCCGTCGTTTGATGGTTCCGATCACCGCTGCCATGGTCGCCATGGGCGCCGCGGGAGCTTATGCCCAGGGGTTCCCGGCGCCGCTGCCCAATCAGGGCGCAAGCGATCCGGCGTTTCCGCCCGTCAACGGCCGGGCGCCGGTTGCCTCGATCGGCGGCGCGCCGCAAGCCTCGTTCCCGACCAACGGCGCGGCCCCCATCGGTGGCGCCGGCGCTTTCAGTGCGGCCCCGCCGACGCAGGCCGGTCCCGGCGAGGACTGCATGAAGGCGTTCATGCCGCTCCGCGAGGAAGCCGAGAAGCGCGGCAAGCTGATCAAGGCCGCCAGCGATCGCCACGCCCCGCCTGACGAAGCCTGCAAGTTGATCAGGAACTTCAGCCAGGCTGAGCTCAAGATGATCAAATACATCGAGAGTCACGCCGCCAAATGCGGAATCCCGCCGAACGTCGGCGAGCAGATGAAGACCGGTCACAAGAATACCGAGTCGATGCAGACGAAGGTCTGCAACGTCGCGCAGCAGATGGCCAACCAGCCGCGCGGCCCGGCCGGGCCGTCGCTGAGCGAGGTGTTGGGTTCAGGCACTGCGCCGGAAGCCAATGCCGGCAAGAAGGGCGGTAGCACCTTCGACACGCTCAACGGCAACGTTCTCACCCGATGAGTGACGCATCCGCCCGCGTTGCCGACTCTACCGGCAACTGGGTCGATACGCTTGCGCCGCACTGGGCGCGGCCCTATTTGCGGCTGTCCCGCTTTGATCGTCCGATCGGTTCCTGGCTGCTCCTGATGCCATGCTGGTGGTCTGCGGCGCTCGCTAGCGGCATGGCGCATGACGTCCACCGCCTGCCGCGCGTGATCGTACTGTTCTTCATCGGCGCCTTCGTGATGCGCGGCGCCGGCTGCACCTGGAACGACATCACCGATCGTGACCTCGACGACAAGGTCGAGCGCACGCGCTCGCGGCCGCTGCCGTCAGGGCAGGTGACGACGAAGCAGGCGCTGGCCTTCATGGTCGCGCAGGCGCTGATCGGTCTCGTGGTGCTGCTGCAGTTCAACCGCTTCGCGGTCGCGACCGGCATCGCCTCGCTTCTGATCGTCGCCGTCTACCCTTTCATGAAGCGCATCACCTGGTGGCCGCAGATCGTGCTCGGGCTGGCCTTCTCCTGGGGCGCGCTGATGGGATTCGCCGTCACCTTCGGACACATCGGTGTCACTGCGCTGGTGCTCTACGCCGGCGCGATTTCGTGGGTAATCGGCTACGACACGATCTATGCGCATCAGGATGCCGAGGACGACGCGCTGATCGGCATCAAGTCCACCGCGCGCCTGTTCGGCGCGCATACGCATCGGGCGCTGATCCTGTTCTATCTGGTGGCGGTGATGCTGATCGGTGTCGCGCTGGCGTCAGGCGATGCGCGATGGCCGGCGTGGCTCGGGCTTGCCGCCTTTGCCGCGCATCTGGCGTCGCAGATCATGCGGCTCAGGATCGACGATCCTGAGCTGTGCAAGCGGCTGTTCTATTCGAACAAGTATGCCGGGGCCTTGCTGTTCGCGGGATTGCTGGCCGACGCGGTGATCCGCGCGGCCTAGGTCCGCGCGATGATCTCGCGCTCCGCACGATGAATCGGCAGCTCGCGCGCCATGGCGGTGCGGCGGCGCATCAAAAATTTCGGACGACGATCGCGGATCGCATTGGCGCGGCGGCGACGCGGTGCCGGCTTGCGGGCAGCTTCGTCGAGCTGCGGCAGCGCGAACAGCTCGCTCCAGATCGCCCAGGCCTCGGCAAGATCGTCGCCATCGGCGCTGATCAGCAGCGGAACGGAGAGTGAGGGGTCGCGATGCACCAGCACGAGGGTCTGCGCCGCGTCACTGCCGCGCAGCGCGACGCCGGTGAAGTCGCTGACACGCACGTTGATCGCCATCTGCATGCCGCGAACGGCACGGCGTAACACGACACGTTCGCGATGAAGCTCGACCTGCCTGGTATAGCCGTCGGCACGCGGATCATGCGCATCGAAGCGGACCGGAAGGGAAAGAGGGTCGAGCCGCAGAGAGCGGCTCGACCCGGTGGGGTTGACCCCACATGTTGCTGTTTGACGCCTCACGGCTTTCGTTCTCCCCGCCAGGATTATGTTCCCGGTCGATGCGAGGACCTTAACGCGGGCCTTTCCGAAACCGCTTAAAAAGGCTGGTTAACCCACCGTCACTGCGGCTCATGATTGACAAGACCTTGGCGCGCATGATTGACGAGACGTTGCGCGAGAGCAGCGAATCTGAGCTTTTACAGGCTGAAAATGCTTGAAGTCCGCGCGATCAGGGCACATCTGTGGTTCCGGTCCCCGAACCCCGCCCCAACAGGATTTCGTTTGTGAACCCTTCACCAAGCTCGACGCTTTCGTCCAAAGCCAATCGCGACCTGTTCGATCAGTCCGCGCTCTCCGATCTCGCGCAGCGCCTGGTCGAGGCGGCGAAGCGCGCCGGCGCGGATGCGGCCGATGCGGTCGCGGTGCGCGGCATCTCGCAAGGCGTCGAGGTGCGCGACGGCCGCGTCGAGGAATCCGAGCGCTCCGAAGGCGACGATGTCGGCCTGCGCGTGCTGGTCGGCCAGCGCCAGGCCGTAGTCTCCACCAATGACGCGAGCGGAGACGCCGTGACCAAGCTTGCCGAGCGCGCCGTCGCGATGGCGCGGGTTGCGCCCGATGACAAATATGTCGGGCTCGCCGATCCAGCGCTGCTCGCGCGCGATTTCCCCGATCTCGATCTGCTCGATCCCGATGTGCCCGCCACGGCCGAGCTCGAGCGCCGCGCGCTTGAGGCCGAGGCTGCGGCACTTGCCGTGAAGGGCGTGAGCAAATCCGGCGGCGCTTCGGCTTCCGCTGGCATCGGCGGCATGGTGCTCGTCACCTCGACCGGCTTCCACGGCTCTTATCTGCGTTCCAGCCAGGGCATCTCGGCGACCGCCATCGTCGGTGAAGGCACCAGCATGGAGCGCGACTACGACTTCACCTCGGCGCCGCACGGTGCCGATCTGCTGTCGCCCGAGACCGTCGGCCGCTCCGCCGGCGAGCGCACCGTGGCGCGCTTCGGTCCGCGCAAGGTCGAGACCTGCAAGGTGCCGGTCGTGTTCGATCCGCGCGTTGCGGGTTCACTGGTCGGCCATGTCGTCGGCGCCATCAACGGCGCCTCGATCGCACGCAAGACCAGCTTCCTCAAGGACAAGCTCGGCCAGCAGCTGTTTGCGAAAAACATCCGCATCGTCGACGATCCCCTGCGCAAGCGCGGCCTGCGCTCGCAGACGTTCGACGCCGAGGGCGTCGCCGTGAAGAGAACTGCACTGATCGACGAGGGCGTGCTGACGACCTGGCTGCTCGACTGCGCCACCGCGCGCGAGCTCGGTCTCACCACCACCGGCCATGCCCATCGCGGCGTCTCGTCCTCACCATCGCCCGGACCGTACAATCTGCATCTCGAGCCGGGCACACCGACGCCGGCCGAACTCATCGCCGACATCAAGCAGGGCTTCTACGTCACCGATCTGATCGGCTCCGGGGTCAACGGCGTCACCGGCGATTACAGCCGTGGCGCTTCCGGCTTCTGGATCGAGAATGGCGAGCTTACCTATCCCGTCAGCGAGGTGACGATCGCCGGCCACCTGTTCGAGATCTTCAAGTCGATGCAGCCGGCCAACAATCTCGAGTTCCGTTACGGCATCAATGCGCCGACGGTGCGCATCGAGGGTTTGACGCTTGGCGGGCGCTGATCTTTCGGACGCGACCATCCTGAGACGCGATGTAGCGTTGCTGCAAGACACGGTGCGGGAGGCGGGCGCGCTCGCGCAGTCGATGTTCCGCACCGAGCTGAAGACGTGGATCAAGGGCGCATCCTCGCCGGTTTCGGAAGCCGACATCGCGGTCAACGATTTTCTGGAAGGGCGCCTGCGCGGCGCCAGGCCTGATTATGGCTGGCTGTCGGAGGAAAGCGCCGACGATGCGACCCGGTTGTCGCGGCGGCTGACCTGGGTGGTCGATCCGATCGACGGCACACGCAATTATTTGAATGGCCATGACGAATGGTGCGTCAGCGTCGCGCTGGTCGAGGATGCCTCGCCCGTGCTGGCGGCGGTGTTCGCGCCTGCCAGCGGCGAGTACTTTTTCGCCGTCCGCGGCCAGGGCTCGCTGCTGAATGACAAGCCCGTGCGGGCAACACCCGGGACCGCGCTCGATTTCGCACGCGTCGCAGGCCCCAAGCCTCTGGTCGAGCGCCTGAAGCCGTCACTCGGCGACATCAAGCTGCATCCGCGAATCGGCTCGCTGGCGCTGCGGCTGTGCCGGGTCGCCAATGGCGGGCTCGATGCGGCCTTTGCCGGCGGCAATAGCCATGATTGGGACCTTGCGGCGGCCGATTTGATCGTGCAGGAAGCGGATGGTAGGATGAGCGACCTCTCTGGAGATCCCATCTTCTATAATCGCCGGGAAGTGACGCACGGGGTGCTTGTGGCAGCGGGACGCGATCGTCATGCGAGCATTGTCGCGCATTTTCGAAACCGTCCCCCGGCCTGAGCATCGTCGCCGCGCTTGTCGAACACTGCTTGCCGGGCAACCTGTTAGGAACCGAATCCATGTCAGATAGTGCCCCGCAACAACTGCTTCACCTCGTCATCGGGGGTGAGTTGCTCGATCTCGAGCACAACACCTTCAAGAACCTCGACGATGTCGAGATCGTCGGCCTGTATCCGAACTATGCCTCCGCCCATGTCGCCTGGCGTGCCAAGGCGCAGAGCACGGTCGACAACGCGCAGATGCGCTATTTCATCGTCCACCTCCATCGGCTGCTCGACCCCAACCAAGAACCGAAGCCGGCGCGTTGAAAAAACTGCTTCGCAATGCGCTGCGAAGCAGCCTTGTTCAGCGTGCCGCCGGGGTCCTGGCGGCCGAATATCTGCGCTTTGTCTGGCGGACCAACAGGTTCACGTTCGATCCACCCGACGTCTACGACCTCGTCGAGCCGCAGATGCCGGCGATTTTCGCATTCTGGCACGGCCAGCATTTCCTCACTCCGTTCATCAAGAACAAGGATTCCTACCGCGCCAAGGTCCTGATCTCCCGCCACCGCGACGGCGAGTTCAACGCGATCGCGGTCGAGCGGCTCGGCGTCGGCACCGTCAGGGGGTCCGGGGATCACGGCGGCGCCTTCCACCGCAAGGGCGGGGTCGGCGCCTTCAGGGAAATGGTGTACACGCTCGAGGACGGTTGTAATGTCGCGCTGACCGCCGATGTGCCGAAGCGCTCGCGCGTGGCAGGCCTCGGCATCATCATGCTGGCACGGGAATCGGGGCGGCCGATCATGCCTTTTGCAATGGCGACCAGCCGCTTCATCCGGCTCAAGAACTGGGACCGCACCACCATCAACCTGCCGTTCGGCCATGGCGTCCTGGTCGGCATCAAGGAAATTCACGTCCCCGCGGATGCCGATGCGGCCACCATGGAAGCGCTGCGGCTGGATCTGGAAGAGACTCTGAACGAAGCGACTCGTCGCGCCTATGAGCAACTCGGCCGGCCGGGACCTGCAGATGGCTAGCTCGCTGCCCAACTCGCTGCCCAAGTCCTTGCCGATGACGCTGCGGATGTATCGGCGCCTCGCCACCGGCCTGGTGCCGCTCGCGCCTGCGCTGATCAAGCGGCGGCTGAAGCAGGGCAAGGAAGATCCCGCGCGCGTCGGCGAGCGGCGGGGGCTCTCCCGCGACGTGCGGCCGCACGGCCCGCTGGTCTGGATTCACGGCGCCAGCGTCGGCGAGGTGCTGGCGGCAGCCGCGCTGATCGAGCGCCTGCGCGATCTCAACCTCCGCATCCTGCTCACCTCGGGCACCGTCACTTCGGCTGCCGTCGTGGCCAAGCGTTTTCCGCCCGACGTCATCCATCAATACGTGCCGTATGATTCCCCGCGCTACGTTGCGCGCTTCCTCGATCACTGGCAGCCGTCGCTGGCGCTGTTCATCGAATCCGACCTCTGGCCGAATCTGATTCTGGCGGGCGCGGCGCGCCGGGTGCCGATGGTGCTGATCAACGGGCGGATGTCGCCGCGCTCCTTCCCGCGCTGGCGGCGGATGCACGGCACCATCTCGGCGCTGCTGTCGCGCTTCGACATCTGCCTCGCGCAGTCGAAGCTGGACGCGGAACGCTTCTCCGCGCTCGGTGGCCGCGACGTCGTCACGACAGGCAATCTCAAGCTCGACGTGCCGGCGCCGCCCGCCGATCCCGCCAAGCTCGAGCGGCTGATGGCGATGACGCGCGGGCGTCCGATCATCGTCGCGGCCTCGACCCATCCGGGCGAGGACGAGATGCTGGTCGCCGCGCACCGCAGCCTCGCCGGCGTCTTTCCGCATCTTCTGACCGTGATCGTGCCGCGGCATCCGGATCGCGGCTCATCGATTGCGGGCATGATCGCGGCGTCGGGCCTGAAGCCGGCGCTGCGCTCGCGCGACGAGCAGCCGACCGCCGTGACCGACGTCTATGTCGCCGACACCATGGGCGAGCTCGGCCTGTTCTACCGCCTCTCGCAAGTCGTGTTCATCGGCAAATCGCTGGTCGGCGAAGGCGGACAGAATCCGATCGAGGCGATCAAGCTTGGTGCGGCGATCGTCCACGGACCGAACGTCGCCAATTTCAGCGAACTCTATGCGGCCCTCGACCAGAGCGGCGGCGCGCGCCAGGCCGACACGCAGGAGGCGCTGACCAGGCAGCTCGGCCTGTTGCTGGCCGAGCCGACCGTGCGCGACAAGATGCAGCGCGCCGGCGCCGGCGTGGTCGAGCAGCTCGGCGGCGCGCTCGATCGCACGATGACGGCGCTCGAGCCGTATCTGATGCAATTGCGGATCGAGATGGGAGCCGCCAATGCGTGAGCCGGCCTTCTGGTACCGGCCGCGTTCCCCGAAGTCGCATCTGCTCAGCCCATTGGGCGCGCTCTATGGCGCCATCACCGCACGCCGCATGGCCCGCACGGGTTTTGACGCCGGCATTCCCGTGCTCTGCGTCGGCAATTACCATGTCGGCGGCGCCGGCAAGACGCCGACCGTGCTGGCGTTGACCAGGCTGTTGCGCGAGCTCGGCGAGACCCCGGTGGTGCTCAGCCGCGGCTATGGCGGGCGCTTGCACGGCCCGGTCATGGTCGATCGGTTTCGTCACACCGCCGCCGATATCGGCGACGAGCCGTTGATGATGGCGCGCGACGTTGCCGTCGCGGTGGCACGCGATCGCCGCGACGGCGTCGCGCTGGCGAAATCCCAAGGCGCCACCGTGATCCTGATGGATGACGGCTTTCAGAACCCCCTTCTGTTGAAGGATGCCTCGCTGATCGTGATCGACAGCGAACGCGGCCTCGGCAACGGCAAGGTGTTCCCTGCGGGCCCCCTGCGCGCGCCGCTGAGAGCGCAGCTCGCGCGCACCGATGCGCTGGTGCTGATCGGCGACGGTCAAGCCGCGGAGGATGTCGCTGCCCAGCTGGCTGCGCGCAACAAGCCGGTGCTGCGTGCGCATCTGAAGCCGGATGCGGCCTCGGTCGCGCAGCTCTCCGGCAAACCTGTCTTCGCATTTGCCGGCATCGGCGATCCCGAGCGCTTCTTCCGCACATTGCGCGCCAGCGGCATCACCGTCGCGCGCACGCGCGCCTTCGCCGATCACCACGTGTTTTCGCAAGCCGAGATCGCCGCGCTCGTGGCGGATGCCTCGCGCGAGCAGCTCACGCTGGCAACGACGGAAAAAGATCTCGCGCGCCTGTGCGGCACCGATTGTGTGCCTGATGGCATCATGCCGTTCGCGGTCCAGCTCGAGTTCGATGAACCGGAAAAGCTGCGGCGATTGATCGGCGATCATCTGTACAACGCGCGCGAGCGCCGATTCAGCGCGCCTTGATCTCGTACGTTGGGCAACGTTTCTGCCCTAGCCCGAAAGCGACATGTCGCCGCTGGCGGAATCCTCTTCCGCGTGTTCGGGAGTTGATGTAGCCTTCGATGAGAGCCGTCACCGGGACGTGCCGAACTCCCGGCAATTATCGGCGGCGTTGATGCCCACGGCGGGCAGCGTACCTTGCCATTTCAAATGCGGTGGCCGGAACGACGAGTTCGGAACGGCAGGGAGGACTGTTTTCAAAAGCTCAGAGGAGAACATGCCATGCATTTTTGCCTCACAGGTCAATACACCCCACGCGCTCTCAATGCCATCCTGGAAAATCCCACGACCAATCGCCAGGAAGCGGCGAGAAAACTCATCGAGGCGGCCGGCGGAAAGCTGATATCGATGTACAGCGTTGCGACCGACGGCCCAGGCGTTCTCGTGATCTTCGACGTGCCTGATCCGGGTGCGGCCCCGGCCATCTCGGGGCTCACCGTGACGGCGGGCACCCTGCAGAACGTGAAGCTGACGCGCTTGTTCACCCAGGACGAGATCAAGCAGGTTCGCCAGAACGCCGCGAAGCTGCGTTCATCGTATTCGCCGCCCGGAAGCTGACATCCGGATTGGAAGCGGGCCGCCGCAATCGTGCTACGCGGCGGCAACGCTTCCCACGTGGAGCAAAACATCCCAGCTCGAGGTGAAGTGCGCTGGCGTCCATTGACGGACGACGGCGCGGTGCGTGTGTCCGGGCCGCTTCAGTGGGGCACGTGGTGAGCGGGCTTGCGATGTGTGTCCATCCCGCCATCGGAAGTCCGAGTTGCGGGGAGATGATCCGCGTCGAGAGCTTCAGCGCGTTCAGGTGCGATCAGAAGCTGTTTTCGCATCTCGGCGAGACGGGCGCGGCAATATTCACGATAGAGCAACTCGAATATGGCGGACATGATCACCCCATCGTTTGGCTTGATATTCCACCGCGAATTTTCGTGGTGATCGTAGCCCGCCAGATGGCTCTTCGATATGAGCCCGTTCACAGACTGCGTCGGTTCCAAAGCGCCATGGCCGTTTGGGCGACTTGATTGTCTGTGCGATAAAAAGAGCAGGGCCGATGACCTAGCATGCAGTGTAGCAGCCTTGTGTTTCACCAGCACTTCGTCAAACAACTTGAGGGCGCCGATCCGCAAAAAAATTCCAACCACAGAGCGAACTGACTTGCCGGGAAGTGCAGCGACTTTTCGATTTAATGCTTTGGCGGAAGAGTCCGCCAACCCGGCCAGCTGCCGCAACTGATCAGCGATCGTCGCTACGAGGCCCGCGAGCGGCGCTTCAGCACGCGATGATCTCGCCGCAAGACAGATCTCGTAGGGGTTAGTCGAAGGCGTAACTTACCCTTCGGCATTCCGCTATTCAGCCGACATTCATCGCAAGACCGCTATCGCTCTCCGGCGATCCTGGAGACTCCGATGAAACCGTTCTCTGCTGCCCTCGCCGCCGGTCTTGTGTGTCTGATCGTTGCGCCGGTGTTTGCGCAGACGCCGCCCGCTGCTCCGGCCGCCGCGGTGCCGGTTCCCGCGACCAAGCGCGTGACGTGTCTCGGCTCGACGCAGAATCTGAAAGGGCAGGACAAGCGCGACCAGATGCAGCTCTGCATGGCACAGGCGCGGCTCGATTGCCTGAAACAGGCGATCGATCAGAAGGTGGTCGGCGAAGCGCGCAAGAGTGCGATCAAGACCTGCGTGGGCACCGATGATCCCAGGCAGCAATAGCCGCGCGCGCGAAGCCTCACGATTGCGGTTTCGGCGCGTTGGGGAAATGCCGCTGCAGCACGGCGGCGGGCGTGGCGTAGGCTTCCTGCAGGTCCACGCTCCAATATTTCAGCTCGTCGAGCGGGATCCGCGTGTCGGTGATGGCGCAGCGCACGAACGTGCCCGGCGAGATCACGCGGAAGTCGCCGTCGAGATATTGCACCTGCGCTTCGCCATTGCCCGAGGGGCCGAACTTGTTCAGCACGGTCGAAAGTCTCCGTGGAAGGGCCCTCCCTGGAAATCCTTGATGGAAGACCTCGGGGGGTACGATGTGTTGGACCTGAAGTAGCACAGATAGGGTGGCTTGTCCGCCCGTTAAACCCACCGGTTTGTGATGTTTTGCCGCCGTTTGTGCATGATAGTGCTGGGAGCCTTACGGTACCGCCTGGGACAGAGTCCGATGCGTTTTCGACTGACCGCCCTGTTCCTGACTGTCTCGATGTCGGCCGCGCACGCGGCTGCGGCGTCGTCGGCGCCTGCGCAGGTCGAGATTCCCCTGTCGTCGGGCATCCTTCATGCGCAGCTGTTCAAGCCCGAGGGCGCGGGGCCGTTCCCGACCGTGATCGCGCTGCACGGCTGCGGCGGCCTCGGCAGCCGGTCCGATTCCGTCCAGCCGCGCTATCGTGACTGGGCCGAACGTCTGCTCAAGGCGGGCAATGCCGTGCTGCTGCCCGACAGCTACGGCTCGCGCGAGCTTGGGCCGCAATGCCGCGTCAAGGATACGCACGTCAAGGCGCGGCGCGAACGCGTCACCGACATTGCGGCGTCGCGGGCCTGGCTGATGAAGCAGAATTGGGTGGCGCGCGACCGTGTCAGCCTGATCGGCTGGGCCAACGGCGCCAGCGCGCTGCTCTGGGCCGTGCGTCCGCAAGCGGTGGCGCGCGAAACAGGCCCGGATTTCCGCGCCGCGATCGCGTTCTATCCGGATTGCCGGATCTCCGCCGGCCTCGGCTGGAGCACGCGGGTGCCGACGCTGGTGTTGATCGGCGCCAATGACGACGTCTCGTCGCCGCCGGCCTGCCGCCAGATGGTGGACGGCGCGCATGGCCGCAGCGCGCTCGCGCGTATCGTGGTCTATCCCGGCGCCTATCACGATTTCGACCGGGCCAACACGCCGCTGCACGCCGCCGCCGCCAGCAGCGACGCCGCCGCGCCCGACCGCGGCCATCTCGGCACCGATACCGAAGCGCGCGCGGAATCGCAGAAGGAAGTCGCGGAGTGGCTGGCGCGGTAGCAACGCCTTAGTTCGACCATGATGTCGGCTAAACGCATCTGTCATGCGCAACCGCATCGTCATCTTCTCATCCGCACTGGTCGTCTTCACCGTCGCCGTGTTCCTGTTCGAAGCCCACGCCGGCTCGCCCCTGCGCGCACCTGATCATTGCGGCTTCTGGACCACGATGGAGGCGGGGTTGTCCTGCCGGTAGGCGGCGGACCACGGACCAACGATCTTCACCACATCTTGTAAGAGTTCGTTGTTGGTTTCGTTGCAGCAGCACGCAGTCGTGCCGTGCGGCACACTGCGCTCCCTCCCCACAAGGGGGAGGGAACGCGGCGGTGCTTGCAGCAACATCGCGCCTCTAAAACAAACTGCCCTGATCCACCGGCTTCCGCTTCGGCGCGGGCTTCGCCTCCTGCGCCGTGGCCTTCGGCTGCGCCGGCGCGCGCTTGGCCGTCGGCGCCGGCCGATCCGCATCCGCGGTCGCCCCCACGCGTCCATCCCCGAACTCGATCTCCACGCGTGCGCCGGGACCGATCGCGTCGGCCGAATGCAGCGGATGGCCCGCTTGGTCGCGCACCAGCGCAAAGCCGCGGGCGAGCACGCCGCGATAGGACAAGGCGGACAGCAGCTTGCCGCTGTTCTCGACGCGGGCGTCCAGCCGCTGCAGCAGGGTGACCAGCGCGCGCCCCGCGCGTTCGGCCAGGCGATGGGTGCGCTCGCGCTGGCGGGCAATCGCATTGCGCTGCGCCTGCGCGTTGGAGAGCTTTGAGGCGCGCAGGCGCACTTCGAGTCCGGCAAAGCGGTCGCGCCGCCGCCGCAGCAGCGAGCGCGCGGACAGGCCGAGCCGTTCGCCGCAGACCGTGAGGCGATGATCGGCCTGCGCGATCTGGCCGTGCAGCACCCGCAGCGTCAGCTTGGCGCTTGCGGCGGTGAACCTGCGGAAATGCGCATGCGTGTTGGCCTTGAGCCCGCGGGGCAGGGCGCTGCCTGCCGAATCCAGCCGCTGCCGCGGGATCGCGAGCAGATCTGACGCAGCGGGCAGCGCGCGTGCCGCGGCGCGCAATTCGTTGCGGCGGTTTTCATGGCCACGCTGCCAACAGGCCCGCGTGCGCCGCGCGAGATCGGCGACCTCGACGAACAGATCGCTGCGCACGGGGACTGCCATTTCGGCCGCCGCCGTCGGCGTCGGCGCGCGCTTGTCGGCGACGAAATCGATCAGCGTGATGTCGGTCTCGTGGCCCACCGCCGAGATCAGCGGGATCATGCTCTCGGCTGCTGCGCGCACCACGATCTCCTCGTTGAAGGACCAGAGATCCTCCAGCGAGCCGCCGCCGCGCGCGACGATGAGCACGTCGGGCCGCGGAATCCTGCCGCCCTCGGGCAAGGCATTGAAGCCGCGGATTGCGGCCGCGACCTGCTCGGCCGAGCCTTCGCCCTGGACTTTCACCGGCCACACCAGCACGTGACGGGGAAAGCGGTCCTCGAGCCGGTGCAGGATGTCGCGGATCACGGCGCCGGTCGGCGAGGTCACCACGCCGATCACCTCGGGCAGCCAGGGCAGCAGCTGCTTGCGCGCCTCGTCGAACAGGCCCTCGGCGGCGAGCTTCTTCTTGCGCTCCTCCATCAGCGCCATCAGTGCGCCGATGCCGGCCGGCTCCAGCGCCTCGATCACGATCTGGTATTTCGAGGAGCCCGGATAGGTCGTGAGCTTGCCGGTCGCGATGACCTCCAGCCCCTCCTGGGGCTTGAAGCGCATGCGGCCGTGCACGCCCTTCCAGATCACCGCCTCGATCTTGGCGCTCTCGTCCTTGAGCGCGAAATAGCAGTGCCCGGATGAATGGGCGCCGCGGAATCCGGAGATCTCGCCGCGGACCCGGACATGGCCATAGGTGTCCTCCACCGTCCGCTTCAGGGACTGCGAGAGCTCGGAAACGGTGAATTCGGGCGCGTTGTGAAGAGGTTCCGCAGGCGGCATCGGCAATCGATTCGGCATTTTGGGGTCAGTTCAGACGTTAAGGATTTTCGCAGCGCGACGCCATCCGGGGGATTGATTGGGAGAGTACTCTGTATTATAGAGTTCTCTATTGATTGGAAGTTCAGGGAGTTTGGACCATGGCGATACCGATACTGCGAGGTGTTTTGGGCTTGCTCAAATGGGGCCTGTGCGCGGTCGGCGCCACGGCGCTGATCCTCACCGCCTTGATCGCGACGCCGTTGCAGCGGCCCGCGGAGATGCGCTCGGTCTCGGACTCCGCCAAGGGCATCGACTGGTCCACGCTGCCGGCGTTGGAGCGCTTCCAGGCCCGCGACGGCACCTGGCTGGGCTATCGGCACTATCAGCCGAAGGGAGCAACCACCGACCGCGGCGCGATCTTCATCCACGGCTCGTCCGGCTCCTCCGGCACCGTCAATCATGCCCTGACGGCCGCGCTTGCCGCGCATGGCGTCGAGACCTGGGCGCTCGATATCCGCGGCCACGGCGCCTCCGGCACGCACGGCGACATCGGCTATGTCGGCCAGCTCGAGGACGACCTCGTCGACTTCGTCGCCCATGTCCGCAAGAGCACGCCCGATCTGCCGCTGACATTGATCGGTCATTCCGCCGGCGCCGGCTTCTCGCTGCGCGTCGCCGCGACGCCGATCGTGCAGGACCTGTTCGTCCGCACCGTGCTGGTCGCGCCCTATCTCGGCTATGACGCGCCGACCAATGTCGCGCATTCCGGCGGCTGGGCCAATCCCGACATCCCGCGCTTCATCGGGCTCACCGCCCTGCGCAAGCTCGGCATCGATTGCTGTTCGCAGCTGCCGGTGCTCGCCTTCGCGGTGCCTGCGAATTCGGAGCGTTATCTGACCGCTGTTTATTCCGACCGCCTGATGCGCAACTTCGCGACGCGCGGCTATCGCCTCGATCTGGCTGCGGTGACGCATCCGATGACGATCTTCGGCGGCGCCGAGGACGAGATGATGATCTCGGCCAGATATGCCGAGACCGTGCAGGCGATCAGGCCTGATATCGACGTCAAGATCATCGACGGCGTCAACCACATGGGTATGGTCACCCATGCGAAGGCGGTCAACGCGATCGCCGACGACGTGGCGACGCGGGGCGCAGGCCAGTCATGATCGACAGCAAGGAGGCGTCCGCAGCGCTGGCCGATATCGACGACATCGTCCAGCGCGTGAAGCAATCGCAGCTCTATGAGCTGGCGAGCCTCGGGGCGATATGGTGGGGCATGCTGGTCTTCGCCGGCAATCTCGTGACCTGGCTCTGGCCCTTCTACGCGCGTTACGCCTGGCCGACCGTCGACATCCTGGGTGTCGGCGGATTGATCGCGCTCCGCTGGCTCACGCCGTCACGTCTCCATGGTGCCGCCTTCGACGTCAGGGTGCCGCTGGTGTTCGCGCTGTTCTTCGCATTCGGTTATGTCTGCACCAACGTGCTCGGTCATTTCGGCCCACGCGAGCTCGGCGCATTCTGGCCTGTTTATTTCATGCTGTTCTACATGCTTGCCGGTCTGTGGTTCGGCACTGCGTTCGTCGCGATCGGACTCGGCATCACCGCACTGACGCTGGTCGGCTTCTTCACCATCGGCGAAGCCTTCCCGCTCTGGATGGCCTTCGTCAACGGCGGCGGCCTGATCCTGGGCGGCCTCTGGATGCGGCGGATCTGATGGCCGAACTCGACGACATCATCCACCAGCCGCTGCGGCTGAAGATCATGGCGGCCCTGAACGCGCTGCCGGTCGCCTCAGGCCTGGAATTCGCGCGGCTGAAGAAACTCACCGGCGCCACCGACGGCAATCTCGGCGCACATATCGAGACGCTCGCCAAGGCGGGCTACGTCTCGGTCGACAAAGCCTTCGTGGGGAAGAAACCGCAGACCACGGTGACGGCCACCGCGGCGGGCCGCGGGGCGTTTGCGCGGCATGTCGCGACCCTGCAGGAAATCATTGCGGGGAAGCAGCTGTAACGCGCCAGGCAGCGATAGAAGAAGCGCATCGGCGAAAAGGACGGCCCGCTGCGGGCGGGCCGTCCCCGCAAGCCGGTCAGGCCGGCTGAGAAGCGAGCGCAGTCTGACGGAGCATGAGATAGTTGTAGATACCGTAACCCAGGCCCACGCCGATGAACCAGGTGAAATTGGCCAGCACCGACAACGATGGGACCAATGCACAGATCGCCGGCACGAGTGCGGAGGGAATGATCGCGAGGATCGCGTTCCTGTTGTAGCCGCCCTCGTACCAATAAAGGCCGCTCTCGCTCAGAGTATAGAGGTCATCGACGACGATCTGCTGCTTCTTCACCATGTAGAAGTCCGCGATCAGGATTCCGAACAGCGGACCGATGAACGCGCCGAGGATGTCGAGCGTGTAATGGATGACCTGCGGATTGTCGTACAGGTTCCACGGCGTTATGAAGACCGAGCCGACCGCGGCGATCATGCCACCCATCCGCCAACTGATCCGCTGCGGCGCGACGTTCGAGAAGTCGAAGGCCGGCGAGACGAAGTTGGCCACGATGTTGATGCCGATGGTCGCGATCATGAAGGTCAGCGCGCCGAGTACGACCGCAAACGTGCTGTCGATCTTGCTGACGGTTTCCACGGGGTCCGTGATCATGTGGCCGAACACCGGCAGCGTGGCCGACGTGGTGATGACCGTGAGCACCGAGAAGCCGAGGAAGTTGACCGGCAGGCCCCAGAAGTTGCCGGCCTTCACCGCGCCAAAGCTCTTTCCGTAGCGCGAGAAGTCGCCGAAGTTCAGCATCGGTCCCGAGAAATACGAGACCACCAGCGCGATCGCATTGATCATCACGGGCAGCGCGTCCCAGCCGCTGTATTTGACCTCGCCGAGCGTGAGCCCGATGTTGGCGATGCCCGCCTTCGCGATGAGATAGGCCGCCAGCACGATCATCACGACATACACGGCCGGGCCGGCCCAGTCGATGAAGACGCGGATCGCCTCCATGCCGCGCCAGAACACGATCGCCTGCAGCACCCACAGGAACATGAAGCAGGCCCAACCGAGCGCCGACAGGCCGACGAACCCGTGCTGGCCGACATCGGCATAGGGCGCCAGCGTGGGAAAGAACTTGAGCGCCACCACCATGAACGCGCTCGAGGCCAGATAGGTCTGGATGCCGTACCAGGCGACCGCGATGAGGCCGCGAATGATGGCCGGGATATTGGCGCCCTTCACGCCGAACGGCGCGCGGCAGATGACGGGATAAGGCGTTCCCGTGACCTGGCTCGGCTTGGCGACGAGGTTGCAGAACAGTTGCACGATCATGATGCCGGCCAGGAGCGCGATCAGCACCTGCCAGCCGACCAGTCCGAGCGAGAACAGGCTTCCCGCGGTGACATAGCCGCCGACACTGTGCACATCGGACATCCAGAATGCGAAGATATTGTACGCGCTCCAGGTCTGTTCCTTGAGCGGCGCAAGGTCTTCATTGGTCAGCTCCGGATGATAGCCGGGCTTGATGATAACGCGGGCATGGGCCTCGGAAACAGCGCCTCCGGGGGCTTCGGGCAGTTTGGGACTCATTGTCTTTCACCTTCCAAGCAAAACAAGGATCCGCGCATTCGATCTCTGCACGCGTCGCGCGGCTTCGCCCCAAAATGCAAGCGGCGTGCCATTTTTTAACGTTCGATAAATAAATTATAACGTTCGATCAGGTGAGACGCAGGCCGCCCGGAGCCGCCGCCGCGCGCCACGGCCCGTCGTTCGCGATGCGTGCTCGCGTGTCGGCTGCAACTGGAGCTTGAATCCGTTGATGAAAGCGAATTGCGTGGGGTTCGCGTATCCCGAGCCATGGGACGACGCGCCATCGCCGTGGAAGCTTTCGGCCGCGCCACGCCTGGTCAGTTCGTAGAGGAGAAAGCCAGACTCTCGCTGAGACGGCCTACGGTGAGAGTGCAGAGTTTTGGGCACTGTCGCCGGAATTTTGGGCAGTTCGTAGGATGGGTTGAGCCCTTGCGAAACCCATCGCTTTCCCATTCCCGCTCTCCGTCTTCGCAGCTATCTTCCGACTGCAAGTGACGATGAATCGCGGATGGCGTCCGGTCGGCCAGCTCTACGGATGCTTCGCGAAACACGTGTGATGGGTTTCGCCAGGGCTCAACCCATCCTACGGGCTACGGGCTTTGCGCGCCCCGGAATGACGGGAGGGAAGGCAGCAGCCCATTGAGTTCGTAGGATGGGTCGAGCCCTTGCGAAACCCATCGCTTTCCCATTCCCGCTCTTCGTCTTCGCAGCTATCTTCCGACTGCAAGTGACGATGAATCGCGGATGGCGCCCGGTCGGCTAGCTCTACGGATGCTTCGCGAAACACGTATGATGGGTTTCGCCAGGGCTCAACCCATCCTACGGGCTACGGGCTCGCGCTTTGCGCGCCCCGGAATGACGGGAGGGAAGGCAGCAGCCCATTGAGTTCGTAGGATGGGTTGAGCCTTTGCGGAACCCATCGCTTTCCCTTTCCCGCTCTCCGTCTTCGCAGCTATCTTCCAACGGCAAGTGGTCGGCTGGCTCTACGGATGCTTCGCGAAACACGTGTGATGGGTTTCGCCAGGGCTCAACCCATCCTACGGGCTCGCGCTTTGCGCGCCCCGGAACGACGGAAGGGGAGGCAGCAGCCCATTGAGTTCGTAGGATGGGTTGAGCCTTTGCGAAACCCATCGCTTTCCCTTTCCCGCTCTCCGTCTTCGCAGCTATCTTCCAACGGCAAGTGGTCGGCTGGCTCTACGGATGCTTCGCGAAACACGTGTGATGGGTTTCGCCAGGGCTCAACCCATCCTACGGGCTGATCAAGGTAACGACACGCTTTTCAACGCGGGGAAGCACCTCTTCGCGCGAATATCTGCACTCTTTGCAGCGCTTCGTCACGCAATTGCCGCCGACAGACAGCGTACCGAACGACTCGCTTTTGCAGCGAGGACATTTGCGAAAGGGCGGAAGTTCGAACATGGCGCTTTAAATCCCAAATGGTCGAAATGTCTCTTACGCGCGGAGGCGCGCTGCCAAGGCTCGCGAAGAGGTACAGTTGGAGGGTAACATCCCCCCTTGAGCCCCACCCCGATTCGTGCGACCTCCGCCCTCCAGCAAAACCCCTCAATTTCTGAGCCTTCGATGCACATTCTCCTGCTTGGTTCCGGCGGCCGCGAACATGCTCTGGCGTGGAAGATTGCGGCGTCCCCCCTGGTGACCAAACTCTGGTGCGCGCCCGGCAATGCCGGCATGCGCATCGCGCGCGAGGCGGAGTGCGTGGCGCTCGATGTTGCCGACCATGCCGCCGTGATCGACTTCTGCAAGACGAATGCGGTCGACCTGGTCGTGGTCGGCCCGGAGACGCCGCTGGCGGCCGGCATCGTCGATGATCTCACCGCTGCGGATATCAAGGCGTTCGGGCCGAACAAGATCCCGGCGCAGCTCGAAAGCTCCAAGGGCTTTACCAAGGCGCTGTGCACCGAGTTCGGCATTCCGACCGGCGCCTACAAGCGATTCACCAACGCCCAGGACGCGCGCGATTACGTGCAAAGCCGGGGCGCGCCGATCGTGGTGAAGGCCGACGGCCTTGCCGCCGGCAAGGGCGTCGTCGTTGCGAAGTCAGTGCGCGAGGCGGAGGACGCCATCGCCATGATGTTCGAGGGCGCGTTTGGCGAGGCCGGCGCGGAAGTGGTGATCGAGGAGTTCCTGCCGGGCCGCGAGATCAGCTTCTTCGCGCTGTGCGACGGCGAGACCGCCATTCCGCTCGCCTCCGCCCAGGACCACAAGCGCGTGTTCGACCACGACGTCGGCCCGAACACCGGCGGCATGGGCGCCTATTCGCCGACGCCTCTGGTGACGCCGGCGATCCACGACGCGATCATGTCGAAGATCATCCTGCCGACGGTCGCGGGCATGAAGCAGCGCGGCACGCCGTTCCGCGGCATTCTGTACGCTGGCATCATGCTGACGACGCAGGGCCCAAAGCTGTTCGAGTTCAACGTCCGCTTCGGCGATCCCGAATGCCAGGTGCTGATGCTGCGGATGATGTCTGACATCGTGCCGGCGTTCCTCGCCGCCTGCGACGGCCAGCTGAAGAATTTTGACCTGCGCTGGTATCCGGAATCCGCGCTCACCGTGGTGATGGCGGCGAAGGGCTATCCCGGCGACTACCAGAAGGGCACCGAGATCGAGGGGCTCGACGATGCCGCCAAGGTCGACACGGTCGAGATCTTCCACGCCGGCACGGTCGCGAAGGACGGCGCCATCCTCGCCAATGGCGGGCGCGTGCTCAATGTCTGCGCGCTGGGCGCGACCGTGGCCGAAGCACAGGCGCGCGCCTATCAGGCCGTCGACCGCATCCGCTGGCCGGAAGGCTTCTGCCGCCGCGACATCGGCTGGCAGGCGGTGGAGGCCGAGAAGGCGAGGGGCTAGCGCGTCGTCCCCGCCGGCGCGGGCAGCGCGCCGATCCGGACTCCGGGACTGTGGCTTGATCTCGACATTCCAGAAATACGCAATCAGCAGATAGGGTTAGTCACCCCGCTGATAATACCGCTACGGTGCATGGGGTTGTTTCGACATTTTGAGTGGGTGGAACTGATGTCCGATCTCGCCGACCTCTATCCCGGCTTCGCCTCCGAATGGGTCAACACCTCGTTCGGCCGCATCTTCGCCCGCATCGGTGGCAACGGGCCGCCGCTGCTGCTGCTGCACGGCTTCTCCGAGACGCATGTGATGTGGCACCGCGTCGCGCCTGAGCTGGCCGACGCCTTCACGCTGATCATCGCCGACCTGCCCGGCTATGGCTGGTCCGACATGCCCGAGAGCGATGCGCTGCACATGCCCTACAGCAAGCGCGCGATGGCCAAGGCCATGGTGGAGATGATGGAGCGGCTCGGCCACGTCCACTTCGCGCTCGCCGGCCACGATCGCGGCGGCCGCGTGTCGTATCGCTTGGCGCTGGATCATCCCGGCCGGCTGTCGAAGCTCGCCGTGCTCGATATCCTGCCGACCTATAATTACTGGGAGCGGATGAACCGCGCCTATGCGCTGAAGATCTATCACTGGACGTTTCTGGCGCAGCCCGCGCCGCTGCCGGAGACGCTGATCTCGGGCCAGGGCGAGTTCTTCCTGCGCTTCAAGATGGCGAGCCAGACCAAATCGAGAACGCTGGATGCGATCGACCCGCGCGCGCTCGAACACTACCTCGCCCCGTTCCGCGATCCCGCCCGCATCCATGCGATGTGCGAGGACTACCGCGCCGGCGCCTATATCGACTACGACCTCGACAAGGCCGATTTCGAGGCCGGCAAGAAGATCACCGTGCCCATGCTGGCGCTGTGGGGCGGCGCCGGCATTGCGCAAGCCGCCGCGACCCCGCTCGATGTCTGGAAGCAATGGGCGACCAATGTCGGAGGCCAGCCTGTCGATTCCGGTCACTTCCTCACCGAGGAGAACCCCGACGTCACCACGCGGGCGCTGCTTTCGTTTTTTGCAGGCAGCTAGCGCCGCTCGCGAAAGAACTCCTTGAGCAGCCGCGCCGCCTCGCTCTCGCCGACCCCGGAATAAACGTCCGGGGCGTGGTGACAGGTCGGTGAGGCAAAGAACCGCACGCCCGATTCGACCGCGCCGCCCTTGGGGTCAGCCGCGCCGTAATAGAGCCGGCGGACCCTTGCAAAGGAGATCGCGCCCGCACACATGGTGCAGGGCTCCAAGGTCACGTAGAGGTCGCAGTCGACCAGCCGCTCGCTGCCGATCTTTTTCGCCGCCTCGCGCAGCGCGATGATCTCGGCGTGGCCCGTGGGGTCGTAGTCGGTCAGGGTGCGGTTGGCGGCGGTGGCGATGACCTCGTAGTTGCGGACCACCACGCACCCGATCGGAACTTCGCCAGCCTTTCCGGCATTTTCGGCCGTTTTGAGCGCCAAATCCATGAAAGAAGGGGCTTTCAAGCCTCGTATCATCCGAAGAAACCTGCTAGTAGCTGCGCCTTCAGCAGAAGTGCTTACGATTTTTGCCTGAGCACGCGGCTCGGAATGAGCGCGCGTAATGCGTCTGGCCACCCCCTGAGTGAGATTATTCATGCCTCGCGACAGCGACAAAGACAACGATTCCCGCGGCCGGCGAGGTCCCCCCAAAGGCGGCCGCAGCGGCAAGCCGCGCGGCCCCGACAAGAAATTCGCCAAGCGCGGCTTTGAGGGCAAAGGCGATCGCGACAGCCGCCCGCCTCGCGACAGCCGCCCCTTCCGCCGACGCGAGGAGGGCGATGCCCCGCGTCGCGATTTTTCCGACCGCCCGCGCTTCAAGCGCGATGACCGTGGCGGCGAGGGCCGCGGCGAGCGCGGCTTCAAGCCGCGCGGCGACCGTCCGTCCTATGGCCGCGACGACCGTCCGCCGCGCAGCCGGGACCGCGACGATGCCCGTCCCGCGGGTCGCTTCGGCGACAAGAAGTTCGGCGACAAGCGGCCCTATGCGCCGCGCGGTGACCGTGGCGAGCGCAAGTTCGACGGCGAGCGGAAATTTTCGCGCGACCGTGGCGAGCGCAGCGATTCCAAGCCCTGGCAGAAGCGCGATGATCGTCCGCATGGCGACCGTCCGCGCAAGTCGTTCGACAAGGATTTCCGCGGCCGCGATCGCAGCGAGGAAAAGCCCTGGCGCCAGCGCGACGACCGTCGTGACGGCGGCCGTGGTGATGACCGTCCGCGTTTCTCGCGCTCACGCGATGATCGCGCCTCTGGCGATCGTCCGTTCCGCGATCGTCCAAAGTTTGACCGGTCGCGCGAAGACCGTCCGAAGTTCGATCGTCCGCGCGAGCGGCCCGAGGGCCGCATGGACTGGCAGGAGCATCCGCGCAGCGAAGGCCGCTTTGGCGATCGTCCGCGCCGCGACAACGAGGACGACAGCAGGATCTTCGAGAAACGCCCCGCCTTCGGCGGTCGTGGCGCCTATCGCGCGCGCGAGCGTGATTTCGAGGGAAGGCCGCGCCGCGAAGAGCCGCCGAAGCCGAAAAAGGCCGGGGAGCGCATCGCCAAGGCGTTGGCGCGCGCAGGCCTCGCCTCGCGCAGGGATGCCGAGGAGATGGTCACGCAGGGACGCGTCACCGTCAACGGCCGCGTGATCAATTCGCCGGCGCTGGACATCACCAAGAACGACGTCGTCCTGGTCGATGGCAAGCCGTTGCCGGAGCGCGAGCGCACGCGGCTGTTCCTCTATCACAAGCCGCGCGGGCTGATGACCACGCATGACGATCCCGAGGGTCGTCCGACCGTGTTCGACAATCTGCCCGAAGGCCTGCCGCGGCTGATCAGCGTCGGCCGGCTCGATTTCAATACTGAAGGCCTCCTGCTGCTCACCAATGACGGTGGCCTCGCTCGCACGCTCGAGCTGCCTGATACCGGCTGGTTGCGCCGCTACCGCGTCCGCGCCCATGGCGATGTCACCCAGGCGCAGCTCGACCAGCTCAAGGACGGCATCGAGGTCGAGGGCGTGAAATACGGTCCGATCGAAGCGACGCTGGAGCGTGACCAGGGCGCCAATGTCTGGCTGGTGTTCGCGATCCGCGAAGGCAAGAACCGCGAGGTCCGCAACGTCTGCGCCCATCTCGGGCTCGAGGTGAACCGACTGATCCGCGTCTCCTACGGTCCGTTCCAGCTCGGCGAGGTCCCCGAGGGCCAGGTCGAGGAGGTCCGCTCGCGCGTGCTGCGTGAGCAGCTCGGCGACAAGGTGATCGAGAAGTCGGGCGCGCAATTCGACGTGCCGAAGAAGTCGTCAGGCGAGGGCGAGAAGACCTCCAAGCGCGCCGTGATCGCCGACCGCAAGGGCCGCCGCGTGCTGGTGCAGCGTACCGGCAGCGATGAAGCGCGCGAGCGCAACGAGGAACAGGCCAACGGCTACGGCCCGCCGCGTCGTCCCAAGCGCGGCTATCACGGCAAACGCGATCTGACGCCGCGGGACGAATAGCATGCGCGTGGTCGGCGGCCGTTTAAAGGGGCGCAATCTCGCCTCACCGTCGTCGCGCGACATCCGTCCCACGGCGGATCGCCTGCGCGAATCCGTGTTCAACATCCTCGTGCACGCCTATGACAACCCGATTGCGGACGCACGCGTGCTCGATCTCTTCGCCGGCACTGGCGCGCTCGGCATCGAGGCGTCGTCACGCGGCGCGAAGTTCACGCTGTTCGTGGACAATGGGGCTGAGGCGCGCGCGCTGCTGCGCAACAATGTCGAGTCGCTCGGCCTCGGCGGTGCCACCAAGGTTTATCGCCGCGACGCGACCGATCTCGGTCCCGCACATCCCGTCGAGCCGTTCTCGCTGGTGTTTCTCGATCCACCCTACGGCAAGGGTTTTGCGGAGAAAGCGCTTGCGAGCTTGCGTGACGGCGGCTGGCTGACATCAGGCGCGCTGCTGGTGGTGGAAGAGGCCAAGGCCGCGCAGTTCGCGGCGCCGGAAGGTTTTGAGGAGCTGGAGCGGCGGGCGTATGACGACACCGAGTTCGTGTTTTTGAAACGCAACGCGTAGTTCATCTCCGCCCGAACAGCTTTTCCACGTCGGCAAGCTTCAGCTCGACGTAAGTCGGCCGGCCGTGATTGCACTGGCCGGAGTTCGGCGTCTCCTCCATCTCGCGGAGCAGGGCGTTCATCTCCTCGGGCCGCAAGCGGCGGCCGGCGCGCACCGAGCCGTGGCAGGCCATGGTCGCGGCGACGTGCATCAAGCGACGCTCCAGCGGCAGAGCCTCATCCCATTCGGCCATATGTTCGGAGAGATCGCGCAGCAGCCCGCCGGCGTTGGTCTTGCCGAGCAGCGACGGCGTCTCGCGCACCGCGACCGCGCCGGGGCCGAAGGATTCGATCGCAAGGCCGAATGAAACGAGCTCGTCGCTGCGCTCAAGCAGGCGCTCCACCGTGGCCTCGTCCATCTCGACGATCTCGGGGATCAAGAGGATCTGTCGCTGCACGCCGTTCTCGGCGAGCGAAGCCTTGAGCCGCTCATAGACGATGCGTTCATGCGCGGCGTGCTGGTCGACGATGATCAGGCCGTCGCGAGTCTGCGACACGATATAGGTCTCGTGCAGCTGCGTACGCGCCGCGCCGAGCGGACGATCAACGAGATCGGTCACCGGCTGGGTTTCGAACCGCACGTCCGCGCTTGGTGCGCCAACGTCGAACGCAGCCTGCGGGCGTTCTGCGAACGCAGGCGCGGCCGAGCCTTCGAATGACGGCATCGGCGCGGATGGCGAAGCCCGCCAGTCCCAGCTTGCCGGTCGCTGCGGCGTAAAGGCGGACCGGAACGACGACAATGCATTCTCGCCGCTGTTGGCGGCGGTGCGGCGTCCCTCGCGCGCGAGGCCTTCCTTCAGCCCGTGTACGATCAGCGCGCGCACAAGGCCGGCGTTGCGGAAGCGGACCTCGGTCTTGGCCGGATGCACATTGGCATCGACCTCGCGCGGATCGAGCGTGACGAACAGCGCCAGCACCGGATGCCGGTCGCGCGGCAGATAATCGGCATAGGCGCCCCGCACCGCCCCCAGGATCAGCTTGTCGCGGACGGGACGACCGTTGACGAAGAGATATTGCCCGAGCGCGTTGGCTTTGGTGAGCGCAGGTGCCGCGGCGTAGCCCGCGACGACGACACCCTCGCGCTCGGCATGGACTTCGAAGGCGTGGCTGCGGAACTCCGTGCCGAGAATGTCGCCGAGTCGCGTCAGGCGTCCCGCCGCGCCGGGCAGCGCCGCGGCCCAAGTCACGGGTGCGCGCTCTTCGCCCGCGAGCGTGAAGGCGACATCGGGCCGCGCCATCGCGAGACGCCGTACCACCTCGCGGATCGCCTCCGCCTCGGTGCGGTCGGTCTTCAGGAATTTCAGCCGCGCCGGCGTCGCATAGAAGAGATCGTTGACCTCCACGCGGGTGCCATGCGCGAGCGCGGCCGGCATGATCTCGGACTTCTCACCGCCCTCGACGGTAAGCGCCCAGGCATGCGGCTCGTTCGCATGCCGCGTGGTGATCGAGAGGCGCGCCACGGAGCCGATCGAGGGCAGCGCCTCGCCGCGGAAGCCGAGGGTACGGATCTGCAGAAGGTCCTCATCGTCGAGCTTGGAGGTGGCATGTCGCTCGACAGCGAGCGCCAGGTCCCTCCGGGTCATCCCGCTGCCGTCGTCGGTGATGCCAATCCGCCGCCGCCCGCCGCCATCGGTGAAGACGTCGATCCGGCTCGCGCCGGCATCGATGGCGTTCTCGACGAGTTCCTTGACCACGCTGGCCGGACGTTCGACCACCTCGCCGGCCGCGATGCGGTTGACGACCTGCTCTGGAAGCTGACGGACGGGCATGGAGCGACTCGAGGGGAGCGTTCGGGCGCTCAATTTAGCCCCGCCTGCGCGCAATTGCATGGGGCAAGTCCCGGATGCCCACATCCCGGTTGCTCCGGAACAGGCCCCTCAATCGTTCAAGCGACCGCCGCGTCCGGCCTTGACGTCGCTGCGACGCTTCTTGCCGTCCAGCCGGCGCTGTTTGGACGCGTAAGTCGGTCGCGTCGCGCGACGCGGTGTCGGCCGGATCATCGCCTCGGTCAGGATCGCAACGAGCCGGTCGACGGCGTCCTGCCGATTGCGCTCCTGGGTGCGGAAGCGCTGGGCGTGGATCACAATCACGCCGTCCTTGGTCATGCGCTGGCCGGCGACACGGGCGAGCCGGACCGCTGCATCTTCAGGGATGGTCAGCTTGCGCGTGTCGAAGCGCAACTGGGCAGAGGTGGAGACCTTGTTGACGTTCTGCCCGCCCGGGCCGGAGGCGCGGACAAAGCCGATCTCGATGTCGTCCTCGTCGATGACGAGATCGCGGGATATCCGCAGCATGATGGCACCATTGATGATCTCAGGACATATCGCGGAACGTCCATGTTCGGCAATGGTACTCTGGAAACGCAAATGGCCGGGCGAACCCGGCCATTTCAGGAAACGTGAGGTGACGTCAGTTCGACTTGGTGGCCGGTGCCGCGGCCGGCTGCGCGGCAGCCTGGGGCGCGCGGCCGACGACGACGGTCAGGAGGCCCTGGCTCCAGAGCCGCTTGGCGGCGGCCTTGGCGTCGTCGAGCGTCACCGCGTCGACGATGGCGTTGCGCTTCTCGATATAGTCGATCGGCAGCTTGTCCTGTTGATATTGCAGCAGCGCCTGTGCGAGCTTGGAGGAGGTATCCAACGCAAGCATCTGCGAGCCCTTGAGATAGGACTTGGCCTCGTCGAGCTCTTGCTGGGTCGGGCCCTCGTCGGCGATGCGACGCACTTCCTTCTCGATCGCGTCGATGGTGTCGCCGGCACGGTCCGCGCGGGTACCGGTGTTGCCGATGAAGACTGCCGAATGCTCCATCCAGAGCAGCGATTCGAACACGGAATAAGCAAGCCCGCGCTTCTCGCGGACCTCGCGATAGAGCCGCGAGGACAGGCCGCCGCCACCGAGGATGTGGTTGACGACATAGGCCGCCATGAAATTCGGATCGTCGCGCATCACGCCCGGTCCGCCGAAGGTGATGACGGTCTGCGGCACGTCGAGCGGCACGAAGGCGCGCTGCGGGGGCTTTGCCGCCTCGATGTCGGGGACCGGCACGAGATTGGCCTTGGCAGGCAAGGCACCAAACGTGTGATCGAGCAGCTTGCCGAGCGTGGCCGGATCGACGTCGCCGACCACCGCGATCTTGAGCGTATCCCTGGCGAGGACGCGCCCGACATAATCCTTCATGTCGGCGACCGTGATCGTCGGCACGCTCTCGAGCGTCCCGTTGGTCTGCCGTCCATAGGGGTGATCGCCGAACGCCATCTCCAGGAATTTTTTGCTCGCAAGCGAGGTCGGGTTGGTGGTGTCGCGGCGCAGGCCCGAGATGACCTGCGAGCGGATGCGCTCGACGTCAACAGGGTCGAAATGCGGCGAGGTCAGTGAGGATCGCAACAGGTCGAAGGCTTCGTCCTTGTTGTCGCGCAGCATGCGCAAGCTGCCGCGGAAGGTGTCGCGGGTCGCGCTGAAGGAGAGCTCGATGGCACGGCGGTCGAGCCGCTCATGGAACGTCTTGGAATCGAGGTCGCCGGAGCCCTCGTCGAGAAGGTCGCCGACAAGATTGGCGACACCGGGCTTCTCCTTGGGATCCTGTGCGGAGCCACCCGCAAAGGAATATTCCATGGCGATCAGCGGCACGGTCGCGTCCTGGACGAACCACGCCTCGATGCCGCCGGGCGAGACCAGATGCTGGATCTTCGCAGCGGCCTGCGACGGCGAGATCGCGGCGAGAGCGAGTGCCGCACCGGTGACGAACGACAACACGAAATGGCGTGCGCGAAGGAAAGAATGGGTCACGAACGCTTCTCCTCGCGCTTGGCAGCGGTGCTGGTGTCCTTGATCAGATAGCCGGTCACCGAGCGCTTTTTCTCCAGCCATTTTTGCGCAGCTCCGCGGACCTGTTCTGCGGTGACGGCGCGAATGCGGTCGGGCCAGCTTCTGATATCCTCGATCGACAGGCCCGTGGTGAGTGCGCCGCCATACCAGCGCGCCAGCACGGCCTGGTTGTCCTGGGCGTAGATCGCTTCCGCAATCAGCTGGGTCTTGACCCGCTCGAGATCCTCGGCACGGATCGGATTCTGCGCAATGTCGGCGATGACGCCATCGATCACTTGCTCGACCTCGGCAAAGCTGACACCCGACTTCGGCGAAGCCGAGATCGCGAACTGGGTCGGGTCGAGCGAGATGCTGGAATAGCTGGCGCTGGCGGAGACCGCGAGCGGCTTGTCGACGACGAGCGCGCGGTAGAGATAGGAGTTGCTGCCGCTCCCCATCAACTGCGCCAGGACGTCGAGCGCGGCACTCTCGCCGGCCGCGGCGGTGGTCGCCGAGGGCACCAGATAATAGCGGCGCAGGCTCGGCTGCTCGACGCGCGGGTCGGACAGCGTGACGGTGCGCGGCGCGACCGGTTCCGGCTCCTGCGGGCGGATGCGACGTGCAGGGATCGCCGGCTGCGACGGGATCGGGCCGAAATCGCGCTCGACCAGCGGGCGTACGTCGGCAGCCTCGACGTCGCCGGCGATCACGAGGATCGCGTTGTTCGGTGCGTAGAAGCGACGGTAGAAGGCGAGCGCGTCCTCGCGATTGAGCTTTTCGATCTCCTGGTGCCAGCCGATCACCGGCCGGCCGTAGGGATGATTGAGATAGAGCGCGGCCATGATCTGTTCGTTGAGGCGCGCGTCGGGGCTGTTTGCGACGCGCATGTTGTACTCTTCGAGCACGACATCACGTTCGGGCAGCACGTTCTCGTCCTTGAGGATCAGGCCGGTCATGCGATCGGCCTCAAACTCCATCATGGTCGGGAGCTGTTCTTTCGGGACGCGCTGGTAGTAGTCGGTGTAATCGACCGACGTCGAGGCATTCTCGTTGCCGCCGACGCGGAGCACGGTCTTGGAGAATTCGCCGATCGGATGTTTCTCGGTACCCTTGAACATGAGATGTTCGAGGAAGTGCGCGAGACCGGATTTGCCCGGCGTCTCGTCGGCCGAGCCCACCTTGTACCAGATCATCTCCGTGACAACGGGCGTGCGATGGTCCGGGATCACCACGACCTGGAGGCCGTTGCTGAGCGTGAAGCTGGCGGGCGGCGCGGACGTGACCGTCGTCTGGGCGAATGCGCTGCCGACCTCGAGGGCTGATGTCGAGAGGAGCGCGGCGAAGAGGCAGGCAATCGATCGGTGTGAGGACATCACGATCCTTGTGAAAGCC
Source organism: Bradyrhizobium sp. USDA 4449 (assembly GCF_054056275.1). Taxonomy (NCBI): domain Bacteria; kingdom Pseudomonadati; phylum Pseudomonadota; class Alphaproteobacteria; order Hyphomicrobiales; family Nitrobacteraceae; genus Bradyrhizobium; species Bradyrhizobium sp. USDA 4449. The sequence goes on along the minus strand of NZ_JBSRYD010000001.1, from coordinate 971,498 downwards.
CGAACCCTCAAGTCCGGGCGTGAAAGCACGGCATGCTACACCGCGCGGCTTTGAGCTTCGGGTCACGAAGCAGAGAACGCCGTCGAGTTGTACTTAAGAATAAGTCATCTGCCGCATCCGGCCGACACCGGACGTTGCGGCGGTACACGCCTGCTTGCGACGGACAGGGAGCTTATTGCTCCTTTTCCTTCCCCGACATGACGTCGAAATAGGTCTTGCGTGTGGTATCTTCTCCGGAACCATAGGCATAGTTCGACGAAGGTGTCTGATATCCCGGCGGCGGCTCGACCAGCGATTGGCGCGGTGGCTCGCTGACGAACGGCTTGGACTCGGGCTTGCTACCCTTGAACATGTTCCACAGACCGCCGGTGTAACCGAGCTGGGCCGGGCTGAGTGTCGGGTTGGTGCCGTTGGTACCCGGCTGGACCGGGTCATTGCTGGCCTGCTGCGGGGCCGTCTTGTGGGCGTCCAACTCGGATGGCGACAGCGGCCGCGCATCTTTCAGATATTGCGCGGCCTTGTTGCCCGCCTTCTTGCGCGCGGCGATGGCCTCCTTGCGGCGCTTCTCGTCGGGATCCTTCGGCCAGTTCGGTGCGTTCGCGGCGTCGGCACTGGCGGGCGGCGGCAGGTCGAGGCTCGGTGGCACCACCAGCGGCGAGCGCTCGCGGTACTCGATGCCCTTCTTCTCCATGCCCTTGGCGCCGAGGCCCGACATCAAATTGTCGATGAGCTTCTCTTCGAAGGTCATGTCGTCATCGTCATCGTCGCCGGCGCGGACCGGGCCCGCGGACATGACGAGACCAATGCCAAGTGCGACGGCTGACAATTTCAGCGCCAGCCAAAGTCCCCGCCGGGAGTCTCGACCCATCGAACCGCTGGTCTCGGAGCTGCGCATTCCTGTACCTGTTCCATATTGTGGCAGTCTTGAACTGTGCAAATCTTGGAGTAGCACGTCTTGTCGCGCCTCGCGCGACCGCCGCTCGCCAAGCAAGGTTCCGCCTCCGTTCCGTATCGACCGGGATCAGGGCGCTTTTGCGGCGGGTACCCCCAAGAAGGAATCATACAACAAGGCCGTCACACCAGCAACGATAGCCACGTCCGCGAGGTTGAAGACGTACCAATCATAGGTATTTCCGGCGATTTCGATGTGGAACAGGGCGAAGTCGACCACCGCGCCGTAGGCCACGCGGTCGATGCCGTTGCCGATGGCGCCGCCGATGATCAGGCCCAGCGCGACCGTGGCGAGCCGGGTCTGCGACCGCGCCATCCAGATCGCCAGTGCAATCACCGCGACGACCTTCACTGCCATCAGTGCGATCTGTGCCGCATGGCTGTCGTTCTGCAGCCAGCCGAAGCTGATCCCGATATTCCAGGCCAGCACAAGGTCGAAGAAGGGGGTCACCTTCACCACGCCCTTGCGGGCGAGGTCGAAGCCGTTCAGCAGCCAGAGCTTCGAGGCCTGATCGGCCAGGAGGGTCAGCACGGCCGCGATGATGCCGGCGCGGAGCGGGGTCATGGCCGTTCGATCAGATGCTCGAGCCCAACGCTTTCCATTCGCGCAACGCCTGGGCATCGCGCGGAGTGACGTCGGGGTATTCAGCGTCCTCACCGACCATGGGCGAGATCTTCCAGGAGCGGGCGCATTTGGTGCCGACGGCCTTCTCCACTACGACCGCGACCCCCGGTACCCCGTCGAGACGGAACGCATTGGCCGGCGCCTCGCCCTCGCGCACCTCGTAATTCGAGGTGATGCAGATCTCGGCGAGATCGGTGTCGAACAACGTCGCCAGCACGTCGCGGCCGGCGACATAGATCACCGGCGAGGCCTCGAGCGAGGAGCCGATGTTCTTGGCGGCGCGTTCAAGCTCCAGCGCGCCGGTGACGACGCGGCGGACATTGCGGATGGTTTCCCATTTCGCGGCGAGGGTCTCGTCGCGTAGCTTATCGAGACCTTCCGGGAACAGCGTCAAATGCACCGACGCTTCCGCATCCGGCCTGTACATCCGCCAAGCTTCTTCCGCAGTGAAGCTCAGGACCGGCGCCAGCCATTTCAGGATTGAATTGCACAGCAGGTCGATCGTGGTCAGCGCCGCTTTGCGTGTCGCCGATGACGGTGGATCGCAATAGAGGGTGTCCTTGCGGATATCGAAGTAGAACGCCGAGAGTTCGCTGTTCATGAAGGCGGACAGCGTCGCGACCACGCTCTTGAAGTCGAACGTCTCGTAGGCCTTGCGGACAAGTTCGGCGCGAATGGCGAGTTCGTGCAGCATCAGCCGCTCGAGCTCGGGCATCGCGGCAGGCGCGACGGCCTCGGTCGGCTTGTAGTGATGAAGCGTGCCGAGCATCCAGCGCACGGTATTGCGCAGCTTGCGGTAGGTCTCGACGGTGTTTTTCAGGATTTCGGGGCCGATGCGCTGGTCGTCGGTGTAGTCGCAGGACGCAACCCAAAGCCGCAGGATGTCGGCGCCGGATTCCTTGATGACGGACTGCGGTTCAATGGTGTTGCCGAGCGACTTCGACATCTTGCGGCCGTCCTCGGCCTGGGTGAAGCCGTGGGTCAGCACGATGTCGTAGGGCGCGCGGCCGCGCGTGCCGCAGCTCTCCAGCAACGAAGAGTGGAACCAGCCGCGATGCTGGTCCGAGCCTTCGAGATACATCACGGTATCGGTGCCGCCGTCGACCTTGCGTTTGATGCCGGCCAAGCCGGGAAATTGCACGGGGTCTTCGAGCACGAAGGCGTGGGTCGAGCCGGAATCGAACCAGACATCGAGAATGTCGTCGACCTTCTGCCAATCCTCGCCAGCACGCGGTCCAAGGAAGCGTTCGCGGGCACCTGTCGCATACCAGGCGTCCGCGCCTTCCTTCGCGAAGGCGTCGCCGATGCGGGTGTTGACGGCCTCATCCTGCAGGACCTCGGCCGAGCCGTCGCCCTTTTCGCGGACGAACACGGCGATCGGCACGCCCCAGGCGCGCTGGCGTGAGATCACCCAGTCGGGCCGGGCCTCGATCATGCCGTTGATGCGGTTCTCTCCCGACGGTGGCACCCACTGCGTCACCGAGATCGCGTGCAGTGCGCGGGCGCGCAGCGTGTCGCCGGACTTGGTCTTGCCGTTTGCGGCAATATCCTTGTCCATCGCGATGAACCATTGTGGCGTGTTGCGGAAGATCACCGGCTTCTTCGAGCGCCATGAGTGCGGATATTGGTGCTTGAGCCGGCCGCGCGCGAGCAACTTGCCGTTCTCCACGAGCGCCTTGATCACGGCCTCGTTGGCGTCGCCCTTCTCGCCCTTGTCGTTGATGACGCGCTTGCCCGTGAAGCCGGGTGCCTGGTCGGTATAGGCGCCGTTCTCGTCGACGGTATAGGGAATCGCGGTGTTGATGCCGCGGGCGTCGAGTTCCCGCGTATTCGCCATCCAGACGTCGAAGTCCTCACGGCCGTGACTGGGCGCGGTGTGCACGAAACCGGTGCCGGTGTCGTCGGTGACGTGGTCGCCGGACAGCAGCGGCACGATGAAGTCGTAGCCACCGGCGAGCCCCTTGAGCGGATGGGCGCATTCGATTGCGTCCATGGTGTCGCCTGGGATGTCGCGAACCTTCTCGAAAGCGGCCACGCGCGCCTGCTTGAACACCTCTTCAGCGAGCGCGTCGGCCAGGATCAGGAGATCGCCGGTCTTGGCCCAATTGTCCGCGGGCGCGTCGGTCACCTTGTAGAGGCCGTAGCCGATCTTCGGCGAGAACGAGATGGCGCGGTTGCCGGGCAGGGTCCAGGGTGTGGTGGTCCAGATCACGACGCTTGCTGTAGCGAGCGCGCCATGCGCGGGCGAGGTGACAGGGAATTTCACCCAGACCATGTCGGACGTGTAGTCCTCGTACTCGACTTCGGCCTCGGCGAGCGCAGTCTTTTCGATCACGCTCCACATCACCGGCTTGGACCCGCGATAGAGCGTGCCGTTGGCCGCGAACTTCATCAGCTCGCGCGCGATCTGGGCTTCGGCCGGATAGTTCATGGTGGCGTAAGGATGAGCCCAGTCGCCGATCACGCCGAGACGCTTGAATTCCTCGCGCTGCACGTTGAGCCAGTGCGTGGCGTAGGCGCGGCACTCCTTCCGGAAATCGATCATCGCGGCGCTGTCGCGGAAGTCGGGCTTCTGCTTGCCCTTCTTGCGATAGTTCTCCTCCTCGACTTTCCATTCGATCGGCAGGCCGTGGCAGTCCCAGCCGGGCACATAGTTGGAATCGAAGCCGAGCATCTGCTGGCTCTTGGTGACGAGATCCTTGAGGATCTTGTTCAGCGCCGTGCCGATATGGATGTTGCCGTTGGCATAGGGCGGCCCGTCGTGCAGCACGAACTTGGCTCGGCCTTTCGCGCGGTCTCGCAGCTTTTCGTAGAGGCCGATCTCGTACCAGCGCTTGAGGATCTCCGGTTCGCGCTGGGGCAGGCCGGCACGCATCGGGAATTCGGTCTGCGGCAGGAACAGGGTCTTCGAATAGTCTTTGGCTTCGGACTTTGGGGACTTTTGCGGCTTTTCGGACATGAGGTTGACTGGCTCGGAATGGCGCGGGAACGGATGGCGATGCGGAATCGCGGGGTGAAACGACGAAATCCCGGTCTTGCGCCGAGCCTTGAGACTCAGGCGGAAGCCGGGCTGCTAATCCCTATGATGCGCCGCGCAAACATGGGCTCTCCATAGCAGCCGAGCGGGGGAAGCGCAAAGGTCCGGCGGGCGGGCTTTGGGGCCGCCCTTAATCGACGGTCCCGAGCCGCGGAAATGCGTCCGGGGCGGCCCCCAGCATCGCGCGGGCCCGGGCGGAATCGTCGTCCATCTGGCGGATCAGGGTGTCGATATCGTCGAACTTCAGCTCCTCGCGGATGAAGCCGATAAAGGCGCAGTCGAGAGCCTGCCCGTACAGGTCACCCCGGAAGTCGAACAGGAAGATTTCCAGCAGCGGCGCACCGTTATCGAAGGTCGGGCGGCGACCGAAGCTCGCCACCCCGTTCAGTCGCTCAGGCCCGCGGCCGACCCGCACGGCGTAGATGCCGTGCTTCAGGCCGCAATTGGCATCGAGCCGGATGTTGGCGGTGGGATAGCCGAGGTCGCGGCCGCGTTTCTCGCCGTGGATGACCTCGCCGGTGATGAACCAGGGCGCGCCCAGCATGGTGGTGGCCTCGTCGACCTGCCCCTCGGCGAGCGCAATCCGGATGGCGCTGGAGGAGACCGGGCGCTCGTCGATGTCGACATGCGGCTGCACGTCGACCTCGATGCCGAGCCGGGGCGCTTCGTTGACCAGAAGGCTCGGTGAACCGACCCGTCCCTTGCCGAAATGGAAGTCGTATCCGACCGCAATCCCGCTGACGCCGAGACGTTCGATCAGGTCATGGTGAATGAAATCCTGCGCGCTGGTCCCGGCGCGGGCCTTGTCGAAGGTCATGACCACGGCGCCGGCCAGTCCGGTCCCGGCCAGCAGCCGCAGCTTGGCCCGCTCGTCGGTCAGGCGAAATTGCGGGGTGTTGGGGCTGAAAAACCGGCGTGGATGCGGCTCGAAGGTCAGCGCCAGCGCAGGGCGGCCATGCGCCCGGCCCATTTCCAGGGCAGCGGTAATGACGGCCCGGTGGCCGAGATGGACCCCGTCGAAATTGCCCATGGCCACCACGGCCCCCTTGGGGATCGCGGATTCCGGCGTGGTATCGCGGATAACGGTAAATTGCGGGGCCATCAGGGGAATTCTCGAGCCGGCGGGACCGGCCGGGACCGTGGCTTGAGCCGGCCGATGAAGTCAAGCTGCAGCGGGCCGTCGCCTGGAACATGATTTCCGATCCGTCGCGGGCCGCCGCAGTTAACGCGCTGTTTAACGCCTTGGTGCTAGTGCTTGGGAGATGGAACTGAGGGCCCGGCCTGTCAGGTCCGATTTTGAATAGTCCTGGGTATGCGTTGGGGGAGTCGAGATGGCGGTTGATTTGTCGATGTCGGTTCTGGTGGTCGACGACTACAGCACCATGATCCGTATCATCAGGAATCTCCTGAAGCAGCTTGGCTTCGAGAATATCGACGATGCCAGCGACGGTTCGGCGGCGCTGAACAAGATGCGCGGCAAGAAGTACGGGCTCGTGATCTCCGATTGGAACATGGAGCCGATGACGGGTTACGACCTGCTGCGCGAAGTGCGGGCAGATCCCAACCTCGCCACCACGCCCTTCATCATGATCACGGCGGAATCCAAGACCGAGAACGTGATCGCGGCCAAGAAGGCCGGCGTGAACAACTACATCGTCAAGCCGTTCAACGCGGCGACGCTGAAGACCAAGATCGAGGCGGTTTTCCCTGATATGGCCAGCGCGTAAGCGCGCTTGACGCCATCAGCTGAATTCGAAAAGCCCGGGCTCGTCCCGGGCTTTTCCGCGCTGGAACGGTGACGGCCCGGCCGTTACCACTTCAATTCGCGCATCAGCGCCTTCGGCGGGTGGCCGAACAATTCCGTCACCGACTTCGGATCGAGCTGGTCGAGGCCCTCGAACTCCTCGGCATGAATGCCGCGCGTGACAAACAGGCAGTCGATGCCGAATTCGCGCGCGCCGGTCAGGTCGGTGCGGACGGAATCGCCGATCGCCAGCACTTTCTTGCGGTCGATCGGGTGCCCCTGGCGTTCGCCGGCGAGCGCCATCGCGCGTTCATAGATCGGCCGGTGGGGTTTGCCGTAGAAGATCACCTCGCCGCCGAGCTCGCGGTACAGCTCGGCAATCGCGCCGGCGCAATAGATCAGCCGGTCGCCGCGCTCCACCACGATGTCCGGGTTGGCGCAGACCAGTGTCAGCTGGCGCTCGCGGGCCTTCAGCATCATGCCGCGATAGTCTTCCGCAGTCTCGGTCTCGTCGTCATAGAGGCCGGTGCAGACGATGTAGTCGGCTTCTTCCAGTGGCGCAGTCGTCGCCCCGAGGCCGCGATAGATCGAGTTGTCGCGCTCGGGGCCGAGCCAGAACATCTTGCGGCCGGGATGCTCGGCGACATAGAGCCGCGTCAAATCGCCGGAGGAGACGATCGCGTCGTAGGTCTCGTCGGCGACGCCCAGCTTGCGCAATTGCCGCTGCACGGAGTCAGCCGGGCGCGGCGCATTGGTGATCAGGATCACCGTGCCGCCGCGGCTGCGATAGGTGTGCAGCGCCTCGCAGGCCTCCGGGAACGATTCCAGACCGTTATGGACGACGCCCCAGATGTCGCTGAGCACGACATCGACCCCGGCCACAAGCTCGCGCAGGCTCTGTGCGAAGTGCAGCGTGGTCATGATGCGCGCGGCCGATCAGATGCGGCGCGCGAGGGCTGCGTTGCCGGTGACGCGCGATGATGGCGGAGCGGCGGGCGTCGCAGCTGAAGTTGCGCTTGGGCTTGAAGTACCGGAGCCATTGGATCCCTGAATATCCTGCGCCTGGTTCGGCGCCGCTCCGCCGGTAGCAGATGCCCCCTCGGGCCGCAATGGCCGGGGTGGCGCGAACAGAAAGCCCTGGCCGAACCGCACGTCATAGTCGAGCAGATCGACCACTGCGCGCTCTCCCTCGATCCGCTCCGCAATCAAATCGATGCCGAAACGGCCGAGCAGGTCGGACAGGTCGGAGGGATGGATGTCCGAGCTCGAGGCTTGCCTGGGGTCAAGCAGGAGCGATGCCGGGACCTTGATGAAGCGCACGCCGCGATCGGCGAGCTCGCGCGGCTCGATCCTGAGGTCCGTGACATGGTCGATCGAAAAGCGGAAGCCGCGCTGCGCGAGGGCCGCGAGACTTTCGGTCTCGGCGGGGCCGAGGCCGCGGAAGGTCGCCTGCTTGAACTCCAGCACCAGCGACGGCGCCAGCGCCCGGTTGGCCTCGAGGAAATCCAGGCATTGCGCGAAGGTGGTGGAATTGCCGAGCGTCGAGGCCGCCACGTTGCAGAACACACCGACATCCTTGTTGCGCACCATCAGCCGGCGCAACACCTGGACACAGCGCAGCAACACCATGTTGTCGATGCGTCCGATCAGTCCGGAGGCTTCGGCGATGCTGATGAACTCTTCCGCCGCAATCAGCTGGTCGCGCTCGTCGCGGAGCCTGGTCACCGCCTCGTAGAAGCGGACCTTGCGCTGCGGCAGCGTCACCATCGGCTGGAGAAAGATGTCGATGCGGTTCTCGTCGATGGCGTTGCGCAGCGTCGCCAGCATCTGGGTCTGGTTACGGCCGTTGACGGTCTGAACGGCATTGGCTGGCCTGGTCTGGACCGCCGGCGGCGTCGGCCGGGGTGGCGGTGCCGCAAGCGGCGGAGGAGCGGCCGGCCGCTCCTCGAAGGGCGTGATCTGGTCGACGGGGGCTTCGCGCTCCAGCCGGGCGACCGGAGCGGGCGCGGGCGCCGGCGCTTGACCGGCCAGCATGTCCTCATGGGTCGATACCGTGGCGGCAAGCTGCCTGACCAGTCCACCGAGCTCGTTGATTTCGCCGATCACCGACTGGACACGATCGGAGTTGGTCGAATTGGACGAGGCGATGCGGCCTTCGATCGCGGCGAGCCGGCGCCCGAACTCGGCCACCTGGCGGGCAAGGTCGGCGGTGCCCCGCGACAGGTCGGCGATCTGCCCGCCGACGTCGCTGCGGTCGCGGAGCCGCATCGAGACTGCATTGTAGAGGATCAGGAAGGTCAGGGCAGTCAGCGCCACGATCGCGGATTCGGTTCCGTTGATGCCGGCGACCGAGTAGAGCACCAGCCCGAGCGAGGCTGCGACCAGAACCATGCAGAAGGCGATGAAGATCGTCGAAATACGAATCATGCCGCGCGCTACGCCTCAAGAGCTGATTGCCTCACCCGGGAAAACACGGGTCGCAATTCGCACCCGTCGCGCCTCATGCTCCCCCAAGCATGCATGACCTTAACATCATTGTTGATTCGAGGGGATAGCAGCCGCGGGCTCGCGTGGAGGTCGTCAGGAGGGTGCGGCGGCGCCGACCGTGTCGGCCGAAACTGCCTCGCGGCTGCCGAGAGGCCTGGGGCGTCCTGTGGTCGTGTCGCGCAGGGTCTGCCGTTCGATCTCCGAGTTCAGCTCGGCGCCGAACATGATCACGATCGCCGACATCCACATCCACGTCATCAAGCCGATCGCGGCGCCCAGCGAGCCGTAGGTGGCGCTGTAATTGGCGAAGGCCGAGAGATACCAGGACAGCAGCGCCGAGCCGGCGATCCAGAGCAGGGCGGCGGTCACGGCGCCGACACTCAGCCATTGCCAGCGCGGTTGGTCGCGGCTGGGTGCGAAGCGGTAGAGGATGGCAAGCGCCACCAGCAGGATGACGAGCAGCAGCGGCCAGCGGGCGAGCGCGACGATCAGCTTGCTCTCCGGCGCAAGGCCGAGATGATCGAGCGCAAGCGGGAAGGCGACGACGGCGGCCACCATCAGCAGCAGCGCGATGATGCCACCGACCGTGAAGCAGAGTGTAATCAGGTTGAGCTTGATGAAGCCGCGCTTCTCGCGCTCCTCATAAGCGACGTTGAGGGCGTCGAAGATCGCTTTAACCCCGGCATTGGCGCTCCAGATTGCGAGCGCAAGACCGAACAGGAAGGTGGCGCCAAGCGCCGTGTTGCCTTTCGATACGACGCGTCCGACCTGCTCCTGGACGATCTGGAAGGTGCCTTCGGGCAGCATCATCGCGAGCTTCTGGAGATTGTCAGTGATGGTCGCGGGATTGGCGAACAGGCCGTAGGATGAAACCAGTGCAGTCACGGCGGGAAAGATCGCGAGCAGCCCGAAGAAGACGACCCCACCGGCGGTCGCCAGCAGGCGATCGTCGCCGATGCGCTGATAGGTACGCCAGAAAATATCCTTCCAGCCCGCCCAGGGAATGGCGAACGGACTTTTCGACCGGCGCCCGTGCCCGGGCTGCGTCGCTGCGCCCGCCGGGCTCGTTTCAGGCGAATGTCCTTCGCTGTTGCGCTGGTCTTGAGGAGGCCGCGGCCGGATCAAGCCGGAATCCTGAAAGTAGCGTTCTGCGCTCAACACGAACACGGCTGTGGCGGCGACCAGGAGCCAGCTGTCGAGCTGCTGCTCGGTGTGCCGCGCACGCATGTCAGGCGTCCAATCCGTGGCGGGAGCGCCTTCGGCGCGCTGCCGTGACACCCAACAGCCCGACGGCCGCGAGCATCAAGCCGAGTTGCACGGGGCGGTTGGCAAGAACTGTCGCAGTCCTGCCGTCCCGGCTGCGTTCTCCCGGCGCCAGCGGTACCAGAGGGATCGTCGTCGCGACCTCTTTCACGGCCTGCTTGACCGTTCCACGCGGGATCCGCGGCGTGGCGATCGCCACGCGCATCCGACTTGCAAGCGGCACGATCGGCTTGGTCCGGCGATGGATTTGAGCCATGGCCACTCCGGCACAGGCTGCGGCGAGCACCAGGAGCACCGCCGCAACGGCCCCAAAGCCCCAGAATTGTCCGTAACTGATAGCGATCCAGCGATACAGCGCGATCAGGCCGACAAAGAAGGTTGCGACCAAGAACAGCCCGGCCACCGCGAACAGCCCGGCCGCGACCGCGTAGGACGTGATCCGTCCAGTGGTCTGACTGGTGCGGTCACGCAGGTAAGATCGGGCCGCGCGCTTGAGATGGTTGATTTTCAGCGCCATACCGGCGCGCAGCAATTCGCCCGATGGCGCGAGCATGTGGACATCCTCCGACAGCGAAACATTCGTCGGGGGTGAACGTGGCGGAATTTGACTTGTTCCGGAGCGCTCGCTCGATCAGCCGAGATCGGCGGCCGCGATCCAGAATACCTCGCCCTCGGAATCTTCCGTGTCGAGCCAGAGCAGGGGCAGTTCCGGAAAGGCCTCGTCGACCAGCTCGCGGCCGCGGCCGATCTCGCAAAGCAGGCCGCCGTCCGGCGTCAGGTGATCGGGCGCGTCGCGCAGGATGCGCCTGATGACATCGAGACCGTCGGGGCCACCGTCGAAGGCAAGTCTGGGCTCGGCCCGGCATTCCGGCGGCAATGCCGCCATGCCTTCGGCGTCGACGTAAGGCGGGTTGGTGATGATCAGATCATATTTGTTGCCGCCGAGCGGCGCGAACAGATCACCGCGGTGCAGCGTGATCCGTTCATCCAGCCCATGTTCCCCGACATTGCGCGTGGCGACCTCGAGCGCCCCCTTGGAGACATCGACCGCGTCGACCTCGGCATTGGGGAAATGATACGCGGCGAGGATCGCGAGGCACCCTGAACCGGTGCAGAGATCGAGCACGCGCGCGACGGAGCTCGGATCGTCGATGAGCGAGCCGACCTCGCCGTCGCCGCCGAAATGGGAATCGAGCAGCTCGCCGATGAAGGAACGCGGAACGATGACGCGCTCGTCGACATAGAAAGGCAGGCCGCGCATGTAGATCTTGTTGACGAGATAGGCCGTCGGTTTGCGGGTGGTGATGCGCTGATGGACCAGATCGAGCAGGGCCCTGCCCTCCGCTACGGTGACGCGAGCTTGGGCAAAGCTCTCGAATTGCTCGGGATGCAGATGCAGCGCCTCGCAGACCAGGAAGATCGCCTCGGCGACCGGATCGGTCGTGCCATGGGCAAAGGCGAGTTTCGCTTCCACGAAACGGCTCACCGCATAGCGGACGAAATCGAGCAGCGAGACGAGCTCGCCGGGGCCGACCTTGGCGAGTTTGGGCGCGGCGCGGCCGCCCTTCTTGGATGCTCTTGCCATCAGGATTTGGTCCAGCGTGCGGCGGCCTCGTCGTCACGCGCATGGGCCTCGACCCAGCCGGTGCCGGTGGCGCTCTCTTCCTTTTTCCAGAACGGGGCGCTGGTCTTGAGATAATCCATCAGGAACTCGGCCGCCTCGAATGCCGCCCGGCGGTGTTGCGAGGCGGTGAGCACCAGCACGATGTTCTGGCCGGGCACGAACCGCCCCACGCGATGGATGACGGTGACGCCGTTCAGCGGCCAGCGCGACAAGGCTTCGTCGACATGGCGCTTGATCTCTTCTTCCGCCATGCCGGGATAATGCTCGAGCGTGAGCGCGGCGATGTCAGAGCTATCCTCGTCGGCGCGGCAGATGCCGGAGAAGCTGACGACCGCGCCGATATCGGTGCGGCTACGGGTCAGGACCGCGATCTCGCGCGCGATGTCGAAATCGTCTTCCTGGATGCGGATGGCGACGGGGCAGCTGGCGACGGAAGAGGTCATGGCCTAGCCGCCGGTCATCGGCGGAAAGAATGCGATCTCGCGCGCGCCGGCGATGGCAGCGTCCGCCTTGACGTGGGCATGGTCGATCGCGGTGCGGATCACCTTCGGCTTCTCGAAGGCATAAGCGTAAGCGTCGCTCTGGCCCGACAGCCAGGTGATCAGCTCCGCGACGGTGCGCACCGTCGCGGGCGGCTCGATGGTCTCTTCGGCCTTGCCGACACGCTCGCGCACCCAGGCGAAATACTTCACCTTCATCCTTCATCCTCCTTGATGAGGTGATGGATGCCGGCGCGGAAATAATCGTAGCCGGTGTACATGGTCAGGATTGCCGAGGCCCACAGCAGGATGAGGCCGATCAGCGAGACCACGGGGAGCACCTCGTCACCGGCGGGACCTGCGAGCAGGAAGCCGATGGCGACGAGCTGCACCGTCGTCTTCCACTTGGCGAGCTTGGTGACGGGCACGCTGACGCGGAGCGCCGCGAGGTATTCGCGCAGGCCCGAGACCAGGATCTCGCGGCAAAGGATCACGATGGCGGCCCATAGCGACCAGCCGTGGATGATGCCATCGGCCGCCAGCATCAGCAGGCAGGAGGCCACCAGCAGCTTGTCGGCTATCGGGTCGAGCATCCGGCCGAACGCCGATTGCTGATTCCAGATCCGCGCGTAATAGCCGTCGAGATAATCCGTCACCCCGGCGCCGATGAAGATGGCGACCGCGACCCAGCGCAGCCACAGCGGGTAGTCCATGATCGACTGCGCATAGATGCATCCGACCACGACCGGGATCGCGGCGATCCGGCCATAGGTCAGGATGTTCGGGAGGGACATCGCGCGGCTGGTCGTCCCTCGTGTCGTGGCGATGTTCATCCGTCCTACCAATACCGCTCAAGCCCGAAGGTCAACCGTCCGCGCCCAAATGGGGCACGGCATGCGACGACCATATGACTACGGCCCCTTTAGTTCACCCCGGCTGGGGATGGAAATAGTCGAATATCCTGCGGGCGCTTTCGGCGCTGACCCCAGGAACCTTGCCGAGATCGGCGATCGAGGCCCGTTCGATCTCCTTCAGGGTTCCGAAATGATGCAGCAAGGCACGTTTACGTGACGGGCCGATGCCCGCAATCTCCTGCAAGCCGGCCTCGCGGATGTCCTTCTTGCGCAACTTGCGGTGCGAGCCGATGACGAAGCGGTGGGCCTCGTCCCGCAGGCGCTGGATGAAATAGAGCACAGGGTCGCGCGGCTCCAGCTTGATCGCCTCGCGCTCGGGCATGAACAGGGTTTCGCGGCCGGCATCGCGGTCGGGACCCTTGGCGACCGACATCAGCGACACCTGGGTCAGCCCGAGATTTGCAAAGATCTCCCTGACGGCATTCAGTTGGCCGCGGCCGCCGTCGATGATCACGAGGTCGGGCCATTGCGGGAAATCGTCGTCCCTGGCCTTGTTGGCCGCGCCCTCGTCGGGCGGCTTGATCAGGCGCTTGAAGCGGCGCTCCAGCACCTCGCGCATCATGGCGAAGTCGTCGCCCGGCGTGATCCCTTCCGACTTGATGTTGAACTTGCGGTATTGGTTTTTGACGAACCCGTCGGGGCCGGCGACGATCATGGCACCCACCGCATTGGTGCCCTGGATGTGGCTGTTGTCGTAGACCTCGATGCGCTTGGGCGCGTGCGGCAGGCTCAGTGTCGTGGCGATGGCATCGAGCAGGCGGCTCTGGGTCGCGGTATCGGCGAGCTTGCGGCCAAGCGCTTCGCGCGCATTGGTCAGGGCGTGGGCGACGAGCTCTTTCTTCTCGCCGCGCTTGGGCGTGATGACCTCGACCTTGTGGCCCGCCTTGATCGCCAGCGCGTTGGCGAGAAGCTCCATCTCGTCGATCTCGTGCGAGAGCAGAATGGTCTTCGGCGGCGGCTTGTCGTCGTAGAACTGGGCGAGGAACGAGCCAAGCACCTCTTCCGGCGTATAGGTCTTCTCCGCGCGCGGGAAATAGGCGCGATTGCCCCAGTTCTGTCCGGTGCGGAAGAAGAACACCTCGACGCAGGAGAAGCCGCCCTCCTGGTGGATGGCGAACACGTCGGCTTCCTCGACCGTCCGTGGATTGATGCCCTGCTGGGACTGGATCGCTGACAATGCCGCGAGGCGATCACGATAGAGCGCCGCGCGCTCGAATTCGAGCTCGCCGGAGGCCTTCTCCATCTCGCCGGCAAGCTCCTGCTTCACCGCATGGCTCTTGCCGGACAGGAAGTCGGTCGCCTCGCGCACCAGCGTCGTATAGCCTCCGAAGTCGATCTCGCGCGTGCAGGGGCCGGCGCAGCGGCGGATCTGGTGGAGCAGGCAGGGCCGGGTGCGGCTCTCGAAAAAGGAGTCCGTGCAGGAGCGGATCAGGAATGCGCGCTGCAAGGCCGTGATGGTGCGGTTGACGGCGCCGGCGGAGGCGAACGGACCGAAATAGCGCCCGGCCCTGGTCTGCGCGCCGCGATGCTTCAAAATTTGCGGCGCCCAATGGTCGCCGGTGATCAGGATGTAGGGAAACGACTTGTCGTCGCGCAGCTGCACGTTGAAGCGCGGCCGCAGCTGCTTGATGAGGTTGGCTTCCAGCAGCAGCGCTTCGGTTTCGGTCGCGGTCGAGACGATCTCCACGGTCACCGTGGCCGCGATCATGCGCAGGATGCGCGCCGGTAGCGGCGCGCTCTGGCGCGCGTAGTTGGACAAGCGCTTTTTGACGTTCTTGGCCTTGCCGACATAGAGGACGTCGGCGTTCGCACTGAGCATGCGATAGACGCCGGGCGAGGTCGGCGCGAGACGCACCGCGCGCTCGATCGCCTCATGACCCGTCGCCAGCGGCTCTTCGCCGATCGCGCCGCTCTCTTCCAGGATGTCAGGCAGCCGCGCATCGTCCTCGTCATCGCCGCCGGCGGTGGCGGGATCGAGGTCCGGCGGGGCCACCTCTTGGGCTGGGGCCTTGGTCGGAGCGGCCAGCTGCGAGGTGCGCGCGCGGGCGTCGTCCGGCTTGTCGGTGGAATCGTGAACCATGGAGCGAATTTAAGCGCTGGGGGGATCGATTTGAAGTTCCGGCCGGGCTGCCGCGCACAGGAAGGCGCGCAGTTCCCGGTAACGCTTCCTTAAGTCTGTTAACAGCGCGGTAACGGGTCTTAACAGGCCTTTAACTTAAAACTCTCGATAAATCCTACGCGAAAAAGTGGTGGTTCCGTAACCATGCAGTTTGGCTCCGTGCGGGCGGCGCGGGCCTCGCACCCGGTTACGGCAGTTGCGTTGGAGTGTGTGATGAAGGGGCTCATTGTGGGCGCAGCCGCATTGGTTGCAGCCGGCTGGACAGCTTCGGCCGCGGCCGCCGATCTCAGTTACGGGCAGCGTGCACCCTATACCGTCAATCAGCCACTCAACGCATATAGCTGGGCCGGCCCGTATCTCGGCGCCAATCTCGGCTATGAATGGGGCTCGGTCGACAACAATCCCGCAAAGCCATCCGGATTCGTCGGCGGGGTGCAGGCCGGCTACAATTTCCAGAACGGCCCGTGGGTGTTTGGCGTCGAGGGCGACATCCAGGCCGCCGGTGCCGATGATACCTTCGCACCGTGGAAGTTTTCCAATCCCTGGTTCGGCACGCTGCGCGGACGCGCGGGCTATGCCTTCAGCAACGTGCTGGTCTACGGCACTGCCGGTCTCGCTTTCGGCGAGCTGCGCGCGCAGACCTTCGGCTGGACGGAGTCGCACACGACGGCCGGCTGGACTGCCGGGGTCGGCGCGGAAGTTGGCCTCGCGCCGAACTGGAGCGCGAAGCTCGAATATCTCTATGTCGATCTGTCGACCAGCCAGTTCGCAATTACAGGCGTGTCAAACGGCTACAGCGCCAGCATCGTGCGCGCAGGCGTCAACTATCACTTCTGATAGCGAAATAAGAAAATACCGGACCACAACCTCCCGGCCGCTTGCGGCCGGGACTTTTTTGCGCCAGCTTTGTTGGAGCAGGTGCCTTACGAAAGGATCACGAGATTGACCGCTTTCGGGCCCTTCCCCTTCTTGTCCGGTTCAACTTCGAACGTGATACGCTGTCCTTCGGCAAGGTCCTTCAGTCCCGCCCGCTCCACAGCAGTGATGTGAACGAAGACGTCGCGACCGCCGTCGTCCGGCTTGATAAAGCCGTAGCCGCGCTCGCCATTGAAGAACTTGACCGTTCCCGTATTGGCCATCGGGAAACTCCCCCTCATTGCTCCTCCGTCGCAAGCAGACACGCGTCGCGACATGACCGGGCATTACGAAGCCCGGGAGAGCTGGCCATCCTTGGGCAGACCCATCGGTCCGTCCGGATCTTTCTTAGGGCCTTCACTCCGCCGCAACCATTCGCGGAAGCGGAACGTAAAGCCAGTCACAGAAACAGCATAATACGGTTCTTTGCAGATTGACTACCGCTCCTGCATATTTTTCCCAAAGATCACGGTGCCTTACGTCGTGGGTACCTCCTAATTTACGCCTTGGGTACCTCTAATCGGAATCTGGCAGCTCCGCCTTGGCCGAGCGGCATTTCCAATTCGGGCAGAATCGTCTTGAGCTCGCTTTGCAGCGTGTACGGCGGATTGACGATCAGGAGCCCGGTCGAGGTGAGGGCGGCGCCGTCGGCCTGCGGCGCGACGCTGAATTCGAGGCGGAGACATTTCCCGGGAGTCTTTGCGGCAGCTGCGGTGCGAGCCACGAGTTGCGCCAGCGTGTCGGTGGCGCGCCGGCTCTTGGCGGGATACCAGATTACATAGATACCGGTCGGCCATTTCGCGAAGGCGGTGGAGAAGGCCTCGCCCAGCCGCTGGAACTCGTCTTTGGCCTCGAAGGGCGGATCGATCAGCACGAGCCCGCGCCGCTCCTTCGGCGGGACGAAAGCCGGCAGCGCCATCCAGCCGTCGAGATCGACCACGCGCGCCTGTTCGTCGCGCCGCAACGCGTCGATCAGCGTCTTGCGCGCCTTCGGCTCGAGCTCGCAGGCCACCAGCCGGTCCTGCGGCCGCATCAGCGCGCGTGCGATCAGCGGCGAGCCCGGGTAAGCCTTGAGCTCACCCTTCGGGTTGAAGGCCCGGACGATGTCCATGTACGGCTTGGTCAGCGCGACGCTCTCGTTCGAGAGGCGCGCCTGCATCAGTCGCGCGATGCCGGTCAGCCACTCGCCGCTGCGGCGCGCCTCGTCGCTGTCGAGATCATAGAGCCCGGCACCCGCATGGGTGTCGATGACGCGGAAGGCGGCTGGCTTGTCCTGCAGATAAGTCAGGATGCGTGCCAGCACGATGTGCTTGATGACGTCGGCAAAATTCCCGGCATGAAAGGCGTGGCGATAGTTCATGCAAGAGCACTACGCCACGCGGCGGCTTGAGCAAAGAGGCAAGCGCGAGTGTCCCGGACGCGTGGCAGCGTGCAACGCTGCTGCGCAGAGCCGGCTCCCAGGGGCTTGGGATTCCCATGCAGCGCGGCCCGGCTCTGCAGCGCATCGTCGAAGAGAAACTGCGCTGCGTCGGGGCACGAATGCCTGATCTAACCGCCCCTGATCGGCGGCATCGTCACCTGGTCGCGGCGGCAGGAGCGGCGTTCGAGCTCCTCGCAGGCGCGGAACTGCAGGTCCTTGCTGAGGCAGATGCGGACTTCGGACAACCGCGTCCGGTTGCAGGTGATCGAGATGGCCGCATTGCTCAAACCGGGATTGGCCTTGATGAAGGCTTCTTCCACCTCGCCCGGCGCCACCGTCTTGGCCTCCGACAGCTCGAGATATTCGGCCGGGATCTTGATCGCGGCGCGCGCCTTGCGAATGGTCTCGAAATAGGTGCGGTCGGTGAGCCCTGAGCAGGTGCCGTGCTTGTCCCATTCATTGAAGATCAATCCTGGCGCCGGCATCAAATCGAGCATCGAAGAGACGATGCTGCGGTTCAGCCGCGGCGACGGCCGCTGGCAATATTCCGGAAAGCCGCTCTCATATTGCGGCCAGAGCCCGTGAACCACGAAGGAATAAGGCCGTCCCTCGCACTGAATGTTGGAGCGCCCGCCGCCGCGGCCGCGCTCGGCCGCTTCCTCGCAGAAGGACGGCGACCACGACAGCGACAGCACGTAGAAGTCGAATTCACCGGGTGTGTTCTGTCGCTTGTCCTGCGCCTTTGCACCGTCGACGAGCGAGATCAGCCCGGCGGCAAGGGTCAGGGGGAGGGTCAGCGAAATCACGAGACGGAAGAACGAATGCAATCTAAAATGAAACATGGTGACGCCCCTCAACTAGACTGTGCAGAAGCCTAGCAGGCAACGAGAACATTTCAAGAACAAAATTCCGGCGCCGGATGATCCGGTGGCTCGATGAGCCCGAATCAGGGCCTTCGGCTCAGGGCTTGGCTGCGCGGCAGGACGGGTTGTACGCCCAGTTGCGGTCGAGCCCGACCACGCACCATTCGACGCCCTGACCATATCCGGCAAAGCCGCCATCCTCGATGATCGAGAAGTGCACCCTGCGCACCTTGCCGTCAGTCAGCATGGCCTCGCCGGTGCAGAAGCGGCGCGGAATGTTGTCCGAAGCCCAGGGCCGGAAAGCGGTCTCGTGAACGTTGGCGAAGCCCGTGATTTGCAAGGGCGAATTCCAGAACGAGCTTTCCTTCTCCCAGAACTGGCTCGAGATCGTCGGCAGCGCCTTGTCGCATTCGGCGACATTGCCGTCATACCGCGGCCCGCTCAGCCAGAAATTCAGCTCCAGCGGATTGGCGGCCTTGGCCTCGGTGAGCGACAGCGCCCCGAACACGAGGCCGAGAACGGCGGCTAAGCGAAGCGATTTCGGGGAGGTCGAGGCGCGCATGGGCAATCCAGACAGCATGATCTGCGAAGGTCAGACGGTGCCGCGAAGGGCGGGGGAGGTCAAGTGCAGCGCGGCAACACTCGGGCAGGAGTTGATCACAACGTCGCATTCGACAGGCCTTCGGTTCTTTCCACCGCCGCGCCGGCAACGTAAACTGCCGGCAATCAATCGGAGTGACGGGAATGCGAATCATTGCGGCCGCGGGCCTTCTTGCCTTGGGTATGATGGCGAGCCAGTCGGCGCGCGCCGACATCCTCCCGGTGCCGCCTTTCAAGGGCAACGACACCGGCGGCATCATCGCTTATTCGATGGCGACCCAGGTCGATGCGCGCCAGGTCGCGGTCGATCACTGCGCGCAGTACGGCAAGGTGGTGAAATTCCTCGCGGTGCAGGCCTATCAGGGCGGTTACATCTCGTTCGCCTGTCGTTGGGTGCCCTACGGCGCCGCCGATCGGCCGATCCGCACCCTCTACTGAGGCGTTTCGGAACGGCGAGCCTCGACATCTCAGCCGGGAGTTCTGCCATGACGCGCAAGCTTGCTTTGCTCGGATCAGTCGCTTGTCTCGTGCTGTCGGCGGGCAGCGCCGTCGCTGACGACCTGCCGGTGCGCAAGGCAGGCCTCTGGGAAATGAAAATGGTCAGGACCGGCTCTGCGATGCCGGAAATGACCATGCAGCATTGCACCGATGAGGCTGTCGACAAGGAGATGAGCAACAACATCTCGCCGATGGCCAAGCAGGTCTGCTCCAAGCAAGACGTCAAGAAGACGGCCACCGGCTATGTCAGCGATTCCGAGTGCAGCGTCGCCGGCATGTCCACGACCTCGCACGCCGAGATCACAGGCGACTTCAATTCGGCCTACACGGTGAAGACCTCGTCACATGCGCAGGGCGGTGCCGCCGGTACCGCAGGGCGCGACACCACCATGACGCTGGAGGCCAAATGGCTTGGCGCATGCAAGGCGGACCAGAAGCCCGGCGACATCGTGATGCCCGGCGGGTTCAAGATGAACGTGCGCGACGTCGACAAGCTGAAGGCGCTGCTGCCGAAGCAGTAGTCCCGGAAACCCGGTGCGCTCCTCGCCGCGTTCTTACTGGGATGCGACGGGCTTCGCTCGTGCTGAGCGAGGTGCGAAAGCTACACCGGTATCCGGACGCTCGCCCTCAATCCGCCCATCGGGCTGTCGCCCAGCGTGATGTCGCCGCCATGCAAGCGGGCGATGTCGCGGGCGATCGCGAGGCCTAAGCCCGTGCCGCCTTCGTCCTGGTTGCGGGCATTGTCGAGCCGCAGGAACGGCTTGAACACTTCCTCGCGCAAATGCACCGGGATACCCGGGCCGTCGTCGTCGACCGTCACAGTCAGATAGCGGTGATCGCGCTGGCCGGAGATGGCGATGGCCTTGCCATAGCGCGCGGCATTGGTGACGAGGTTGGCGAGGCAGCGCTTGAACGAGGCCGGCTTCACCGTCACCACGGGCAGGCCGCTGAATGTCACGGTCGCGGCATGGCCGTGGCGTTCGGCGTCGCTGCGCAGCTCCTCGAGCGCCTGCACCATGTCGGTCGGCTGCGACTGCTCGCCGGAATCGCCCCGGGCAAAGGCGAGGTAATCCTCCAGCATCATCGACATCTCGTCGACGTCCTTGCGCATGCCCTCGAGTTCGGGGTTGTCGCCGATCAGCGCCAGCTCGAGCTTGAAACGGGTGAGAATGGTGCGCAGATCGTGGCTGACGCCGGCGAGCATCGCGGTGCGCTGCTCCATCGCGCGTTCGATCCGCGACTTCATCTCGAGGAAGGCGCCCGCCGCGCGCCGCACTTCCCGCGCGCCGCGCGGCCTGAAGTTCGGCGCCTCGCGGCCCTTGCCGAAGCTTTCCGCTGCATCCGCAAGCCGCAGGATCGGCTTGATCTGGTTGCGCAGGAACAGCACCGACACGATCAGCAGGATCGACGACGTGCCGACCATCCAGAACAGGAAGATCTCCGAGTTCGAGGCATACGCGGCGCTGCGCTGCGCGAACACGCGCATCACGGCATCGTCGAGCTGGATGCGGATCTCGACGAGGTTGGAGCGGCCGACCGTGTCGATCCAGAACGAGCGTCCGATCTGGCGGCCCAGCTGCACCGACAGCGTCTGGTCGAGCAGCGAGAAGAACGGTTTTGGTCCGGGCGGCGGCATGTCGCCAGGCGGCAGGAAATCGACGGTGAGCTGCAGGCGCTGCAGGGCGATGCGGCGAATCTGCTCGCGGTCCTTGTCCTGTGGATAGCCCTTGTAGATGTCGATCAGCGCGGCGATGTCCTGCACCACGGCGGCCGAGAGGCGGCGCGTCACCGTGTTCCAGTGCCGCTCCATGAACACGAAGGCGACGACCGATTGCAGGATCACCATCGGCACGATCATGATGAGCAGGGCGCGCGCATAGAGGCCGGTCGGCATCCAGCCCTTGAATGCGTTGCCCATCCAGCCGTTGGCGCGCGAAACACGGCCGGCGGCGCTCTTCAGAAGCGTCAGGCCGGTATCGATCGTGCTCATCGGTCCTGCTTCACTCAAGGTCTACGGCGAGGCCACGAGCCGGTAGCCGATGCCGCGCACCGCCTGCAGGAACAGCGGATTGGCGGGATCGGTCTCGATCTTGCGCCTGAGGCGATTGATCTGGACGTCGACGGCGCGCTCGTTGACGCTGCCGTTGCCGGTCAGCGCGCTGCGCGGCACGGTCTCGCCCGGCGTCTCCGAGAGAATCCGCAGCATCTCGCGCTCGCGATCGGTGAGATGGATGACCTCCTCGCCCTGGCGCAATTCGCCGCGATCGAGATGATAGACGTAGGGACCGAACGCGATCTTCTCTACCGCCGCGGCCTGGACCGGCGGCGCGGCGCGTTTGAGGATGTTGTTGATGCGCAGCGCCAGCTCGCGCGGCTCGAACGGCTTTGCGACGTAATCGTCGGCGCCGATCTGGAGGCCCTCGATACGGGCCTCGGCCTCATGCCGCGCCGTCAGCATCACGATCGGCACCGAGGAGGATGTGCGGATGAACCGGGCGAGATCGAAGCCGGTCTCGCCGGGCATCATGACGTCGAGGATCAACAAGTCGAAATGCAGTCCCAGCAGCTTCGCGCGGGCATCGCCGGCACTCGCCGCGGTGGTGACGCGATAGCCTTCGGCCGAGAGAAAGCGCGACAGGAGATCGCGGATGCGGCGATCGTCGTCGACCAGCAGCAGATGCGGGGCGTCGTCGGCCGGTCGTGCCGGCGGGCGGGCGAGCGTGGCAGCGAGCGGCACGGTCACTCCTTTGAGGCTTGATTGGTGGCGAAGATCGTCTCCAGCACCTTGTCCGGATCGTCGCGGTCGATCATGGCACGCAGGAAGCGCTTGACGGTCTCGGCATCATCAGGCGCCATCTCGGCGAGCGCCTTGGTGATCCGCGTGGTCTGGAGCCCGGCGAGCTTCTGCACCAGCGCCTCGCCCTTCGGCGTCGCATAGAGCAGCCGCTGGCGTCGGTCATTGTCGCCGGTCTTCTGCACGATGTAGCCCTCGTCCAGCAGCTGCTTGAGCACGCGGCCGAGCGACTGTTTTGTGATGCGCAGGACGTCGAGAAGGTCGGCGACCTTGAGGCCCGGGTAGCGGTAGACGAAATGCATGACCCGGTGATGGGCCCGGCCGAAGCCAAAAGCCTCCAGCTCCTGGTCGGGATCGCCGACGAAATCGCGATAGGCGAAGAACAGCAGCTCGATGATATCCCAGCGCAAATTGCCTCCTTCGCCTGCCGCCGGCCGTGGCTCGGCAGTGTCTTGAGAGGGAGTTGCGAAATTTATGTCAGGCATATTGACGTATCTTGGGTTCAATGTTACAAAACGATTGGCCCGCACGAAATTTTAGATCGTTTCGCGTCGGGTAGCATTTCCAGAATCGGCCGGAGTGTGCCCGACAGGCGGTGACGGCCGAAGCAGATCTACCGTGCGATTGTCGAGCGGCATTTCGGCAAAACATACTGGACTTCCGCCTTCCGCAAAAGCATGTCCTCGGAAGACATGCTGGTCACGGAAACCGGCCGTAACAAGGCTGGCGGAGGTTCGGCCAGAAACCTAATGAGCCAGCCGGGCCCGAAAACGGGCAGGCGGGCGCGAGAAACAGCGCCGCCACCGGCAGCGGGAGGCAAGGACATGAGCATGAAATTCGACATCCAGCCCGCATCCAATCCGACGCCTGAGAAGGACAGGATCGCCAAGCTGGTGGACCCCGGCTTCGGGCGCGTGTTCACCGATCACATGGCGGTGGTCCGCTACAACCAGTCCAAGGGCGGCTGGTATGAGGCGAAGATCGAGGCGCGTGCCAACTTCCAGATCGATCCCGCCGGCGCGGTCCTGCACTACGCGCAGGAAATCTTTGAAGGCCTCAAGGCCTACAAGCGCGACGACGGCGGCGTGAACCTGTTCCGTCCCGACGCCAATGCGCGCCGCTTCAAGGACTCCGCCGACCGCATGGCGATGGCTCAGATACCCGAGGACGTCTTCATCGAGGCGGTCGAGCAGGTCGTGCGTATCGACCGCGCCTGGATGCCGGGCGGCGAGGGCAGCCTTTATCTGCGTCCCTTCATGATCGCGAGCGAGACTTTCCTCGGCGTCAAGCCGTCGTCCGAATACATCTTTGCGGTGATCGCCTCACCCGTCGGCTCCTATTTCAAGGGCGGCCCCGCGCCGGTCTCGATCTGGGTGTCCGAGAATTACACGCGCGCGGCCGTCGGCGGCACCGGCGCCGTCAAGTGCGGCGGCAATTATGCGGCCAGCCTGCGCGCGCAGGCCGAAGCGATCCAGCACGGCTGCGATCAGGTCGTGTTCCTCGATGCGGTCGAGCGCCGCTACGTCGAGGAGCTCGGCGGCATGAACGTTTTCTTCGTGTTCGACGATGGCTCGCTGTCGACGCCGCCGCTCGGCACCATCCTGCCCGGCATCACCCGCGACTCCATCATCGCGCTCGCCCGCGATGCCGGCAAGACCGTGCGCGAGGAGCCGTATTCGCTCGACCGGTGGCGCAAGGATGCAGCGAGCGGCAGGCTCAAGGAAGCGTTTGCCTGCGGCACTGCCGCCGTGATCTCGCCGATCGGCAGGGTGCGCTCGGTCAGCGGCGATTTCGAGATCTCGGGCGGCGCCGCGGGCCCCGTCGCCATGGGCCTGCGCAAGCAGCTCGTCGACATCCAGTACGGCCGCACCAACGATCCCCACAACTGGATCCGCAAGGTGATTTGATCTCTCGTGTCCCGGACGCGCGAAGCGCGAGCCGGGACCAGAATGCCGGTTGCTGGAGCCCGGATCAGCAGCGCATCACGCCGCCGGGAGGCGACGCGCTGTGCAGCATCCGGGGAGGCCATCAGCCGGCAGTTGCCGCATCGCGCGTCGGCTGGTAAACGCGCGCATGGCCGAAAAACCCAAAAAACCGCAGAAACTGAAGGCGCGCTTGCCGCGCGGGCTTGAGGATCGCGACCCCTCAGCGATCCGGGCGACGCGCGAGATGGTCGAGAAGATCCGCGCCGTCTACGAGCTCTACGGGTTCGAGCCGGTGGAGACGCCGGCGATGGAATACACCGATGCGCTCGGCAAGTTCCTGCCCGATCAGGACCGTCCGAACGAGGGCGTGTTCTCGTTCCAGGACGATGACGAGCAGTGGATTTCGCTGCGCTACGACCTGACCGCGCCGCTCGCCCGCTATGTCGGCGAGCGCTACGGCACCGATGGCCTGGTTTTGCCCTATCGCAGCTATCGTGTCGGTTACGTCTTCCGCAACGAGAAGCCAGGCCCCGGCCGCTTCCGCCAGTTCATGCAGTTCGATGCCGACACGGTCGGCTCGGCGACCCCGGCGGCGGATGCCGAGATCTGCATGATGGCAGCCGACACCATGGAAGCGCTCGGCATCGCGCGCGGCCAATACGTGGTGAAGGTCAACAATCGAAAAGTGCTCGACGGCGTGCTCGAGGCCATCGGGCTCGCGGGTGAGGACAATGCGGCACGCCGCCTGACCGTGCTTCGCGCGATCGACAAGCTCGACAAGTTTTCCGCCGATGAAGTCCGCAAGCTGCTCGGCCCCGGACGATGGGACGGTGGCGAGGAAGGCAAGGGCGACTTCACCAAGGGTGCCAATCTCAGCGCGGCGGAGGCTGACGTCGTTCTCGCCGTCACCAAGCCGCGCGAGGATTGGAAAGAAGCCATCGCCGCGGCGGAAACCTACCTCGCCAAGAGCGAGATCGGTCAGGCCGGCGTGAGCGAGCTGGAAGAGATTGCGAAGCTTGTCACAGCGTCCGGTTACGGAGCCGACCGCATCAAGATCGATCCGTCCGTCGTGCGCGGCCTCGAATATTACACCGGCCCCGTCTACGAGGTCGAACTGCTGCTCGAGACCAAGGACGAGAAGGGCCGCCCAGTGCGCTTCGGGTCGGTCGGTGGTGGCGGTCGTTATGATGGCCTCGTCTCGCGTTTTCGCGGCGAGCCGGTGCCGGCGACCGGCTTCTCGATCGGCGTGTCGCGCCTGCAGGCCGCGCTGACGCTGCTCGGCAAGCTCGACACGCGCCCTGAAGTCGGTCCCGTCGTCGTGACCGTGTTCGACCGCGACCGTGTCGCCGACTATCAGAAGATGGTCGCGAGCTTGCGCGCGGCCGGGATTCGCGCCGAGCTCTATCTCGGCAATCCCAAGAACATGGGCAACCAGCTCAAATATGCCGACCGCCGCAATTCGCCTTGCGTGATCATACAGGGCTCGGATGAAAAGGCGCGCGGCGAGCTGCAGATCAAGGATCTGGTCGAGGGCGCGAAGGCCGCGGCCGCGATCGCTTCCAACCAGGAATGGCGCGAGACGCGCCCCGCGCAGTTTTCGTGCAGCGAAGCGGACCTCGTCGTGAAGGTGCGCGAGGTGCTGGCGCGCCATGACGTGAGCTGGGGCTAGCCATTCGTTTCGATCGTCGTGCCCGGGCTTGTCCCGGGCACCCACGTCTTGTTTGATGGCGAAGTCCGTGGATGGCCGGGACAAGCCCGGCCATGACGGAGAGGCGAGAGGAGAAATGATATGCCTGAGATTACCGTCAGCATGGCCGAAGGCCGCACCGACGAGCAGAAGGCCGGCATGATGCGCGACATCACACAGGCGCTGGTGAAGAATCTCGGCGTCGACGCCGATGCCGTCGTCATCCAGATCAACGAAGCCCCGCTCCGCCACAAGATGAAGGGCGGCAAGACCTTCGTGGAACGCGCGGCGGCTGCGAAGAAGTGACGCGTTAGCCTCATTCCGGGGCAGCCCGCGAGGGCTGAACCCGGACTCTCGATCCGCAATTTCTGGTTCCGGGTTCGCGCGTCGCGCGCCCCGGAACGACGAGCGAGCACCATGGACGCACGTGATTTCATCAAGGTCGGCATGAGCGCCGAGCGCACGCTGGTGGTCCCGGTGGAACGCACGGTCGGGCATTTCGTGCCTGATATGCCGATGGTCTATGCGACCCCGATGATGATCCTGGAGATGGAGATGACGGCGGGCGATGCGATCCGCCCTGCGCTTCAGGCGGGCTGGGTCACCGTCGGCACCGAAGTCGACATCCGCCATCTCGCGGCCGCCCTCGTCGGCGCCACGGTCCGGACCACCGCGAAAGTGATCGCCGTCGAGCGCCGGGTCATCCGCTTCGACGTTGAAGCGTTCGAGGGCGCGCGCAAGCTCGGCGAGGGACGTCACGCGCGCGGGCTTGTGAATGTCGAGATGTTCAACAAGCGGCTCGGCGCGTAATCTCTACTTCGCCAGTTCCCTCGATCGCTTCGTCGCTGCCGCAATCGCGCGGATCATGAGGTCGCGCAGGCCCGGCTCGCCCATCAGGACGCCGAGGGCCGCCGCGGTAGTGCCGCCGGGCGAGGTGACGTTCTGGCGCAAGGTGCTGGAGGGAAGGTCCGACTGATGCAACAGCTCACCGGAGCCCGCCACGGTTTCGCGCGCGAGCTTGGTCGCGAGCGCTTCGGGCAATCCCGCCTCGACGCCGGCACGCGCGAGCTCTTCGGCGAGCAGGAATACATAGGCCGGCCCCGAACCGGACACGGCGGTCACCGCATCCATCAGGCCTTCATCCTCGACCCATTCGACCGAGCCGGTGGCGCGCAGCAACGCATCGGCCACCCTGCGCTGTGAGGTGCTGACATTCTTCGCGGCGACGGCCACCGTGATGCCGCGCCCGATCGCGGCCGGCGTGTTCGGCATCGCGCGCACGACCGCCCCGCCGCAGACCTCCTCGAGCGAAGCGATCGTGGTTCCCGCCATGATCGAGACGACGGAGGTCTTCTCCGAAACAAACGATTTCAGCCCGGCGCCGGCCTCGCGGAACATTTGCGGCTTCACCGCGACGACCATCGTCTCGACGGTGCCTGCTGTCTTCATGTCGGGATTGACCGCAACGCCCTTGGCAGCCAGCGCGGTGATCCCGGGCGAAACGTGCGGATCGATCACCGCAACGCGCCGTGGATCGAGCCCGCCCGCCAGCCAGCCGGTCAGCATCGCGCCGCCCATCTTGCCGGCGCCGGCGAGCAGGATGGTGCCGGTGATGTCTTGGAGTGTGTTGTTTGCCATCGCTGCCGCCAAATCCGCCGTCCTGGCGAAAGCCAGGGCGCATGACCCCGAGGAGGTTTTAGTGGATGGCGGCCGGAGCAACAAGCATCGCGGGCGACCGAGAGACCTTGCGGTATCGCTCCTGGCTTTCGCCAGGACGACGGGTGAGAGGAAGCTATCCGTCCCCCGCCGTATCGGACGCGGGCCTTACGCCTCGCCCACCGTATCGAACATCGCCGCGTCCATGGCCTGCGCCGTGGTCTTGCCCGCCCACACCACGAACTGGAACGCCGGGAAGTAGCGTTCGCAGGCATGGATGGCGCCGGCGAGCATGGCTTCGCATTGCGCGGCCGAGGCCGTGAGACCGCCGGGCAGCACCAGCGCCTGACGGTGCATGATCATGCCGGTGTTGGTCCAGAGGTCGAAATGGCCGATCCACAATTGCTCGTTGACGGCCGCAACCAATCGCTGCACCTCGCCGCGCCGCGCGACCGGAATCTTCATGTCGAATGCGCAGGCCAGATGCAGCGCTTCGATCTCGCCCATCCACGTGAAAGAGATCTGGTAGTCGGTCCATTGTCCCTTCGAGACAATGGTCAGTTCGTCTTCGCCGGAGCGTTCGAACGGCCAGTTGTTGCTGGCAGCGATATCCTCGACCACCGCGAGGGGATGGCTTTTGGAATCGATAGTGCCTTCGAGCAGGGACATGCCGTCTCGACCTCTTGCCTTCTTGTTGTCTTTAGATACGCACGCGGTTGGTCCGGCGCGCGCTTCCTTAACCTGGTTAAGGGCAATCTCTTCGGAGTCGCTTTCAGCGATCCTCGGACCAGCGCGGGCTTGTCGCGGATCAACTGATGTGATTTGCGGAATCTGCGCAACTGGGTCGCGAGTCCGTCCACAAGCCAGGACTCGTTCGTCCACAGCTCATCTCGGACACAATTATTAATTTGAGAACAAACCGGAATCGGATCGAGCCGGCCGCCGGCTCAATCGTTAATTCCGCCCTGCGGGGGCCGTCTCGCTCCAGCGGAATGGGACCATGCGGCTTTTTGGGTCGGAACAGGCTTGCTGTGGCCGCGGACCGGCGTCATATTTCCGGTCAGGTCGTTCATCCCGAACGGCCGATGTTCTCAGGGCGGGGTGAAAGTCCCCACCGGCGGTAAGGGCCGAAAGGCCCAAGCCCGCGAGCGCCTTCCCCAAGGTTTTGGCTGAGGGGAAGGGTCAGCAGATTCGGTGCAACTCCGAAGCCGACGGTTAAAGTCCGGATGAAAGAGAACGGTCGGTGGCAGACGCATCGCAGGATGCGGCTGTCTGTCGTTCCGTGTGCCCTGATTCTGGTCCTGAAGAGGAAAGCCATGAATCAGATGCTGCAAGATCCCCAAACCGAAACCTCCCAAGCACAACCGCCGGTTCCAGTGACCGAGCATCCCCGCTTCGCAAAACCACAGCGGGTGGCCTTCGTGCAGGCCTGCTGGCACCGCGACGTGGTCGCGGAAGCCCGCATTGCCTTCTTGAAGGAGGCCGAGGCACGCCATCTCACCCACGTCGACGTGTTCGAGGTGCCGGGCTCGTTCGAGATCCCGCTGCATGCGCAGGTCCTCGCCAAGACGCGGCGCTACACCGCCATCGTCGCAGCGGGCCTCGTCGTTGACGGCGGCATCTATCGTCACGAGTTCGTCGCCGACACCGTGATCAAGGCGCTGATGGACGTGCAGCTGCGCACCGAGGTGCCGGTGTTCTCCGCCGTGCTGACGCCGCAGCAATTCCACGAGACCGAGGTGCACTACGATTTCTTCCGCAGGCACTTCACGATCAAGGGCATCGAGGTCGCAGCCGCCTGTGCGGAGACGTTGCACGGCCTGGAGCGGCTGCGCGGCCAGGTCGCGGCGGGGATTGTATAGCAGTCGCAAAGACTCGCGCTCCTCTTCCTGAGGAGCGCGTAGCTCACCCCAGCGACACCCCGGCCTTGGCGCGGCTGATCCCGAGGGTCAGGATTCGATGTAGCAGCTCCTTGTATTTCAGCCCGTCATGTTGAGCCGCTGTAGCGAACTCCTGGCTCTTGGCGATCTCGGGGTTGGGGTTGGCTTCGATGAAATACGGCGTGCCGTCGGCAGCGAGGCGGAAATCGATGCGCGCGTAGCCGTCGAGGCCAAGCGCCCGGTAGATGCGTTTCGCGGCACGCTGGATGCGCGCGGTGACTTCGGGCGCGAGATCCTTCGCCGGTCCGTCGACGATGCCGACGCGCTCCTGATAGTCGGTGTCGTGCTTGGCTTTTTCGGTGGCGATATGGCGTGAACTGCGCCCGCCCATGCTGCCGAACTTCAATTCCCAGACCGGCAGCACGCGCAGCCGGTTGTTGCCGAGCACGCCGACATAGAGCTCGCGGCCTTCGATGAACTGTTCGGCGATGGCGGCCGTTTCGCTCCGATCATGGATGAAGGCGACGCGCTCCGCGAGCTTTTCGTCGGTATCGACGATGGAGGCCTGCGAGATGCCGGCAGATCCATCCATGTTGAGGCTCTTGACGATCAGCGGCAACGCAAGATGCTTTGGCCGCTTGACCTTGCGCCGCATCGGGAAAACGGCGAAGGCCGGGACCGCGATCCGGCGGTGATGGACCAGCGTCTTGGACAGGTCCTTGCCGCGCGCCAGGATCAGGCCACGCGGGTTGCACCCGGTATAGGGGACCTTCATCAGCTCGAGATAGCTGGCGATGTGCTGATCGTAGGCGACGTTGTAGTGGAATTCCTCCAGCAGCGTGAACACCACGTGCGGCTTGAACTCCTCGATTGCTTCGCGGACCGGCCTGATTTCCTCCTGCGCGCCGAGTGCGCGGACCTCATGGCCGGCCGCGCGCAAGGTGCTGACGACGTCGTATTCCGTTTTCCAGTTGTTGATCTCCCGCGCCGTGTAGCCGTCGGAGGAGTCCGGGGGCACGAAGTCCGGATGCATCAGCACGAGAACACGGAGTCGTCTCATAGCGCGATCCATTTGCGCCGAGACGGGCCGAACAGTGCGTGCATCGTCTTGGCGGTCACGAGGACGGTGAAATCGAGAACGAGCTTCTGTTCGGGACCCACCGCGCGCAAGTCGAGCTCGCGGCAGCGGGAGATCATGTCGTCGAGCACGGCATCGAGGGTGAGCTGGTTCTCGCCGGTCCATCGCGCGACCAATTGCCTGATCCGGCCACGGTGCCGCCGGATCAGGCTCGCTGCGGGCCGGGACCGATGATGCCGTGGATCGGCGGAAAACAGCCGGGACAGGTCGCGATCGTAGGTCTTCGGCGGCGTGAAGGCGTAGAAGGCCTGCTTCTTCTTGTAGTGGTCTTCCAGCGTCTGGCTGAGCTGGCCCAACGGATCGACGCGTTCTCGCGTGGTGATGACAGGTCGCTTTCCCGCGATCTCGCCCATCAGCTCGTCGACATATTCAAGCTTTCTCAGCGCCGGCCAGCCGGCATATCGCGTCCGCCAGTTCGAGCGCGGTCGCAACCACACCGCAAACGTTTCGGCGAAATCCTCGTCCGGGTGGCTCTGCGCGTACCAGAGCCTGAGGTGCTGGACGTAACGCCGGCTCGCCGGGTTGGGCCGATAATAGCGTGGATAGTGCTTCGAAGACGGTCCGAACAGCTGCTGCCAGCGCCGCCGGCGCTGCAACTGGAAGCCGTGCTGCACGGCATGGCCGGCCTCGTGACGAAGGATGGCCATGCACTCGCGCCAGGTGCCGCCCTCGACGTCGAACATCATCTTCTTCTCGAGCTTCATCAGGCGCGGATGGGCGAGATAGAACGGAATCGCGATTCCGGGCACGTCACCCGGGCTGAACCATTCGCTCGAGATCCAAGTATGCGGCCGCAGCCGGATGCCGCGCTCTTCCATCTCCTCGTGCAGCGCGGCGACGCAATCCGCGAGCCAGGTGCCTTCGACCTTAACTTTCAGGCTGGAGAGGCGCTGCTTGAGCAGCTCGTCATCCGACAGCTTTTCCCAAGCGAGTTTCCGGCGCGGCATCAGGTATCCAGAGGGGATGACTCAATGTCACGATGATGTCATGGGTAGCCGCCGGCAACAACCCGTGGGGGCGGCGCGCCAGGGTTCGATGCCGTAGGCTGGGTTACGCCGAGCAGATGCGCTTTGCGCATCTCCACGGCTGACCCACCCTAAGAAGTCAGCGTGATCAGTCGAACAGGCTCGAGACCGACTCTTCCGCCGCGGTGCGCGCGATGGCGTCGGAGATCAGGCTGGCGATCGGCAGCGTGCGGATGTTCGGCGCCTTGGTCACCGCTTCCGTGGCCAGGATCGAATCGGTGATGACGAGCTCTTTCAGCTTCGAACCGGCGATGCGGGCGGCCGCGCCGCCGGAGAGCACGCCGTGGGTGATGTAGGCGTAGACCTCCTTGGCGCCCTTGGCGATCAGCGCATCGGCTGCGTTCACCAGCGTGCCGCCGGAATCGACGATGTCGTCGACCAGGATGCAACTGTAGCCGGAGACGTCGCCGATCACGTTCATGACCTCCGACTCACCCGGTCGTTCGCGGCGTTTGTCGACGATCGCGAGCGGGGTGTTGATGCGCTTGGCGAGGCCGCGGGCGCGGGCCACGCCGCCGACGTCGGGCGAGACCACCATCACCTTGCCGAGGTCGAAACGTTCGCGGATGTCACGCACCATCACGGGCGCGGCGAACAAATTGTCGGTCGGGATATCGAAGAAGCCCTGGATCTGTCCGGCGTGCAGGTCGAGCGTCATGACGCGGTCGACGCCGGCATGGGTGATCAGATTGGCAACGAGCTTGGCCGAGATTGGCGTGCGCGAGCCGGAGCGGCGGTCCTGCCTGGCATAGCCGAAATAGGGGATCACGGCGGTGATGCGGCGCGCCGATGAGCGGCGCAGCGCGTCGGTGATGATCAGTAGCTCCATCAGATTGTCGTTCGCCGGAAACGAGGTCGACTGGATGATGAAGGCATCCGAGCCGCGGATGTTCTCCTGGACCTCGACGAAGATCTCCATGTCGGCGAAGCGCCGCACCACCGCTTTGGTCAGCGGCACATCGAGGCCCTGCGCGATGGCTAGCGCGAGAGCCGGATTGGAGTTGCCGGCGACAAGCTTGATGGAGCCGTTCTTGGCCGACATGGACGCTTCCTCCCGCGCTTTGCTGGATACGACGTTCAACATCAGAAAATACCCACTGGCAGCACGGTTACGACGGGCGAGGAAATATCAGGCGAGAGGCCGCAATGGCAACCCGGGATGCTACGTTTTCCCTCTGAAAACCCTGAGTCGGGCCAACAGCTTGGCGGTAAACCGGGCCCGTGGTTTAGCGGTGGTTATTGCTGGGCATAACTGAGCGCTCCGGCCGGCATCGCCGGCGCCGCAGCCTCCGGCGTGACGCTGGCCACGGCAGGTCCGCGCAGGTCCGGAACCGAACCTGGCGCATCGGTCGGCGCACCATTGATCATATTGGAAAGTCCGCTGAATCCGGCTTGGGCGATCTTCCGCAGCACCAGATCGTCGGCAGCCTGCCAGGGGTCGCGGCCGCCCTTGGCTGTGGTTGGTTCCTCGCCGGACAGCCGTAGCGCACGCTGCTGGTTGGCGTCGTAGACGTCCCAGACCCAGGCGATCACGGTCCTGCCGCGCACCACCTGGGCGGAGAGGTAGCTGCGCACGTGGTAGGCGGCCGTCCCCTCGCGGGAAACGATCGAGAGACTGCGCAGCTTGGATTCGCTGTCGAGCACGCCGACCATGCGGTCGAACACCTGCGGCGGCGGTCCGTCAATGGACTCGAATGCCACCGTCGCGCCGGAGCCGGCGCTCGGCGTCGCCATCGCGTAGGAGTTGGCGGGCGCGTTGCCGCCGGCACAGCCGGCCAGCACAGTCGCTGCCGTCAGCAGCACGACCGCCAGCACGCGCGAGCCCGCATGGCGCAAGTTGGATGACGCTTCCCTCATTGAGGGCAGCGATATCGTTAAAATCGATTAAGGTCTAGGGCAGAGGCGCCACAGACCACTGTCATTCCCCGGCGCGCCTCTCGGCGCGAGCCTGGAATTCGTTTCGCCGCGTCAACTGCTGAGCGATGGATTCCGGGTTCTCGCTTCGCGAGCACCGGAATGACACAGTGTGTTGCTCTTGTGTTCACCCTTCCAGCGCGATCGCGTGGACGTGGCGGCCGTAGTCCGACTCTTTGCGATGCACCGAACGGCGATAGCTGAAGAAGCGTTCGTCCGCGTAGGTATCGAGACCGAGGTCGTCGATCATCAGAATGCCGGCGGCTTCCAGCCGCCTGCGGATGAAGCCGGCGAGATCGAACATCGCGTGGCCCTCGCGCACCGACGGGATGAAGAATGCAGCATTCTCGGCATCCGCCTCGATGAAGCGTTCAACGAACTCGTTGCCGACCTCATAGCTGTCCTGCCGGATCAAGGGACCGATCGCGGCGATGATGCCGCTGCGCGAGGCGCCGAGTTTCTCCATCGTCGCAATCGTGGACTCGAGCACGCCGGTCAGCGCGCCTTTCCAGCCGGCATGTGCGCCGCCGATCACGCGGGCATCGGGGTCGACGAACAGCACCGGGCCGCAATCGGCGGTGGAGACGCCGAGCGCGATGCCCGGCGTTCGGGTCACCAGCGCATCACCCTTCGGCCGCGGTCCGCTCGGCCATGGCGCGTCGGCAACGAGCACGTCGGGGGAGTGGATCTGGTGCAGGCTGAGGAAGCGGTCGGCTGCGACGCCGACATGCTCGGCCATACGGCGGCGGTTCTCTGCAACCAGGGCCTGATCGTCGTAGGAGCCGAGCCCGCCGTTCAGCGCGGCATAGATCCCACTGGAGACGCCCCCTTCACGCGTGAAGAAGGAATGGCGCAGGCCGGGCACCGCCGACAGCAGCGACGACGTGACGGTCATCAATTGCCTCCGCCCGGTTCCAGATCGCTGAGGCCGGCAAGGCCCGTCAGCCGCGGCTCGGAGACGCCGAGCACCTTGAACATCGCGCCCATGCCGCCGCGCCCGGTGTCGGTCAGCCGCTTCAGCGCCACCGAAATGTCGGTGGCGACTTCAGGCGTCGCCTTCTGCATCAGCGCCGCCGCGCGGGTGTCGATACCGATGCGCTTGAGGAAGTCACCTTGCGTCACCGGCCCGTGCACGCGCGCGCCGACGTCTTCGGCCGCCCGCGCCAGCGCCTGAAAGTCGACATGGGCGGTGACGTCGGCCTGGCCGGGAGCCTTCAGCGGATCGGTGAAGCTGTGACGCGCGATCGCCTGGAAAGTGTCGCCGGCATCGCTGCGCAGATGGCCGTAGTCGATGATCAGCGCCGCGCCGTCCTGGTCGCGCACGCGCGTGGCGAGCTTCATGATCTCCGTATCGGGCCGCCATTCGAACACTGCGCCGACCGGCGCCGCCCGCACAAGGGGCGGCAGCAGCACGTCGAAGCGCGGCGTCGGCTCGGATGCGGCGCCGAACTGGAGCTTGCCGTTCGGATCGATCTCGATCACGCGCTCATGCCAGCCGTCTTCGCGCTTCACCATCTGGTGGATCGGCAGCACGTCGAAATATTCGTTGGCGAGAATGACTGCCGGTCCTTCAGGCACGTCGTCGATAGTGTCGTGCCAGGAGACATTGTTGCGTACGCCCGACAAGGTCGCCTGCTGCCGCTCGCGCAGGACCGGATTGACCTCGACCAGATGAATGCGGAGCCCCTGATAGAGCGGTGGGAGCACGCGCAGTGCGCGCAACGCGTCGGCCATCATGGTGCCGCGGCCGGGACCGATCTCGATGAGTCGCAGGGATTGCGGCGAGCCCATCTGTTTCCAGACCGAGGCCGTCCACAACCCCAGCAGTTCGCCGAACATCTGACTGACTTCGGGCGAAGTGGTGAAGTCGCCTTCGCGCCCGAGCGGATCGCGCGAGACGTAATAGCCGTAGCGCGGATGCATCAGGCACGCTTCCATGTATCGCCAGACCGGCATGGGGCCTGACGATTTGATCAATGCCTTGATCTCGTTGAGCAGGGGCTGTTCGGTCACGTGTCTTCTCGAAATGAATTAACGAACGGCTTCGGTGGCCCTCGGCGCGCCGCGCCTGAGAGCCAATACAATGAGTATGCTGCCGACAATAAGCATCGGGATCGACAACAGCATACCCATGGTTAATCCGCCCCAGAGATAACCGAGCTGAACGTCGGGCTCGCGGAAATGCTCGCCGATGATCCGTGCCAGGCCATAGACCAGGATGAAGGCACCGAGGATCATGCCGGGACGCTTCAAGGCCCCCCTTCGGATCATCACCGCGAGCACGACGAACAGCAGGACGCCCTCCATGCCCGCTTCGTAAAGCTGGCTCGGATGGCGCGGCACATCACCGCCGGTCGGAAAGACCATGGCCCAGGGCAGACTCGGGTCGGCTGCGCGGCCCCACAGCTCCCCGTTGATGAAGTTGGTCAGTCGCACCAGGAAAATTCCGATCGGCGCAACGCCGCAGGTGATGTCGCCGAGCGACAGGATCGAGATGCCATTCTTCCGGGCGAACCATATCACCGCCACGACGCAGCCGAGAAAGCCGCCGTGGAACGACATGCCGCCTTCCCACAATTTGAAGATGGCCGCCGGATGCTCGGTGAAGAACGGCAGATTGTAGAACAGCACGTAACCGGTGCGGCCGCCGAGAATGATGCCGAGCGTCACCCACAGGATGAAATCGTCGATCTGCGTCAGGCTGATCGGCGATGCGCCGGCCCATAGCCTGTCCTTCTTGATCAGTGAACGTGCATACAGCCAGCCGAACGTGATCCCGCAGATATAGCCGAGCGCGTACCAGCGGATCGCGAACGGCCCGATCGCGACCGCGATCGGGTTGAAGGACGGGAAGTCGATGAGCAGAGGGGGCATCGCGCCTGCTATTGCTGGACGAGATTGCGGCGATAGAGCGCCAGCAGCCGCTCCCAATGCCGCTCGGCGGCGTCGCGGTCATAGACCGGGCGCTTGGGGAAGGCGAAGCCGTGATGCGTGCCGGGATAGACCTCGACCTCGGCTTTCGCGCCGCTCATGCCCTGCTTGACCTTCTCGATAATCTCCGGCGGCGCGTAGATATCGGTCTCGGCGCAGGCGAAATACAGCTCAGCCTTGGTCTTGCTGGCCGCGAGATGCGGGCTGTCATCCTGGTCGGTCGCGAGCTGCACACCGTAGATCGAGGCGGCGGCCTTGACGCTTTCAGGGAAGTGCGTGGCGGTGTTGATGGCGTAGCGTCCGCTCATGCAGTAACCGACGGTGCCGACAATTTTGCTGTTCGCAGCCGTCTGACCCTCGGCATAGGTGAGCAGCGCGCGCGTGTCGTCCATGATCATGGGAATGGTCAGTGAGCCCATCAGCGCGAACATGCGCTTGCGCTCCGGCGCGTCCGGGTCGGCCGGCAGCGCGCCGAGCTCCATCACGCCGGAGCGGTAATAGAGGTTCGGCAGCATCACGTAATAGCCGGAGGTCGCGAGCCGGCGGGCCATGTCGCGCAGCTCTTCGCGGATCGCCGGCGCGTCCATATAGAACAGGATCACCGGGAACGGTCCGCCGCGTTCGGGATGGACGATGAAGGTCGCGGTGTGGCCGTCCCTGGTGGGGATTGCGATCTGCTGCTCGATCATGTCTTGCGTTCCGCGTTGTGATTCCCGTTATGCCGGGACGTTGAATACGATTGCAAGGAAACCGGGGCATGACAAGGATACCGCGGCGCGGCCCTTGAACCTGTCACCGCGGATTGCCATTGTCTTTCCACGTGTTCGCGCAAAGTTTATCGGGGCCGCCACCAGATCGATAAGCGACCGATACAGGAGACCGACATGACCCAGACCACCAACCGGTTTTTCGACGAGATCGGCCGCATGATGAACGATGCCGCCGGTGCGGCTCAGGGCGTCAAGCGCGAGTTCGACACTGTCATGCGCAACCAGGCTGAAAAATTCCTGCGCGACATGGACCTGGTCAAGCGCGAGGAGTTCGAGGCGGTCAAGGACATGGCCCGCCTGGCGCGCGAGGAGAACGAGACCCTGAAGGCACGCATCGCGGCGCTGGAGGCCAAGCTCGGCGGGGCCACCGGCTGAGGTCGTCATGCCCGGGCTTGTCCCGGGCATCCACGTCTATCCTCCCACCTCGCAACTCCTGGATGGCCGGGCCAAGCCCGGCCATGACAGTGTTCCGGGCCAGACCGGCCCCCGCAAAAAATCCCCGCATTTCCTTGTCATTTCCGCATCTTCCGGGTAAAAGCCCGCCACGTTCACGGCCCCCGCACCCCTGGAGGCTTGCTGTGGACCATGCCATGGGCCGCGCTGCGGCCCATTAACTTTTGCAAAAACAAGGACTTAGACTATGGCGACGACCGTCAAGGAATTGAAGGCGACCGCACGTCCGAAGAGCGGCAAGGGGGCCGCCCGGGCTGAGCGTCGCGCCGGCAGAGTGCCCGGAGTGATCTATGGTAACAACCAGCCCCCCGTCACGATCTCGATCGAAGATCGCGAACTGCGCCAGCGCATTCTGGCCGGCCGGTTCCTGACCACGCTGGTCGACATCGACCTCGAGGGCAAGAAGCATCGCGTGATTCCGCGCGACTACCACCTCGATCCGGTCAGGGACTTCCCGATCCATGTCGACTTCATGCGGCTCGGCGAAGGCGCTACCATTCGCATCAGCGTTCCCTTGCATGTCGTGAAGGCGGAAGGTTCGCCCGGCGTGAAGCGCGGCGGCACCGTCAACATCGTTGCCCACGCGATCGAGCTCGAATGCGGCGTCGAGAGCATCCCGCAGTACATCGAGGCCGACGTCGGCTCGCTCGAAATCGGTCACTCGCTGCATCTGTCTGACATCAAGCTGCCGGCTGGCGTGAAGGCGCTGACCCGCGAGGACGCGACCCTGGTCACCATCGTGCCGCCGTCCGGCTACGCCGAAGAGCAGAAGGCCGCTGCTGCGGCTGCTGCCGGTGGCGCGGCTCCCGGCGCGGCGGCTGCTCCGGCAGCTGGCGCTGCGGCTCCGGCTGCGGGGGCTGCTGCGCCTGCGGCTGCTGCCAAGGCTCCCGCCGGCGGCGACAAGAAGAAGTAATCTCTCAAAAGAGCCGGCGCGTGATCTCCGATCGCGCTCCGGCTGAGGGGCGCGCCGCGT
This sequence comes from Bradyrhizobium sp. USDA 4449, assembly GCF_054056275.1. Lineage (NCBI taxonomy): Bacteria > Pseudomonadati > Pseudomonadota > Alphaproteobacteria > Hyphomicrobiales > Nitrobacteraceae > Bradyrhizobium > Bradyrhizobium sp. USDA 4449. The sequence continues at coordinate 932,813 of NZ_JBSRYD010000001.1, read as the reverse complement.
CATGCGACTCTTTGTTGGGCTCGGCAATCCCGGCGCGAAATACGCACGTAACCGGCACAATATCGGCTTCATGGCCGTCGACGAGATTGCGCGGCGTCATGGTTTCGCACCATGGCGCCGTCGCTTTCAGGGTGAGACTTCGGAAGGCACGCTCGGCACTGAGCGCGTGATCCTGCTCAAGCCCACGACCTACATGAACGAGTCCGGCCGCAGCGTTCAGGAAGCGGCGAGCTTCTTCAAGATCGCGCCCGGCGACACCACGGTGTTTCACGACGAGCTCGAGCTGCCGCCGGGCAAGGTGCGGGTGAAGATCGGCGGCGGCATCGCCGGCCACAATGGCCTGCGCTCGATCTCGGCGCATATCGGCAACGAGTATCGCCGTGTCAGGCTCGGCATCGGTCATCCCGGCGTCAAGGAGATGGTGCACGGCCATGTCCTGTCGGACTTCGCCAAGGCCGACAACGACTGGGTGACGACGCTCTGCGACGCGGTGGCCGAGCACGCCGCACTGATCGCCAAGGGCACGGACGCGACCTTCGCCAACAGGGTGCATCTGGCGATGCAGGCGAAGGGATTTTTGACCAAGGACGAAAACGGCAAGGAATAACGCTCGTGGGATTCAAATGCGGAATCGTCGGATTGCCCAATGTCGGCAAGTCGACCTTGTTCAATGCGTTGACCGAGACGGCTGCGGCGCAGGCCGCGAACTATCCGTTCTGCACCATCGAGCCCAACGTCGGCGAGGTCGCCGTGCCCGATCCGCGGCTCGACAAGCTGTCGGCGATCGCCAAATCGGCGCAGATCATTCCGACCCGCCTGACCTTCGTCGACATCGCCGGCCTCGTGCGCGGCGCTTCGAAGGGTGAGGGTCTCGGCAACCAGTTCCTGGCCAACATCCGCGAGGTCGACGCCATCGCGCATGTGGTGCGTTGCTTTGAAGATTCCGACATCACCCATGTCGAGGGCAAGATCGCCCCGCTCGCCGACATCGAGACCATCGAGACCGAGTTGATGCTCGCCGACCTCGACAGCCTCGAGAAGCGCGTCGACAACCTGACCAAAAAGGCCAAGGGCAACGACAAGGACGCCAAGGAGCAGCTCGACCTCGTCAACCGCACGCTGGTGCTGCTGCGCGACGGCAAGCCCGCGCGGCTCGTGGAGCGCAAGGCGGAGGAGGAGCGTGCTTTCGGCATGCTCGGCTTGCTGTCGTCCAAGCCCGTGCTCTATGTCTGCAACGTGGAGGAAGGCTCGGCTGCGACCGGCAATTCGTTCTCCAAGGCTGTGCAGGAGCAGGCGGCGAAGGAAGGCGCCGTGGCCGTCGTGATCTCCGCCAAGATCGAATCCGAAATCGCGACCATCTCGCGCGACGAGCGCACCGACTTCCTGGAGACGCTGGGTCTGGAAGAAGCCGGCCTCGATCGCCTGATCCGCGCCGGCTACACGCTGCTCGATCTCATCACCTATTTCACTGTCGGCCCGAAGGAAGCGCGGGCCTGGACCATCTATCGTGGCACCAAGGCGCCGGGCGCCGCCGGTGTCATCCACACCGATTTCGAGAAGGGCTTCATTCGCGCCGAGACCATTGCCTATTCGGACTATATCGCCTTCAACGGTGAAGCTGGCGCCCGCGATGCCGGCAAGCTTCGCCTGGAAGGCAAGGAATACGTCGTCGCCGACGGCGACGTGATGCACTTCCGGTTCAATACGTAAGGCGCGAAGCGGGGTGCCTCACCGCATCCCGCCGCCCTGATCCCTGATCGCGCCGAGATGCTCGTTGATGCGAAACACGATCAGGATCAATTCCGCGGCGATGCGCGAGAACACGATGCCGACGACGACGCCCGCGATCGATTCCAGCACGACGAGGAACCCGGCAAACGGGCTGATTGCCATCGCGGTGAGGCCGGCAAAGATTCCGGAGAGCCCGAACAGGCAGATCACGCCGATCACCAGCCAGTAGAAGGTCTTGATGATCGTCGGCGTGATGAAGCGGTCCCATTGAAACAGGTCGCTGAATGAAAACATCTCTCTCCCCCGTGCCGGATCGCGCCCCCCGGCCGCGCCAGCAGACGATGAGACAGGTCTGACCCTACTCGCTGAATGTAGCACGAGCCATGCGGACCGGCCGGTTGAGATTGCCGCAAAGTGCGGCCACAATCTGTCCTTCCCGCAAAGCTTTTCCGAGATGACCCTGACATTCGAAGATTTCCCGCCCGGCCGCTATGGAACGTTCGGCCCGCGCCACGTCAGCCGCGACGAGATTTTGGCGTTTGCCGCCGAGTTCGATCCGCAGCCGATGCACCTCGATGACGAGGCTGCCGGCAAAAGCATGCTGCGCGGCCTCTCCGGCTCCGGCTGGCACCTCTGCTCGCTGATGATGCGGATGATGGCCGACGGGTTCATTACCCGTGCCGCGTCGCTCGGATCTCCCGGGGTCGATGAAGTGCGTTGGCTGTCGCCACTCAGACCGGGCGACGACCTGACACTGGATGTTGACGTGCTCGAGGCCCGTACCTCGAAGAGCCGTCCGAATCTCGGCATCGTCAAGTTCAAATGCACGGTGCGCAACGGCAGGGGCGAAGCGCTCGGCGAGATGGTCTCGCCGATCCTGATCGAACGGCGCGCGGGAGCGGTCTGATGCGGTTCTTCGAAGAGATCGAGATCGGGCAGCGTCGCGACATCGGCAGCTATAAATTCACTGCGGAATCCATCAAGGCCTTCGCCGCCAAGTTCGATCCGCAGCGCTTCCATCTCGACGAGGAGGAGGGCAAGAATTCGCTATTTGGTGGGCTCGCTGCGTCCGGCTGGCATGTCGGCTCGGCCTGCATGAGCCTGCTTGTCGCCGACGGCCAGCGTCAGGCGCGGGAAGCCGCAGCACGCGGCGAGGAGGTCGCGGTGTGGGGCCCGTCACCGGGCTTTCGCGATCTGCGCTGGATCAGGCCGGTGCTGTCAGGCGATACCGTGAGTTACGCAAATGTCGTCATCGACAAGCGCAGCTCCGCCTCGCGCCCTGGGTGGGGCATTCTGACTGCCCGCACCACCGGCACCAACCAGCGCGGCGAGGAGGTGTATTCCATCACCGCCAGCGCGTTCGTGCCGATGCGGAAGGGCGGTTAGACCAGTTCCAGAATGAACGACAAAAACAGCGCGCGAGTGTTGCCCGCGCGCTATGGACGCGATTCCGGGTGGCTGCCATAAGCCTCCCCAAGATGGCTGGCGCTCGCAAAGCGGCTGCCGGAACCATCGAGTTGCTAACCAATTATGAACCTGTCGCTGTCTATTTGAACGAACTGGGCAGAGTACAGGGGACGAGAACAATGGCAGACCGCGGCGCACTCAAGCTGGTCGGATTCATCTTCGCTACCACGACCCTGGCCGTGATGCTGGTGGCCGGGATGGTGGTGAAGGGTTACGCCGACGGCGCCTACACCCTGGAAGCCTCGACGGTCGAAGCGAGCCGTTAAGGCCTCGTTAACTTCTGGGAGCCGCGACGCGGCCTTCGCCTTCAGCGGCTGTAGACGAGCGCCAAGATCCCGATTGCAACAGCCAGCAGCCCGACAAAGCGCAGCATGATGGTCCCGAACTGGTTCGGCGCGGGCCGCAACGGTATCGGGTCCGTGTTATCGGGCCGAATGCTTTCCATCTGAGATGTCCCCGAGGCCCGGCCGTCGGCGGCACGGGCACCAAGGCATTGGTCGCCGGAGCGGGGCGGACGGTTCACGGTTGAGCACGAACTCCATCCGGAATCAAAACCGCCGCGTCCCTTCCGGAACGCGGCGGCTGGTGATGCCGGGGTCGGCGCGATCAGCTGTTGCGCAGGCCGTCGGCGGCGCGCTTCCACTGAGCGACGTTGTCGGCGATCATGCGGGTCGACTTCATCGCGGCTTGGCTCAGCTGGGCGTAGCCGGAGATCTCGCGCTGGACGCGCTGGCCTTCGGCGTGGAGCAGGTCGCGCAGGCTTTCGAGCTCGGAGATCAGATTCTCGATCTCGGCAAGCGAGGTGCCCGCGACGCGCTGGATCAGCGAGTTGACGTTGGTGACGGTTGCTTCCGCGCTGGGATCGAGCGGCGGCGAATCCGTGGCCGTGGTGGTCGCGGCGGGCCGGCGCAGATAGGCGATATCGTTGCGGACGAAATCGCGGATGCCGGCTTCGACTTCCGTCACGGCGGCGAGGTTGCTGTCGACCGTCTCGGTCTCGGTGGTCTCGGTCTTTTCCGGACGCATGGCGTTCATCGTTATTCCCCTGTTCGCGTTGAGCGCAGCGCGAGTGTCCCCCGCACGACGATGTGTGTCAGGCCGGCGCATCTGGGCGTCGGATTTTGACCGCAACGGGGCCGAGATGCGGCAAGGCCGGACCATTCGGGGGCTTTGCCGTGGCGCATGGTTACGAGAGTCTAAAGAAGGCTCACCAGCTCTTCTTGAATCCGGCCGTCACGCTCTTGCTGATCGCGCCTTGCGAGGTCTCGCCGACCGAGCCGGAGACGGTGACGTTGTCGAACAGCTTCTGCTCGGCGCCGACCTTGCGCAGCCATTTGTCGTCGTTGGTCGACATGGTCTGGCCGGCAGTGATGCTGGTGCCGGTGTCGGTGAGGGTCACCTTGGCAGACTGGTCGGTCTCGTAATTGATGTGCCCGCCGACGCCGGGCAGCGCCGCGGTGCCCTGCTGGTTGACGCTGTAGCCGTTCTGCAGCGTCAGCGACGTATCGCCCGACAGCGGCAGCGATTTGGTCAGCGACGCCGCGAGCTTGCTCTGCTCGGTGCCGGGATCGACGCGGGCTTCCACCGCGGTCTTGTCCCAGACGACGCCGGCGCCCGGCGCGGTGGCGGCGGCCCAGGCGGTGCCGGAGGATTGCGGCAGGTTGCCGCCATTGGCGGCCTTCTCCGCCAGCAGCTCCGACATCGTGGTCGGCTCTTTCGTCACGGTCATGTCGGCGCCGATGCGGGTGTCCCAGAACGGCGACACCGACTGCTTCACCGTGACGGCCGAGGAGCCGTTGGCATTGACGTTGGTCGACCAATTCATGCCGCTGGCGGCGGCGGCCTTCGCGCGCTTCTTGGCGGCCATGATGTCGTTGAGCGTGCCGGCGTCGATGGCGAGCTGGCTCCAGTCGAGCTTGTCGACGTCGATCCCCTTGAGCACGTCGGCGTCGTTGACGTCAGGGGCCGTCTCGGCGAGCTCGGCCTCCTCGTCATCAGGCGTGACCGCACCGGGGGCGGGGGAGAAGGGCGGAATGATCTGCGCCTGGGCCGTCAGCATCGAGCCAAAAATGAACGCGGCCGCCAGCGGCAGCCTGATCCGGCCTAAACCTGTCGAGAATTCCATTGCCTTGCCCGCGAGCCCAGTTCGCGCGGAAGATGCGGAACTATCGTTGCGAAATTGTGGCGTTCAGAATAGCGAACCAACGGGCCGCGCGAAAGGCGCGCGCCCGACGACGAGCTTGTCCACGACGCCGTCCGGCGGGGCTGGAGGCCATGACGAAGTCGCGGTAGCATCAATCGACCGGTCCCGCATTGCGGAGCCCGTTGGTGTCCCGCTCAGCCGACGCCGGTCATCCTTGGCAGATGAATGGCGCGGCCGAGTGCCTGCTCGACCAGATCGAACGTATCGACCAGCACCCGCATGCTGACGAGCCTGTCAGCCCTGAACTGGGCGAACTGCGCCACGCGCAAGCTGATCGGCTTGTCGGAATCGAGGGCCGTCAGCGAATAGCGCAGCATCGAGGAGGCGGAATCGATGCCCAGCATGATGCTCTCGCGGTCGAAGCGGCGGACGCGGAAATTGTCGGCGAGCTGGCGGATGACCTGGAGCACGGCCGCCTTGCCCTGGCGCGCGCCCAGGAACGGAAACATGTCGATCGGACCGTAGATCGCCCACTCGACGTCCTCGTCGATCAGGGCCTCGATATCGTCGAAATGCCGGTCGTTGATCGCGCGGTGCAACGCACGCGAGAAACGCCAGAGACTGTGCTCCGTCATTTTGGGGCGTCCTGAAACTGGCTTGCAGAAAAACGGAAAACAACCCCGTGCACAGCAAGGTGCCGAAGGGCCGGTCAATTCATTCGTATACGAACAAATACGGGATTTCCGGAAAAACTCAAATCACGTTTTTGCAATGCGCAAGTGAGCGCGAAATGTGAGATTTACAATAGAACCCCGCAATTTTACCGGTCCCGGCCACGGGCCGGCTCGGTCGCGGACCCCGGCTCAACCGCGATGACGTCGTCGCGCATGGCCAGCAGGGCGAACAGCACCCCGCCGCCGATCCCGCCGATGGCGGCCCCCACCGGCATGAAGGTGAAAAACACCAGCATGCCGCTATAGCCTTCGAAACGCGTCGTATGCGCGATCTCGACCCAGGCGAGCCCGGCCCCGATGCCGAGCGCGGCTCCGCCCAATGCGCCCAGGAACAGTCCCAACATTGCAAGCAACGCAACTTTCATCGGCACCGATCCCCAGCCGGCGTTCCCAACGTCCCCTGATCAGTCGAAGGACAGGCGAGGGAGGTTCAAGCCCGCGACAGTGCTCACTCCCCGTGCCGACCTGGCCTTCGCCGGGATGACGGCGGACATCTTGACGCCGTGCATGTGAGCGCGTCTCGCCACGCGGCGAGTGCGGGAACCCAGCGCGTTTGTGTTCGTTGAGACGCCGGACACCGCAGGAGACAATCATGAAATCCCCGCTCATCGCGATCACCGCCGCGCTCCTCATGCTGGGCGCAAGCTCCGCCGCCAACGCCAAGGGCTGCATCAAGGGCGCCATCGTCGGCGGCGTGGCCGGCCATTATGCCGGCCATCACGGCATGCTCGGCGCCGCCGCCGGCTGCCTCTACGGCCGCCATCGCGCCAACGAGCAGGACAGGCAGCAGCAACAGCAGAGCCAGGTGAACGGCCAGGGCAAGCTGTAAGCGCCTGTCGCTCTCCGACAAGATCACTGAATGATGCACCCAACCTGCTGCATCGCGTCGGCTCGCGATGACCGGGCTGATACTGTCCGTGATGGCGGTGAGTGCGCGGTGAGGACACCCGCCACTCATCGACCAAACGAGCACCTACCTCTTCTTCCACCCACCCCGTCGCCCCGGCGCACCACCCGTCGACTTCGGTGCCGGCCCGAACTCCGGTCCCGACTGCCGTGAATCCGTCGGCTGGATGATCCGGCTCGTGCTGCCGAACGGCTTTGACGGCAGCGACTGGTTTTCCCGATAGGGCAGCGATTCCGGGCCGTGCATCTCGTCGAGATGCGGCTTGTGCACTTTCGAGCCGCTGCCGCCGCCGCTGGCTTTCAGCGCGGAGCTCACGGTCTTTTTCTTCATGGCGCTGACCGGCAGGTTCGCGGCATCGCCATACTTTCTGGTGCCGGCATAGGCGCCGGCCTTGACCTGCACGGTGCGCTGCTTGGCGGTGGGGTCGTCGACGACGGCGAGCTCGGTGGCGCGCAGGCGCTTGACCTCGTCGCGGAGGCGGGCGGCTTCCTCGAAGTTCAGATCGGCGGCGGCCTCGCGCATGCGCGTCTCGAGATCGGCGAGCACGGCTTCGAAATTGTGGCCGATCGAGATGACGTCGTCGGTCATGTCGTGGCCGCCGATCTCGACCAGCACGTGGTCGCGCTCGTAGACCGAGTTGAGGATGTCGCCGATCTGCTTCTTCACGCTCTCCGGCGTGATGCCGTTGGCATTGTTGTACTCGACCTGCTTCTCGCGGCGACGGTTGGTCTCGGCGATGGCGCGCTCCATCGAGCCGGTCATCTGGTCGGCATAGAGGATCACCTTGCCGTCGACGTTGCGCGCGGCGCGGCCGATGGTCTGGATCAGCGAGGTCTCGCTGCGCAGGAAGCCTTCCTTGTCGGCGTCGAGAATCGCGACCAGCGCGCATTCGGGGATGTCGAGGCCTTCGCGCAACAGGTTGATGCCGACCAGCGCGTCGAACGCGCCCAAGCGAAGGTCGCGGATGATCTCGATGCGCTCGATCGTGTCGATATCGGAGTGCATGTAGCGGACACGTATGCCCTGCTCGTGCAGATATTCGGTGAGGTCCTCCGCCATGCGTTTTGTGAGAACCGTGATCAGCGAACGGTAGCCGGCCTGCGCGGTGGCGCGCACTTCGCCGACGAGATCGTCGACCTGGGTGCGGGCGGGGCGGATGTCGACGGGCGGGTCGATCAGCCCGGTCGGGCGGATGACCTGCTCGACGAACACGCCGCCGCTCTCGTTCAGTTCCCAGCTGCCCGGGGTCGCCGATACCGCGACCGTCTGCGGCCGCATCATGTCCCATTCCTCGAAGCGCAGCGGGCGGTTGTCCATGCATGACGGCAGGCGGAAACCGTATTCGGCCAGTGTCGCCTTGCGGCGGAAGTCGCCGCGGAACATGCCGCCGATCTGCGGCACGGTGACGTGGCTTTCGTCGGCGAACACCAGCGCGTTGTCGGGGACGTATTCGAACAGCGTCGGCGGCGGCTCGCCGGGCAGCCGCCCGGTGAGATAGCGCGAATAATTCTCGATGCCGGCGCAGCTTCCCGTCGCCTCCATCATCTCGAGATCGAAGGTGGTGCGCTGCTCCAGCCGCTGCGCCTCCAGCAGGCGTCCCTGGTTGTTGAGCTGGTCGAGCCGCTGCTTCAGTTCAGATTTGATCGACTTGATCGCCTGCACCAGCGTCGGGCGCGGCGTCACATAGTGCGAGTTGGCGTACATCTTGATGAATTCGAGCTCGTCCTGCTTGTGGCCGGTGAGCGGATCGAACTCCTCGATACTCTCGATGGTGTCGCCGAACAGGTTCACGCGCCAGGCGCGGTCTTCATAGTGCGCCGGGAAGATGTCGATGACGTCGCCGCGCACGCGAAACGTGCCGCGGGTAAAGTCGGCCTGCGTGCGCTTGTACTGCAGCGCGACGAGGTCGGCGATGAGCTGGCGCTGGTCGATGCGCTCGCCCTTCTTCAGCGCGAAGGTCATCGCGGTGTAGGTTTCGACCGAACCGATACCGTAGATGCAGGACACCGAGGCGACGATGATGACGTCGTCGCGTTCGAGCAGCGCGCGCGTCGCCGAATGGCGCATGCGATCGATCTGCTCGTTGATCGAGGAGTCCTTCTCTATGTAGGTGTCCGTGCGCGGCACATACGCTTCCGGCTGGTAGTAGTCGTAATAGCTGACGAAGTACTCGACCGCGTTGTCGGGGAAGAAACTCTTGAACTCGCCGTAGAGCTGGGCGGCGAGCGTCTTGTTCGGCGCGAGGATGATCGCGGGCCGTTGCGTCGCCTCGATCACCTTGGCCATGGTGTAGGTCTTGCCCGAGCCGGTGACGCCGAGCAGCACCTGCGAACGTTCGTTGCGCTGGATGCCCTCGACAAGCTCGGCGATCGCGGTCGGCTGGTCGCCGCGCGGCTCGTATGGCGATTTGATCTCGAAACGGACGCCGCCTTCCGACTTTTCCGGGCGCGGCGGCCGGTGCGGGGTCCACACTTTGGTGGAGCCGTCGTCCTTGCGGAACTCGGGCCGGCCCTCGCGGATCAGCGATTCCAGTGCGTCGGCCGTCGCCTTGACGCCGAGCGCCTCCATCTTGCTGCGCGGTGGACGCGCGAGTGCCTCGGCATCGTCCTCTTCGGTGGGCAGGCCGAGCTGACGCGCCAGTTCCGGATCGAGCGTCGGGATCGTGGCCGCGGTTCCGTAATTGGCCTGCGGCGCCTCGCCTAGACCTTCGGTCGAGGCGCGGGCGCCTGCCGGCTGCGGATTGGGCCGCAGCGGCATCGGCCGCGTCGAATCCTGCGGAAACTCCTTCGGCGTCGAAGCGCGGGCCCGATGCGCCGCGGCCTCGCCCCCGGCGCGGCGATCGCGCGAATTATCCGGCGGCGGCTGCAGCCCGGTACCCGATCCCAGCCCGGCATCGCCGCGATTGATTGCGGGATTGAGCAATTCGGCCAGGGCCGGCCCGATCGGCTGCACATCGGGCCGATGTGCCTTCGAATTCGGTGCTTTGGCTTTCGGAGATTTCGGGGGAGCAGGTTTCTTCGCCATGCTCCGAATATGGGACGAGTCCGCCCCTCAGAAAAGAGCGAATGCCCGTTCCGTGCGCAGGCTGCTGACAGCAGGTTGGCAGCAGGCCTTGTTCAGTGATCCCTGTTACCTGACCGCTGGCGATTACGCCACCGGCAGCGGCCCGTCGCCGTCGCCGACCGTCAGGCGCGGCTTGAGGATATCGAGATGGATCCCGCCGCAATCGATGCAGCGCATGGTCCAGTACTCGCATCCGGCGCGGCCGCCGATCACACGGAGCACCGTGAGATCGCCATCGCATTCCGGGCATATCGCCAGCACCTTGCGCGGATAGATCCTTGACCCTGGATCGTTGTCGTATTCGATGACCGACATGAACCGGTGTCCCCTGTTGCGCTTCAGTCCTGTTGCCGTCGACTATTCGTCGTCGCGGTCGTCGGCGCGGTGGCGGAAGCGGTCGATGTGATGCTTGGCGTCGGCGATCGCGGCTTCGGAATCGGGCCAGGCGAAGCCGACTTCCATGGTCGGAAACAGCACGCCATCGATGGCAACCGGGCTGAAATCGGCGCGCCGGATACGGGCGTGCCACAGCCCCTTGCCAGCTTCGAAGGATTCGATGTCAAAGCCGTCGTAAAGGGTCGTCATTGGTGGTCCCCAAAATGGTCTCGTGCCGGAGGGTTAGAGCACCACGTTTGCGGATTTGGAAATGTGAAGCGGTTCACAAGCGGCCGGCTTTTTTAGGCGTCAGCTCCGCGCCGCGACGCGTCCGGACCGCCGCGGCCTCGCCGCGGGTTCCGCTGCCGCCCGCATGATCCAGCGGCGGAACGCGGCGAAGTCGCGCTGTTCGGTCTGGAAACTGCGGTACAGCAGGTACCAGCGCATGCCCTTGGGCACGGAGAGCTCGAAGAACGGCGCCACCAGGCGTCCGGCGGCGAGATCGTCGTCGATATAGGGCCGGATGCCCATGGCGATGCCGAGCCCGTCGGCCGCGGCTTGCAACGCCTGGCCGTAGAACTGGAACTCGGGCCCGCGTGGATTGATGCGGGTGAGGTTCGCGGCCTTCAGCCAGAGCGGCCAATCCTCCGGCGAATGCTCGACGCGGATCAGGCTCGGGCCTTTGAGGTCGGCCGGCCGCTTCAGGCTGGCGGCGAGGCGGGGCACGCAGACCGGCGTCAGGTCGCCGGCGAACAAGGGCTCGGCGACGAGCCCCGGCCAGTCGCCGGTGCCGAGCTTGATGCCGCAGCTCCAGTCCTCGCCGAACGGCACCGACGCCCCGCCGGTGGTGAAGCGTACCTCGATGTCAGGCTCTTCGTTGCGGAACTCCGACAGCCGCGGAATCAGCCAGCGCATCGCAAACGTATGTCCGACGCCGATGGTGAGCACGCGCACGCTGGACGGCGCCGTCACCTGCGCGGTGAGGCTGGCGAGCGCATCAAAGATCGGCGTCAGCCCGCTCTGATAGGCGCGGCCTGCCTGCGTCAGCACCAGCCTGTTGGCCTTGCGCTCGAACAGCGCGACGCCGAGCCGTTCTTCCAGCAGATGGACCATGCGGCTGACGGCGGCCGCCGACACGCTCAGCTCGATGCCAGCCGCAGCAAAGCTGCCGGTCCGCGCCGCCGCCTCGAATGCCTTGATGCCGTTGAGAAAGAGCAGCCGTCGCAACCGTATCGACCCTCAGGAAAGCTGATGCCAGGCCAAGATAACTCAGTTTGCGAAGGCAGAGCAAGCGAGGCACAAACATCAGCGTAATTCATGCTGATTGTTGAGGGGCGCACGGCCTTTCGCCTCTCCCCGCAAGCGGGGCGAGGCGGAATGGGCAGCCTGCGTCCCGGGCCTGTCGAAAGGAGACCCACGTGACGCCCATCATGATTGCTGCGCTTGGATTGCTGATGGTCGGCACCGCGTTCCTGTCGGGGCTATTCGGCATGGCGGGCGGGCTGATCCTGATCGGCGTGCTGCTTGCCCTGATGCCGCTGCCGACAGCGATGGTGCTGCATGCGATCACGCAGATGGCCTCGAACGGCTGGCGCGCTTTGCTGTGGCGCAAGCATATCCGCTGGCGGCCGGTCGCAAACTACATGGTCGGCGCTGCCATCGCGCTCGCGGCCTGGTCGCTCACGCGCTACGTGCCAGACAAGCCCATGGCGCTTTTGATGCTGGGTGCCACGCCGTTCATGGCGCGGCTGCTGCCGACCAATATCAAGCCCGACCCTGATCGCCTCTGGCAGGGCACCGTTTATGGCACGATCTGCATGGGCTTGATGCTGATGACCGGCGTCTCCGGCCCATTGCTTGACACCTTTTTCCTCGGCGGCAATTTCGGCCGGCGCGAGAAGGTGGCGACCAAATCGATGTGCCAGATCGTCAGTCATTTCACCAAGCTGATCTATTTCGGCGGTGTCATCGACCAGGCCGCCTCGCTCGATCCCGTGCTGGCCGGCCTTGCGATCGCGGCCTCGATGCTGGGCACCACGCTGGCGCGACGCCTTCTCGAGGCCATGACCGACCAGCAATTCGTGGCCTGGTCGAACAAGCTGATCACGACCATCGGTTGCTACTACATCGCCTATGGCGGCTGGCTCCTGCTGCGCGTGCCGGTGCTTGCCGCGTTGACCAAGGGAGGTTTGCAATGAGCGAGACGGCCGACCCGCTGGTGCTGGATTTCGTCGAATGGATCGCGCGCGAGCCACGCGCCTATGCCGAGGTGATCGCGACCTGGAAGACCTCCTGCCCGCGCCTCACCATCTGGGAGGACGCCGCCGATCGTGGCTTCGTCGCACGCGAAACGCTGCCCGGCCTCGGCCTGGTCATCGCCGTGACGGAAGACGGTGAGAGGCTGCTGCGAAACAACGGGCGCTAGCGTCTCGCCACATCGTCGTTGCGAGCGCAAGCGAAGCAATCCAGAATGCCTCCGCCGCGGTAGACTGACCGTAACATCAGGCGCGGGTCGGCCTTCGGCCGGTGCTAAGCTCGCAATGACGGAACCACACCATGTCGCTCAAACTCTACGAACTCGTCGGCACCGATGCCTCGCGCCCGTTCAGCCCCTATTGCTGGCGCACGCGGATGGCGCTGGCGCATAAGGGGCTGACGGCGGAATCGCTGCCGTGGCGCTTCACCGAGAAAAGCACGATCGCGCCGCACGGCTCGGACAAAGTCCCGGTGCTGCTGCATCACGACAAGCCGGTGGTCGATTCCTGGGCGATCGCGAACTATCTCGAAGACAATTTTCCGGATCGTCCGTCGCTGTTCGGCGGCGAGGGCGGCCGTGCCATGGCGCGCATGATCAATGCCTGGGGCGATATCGCGATCGTCGGCGGCATCTTTCCGCTCATCATCGCCGACATCCCGAAGAATCTGGCCGAGATCGATGCCGCGTATTTCCGCCAATCGCGCGAGGCGCGGTTCGGCGGCAAGACACTCGAAGAGATCATGGCGAGCCGCGACACCGGCGTCGTCGCGTTCCGCAAGTCGCTGGAACTGATGCGGCAAACCTTCAAGACGCAACCCTATCTCGGCGGCGCTGCGCCGAACTATGCCGACTACATCGTGTTCGGTGGTTTTCAATGGGCACGTGTGGTGAGCCCGTTCAGGCTGATCGAGGCCGATGATCCGATTTACGTTTGGCGCGAAAAGCTGCTCGATGCGTTCGACGGCATGGCGCGGACATCGCCGGGGCATCCAGTGTAGACTTCGCAGGGTCGGCAAAGGCGGATCGCGCCGTGCCCACGCCATGGAAATGGTGGGCACGCTTTCGCTTGCCCATCCTACGATCCTGCCTCCGCCGCCGCCTTCCGCAAACATTCCCGGCACAAGCAATCCTCGCCCTTGATCGGCATCGGCAGCTTGGCGGTCTCCTCCGCGCACCAGCAATGGCCCGCGAGATCGCAGCCGAACTCGGTGCCGCAGCGGGAACAGGCGAGGCGGCGCGGGACCGGTTGGGTCAGCGTGATTTCTTTCGGATTTGTCATGATTCAGGTCGAAGCTTTGCCGTCATTTTCATGCCGGGTTCATCTGTCGCTGCAGTATATTAGGCGCCGCGTGCAAACCAGGAAAGTGGTTGGCAACGCGCGGAGAACAAATCGATGGCCCGCGATTCGCAAGCCGCTCTCGTCGCGCTGAACCGCTTCGGCTTTGGGCCGCGCGGCGGCGCATCCGGCGATCTCGTCAATGCAGCCTCCGACGCCAGAGGTTTTGTGAAGGCGGAACTGGCGCGTCCCTATGGCGTGCTGCTTGAGGCGCCTGGGCTGCAATCGACGCCGCAACTCGGACAGGCTGCATTCGCGTATCAGGACGAGGTCAAACAGGCGCGCGAAGCCGCGAAGGTGGCCACGCCGGCCGAAGCGCCCGCGCCGCCCGCCGAGCAGAAGGCCGACAACCAATTGCGGCGCAATCTTTCGCTCAACACGGTGACCAGCGAGATCGCGGGCCAGCAGACGGCTGACGCGAAGCAGGCCGGCGCCACGTCGAAGCCCGAAAGCATGCAGCCTGGCGTCTCCGCGCCGGCCGCTGCAAAACCGGCACAGCCGCTCAACGTGATCCAGAAGACCTTTCGCGCCGAGGCGCTGGCGCGGTTGCAGCGCGCGATGCTGGTCGATTGCGGCTTCACCGAGCGCCTGGTCGTGTTCTGGTCGAATCATTTCTGCATCTCCGCGAGCAAGGGCGAGCTGGCGCGGATGTGGGCCGGCGCCTTCGAGCGCGAGGCGATCCGCCCGCATGTCCTGGGCCGCTTCGCCGACATGCTGCAAGCGGTCGAGCAGCATCCGGCGATGCTGTTCTTCCTCGACAACCAGCAATCGCTCGGACCGGATTCGCGCGCCGGGCAGAACCGCAAGCGCGGGCTGAACGAAAATCTCGCGCGCGAGATCATGGAGCTGCATACGCTCGGCGTCGGCGGCGGCTATACGCAAGCCGACGTCACCTCGCTCGCGCGCATCATCACCGGCTGGACCTTTGCGGGCCGGAAAGGCCAGCTTGGCGCGCCCGGCGCGTTCGTCTTCAACGCCAATGCGCACCAGCCGGGGCCGCAGGTGCTGCTCGGCAAAACCTATGAAGCGAACGGTCTCGCGCAGGGCGAGGCCGCACTTGCCGATATTGCGCGGCATCCGTCGACGGCGAATTTCATCGCGACCAAACTCGTTCGCCACTTCGTCGCCGACGATCCGCCGCCGGCGCTGGTTGCGCGGTTGCGCGACGTCTTCGTCAAGACCGATGGCGATCTCAAGGCACTGGCCGCGGCGCTGGTCGATTCCGACGAGGCGTGGAAAGCGCCGCTGACCAAGATGCGCTCGCCCTATGATTTCCTGGTCGCGAGCGGCCGGCTGCTCGCGCGCATGCCGGAGGATCCCGGCTTCTATCTCAATAGTCTGAACCTGCTCGGCCAGCCGTTATGGACCCCGGCCGGGCCGAACGGTTTTCCGGATACCGCCGCGGCCTGGGCCGCGCCCGAGGGCATCAAGCTCAGGCTCGATATCGCTTCGCAGATGGGCGCGCGGCTCGGACCCAACATCGATCCGCTCGACCTTCTGGAATTCGCGGCGGCGGACGCGGCGTCGGTCGAAACCCGCAAAACCATCGAGCGCGCGGAATCGCGCCAGCAGGCGCTGGCGCTGCTGCTGATGTCCCCGGAAATTCAGAGGAGATGATGATGATCGACTGCGTCGAAAACCGGCTCCTCACCTCGCGCCGCGGCCTTCTGCTCGGCGGCGCGTCGTTTGCAGCCTGGGCCTATCTGCCGAAATTCGCGCGCGCAGCCGACGGGCGCGATCCCCGACTGATCGTGGTGATCCTGCGCGGTGCGCTCGATGGGCTCGCGACCGTCGCGCCGATCGGCGACCCCGATTATGCCGGCCTGCACGGCTCGATCGCGCTCACGGCGGATGGCGCGCATCCCGCGCTGATGCTGGACTCCTTCTTCGGGCTGCATCCGTCGATGCCGGAATTCGCGCGCATGTACCGCGCCCAGCATGCCGCGGTGATTCACGCGGTCTCGACGCCTTACCGCGATCGCTCGCATTTCGACGGCCAGGACGTGCTCGAGAGCGGCTACGCCGGCCCCGGTCGCGTGCAGTCGGGCTGGCTCAATCGTGCGCTCGAGGCGCTGCCGCGCGGCGAGCGCGTGTCGAGCGGACTCGCGGTCGGCCCGACCACGCCGCTGGTGCTGCGCGGCAATGCGCCGACCGTCGGCTGGGCGCCGGTCGCGCTGCCGCAGGCCGACGACGACACCGCGATGCGGCTGGTCGATCTCTACCGCCATCGCGATCCGGCGCTGGCCTCGGCGCTGACGCAGGGCCTGCAGTTGGAGAAGGCTGCGAGCGGCGACGACATGAAGCCGAAGCCCGGCAATGCCGTCGCGCAGATGCGCCAGGTCGCACGCGGCGCCGCGAAGCTGATGGCCGCCGATGATGGCCCGCGCATCGCGGCGCTCGCTTTCGACGGCTGGGATACGCATGCCAATGAAGGCGGCCCCGTCGGACGTCTCGCCTTCCTGCTCGGCGGTCTCGACGGCGCGCTCGCCGAATTCGAAAGCGGGCTCGGCGATCGCTGGCGCGACACCGTCGTCGTCGTCGCCACCGAGTTCGGCCGCACCGCGCGCATCAACGGCACTGACGGCACCGATCATGGCACCGGCACCATCGCGTTGCTCGCCGGTGGGGCCGTGAAGGGCGGCCGCATCATCTCAGACTGGCCCGGCCTCAAGCCCGGCAATCTCCACGAGGCCCGCGACCTCAAGCCCACCACCGACCTGCGCTCCGTGATCAAGGGCGTGCTGCAAAGCCAGTTCGGCCTGTCGGATCAGGTGCTGGCCCAGACGGTGTTCCCCGACAGCGCAAGCGCAAGGCCGATGAAGGGGCTGGTCGCTTGATTCCATCATTCCGGTGCCGCGCCTTGCGGCGCGTCGCGGAATGACGACATGATCGCCTGAGCATCAGGAGAGGCAAGCCATGTACATCGCCATGAATCGCTTCCGTGTCGTCAAGGGCTCGGAGGCTGCCTTCGAGCAGGTCTGGTTGTCGCGCGACAGCCATCTGGACAAGGTGCCCGGCTTCGTCGAATTCCATCTGCTGCGCGGACCGGAGCTCGAGGACCATACGTTGTATGCGTCGCATACGGTGTGGGCCAATCACGCGGCGTTTGACGCGTGGACCAAGTCGGAAGCGTTTCGTGCCGCCCATCACAGGGCCGGCGACAACAAGCCGCTGTATCTCGGCCACCCCCAGTTCGAAGGTTTCGAGGTGATGCAGACGGTGGCGCGCGGCGCGCAATGACGCCGCGCCGACACGATCATCCCAGCGTGATCTTGTCGATCTCGGCGCGATCGTCCGCGCTCAGCCGCCAGGCGATCGCCTTGACGTTCTGCTCGACCTGCTCGATGCGGGTGGCGCCTGCGATCACGCTCGAGACCTGCGGACGCGCGGCGAGCCAGGAGAAGGCGAGCTCGAGCATCGAATGGCCGCGCGCCTGCGCAAAGGCCTGAAGCTTCTCGACGATATCCTCGTTGCGCGGCGTGACGTAGCGATCGCGCAGCGCCGGCGCCTTCCCGAAGCGCGTATCGGCGGGCGCTGCCGCGCCGCGCTGATATTTGCCGGTCAACAGACCGCTCGCCAGCGGGAAGAACGGCAGCAGGCCGAGCTTGTATTCCTCGGCGGCGGGCAGCAAATCCTTCTCGATGTCGCGAACGAGGAGACTGTACTCGTCCTGTGCCGAGACGAAACGGCCGACATTCATCGCGCGCGCGGTGAATTCGGCCTCGGCGATGCGCCACGCCGGAAAGTTGGAATGGCCGATGTAGCGGACCTTGCCCTGGCGGACGAGATCGTCGAGCGCGCGCAGCGTCTCCTCCAGCGGCGTCAGCGGATCGAAATCATGCTGCTGGTAGAGATCGATGTAGTCGGTCTTGAGCCGCGTCAGGCTGGCCTCGACAGCGTTCATGATGTAGCGCCGCGAGGCACCCTGCTTGGTGCCGTCGGCCGCCATCGGCTTGGAATATTTCGTGGCGAGTACGATGTCCTTGCGGCGGTCGCCGAGCACGGTGCCGAGCACGGTCTCCGAGCCGCCCTGGCCCGCATAGATATCGGCGGTGTCGAACAGCGTGATGCCAAGATCGATCGCGCGGTGGATCACCTTGCGCGAGGTTTCCAGATCGGTGCGCTGGCCGAAATTGTTGCACCCGAGCCCGACCGCGGACACGCGCAGGCCGGAGCCGCCGAGATTGCGAATTTCCATGCCGGGTCCTGTCAAAGGAGAGCCGGCGGCCATTGTGACCGCGCTGCGACGCAGCGGCAAGCACTTGCCTGCGTTGCAGCCATGCCGCCACGGAATTGCAGGCAAAAAAATGCGGCCCCTGTCAGACGCGGCGACTGACGGGGACCGCCTGAGGCGCTTGATCGGTGACGGGGGCCAGATCAGACGCAAATGCAACCTAACCCCGGTGTGTTACGCGCCGGTGACAGCAGGACTTATCCACAGGTGTGGTGAGGATCAGAACAGCTTGCGGTAGACGATGAAGCCGGAGCGTTCCGCGACCTTGTCGTAGAGGCCCTGTGCCGTGGTGTTGGTCTCATGGGTCTGCCAGTAGACGCGCGGCGCGCCCGCGAGCCTGGCGCGCTCGTAGACGCCGTAGATCAGTGCCGAGGCGACGCCCTTGCCGCGCGAAGCCTCGTTCGTGAACAGGTCTTGCAGATAGCACGACGGCTCGATCGCGGTGGTGCTGCGATGGAACAGGTAATGCGTCAGCCCGAGCAGCTTGCCGTCGCTCTCGGCGACCAGCGCATGCACCGGCTCATAGGCATCGAAGAAGCGCTGCCAGGTCATGCGTGTGATTTCGGGCGCCAGCGCGGTCGGGCCGGAGCGGCCGTAGAAGGCATTGTAGCCGTCCCACAGCGGCAGCCATTGATCGTAGTCCTGCCGGGTCACGGAGCGAATGGCGAGCGACATCTGGGAAATCCGTGGATCGATGCTGCGCCTTCATACGTGATGATGGGTCCGCCGATCAATGGCGTCGCATCACTCCGCCGGCCGAAGATAGCGGATCAGCTTGCGCCCCTGGGGATCGCGCAGCGAGCGATAGTAGTCGGCGCGCGCCGGCGCGTCGGTGTGGCGCACGAGGTCGGTGACGGGCGTATAGCTCAGCATGCGGCCGCCGTCGGGCAGCGCGGTGCACACGAAGCGCAGCACCTCGCCATTGCGCAAGGCGATGTTGATCGGCGTGGCATCGCCGATTCGCACCATCTCCATCCGCTGCGCGATGAAGAGACCCAGCTCATCCTCCGGCAGATCGAACGCGTCGGTGTCCCGGCCGTGATACATCAGCGCGATGAAGGGCGGCTTGTCGTCGGCCTTTTCGTCCGGCAGCGCGAAATAGTCACGGAAGGCGCGGTTGATGAATTCGGCGCGGGTCTCGCCGTCGAGCAGCACGATGCCGATATCGACCTGGTCGAGTGCGGCCGACAAGCGTGCCGCACTGGCGTGGTTGTGCCGCTCGGCGGCGAAAGCAGCGAGCAGGCGTTCGCGCATCAGCCCGGTGATTGCGGCGGTGCCGCCGGTCGTGAGCGCGAGCAGCGCGAGCTGAGCGAGATCGGTCGCGGTCATGCCCGGCGTTGAACGATCGCCGAGCGACAGCAACAGCGTGCCGATCACGGCGATGGTGGCGCTGGCAAGCGCCGACGCCAAGCCCGAGAGCGAAGCGGCCAACGCCACAATGCAGACGAACAGCGGTGCGAGCATGAGCGCATGACGATCGAATGGGGTCGCCAGCAGTGCGATCACTACCGTCAGCACGGGACCGCATATGGTACGCCATTCGAACCGCATGGCCTGGCTCGTTCCTCCCTGAACGAGAAGGCGATTACACTGACCCATGGTTGCGCGAGCGCAATCCGGATTCGCTTGTTGCGCTTAACGGGCGCTTGCGAGCGGGCCCAAAGCTTTCGGATGATTTTAGACCAAATGGGCGTGCATGATGCGCTGTTGCGCGGCGGGCGCGTTCCATGTCGACGTTCCCGGGCCCTTGCGGGTGCCGACGAAAATCAACAGCGAGGCCGCGACCAGGATGGCCGCAGTCAGGGTGATTGCAACGATGACCACGGGCGATTTCATCGGTGTCCCATCGGGATGCCATAGGCGGCGGGCCGCGCGGCACCTTGAAGGCGATCCAGAATGAAACCGGGATCAGACCGGCAGGCCCATCGCCATGCTCGCCTTGGTCGACAGCACCGTGAGGGTGACGATCAGGCACAGCGAGAGGGCGGCGACGGCGAGCGATGCCGCGACCGCGCTGGTCAGCCGAGAAGACGCGACGGTATCGGTGTGGCCCTGAAAGCCGACCGTGCCGGACGCCCGCATCATGGGTCCAAATCCTTCAACGTGCGAGCGAATCACCCGCGACGCCTCATAACGTCACAATTTCAACCGGCAATATTGGGGCAGCGATCGCGTCGAAAACGGCAGGATTGGGGCAAAGGTTAACGCAATGCCCGCTATTTCTTAACGCTGCACCGGATTTAAGCCCCCGCCGCGATGCTGGCGGGGTTGTCGATGTCGGCGGGACGCCAGTCCATCGCCACGAAGCCGGGGGCAGCCTCGACGCGCTTCAGCCAGTCCCGGATCGCCGGGAACGGCGCGAGATCGAAGTCGCAACGGTCGGCGAGGTGGGTGTAGCCGTACAGCGCGATGTCGGCGACGGTGAGCTGGCGCGCGGCGAAGTAGGCATTGGCCTTGAGATGGTTCTCCATCACCTGGAGCGCGCCGTAGCCGCGCTCCATCCAGTCCTCCAGAGCGTGGGTCTGGAGGTCGCGCCCACCCTTGACCAGCGACAGCCAGAAATAGGCGGCACCGATATTCGGCTCGAGCGCGTGCTGCTCGAAGAACATCCACTGCAGCGCCTCGGCGCGATCGATGCGGTTCTCCGGTGCGAGCGGCGTGCCGACGGCAACGTACCAGAGGATGGCATTCGACTCGGCAAGGAAGCGGTTGTCGCCGACCTCGAGCAGCGGCACCTGACCGGACGGGTTCTTGGTCAGGAAATCAGGCGTGCGGCTCTCGCCGCGCAGAATGTCCACCTCGACCGCTTCGTAAGGCTGGTTCAACAGCGCCAGCGCAAGGCGGACCTTGTAGCTGTTGCCCGAGCGCTGCATCGAATAGAGCTTGTACATTCTGGGAGTTCGATTCCGGGATCAGGGAGGTGCGGTGCTTGTTGTCCCGCATCGCGGCTAAACAATGATGCCGATGCGAATCCGCCGCAAGGGCCGCTCAATAGAAAAACTGGAAAACTCTACCGCACTGCAACTCCAGGAAAGATCATGTTCGTGCGACGCTGCAAATCAGATCACGCTTGCGTCAACATGCAGGACTCATCGCGTCGCGCGGTCGTGCGTAGAGTACGCTGAAGTCGCCACATCGTCATGGCCGGGCAAAGCCGTCCGAAGGACGGCGTCGCTTCCGCTCGCCTATGGCCCGGCCATCCACGCCGTGCCGCGCGACGCGCAGAACGTGGATGTCCGGGACAAGAGCCCGGGCATGACGGCTCATGGCACACGCACAATTGCTCCGAGGACAAGCCTTGCCGGATATGAGGGGTTTGCCGGGTAAAGTTGCGGAAAATTGCGGGAAATCGAGCTTGAAACGCTGAGGTCCCATAAACTTTTCCGAGATCAGGCCGAAGTTTCTTGCGGTGCTGCGGCACACGTTTTAGGGTGTCTTCATTCCCACAATTGGAGTCGTGAGCAAAGGGTTCACGACGCTTGTCAGGAGATGACGATGTCCTTCCTTGCCGCTGCGCTCGACCGTGTGAAGCCGTCCGCGACCATCGCGGTCACGGATAAAGCACGCGCGCTGAAAGCGGCGGGCCGCAACGTCATCGGCCTCGGTGCCGGCGAGCCCGATTTCGACACGCCGGCCAACATCAAGCTGGCGGCGATCCACGCCATCGAATCAGGCAAGACCAAGTACACCGCGGTGGACGGCATTCCCGAGCTGAAGGACGCGATCATCGCGAAGTTTCAGCGCGAGAACGGTGTCGCCTACAAGCCGAACCAGATCATCGTCGGCACCGGCGGCAAGCAGGTGCTCTACAACGCGCTGATGGCGACCATCAACCCGGGCGACGAGGTGATCATCCCGGCGCCCTATTGGGTCAGCTATCCTGAAATGGTAGCGCTCGCCGGCGGCGAGCCGGTGCCGGTGGTCTGCACCGCCGCTGACGGATTCAAGCTGCAGGCCGCGGCGCTCGATCGCGCGATCACGCCGAAGACCAAATGGGTCATCCTGTGCTCGCCGTCGAACCCGACCGGCGCCGCCTACACCAGGGCCGAGCTGAAGGCGCTCACCGACGTGTTGGTCAAGCATCCGCATGTCTGGGTGATGACCGACGACATGTACGAGCATCTCGTCTACGACGACTTCCAGTTCACCACCGTCGCGCAGGTCGAGCCCAGCCTCTACGACCGCACGCTCACCGTGAACGGCGTGTCGAAGGCCTATTGCATGACCGGCTGGCGTATCGGCTACGCCGGTGGTCCTGCGCATCTGATCAAGGCGATGTCGACCATCCAGTCGCAATCGACCTCGAACCCGTCCTCGATCTCGCAGTGGGCGTCGGTGGAAGCGCTGAACGGTCCGCAGGACTTCATCGCGGCCAACAACAAGGTGTTCAAGGAGCGTCGCGATCTCGTCGTCTCCATGCTCAACCAGGCCAACGGCATCGAGTGCCCGCGTCCCGAAGGTGCGTTCTACGTCTACCCGTCCTGCGCCGGCACGATCGGCAAGAAGGCGCCGTCGGGGAACGTGATCTCGAACGATGAGCAGTTCGTCACCGAGCTCCTGGAAACCGAAGGCGTCGCCGTCGTGCAGGGTTCGGCCTTCGGCCTCGGCCCGGCCTTCCGCATCTCCTACGCGACCAAGACCTCCGACCTCGAAGACGCCTGCAAGCGTATCCAGCGCTTCTGCGGCAATCTGCGCTGAGCCTTGAAGTAACGATCCGATACGGGAGGGCCCGCCCGATGCGGGCCCTTTTTCCTTCACATTCGAGCGATCTGGCACGCTCACGCCACTTGTGGCATAGAACGCCGGTGCGGCCGCCTGCCGTGCCTCTTTGCCTGCATCACATTCATCGCCGGAGACATTCATGCGCCGCTCATTCCTCCTCGCCGGGCTCGCTGCCGCGAGCCTCGTTGCCTCCATCGCGAGCGCCAGCGCTCAGTCGCGCTTGGTGCAGGTCGGCGTGCTCGAATGCCGCGGCGGTGCCAGCATCGGCTTCGTGGTGGGATCGGTGACCAATCTCGGCTGCGTGCTGCGCGCCGACGGCCTGCCTGAAGACCGCTATGTCGCGACGATCCGCAAAGTGGGCCTCGACATCGGCATCACCCAGGAAACCACGCTGGCCTGGGGCGTGTTCGCGCCGGTCAACCGGCTCGGCCCCGGCGATCTCTCCGGCAATTACGCGGGCGCGCAGGGCAGCGCCTCGGTCGGGGTCGGCCTCGGTGGAAACGTGTTGGTCGGCGGCTCCAACAATTCGATCGCGCTCCAGCCGCTCAGCGTGCAGGGCCAGGTCGGCCTCAACGTCGCGGCCGGACTCGAAAGCCTGGAACTGCGTCCGGGTCGCTGAGACGCGTCAATGGCGGTGCCGCTTTCACGTCTCCCAACTGGGGAAAGGGGGAACGCCAACAGTCACGACCTAATCGAACTGACGACGCACCGCAGCGACGTTTGATGCTTGCCAAATCTCGGGGAGGGGCAGAGCATCTGCGCTTGCCGACCCAATCATGGGCCGAGCTCCACACCAAGGAGGCGGCGAATGGGACAAGACGTCAGAAGTCCCCGAGGTCCACGGTGCATTGCGCTGGTGGGCCCTTTCCAAGCAGGTAAAACCACACTTCTCGAAGCGATCCTGGCGCGTACGGGCGCAATCCCCCGCGCCGGCAGTGTCGATGCCGGAACGTCCGTCGGCGACGCCACGCCCGAGGCGCGTCAGCACAAGATGACCGTCGGGCTCACTGCCGCCAGCACGAGCTTCATGGGCGACAGCTACACTTTCCTGGATTGTCCCGGGTCCGTTGAGTTCGCCCACGACATGCGCGCCGCTTTGCCCGCGGTCGACGCCGCCATCGTGGTCTGCGAGGCCGACGAGAAGAAGCTGCCGCAGCTGCAGATCATCCTGCGCGAGCTGGAGGAGCTGAAGATTCCGCGTTTCCTGTTCCTGAACAAGATCGACCGCGCCAACGAGCGCATCCGTGAGACGCTCGCGATGCTCCAGCCCGCTTCGCGCGTGCCGCTGGTGCTGCGCCAGATCCCGATCTGGAAAAACGAGCTGATCGAAGGCTTTGTCGATCTCGCACTGGAACGTGCGTTCATTTATCGCGAGCACAGGGCCTCCGAAGTGGTCGCGCTCGACGGAGGCAATCTCGATCGGGAGAAGGAAGCGCGCTTCTCGATGCTGGAGAAGCTCGCCGATCACGACGATGCGCTGATGGAGCAACTGCTCGAGGACATCCAGCCGCCGCGTGATGCGGTGTTCGACGATCTTGCCCGCGAATTGCGCGAAGGGCTGATCTGTCCCGTGCTGCTCGGTGCCGCCGCGCGCGAAAACGGCGTTCTGCGCCTGATGAAGGCGCTGCGCCACGAGGCGCCGGGAATCGCGGAGACCGCAAAACGTCTCGGCGCGCCCGAGACCAAGGACGCGCTCGGCTTCGTGTTCAAGACGCTGCACTCGCAGCACGGAGGAAAGCTGTCGCTGACGCGGCTGCTCTCCGGCCATCTCGACGACGGTGCCACGCTGCAATCCTCCTCCGGAGCAACGAGCCGTATCTCCGGCATCCTCGCGGTGAGCGGCGCTTACGACAGCAAGCGGACCTCGGCCGAAGCCGGTGACACCGTGGCGCTGGCCAAGCTCGATCCCGTCAAGACGGGCGACACCGTGTCGAGCGGCAAGACCGCGCCGGCTGCACTCACGGCGTCGGAGCCGACGCCACCGGTGCTCGCCATGTCGGTTGCGGCCACCGACCGCAAGGACGACGTCAAGCTCGGTCAGTCGTTGATGCGGCTGCACGAAGAGGATCCCTCGCTCATCGTCGTGCAGAATGCCCAGACTCACGACACCGTGCTGTGGGGGCAGGGCGAGATGCACTTGCGCGTCGCCAGCGAGCGGTTGCGCGATCGCTTCGGCGTCAAGATCTCCTCGCATCCGCCCGCGATCGGGTACCAGGAGACCATCCGCAAGTCGATCACCCAGCGCGGCCGCCACAAGAAGCAGTCCGGCGGTCATGGTCAGTTCGGCGACGTCGTGCTCGAGATCAAGCCGCTGCCGCGCGGCGAGGGCTTCAAGTTCGCCGAGACGGTCGTCGGCGGCGCGGTGCCACGCAATTATATCGGTGCGGTGGAAGAGGGTGTGGTCGACGGGCTCGCGCGCGGCCCGCTCGGTTTCCCCGTGACCGATGTGCAGGTGACGCTGACCGACGGCTCCTATCACAGCGTCGATTCCTCCGATCTCGCCTTCCGCACGGCGGCGCGGATCGGGCTCAACGAAGGCCTGCCGCAATGCCAGTCGGTATTGCTGGAGCCGATCCACGTCGTCGAGATCGTCTGTCCGACCGATGCCACCGCCAAGATCAATGCGATCCTGTCGGCGCGGCGCGGCCAGATCCTCGGTTTCGACACCCGCGACGGCTGGAGTGGCTGGGATAGCGTCCGTGCCATGATGCCGGAAGCCGAGATCGGCGAGCTCATCGTCGAGCTGCGTTCGGCCACGGCAGGCGCCGGCAGCTTCACCCGTCAGTTCGACCACATGGCCGAGGTGACCGGCCGTGCCGCCGACCAGATCATCGCCGCGCATCAGCACGCGGCGTGATTGGTCAGGAGCCCTCTCTCTCTCTCTCTCTCTCTCTGTTTCACGGGAGAGGGAGAGCGGGGAGCGATGATCTGACCACCCGTCATTGCCAGTGAAGCGAAGCAATCCAGGGTCTTTCCGCGGAGGGATTCCTGGATTGCTTCGCTCGCAATGACGGAGAGGCTTGCATTCGCCTTCAACATGATGTATTTTACATCATTGTATACGCGTAAAATATCACTTATAGTAGCTGGTACGTGAGGCTAAGGTGATCACGTCATTCCAGATGCGGGCGGCCCGTGCGCTGCTCGGCATTGATCAGAAAACCCTGGCCGAGCTTGCCGGCGTGTCGTTGCCGACAATCCAGCGGATGGAGGCCTCGACCGGCAATGTGCGCGGCGTGGTCGAGACCCTGATGAGGGTCGTCGAGGCGTTCGACCGGGCCGGCGTCGAGTTGATCGGCGAACAGGCCCGCAGCGACAGCGGCGGACGCGGCGTTCGCCTGAAGGAGCCGGGGCCGCCGCGTCGCGTGGGGGCATGATCGCGATGATCGTGCCCGCGATCAAGATGGACTAACGCATCGTCGCGCGCGCTGCACGATGCGCCGAAGCATTGTGGGGCCAGCGGAGCACTTTGCCGACATGAGCATCACGAGCGATCACGCAGGCGAACTGCGTCAGTTGCGTCGGCCGACTTTCGCCGAACTCTATCTGCCGAAACTCGTCACCGTCTGGCGCGAAGGCTATGGCTTCGCGGATTTCCGCGCCGACGTGTTCGCAGGGCTGACCGTCGCCATCGTCGCGCTGCCGCTGTCGATGGCCATCGCGATCGCATCGGGCGTGACGCCGGATCGCGGCCTTTATACGGCCGTTGTCGGCGGCTTCATCGTGTCGCTGCTCGGCGGCAGCCGGTTTCAGATCGGCGGGCCCGCGGGCGCCTTCATCGTGCTGGTCGCGGTGACAGCGGAGCGCCACGGCGTCGACGGCGTCATCCTCGCCACCCTGATGGCCGGCATGGTCCTGATCGCCGCGGGCCTGTTGCGCATCGGGACCTACATCAAGTTCATTCCCTATCCGGTGACCATCGGCTTCACGGCCGGCATCGCCATCATCATCTTTGCGAGCCAGCTGCGCGATCTCGCTGGCATCACGCTCGCCGGAAAAGAACCCAGCGAGTTCGTGCCAAAGCTCGTCGCGCTCGCGGGTGGTCTGCACACCGTCAATCCATCTGCGCTCGGCGTCGCTGTCGTCAGCATCGCTGTCATCGCCGGCCTGCGGCACTGGCGGCCGTCCTGGCCCGGAATTCTGATCGCGGTCGTGCTCGCGGCGGTCGCGTCGGCTGTGCTGTCGCTGCCGATCGAAACCATCGGTAGCCGCTTCGGCGGCATTCCCCGCGAATTGCCGTCACCGGCGCTGCCGGCGTTCTCACTCGCGAAGGCGGCGGCGGTGCTGCCGGATGCGATCTCGTTCGCGCTGCTCGCGGCCATCGAATCGCTGTTGTCGGCGGTGGTGGCCGACGGCATGACGGGCCGCCGCCATCGCTCCAATTGCGAGCTGGTGGCGCAAGGTGCCGCCAATATCGGCGCCGCGCTGTTCGGCGGCATCTGCGTCACCGGGCTGATCGCGCGCACCGCGACCAATATCCGCGCCGGCGCTCGCGGCCCGCTCGCGGGCATGCTGCACTCGCTCTTTCTGCTGCTGTTCATGCTGATCGCAGCACCGCTTGCGAGCTATATCCCGCTGGCCGCGCTCGCCGCCGTTCTCGTCGTGGTGTCCTGGACCATGGCGGAGAAGCACGAATTCGCGACGCTGCTGCGTTCCTCCCGGGGCGATGCAATCGTGCTGCTCGCAACCTTCCTGCTGACCATCTTCCGCGACCTGACCGAAGGCATTCTGGTCGGCTTCGCGCTGGGTGCGGTGCTGTTCATCCATCGCATGGCAGAGATGACCGGCATCGAGCAGCGGTCGCCGCTGGTGGTGGCCGACCGCCCCGACGATGGCAATGGCGAGCGCGTGCCTTACGATTCCGCACTCGCGGTCGACCCCGACGTGCTGGTCTACCGCATCACCGGCGCGTTCTTCTTCGGCGCGGCTTCGGCCATCGGAGGCGTGCTCGAGGGCGTCGCGGACAGGCGCAAGGCGCTCGTCGTCGATTTCGCGGCGGTGCCGTTCCTGGACTCCACCGCGGCGAATGTGTTGGGGCGCGTCGCAGCCAAGGCCCAGCGCCAGGGCATCCGGCTGTTCATCACGGGGGCTTCGCCCACGGTCCGCCGCGCATTGCTGACGCACGGAGTGAGCCCGCGACGCGCGCGTTATCGTCAGACCATCGAGCGCGCGGTCGCGGATATCAAGGCAGCCTCGGGCGCGACCGAAGCCACGGCATAGCCCCGCCTGCTTGACAGGGCCGGCCGGACGCGAAATGGATCGCGCTCGAACATGACCCGAGGCAAAGGATGAACGTGACCAAGGCTCCAGCGGCCTGCTTGATCGGATGGCCGGCCGCGCATTCGCGCTCGCCGCTGATCCATCGTTACTGGCTGCGTACGCTCGGCATCGAAGGCGGCTACGTCATCGAGGCTGTTCCGCCCGAGGGCCTCAGGGATTTCGTCCTGCGGCTGTCGTTGCGCGGCTTCGTCGGCGCCAATGTCACCATCCCGCACAAGGAAGGCGTGATGGCGCTGTCGAGCCCGGACGGGCGTGCCAGGGCCGTGGGCGCGGCCAACACATTGTGGTTTGCCGATGGTGAGCTGCGTTCCACGAACACTGACGTCGAGGGCTTTCTCGGCAATCTCGACGCCAGCGCGCGCCTTTGGGACGAGGCCGACGAGGCACTGGTGCTGGGAGCCGGCGGCGCCTCGCGCGCGGTCGTGTTCGGCTTGCTCGAACGTGGCTTCACGCGCGTTCATCTCGCCAACCGCACGCCGGCGCGGGCCGAGGCGCTGGCCGCGCAGTTCGGGCCGAAGGTGCTTCCGCTGTCGTGGGACGGGATCAACGAGGTCCTGGCGCGCGCAAAACTTCTCGTGAACACGACCTCGCTTGGCATGCACGGCCAGGGCGCGCTCGAGGTCGATGTGGCCCGCCTGCCGTCTGACGCCGTGGTCGCCGACCTCGTCTACGTCCCCCTGGTGACGCCGCTGCTCGCGGCCGCCGGCGCCCGCGGGTTGAGGACCGCCGACGGGCTCGGCATGCTCCTGCACCAGGCCGTGCGCGGCTTCGAACTGTGGTTCGGCCAGCGGCCACTGGTGACAGCCGAGTTGCGCGCGCTGGTCGAGGCCGATCTCACAAAGACTTGAGCGAATAGTGCGCCGTCTCCGGCGTTCTACCTCCGTGGGGACTATCCGGAGACATCAATGACGATCCAACGTGCCAGTTTCACACGCCCGCTCATCGCTGTTGCGATGGTGGCTGCTTCCACCCTTGCCGCCGTCGCGCAAAAGGCGCCGGTGCCGACCCGCGTGCGCGGCACGATCGAGAGCGTCGATGGCGACACGATGCAGGTCAAGTCGCGCTCCGGCGAGGACGTCAAGCTGCGTATCGCTTCCGACGCGCGCATCGCCGGCGTCGCCAAGATTTCGCTCGCCGACATCAAGGTCGGCTCTTTCGTCGGCGCCACCACCGTGCCGGGGCCTGGCGGCGGCAACAACGCCCTCGAGGTTCACGTGTTTCCGGAGAGCATGCGCGGCACCGGCGAGGGCTCGCGGCCCTACGATCTCAAGCCGAACTCGAGCATGACCAATGCCACGGTGTCGGAGAGCGTGGTCGGCAATGACGGCCATACGCTGCTGGTGAAGTACAAGGACGGCGAGAAGAAGGTGTTCGTTTCCGATATGACGCCGGTCGTGACCTTCGTGCCTGGCGACAAGTCCGAGCTGAAGGCCGGCACCAAGATCATCGCCTTCATGAAGCAGTTGCCCGATGGCTCGTTCGAGACCAACCGCGTCAGCGTCGGCCGTGACGGCCTGACCCCGCCGATGTGATCGACGTATGCCGGACTAAAATAGCGGCGGTCGGGCGGGGTTGCCGCGTCTGATCGCCGCAAGTCCCGAGGGGGCGGGGGGGCGCGCTGACGCCTTGCGCACCCTCCGACACGTTACGGTGCCTCCGCGATGATGTGCTCGTCGATCTCGTCGATCCTGTTGACGCCGCAAAGGCCCATCGTGGTCAGCAGCTCTTTCTGGATGATGTCGATCGCCTTCGCCACGCCGGCCTGGCCGCCGGCACCCAGGCCATAGGCATAGGCGCGGCCGATCATGCAGGACTTTGCGCCGAGCGCGAGCGCGCGCATCACGTCCTGGCCGGAACGGATGCCGCCGTCGAACATGATCTCCATCTTCTCACCGACGGTGTCGACGATCTCCGGCAGCACCTCGATCGAGGACGGCGCACCGTCGAGCTGGCGGCCGCCATGGTTCGAGACCACCAGCGCCTGGGCGCCGGTCTTGGCCGCTTCCTCGGCGTCCTCGACGTCCAAAATGCCCTTGATGATGAGCTTGCCCGGCCAGATGCTCCGGATCCACTCGACGTCCTTCCAGTTCAAGGAGGTGTCGAACTGAGAGGCGGTCCATTCGGCGAGCCGGTTGAGGTCCTCGGTGTTCTTCACATGGCCCGCGATATTGCCGAAGGTGCGGCGCTTGCCCTGCAGCACACCGGAGACCCAGGCCGGTTTGGTCGCGAAATCGAAGAACTTCGACAGCGACCATTCCGGGGGAATGGTCATGCCGTTCTTGATGTCGGCGTGGCGCTGGCCGATCACCTGCAAGTCGACCGTCAGCACCAGTGCGCTGCACTTCGCCGCGATCGCGCGCTGGACCAGATCCTTGATGAAGCCGCGGTCCTTCATCACGTAGAGCTGGAACCAGAACGGCTTGTCGACGGCGGCGGCGATATCCTCGATCGAGCAGATCGACATCGTCGATTGGGTGAACGGGATGCCGGCGGCCTGCGCCGCGCGGCAGGCGTGAATCTCGCCATCGCCATGCTGCATGCCGAGCAGGCCGACCGGCGCCAGGATCAGCGGCATCGTCGAGGGCTCGCCGAGGATCGTGGTCGAGGTGTCGCGCTTGGAGACGTCGACCAGGATGCGCTGGCGGAACTTGATCGCCTGCAGGTCCTCGCGGTTGGCGCGCAGCGTTTCCTCGGAATAGGAGCCGCGGTCGCAATAGTCGAAGAACGCCTTCGGCACGCGGCGTTTATGCAGCGCGCGAAGATCGTCGATACAGGTGATGTGCTTCATGAACGTTCCCCAGCCCGTCTTGTCCCAGGTGTCTTGCATCGGAAGATCGAGGGGTCATCTAGCATGGTTGGATGCACAGCCAAATCGTTTGCGAGAGGGCGTCATGACCAAGCCGCACGCCGGACCTTCACCGGAAGAGATCAAGGAAAAGCAGGACCTCGAGGATGCGCTGGAGGAGGGTCTGGAAGAGACCTTTCCGGGCTCCGATCCCGTCAACGTGACCCAGCCGGCGCCGAGCCGCGCGGATGGTCATGTAAAGCGGACGGACTAGGAGGCAGGTTCCCTCTCGTTCCAGGGTTCCAGAAGGATAAATAGTGTTAACAATGGGTTACAGGGGCGATGGCGGCTCCTGGCCCCGTAATGATTAATCACATTTTTTGAAACCAAATTAGCCCCGATGGCTCTATAACACGCCCAGCAAATCAGGGATGCGGGGCCCGCCAGGGCAGTCGCAGCTTGTCTTGGGGATCCCTGGTTGTTGCGTGGGGGACGATATGAGCCGCAAATATTTCGGGACGGACGGTATCAGGGGCCGCGCCAACGGACTGATCACGCCGGAGCTCGCGCTCAAGGTCGGCCAGGCCGCGGGCCTTGCGTTTCAGCGCGGTGATCACCGCCACCGGGTCGTGATCGGCAAGGACACCCGTTTGTCCGGTTACATGATCGAATACGCGATGGTCGCGGGCTTCACCTCGGTCGGCATGGACGTGCTGCTGGTCGGCCCGATGCCGACGCCGGCGGTGGCGATGCTGACCAAGTCGATGCGCGCCGATCTCGGCGTCATGATTTCGGCCTCGCACAATCTGTTCGAGGATAACGGCATCAAGCTGTTCGGCCCCCAGGGCTTCAAGCTCTCGGACGATGTCGAGAAGCAGATCGAGCAGCTGCTCGACGAGCCGATCGAGAAGCGGCTCGCGCAAAGTGCGAGCCTGGGCCGCGCCCGCCGTATCGACGGCGTCCATGATCGTTACATCGAATTCGCCAAGCGCACGCTGCCGCGCGATCTCTCGCTCGACGGCCTGCGCGTCGTGGTCGATTGCGCGAACGGCGCTGCCTACAGGGTGGTGCCGGAAGCCCTGTGGGAATTGGGCGCCGACGTCGTGCCGATCGGCGTCGAGCCCGACGGCTTCAACATCAACAAGGATTGCGGCTCGACCTCGCCGGAAGCGCTGTCGAAGAAGGTGCGCGAGATGCGCGCCGACATCGGCATCGCGCTCGACGGTGACGCCGACCGCGTCATCCTGGTCGACGAGCGCGGCCATGTCGTCGACGGCGACCAGCTGCTGGCCGTGATCGCGCAGAGCTGGAAGGAAGACGGCCGCCTCTCGCGTCCGGGCATCGTAGCCACCGTGATGTCCAATCTCGGCCTCGAGCGCTTCCTGAAAGGGCAGGGTCTCGATCTCGTGCGCACGCCGGTCGGCGACCGCTACGTGCTCGAGCAGATGCTGAACGGCGGCTACAATCTCGGCGGCGAGCAGTCCGGCCACATCATCCTGTCCGACTACGCCACGACAGGCGACGGCTTCGTTGCCGCGCTTCAGGTGCTCGCGGTCGTGCAGAAGCTGCGCCGGCCGGTGTCGGAGGTCTGCCATCGCTTCGATCCGCTGCCGCAGATCCTCAAGAACGTCCGTCACAAGGGCGGCAAGCCGCTCGATGATTCCGACGTCAAGTCGGCGATCTCGGACGGCGAGAAGCGGCTCAACGGCCATGGCCGTCTGTTGATCCGCTCGTCGGGCACCGAGCCCGTGATCCGCGTCATGGGCGAGGGCGAGGACCGCATCCTGGTCGAGGACGTCGTCGACACCATCGTCTCCGCGCTGGGGCAGGCTGCGGCTTGAGGCACACCGGTTTCCGCGTACGCTCTTCACCTCTCTCCAGCGGGGAGAGGTGAACGCCGGAGCTCCATCGCGCATCCCAGCCATTTCCGATTGGCGGTGGATCGGCTGCCGCCAGCATCGTACCTGTGAGGTCGCGGCAATCTGCCGCGCCGGGATGCTGCATTGAACAAGCCTGTCGTCGTCTCAGAGGAAACGCTCACCGAGCCCGTCGTCGTCAGCGACGTCGCGCCTGCCGCCAAGGCGGCCGCGGGGCCGGCCTATGTCGTGCTCGCCGGCATCAGCTTCTCGCACTTCCTCAACGATACCATGCAGTCGCTGATCGCCTCGGTGTATCCGATCCTGAAGGACACCTACGCGCTCGACTTCGCGCAGATCGGCATGATCACGCTGGCGTTCCAGTTCACGGCGTCGCTGCTGCAGCCGGTGGTCGGCCACTACACCGACAAGAAGGCGCAGCCTTACTCGCTGTCGATCGGGATGGCCTCGACCTTCTTCGGCCTGCTGCTGCTCAGCGCCGCGCACCAATATCTCATCATCCTGATCGCGGCTGCGCTGGTCGGTCTCGGCTCCGCGGTGTTCCATCCCGAATCCGCCCGTATCGCACGGCTTGCCTCCGGGGGGCGTTACGGCTTCGCGCAATCGGTGTTCCAGCTCGGCGGCAGTTTCGGTACCTCGATGGGGCCGGTGCTCGCAGCCCTCATCGTCGTGCCGTTCGGTCAAGGCAGCATCGCCTGGTTCTCTTCGATCGCGGGCCTTGCCATCATCATCCTCTGGCGCATCGGCCGCTGGTACGAACCGCAGATCAAGGCCAGGAAGACGGCGGCGGTTCAGGCCCATCCCGATGCCCCGAGCTCGCGCCGCGTCGCTGTTGCGCTTCTCGTGCTGGTGGCGCTGCTGTTCTCGAAACAGCTCTACGTCTCGAGCCTGTCGAGCTACTACATCTTCTATCTGATCGACCGCTTCGGCGTGTCGACGCAGGCGGCGCAGATCTACCTCTTCATTTTCCTGGCGGCCAACGCGGTCGG
Source organism: Bradyrhizobium sp. USDA 4449 (assembly GCF_054056275.1). Taxonomy (NCBI): domain Bacteria; kingdom Pseudomonadati; phylum Pseudomonadota; class Alphaproteobacteria; order Hyphomicrobiales; family Nitrobacteraceae; genus Bradyrhizobium; species Bradyrhizobium sp. USDA 4449. The sequence continues at coordinate 898,913 of NZ_JBSRYD010000001.1, read as the reverse complement.
CGCGTTCCTGGGCGGACCGCTCGGCGATCGCTTCGGCCGCAAGATCGTGATCTGGATCTCGATTCTCGGCGCGCTGCCGTTCACCCTGGCGCTGCCCCATGCCGGGCTCTATGCAAGCGCAGTGCTGTCGGTGATCATCGGCCTCATCATCTCCTCGACGACGTCGTCGATCATCGTGTTCGCGCAGGAACTGGTGCCGCATCGCTTCGGCATGATCTCCGGCGTGTTCTTCGGCGTCGCGTTCGGCATCGGCGGCCTGGGGGCGGCCGTGCTCGGCAAGGTCGCCGACCATACGTCGATCGAGTTCGTCTATCAGGTCTGCGCCTACCTGCCGGCGATCGGCCTGCTTGCCGTGTTCCTGCCAAAACTGCCACGGCACGCGCGTTAACAGTTCCTCCCTTGCCGCCACGCGGCTTCACCAATCGTTAGCAATTGCGGCGTGCAAGCGCCGCATTTTTGCAACGCTTGCGCGGCATCCGCGTGCAGGTAGAGAAAAAATCAACCTTAAAAATTAGGGTTAAGTGGCGCTTAAGAGTTTGGTGCCATCGTCCGGCCCGTGAGTTTCCAGAACGTGAGGCGCTCGTATTGAGCCTCACCGGCCATAAGGACGAAGCCAATGCGTAGCGTTAAGTCTCTCCTTGCCGCGGGTGCGGCATCACTGATCTCGTCGATGGCATTCGCCGCCGATATGCCGATCGCGGCTCCGCCCCCCATGTACGCGCCGCCCCCGCCCGCCGACTTCGGCGGCTGGTATCTGCGTGGCGACATCGGCATGACGAACCAGAGTTCAAAGAGCCTGCACAGCGCGAGCATCGATTCGGTCAACGCTAGCTTTCCCGGCGCGCTACAGGATCACGGATTCGGGTGGGACAGCTCGACGATGTTCGGCCTCGGCGTCGGCTATAAATTCAACAACTGGTTCCGCGGTGACGTCACCGGCGAATATCGCGGCAAAGCCAACTTTCACGGCTCGCAAAACCTTCCTTTGAACGCAGCGTTTGCCGGTTTCGGTGTCGCGGACAACTACACAGCCAGCAAATCCGAGTGGGTCGTCATGGCAAATGCCTACGTCGATCTTGGGACGTGGTGGTGCGTGACCCCGTTTATCGGTGCCGGCGTCGGCATGTCGCGCAACAGCATCAGCGGCTTCCGCGACGACGGTGTTTCCCTGCGCACCGGGTTGGGAACGTCGCCGTCGACGACTTACGCTGCCGACTCATCAAAATGGAATTTCGCCTGGGCCTTGCATGCCGGTCTTGGCTATCAGGTCACGCGGAACGTCACCATCGAACTCGCCTATCGGTACATGGACCTCGGCGATTTCAAAACTGGCCCGACGAATTCCTTCGACGGTGTCACGGTCGTGAACGGAAGTCCGTTCACCGTCAAGGACGTCACCTCGCATGACGTGAAGCTCGGCGTACGTTGGCAGCTCGACAGCCCGCCGGTCTACGCGCCGCCGCCGCTCGTCACCAAGGGCTGATCGCAAGCCTCATCGGTTAATCTGTCTTAACGGCGCGGGATCATCCCGCGCCGTTTTGCTTTGCGCATTTTTCATGGCCTGGCGGCGACGAAAGCCTCAGGCGCAACCATTGGTTAAGGTTAACGGGCCATGATCACGGGCAAGAGTTCGAGTTCAATGGAGCGTTGCAATGCGTAGGCTTTTGTTGGCAGCGGCGATGTTGGGATCGGTATCCGTCGCACACGCGGCCGATATGCCGGATCTCCCCGTCCTGCGCGGCGCGCTGACCGACGGACTGAGCAACTCCAACGTCATCTGGCAGGGCTTCTATGCCGGTGCCCAGGGCGGCTATGGAGCCTCGGACGAAAGCTTCAGTGGCACGAACGCCAACATGCTTGCCGCCTTGCTCGACCATAACGTGATCGAGCAGATGCAGGTCTCGCAATGGAATCTCGGGCTCGGCAAGCAATCGAGCCGCGCCAGCGGCTATGGTGCCTTCTTCGGGTATAACGAGCAGTGGGAAGACGTCGTCTACGGTCTCGAAATGAGCTATCTGCACGGCTCTTTTGGCGGCTCATCCAATGCGTTCAAGGAGCTCGTCAGCGGAAGCAAGCTTTCCGACGGCTCCTTTCACGACGTTGCGGTAACGTCCTCGGCGGCGATCGCGATCTCGGACATGGCGACGTTCCGTGGACGCGCGGCTTATTCCTGGGGCTGTTTCCTGCCCTACGTATTCGGCGGGCTCGCCCTCGGCAAGGCCGACATCTCGCGGTCGGTTCGCGTCACCGATGCGGTCAGCACCGACGGAGTTTTTTTTACGCCGCTGCAGCCGCTGTCGGCGAACGATACCCAGCATAACCACCTGATCTACGGCTACACGGCCGGTCTCGGCATGGACGTCAACCTGGTTGGCGGTCTCTTCATGCGGGCGGAGTGGGAATACATTCGCTTCACCTCCCAGGTCGACACCAGCATCAACACCGTTCGTGCCGGCCTCGGCTACAAGTTCTAGGCGCGGCTTCCCCGCGTCGCGGTTGACAGGCCGGTTACGTCCTGATGCTCTGTCGCCCGGCATGGGGCGGCGCGATGCGGATTTACGGCGACAGCAATTCGGGCAATTGCCTGAAGGTGAAGTGGGTGTGCGATCATCTCGCATTGCCCTATCGCTGGATCGAGATCGACACCCGCAAGGGCGAGACGCGCACGCCGCAGTTCCTGAAGATGAACGGCGCCGGCCAGGTGCCGACCGTGGCTTTCGACGACGGCCGCACGCTGGCGCAGTCCAACGCCATCATCCGCTATCTCGCCCGCGACAGCGCGCTTGTTCCGCGCGACGCCTTTGTCGCTGCCAAAATGGACGAGTGGCTGTTCTGGGAGCAGTACAGCCACGAACCCTATGTCGCGGTGTGCCGCTTCCAACTGGTGTATCTCGGCAAGGATGCTTCCCAGCTCGACCCTGACAAGGTCAAGCGCGGTCATGCGGCGCTCGAGCGCATGGAGCAGCATCTCGGAACGAGTCGCTTCTTCATCGGTGATGCGGTTTCGCTCGCCGACGTCTCGCTGCTCGCTTATACGCGCCTGGCGCATGAAGGTGGCTTCGATCTCGGCCGTTACGCCGCCATCCGGCGCTGGATTGCAGAAGCCGAGGCCTGTCTTGGCCTGCCGCCGGCGCGTTGAGCCCCTTGCGTTTAGCCCGGAGTTTTCCGCATGAGCGACAAGTCCGTGTTCATTCGTCCCGCGCGCCGCGAGGATGTTCCGGCGATCGTGGCTATGCTCGCCGACGATCATCTCGGCCGCGCCCGCGAGCGGGTCGAGGATCCCCTGCCTGCCGTCTACTACCAGGCCTTCGAGCGGGTCGAGCGCGATGCCAATCTCACGCTCGTGGTTGCGGAGAGCGAAGGCAGGGTGGTTGGCTGCCTGCAACTCGCGGTGCTCGCAGGCATCAGCTCGCAAGGCGGCATTCGCGGTCTGCTCGAGGATGTCCGCGTTGCCACCGATTGCCGCAGCCGCGGCATCGGCGAGCAATTGGTGCAATGGGCCGTGACGGAAGCGAAAGCACGCGGCTGCAACCTGGTCGAATTGCTGACGCATTCGAGCCGCGTGGATGCGCAGCGCTTCTACAAGCGCCTTGGATTTGCGTTGAGCCACGCCGGCATGACTGTGCGGTTTTGATGCAGCCCGTGGCAGCCGTTGCGCGATCAACGAAATCCGATCGCGCGTTCGTTCATCTTAAGGGCTGATAAACTACCCGTTCGTCGTTCACGTTGATTGGGGAACGAAGGGTGCTACGGCAGCGTCTCACACCGGGCTCGGGTCGGTTCGGGGATTTCGATGACAAGCTATTCCATGGTCAAGGTCGGCAACGATTACGTCGTGCAGGCCGATGACAAATGCATTTTGAAAGTCGGCAGCCGCCGCCGCGCCGCGCAATTGATCAGCGAGGCCACGGACTTACTGAACGCGCTCGCGCCCGTCGCGTCCCCCGGTGTCGTGCCGGCGGAGCCATCACGCCAGGGTGAAGCGCCGGAACTTCCTTGACTGCTCTTCCCGATTCCCGTATCAGCCGCGGCGGGACACCTCCCCCCAACGGGAGGCTTACTATCTGGAAGGGTAGACGATGACTGTAGCGAAGCCCGCTTCGCGGCCGAACGTGCCGCATTTCTCCTCCGGCCCCTGCGCCAAGCGCCCCGGCTGGAACGCCCAAAATCTCAAGGACGCAGCGCTCGGCCGTTCGCATCGCGCGAAGGTCGGCAAGACCAAGCTCAAGCTCGCGATCGACCTGACCCGCGAAGTGCTTGAAGTGCCCGCCGATTACCGCATCGGCATCGTGCCGGCGTCCGACACCGGCGCGGTCGAGATGGCGCTGTGGTCGCTGCTCGGTGCGCGGCCCGTCACCACGCTGGCCTGGGAATCCTTCGGCGAAGGCTGGGTCAGCGACATCGTCAAGGAATTGAAGCTCAAGGACGTCACCAAGCTCAACGCTGGATACGGCGAGATCCCTGATCTCTCCAAGGTGGACCCTGCGAGCGACGTCATCTTTACCTGGAACGGCACCACCTCAGGCGTGCGCGTTCCGAACGCCGACTGGATCAGCGCGACCCGCGAAGGTCTCACGATCTGCGACGCGACGTCTGCCGCCTTCGCGCAGCCGCTCGATTTTGCAAAACTCGATGTCGTCACCTTCTCCTGGCAGAAGGCGCTCGGTGGCGAAGCCGCGCACGGCATGCTGATCCTGTCGCCCCGCGCGGTGGAACGCCTCGAGACCTACAAGCCGGCGTGGCCGTTGCCGAAGATCTTCCGCATGACCAAGGGCGGCAAGATCAACGAAGGCATCTTCGTCGGCGAGACCATCAACACGCCGTCGATGCTCTGCGTCGAGGATTATCTCGACGCGCTGAACTGGGCCAAGTCGATCGGTGGCCTCAAGGCGCTGATCGCGCGTGCCGACGCCAACACCAAGGTGCTGGCCGACTGGAAGGCGAAGACGCCCTGGATCGACTTCCTGGCCAAGGATGCCGCGATCCGATCCAACACCTCGGTGTGCCTGAAGTTCACCGACCCCGCGATCACCTCGCTCTCGGACGACGCGCAGGCGGAGTTCTCCAAGAAGCTGGTCGCGCTGGTCGAGAAGGAAGGCGCCGGCTACGACTTCGCATATTATCGCGATGCGCCGGCCGGCCTGCGCATCTGGTGCGGCGCCACCGTCGAGGCCAAGGACGTCGAGCTGCTGACGCAGTGGATCGACTGGGCTTTCGCCGAGACCAAGGCCATGCTCGCCAAGGCGGCCTAAGTTCTGACCCTCCCCCGGAGGGGGAGGGTCGACGCACCCGCCAGGTGCGGCGGGGTGGGGTGATCTCTCCACGCGGCGCACCGGCGATTTTCTTTCCGCGGCTTCACCCCACCCCGGCGCTTCGCGCCGACCCTCCCCCTCCAGGGGAGGGTGTGAAGGACACATCTCCATGACCAAACCCAAAGTTCTCATTTCCGACGCGCTCTCCCCCGCTGCCGTGCAGATCTTCAAGGACCGCGGCGTCGAGGTCGATTTCCAGCCCAACCTCGGCAAGGACAAGGACAAGCTCGCCGAGATCATCGGCAATTACGATGGCCTCGCGATCCGCTCGGCGACCAAGGCGACTGCCAAGATCCTGGAGAAGGCGACCAATCTCAAGGTGATCGGCCGCGCCGGCATCGGCGTCGACAACGTCGAGATCCCCGCGGCCACGGCCAAGGGCATCATCGTGATGAACACGCCGTTCGGCAATTCGATCACGACCGCCGAGCACGCCATCACCCTGATGCTGGCGCTCGCCCGCGAGATTCCGCAGGCCGACGCCTCGACCCAGGCCGGCAAGTGGGAAAAGAACCGCTTCATGGGCGTCGAGATCACCGGCAAGGTGCTCGGCGTGGTCGGTTGCGGCAATATCGGCTCGATCGTCGCCGATCGCGCGCTCGGCCTGCGCATGAAGGTGATCGCGTTCGATCCGTTCCTGTCGCCGGAGCGCGCCAAGGATATCGGCGTCGAGAAGGTCGAGCTCGATGACCTCCTGAAGCGCGCCGACTTCATCACGCTGCACACGCCGCTGACCGAGAAGACCAAAAATATCATCGATGCGGCCGCCATCGCCAAGATGAAGAAGGGCGTGCGCCTGATCAACTGCGCCCGCGGCGGTCTCGTCGACGAGCAGGCCGTGGTCGATGCGCTCAATTCCAAGCACATTGCGGGCGCCGCCTTCGACGTGTTCGTCGAGGAGCCCGCGAACACCAACGTGCTGTTCGGCCATCCCAACGTGATCTGCACGCCGCACCTCGGCGCCTCCACCACGGAAGCGCAGGAGAACGTCGCGCTGCAGGTCGCCGAGCAGATGTCGGACTACCTGCTCACCGGCGCGATCTCGAACGCCGTGAACTTCCCCTCGATCACGGCGGAAGAAGCGCCGAAGCTGAAGCCCTTCATCGCGCTCGCCGAGAAGCTCGGCTCGTTCGCCGGCCAGCTGACCGAAAGCGGCATCCTCAAGGTCGAGATCACCTATGAAGGCCACGTCGCCGAAATGAAGATCAAGGCGATCACCTCGGCCGTGCTGTCGGGTCTGCTGCGGCCGATGCTGGGCGAAGTCAACGTGGTGTCCGCGCCTGTTGTCGCCAAGGAGCGCGGCATGGTCGTTGACGAGATCGTGCGCGCCGCCCAGAGCGATTATGAGAGCCTGATCACCGTGACGGTCGCAACCGAACGCCAGGAGCGTTCGGTCTCCGGCACCGTCTATCATGACGGCAAGCCGCGCCTGGTCGACATCAAGGGCATCCGCGTCGACGCCGAGTTCGGCAAGTCGATGATCTACGTCACCAACGAAGACAAGCCCGGGTTCATCGGCAGCTTCGCCGGCCTGCTGGGCGACGCCAGGATCAACATCGCGACCTTCCATCTCGGCCGCGTCGAGCAGGGCGGCGACGCCATCGCACTGGTCGAGGTCGATGGCGCGGTGCCGGCGGACGTGCTCGCCAAGGTGCAGGCGCTGCCGCAGGTCAAGCAGGTCAAGGCGCTGACGTTCTGATCCTGCTCTCGCTGTCGTCATGGCCGGGCTCGTCCCGGCCAATCCACGTCTTACCGCGCGGCACGAGCAACGTGGATACCCGGGACAAGCCCGGCATGACGAATGGATGGAGTGACGTACAGATGGATATTCCGACCCGCGGAACAACGTCGCCTCTGTGACCGGAGGCGACGTTTTTGTTTTCCGCAGGCGGTGATCTCAGTGTACCAATGCCGTCAGAACGCACCAACCAAGCATTCGACAGGGAGAAAACAATGCGTGAAGCCGTCATCGTTTCCTATGCGCGCACCGGCCTCGCCAAGTCAGGCCGCGGCGGGTTCAACATCACGCCGCCGATGTCGCTCGCGGCGCACGCCATCCATCACGCTGTGAGCCGCGCCGGCGTCGAAAAGGACTATGTCGAGGACTGCTATCTCGGCAATTGCGCCCATGGTGCGCCGAACATCGGCCGCCAGGCCGCGCTGCTCGCGGGCCTGCCGAAGTCGACCGGCGGCGTCTCGGTGAACCGCTTCTGCTCCTCGGGCCTGCAGACCATCGCGATGGCCGCCAACTCGATCCGCTCCGACGGCGCCGACTGCATCGTCGCCGGCGGCGTCGAGAGCATCTCGATCCCCGGCGGCGGCACGCCGAAGGAATCGATCGATCCCGATTTGCTCAAGACCGCGCCCGACATCTTCATGGCGATGATCGACACCGCCGACATCGTCGCCGAGCGCTACAAGCTCAGCCGTGAATATCAGGACGAATATTCGCTGGAGTCGCAGCGCCGCATGGCCGCGGCGCAGCAGGCGGGCAAGTTCAAGGACGAGATCGTCCCGATGAAAACCAGGATGAAGGTCGTGGACAAGGCCACCAAGGCCGAGAGCATCGTCGATTACGTCGTCGATCGCGACGAATGCAACCGTCCCGAGACCACGCTTGAGGGCTTGGCAAAGCTCGAGCCGGTCAAGGGCCCGGGCAAGTTCGTCACCGCCGGCAATGCCAGCCAGCTCTCCGACGGCGCCGCTGCCGTGGTGCTGATGGAAGCCAAGGACGCCGAGAAGCGCGGCCTCGAGCCGCTCGGCCGTTTCGTCGCCTGGGCAGCGGCCGGCTGCGAGCCTGACGAGATGGGCATCGGTCCGATTTTCGCCGTGCCGAAGCTGTTGAAGCGCCATGGCCTCAGGATCGACGACATCGATCTCTGGGAGCTCAACGAGGCCTTTGCCAGCCAGTGCCTCTATTCGCGCGACAAGCTCGGCATCGATCCCGCCAAGTACAACGTCAACGGCGGCTCGATCGCGATCGGCCATCCCTTCGGCATGACCGGCGCCCGTCTCACCGGCCATCTGCTGCAGGAAGGCGCCCGCCGCAAGGCCAAGTGGGGCGTCGTCACCATGTGCATCGGCGGTGGCCAGGGCGGCGCCGGCCTGTTCGAGATCTACAGCTGATCTGAACGCAGGACCGTAAAAGGCACGGCGCGCGCGAGCGCCGTGCCTTTTTGTTGCGCATCCCGGCACGCTGATCGGAGAACGTCTCAGAGCCGCGAAAGGCCTGTTGCCGGACTTCGACGCGCGCGCATCGCTTCGAGCGCTCGCAAACCGCGGGGATGATCGCATCATGTATATTGCAGGCGAGCCCAGGGACCGGCTGGGCGTGAGCGCCGTGCTGGTGCGCCCGGACGGATTCGTCGCGTGGGCCGATGACGGCGCAATCGATGAAGAGGAGATCGCCCGAGCCGCAGCGCGATGGTTCGGCGAATGAAGGTCCGGCTGTGCACTCTTGCGTGCATTCTCTGTGCACCCTTGCGTGCATTTGGTCACAATGCAAGTAGTCTTACGTGCCCGCAAATTAACGGAAATTTCTACACATAAGCGCTTTCATGAACCGCATCAGTCACAAACGATATTGCGATTACGATGCGGATTTTCCCTCTTCGGCTTACACACAAGATCACGGCCATCGGCGTCATCGGCGTTGTCGGTGTCGTCCTGATCGGCAGCATCCATCTCTATGGCGAGCGGGCGATGGGCGTCTATCGCGACGCGGCCGAGAACGCGCGCACGATTCACGAGCTGAACAGCAGGATCGCCATCGAGCTGCTGGAAGGACGCCGGGCCGAGAAGGATTTCCTGCTGCGCAGCGATGCAAGCAAAGCCCAGCGCCAGATCGAGATCGGCAAAAAGGTTGCCGTCGACATCGAACAGCTTCGCGACCGGATCGCGGCGATCGGCAAGCCCGATCTGGCGCAGGAGATCGACGCGATGACCGCCTCGCTGAAGACCTATCAGGCGCGTTTCGCCGCGGTCGTCGAGGAGCGGCAACGTCTCGGGCTGGATGAGAATTCCGGCCTCGAAGGCCGCCTGCGCGCCTCCGTCCACGAGATCGAGAGCAAGGTCGATCAGCTCCATGATTCCGCGCTCAAGGTGATCATGCTGATGATGCGCCGGCACGAGAAGGATTTCATGCTGCGCCGCGACCCCAAATACGGCGACGAGATGAAGAAGCGTAGCTCGGAATTTTCGGACGGCATCGATGCCGCTGCCATTCCCGACGCGGCAAAGACCGAGCTGCGCCAGAAGCTCGCCGACTATCAACGCGACTTCTCCGCCTGGATGGTGTCGGCCCTGAAGCTCGCGACGGAATCGAAGGGCATGTCGGAAGCGTTCGCAGCGGTCGAGCCGGTGATCGAGCAGGTCTCGAAATCGGTCGACACCATGCGCGCCGAGGCCGACCGGCTCAACGATGCCGAGCGGAACGCCATCCAGTTCTGGATCGCCATTGCAATCGCGCTGATCGCGTCCGGCGTGCTCGGCCTCGGCATCTTCATCGGGCGCTCGGTCTCGAAACCGCTGTCGGCGATGCGGGTGGCGATGATCGAGCTCGCCAAGGGCAATTTCGCCATCGTGCTGCCCGGGCTCGGCCGCCCCGACGAGATCGGCGAGATCGCGCAAGCGGTCGAGACCTTCAAGATCAATGCCGAACAGAAAGCGCGCGACGAAGCCGAAGAGAAGATCAGGCAGGACAGGCTCGCCGCCGAGCGCCGCCGCGCCGACATGATCCGGATGGCCGACGATTTCGAGGGCGCGATCGGCGAGATCGTCGAGACGGTGTCGTCGGCGGCGACCGAGCTCGAGGCTTCGGCGACGTCGTTGACGACGACCGCGAGCCGCTCGACCGAATTGGCCACGCTGGTCGAGGCCGCCTCGGAAGAGGCCGCGACCAACGTGCAATCGGTGGCGTCCGCGGCCGAACAGTTGGCCGCTTCGGTCAACGAGATCAGCCGCCAGGTGCAGGCGTCCGCACGCATCGCCGGCGAGGCCGTCAGCCAGGCCGGGCAAACCAACGATCGCGTCGGCGAATTGTCGAAGGCAGCCGCGCGCATCGGCGACGTGGTCGAGCTCATCAATGCGATTGCCGGCCAGACCAATCTCTTGGCGCTCAATGCCACCATCGAGGCGGCGCGCGCCGGCGAAGCTGGACGCGGCTTCGCCGTCGTCGCCTCCGAGGTCAAGGCACTGGCCGAGCAAACTGCAAAAGCGACCGGCGAGATCGGTCAGCAGATCGCCAGCATCCAGGGTGCCACCAACGAGTCCGTCGGCGCGATCAGGACCATCGGCGGCACCATCGAGCGCCTGTCCGAGATTTCGTCCACGATCGCGGCCGCGGTCGAAGAGCAGGGCGCCGCGACCGGCGAGATCTCGCGCAATGTGCAGAGTGCGGCGGCCGGCACCTCGCAGGTCAGCGCCAACATCAGCAATGTCAGGCAGGGCGCGGTCGAAACCGGCTCGGCGTCGTCGCAGGTGCTGTCGGCGGCGAGATCGCTGTCGGGCGACAGCAACCGGCTCAAGCTCGAGGTCGGCAGGTTCCTGGATACGGTGCGCGCGGCGTAAACGCCTAGCTCGTCATGGCCGGACTTGTCCGGCCATCCACGACCTTTTTTGCGGGACCAAGAACCTGGATGCGCGGGACAAGCCCGGGCATGACGGTGGAGACAGGCTTACGCCCTCACGCCCGCGCCACGACAGGCGCGAAGGTCACTTCGATCAGCGTGCCCGAGCTGCCGGCGCTCTTGATGTTGAACTGGGCGTGGTTGGCTTCGACCAGCGCCTTGGTCAGGGACAGGCTGAGCGCGGACTTGTCGGCGGCATCGCCGGGCGGTGGCGTGCGGAACGGCGCCATGGCGGCGGCGACTTCACTTTCGCTGAGGCCGTGGCCGGTGTCGCGGATGCGCAAGCACACCTCGCCGCGGTCGGACAGCGCGGTCGAGACGATGACCTGGCCGCCGGCGCTCGCAAGCCGGATCGAGTTCGAGATCAGGTTCATCGTGACCTGGCGCAGCGCGCGCGCGTCCGCCGTCACCTGTGGCAGCGCATGCGCGAGCGAGGTGCGGATGATGATGCGCTCGCGATTGGCTTGCGGCTGCATCACGGCGACACAGGCCTCGACGAGATCGTTGAGGTTGAGGTTGGCGAAGGCGAGATCGAGCTTGCCGGTCTCGATCCGCGACAGCTCCAGCAAATCGTCGATGATGGCGATCACACGCTCGCCGGAGGCGCGGATGTCCTTCAGGTATTCGCCATAGCGTTCGTTGCCGAGCGCACCGAAGCGCTCTGATATCATCACCTCGGCAAAGCCGATGATGGCATTGAGCGGCGTGCGGATCTCGTGGCTGATCCGCGCCAGCATGTCGGCTTTGGCGTTGGCGGCGCCCTCGACCAGGCGTCGCGCCTGGGTCAGCTCGCTCTCGCCCTTCTTGCTCTGCGAGAGATCGCGGAACACGGCGAAGAAGTTCGGGCCATCCGGCCGGGTGCGGCCCATGATCATCGCGAGCGGCAGCACGCCGCCGTTCTTCTCGCGGCCCAGCACCTCCCGACCATGGTCGAGCAGGCTCGCGATGTCCTGGCTCTTGAGGCTGTCGAGATAATCGACGACGACCTGCTGGCTCTCGGGCGCGAACAGCGTCACCAGATTTTGCTGCATCAGCGCCTCGCCGTCATAGTCGAACAGCGCCTCGGCGCTGCGGTTGCAGGCGTGGATGTTGCCCTCGGCATCGAACATCACGATGCCCTCGGCCGTGGTGTCGAGGATCGCGGCGAGATCTTCGGCGTCGGCGTCGCCGGCCTCGGGCGCGAGATCGGGCGTGTAGGGGAAGGTTTCCGGGACGATGGTCTCTGTGACGACAGTCGGCGCGACCATGACGGGCGCGGCTTGCGGCGGCGCGCAGATCAGCGCATGCGCGCTGGCGCCGTCCCAGTCGATCGTGTGCAGATGCGCGTCCGTCGTCGCGAGCGGCTGCTCGCCATTGGCGATGGTGGCGCTGATCGTCACCGGTGTGCCTGATTGCGACCTGCTGCTCGCGGACGAGACGCCCGGCTCGACATAGAGCGCATCGAGCCCGCCGGCATCTTCCAGCGCGGCCAGGCTCGGATAGCCGATGCGGGCGAGGAAGGCGGGGTTGGCGTAGAGCAGGCGATCGAGCCGGTAGATCAGCATGCCCGTCGGCACCAGATCGAGCAATGCACGGTCGCGCGTGCTGTGGCCGTGCGCGGGCGGCGCGGGCTCGGTCAGCCATTCGGCAGCGGCTACGGCCGGCGGTGCTTCTGGCGCGATCGACGCCTTCGGTTCGGCTGCGGTTTCGTCCGCCGCCGGCTCGACTGCTGCCGATGCAATCTGTTCGCGCTCGCGTTCAAGTCGCTCGGACAATTGCCGCGCAAGCTCGTTGAACGCGCTGTTCTCGACCGGCGTCAGCATCGGCGATCTCGGGTCACCTTGTGACTTCTGGTCACCTTGTGACCTGAGGTCACCCGGTGCGCGGAACGGCACGACATTCGGAGGCGTTTCCACTGGCGTTTCCGGATCGGTTGGGTGTGAATTCGCTTCGATGAAAAGTGCTGAAGGTTCGGGTTCACTGGCTGTCGGCGGTTCTGGCTCGCCCGGCGGCGATGCCTCGAGCGGCGGCGCCTCCGGGTCCGGATCGGGCTCGACCACATCGGCCGAAACGCCGTGCTGCGCGACCGGCTCGGCCAACAGCTCGTAGCGCCTGAGGGCATCGAGCCGGTTGAGGCCGTCGAGATCGCGGCAAACGCCAAAGCCCTTGAAGCCCGCAAAGTTGCGCGTCTGGTCGTAGACCGGCAGGCCCGCAAGCTCGACCGGCAGGTGCTCGCCGCCATCGGCCGGCCAGTTCACGGTGATGCCGGCCCAGGTATCGTGGCTCGCCAGCGCCTGCGCGACGCGGCCATCGGGATCGAGCGCAAACTCGTCGGCGATCTCGCGCCAGGGCCGGCCGAAGCGGTTCGCGGTGTGCGCGCCGATCAGGCGGGTGAACTCGCTGGCCGCGAGCACAAAGCGTCCCTCCGCATCGATCTGCCAGAGGAAGCGCAGCGGATGCTGGCGCGGTGTCTCCGCGTGTTCAGACCGCGGCGGCGCGTGTCCGGATTGCGGCTCGGCCATGTGGCTCGTGATCGACGCGGCTTGCGGCGGCACGATGGCTGCGGGCGGGTTTTCAACCGGGGCCTCCGCTGCATCCGCGATCATGTCCTGGACAGGCTCTGCGGTCGCTTCCTTCACGGCATCGGGGATCGCGACGATCTCTGCCGCCATCTCGCTTGCGGGCGGCTCACGCGCGATCATCTCGGCCGGATCAGGCGTTTCGTCCGGCTCCGCGAACGGGTCGAACAACGGGATTCCAGCGTCGGGCTGGTTCGCCGGCGGCATCTCCGTAGCATGCGGCATCGGTTCAGGCACCACCTCCGGCACGGTCTCGCCCGAAGCTGCCGCTTGCGCGCCCGCCGGCTCGATCAGCGCGACGAGACCGACATCGGCCCCGGCGCCGACCCGTTGCAGCACCATCTTGCCGATGCCGACGGGCATCTCGGCGCGGCCTTGCGCCAGCGCATCGCGGCGCGCCTGTTCGAGCCCGGCCTCGCCGAGATCGCGAAAGCCGAGCAGGGCGCGCGCGGCTTCGCTGGCGCCGATGAACAATCCGTCCGGCGCGAACGCTGCCATCGGCACGGCCGCGCCGTCGACGAGACGAAGCAGCCGCTCGACCAGCGGCATGCTGCGCGCGCCTGTCACCATCGCGGTGATGAGCACGCCTTCGCCGCCGTCGGCGAAGGAGAGCCGCGCGCAGGCGCAGGTCATCAGCGAACCGAGCCCGGCACCAAAACCGCGCAGCCGCTCGAGCCTGATCGCGCCGCTCGCCGGCAGCTGGCGGGCGAGCCTGATGACCTGGCGGCGATGGCTGTCGGCCGGTCCGAATCTCTTTTGCGCGAGCGCGGCCGCGTTCGCCGCACCGAAGAATTTGGCGCCGACCGCGTTGGCCCACAGCAGGCGCGAACCGTCTGATGACCAGAGCCACGCCGGCAGCGCTGAGGTCGCATGCACGGACAACCGGGGATCGCCGACGCCTCGCAACTGGAAATCCGAATTCGTCATCCGACCGGCTTGGTTCTCGCTGTCACGCGTCACGTCGGCTTGCCGGAATGGCAGCCTTAAGAAAGGGTTAGTATCGCGCCCGGGCGTGGGCAGGTCCACGGCCGAGCCTAGCCTGAGAGCCCTAATGCCGCGATAACCTTAATGTGGCCGAACCCGCAAGGCGCAGTGCGGCGGCATCCGCAGGATTCGGGCGAAGGGAGTGGAAACGGAAAGAGCGGTGCTCGCCACCGCAACCCTTGGTTCCCAACCCTGGGAACCTCGCCTTCCGGGATTAAATTCTCGCAATGCAGCTCGATGTCGCATTGCGCTGCACAATGTTGACATGTTAGGCAGCGATAGTACTGCCGCTGGAACGATCTATCTCGTTTGTTTTGCGTTTCCAGTCTTCGTTCCCGCCATTCGTAACAAGAAATGGCCCCGGTTGGCCGGCGGGCGCGCCAGAAGGCTCACTCCATTTTTTCATTATCGAGAGGGACCAACCATGACAGGTGCGACTGATCCGTTTTCTGCCTCGATCATTCCGTTCGAGGTTCCCGAGCAGATGCGTGCGTTCGCCGAAAAGGGCGTTTCGCAGGCCCGCGAGAACTACGCCAAGTTCAAGGACGCCGCTGAAACCCACAACGGCACCGTCGAGGCCGTGTTCGCCTCCGCCAGCAAGGGCGCGAGCGAGTACACCGCCAAGCTGATGGAGTTCGCGAAGGCCAACACCACGGCCCATCTCGACTTCACCCAGGAGCTGCTCGGCACCAAGTCGCCGACCGACGCCTTCCAGCTCTGGACCGGCCACGCCCGCCAGCAGCTCGAGACTTTCCAGGCCCAGGCCAAGGAGCTCGTCGAGCTGACCCAGCGCGTCGCCGCCGAGGCCGCCGAGCCGATCAAGGCCAGCGTCGCGAAGTTCTCCCATCCCGCGGCCTGATCAAAACGGCGGATCGAGCAAGTCAGGAAACCCGGGCGCCCAGCGGCCCGGGTTTTTTCTTCACCTCTCCCGCTCGGCTCGCGGGAGAGGCCGGGAGAGGGCTCTCTCCTCCAGGGGAATCTCGCCGCATGCGGTCAAGGTGAGCGCAACACCCTCGGGGGCGCCCCGAAGCCCGATTTGATCGCGCCGAAGGTGCTTTACCCCGGTTTTTCCTCCGTTTGCGGCCTTGCCAAAAACCCCGGTTGCACCTAGTTTCCGCCCCGTCCAGCCCCCCTCGGCACGGCCCTCTCAGGGCGCCCCCCAAGGCGCGGCTCGCAAGGATGCAGTTGTAGCTCAGTTGGTTAGAGCGCCTGTCTGTGGAACAGGAGGTCGGTGGTTCGAGCCCACCCAACTGTACCACCGTTGCGGATAACTCCGCATTCTCAGCATCTTATTGATAGACCAGCAGGATTTGTGCCGCCTAAAATACAAAAGGCGCTACAAATGGCATTGCGTATGGTCGGTTTGAATAGAGCTTCTGATGGTCGGTGGCTTGCCCGCAAAGGTATCCCCGAGGACGTTCGCGAGGACTATCAAAGGCTCTACGGGACCAAGCGTGAAGCTCATCTGAAACTCGCAGCCGACACGCCCCGGCATGAAGCGAAGGCCCGCCTCGGCGAGTGGGAAGCAGAGGTCGAAACGCGCATCGCAACCTTGCGAGCGCAAAGGAACGGCGGGGGCCAACCACTCACGAGGCTCAACGCGATTGCTCTCGCGGGCCGTTGGTACAACTGGTTCCTAAAGCAGCATGAGGACGAACCGGGCCGCGCAGGCCATTGGCGGGAGCTAGGCGACCTTTGGGTGTCGGAAGTGCTGCTGCCCCATAGGCCCGATGACCACGAAGAGCACCACCACCGCTACAACGATTGGGAAAAGGCCCCGGAGGCTCGCGAGGCAGTGCGGCCACAAGCCGCCGAGTGTGCGCGGGTGGCGACGTTTCTCGCCAGCGAGGGAATGGCGCTCAATTCCAGCGCCTATGCTCTCTTTGTGGATGCAGTTAGCGACAACCTACTGCAAGCGCTTTCGGTGCTAGAGCGGCGCGCCAATGGCGATTACTCTCGTGACGATACGCCGGACAGCTTCCCGCCGTTCACAGAGGGGCAAGTCCGCGCGGCAGGCGTGAGCTGCTGGGAATTGTTCGAGGCTTTCGTTACTGCGACAAAGCCCGCACCTAATACCGTGTCACGCTGGCGAGCCGTATTCCTCGAAATGCAACGCGAGTTTGCCGAGGTGGGGGCGGATGGGATCACCGAGGACGCTGCGCGCAAGTGGGTGCATGGTCTGATCACAGAGAGGCGTACAGCGATCACCGTCCGGGAGATTTGGCTTTCAGCGTCGCGTCGAGTGTTTAGTTGGGCGCGTGAGCACAAGCGCGTTCGCCAAAATCCCTTCAAGGAAGTCAAGGTTGACGTTCCCCGTAAGGTGCAGACGCGCGAAGACGGCCGCAGCTTCACCGCCGCAGAGGCCAGCATCATTCTGAAAGCCAGCCTTGCGTATAAGAAGCCCGTCACGCCAACCGAGAGGACGCGCCGTTGGGTACCTTGGCTGTGCGCGTACTCGGGCGCGCGGTCAGGTGAAATTACTCAGTTGCGCGGCGGCGACATTGAAGAACGCAATGGATTTTACGTAATGAAGCTGACGCCCGAGGCAGGCACGCTCAAGACTGGAAAGCCGCGCGTTGTGCCAATCCATGAGCACCTGATCGCTCAGGGCTTCATTGAAATGGTGCAGCAGGTTGGGAACGGGGCGCTGTTTTACAATGACAAGACGCCCCAGAACAAAAGCAATGACCCTCTGAAGCCGTCGCGTTCTCGCGCCGACACTGCTCGCGCTCAATTGGGAACATGGGTTCGTGGATTGGGGGTTGATGATCCTGAACTCAGCCCTAACCATGCTTGGCGCCACCTCTTCAAAAGGACGGGTGATGAAATTGGGATGGCGGAGAAAATGAACGACGCTATCACAGGACACACGCAGGCGACCGAGGGGCGCAAATACGGCGCGCCGACTGCGGTGGCCATGCACGAAGCTCTCAAGAAATTCCCGCGATACGCGCTGGATTGAACGTGTAAGCCCTCGTTTGGACAGGTCGCGTGTCCGGCCACTGGGGGCAACGAAGCGTACACGCGGCAACACCAAAGAAAATTAAGGAAGCCCATGAAACGGAAAGCAATTGTGACGCTGATGCTTGCGGGCCTCGCGCTCTCCGCGTGCGTATCTGAGGAGGAGATGGCCGCGCGGAGGCAGATGGCACAAGCCAACAGGGAAAAGCAGTGCGCTTCCTTCGGATACAAGCTGGGCACGCCCGATTACAGCAAGTGTCTCGAAAGCCTGTATCTGCAGGATCAACAGCTAGCCGCTGCGGACGAAGCGAACCGGCGAGCACGTATGCACGAGGTGGGGCAGAGGCTTCAGCAGGCGGGCGCTGCAATGCAGAGCATTAACCCGCCTACGGTTCACTGCACCACCATGCCCAATGGCATCGGCGGCACTAACACGACCTGCCAATAGGGAAAAATGGCCGCACCGGGCTCCCGAGAGAAAGCTGTGTGCGGCCCTAGTCTTGCTATGCCGCCTTCACGAGATAGCTTTTCGATCCCCGACCGACGCCGGGAAGGTAGCTTACCTTTCTCTCCCTGAGTGCCTGTGAGGCCGGGTGTTCGCTGTCGTTCAACATTTCACGTAGTTTCTTCACACTGCTGAGCTGTAGGTCGCGTTGAATAACGGTGAGGGAGACCGGGCCGGGCGCCTGCTTCTCCATATAGGAAATAAGTCGAGCGTGAGAGCTACCGATGCGAGGCTTCTTCTCCTTCGGGGCGTCCAGTGCGAAGGCCCAGTCTGTCACCTTGATCTCCGGCATATCGGCCTTAATATCATCAAGCACCGCGTCACCTAAGGAATCCTTGGGCAGCACGATAAAGATGTCAGCAGGAGGACAGCGGCCTTCAGCATCGATCACTTGTCGGCAGCAGATGCGGTTGGCAGCTTGGATCACCGACACGGACATCTGACGTTGTTCCATCGTCCTCCGAACGTTCTTGTATTGCTTCCACTCCGGCGATTGCAGCCATTCGTCATCCTGTGCCCCTTGCAGCGCGCAGAACATGTTGGTGGCCCACGTCTGAGGTAGGTAGGGCAATCCAAGGATCACCGCCGTATCGCAGTCCTGCCATGTGTTCCGACCGTCTACAGCGCCCCAGTGCCCGACTGAGCACTCCCTGAATGGCAATTTCTCAACCCAGCTTTTGCCTCCGTTCTTCGGCTTCTTCGTGATGACGGCCTCAACATCTTTGTGGACGCACAGGAACACCGAGCGTTCTGGACCGATGGCTTTTTCGAGACCCTTCTTGATGCGGGGCAGGCGCTCATTGATCCTGTCAGTCATGGTGTTCTTTCCGACGCCGCCGCCCCGAGCCACATGGAGCGTTACGCGGGTGTAGTCTCGCGTATGGCTGGGGACCGGAATCAGCCTGTGGTGCTCTTCAAATAGGTCCCAGAGAAAGTTAGCTCTGGCGGTAGCATCCAGCACCACAGGTCCAGGGGCGTCCAAGGGAACGGCTAGGGACGCTGTGTTGATCGAATGCCAATCACCTGAGCGGGAGTAATAGGCGAACTGCTCAAGACACGTCTGCACCGTCGTGATGGTGTCCGCTACACGTTCGGCTAGTTGGGTTCGGTCCTTGGTGCTGCTCTTGGCGTACACAATCTTATCATAGGGCAGCGCGCTCATCGCCAAGATGAAGGGGGCGAAGTCTACAGCAACCGGCGCTCCCCCTTCTCCCCAGATCAGCGACATGGGACTTGCGTGATCAGAGTCGGCGAAGCTAACAAGCACACGATGCACCTGTTCGAGAACGCCAACCTGCTCTGGGAATGCGGAGCGCAATTCCGGTGGAATGAGGCTAATGACAAAGCCCAGGTTCTCGGTGGTTGCGTTGCTTTCATCGACTACGTTGGCCAGCGCCTCATCGATAACACTGAGGTGCCTTTCTCCACCACGCCAAGACACCAAGCGGTCCCAAGATTTCCAATCGCGCCCCTTGGTTTCACGCTTGGCTGCAATGAATGCCGTGTGGGTGATGACCACAACATCACTAGCGTGTAGCTGCTCAGGCGTAGCGTAGCTGTCGGAATGATGCACGACAGCCACATCACGTCCTGCCAAGGTGTTGATGGCATTCCGTATCGTGTTGGCGTCCTCCTTCAGCCGCGTAACGATGAGGATACCCACGGGCTTTAGTTGGGTGCCTTCGGCCTCGTGATTGAGGCCCGCTTGCATGGCCGCGTAAACACAGGTGCCTTGGGTTTTGCCTGTGCCGGTTGGTGGTTGTAAAATGCGCCAAGGTGATCGAACGCCGATGGCAGATTCCACTGTTGCTAGCTGGAAGGTTTCGCCCATGATGCGCCATAGGGCCATCAAGGCTGGTGATGAGTGGTGCCCTAGATGTGGAGCCTCAAGAGGTTGTCCTCAGTCAGACCGAGGCGGCTGATCGGGGTTTGTGACTTTATACCACCATGAGGCCGGTGCCAGTTGTATCGATGCAGCCAGATCGGCAGCTCTTGGGCGCGGCGATTGGAGGTTGGATAGGCTTTGGCATAAGCCCATTCCCGTAGTGCGGTTTGGATGAAGCGCTCTGCCTTGCCATTCGTTCTCGGCGTGTAGGGTTTGGTGCGGATGTGCTTGATGCCCAGGTCGCGGCACGCCTCGCCGAAGGCGTGAGATCGGTAGCAACCGCCATTGTCGGTCATGACGCGCGTGACGGTGACCCCAAGGCCTCCATAATAAGCCACAGCCGCCTTGAGAAAAGACACCGCGCTGTCCACCGTCTCGTCCGGTTTGATCTCCGAGAAAGCGACGCGGGAATGGTCGTCAATGCAGACGTGGACGAACTCCCAGCCGACGCCTCGGCTCCTGTTTGGACCACTTGAATCGCCGGTGATGCGATGACCAACCCGCTCGAAACGCCCCAGCTTTTTGATGTCGATGTGAATGATCTCGCCTGGAGACTCACGCTCATAACGGCGCTCCGGCTCGGCCGGTTCAAGATCGCGGATCCGGTTCAAGCCCAAACGACGAAGCACTCGGCTGACCGTGGCTGGCGACACCTTGACCTCGATTGCGATTTGCTGGCCGGTGTGGCGCTGCCGGCGCAAGGCCTCGATGGCGGTGCACGTGGCCGGCAGGGTTTGGCTCGGCGATGAATGAGGTCGAGACGAGCGGTCGAGCAAGCCAGCCACACCGTTCTCGCGGAAGCGCTTGACCCATTTGGCGACCGTCTTCGGCGTCGTGTTGAAAAGGTCAGCCGCGCCGGCCTGGCTCAACCCACCCTCGACCACGCTTCGCACCATCGCCTCTCGACCTTTGGGCGTCAAAGGCGCATTCTTGTGGACGTTCATCTGGTCTCTCCTTGGAACACTGAAGCTTCGCAACCTCAGCTTCCTCGGTTCAGACCAGATGGACAACCTCTTGAGAGACCACACCTAGACCAACAGTCCGGGGCGTGGTCCAGTGCTGGTTCATCCGATGGGCGAACTCAACAGGGCAGACAAGGGCGAGAGCGTGCTGCTCCCGAAGAAGAGCGGTGGTAGGGGTCATGGTGGGTGGTGTTCCTGATGGGACACGACAAGCCGATGGCTGCCCTTGGGGAGCAACAGGCGGTCGGCTTGTGAATGGGATTAGGGGATTGGTGGCGGTCGAGCGGCGCTTGCCGCGCCTGAATACCGACCTTGACAGAAAGCACCCCTCGAAAGCCCTAATAAGAAGGACATTAGAAGGTTCAGGGGGTCCTTTACGGACGGGGCAGGAATGTATCAGCGCGTAATGGAGAGCAGTCCGCTTTCCAAGGGCACAGGACTTACCCTGCCGATTTCACCTGGCGATTTCGACTAGCCCAGCACAGAGAGCAGGTTGCAGAAGCTTATTAGACAGTAATTGATTGCTGCTGTTATCTCCCTCTGCTGCTTTCTACGGGCCTCTGTTAGCAAGCTCATCGAGCACACCCTCAGCAGTACCCGTAGCTAATTGTAGGACGGCCGAGGGCGGTAGCCTCGTGTACTTCATGATGATAGCCAGCGCCGCCAGCTTGGCCCGTGTACCTGTGGGCCCAAAGGCCAGCCTGAAGGCTTCTCTGAGCACAGCTTCAGCCATCCCATCCTCTGTGTCTGGAACAGGGATGTTAGACTGCGCTGCTGCTGCCGAGGTTGCTTCTGCTGTTTCTGGAAGCACACTAGCATCCCTTAGGGTCTGGATGGCCCTATCGGCCTGTGTGTCAGCAATAGCCCAAAGGCGGTCAGCCTCCTCGCGACGCATCCCGTTGGGAATTCCCGTCCGCTTGAAACGATCAGGGTTAGCTTTGCGAAGATCCTCCCTTCTGCTGTCCCGCTCGGCCATCTTTGCCCGGTACTCAGGGTCCTGCCACTTAACCTTCATGGCCGCTGAGTGAGACGGTGGGTGGGCAGTCTTGCCTCTTGGTAATCGAGCCATTGTGTTCTCTGTGTTCCTTTCTAACGCCGCTGGAGCGCGGCTGAGTGCGGTGTGTGGTTGCTGATCTTGGACAAGCATCACCTGACAGCGAACCCGAGTGGGTGCTGTGATTGGTTGGTCATCTGTGATGCTGTTGTGCTGTGCGCTGAGAGGGAGCTAAGGCCCCTTCCTCTATGCGTAAGCATGTTCATCGGCTAAGTGCTTGAGTCTGTTGCTTTCAGCCGGATTGATACCTTGCTGTAGTACGTGGGCCCGAAAAACAGTCATGCATTTGAAATCATTTAGTTGTCGGCGTTTGGGCCCCATGCTGCCCGTTGGGCCCCTACGGTACTCTCAGGAAAGCACCGCCCTGTTTAGCTGAGCAGAGGCCAAAGCCTTTAGCCCGACCTTTTTGAAGCCACGGGGGCGCAAAATTTCCGGCAGGGGCCCCAGGTCGGCATCGGAGTCCCGTAGCTAACGTTCCGGGCCGCAATGCGTGAGGGCGCTCCTTGCTGTACAGCGTAAGTGCGTTTGTCCGCTAAGCCGCTGGATTCGCTTGCGGCCATTGGTCTTTGCGGCCCGCTCAGCCCCGCTCAAGCACGTTAGCTACGGACTGCGCATACCAGCGTCCGCCGCGTGCCGTGGGTATTCCTCGTGCATTGAGCGCCTCAGCAATCTGCCGCAGCGTGCTCGCACCGGCCTTCTGGGCTTCGCGGATGATGGGGAGTACATTGGCCGCATAGCGATCAGCCTCAGCCTTCACAGCCTCCACAGCGCCGTTGCGGGCCATGTGGAGCCTTGGGTTGCCTAGCGTAACCCCACGGGCCTTAGCAGCCGAGAGAGCCTGACGGGTGCGCGTGGAGATGAGCGCGCGTTCCTTCTCGGCCAATGCGGCGAACAGGTGCAGGACGAAAGGATCAACGTCAGGCCCGAGTTCAGCGACCACAAAGGGCACCTTGTGGGCCATGAGGCCCGAGATGAAATGAACGTCTCGGCTGAGCCGGTCCAGCTTAGCTACAGCTACGTGGCACCTGAGCTTCTTTGCGGCAGCGAGGGCCGCCTTCAGCTGTGGTCGGCGGTCAAGAGCATCAGCGCCCTTGCCAGTTTCCACCTCCACAAACTCGCGCACCACAGTGAAGCCCTCAGTCTGAGCGAAGTGAGCCAGCGTCTGCCGCTGCGCTTCTATGCCCAACCCTGAGCGCCCCTGCTGGGAAGTCGAGACACGAATATAGGTGATTAGGTTGCGTTCGGTCATCACAGCAGCCTCCGAAGGTCGACTGTAAAGAACCTTATCGTCCATTTAGATTATTTACGACCTGCCTTTCGGAATCCCTCTGATTCCAATTTGCATACCTCGACTGAGACAGTGGCCGGCTCGGTCGTAGGGCGATCCCCCGCGCTAAAGTACGGGGGCAATCGCAGCGTCACCCCGCCTTTTTCATCTTATAAATCTTATGCAAAGTACTCATAAGATGGCTCAAGAATCATAAGCTGGCGCCCCTGTCGAATCGGTTGCATAATTGTCATGCTTCAATTGACGCGCCCAGGTTAGTTGTCTTAGCTCGTCTTATCGAGAACGGGATAAGATTACTAAGATGGACAGCGTTACAAACCCCTATGCACCCGGAGCAGGCAGCCAGCCTCCCGAACTTTCTGGAAGAGACGAAATTGTCTCGCGGACCGAAACAACGCTGGCGCGGGTGAAAGCAGGCCGCCACGCAAAGAGCTTTATGCTCGTGGGCTTACGGGGCGTTGGCAAAACGGTTCTTCTTAACAGGATCGCCTCTATCGCCCAGACCAATGGATACACGGCAAATGTTATTGAAGCTCCCGAAGGAAAATCGCTTCCAGAGCTCCTGGTCCCATGTCTTAGGAAGGTCCTATTCCAGCTCGACACAAAAGAGAAGGTCAACGTCACGGTCAAGCGTGGGATGATGATCCTTAAATCCTTCGCAGGTGCGGTGAAGGTGAAGGTTGGCGAACTTGAGCTAGGCTTAGACATTGATGCCGAAAAGGGCACCGGTGACAGTGGCGACCTCGACACCGACTTGGCTGATTTGTTCGAGGCAATCGGCCATGCCGCAAAAGCAAGAAGCACCGCGGTCGCAATCATCATAGACGAGCTTCAGTACATCAAAGAGGAGGAATTCAGCTCGCTGATTATGGCAGTGCATCGAATTTCTCAGAAACAACTCCCGTTGATCGTAATAGGAGCTGGCTTACCCCAACTGGTTGGATCGGCAGGCAAGGCCAAATCCTATGCCGAGCGACTTTTTGACTACCCTGTTGTGGATGCATTGAATCCTAAGGACGCCGAACGCGCCCTCCAAGAGCCTGCGAAGCGAGAGGGGGTGATTTGGCAGCCTCAGGCTCTCAAGCTTGCTGTGCAGCTGACTCGCGGTTACCCCTACTTCCTTCAAGAATGGGGATATCATTCTTGGAACGCTGCAAAGGCCGGATCGGGGAAAATTTTAACTCGGGACGTAAAGGCCGCAAGCGACACCGCGCGAGCGAATTTAGATGATAGCTTTTTCCGTGTGCGATTTGATCGCGTTTCCCCCCGAGAGAAAGAGTACATGTTCGCCATGGCCGCCTTGGGACCTGGCGCTCATAGGTCTGGAGACATTGCCACCGAATTGGGCGTGAACGTAGAGAGCGTTGCGCCCGTGCGTAGCTCGCTCATCAAGAAAGGGATGGTCTACAGCCCTGCCCACGGGGACACGGCATTTACGGTTCCAATGTTCAACGAATATCTGATCCGGATAAACGCGTCGTCTTCGTCCGGAAACTGACAAGCCGGATCGGCCTTAGCGATCCACTCGCAGCTCTTACTACGCTCGGGTTTTCACGCGACAACCCCGCGCATGGACGGACAGGCAATTCACATGTCATTGTCTAAGAAGAAACGTTACGTTCAGACCAAATTCACCCCGGACGTATTGCGGGAAGCACTTCGACGAATGGGGCCAGAAGACACGATCAAAGCGATACAACTGGATGTCGATGAGAGCAGCGACATCGGATGGTCATTCTCCAATCTAGATGAATTTTTTGCCGCCTATCGGGCGGTCGACGTCCAGAATGCTGATTTTGTCTTCCATGAATTAGGCGGCGAGAAGAGCCTCTCCGTTTCTCTTCTGTACAACACGACGCGAGTTAGGGTTCGGCAAAGTTCACGAAGTGAGGTAGAGCACATTTTTGAGGTTTTCGAGAGCGCGGCGAGCGATTGTAAGTTACCAGCAGCGAAAACGGAGCAGTTTCTTCGGGAGAAACTTGCGATTTTTGTAGGTCATGGTCGCAATCCAGCTTGGCGAGACCTGAAAGACCATCTGAGCGACAAGCATGGCTACAATGTTACTGCGTACGAGACCGGCCCCCGCGTTGGATTGCACATTGCTGACGTGCTCGAAACGATGGAGGACGAGGCGAGCTTCGCAATACTGGTCATGACGGGGGAGAACGAGGATCAGCATGGTGGTCTGCACGCACGAGAGAACGTCATTCACGAGGTAGGGCTGTTCCAAGGCCGCTTGGGTTTTCGCCGGGCTATAGTTCTTCTGGAGGATGGGTGTGCAGAGTTTTCTAACATTGCGGGCGTGCAGTACATCCCTTTCGCCAAAGGAAACATCAGGGAGACATTTGGCGAAGTCCTAGCGACCATCCGACGTGAGTTTGATCCTGAAGGAAGATGATAGCGGTGCCCCTCGCGAGCGAGGAAAGGGCCATTGCTATAAAATACAAAACTCGGATACAAAGCGACGGCGCGCGAGTGCAAATTCTCAAGGTTTTTCAGTGCTGATGGTGCCGGTTCGCGGTTCCCACCCAACTGTACCAATCGCGTCAGATCGAGATCATCGTCAGATATTGACACCTCGCCATCGGGCGCGCCGCGCAGATCTGCGCAGACTATCCTTCGCTGAGCGCTGATCACAGCGCCGGCGCTCGCCGGCCGACCGCATGCGGTTACGCCGCGCGCATGTCTTCCAGGAACTTCCCGACCTCGAGCTTGAGACGGCCGGAGTCTGCGGCGAGCAACTGGGCGGTCGCCAACACCTGCGAGGAGGCGGAGCCGGTCTCGCTCGCGCCGTGCCGGACGTCGGTGACGTTTGCGGAGACCTGCTGGGTGCCGTTCGCCGCCTGCTGCACGTTGCGGGCGATTTCCTGCGTGGCCGCGCCTTGCTCTTCGACGGCGGCAGCGATGGTCGAGGAGATCTCCGACAGCTTCTCGATCGTGCCGCTGATCTCCCTGATGGCGCCGACCGATTCCTGTGTCGCGGACTGGACGCTGGTAATCTGTTGACGGATTTCCTCGGTTGCCTTCGCCGTCTGCTGCGCCAGCGCTTTCACCTCGGAGGCGACCACGGCAAAGCCGCGGCCGGTATCGCCGGCGCGCGCCGCCTCGATGGTGGCGTTCAGCGCCAGCAGATTGGTTTGGCTGGCGATCGAGTCGATCAGTTCCACGACGTCACCGATCCGACCCGCGGCCTGCGACAATTCGCTGACGCGTTCATTGGTGCGGCAAGCCTGCTCGACTGCGTCTCCGGCGATGCGTGCGGATTCCTGAACCTGGCGGCTGATCTCGTTGACCGAGGAGGTCAGCTCCTCGGTGGCGGAGGCTACCGACTGCACGTTGGCGGAGGCTTCATTCGAGGCGTCCGCGACAGCCATCGTCAGCACCTTGGACCGATCGGCCGTGGTGTTCAGTGTGCCGGCGGAAGCCTCGAGTTCGGTCGCTGCGGACGAAACCGTGTCAACGATCTCGCTGACCATGGCCTCGAAATTGCGCGTGATGGTGTCGACGCGGCGACTGCGCGCGATCTGCGCTTCGGCATCACGCGCGGCTGCCTCGTCCGCGAGTTTCTTCGCGATCAACGCATCCTTGAAGATCTGGAGCGCGTTCGCCATGGTCCCGATCTCGTCCCCGCGATGTCCGTCCGGAATTGCAACATCGAGGTCGCGGTCGGCAAGCCGCAGCGTCGCGCCCGTCAGTCGCGTCAGCGGGCGGATGACCTGGCGCATCACCGCGACGACCACTGCGAGCGAGGTGGCGAGTACGACGAAGAGAGCCGCAAGCGCCCAGACGAGCCGCGTCTGCGCCTGCGCGATCGCGGCGTCATTGGCCTTGTGGGCGAAGCTTAAGGCGGCGTCGCGCAGACCCAGCACACTGTTCAGGACGGTCCCCCAGTCGGCCTCGCCGACCGGGGAGGGACGGCCTTCGCGTGCGGCCGCGGCGACGTCACGAAACCGTGGCTCGCCTTCATCCATCAGCGTCGTGCGCACCTGCTTGATGGCGTTCACGAGCTCGGGCGGATCTCCGGCATTGTGCACACCTTGCTCGATCTGCTTCCAGATCAGCGCGACCTGGCCGCTCAGTTCGGTCGCTTCGACGATCTGTGCCGCAGACAGCGGTTGTTTACGGACCAGAAGGCCGAGCACGGCCGCACGGGACCCGTTGATCGCGCGCATGCCTTGCGCTCTTTGCGCGAGTTCTGCCGACGGCAGCAGATTCTCGATGTCGCTTCCGGCGCGCGACAGGCTGATCAAGGCTTCGCTTGTCGCCGCCGTGAGCGCATCGACCGCGCGGGCCAGACCGTCGACGATGGTCGCCTGGCTGTTGGCGGGGCGCTGCGCCTTGGGCTGCATCGCCGCCTGACGCGCGACATTGCGAGTATTCTGCAAGGCTGTTTCGGCGGCTTCGATCGATCCCACCGGCAGCTCAGCCGCGCGAATGGCCTGCTTTGCGGCACCGATCGCGTCATCCGTGGTGGCGACTGCCTTGTCCAGAGCGGACAGGTTCTCGGGCGTGGCAGCGTCGGCCAGACCCATGACCACGAACCAGGCGGAGCGTTCGGCCGGGATCCGGCTGTTGGCCTTCATCACCAGCTCGAATGCGGACAGCGCGCGCGCCGCGGCCTCGCTCTTGCGGAGATCGCCCCATCCGTTCCAGGCGATTGCCGCCGCGAAAGCCACCGCGAGAAGACTCGTGATCAGATTGCCGACCAGCAACCGCCATCGCAGGCTGATGCCCTTCTGTCGACCGACGGATGAGCGTTCCGGAAAGGAAAGATCTGACATCATGGCACCAGGCAAAACCGCGCGATCATCTGCGGTCACGATACTTCGCAATTGCAACCAAACGCTTAAATGTTTGGTAGTAACCTGGCGGATGGCGCGCACTGTTCTGCCGGAGTTTTGTGCAGTCCTCCACTGTCACCGCAATTCCGTAATTTCACTGGGATGTTACGGCGTGCTGCCAGCGCAGTTCTAGCTCACCCTCCTTCTCGTCCGCCGAACCAACGACGTTCCTTAATTGAGCTCCCCCTTCAGCCGTCTCGTCGGCAGATCCTCGCCGCTGGCGTCAGCCAATGGCACGCCGCGTTGCTCAACGATCACAACACGCATCCGCAACGGGCCGATTTCGCGTAGGCCAAAAGCCGCGGGTCGGCTCGGGGATGCGCGTCGCAAAAGCGATCGATGATTTGGCCGACCTTCTGATCGTAGTCTCGTTGCCAGTGTCCCAACCCGTGCAGAGCGCTTTCCTGGCACGCAATCGAGTTGAGGCAGAGGGTGCGCTCCATCGTGCGCAGCGCGGTCTCGTGGAGAGTCGGCAGATCGGGTTCGCCGGCAAGCGTCAAGCGCGGAAACGTATCCCACCACATGTAGCAGACACAGTTCAGTGTTCCGGCATCGGCTTCGCTCAGGTGACACAGACTGGGCGTGCAGCGCGGCTCGAACAATTTCGCAAACAGCGTTGCGACGGACTCCACGCAGCGGAGCCGGTCCCTGACCGGCACATCAGTCGAGCAAAGCCATCCGACGTCGCCGCTTGCGCTCGTATTGACGAGGTAGGCCAAGCCCTGCGCAATTTGGCTGTCGGCAAAGCCCGATAACGCCGGCTCGGGATCGTCAAACAGGCGCGTGAGATGGGATACGGCTTCCGCGGGATGCGGGTCCCACCAATCATGTTCGGGATCGAAATACCACGGTGCTTGCTGAAAGCGAACCTCACGTCCAAATGAGTGCTCCAGCCAGGCATCAAAGCTGAGGTTTTGCACGCGCATCACGATGGCCGCGACCGATCCAGAGCCTCGCGCTCACCCAAACGACAAGCCGCCGCAATGATGCGCATCGCCATCAAAGCCGGCTGGCCCGTGCGGTTCATCTCAGCCTAGTAGAGGCACTGCCGGACCCAATAGCCACCGCTGACCCGTATCCACTGACATCGGCTTGGAGGCGGCTCTTTGATGATAGGCCATCCGTGAATGTCGATATCGGTGGGCGCTGTAATGCCGCGCCAATAGACCGCCTTCGCTTGCGGGAAGCTGATGAGAAGGGCGGCCGCAAAGCAAATGATGGCAACGCAGACCAGCCGGTAGCAGTGCATTGTGTCATCCTCCGATGAACGCATATCGATGCTACGCCGGGTTCGCCATCAAGCCAAGAGGCGCCATGTTTCGGATCGGACAGGGGGATTGCAGGAGAGCACACCAAACTCTCGATCGCTGCTGAGCGCGTGCCGTCATCCAGCGAGCGCGCGCACCACCGTCAATGATCCCCAACGATCCGCACCAGCTCCACTTCGAGCTTCAACCCCGGCGCTTGTTTTGCGAAGCCCGTGCAGGGGGTGGATGAGTCGTCCGTCGAGCGGCCCGAGACGACGATGTCGAGCTCATCCAATCCGAAGACACCGGGGGCCCCGACTCCACGCGCCGGGCGGAAAGGCTGGCTTTGAAGTGCTCGCCCTGCTGCGACCAGTGCCCCGCATAGGCAAACGTGGAATCGCCGCCGTCGAGCGTCCCGTCAGGGGCGAACTCGACGACGCCGGCGCCTTCGCCGACGGGCGTCTTGAACCAAACGGAATATCTGCCGGGGGTGATCACCGAGGCCACCATATCGACTTTTATCCGGGGTGAGTTGAGCCAGATCAAGATGGCGATCGCGTGGCGGGCGGGTGTTATACGTCATGAACAACTTCAGGATGAGGGACATCCGCTGCGCGGTTCTTCCGGCCTGCCTCACCCTGCCACCGCCATCACCACCACCGGCAATGCCACCGCCGCCAGCAGCGTCCCCAGTGCCACCGCGCCGGATACCGGGTTCACCAGCCGCTGATATTGCGCAGCAAAGATATAGGCATTCGCGCCGGTCGGCATCGCCGCGAACAGCACGATGACGCCGGTGGCCACCGGCGGCAGGTTCAACAGCTTGGCGAGCGCAAAGGCTGTGGCCGGCATCGCCAGCAGCTTGAGCCCGCACATCACGACGACGCTCAGCGTCTCGCCCTTCACCTCGAACCGAAACAAATTGATGCCGAGCGCGATCAGCGCGGCCGGCGATCCCGCCTGCGCGAGCAGCTCGATCGTCCTGTCAACGACCGGGTTGAGGCCGAGGCCGGTGAAGCGCCAGACCACGCCAAAGCCGATGCCGAGCATCAGCGGATTGCGCGCGAGATCGGCGAGCACGGGCCGGAGCACCGCGAGAAGCGAGCTGCCCTTCTTGCGGCTGACGAACTCCATCTGCAAAATGCCGCAGAGCCACAGCAGCGGCGTGTTGACCGACAGGATCAGCGACATCGGCCCCCGCGGCCTCGTTGCCGAGCGCCGAGAGCACCAAGGGGATGCCGAGCATCACGATGTTGCCGTAGACCGAGCCGATCGCGAACACGACGCCGTCCTCCCGGTCCTCGCGACGTTCGCGCAACAGCGCCGAGATCAGAAGCGCCGCGGTCCAGGTCAGCGCGAGCGCGCCGTAATAGGCGCCCCACATCCTGTAGGGGCTGACGTCGGGGAAATCAGACACGACGATGGTGCGAAACAGCAGCGCGGGGATCGCGATGCTGAAGGCGAATTCGGAGATGCCCTTGTGCGCGCCCTCGGAGACGAAGCGAAACAGCACCGACGCATAGCCGGCCGCAATCAGCGCAAACACCGGCGCGACGATCAACACGGTGGCCATGCGGTCCTCCCCCTCACGGGGAGATCAGGCCCACCACCCCACGCGCTTTCTGGATGATGCCATCATGCCGGTGTTTTGCCCGACGTGTCAAAGGAAATTTCGAAAAATCCGCAAGCGGCGGAGGATCGCGAGGCGGGCCGGCGCGCTGGCTACTGTGCATGGGGTTGTTTTCGAGGTTTGGGCCACGCTTGCGGCATACCGTCCCTCCTGTTGCCGAGACCGCACAGCCGCCGACCTTTCGCCTCCGCCCTCGTTGCCAACCAACGCCCGTTCACCCACAATCCCGCCCGACTCGACACTTTGGGGGATCAGATGCCGGCATCTCGCATCACGACATCCATGGTTGCCGCGAGCCTCTCGCTCGTCCTGGCCGTTCTGGTCCGGCCGGGCACCGGCCATGCCTACACGCCCGAGCAGCAGCAGGCCTGCACGCCGGATGCGATGCAGCTGTGCGGCGAGTTCGTGCCTGACGTCGATGCCATCACCGCCTGCATGATCCGGAAGAAGTCGCAGCTGTCGCCGCAATGCGCGGCGTTCTTCCGCCGCGGGCCGGAGTCGGGGGATGCGGCCACGCCGACCAACATCGCGCCCAGGGCAACGTCAAAGGCGAAGAAGACCGGCAAGGCGAAGGCGCCCAGGAAGAAAACGACGGAGGACGGCTAGAGAAGGCCGGGCCGCTCGCGGTCCGCGTTCCCTCGCTGAAACCTCGTCATGCCTCCCACGTCAAATTGCGCGAACTCCCCAGGCCGCGACAGCCCGTTCGCGGCACTGGCGCAACCGCTTGCAGCAATCGCCAGCGCGCCCGATGAAAAAGCGCGGTAAGGATTTGCGCGGCCAGGTTGTGATCGGGTTTTTTCCGCGCGAACGGCGGTTCATGCCAGTATATTTGTCCGTCGTTGCGCAAGGCAGTGTGACTCAAAAGCCAACACGTCTTGTTATTTCGTGGCGCCGAGACGACTGCCGATAAATTTTTCTTTCCCGAATCAGCGTGGTGATTCATTTTCGCGGCCTGGGGTCAATCTGGAGGCCAGAGGTATGAACGTCATTGTTTTTGCATCGCGTAAAGGCGGCTCGGGCAAGAGTACCCTGGCCGCACATCTTGCTGCGCAGATCAAGGCGAGCAAGCAGGTGATGCTCGTGGATGCGGATCCGCAAGGCTCGCTCACGCTGTGGCACAAGCTGCGTGGCACCAACGAGCCGCCGATCAAGCCGGCGGTGAACTCGGTCAGCGGCATCGTCTCCGCTGCCAGGCGCGATGGTTACGAGTGGGTGCTGATCGATACGCCGCCGAACCTGTCGGCCGTCGTCGACGATGCGATCAAGAATGCCACCATGGTGGTCATCCCCGCGCGTCCCGGCGTGTTCGACGTCAACGCGGTGCAGGAAACCATTCAGATGTGCCGCGCGGCGCGCAAGCCCTATGCGGTCGTGCTCAACGGTGCACCGGCCAAGCGCGACGAGGCCGAAAGCCCGATCGTCACCATCGCCCGCGAGGCGCTGGCCAAGTTCCGCGCTCCGGTGTGGGGCGGTCAGATCACCAATCGTTCGGATTTGTTGATGGCACTCAGCCACGGCGAAGGCGCGCGTGAGTATCAGGCCGAGAGCCGTGCGGCCCAGGAAATTGCAAGGTTGTGGGCGGCGATCGAGCGTTCAGTGAAAGCTATTCGCGGCACGGCGTCGGCTTCAGGCGCAATGCACAAGCAGGCGGCTTAATTTCATCATCCATTTCCCCGGACGACAAACGCGCGGACCATCCCGCGCGTTTTGCGTTTGTGGGGACTGACGGTCAGGCGACCATCAGCATGTAGAACACGATGACCGGCGACAACGTCAGGATCACCGACCAGATGCCGACGGCCCAGATGATGTCTGCGGTGGAAAAGCCCTGTTGCTCGGCGTTGTCAAAGCTCTGCGTGGCGTCGTAGCGCGACGCCATATCATTCTGATTGTTCAAGATCGCCCCCGCGATTTCTTCGCTTATGGGCATGAACGATAGGCGAAAGGTTTTAAGATTCCGGCTTGCAGTTCCGCTCGCATTTGAGCGCAATCGCGATGCCCGGGTTAACCATGCACGCCGGCTTGCTCAGCCGGCGAGGCAGACCCGAAACAGCAACACCGGCATCAGGCCGAGCATCACGGCCCAGAAGCCGAACGACGACACCACCAGAATTCCCTGCAAAAAATCGGCAGGCGCGAACATTTCCGCCGCGGTCGGGCGAACGCGATGTCCCATGATCATTCCCCCCTTCTGAAAGACGTTGAAGCCGAACGATAGGCCCCATTGCGTAAACGAGGCGTGGATGCCCTATGCGGCGGTAGCGAAGCCCGTTCGTAACGGGTTAACCACGGCCACGCTCTCTCGCTCCCTCCTCGTCGTGACGGGGAGAGGCGAAGGAACGAAGTCATGCCGCGACCATCATCCGTCGTGCAATCTCGCGATCGAGGGTGACTGCGAGCTCGCTGCTCACCTCCACCATCGGCAGGCGCACCTCGGGGCTATCGATCAGGCCGGCTCGCCACAGCCAGTACTTCGCCGGCGCCGGGCTCGGTTCGGTGAACAGCAGCCGGGTCAGCTCCGCGACCTCCAGCCAGCGTGCTGCGGCTGCATCGGCATTGCCGCGCTTCAGCTCGCTATAGACGGCCGCGAAGGTGTCGGTCTCGAGATGCGCGGACAACAGGATTCCGCCATCGGCGCCATCGCTGAGCGCCTCGAAATAATTGGCGTCCTCGCCGGTGAGCACACGAAAATCCTTGGGCCGGTCGCGCAGCAATGCAATGGACTGCTCACGGCTTGCGCCGCAATCCTTCAGGCCGACGACGTTGGGATGTTCGGCCAGCCGCAGCAGTGTCTGGTTGCTGATGCCGACGGCGCAGCGATAGGGAATGTTGTAGAGCGCCAGCGGCCAGGCCGCGTGATCGGCCAGCGCCTCGAAATGCGCTGATATCCCGCGTTGCGACGGCCGCACATAATAGGGGCTCGCGATCAGATAGAAGTCGATCGGCCAGTCCGCGGTCTCATCGAGCCGCTCCTTCAGCCGCGAGGTGTCCGCGCCCGATAGCCCGAGGCCGATCGGAATGGAGCGGCGGCCGGTCGCCATCTCGTCGCGCACGATGGCGACGAGGCGTTCGAGCTCGGCGTCCCGCAGCGTCATCCCTTCGCCCGAGGTCGCTCCCAGGATGAAGCCGTCGATGCTTTGCGCGCCGTAGTGTCGCGTCAGTCGCCGCAGCGACACCTCGTCGAGGCGGCCGTCGCGAAACGGTGTCACCAGCGGCAGCCAGAGCCCGTGCATACGAGTTCGCAAATCGGTCATGTTTTATCTCCTTCTCACAAATGAACCTGAGACGGAGGGCACATGAAAAAAACCCCGTCCAGGTGGCGGGGTTTCCGGGATTTGGCAGCGATGACGAAGTTAGCCTAGCGCGCGCAAAAATCCGAGGTCCCCGGATGGGGGCCTTTTTTCGAGGCTGATGCCTTCGACAAGACTGCGCACGACTTCGTGATCATTTGCAAATGATGCGGGGTATGCCCAGCACTGTCAATACACGCGGAGGGCGAAACGACTTTTGGACAGAAAAAAAGCCGGACCCGAAGGGCCCGGCTTAGGTATTGGCCACGTGAGGCCGACACAATCACCTTCCAAGAGGGATTACTGAACTCCCGCGCCACTGGAGGAGGGGGACAAATGCGCAACGCGAAGGCTCAGCGTGCAAACAGTATGGGCTTGGCGAGCGGTATGCAGCAACAGCCGAGGCCGCATGTCAGTCATGCGGAAATCAGGACGGCCAACGCTGCGCCTTGCTCACCACGAAGTCGCGGAACACCTGCACGCGCGCCACGGTCTTCAGCTCTTCCGGATACACGAAATACGTATCGAGCTGGATCGAGTCCGACTCGCCGAACAGTTGTACGAGGCGGCTCTGTTCTTCGATCAGATAATCCGGCAGCGCCGCGATGCCGAGGCCCTGTTGACAGGCGCGCACGAGGCCAAGGATGTTATTGACCCTGAAATAGGCTTCGCGCGGACCCGAGCCGTTGCGGCCGGCTTCGACCAGCCAGTTGCGGTTCTGCAGATGCGGCGCGAAGTTGCCGTCGGAGAGCGTGATGATGCGGTGGGAGTCGAGCTCCTCCAGCGTCCGCGGCGTGCCGAAGCGCTTGATGTAGTCGGGGGAGCAATAGGCGTGAAAGCCCATCGCGAAAAGCTTGCGCTGGATGAGATCCGGCTGCGTCGGCTTGCGGGTGCGGATCGCAACGTCGGCCTCGCGCATCGACAGGTCCAGTTCCTCGTCGGTCACGATGAGCGAGATCCGGATCTCCGGATACAGCGCGGTGAATTCCCCGAGCCGCGGGATCAGCCAGTTGATGCCGACGCCGGGCGTGGTGGTGATCTTGAGATCGCCGCTCGGCCGCTCGCGGCTGTCAGTCAGTTTCGCGCGCGCCGCCTGGAGCTGCATGAACACGTCATGGGCGGTGCGGAACAGGAGGTCGCCTTGTTCAGTGAGGATCAGGCCGCGGGCGTGGCGGTGGAACAGCGAGACCGAGAGCTCCTGCTCCAGCGCCGAGACCTGGCGTGAGACCGCTGATTGCGACAGGCCGAGTTGCTCTCCCGCATGCGTGAAGCTGCCCGCTTCCGCCGCCGCGTGAAACACCTTCAGCTTGTCCCAGTCCATATCCGTAAATCCGTCGCGTGTTCGGGGCATGATCGTTATTCCGCTGCCGCGCGCTCGCTGGCGCGCAGGGCCAAGAAACGTTCGGCCTCGAGCGCTGCCATGCAGCCGAGGCCTGCGGCCGTCACGGCCTGGCGATAGGTTTCGTCGGCGACGTCGCCGGCGGCGAACAGGCCGGGGATGGACGTCGCGGTCGAGTTCGGAGCAACCTCGACATAGCCCGACGGTTTCAGCTTGATCTGGTCTTTCACGAGCTCGGTCGCCGGCGCGTGGCCGATGGCGATGAAGACGCCGTCGGTCTTCAAATCCGTCAGCGTGCCGGTCTTGACGTTCTTCAGCCTGATATGGGTCACCTTGTTCGGGTTCTCGGTGCCGCAGATCTCGTCGACGGCGGAGTCCCACACCACCTTGATCTTCGGGTGCTTGAACAGACGTTCCTGCAGGATGCGCTCGGCGCGGAAATGGTCGCGACGATGCACGATGGTGACCTGCGAGGCATGGTTGGTCAGGTACAGGGCTTCTTCGACCGCGGTATTGCCGCCGCCAACCACCACGACCTCCTTGTTGCGGTAGAAGAAGCCGTCGCAGGTGGCGCAGGCCGACACGCCGCCGCCCTGGAATTTGAGCTCGGACGGCAGCCCGAGCCAGCGCGCTTGCGCGCCTGTGGCCAGGATCACGGTCTCGGCGAGATAGACGTCGCCAGAGTCGCAGGTGAGGCGGAACGGCCGCTGCGAGGTGTCGAGCTTGACCACGAGGTCGGAGACGATCCTGGTGCCGACATGGACCGCCTGCTTCTCCATCTGTTCCATGAGCCAGGGGCCCTGGATCACGTCGGCGAAGCCCGGATAGTTCTCGACGTCGGTGGTGATGGTGAGCTGACCGCCCGCCTGGATGCCTTGGATCAGGATCGGCTCGAGCATCGCGCGCGCGGCGTAGATCGCGGCGGTGTAGCCGGCGGGGCCGGAGCCAATGATGACGACCTTTGCATGAACAGGAGCGGACATTTCGATGGACGCCTTTCACGGGGGATTTGCAGCGCGCGCGCGGAACGGGCCGGGAGGCCTCGCGGAGGCGCTGAAATATCAGAGCTAATCTAAGCCTTCTGGTGAGCTATGCAAGAATTGCATTCCCTGTCGGCGGATTTTTCCAACAAGGAACAAAAGTCGATTGCGCCGCACGCGCAATAAAATTGCTCATTTCTCCTGGACTCGGCTATGAGGATTGCGACAGACCCATTCGATACCGCCGGTAAGGCCAGGAGTTCCAATCACGTGTCGCGGAACCTAGACGAGATCGACCTCAAAATTCTCGCCGAGATTCAGGCCGACGGTCGAATCACCAATGTCGAACTCGCCAAACGGGTCGGTATTTCCCCCCCGCCGTGCTTGCGCCGGGTCCGCGCGCTGGAGGAGGAGGGCTATATCCACGGTTACCGGGGGCTGCTGGATGCGCGAAAGCTCGGTTTCGACGTCACGGTATTTGCCGCAGTGCACCTCTCCAGCCAGGCGGAAGCGGATTTGCGTGCCTTCGAGCAGTTCGTCCGCGCCGAACCCTTGGTGCGCGAATGCTGGATGCTGTCCGGCGAGGTCGATTTCATCCTGAAATGCGTCGCGCCCGACATGGCCACCTTCCAGGACTTCGTGACGCACCTGACCGCCGCGCCGCATGTGCGCAACGTGCGCACGTCGCTGGTGCTGCACAATTCGAAGTATGAAGCCGCCGTGCCGCTGGACGTGAAGGGGCGGCGCTAGAGACGACGAGTCAGCGCCGCAGCGCATCCACGCTGATCGGGCCGCCACCGGCGACGGCGAGGAAGAGACACGCAAAGCACAGCACGATCGCCAGCGCACCGTCGTTGACCACGGGAAAGAAGCTGTGCGGCAGATGTTCGATGAAATAGGCGAAGGCCATCTCACCGGAAAGGATGAAGGCGGCCAGCCGCGTGAAGAGGCCGATCATCAGCAGACCGCCGAGCACGAATTCCAACATGCCGGCAACGCCCCAAAGCGATAGCGGCGCGACGTCGGAAAACATCTCCACCAGGGGAAACTTGAACAGCTTGGCGACACCGTAGTGAAAGAACATTAGCCCGGTGACGAAGCGGAAGAGGCTGAGCAGATAAGGCTGACTCTGTGCGGCAATGCGATCGATGTCCATCGTGTCCTCCCATCCCCGGACGGCAGCGGCGAGCATGACGAAGGACGGTGCGGTCCACAATTGCACACCGAGCATATCGCGAAACAGAAAAAGCCGCGCAGAGCGCGGCTTTTCAGGCAGCTTTCGAGTGGATTACCGCCACTCCACCTTGGTGATCTCGTACGCCTTGGCACCGCCGGGCGCGTTGACCTCGACGGTCGAGCCCTTTTTCTTGCCGATCAGCGCGCGCGCCAGCGGCGAGGTGATGGAGATGCGGCCCTTCTTGGCGTCGGCCTCGACCTCGCCGACGATCTGCCACACCGTCTTCTTCTCGGTGTCCTCGTCGACCAGCGTCACGGTGGCGCCGAACTTGATGGTGTCGCCGGAGAGCTTGGAGATGTCGATGATGTCGGCGCGCGCGAGCTTGTCCTCCAGCTCGGCGATGCGGCCCTCATTGTGGGACTGCTCTTCCTTCGCGGCATGGTATTCCGCGTTCTCGGACAGGTCGCCGTGCGAACGCGCCTCCGCAATATGCTCGATGATACGCGGACGGTCCTCGGACTGGCGCTTCTTCAATTCTTCCCCGAGCGCGGCAAAGCCGCTCGCGGTCATCGGAACCTTTTCCATCTCTTCTCTCGTCCTTCGGCTGCGCGCCCGCCCAGCGGAGGGCGCGGCAGCCTTGATTCGTCAGTCTGTCCGGGGGCTGAACACGCCGCCGCCGGAGCGTTATGTGGGTCTGGCGCCGGAACAGAACAACCACATGGCCGGACAGTTCCTCCGGCCATTGTGGCTTCATTGCCAGTCACTTAGCGGAAACTTTGGCTTCCCGCTCGCGATCAGGTTTCCGAAAAGTAGCTCTGCAGGGTCCGAACCTCAAGGTCCCCGCCCAGATAGGCGCGGATGCCCTGCGCGGCCGCCACGGCCCCGGAAAGAGTGGTGTAATACGGCACTTTATGCAAGAGGGCCGCACGCCGCAGCGAACGGCTGTCGGCGAGCGCCTGCGGGCCTTCGGTGGTGTTCAGGACGAGCTGGACGTCGCCATTGGTGATGGCGTCGACGATGTGTGGCCGTCCCTCCAGCACCTTGTTCACCTTCTCCGCCGGGATGCCTTGATCGGTCAGGAAGCGCGCGGTCCCCGAGGTCGCCAGCACCTTGAAGCCGAGCGAATGCAGCTGGCGCACGGCTTCGGCGATACGAACCTTGTCGCTCTCGCGCACCGAGACGAATACCGTGCCCTTGCGCGGTACCCGCGTGCCGCCGCCGAGCTGGCTCTTGGCAAAGGCGACGGCGAAGGAGCGGTCGATGCCCATGACTTCGCCGGTCGAGCGCATCTCCGGACCGAGCACCGTGTCGACGCCGGGGAAACGGGCGAACGGAAACACCGATTCCTTCACGCCGACATGCTTGAAGTCGGCCTTCTTCAGCTTGAAGTCGGCGAGCTTCTCGCCGGCCATGATGCGCGCCGCGATCTTGGCGACCGGCGTGCCGATCACCTTGGCGACGAACGGCACCGTGCGCGAGGCGCGCGGATTGACTTCGAGCACGTAGATTTCGGCGTCCTTGATCGCGTATTGCACGTTCATCAGGCCGACGACGTCGAGGCCGAGCGCGAGCTCGCGCGTCTGCCGCTCCAGCTCCGCGATCATCTCGGGCTCGAGCGAGTGCGGCGGCAGCGAGCAGGCGGAGTCGCCGGAATGGATGCCGGCTTCCTCGATGTGCTCCATGATCCCGACGATGAAGGTATCCCTGCCGTCGCAGAGGCAGTCGACGTCGATCTCGGTGGCGTCGGACAAATAGCGGTCGAACAGCAGCGGGTTCTTGCCGAGCACGGTGTTGATCTGCCCGGTCTTGTCGTTCGGATAGCGCGCCTTGACGTCCGCCGGCACCAGCTCCGGCAACGTGCCGAGCAGATAATCGTTGAGCTGGTTCTCCTCGCGGATGATCTGCATCGCGCGGCCGCCGAGCACGTAGGATGGGCGCACCACCAGCGGCAGGCCGAGATCGGCGGAGACGAGGCGAGCCTGCTCGACCGAATAGGCAATGCCGTTCTTCGGCTGCTTCAGGCGGAGCTTGTCGAGCACGCGCTTGAAACGGTCGCGGTCTTCCGCAAGGTCGATCGCATCGGGCGAAGTGCCGAGGATCGGCACTTCGGCGGCTTCCAGGGCGCGCGCGAGCTTGAGCGGGGTCTGGCCGCCGAACTGCACGATGACGCCATGCAGCGCGCCCTTCGTGCGTTCCTTGGCGATGATCTCCAGCACGTCTTCGGCGGTCAGCGGCTCGAAATAGAGCCGGTCGGCGGTGTCGTAGTCGGTCGACACCGTTTCCGGGTTGCAGTTGACCATGATGGATTCGTAGCCGGCGTCATGCAGCGCGAAGCAGGCGTGACAGCAGCAATAGTCGAACTCGATGCCCTGGCCGATACGGTTCGGGCCGCCGCCGAGGATGATGACCTTCTTCTTGTCGGACGGCGTGCTCTCGTCGGCGGCGCTGCCCGCAAACGGCGACTCGTAGGTCGAGTACATATAGGCGGTGGGTGAGGCGAATTCGGCCGCGCAGGTGTCGATCCGCTTGTAGACCGGACGGACGGCGAGGGCGTGACGCTTGGCCGTCACCTCGGCTTCCGTCGTCTGGGCAAGCACGGCGAGCCGCGCATCGGAAAAGCCCATGGCCTTGAGCGTGCGCATGCCGAAGGCATTGCCGGGCAGGCCGTGCTTCCTGACCTTGTCTTCCATGTCGACGATGCCGCGCATCTCGCCGAGGAACCAGGGATCGATCTTGCAGGAGTTGAAGATGTCCTCGTTCGACCAGCCGAGCCGCATGGCTTGCGCGACCTGGAGAATGCGGTTCGGCGTCGGCGTGCCGAGCGCGGCGCGGATCGCGTTCTTGTCGTCGTCGCGGCCCAGGCCCTCGATCTCGATCTCGTCGAGGCCGGTCAGCCCGGTCTCAAGCCCGCGCAGCGCCTTCTGCAGGCTCTCCTGGAAGGTGCGCCCGATCGCCATGACCTCGCCGACCGACTTCATCGAGGTGGTCAGCGTGGAGGAGGCGCCGGGGAATTTCTCGAAGGCGAAGCGCGGGATCTTGGTCACCACGTAGTCGATGGTCGGCTCGAACGAAGCCGGCGTCGCACCGCCGGTGATGTCGTTGGCGATTTCATCGAGCGTGTAGCCGATCGCGAGCTTGGCCGCGACCTTGGCGATCGGGAAGCCGGTGGCCTTCGAGGCCAGCGCGGACGAGCGCGACACGCGCGGATTCATCTCGATCACGACCATGCGGCCGTCTTCTGGATTGACGCCGAACTGCACGTTTGAGCCGCCGGTCTCGACGCCGATCTCGCGCAGCACCGCCAGCGAGGCGTCGCGCATGATCTGGTATTCCTTGTCCGTCAGCGTCAGCGCCGGCGCCACCGTGATGGAGTCGCCGGTGTGCACGCCCATCGGGTCGAAATTCTCGATCGAGCAGACGATGATGCAATTGTCTTTCTTGTCGCGCACCACCTCCATCTCGAACTCTTTCCAGCCGAGAACGGATTCCTCGATCAGGACTTCGTTGGTGGGGGACGCATCAAGACCGCGCTCGATGATGTCGAGGAACTCTTCCTTGTTGTAGGCGATGCCGCCGCCGGTGCCGCCCATGGTGAAGGACGGGCGGATGATCGCCGGCAGGCCGATCTCGGACAGCGCCATCATGGCCTGGCCGAACGCGTATTCCTGGTAGCGCTTGCGGCGATCGCTCTCGCCGAGCGTCCATTGCCGGTCGAGCTCTTCGAGCGCAGCGCCCGACAGCTTCTCGCGTTCGGCGTGGTATTTGTCGCGGAAGGATTTCTTGAGCTCGGAGGCGTTGGCGAGACGCGACTTGGGCGTCTCGAGCCCGATCTTGGTCATGGCCTCGCGGAACAGCTGGCGGTCCTCGGCCTTGTCGATGGCATCGGCCGTCGCGCCGATCATCTCGACGTCGAACTTTTCCAGCGTGCCCTGCCGGCGCAGCGACAGCGCGCAATTCAGCGCGGTCTGGCCGCCCATGGTCGGCAGCAGCGCAAAGCCGCCGGGAACCACGTGACGTTCCTTCTCGATGATCTT
This sequence comes from Bradyrhizobium sp. USDA 4449, assembly GCF_054056275.1. Taxonomy (NCBI): domain Bacteria; kingdom Pseudomonadati; phylum Pseudomonadota; class Alphaproteobacteria; order Hyphomicrobiales; family Nitrobacteraceae; genus Bradyrhizobium; species Bradyrhizobium sp. USDA 4449. The sequence continues at coordinate 857,239 of NZ_JBSRYD010000001.1, read as the reverse complement.
GGCGACGATCTCGGGTGTGATCGGCTCGATATAGGTCGCATCGGCCAATTCCGGGTCCGTCATGATCGTGGCCGGATTGGAGTTGACGAGGACGATGCGATAGCCCTCTTCCTTCAGCGTCTTCACCGCCTGCGTGCCCGAATAGTCGAACTCGCAGGCCTGGCCGATCACGATGGGACCGGCGCCGATGATCAGGATGGTGGTGATGTCAGTACGTTTGGGCATCAACTCTCGCCGAAGTCGGATTTGGGCACAAAAAAAGGGCGCGCTGCTGCGCGTCCCTTTGGCCGAGAGCGCGGTGGTCTCCCTCGCGCGCGGGTGGGTCTTAGACCAGTTTTCGGGGCGGCGAAACCCCGAAAAACGCCCATCAACCGGCAATTTTGACGGGTTTTGGCCGCGCCTGCCAGCCTCGGGCGAGATGCATCAGAAGCGACGCCGCAACGCTTGATCCACCGATCCAGCCGAGGTCGTTTGGCGAGAGGGTCGCCAGCACCGCGCCGCCCAGCGCGCCGCCAATGGCGAAGCCGAGATACATCGCGGAAGCGTTGAGCGAGAGGGCGATCATCGAGGCCTGCGGCTCGATCCGGATCAGGCTCGCGATCTGGGCTGGATAGAACGCCCAGCCCGAAATGCCCCAGAGGAAGATCGCGCCCAGCACCGCATAGTGCGCCTGGGCGGGCATCAGCTTCAGCACCAGCGAGTGCAGGATCAGCGCGCCGGCCATGCCGGAGAGCCCGAGAGCTGCGGTTGCGAGCGTTCCGAGCCGGTCCGCAAGCACACCGCCGAGCATGTTCCCGATCGCGGCCGCGCCGCCGAACACCAGCAGGGCAAGGCTGATTTGCGAGGCATCGAAGCCGAGGCCGCGCAGCGGCACCGCGAAATAGGTGAATACGGTGAAGCCACCGAGCGCCCATAAAATCGTGATGAGCAGAGCGATCAAAACATTGCTGTGACGTGCCAGCGCCAGCCGTTCGCTGAGCGAGGCCGTGTTGCGCGGCAGGCCGCGGGGCAGGCCGAGCAGCAGGCCGGCGAGCGCGGCCGCGCTGATCACGGCGACCATCGCAAAGGTTGCGCGCCAGCCGAACAGGCTGCCGACGAGATTGCCGACGGGGACTCCGACGACGGTAGCGATGGTCAGGCCCGAGGTGACCAGCGCCACCGCCCGGCCACGCCGTTCGGGCGAGGCGACCGCAACCGAGACGGCGAGCGCCGTCGGCATGCACAGTCCGGATCCCAACGCCATCAGCATCCGCGAGGCCAGCAGCAGGGCGTAGTTGGACGCCACCACTGCCGCGACGTTTCCGGCGATGAAGGTCGACAGCGCGAGCGCCAGCACCGTTCGGCGGTCGATGTTGTTCAGCGTCACCGCGAGGATCGGCGAGCCCACGGCATAGGTGAGGGCGTACGCGGTGACCAGTTGGCCGGCGGCGGCGACCGAAATCGAGAGATCATTGGCGATCGCCGGCAAAAGCCCAGCAATGACAAAGCCTTCGGTGCCGATCGCAAAGGCCGCGAGGGCCAGCCAGATGACGCTCATCGGAAGCAATCCTTATGTTCAATGATTATTGAACCATCGAACATGGCGATTTAGGAGTCAATTGGTTCAAGAACTATTGAACATCCCGGTGGTATCGCTATGATTCGGAAATCATGAGCCGCACGCTTCCCCACCCCGCCCGCGAGCAGATCGAGCTGCCGCTGGTTCTGGATTGTCTGAGCGATCCGATCCGATTGGCGATCGTTTATCAGCTCGCCCAGCAGGAACGTGTCAGCAGCGAGCTTCGCTGCGGCGACTTCAATGGGCTCTCCGCCAAGTCGAACCTCACCTATCACTTCGCAAAGCTGCGCGATTGCGGGCTGATGCAGACGCGTGTGGCAGGCACGAACCGCTTCATGCGGCTGCGCCGCGACGATTTGGAGGCGCGCTTTCCGGGCCTGCTCGATGCGGTGCTGAAGTCAGCGGCGAAGGACGCGGAGCGGCTAAAGCTGGTTGCGGAGTGCGATGCGGTTGAGGCGGATTGAGCCGCGGGGAGGGAGTCCGTCTTCGCTTGCGCTGCGCTCCAGCTACGCCGGACACGCTTCGCCCCTTCGGGTCTTGCTGGCTGCGCCACGCGTAGCCCCGAAAGGGCGAAGCGTGGAGACCCGGCCTGGATTTGAACCAGGATGAAGAGCAATGCACTGCTCTCGCGTAGACGCTTCCGCCACCGGGCCGCGGCGATCATGTCCGATCGGGGTGCGACAAGCCACCTCAGGCGGTGGTTATGCTTAACGCACCAGTGGCGGCCTTGCGATGAAGGTCATACGCCAGCGGTTGTGGCCGATATTGGTGTTGGCGCGTTGGCTGGCGAAGCCGGCGGCCTTGAGCTTGGCGGTGATCTCGTCCTCGCTGTAGCGTTGGAGACCGATGCGCGTGCGCAGATGACGGTAGTCTGATAGCGCGGTGCTGACCAACCCGATCAATGCATCCTTCAAAAAGCCGTGACGCAGGCCGAACGAGAGCAGCGCCGTCACGTCCCTGACCATGCCGACCTGGGGCTGGAGGATATCGCCGAGCACGAGCTTGCCCGATGGCTTCAAAATCCGCCTGATATTGAGGAGCGCGGCATCGAGCTCCTCCGCCGTCATGTATTGTGCGACCGAGTTCATCACGACGAGGTCGATGGACTGGTCCTGCATCTTGCGGACGTCGTCGAGCGAGCGGACGCGGATCTTGGTGTTCGGGGCAAAGCGCGCGATCAGCCGGCCGCGCACGCCGGGCGCGGGCTCGGCCAGGATCAGCTGGCCGCAGGCCGACGCCACCTGGCTCGCAGACAGCGCCTCGCCGCAGGCATAGTCCAGCACGGTCGCCTCCGGCGAGGTGATGTAACCGATGATGTCCCGCGCGATGATCTGGAAGTGCAAGTCGCGATGCAGCTTGCTGACATAGATCGTATGCGTCGAGTCGTAGTAGTCGATCCAATCGTCCATAGTGTCCCGCCCAACGGTTCCCCAAGGGGGAACCGCGTTGCCTGCCTTGCGTTAGGGGTGCGACGGCCCGCCGTCAACGTCTGCGTCCTAACAGGAAGGTTTCCCGTGAGCAAAGCCCCCAGCAAGGTCTCGCCCGATCTCGACACCCCCACCGATCTCCCCGCGGCGGCAACCAAGAAGGTTTCGGAAGCGCTCAACGTGCTTCTGGCCGACGCGTTCGCGCTGTATCTGAAGACCAAGAATTTCCACTGGCACATCAGCGGCCGGCATTTCCGCGATTATCACTTGCTGCTCGACGAGCAGTCGGACCAGATCTTCGCCACCACCGACCAGCTGGCCGAGCGCGTCCGCAAGATCGGCGGCACCACGCTGAGGTCGATCGGCCAGGTCGCCAAGCTCCAGACCATCAAGGACAACGACGACGATTACGTCCCGCCGCGCGAAATGCTGCGCGAGCTGATGCAGGACAACAAGCATGTCGCGGCGGCGATGCGCAAGGCGCACGAGGTCTGCGACGACGCCGGCGACGTCGCCAGCGCCAGCATTCTGGAAGTCTTCATTGACGAGACCGAACGCCGGACGTGGTTCTTGTTCGAGGCGACGCGGCAGGAGGGCGGCAACGAGGCATAAGGGCGCGCTGCCGTAGGGTGGGTTTGCCCTGCGATAGCGCAAAGCGCAATCGCAGGGCCGTAACCGACCTCTTCTGTTTCCGCGGATAAATACCGTGGTGGGTTACGCCTTCGGCTAACCCACCCTACGGCACCGTCTTTGTCCTATCGCCACAGCCGCATCAGCGCGCCATGCTTGCCCGTCACCGGGTCGGCTGGCGGCAGCGCCACCTCTGGAATCGTCTTCAGCGCCTTGGCGTGGTTCTCCGGCGTCGGCCGCGTGATCTCCATCTTGCTGCCCGGCGGATAGGCGCCGATCACGCAGAAATCATCGCTCGCCTTGATGCACTGATGCCCCGTGCCGGCGGGCAGGATCACGACATCACCGGCCTTGATGTCCAGCTCCTGGCCGTGATCGCCGCCGAAGCGAACGCGGGCGTGGCCGCGCGCGACACCGAGCACCTCATGCACCGTCGCGTGATAGTGCAGATAGTCGTAAACGCCATTGCGCCAGGTGCCGCCCCAATCGTTGGTCGCGAACAGGTTTTCGATGGCCTGTTCCGGCTGCTTCGGATCGAGCGCCACCGCGCCCTGGTAGACCAGGAACGGAAGGATGTTGTTCGGCACGCGCCCGTCGTCCTCGAACACGATGGCAAGCGGCTCGGCGTTGTCGCGGACGACGGACATGGCAGGGCTCCCGCGCGAAAGTGACAGGAATTAACGGCGCGGGTGAAACGACGTTCCTTTGACGAAAAAGCCCGGGACATGGCCCGGGCTCGATCTCGTCGTCCTGCTCACGTGCGCCTTACGCGCTCTTCTTCTGCCGCATCAGGTCGGCGAAGCGCTGGAACAAATAGTGCGAGTCGCGCGGACCCGGTGAGGCCTCGGGGTGGTACTGCACGGAGAACACCGGCTTGCCGTCGAGCTGGATGCCGCAATTGGATCCGTCGAACAACGAGATGTGGGTCTGTGTCGCGCCATCAGGCAGCGTCGTCTCGTCCACGGCAAAGCCGTGGTTCATCGAGGTGATCTCGACCTTGCCGGTGGTCTCGTCCTTGACGGGATGATTGGCGCCGTGATGGCCCTGATGCATTTTCTTCGTCTTCGCGCCGACTGCGAGGCCGAGCATCTGGTGGCCGAGACAAATGCCGAAGGTCGGCGTGCCCGACTTGATGACGTCCTTGATCACAGGCACGGCGTACTTGCCTGTGGCGGCCGGATCGCCCGGACCGTTCGACAGGAACACACCATCCGGCTTCATCGCCAGAATGTCTTCGGACGAGGTCGTCGCCGGCACCACCGTCACCTTGCAGCCGACGCCGGCGAGCAGGCGCAGGATGTTGCGCTTGATACCGTAGTCGATCGCGACGACGTTGAACTCGGGCTTCTCCTGCCGGCCAAAGCCCTTGTCCCACAGCCAGGGCGTCTCATCCCAGGTGAAGCGCTGGCCGGAGGTGACCATCGGCACGAGGTCCATGCCCTCGAGGCCCGGCCATTCGCGCGCTTCCTCCTTGAGGCCATGCATGTCGAACTCGCCGTCCTTGGCGTGCGCGATCACGGCGTTGGGCATGCCCTTGGAGCGGATCAGCGCAGTCAGCGCCCGGGTGTCGATGCCGGAGAGGCCGATGATGCCGCGTGCCTTCAGCCACTGGTCGAGATGCTTGGTGGCGCGGTAATTCGAGGGATCGGTGATCGCAGTGCGCAGGATCACGCCGCGCGCACCAGGCGTCGCGGCCATGTTCACGGTCTCGATGTCTTCCTCGTTGGTACCGACATTGCCGATATGCGGGAAGGTGAAGGTGATGAGCTGGCCGGCATAGGAGGGATCGGTGAGGATCTCTTCATAGCCCGTCATCGCGGTGTTGAAGCAGACTTCACCGACCGCGTGGCCTTCGGCGCCGAGACCAAAGCCTTCGAGCACCGTGCCATCGGCAAGCACGAGGAGCGCGGTCGGTTTGTGGTCCGGCCAGGCGGGATCGTTGTCATGTTGTGTCATGAGCCCGCTTCATAAGGCCCCCACGCCCCCCCGTCAAAGCGGGAAACGGCGGATTCACATGCGTTTTTGCATATTTGACGGGCCGCTTCAGGCACTTAGGCTGGCTCGAGAAATTTTGGGCAATTTTGCCCGCCGGCCGGGAAACAATGAACCGCTCGTGCAAGGTTCGGTCTGGCCTCTTTCCGGCGAACGGCCTAGATCAGGCCTCGGATATTCGAAGGGATCACGATCATGCTGCGCGACGACATCAACAATGCGGTCAAGGAGGCCATGAAGGCCAAGGACGAGCGCAAGCTCTCCACGTTGCGCATGGTCAATTCGACCATCAAGAACGCCGACATCGACGCCCGCGGCCAGGGCAAGCCGCCGCTCTCGGACGCCGACCTGCTCGCCGTGCTCCAAAAGATGATCAAGCAGCGCCAGGAGGCGGTCGAGCTCTACGACAAGGGGGGCCGCGCCGAGCTGGCCGCGCAAGAGCGCGAGGAGATCGCAGTGATCTCGGCGTACCTGCCGAAGCAGATGTCGGAGGAGGAGGTGCAGAAGGCGATCGCAAACGCCATCACTGAAACCGGGGCCGCCGGCATGAAGGACATGGGCAAGGTGATCGCGGCGTTGCGGGCGAAATACGCCGGACAGATGGATTTCGGCAAGGCATCCGGTCTCGTGAAGGCCGCGCTGTCGGGCTAACCGCTTCCCCTCCCCCGGAGGGGGACGGTCGATCGCGGAAAGCGCGAGCGGGGTGGGGTGATCTCTCCATTCGGGCTCCGCTTCCGTGGAGAGACTCTCACCCTACCTCGGTTCGCATGCCGCTTCGCTCGATGCGAACCGATCCACGAGCGAGCTACGCTCGTCTCGGACCCCTCCAGGGGAGGATGAGTACCTTTGTCGCGGCTCCGATCCGGTCTAGTCTCTTCGACAAAGAAGAACAAGAGGAGGCCGCCGATGACCGCCGTCAAACCGTTCCGTATCGCGATCAGCGACGACGTCCTTTCCGACCTCAAGTCACGCCTCGCCCGCACGCGATGGCCCGAGGCCGAGTTGGTCGACGACTGGAGCCAGGGCGTGCCGCTGAAATGGATCCAGGAGATCTGCGCCTATTGGGCCGACGGTTACGACTGGCGGGGGCGCGAGGCAAAACTCAATCGCTTCGATCAGTTCATCAGCGAGATCGACGGGCTCGATATCCACTTCCTGCATGTCCGTTCGAAAGAGGCAAACGCGCTTCCGCTGATCATCACCCATGGCTGGCCCGGCTCGATCGTCGAATTCCAGAAGGTGATTGCGCCGCTGGTCGATCCCGCCGCGCATGGCGGCAATCCCGAAGATGCCTTTCACGTGATCTGTCCCTCGCTGCCGGGCTTTGGCTTCTCCGCAAAACCCAAGAGCACCGGCTGGGGCGTCGACCGCATCGCCGCGACCTGGGCGAAGCTGATGGACCGGCTGGGTTACGCGCGCTACGGCGCCCAAGGTGGCGATTGGGGCTCGGCGGTGACGACCTCGCTCGGCGCACAGGACGCCGAACATTGCGCCGGCATCCACATCACGCTCGCCTTCAACACGGCACCGAAGATCGAGGGTGAGCCGACAGGGGAAGAGAAGCGCGCGCTCGCCGGCCTCAAGCATTATGTCGATCTCGACTCCGGCTATTCCAAGCAGCAAGCGACGCGGCCGCAAACGCTCGGCTATGGCCTGACGGATTCGCCGAGCGGGCAGGCCGCCTGGATCCTGGAGAAATTCTGGGCCTGGACCGACTGTGACGGTCATCCCGAAAACATCTTTGACAAGGACGAGCTGCTCGACAACGTCATGCTCTACTGGACCACGGCGACGGCGACGTCGTCCGCGCGGCTCTACTGGGAGAGTTTCGGGAAACGGCGGACCACGCCGGCCGTGAACGTTCCAACGGGCGTTGCGGTGTTTCCCAAGGAGATCATCGCGCCGGTGCGGCACTGGATGGAGCCTGGCTTCGCCAACATCACGCATTGGAGCGAGATGCAGAAGGGCGGGCATTTCGCCGCTTTCGAGCAGCCGGAGCTGTTTGTGCGCGACGTCCGGACATTCTTCGCGACGGTGCGCTGAGCTGCATCCACCCTGCGGCGCGAACTGCGGGCTCGTGGCGGTGCTGAAAGGTCCGATGCTCGGGATCTTCGTGATCGACCGAGGCCTGCTCGCGGCCAATCTCGGCGTGGCCCTTCTGCTCGCATTGCGGTGACGGTGGAGATTGCCGCTTCTATGGCGTCTTAATTCCCATCGCCTTGAGCGCATCCAGCATCCGCTGCGGCGGCCCGAGCTTGACGACGAGCGGCTTGCCGGTCTCGAGCAGGCTCTTGAGACTGGACAGGATCGCGGGCCAGCCCGATCGGCCGCCCGACAATATATCGTCGCTGAGCGGACGATCATGGCCTTCGCTCATGGTGATCCGCACGGCATCGCCCACCTGCTCGATGTCGTAGCTCACGAGGGTTGGCCCCAGTTTCTCGATCAGCTCGGGCCAGTTGACGTTGAACGTCACTGCGAGCTTGCGCGGCGGATCGTAGGCGAGCACCTCGCCGCTGATATGCAGGGCGCCATCGGGCGTGCGCACGATGAAGGCGCCCCCAGGCCGCGGCTCGACCTCGACGGCGTTGCCGAAGAAGTACTGCTTGCTGAACTCGGCCGAGGTCAGTGCCTCCCACACCTTCTCCGGCGTGGAGGCGATGTAGATGGTGTAGACGGTCAGCGGATTGAACTGATCGAGATTCATTTTGCGTCGAACCCGTTGTTGAGCGCCGTGCGCGGAATGGTGGGCACCTGGCTGTCCTCGATAGAGGTGACATAGACGAATCGCGGCCTACTCATCGCGCTTCTCCAGCTGACGTTTCAATTCGCCGAGTGCGGCGAGCTTGCCGCGCTCGAATTTCCTGATCCAGCGCTCGCCGATCTGGTGGATCGGCACCGGGTTGAGATAGTGCAGCTTCTCGCGGCCATGCCTGATCGTCGTGACCAGATTGGCCTCTTCGAGGATGACCAGGTGCTTTGCCACCGCCTGGCGCGTCATCTCCAGGCCTTCGCAAAGATCGTTCAACGTCTGGCCGTTCCTGGCGTGAAGCCGGTCCAGCAGCGACCGTCGCGATGCATCGGCGAGCGCTTTGAAGACTTCATCCATGTCAGCCATAAATAAGCAACCAAATGGTTGCATGTCAAGATGATGTCTTTGGCGCGTGCAGATGGCTGTGCTAGCCTCGTATCTCAGCCAACGCAGATTGGTTCCGGGAGGACTTTGATGTTCCGTTGCGTCCTGACTGCTGCCGCCCTCGTCCTTTTCGCCGGCAGCGCCTTGGTCCACGCACAGAAGCAGACGATCGGGGCGCCGCCCGAGGCGTCCAACATGAAACTGGTCGGCACCAACGATCTTCAGGCGCGAAGCGCCTATCAGCCGACCATCCATCATCAGGGCGACCGCTGGATCGCCTATATCGGCCACCACGGCGGCACCGATGACGTGCCTGATCCCGTCAATCCGATGACCGGCCAAGCGGAGCCGAACGGGACCTCGATCGTCGATGTCACCGATCCCGCGCATCCCAGATATCTCAGGCATCTGCCGGGCCAGCCAGGCAAGTACGAATCAGGCGGCGCACAGATGGTGCGGGTGTGCGATGGCAAGGGCTTGCCGAAGGCCGATCCCAACGCGGTCTACCTGCTGCGCACCTTCGGCAGCGAGGCGCATGAGATCTGGAATGTCGCCGACCCCGCCAATCCCGTGCTGGTCACGCGCCTCGGTGGCTTGAAGGACACGCACAAGAGCTGGTGGGAATGCGACACCGGCATTGCCTATCTCGTTTCGGGCGCGCCGGACTGGCGCACGAGGCGGATGACGCAGGTCTATGATCTCTCCGATCCCGCCCATCCGCAAAAAATCCGCGACTTCGGCCTGCCCGGCCAGGAGCCCGGCTCGACCGGCGCGGTGCCGACCGAACTGCACGGGCCGATCTCGACCGGGCCCGCAGGCAACCGCGTTTATTTCGGCTACGGCACCGACAAGGCCGGCATCTTGCAGATCGTCGATCGCGAGAAGCTCCTGAATGGGCCGAAGGAGCCGACGCCGGACAATCTGCGCTCTCCCGAGATCTCGCGGCTGCCGATGTCCGCGTTCAACGGCGCGCACACCACGTTTCCGATGCTCGACATGCCCGTCGCCGAATTCGCCGAGGACAAGGACGGCAAGACCCGCGACATCGTCATGATCGTCGACGAGGCGATCTTGAACGAATGCGGCGAAGCGCGGCAGATGGTGTGGTTCGCCGACGTCACCACCGAGACGCGGCCCATGATGATCTCGAGCTACACCGTGCCGGAGGCCAGCGGCCAGTTCTGCCAGCGCGGCGGCCGGTTCGGCTCGCACTCCTCGAACGAGAGCATGGCGCCGGTCTACTACAAGAAGATGGCCTTCATCGCCTTCTTCAATGCCGGCGTGCGGGCGCTCGACATCCGCGATCCCTATCATCCCAGGGAAGTCGGCTATTTCATCCCGGCGATCACGCAGGCGACCGACAAGCGCTGCATTCCGGTCGAGGGCGGCGAACGCTGCAAGGTCGCGATCCAGACCAACAATGTCGAGACCGACGAGCGCGGCTACATCTATATCGTCGATCGCGCCAACACCGGCCTGCACATTCTCGAGCTGACCGGGGCGGCCCGCGCCGTCGCCGGCCTGCCGAAGAACTGACGATGCGGCCCGCGGCGGCATTCGCGCTCGTCCTTGCCGTGCTCGGCGCATCGGGCGTCGGCGCCTATCAGCTCGCGTCACCGCAAGCGCAAACCTCGGAGCATTGGCGCGAGCTCGCCTGGCCGTTCCCGCGCGACGGCTGGCCTGCCGGCCGCGCCTTTCGTTGCGGGGGCGGTGCTTGCGACGGTGCCGAGCTCTACGTCCGCGCCAAGCGTGGCTTCTGTAACTGCGAGAGCGGCGTTGCCGATGATGATGAGATCGATCGCGTTGCCGACATCGATCTGATCACGCCGCGCTTTAGCGCCACTGCGCCGGGTGAGGCGGTGCACATGGGCGAGATGCATGGCCGTGCGCGGCACTACGATCTCGCCACCCATGAGGCGGCGAGCCACGCCGCCATCGGCGTCGCGCTCTCACGCCGCTGCGATCTCTTGGTCGTGGCGGTGCAGGGGCGTGGCGAAGCCGGCGCGATGCAGCATGCCGCGCTCGTGTTCCTGCGCACACCGGAGATCAAGGCGTGGGCGGCGGCGGCGCTGGACGGAAAGTGAGTGCCATGCATTAATGCAGGCAAATCGCCATCAGCGAGTTCTCCCCATGATGTCCATGCAAGCCTATCTCGCCTTTGTCGCCGCCTGCATTGCGCTCGCGCTGCTGCCGGGGCCGATCGTCACCATCGTCATCGCCAACGGCCTGCGCCACGGCACGCGCGCGGCGCTGACCAACATTCTCGGCGTGCAGATGGGCTTGTTGATCGCGATCGGCGTCCTTGCGGTCGGTCTCACCACGCTGATGGCGACGATGGGCTATTGGTTCAACTGGGTGCGCTTTGCGGGCGCGGCCTACCTGGTCTGGCTCGGCATCAAGCTGATCCGCTCTCCGGTCGAGGGCGTCTCCGTTGATGAGCCGCCGCCGCCGCCTCGAGGTGGCTTTCTCTTGCAGGGCTTTGTCGTGGCGTTGTCGAACCCGAAGCTGCTGGTGTTCTTCGGCGCATTCATTCCGCAGTTCATGGACATGAGCAAGGATCAGCTGTCGCAGGTCCTGGTGCTCGGGATCACCTTCATGGTGCTTGCCGGCATGACGGACGGGATCTATGCGCTGCTCGCCGGTCAAGTCCGCGGCTTTTTCTCGGCCCGCCGTACCCGCATGGTGTCGCGCGTCTCCGGCGGCTTCATGATCGGCGGCGGCATCTGGCTGGCGCTGATCCGGGCCAGGTGAGCAAGGGCAAGTAAGCTGTCGCGCCATCAGGACGGCGCGGCGGCTAGCCGGCCAACAGCCCCGGCTTCAGCTCCGTCTCGATCTCCGCAAAAATCCGCGCCAGGCGTTCGGCCCATTGCTGCTGGCCGGATTGATCGGCGATCAGATCCTGGCGGATCTCGATGCCGGTGTTGACGAGACCTCTCGCCTCGCCGTGAACGGGGATCGTGTAGTCGGTGAGATCGCTTGCCGCATAGGGCTCGTTGTCGCCGACGACGAGGTCGCCCTCGCTACGCAGATGTTTCAGCAGGAGTTTGGGCAGCATGGTGTCGCGGTTGTAGAGGGCGCCGATGTGCCAGGGCCGCGCGACGCCGGCATAAACGGGCGTAAAGCTGTGTAGCGACACCAGCACCGTCGGCCGCTTGTCACGCAGGCGGCTGTCGATCACAGCGTCGATGCGCTGATGATAGGGATCGAAGATCTCGCGCCGGCGTGCCGTGCGCTCGCTCTCGGAAATGCCTTCGTTGCGCGGGATCGCCGTCGCCTCCGATATCACGGGAATCGAGCTCGCCACGCCGGGCGGGCGGTTGCAGTCGATCACGAGGCGCGAATAGCGCTGCGCGATCAGATGCGCGTCGAGCATGTTGGCCATCCGTTCGGCGAGGCCGGCGATGCCGATGTCCCAGCCGATATGCCGCGATAGCTCGCTTTCCGATATACCGAGATCGCCGAGCGCGCGCGGTAGAATGCGGCCGTAATGGTCCGATGTGAGCAGGAAGGGCGATGTCCCCTCCGCATTCACCTCATGCACTGGCGGAATATCGCCTTCTCCAAGGAGTTGATCCGCAGCCCCGGCTGTGTTGAAAGCCATCCTGATTGCCTATCGATAAAGCAGTCGCCCCGGACATCGGGCATACGATCGACAACTCGGTCTGCCCAACATCACCATGATCTGCCGACGATGCCGCTGCTGACGATTCATCACAAGACCGAATATCGCTACACCAGTCCCGTGGCCTTCGGCGAGCACAGGTTTATGCTGCGTCCAAGCGACGGCCATGATCTGCGCGTGCTCGACTCCAGGCTGAAGATCTCGCCCGAGCCGATGTCGTTGCGCTGGATTCACGACGTATTCGGCAATTCCGTCGCGATCGCCGATTTCGACGCGCGCGCGGATCGTCTGGTTTTCGACTGGCATGTCACCGTCGCGCACAATCCGGTCGAAGACTTCGCGCTGACGCCTGACGATCCCGCCTATTTCTATCCGTTCGTCTATGACGATGCGGAATTGCCCGATCTCGTCCAGTACATCACGCCGCAATACGCCGATCCCGAGGGCAAGATCGCGGCATGGGCGCGCAGCTTCGTCGATGAGGATATGCCGTCGCCGACGTTCGCGATCCTGAGCCGCATCACCCACGCCATCCGCAAGCAGTTCGAATACCGCAGGCGTCACGAGCCGGGCACGCAAGCCCCGTGCGATACGTTGCGATGGGGCACCGGCACCTGTCGCGATTACGCGCTGTTCATGATCGAGGCGCTGCGCCGGCTCGGCATCGCCGCGCGCTTCGTCTCCGGCTACGTCTTCGTGCCCGATGACATCGCGCCGCGCCATGTCGGCGGCGGCTCGACCCATGCATGGGTGCAGGTCTATTTGCCGAGCGCGGGCTGGATCGAGTTCGATCCGACCAACGGCATCGTCGGAACCCGCGATCTCATCCGCGTCGCGGTGGCGCGCGACCCGCGCCAGGCGATCCCGCTGCACGGCGTCTATATCGGCGCCCGGGACGCTTTCGATGTCATGGACGTGAGCGTCCGGGTGGTCTCGGCCGCGGAGCGCAGCGAGGAGCTGGAAGCGGCGGCTCTCTAGATGGAGCTGCTCGCAATGACGGCCTGGAGAGTCTATAGAACCGCCCATGACCTCCGATCGTCTCTTCGTCTACGGCACCCTGATGCGCGGCTTCGATCATCCGATGGCGCGGCTGTTGGCGCAGCATGCGGATTTTCTGGGCGAGGCGAGCTGCCGTGGCCGCCTCGTTCTGGTGAAGCATTATCCGGGACTGCTGCTGTCCGACGCGCCGACCGAGCGCGCGTACGGTGAGCTCTTCCGGCTGCGTGCGGGGGATGAGCTCCTGCGCGAGCTCGACATGTACGAGGCCTGCGGCGAGGGCTTTCCGGAGCCGACGGAATATCTGCGGATGCTGATCGACGTGACCGGCGCCGATGGCGCCACGGAGAAGGCTTGGACCTATGTCTACAACTGGCCGGTGATCGGCCTGCCGCCCATCGCCTCCGGCCGCTTTCTGGAGCACTAACAGCTTCTGTCTTCACCTCGCCCCGCATGCGGGGAGAGGTCGGATTGCATCGAAGATGCAATCTCGATCATCAAGCCGACAACACTTCCTTCACGACGCGCACATCGACCTCGCGTTCGACATAGCTCCATTCCTCGGTCTGCCTGAGCATCTCCACCAGCTCCTCGAACAGCGAGGCGTGCGCGGGCGCGAATTCGAACCAGGTCAGGAAATCGAAGGGCTCGCCGAGATCGCGGCAGTGATAGAGCTGGCGCGCGATGGCGGGCACGAAGCGAAGGCTGCTCGCGATGTGGTGCGACTTGTCTTCGAATATCTTGCGCCGCTCTTCCTGCGTCAGCCCCCACCACGCCTGCGATTTGCGGATCGGGATCAGTGCCGCGCAGGTCGCCTCCCACCGGCCGAGGCCGGCCTGCACGCTCTCGAGCTGCTGCTGCTCGGGCCGTTCGGTGTAGCGCAAGTTGCTCGGTGCCCCGACCAGGCGCCACGCATTGCGCGAGGGCACCAGCGGCAGCGCGACGGCGTCGCCGTCGATCACCGACAGCGCCGGCATGAAAGGCAGGGGCTCGCCCGCGACAGGCGAGATCGAGGTCACGCGCCAGCCCCCGCTCTGACCGCCCCGAAAGGTCCTGAACATGACCCATGGAAGCGTGGAACCGGACGGGGTTCAAGCCTTTCCACACCCTGTGCATAGGTCGAATAATCCGGATAACCCGCGCAAACCTGACTTCTGGGCTGGCCGCACCTATATCCCTGATCCCTTCGCCCGACTCACTCTGGATTGCGCTACACCATGGCCGTGCGCTTCACGCCCCAATTCCTCGACGAGCTGCGTGCCCGGCTTTCGGTCTCCGAAGTCGTGGGCAAGCGCGTCAAGCTGAAGAAGGCGGGGCGGGAGTGGAAGGGGCTCTCGCCGTTCCAGCAGGAGAAGACACCGTCCTTCTACGTCAACGACCAGAAGGGTTTTTACCACGACTTCTCCTCCGGCAAGCACGGCGACATCATCAGCTTCGTGATGGAGACCGACGGCCTGCCGTTCGCCGAAGCGGTCGAGCGGCTCGCCGGCATGGCGGGCCTGCCGCTGCCCGCGGTGACGCCGGATGCCGCCCGCCACGAGCAGCGCCGCCGCACCCTGCATGACGTCATGGAGCTCGCCGCCAAGTTCTTTTCGGAGACGCTGGCCTCGCGCGTCGGTGCGAAGGCGCGGGGCTATCTCGCCGATCGCGCCATCTCCCCGGCGACGCAATTGCAGTTTCGTCTCGGCTATGCGCCGCCGCCGCCCGAGCGCTTCGCGCTGAAGGAGCATCTCGGCAAGCTCGGCGTCTCCGTCGAGGACATGGTCGAGACCGGCCTGTTGATCGGCGGCGACGACATTCCCGTGCCCTACGATCGCTTCCGCGATCGCGTGATGTTTCCGATCACGGACATCCGCGGCCGCGTCATCGCCTTCGGCGGACGCGCGCTGGAGAAGGACGTTCCGGCCAAATACCTGAATTCGCCGGAGACGCCGCTCTTCCACAAGGGCGACAATCTCTACAATCACCAGACCGCGCGCAAAGCCACCCATGACGGCAGCGCGCTGATCGTGGTCGAAGGCTATGTCGACGTCATCGCCATGGTCACCGCGGGTTTTCCGGGCGCCGTCGCGCCGCTCGGCACTGCGTTGACGGAAAGCCAGCTCGCGCTGCTCTGGAAGATGGCGGACGAGCCGATCCTCTGCTTCGACGGCGACCGCGCCGGACAGAAGGCGGCCTATCGTGCTGCGGACCTTGCCTTGCCGTTTCTCGCGCCAGGCAAGAGCCTGCGTTTTGCGCTGCTGCCCGAAGGGCAGGACCCCGACGATCTCGCACGCTCCGGTGGTCGCGGCGCGATCGAGGAGGTGATCGCGGCGGCGCGTCCGCTCGCCGACATGCTGTGGTCGCGCGAACTCGAAGGCGGCAATTTCGCAACGCCCGAGCGCCGCGCCGCGCTGGAAGCGCGCATCAGGGACTTGTCCAACGGCATCCGCGACGAGGTTGTCAGGCGCTATTATCGCGACGATTTCGTCGAGCGGCTGCAGCGCACCTTCGCCCCCGATGGCGGCCGCGGCGGCTTTGCCGGCAGGGGCAATTTCCGCCAAAGCGGCGGTCGTCCCTTCCCGCCCCGCGGCGGGGGAGCGAATCGATTCGGCAACCAAGGTTTCGGCGGAGGCCGCCGCGGCGCGCCCGGCCCGATCCCGCTGCCGTCAGGTCCCTACCAGGCGGCAAGCCCCCAGCTCGCGGCCAGCCCGATCATGCGCGGCCAAAGGAGTGCAATCTCCCGCCGGGAGGCCCTGATCCTGCAATCCCTGATCAACCACCCCTGGCTGCTGCACGATCACCTCGAAGAGGTGGCCGCCCTGGAACTCGCCCATCCCGAGGCCCATAAGCTGCGGGCCGCCATCATCGCCGCTTTTGCCAACGACCATCACCATTCCCCCGACCCCGGCGAGCAGGCCGAGAAAATGCGCGGCGACCTCGAAAGGGGCGGGTTTTCTCAGGTTCTTCAAAGGGTTGAAGGCGGCATCACCACCGCGGCGGTGTGGGGCGCCCGCGAGGGCGCGGCGCGGGATGACGTTCTTGCGACCTGGCACCAGCTGGTTGCCTTGCATCGGCAATACCATTCACTACTTAGGGAGCTGAAGGACGCCGAGCTGGCCTTGGGGGAGGACCCCAGCGAGGCCAATTTGGCGTGGCTGCGTGACGTCAAGGCCCGACTGGCCGAGGTCGACGGTACCGAGGCCCTGATCGAGGGTTTTGGCGAGCTGTCGGGCCGGTTCCAGAAGAGCGTGTGATGAAAGATTCATGCGGACGGCTGGGGTAGGTACCGCTAAAAGACTCGCCAAATCCGAGGTTTGGCGGCAAAAACAGGGTTAATCGAGGCTTAACGGTCTTGTAGCACTTTGGCCACCAGGCGGCCGCAGGCAGAACAGACGCGTCAGGAATGAATCCGCGCAATCGCTGTTGGCACTTCACCTGCATCCGCTGCGACAAAGAGGCTCACGAAGCGTTAGGCAAATCCGGCGAGAGAGAGGTCGGGGTGGCGAGAGATGTGCGCGCCGCCCTTTCCGTGTCGAGATCTGGCGAAGCGAGAGCGTCGAGCAATAGGTTCAAGTGATTTCACGCGGGCGCGCGCACGTCTGCATGAAACGCGTTTAGGAGCAATGGATGGCCATCAAGGCAAAGACGCTGCAGGCGAAGGACAAGGAAAAGGACGACAAGGCAGCGGACGCGCCGGAGAAGGACTCCCAGGACGCGCCCTCGCCCTTGCTCGATCTGTCCGATGCGGCAGTGAAGAAGATGATCAAGCAGGCCAAGAAGCGCGGCTTCGTGACCTTCGATCAGCTCAACGAGGTTTTGCCGTCCGACCAGACCTCGCCCGAGCAGATCGAGGACATCATGTCCATGCTCTCGGACATGGGCATCAACGTCACCGAAGCCGACGATACTGAAGGCGAGGAAGAGAAGGACGAGGGCGAGGACGAGACCGACAACGAGCTCGTCGAGGTCACGCAGAAGGCCGTCACCGAGGTCAAGAAGAGCGAGCCGGGCGAGCGCACCGACGATCCCGTGCGCATGTATCTGCGCGAGATGGGCACGGTCGAGCTGCTCTCCCGCGAAGGCGAAATCGCGATTGCCAAGCGCATCGAGGCCGGCCGCGAGGCGATGATCGCGGGCCTCTGCGAAAGCCCACTGACCTTCCAGGCCATCATCATCTGGCGCGACGAATTGAACGAAGGAAAGATCTTCCTTCGCGACATCATCGATCTCGAAGCCACCTATGCCGGTCCCGATGCCAAGGCCGGCATGAACACTGCGATGATCGCGGGTCCGGTCGGTGAGAACGGCGAAGCGCCGGCCGAGGGCGAGGCCGCAGCCGCCGGTGCGCCCGCGCATGTCGCGCCGCCCGCGGCTCCGCCGTCGCCGACCCCGTTCCGCGCCGCGCAGCCCGCCGCCGGCGGTCCCGGTGGCGAGGACAAGGATCCGGGCGAAGCCGCCGCCGAAGCCGACATGGACGAGGACGACGAGTTCGAGAACCAGATGTCGCTCGCGGCGATCGAGGCCGAGCTCAAGCCGAAGGTCGTCGAGATCTTCGACAGGATCGCCGAGAGCTACAAGAAGCTGCGCAAGCTTCAGGAGCAGGACATCCAGAACCAGCTCGAGAGCACCTCGCACGGTCCCTCGCTGTCGCCGCACCAGGAGCGCAAGTACCGCAAGCTCAAGGACGAGATCATCGTCGAGGTGAAGTCGCTGCGCCTCAACCAGGCCCGTATCGACAGCCTCGTCGAGCAGCTCTACGACATCAACAAGCGCCTCGTTTCGCATGAGGGCCGCCTGATGCGCCTCGCCGACAGCCACGGCGTCGCGCGCGAGGACTTCCTGCGCAACTACACCGGCTCGGAGCTCGATCCGCGCTGGCTCAACCGCGTCTCGAAACTCTCGGCCAAGGGCTGGAAGAACTTCGTCCACCACGAGAAGGACCGCATCAAGGATCTCCGTCACGAGGTGCATCAGCTCGCGGCGCTGACGGGCCTCGAGATCGTCGAGTTCCGCAAGATCGTGCACTCCGTGCAGAAGGGCGAGCGCGAGGCACGCCAAGCCAAGAAGGAGATGGTGGAAGCCAACCTCCGTCTCGTGATCTCGATCGCGAAGAAATACACCAACCGCGGCCTGCAATTCCTCGACCTGATCCAGGAAGGCAATATCGGCCTGATGAAGGCGGTCGACAAGTTCGAATACCGCCGCGGCTACAAGTTCTCGACCTACGCCACGTGGTGGATCCGGCAGGCGATCACGCGCTCGATCGCCGACCAGGCCCGTACCATCCGCATCCCCGTGCACATGATCGAGACGATCAACAAGATCGTGCGCACATCCCGCCAGATGCTCAACGAGATCGGCCGCGAGCCGACCCCGGAAGAGCTCGCCGAAAAACTCGGCATGCCGCTCGAAAAGGTCCGCAAGGTCCTCAAGATCGCCAAGGAGCCGCTCTCGCTCGAAACCCCTGTGGGTGACGAGGAGGATTCACACCTCGGCGATTTCATCGAGGACAAGAACGCGATCCTGCCGATCGACGCCGCGATCCAGTCGAACCTGCGCGAAACCACCACGCGCGTGCTCGCCTCCCTCACCCCGCGCGAAGAGCGCGTGCTCCGCATGCGCTTCGGCATCGGCATGAACACCGACCACACGCTGGAAGAAGTGGGCCAGCAGTTCTCGGTGACGAGAGAGCGCATCCGCCAGATCGAGGCGAAGGCGCTGCGGAAGCTGAAGCATCCGTCAAGGTCGCGGAAGCTGCGGAGCTTCTTGGATAATTGATACGAGTTTCAATCAGAACGTAAACGGCGGGCCAACAGCCCGCCGTTTTTCTTTGGCCCGGCTCTCGCTCCGACATTGCGAGGAGCTCGCGACAAAATTGCCAAGCAATTTTGCGCCTCAGGAGCATTGCTTCTGATCGGGCCAGCAAAGCCCCTGCCAAACTGCCAATCATTTTGACCAGCGCGTATGCCGACACACCGTTTGGTCTTGAAAACTGGGCAACGATCCGAGCCATGGCTGATACCCGCGGCACTGCTCTTTGTGATGTCGTGTTGGATTGCTCGATAGAGGAGAACGTGCGCCGGATCGCGTCAACGCAACGTACTGTGCTTCGAAAGCTGGTTGACCCTCAGGCTCTGCCAAGCATGCGAATGGAAGCCAATCTGCTGGACGGTGGCGGAGATTATCGACGTTACTGAACTGTCCGCAGAGAAGAGTGCGATCAGGATCGTGGGATGGCTTGAGCAGAGTGATCTGCTTCGAAGGCAATAGCTGCTTGGGTCAACATGCGAAGAACTTCGGTTGAGAAAATCCGGTCTGCTCTGTCGCGCATCCCGCATTTCTGGATTGCTTCGCTGCGCTCGCAATGACGTGGATCTTCTTCTTCGCCCCAACCCGTTCGATCCGCTCGATCTCCAGCGCCGGCCGCCCGCTCTCGCGGTCCTGCTCCCTGATGAAGTTGCGCGCGGGCTCGTCGTCATTGAGGCCGCCGAGCAATTCGGCGGGCCTAGGTCGGGCCGCTCCTTCTTTGTGCCTTCGTATCGGCAGCTTCAGCCGAAGACGTTTACCTGGCTTTCTGTCGGACTATACTTCCGACGCGAAAGGCGCATCGATGCCACCCCACCTCACCGTCTGGTACAACACCCGCTGCCCCGTCTGCGACGCCGGCATCGACTGGCAGCGCAACAAGCTGCTGGCGCTGGTGCGGGCGGGCACAATCGAATTCAAAGACATCAACGAGCAGCCCGATGCGCTGGCGCGGTTTGGCGCTTCGCTCGACGACATCAGGCGCCGCCTGCACGCAACCGATGAGGCCGGACGGCTCATCGTCGGCGCGGATGTTGCGATTGCGCTGTGGCGGATGACACCGGGCGAGGGGTGGCTTGCGGCGCTGTCAGGCAATCGCGTGGCGCTGCCGGTCACGCGGTTCGTCTACGACCGGTTTGCCGATCTGCTGTTTGCCTGGAACAGATGGTGCGGACGATGGTGAGCGTGCGGCTGGAGCATCGCGGCTTTGGATTGAGTCGATAGGCCGGCCGCGGATCCTGACGCCTCTCCCCAGCGGGGAGAGGTCGATTTGCGCTCGCGATGCGAAGCATCGTCGCGTGCAAATCGGGTGAGGGGGCTAACCCTCACCCGCCGCGCGGGACGATGCTTCGCATCGCCCGGGACGAGCGGGCAGCCTCGGGGCCAGAACGCGACTTTGATCTCATTGCGGCTGCAAGAGGCAGGTGACCAAAGGGGAGCAGGTCGCCTCGCCAGGCGTTCCAACGGTTGCTTAGAAAAACGTCATTTGCTTAAAATTGATGCTAAGATTTACCTGAACTCAAGAAAGACAGCTTAGGGTGGCTCATAATTGTGCAGATTCAACCCCCCGTAGGTCAGTTTCATGCGCCTCTCAGACATTTCGGTCCGAAGCAAGGTTCTCTTAGCATTCTCCATCGTACTGCTCACGGCGCTAGGGTTAGGCGCCTTCGCCATCGATCGACTTGCGTCAGTGAATGATTCCGCTGCCGAAGTTCGCGACAACTGGCTGCCGGCGACGGGATGGCTTGGCTCGCTCTCCAGATCCGCCGAGCAACTGCGGGCCCGCCAGGGGCAGTTGGTCCTCGCGTCAAGTGCAAGCGAGGTGGCTCGCACGGAAGGCCTCATAGGAGAGACGCTCCAGGAATTCGACCAGGTCTGGAAGAAATACGAGCCAACGGTCACGACATCGGCCGAACTGGCTATCGTGGAGCCCCTCAAAAGGGCCTGGGCGACCTATCTGCAAGACAGCAAGCAGCTCGCCGAGCTGGCGAGGAAGAGTCGGGATGAGGCCGCGCAATTCTATCTCGGCAAGCTCAATGAGGATTTCAGGGCCGTCCGCAAGGGATTCTCTGATGATCTCGCCTTCAATGTGGATGCGGGCAAGAAAGAAGCGGACAAGGGCGCCGACGTTTACCGCTCTGCTCGGACGTGGATTTTGGGCGCGTTGGCACTAGCCGCCACGCTTTGCGCTCTGATGGGATACCTGATCATCACCAGCATCTCGAAACCAATCGTGGCGATGACAGACGTCATGAGGCGACTGGCAGGCGGCGACCGGGCCGTTGCAATCGACGGCGCCGACCGCAAGGACGAGATTGGCAAGATGGCCGGTGCGGTTCAGGTTTTCAAGGACAACGCGATTGAGACTGAACGAATGCGGGATGCACAGGCCGAGGCGGAGAAGTCGGCGGCCGAGCAGCGCAAGCGCGACATGCGCAAGTTGGCTGACGCTTTTGAAAGCGCCGTTGGCGAAATCGTCGAGACCGTCTCCACAGCTTCGACCGAGCTTGAAGCTTCCGCCTCAACGTTGACAAGAACTGCCGAGCGATCGCAGAAATTGACGACGATGGTTGCGTCTGCCTCCGAAGAAGCCTCCACAAATGTGCAGTCCGTTGCTTCGGCAAGTGAAGAACTGTCATCCTCAATCAATGAAATAGGCCGACAAGTTCAGGAGTCTGCGCGAGTCGCCAATGAGGCCGTGCAGCAGGCTCGGGCCACCAATGAACGCGTCGGCACGCTTTCGAAAGCCGCATCTCGTATCGGCGACGTCGTGGAATTGATCAACACAATCGCGGGCCAAACGAATCTGCTCGCGCTGAATGCTACCATTGAGGCAGCACGCGCGGGCGATGCCGGACGCGGCTTTGCTGTTGTGGCCTCCGAGGTAAAGGCGCTTGCGGAACAGACTGCAAAGGCGACTGGAGAAATCGGTCAGCAAATTACGTCCATCCAGGGCGCAACTGACGAATCGGTTGCCGCGATCCGGCAAATCAGCGGAACTATCGAGCGGCTTTCCGAAATCTCATCGACTATTGCTGCGGCGGTTGAAGAGCAAGGTGCTGCCACGCAGGAAATTTCGCGGAACGTGCAGCACGCCGCTGAGGGCACGCACAGTGTCTCGACCCACATCACCGACGTGCAGCAAGGGGCGAACGAAACAGGTTCGGCGTCGTCTCAGCTGTTGTCGGCTGCCCAGTCGCTCTCGCATGACAGCAATCGGCTGAAGCTGGAGGTCGGCAGATTCCTAAGTTCAGTTCGGGCGGCTTAGGGACATGAACCCTCGTTACACTCCATAGCGGCCGGCTCCAGAGTCCGGTGTGGGTCAAAAATGCGAAAGAACTCAGGTTGAGCAAATCCGGTCTGCTCGGCCGTCCATCTCTACAAGCGCGTCTATGGATTTCGTTACATCAAGTGCGGATCGGCCTAGCTTAACCCGCAATGACGCGGATAGGGCCGAAGCCTACTTCTTCTTCGCCCCGACCCGCTCGATCCGCTCGATCTCCAGCGCCGGTCGGCCGCTCTTTTCCGCGATCTCGCGGTCCTGCTCCATGATGTAGTTGCGCGCGGGTTCGTCGCCGTCGAGGCCGCCGAGCAGCTCGGTGGGGACGCGGCGGTTGGAGCGTTGGGAGCCGTCTTCGTAGACGACGTTGAAAAAGGCGAATTCGCCCTTCGGGTTGGTTCCGGGTTTTTTGGCCATGGCGGCTTGTCGTCGATCAGGGCGCCGCAGTCAAATGACTTCGCGGATGTCGGAATCCGCGTTGCGGCAGACGCGCCGGTGGACTGGCCGTGCAACCGCCTGATCGCGCTTGTTTTTGGGAGCGGCCGAACGTGCCGCGATCGGCCTTCGCCTCGATAAACGGCGGGCCATAAAGCCCGCCGTTTATTTCGGTCGTCGGCGTCGCCCGGGGCTGGCAGGGCAACAACCTGAGATAGAAGAATATCGCTTGCGCTGTGGCATGGCAAGGCAAATCGTTGTGGCCATGATGTCGCAGCGGCGCATCAGATGCGGCAGATGTCATGGTGGGTTCCCGCAATTTCGAAAAGCAGATGTTCGAGATGTCGAAATCGTTTGTTCATCCTGCCGCGCTCTGGAGGCGCAGCGAGAAGGCGCGCGTGTTGGCCGAGTTGCGGGGCCGCGACCTTGCGCAGCGGAATCCCCGTGTCGTCGGCATGATGGTGGATGCACGATGCTGTTCCGGACGCGGCGCGGGCAGGCGCCAACGCCGGAGTCTGCGATGCCAGCACAATACCGCTGTTTTGCCCGACGGGTCAAGCGTGATTCGGAAAAAGAGCAGGCGCTGATCTGTCGTGCTCCTACTGTGCATGGGGTTGTTTTTCGGCGTTGGTTTCGGCGTCGTTGATCGCGGGCATCAGATATGATCGGTCCTGTGTCGCTTTGACGCGACTCCCGTTCCCGGGCATGATCACCAGCTGTTCACGCCCGCGCATGAGGAATTTTCGGCATGTTGAGATCGCTTGTCGCCGCCGCCACCGTCGTTTGTCTCGTCGGCGGGCCGGCCGAGGCCGCACGTTGCGGCGGCGACTTCAACAGCTTCGTCGCCGGCATGGCTGCGGAGGCGCAGGCCGCCGGCGTCTCGGCGGGCGTGACCAGCGCGGCATTCAGCGGCATCACCCAGGATGGCGCCGTGCTCGCCTTCGACCGCCGCCAGCGCTACACCTTCAACAAGAGCTTCGAGCAGTATGTCTCGACCCGCGTCGGCGCCGGCCGCATCAATGGCGGTCGCGCGCTGCTGCAGCGCCATGCCGCGCTGCTCTCGCGCATCGAGCAGCAGTTCGGCGTGCCCCGGCAGATCCTGGTTGCGATCTGGGGGCTGGAGAGCGATTTCGGCAAGGGCGACATGGGCAAGCTGCCGGTGATCCGCACGCTGACGACGCTCGCGCATGATTGCCGCCGCACCGAGCTGTTCCAGGGCGAGCTGCTCGCCGCGCTCAAGATCGTGCAGCGCGGCGACCTGCCGCTGCGCGATCTGATCGGCGCCTATGCCGGCGAGATCGGCCAGACCCAGTTCCTGCCGTCGTCCTACATCAAATACGGCGTCGATTTCGACGGCGACGGCCATGTCGATCTCCGCCACAGCGTCGCCGACGTGCTCGCCTCGACCGCGAACCTGCTGCACACGAACGGCTTCAGGATGGGCCAGCCCTATGGGGAAGGCTCCGCCAATTTCGAAGCGATGCGAGAGTGGAACAGGGCGGTGATCTATCGCAAGACGATCGGGTATTTTGCCGACCGGCTGATGGGGCAGTAACAGATGTCGGCGCACGACCGAGCCGATCATCGTGATTGATGCCTGCCGTCAAGGCCGCGCTGGGAACCAGGATTTACTTTTCTTCGGATTGGAACCGAACCATATCGCACCTTCCGTCCTTAACCCACCACACTTACGAGGATGCGAACATCTGGAGCAGCCCCATGGGACAGGCACAACCATTTCAAGCGACCGCGTTGATCGTTGAGGACGACGCCAAGCAGCGGGAGATGCTGTGTCTCCTCCTCGAGGAAAGCGGGTATCAGGTCATCCAGTGCGAAAGCGCGGAAGCCGCCGAGCTCGTGCTGGACAAGAACGCCGGCGCGCTCTGCCTGATGCTGACCGACGTGCAGCTCGCCGGCCGCATGAGCGGCGTCGAGCTGGCCCACGTCGCCAAGGGGCGCAATCCGAAGCTCGATGTCGTCGTCACCTCGGGCCGTCCTCTGGTCCAGCCATTGCCCGACGGCGCCAAGTTCTGGGCCAAGCCATGGGCGCCGCTCGACGTGCTGCGGGAAGCCGAGATCGCCCAGCTGAACTGAGGCGTGTTCGCGCCTCGCTGACCGCGTCGTGACTTCTCCGTAAGCGCCGTGAATGATAAGGACGAGGCATGTCCTGGTCCTTCCTGCTCACCTCGCTGATCGTCGTCGCATCGCCCGGCACCGGCGTGCTCTACACGCTGGCTGCGGCGTTGACGCGCGGCTCCCGCGCCAGCATGGCCGCAGCGTTCGGCTGCACGCTCGGGATCGTGCCGCACATCTGTGCTGCGATGCTTGGCTTGGCCGCCGTGCTGCACACCAGTGCGCTCGCCTTCGCTGCCCTGAAATGGTGCGGCGTCGCTTATCTGCTCTACATGTCCTGGCAGGCGCTGCGTGAAACCGGTGCGCTTGCGGTCGATGCTGGGATCAAGGAGCGTTCGAGCGGCCGCGTCATCGTCACGGGCTTTCTGATCAACATTCTCAACCCGAAGCTCTCGATCTTCTTCCTCGCCTTCCTGCCGCAGTTCATCGCGGTGGACGAGACGCATGTGCTGGCGCGGATGCTGGAATTGAGCGGCGCCTTCATGGCCATGACCTTCGTGGTGTTCGTCATCTACGGTGTCTGCGCGGCATCCGTGCGCGAGCGCGTCATTTCCCGTCCCGCCGTGATGGCCTGGCTGCGCCGCTCGTTTGCGGCCGGTTTCGCGCTGCTGGGTGCCAAGCTCGCCTTCGCCGAGCGGTAACCAATAAAAAAGCGGGCCTCGCGCCCGCCATGTTCAAATTCTCTCAGCCTTGCCCGACGCCCGGGCGGAGCACGCTCCACCCGGGCAAATAATTGCTGCGCTACTTCTTCTTCGCGGCCTTCTTGGCCTTTTTCTTCGTCGCCTTCTTCGCCTTCTTCGCTTTCTTAGCCATAGTATCCTCTCAAGGGTTCATGGTTAAACGCGACACGAGGAACGCTCGGCGGAGGGCCAGCCTCGCAACATCCTCGATGACAAACTCAGCAGATTCGCGCGGCGCTGCCCCGTGCTGTCACATCTGCGTCATCCGCTTATCCACAGCTCAGATGCGTTTTCAGGTGATTTTAGCCGGCGAATCCGCATCGCGAGGCGCGGTGACCCGACCGCGCATCGAGTGATCGGACGTGCCTAACGATCCGATAATCGAGAGGCGGCGTTCATGAATCCAAAACCAAAGGCGCGCTTTCGACGATCGCAGTGAGGTTCCGTTAAGTGCAACCCGCGCATGATCCTCCGCAAGAACACGGGGACGGGTCATGGACGAACTTCTGCCGGTGACGGGGGGCGGGACGATGTGCGCGCCGCGCGCGCCATGCTGAACGTACCAACGCTTTGGATGGTGTTCGTCGTCAACTTCTCGGCGCTCGGCCTGATCTGGGCTTATGTGACGCGCTCCTATCCGAAATTCGAGGCGGCGCGGTACTGGATGGCGTCGGCATTCGTCGGTGCGGCCGGCGCGATGACGGCGCTGATCCGCCTGTTCATCGATTCTCCGCTGCCGCTTCTGTTTGGCGCTGCAGGCATCATTGCGGCGAGTTGCCTCGCCGCCATGGGCATTCAGCGTTTCTATGACCGGCCGGTCCATCTGCGCCTCATGGCCGTGACTGCAATCGCGAGCCTCGCCGGCGTCGCGCTGTTCAAGATCGGCTTCGACCAGCTGCAGCTGCGCATGCTCAGCTACACGGTCGGGCAGGGCTTGCCGCTGGTGCTGTCACTGCGTCTGCTGCTGTCGCCGCCGGAAGGCCGCGCCAGCCCGGGTGCCCGGCTGTCCGGTATCGTCATTCTCACGATCATTGCGATCTTCGTGGCGCGTGCGGTCGGCAATTCGCTAGGCGGCGATTTCTCGGCCGTCGCGGGCAGCCAGGCCCATGCCGTCATGGTGCTGGTGCTGCTGTTCCTGACCATGACGCTCAATTTCGGCTTCCTGCTGATGGCAATGGACCGCTTGCGCAACGAGGTTGCCGACCTCGCTCTGCTCGACGATCTCACCGGCGTCGCCAACCGTCGGCATCTGTTGCAGCGCCTGTCCGAGGAATGCGCCCGTTCGGAGCGCAGCGGCGAGCCGTTTTCGCTGCTGGTGATCGACCTCGACGGCTTCAAGACCATCAACGACACCTATGGCCACGCGGCGGGTGATGCCTGTCTCCAGCATTTCACCCTGATGGCGCAGACGCGCTTGCGGCCCGGCGATATGCTCGCGCGCACCGGTGGCGACGAGTTTTGCGTCGTGCTGCCGTCCTCCTCCTTGCGCGAGGGGGCGCTGATCGCCCGCCGTATCCTCGATGTCTGCCGCCAGGACGCCGCCGGCTGCACCGGCAACGACATCCCGATCGCGATCTCGATCGGCGTTGCGGAATGGGACCGCGGCATCAGCCAATTCCCGGACAGGCTGATCGCTCACGCCGATCATGCGCTCTACGACGCCAAGAAAAACGGCAAGAACGATTTTGCGATCTACGATCCGGCCCCTCCGCTCTCGCCCGAACCGGCCTGTGACGTCGAGGTCTCGCGCAAAATCGCGTAAACCCTGCTAGGTTGGGGTTCGTTGTTGGACCCCTCTGATGATGCCTCGCCTGCTCGCGGCGGTATTCGCCGCCCTCGTTCTGATCGCCCCCGCCGATGCAATTGACGCCGAACTCGCCAGGCTCGCGCGTAGCACCGGCACGCCCGACTTTCCCGGACTGAAGATCGTCTGGCTTTCGCCGTGGGGCGATGTCGCGAGCGCGCATGCCTGGCGCAACATCATCGTTCACCAGACCGAGGGGCCGACGGGCTCGGCGCGTGGCGGCGCCGAGGCGCAGTCGAAGAATCCGACCCGGCGCGGCGTGATGGTCTGGGTCGAGACCGACGGCACGGTCTACTGGTCGGTCGCGGACAATCTGGTGCCGACCCACACCGACGGCGCCAACCGCAACGACAACAAATACATCGACACAGCGTGACCTATCATCAGGTCGTGCGCGACAATTCGATCGGCGTCGAGTTCGCCGGCAACTATCCGGATGTGACGATCGGCCCGACCGCGGCCCAGGTCGCGGCCTGGAAGATCCTGGTCCAGGTCTTGCGCGCGCGCTACGGCATCCCGCTCGACCACGTCTATGCCCACAACTGGATCGACTACAAGGACGCCCGCTATTGCGAAGGCTGCTGGCTCGCGACGCTGGCGAGGACCTGGGGGGAGTAACGACAGCGCGTCATACCGGCTGTGTCATCCAGCCGAACAAGCGCCGGATCGATCCTGCCTGCCCGGGCAATTCCGGCGGGCCGCCCGGGGCCAGCACGCGATTGAGGAAGTAATCCAGGAACACCATGTCGTTCGGCTCGGTGACGGTGAATTCTTCCTCGCCGAAGGAGACGCAGTAATTAAAGAAGAACGGCTCCATGATGGGAATCGTCGAGGTCGAGGCATGGTCCTTGGAGATCACGAACTCGCCGGGCTCGAGCCCGCGATCGCGCATGCCCTGCTCGAGCAGCGGCAGCTTGCGCATGAACTGGGGGGAAAAGCCGCCGACGGTGGATTGCAGGATGATCGACACGGCGTGTGTCCGTTCTCGAATATGGCTTGGTCATTGGTCGGCTGCCCCGTCGCTTACGTTCAAGACGCCGCGTGTCCCGCGAACAAGCCGCAGCTCGTCACACACGACAAAAAAGCCCGCGTTGCCGCCGGCTTTCCTGTCTCGTCGATCCGCCAATATCTGGCGCTCGAAAAGCCACGCTCAATGCGCGGCTTCCAGCGCGGCCTGTTCGGCCTTTGCAATTGTGCCCTTGACTGCGGACTGCACCTTCTCGAAGGCGCGGACCTCGATCTGGCGGACGCGCTCGCGCGACACGCCAAACTCGGCGGCAAGGTCTTCCAGCGTCATCGGCTCATCGGCGAGGCGACGGGCCTCGAAGATGCGGCGTTCGCGCGGGTTGAGCACGCCCATGGCGCCGTTCAGGGCGTCGCGGCGTTCGTCATATTCCTCGTGCTCGGCCAGCATGGCTTCCTGGTTGGGCGAATTGTCGACCAGCCAGTCCTGCCATTCGCCGGCTTCGCCGTCGTCGCGGATCGGTGCGTTGAGCGACGCGTCGCCACCGAGGCGGCGGTTCATGTCGATGACGTCCTGATCCGTGACGCCGAGGCGCTTGGCAATGACCCTCACCTGGTCGGGGCGAAGATCGCCCTCATCCAGCGCGTTGATCTTGCTCTTCGCCTTGCGCAGGTTGAAGAACAGCTTCTTCTGGTTCGCGGTGGTGCCCATTTTTACGAGCGACCAGGAACGCAGGATGTACTCTTGAATCGACGCCTTGATCCACCACATCGCGTAGGTGGCGAGACGAAAGCCCTTCTCGGGCTCGAAACGCTTCACCGCCTGCATCAGGCCGACGTTGCCTTCCGAGACGACCTCGGAGATCGGCAAGCCGTAGCCGCGATAGCCCATGGCGATCTTGGCCACGAGCCGGAGATGGCTGGTGACGAGTTGGTGTGCAGCGTCGCGATCATCGTGTTCACGCCAGCGCTTGGCGAGCATGTATTCCTGCTGGGGTTCCAGCATCGGGAACTTGCGGATTTCGCCGAGGTAGCGAGAAAGGCCGGATTCTCCGTTAAGGACCGGCAAAGCAGCGGTACGGGCCATGTTGAAGCCCTCCAAGGTTCAGGCCCCCGATAGCGGCGGGCCAGGCAGACGACCGCTTGGTTAAAGCCGGTCGTAGCTGCGATGTTCCAGTTGGTCACTTCCAACGCAGGCGCAATATACTCCATGAGGGGACAAAAAGGGAAGGATTGCTGACGTCACGTCCCCGTGTGGCAGCTATAACTTTTTGTAAGGTAAGGACTTTCTCAAAGTCCCTGCGTCATAGCGCCGCTTTCAGCACGCTTTCCAGGAGAAGCAAATCCTCCGGCAAGCCGGCCTCCCAGTGAAGAAGTTCTCCGGTTCGGGGGTGCTCCAGTACCAGCAAATAAGCATGCAAGGCTTGTCGTCCAAGCGCCGTCAGGGCCGCTTGCGACTCCTGGCCCAGCTGGTTCGCCTTGGTCTTGAAATGCGGGCCATAGACGGCGTCGCCCATCAGGGGATGGCCGATATGGGCGAGGTGGACGCGGATCTGGTGGGTCCTTCCGGTCTCGAGCTCGCATGCGAGCAGCGCCGCGACCGGCTTGCCATCGCGCCCGGTAAAACTCTGCAAAAGCTCCCAATGCGTCACCGCTTCGCGGCCGCCCTGCCGCACCGCCATCTTTTCCCGCGCATGGGGATGGCGGTCGATCGGCGCATCGATGGTGCCGCGATGGCGGCCGGGCAGTCCCCAGGCGAACGCCATATAGCCTCGCCGCATTGGCCCCGTGCGACCATGGTCGGCGAATTGGGCGGTGAGCGAGGCGTGCGCGAGATCGTTCTTGGCGACCACCATCAGCCCGGTCGTGTCTTTGTCGAGCCGGTGCACGATGCCGGGCCGGCGCACACCGCCGATCCCGGACAGCGAGGTACCGCAATGGGCGATCAGCGCGTTCACCAACGTGCCGGTCTCGTGGCCGGCGGCTGGGTGCACCACCAGCCCCTTCGGCTTGTTGATGACGACGATGTCGTCGTCCTCGAACACGATATCGAGGGCGATATCCTCGCCCTTCGGCTCCGGCGGGGCTGCCTCCGGCACGTGGATTATGATCGTATCGCCTGAACTGACGTGATAAGCGGGGTCGCGGACCTCGGCGGCCTTCAGGCTCACGGCGCCCGCCAAAATCAGGGCTTTCAGCCTTGATCGCGACAGGTCGGGAAGGCGCGCCGCCAGCACGCGGTCGAGCCGGGCCGAGCCCTCGTCGCCCTCGACCACGACTTCCAACCTTTGCGCAGAGCCAAAACTTTCCATGACGACGTCTGATACCGCTGTTCCCGAACCGAGCCCCGAGCAGGCCGCGCTGTTTGCGCGGGTGCGGCGGATGATGCTGATCGCGGGGTTGACCTCGGCGCTGGCCATCTGCGCCGTCCTGATCGCGGTGGGCTACCGCCTTTTCAAGTCGGAGGGAAGGGCGCCTGATGCCGGGAGCGACGTCACCGCGATGCTGCCGAAGGGGGCCAAAATCGTCTCCACCGGGATTGCCGGCGATCGCCTGTTGGTCACGCTCGATATCGGCGGCGTCATCGAGATCCGCACCTTCGACGCCCACACCTTGAGGCCGGCCGGAAAGCTGAAATTTGCCAATGAGCCGTAAAACGGCGGTTCGGTCCTTGCAGCGGACAAATTTCGAGGCTATTGGCTAGCCCTCACGCTCCCTTCGTCTAGCGGTTAGGACGCGGCCCTCTCAAGGCTGAAACAGGGGTTCGATTCCCCTAGGGAGCGCCATTTTCGAGAACGCGTCTCGCGCGTGGCTCAGCGGGGCCGACGCCACTGTTCGGCAGTCAGAGCCTCCATCCGGCGAACAAGCCACATCGGATCCTCGCCGGACATCGTGCCGGGGGTAGCGTCGCCCGCACTGAACTGCTGATCAGTCCTGCATCTGTCCGGAGCACGGAGCCGACCGCGTGAATGGCTTCATGACGATCAATCCCCTCTGCCATCAGTCGCTCCACCGTGCCTCGCACTGGCAACTCGGCATCGGCAATCTGGCTCTCGACGATGGCGTAAAACTTCGCGTGCGCTTCCGGCCCTCGGCAGGCGGATCCCGGCGCGGCGATGGTAATCCATCGCGGCGTCGATGGGTGCCTGCTCGTCCAGCGCAAGCCATTAGTTGGGATCTGGCTTCGGACGCACGAACGTTTCCGGTGGCAGCCTCCGCAGCCACAACGGCAGATCAGCAAGCGCTGTGACTTGCGCGAGCGCGGCACCGTGGACGCAATGGCGTGCGCAGGATCACGCCTCGCTTGCGGAACGGTCAGCGCGAAGAGCAGAGCCGGAGCCCCCGGCCACGACATGCCGCAATCTGCATCCTGTCTCGGCTTCAGCGGTGGTGGTGGTCCACCAGAGAATCTGCCTTGATGCGCATCGGACGTGCGCGATGAGCCCGGTCTCCGCCTCCGAAGCTGCTGCCCGGCCTTTGGGGGCATTGGCATGAGCTTGGCGGAGTGACGGTATGAGCGGTTTGGTGATCTCTGGCGGCCGGGTGGTGGATCCCGCGAGCGGAATGGACTCCGTTGGCGATGTGGCGGTGGTGGACGGCAAGATCGCCGCGGTCGGCTCCTCGCTCGGCGGCGCCGAGCGCGTGATCGACGCGACCGGGCTGGTGGTGGCGCCCGGCTTCATCGATTTGCACGCCCATGGCCAGTCGATCCCCGCCGACCGCATGCAGGCGTTCGATGGCGTGACGACGACGCTCGATCTCGAAGCCGGCGTGCTGCCGGTCGGCTCCTGGTACGAGCGCCAGGCGCGGCGAGGCCGGGTACTGAACTACGGCGCCGCCACCAATTGGGCGTTTGCGCGCATCGGCGCGATGACGGGCTCCAACGTGGAAAGTTCGCTCGAGGCATTCGGCAACGCCATGCGCGACCGCCGCTGGATGGACAATATCGCGACGGATGCGGAACTCGCCGGAATCATCGAGCGGCTCGCGCGCGGCCTGAAGGAGGGCGGCATCGGCATCGGCATCTTGAACGCCTATGCGCCGGGCGCCGGTGTGCAGGAGTTGACCGCGGTGTGCCAGCTCGCCGCAAAGCACAACGTGCCGACCTTCACCCACGTCGCCTACATGGCGCGCATCGACCCAGAGAGTGCCGTTGAGGCCTATATCCGCCTGATCGGCTATGCCGGTGCGACCGGCGCGCACATGCACATCTGCCATTTCAATTCGTCGAGCAAGACCGACATCGCGCGCTGCCGCGTGCTGATCGAAAAGGCGCAGGCGCAGGGCCTGCCGATCACGGTGGAGGCCTATCCTTACGGCACCGGCTCGACCGTACTGGCGGCTGCCTTTTTCAGCGATCCCCAATTCGTCGAGCGCAATGGCACGGCTTACGATTCCGTGCAGCGCGTCACCGACGGCCATCGCTTCCACGACCGTGAGGAGCTGCTCAAGGCCCAGGCCGAAGAGCCGTCCTCACTGGTGCTCTGGCACATTCTCGACACCGAGAACAATTCGCACCATCGCGAACTCCTCGACATGTCGGTGCTCTATCCCGGCGGCGCGATCGCATCCGACGCGATGCCGTGGACCCTGTCGGACGGCACCACCTACAAGGGCGACGCCTGGCCGTTGCCCGACGATGCCACCTCGCATCCGCGCTCGGCCGGCTGCTTCACGAAATTCATCCGCGAATGGGTCCGCGAGCGCAAGGCGATCTCGCTTTTGGAGGGCGTGCGCAAATGCGCGCTGATCCCGGCGGAGATACTGTCGCAGAGCACGCCCGCGATGCGAGCCAAGGGCCGGCTTGCCAAGGACGCCGATGCCGACATCGTCGTGTTCGACTACGAGAAGCTCTCGGATCGCGCGACCTTCGCCGCGATGAACCGTCCGTCGGAAGGCGTCCGGCATCTCGTCGTCAGCGGCCAGGTGCTGATCGAGGACGGGGTGCTTGATGTCGCGGCGCGGCCGGGCCGGCCGGTGCGCCGTCCTGTCGTCGGAAGCTGATCCATGCCGGTCCCTGTTCTCCTGGTGACGGGCTTTTTGGGGGCGGGCAAGACCACGGTCGTCAATCATCTGCTCGCGAATGCGGACGGGCGGCGGATCGCGGCCATCGTCAACGATTTCGGCGCCATCAACATCGACGCGGAGTTGATCGCGGGCGCGGGTGACGGGGTGGTCAGCCTTGCCAACGGCTGCATCTGCTGCTCGCTCCAGAGCGACCTGTTGCGCACGCTGTCGACGCTGCTGCGGCGTGATCCGAGACCCGAGTACATCGTCATCGAAACCAGCGGGGTTGCCGATCCCGCCGACATCGTCCGCAATCTGATGGACCCCGTGATCCTGCGCGAGGCACCGTTGGAAACCGTGCTTTGCGTCATGGACGCGGCGACGCCGCCGGCGGCCCTGGAGGATGCGCTGCAGCGCTCGCAGCTGCGCGTCGCCGATATCGTGGCGTTGAGCAAGCTGGATCTGGCGGACCAAGGCGCAGGCATGCGAATGCGCGAGGCCATCCGCGCGCAGCGCGTCCCGGCCGTGGTTGTCGACGCCAGGCACGGCGAGATCCCATCCGCGCTGCTGTTTCCCGCGAGCGATCGCGCGCCCGTGCCGCGCGAGCCGGGACCGAAGCGCCCGGCGGAAGAACGCTTCGAGACGCTGAGCTGGACCGCGGACCGGCCACTCTCGCTGCGGCGCCTGCAGCAGGCCATCAACCAGCTCGCGCCGAAGCTGGCGCGCGCAAAGGGCCTGTTCGAGGCGATCGAGCAACCCGGGCGTCAGATGCTGTTCCAGTTTGCCGGCGGCCGCGCGACACTGGCGCCGGGTGACGCGCCTGCGGCGGGCGCGCCGCGCGCGCGGATCGTCTTCATCGCCGAGCTCGGGGTGCTCTCGAAGGCCGAGCTGGACGAACTCATGGACGGGTGTGTTGCTTCAGGTTGAAGTGGGGCGATAGAGTCATCGCGCCCAACGTCAGCCGCCGGCTGTCGCGTTGCTGTGTGAATCCGAGGCCAACGATGCCCCTGAATAGCTCACCCGTCCCTGCCGACGCCGCCTTACGCCGCGCTGCCAAGCCGGCCATCGTCTATCCCGCCGGGACAATGCCCGGGCCCGACATGGCCAGGCTCGAATCGGCGCGGCGGACCATGGTCAAGACGCACGAGCTCATCGTGCCGCCACGCGACGCTCGCGCCTTTCGTGTGGCGCGCGGCCGGTTCTTCCGCATCGTCGGCATCGAAGGTCCCCAGGTCGGCGATCTCAATCTCTGGAACGCGGATGATCTCGCCGAGCGCTTCTTCAGCGGCAAGACGCGCGCGCTTCACGGCACCCATGTCGGCCTCGGTGACCGGCTCTGGAGCACGATGCCTTATCTGCGGCCGATCGCGACCATCAGTCACGACACGTTGGGCTGGTACGGTTTCGATGCCGATGGAGCCGGCATTCACGACGTCATCGGTACGCGCTGCGATCCCTACACCAATCTCCTGTTGAATGGCGCGGCCTACGATTTCTGTTGCCACTCCAACCTGTCGCGCGCGCTTGCCGCCGAATTGAACGTCGATCCCGCCGCGGCGGAGCACCATGTCCACGACGTGCTCAACGTCTTCATGTGCACCGGCTTCACTCACGACACGCACCAGTACTTCATGAAGGCCAGTCCGGTCCGGCCCGGCGACTTCATCGAGTTCTTCGCGGAGATCGACCTGCTCGGAGCGTTGTCGGCCTGTCCCGGCGGGGATTGCAGCGCGACCCATTCCAGCGATGTTGCGGCGTGTCATCCGCTCAAGATCGAAATCTTCGAGCCGGATGCAGCGACACTGAAGGGCTGGCCCTGGCCGGCGCCGAGTGCGTATCACCGTCACCACGGCGTGCGCGCGCAGGCGGGCAGCGCCGAACCGGATCGCGGCTGACCCAGAAGCTGCAATCGCTCGAGGTCAGCGCCTTCGTGGCGGGCGTGCGGGCGGCCTGACGCGCAAGCCTGTTCGGCATTTTTCCGCGTCACGGCATCGCCCTCGAGGCGGACGAACTGTTTGTCTTGACATGACGTTCGCCGTGCTCGACGTGTAATGAGGTCGGTCAAAGGCACATCTGTGCCCGAAAAGAAAAGCACGCGGGAAAGACGTCATGAGCGCAGGTCTCGACGAACAGGACTACCTCGCCACCTTGCACGGCTTGTGGGAGAAGGCCTGGCCGAAGGGCCTGCCGCGTTTGCCGAACTATCTGCACGGCGAAGTTCCCTTGACGGAATATCTCCGCGCGTGGGCGAAGCAGAGCCCTGCACGGCCCGCGGTGATCTTTTACGGGCACGTCACGACTTATGCGGATCTCGATGAGCAGAGCGATCGCTTTGCGGCGCTATTGCAGGCCAAGGGCGTGCGCCGGGGCGATCGCGTCGCCGTCTTCCTGCCGAACTGCCCGCAATTCCACATCGTGTTCTTCGGCATTTTGAAGCTCGGCGCGGTCCATGTTCCCGTCAGCCCGTTGTCTCGCGCATTCGAGCTGTCCTACGAGCTCAACGACACCCAGGCCGAGGTGATCGTGGCGCTTGACCAGCTCATCCCAATCGTCGAGCAGGTCAAGGGCGAGGTGCGCCTGCGCGAGATCATCGTCACAAGCTTTGCCGATGTCATCCCCTCGACGCCCACATTTCCGACGCCGGACTCGATCCGGGCGCCCCGTATCGCGATCTCAGGCGCGACCGATCTGCTGCCTGCGCTCGCAGCACAGCCCGCGCCTGTGCGGCTGCCGCCGCCCGGCCTCGATGAGGTCGCTGCACTCAACTACACCGGCGGCACCACCGGCATGCCGAAGGGATGCGTCCATACCCATCGCGACATGGTCTATACGGCCGCCGCGAATTATGGCGTCTCGATGCAATCAGATGAGAGCAGCGTCTCCCTGTCGTTCTTTCCGGAGTTCTGGATCGCCGGCGAAAACGCCGGCCTGATCTTCCCGCTGTTCGCCGGGGGGACGCTGGTGTTGCTGGCCCGCTGGGACGCCGTCGGCGCGATGGCCGCGATCGACAAGTACAAGGTCACCATCACGGCGATGCCGGTCGATTGCGCTGTGGAGCTGATGGACCATCCTCGCTGGAGCGAGTTCGATCTGTCGTCGCTGAAGCAGGTTCGCGTCGTCTCCTTCGTCAAGAAGCTCAACGCGGACTATCGCAAGCGCTGGAAGGATCTCACCGGCACGATCCTGATGGAAGCGGCCTGGGGAATGACCGAAACCCACACCTCCAACACGTTCACCGCGGGTTTCCAGGACGACGATTTCGATCTCAACAACCAGCCGATCTTCGTCGGCCTGCCGGTCCCCGGCGCCGAGTTCAAGATCACCGATTTCGAGACCGGCGCATTGCTGCCGCTCGGCGCGGAGGGCGAGATCCGGGTGCGCACGCCGTCGCTGCTCAAGAGCTACTGGAACAAGCCGGAGGCAACTGCGGAGTCGCTGATCGATGGCTGGCTGCGCACAGGCGACATCGGCAGCGTCGACAAGGACGGTTTCCTGCACTTCCTCGGCCGTCGCAAGGAGATGCTGAAGGTCAAGGGCATGAGCGTATTTCCGCCTGAAATCGAGGCGCTGCTCGGCCAGCATCCGAAGGTGCTCGGCTCCGGTGTGGTCGGGCGTGACGACCCTGATAAAGGGCAGGTGCCTGTGGCCTATATCCAGCTCAAGCCGGAGGCGGTCGGCACGATTACCGCCGAGGACCTGCGCGCCTGGTGTGCCGAGCGCATGGCCGTCTACAAGATTCCGGAGGTGCGCCTCATCGAGGCGCTGCCGTTGACCGCCACCGGCAAGGTGAAGAAGCAGGAGCTCAACCCAAACCAGCCTGCCGCAGTCTGAGCGAGAGAGCGATGTCGTTCAAGAAGCTCCTGATCGCCAATCGCGGCGAGATCGCCATCCGCATCGCCCGCGCCGCGGCCGACGCCGGCATTGCCACGGTTGCGATCCATCCGGCCGATGACGCGCTGTCGTTGCATGTGCGCGTTGCCGACGAGGCGGTCGAAATTCCCGGTCGCGGCGCGCGGGCCTATCTCGATATCGAAGCTGTCGTGCAGGCGGCGAAGAGCGCGGGCTGCGATGCCCTGCATCCCGGCTACGGTTTTCTCAGCGAGAACGCGGCGTTCGCAACAGCCTGTGCGGATGCGGGCGTCGTCTTCGTCGGACCGAAGCCGGCCGCGCTGGAACTGTTCGGCGACAAGGTCGCCGCACGGCAACTGGCAAAGCGTTGCGGTGTGCCGATCATTGCCGGCACCAGCGGGCCGTCGTCGCTCGACGAGATCACGGCGTTCTTCACCTCGCTGGGCAACAGTGCGGCGGTGGTGATCAAGGCGATGGCCGGCGGCGGCGGACGTGGCATGCGCGTGGTCGAGAACGCCGCGGATCTCGCGGAAGCCTATGCGCGCTGCCAATCCGAGGCCAAGGCGGCGTTCGGTTTTGATGGCGTCTATGCCGAGCGGCTGATCCGGCAGGCGCGCCACATCGAGGTGCAGATCATCGGGGATCATCACGGCGCGATCTCTCATCTGTGGGAGCGCGAATGCACCGTCCAGCGCCGGCATCAGAAGCTGATCGAGGTGGCGCCGAGCCCGTCGCTGAGCGACGCCTTGCGCGGCCGTATCATCGAGGCCGCCAAGCAGCTCGCCGCGGCTGCCTCGTATGACAATCTCGGCACGTTCGAGTTCCTGGTCGACGGCACCGCCGAGGACAGCTTTGCTTTCATCGAGGCCAATCCGCGGCTCCAGGTCGAACATACCGTGACGGAAGAGGTGCTCGGCATCGACCTCGTCCGCGCCCAGCTCGCAATTGCCGCGGGCGCGTCGCTGGCCTCGCTCGGTCTCGCGCAGGGTGCGATCCCGAAGCCTCGCGGCTATGCCATGCAGCTCCGCGTCAACATGGAGACGCTGGACGCGACGGGTGCGACGCATCCGAGCGGGGGCGTGCTCGCCGTATTCGAGCCACCGTCGGGCCCCGGTGTCCGCGTCGACAGTTTTGGCTATGCCGGCTACAAGACCAGCGCGGCGTTTGACTCGCTGCTGGCCAAGGTCATCGTGCATACGCCGGGCGAAGCCTGGCACAACGTGGTCGCCAAAGCTTCGCGAGCCCTGCGCGAATTCCGGATCGATGGCGTCGTCACCAACATCGCCTTCCTTCAGGCCGTGCTGGCGCACCCAGACTTCCGGACCAATCGCATCGCGACCGACTTCATCGATCGCAACATCGCCAGGCTGGTCGAGGCGGCGGATGGCGCGGCCAAGCCGCTGTACTTTGCCGCGGCTGAGCGAGGCGGCGCTCACGGCACGGAGGCCCAAATCGCGCAAGCCGTGCCTGAAGGCGCGGTGATGGTCGCAGCGCCCCTGCAGGGCACCATCGTCACCATTCAGGTCAGGGAAGGCGAGGTCGTGCGCCCGGGCCAGCAACTTGCGGTGATCGAGTCCATGAAGATGGAGCATCTGGTCATGGCCGAGCAGGGCGGCCGCGTCATGAAGCTCGCAGCAGGCGACGGCGTCACGCTGCTACATGGCGAACCGATCCTCTATCTGGAGCCGCTCGATGTCGCTGCCGATGCGTCGTCTGTCGAGACCGATATCGATCTCGACCATATCCGCCCCGATCTTGCCGAGTTGATCGCGCGGCAGGCCAACACGCTCGATGCAAACCGTCCGGCCTCTGTCCAGCGCCGGCGCAACACCAACCAGCGTACGGCGCGCGAAAACGTCGCGCAGCTCGTCGATGACGGCTCGTTCATGGAATATGGCAGCCTCGCCATTGCCGCGCAGCGGCGCCGGCGCAAGCTCGACGATCTCATCAAGAATACACCGGCCGACGGCCTCGTCATGGGTGTCGCCACCGTCAACGCCGAAAAATTCGGCGGAGACGCCGCGCGCTGCATCGTGGTGGCCTATGACTACACCGTGCTCGCGGGTACGCAGGGCCATATGAACCACAAGAAGATCGACCGCATGCTCAGGCTGGCGGAAGACTGGCGTTTGCCGCTGGTGTTCTATGCCGAAGGCGGCGGCGGCCGGCCCGGCGACACTGACCGGCTCGGCATGACCGGGCTTGATGGGCCATCCTTCGTGCAGTTCGCAAAGCTCTCCGGCCTCGTGCCTGTCGTTGGCGTCGTCTCCGGCTATTGCTTTGCCGGCAATGCCGCGATGCTCGGCTGCTGCGACGTCATCATCGCCACCAAGAATGCTTCGATCGGCATGGGCGGCCCGGCGATGATCGAAGGCGGCGGCCTCGGCGTCTATCATCCGGCAGAAGTCGGCCCCGTCTCGTTCCAGTCGCCGAACGGCGTCATCGATATCCTGGTCGAGGACGAGGAGGAGGCGACATCAGTCGCGCAGAAGTACCTGTCCTATTTCCAGGGCGCCGTGAAGAACTGGGAAGCCGCCGATCAGCGCCTGCTCCGGCGCGCCATCCCGGAGAACCGCCTGCGTGTCTACGACATCCGCAACGTGATCGATCTCGTCGCCGACGAGGACAGCGTGCTGGAGCTGCGCCGCGACTACGGTCTCGGCATGATCACCGCGCTGATCCGCATCGAGGGAAAGCCGTTCGGCCTGATCGCCAACAATCCCCGCCACCTCGGCGGCGCGATCGATGCCGACGCCGGCGACAAGGCCGCGCGTTTCCTCCAGCTTTGCGACGCCTACGATCTGCCTGTTGTCTCGCTCTGCGATACGCCCGGTTTCATGGTCGGCCCCGAAGCCGAGAAGACCGCGATCGTGCGCCACGTCTCGCGCATGTTCGTGACGGGCGCCAGCCTTACCGTGCCGCTGTTCGGCATCGTGCTGCGCAAGGGCTACGGGCTCGGGGCGCAGTCGATGATCGGCGGCGGCTTCCACGCCTCGTTCTTCACCGCGGCCTGGCCGACCGGCGAGTTCGGCGGCATGGGCCTCGAAGGCTATGTCCGGCTCGGCTTCCGCAAGGAGATGGAAGCGATCGCCGACGCCGAGGAGCGCGAGGCCTATTATCGCAACAAGGTCGCCGAGCTCTATGCCAACGGCAAGGCGGTCTCGATCGCGTCGGTGTTCGAGATCGACAACGTCATCGACCCCGCGGAGACGCGGCGCTGGATCATGGCGGGCCTGCGATCGGTGCCTAAGCCGGCGCCAAGGACGGACAAGAAGCGGCCGTGCATCGACACGTGGTGAGGGCGGTGCAGCAATAGCTGCGTTCCGGTTCCCGATTGACATCCCCGCCTTTGGTGCCAGACTTTGCACCAGAATACAGGGTGGAGACGTCCGCGATGGCCAGCCTTTCGGCCTCGAACCATGTCGCCCGTGTCTTGTCCGTCGCCAAATCATGTGGCCGACGTCGATGCGGAGTCGCGGATCGCGAACTCCTGGCGGCGCTGCCTGATCAGCCACAAGCTCGACCCCGCCCGTCAGGGTCCGCCGCAGACGCTGACTGAGGCCGAGATCCGTCACGTCGCCGAGCCGCTGGAAGAGACCATCCGGTTGCTGACGCCCGAACTCGACGATCTCGCCCGCGTGCTCCGCGACGCCGGCTATTGCGTCAATCTCGCTGACGCGAACGCGACCATGCTGTTCAGCCGCTTGCCCGGCGAGGCCGATACCGAGATCTTCTTGCGCTGGAAGGTCTATACCGGCTCGAATTTTTCGGAAGCTTTTGAAGGCACCAACGGGCTCGGCACGTGCCTTGCGGAACAAAAGCCCATCCTGGTCCATCGCGATGAGCATTTTCGCGAGCAGTGGGGCATCTTCTCCTGCGCGGTGACGCCCCTGTTCGACCAGGCCGGACGTCTCGCCGGCGCGGTCAACATCACGTCCTGCCGCGATGACCTCAGCCGTGCCGCGCATCAGCTGGCGCTTGCGGTGACGACGGAAGCGACGCGGCGGATGGAGCGTGCGATCTTCCGCGATCATTTCCGCAACGCCTGGATCGCGACCGTGCCTGATATCGGCGGCAACGCCCTGCTCGCCTTTGACGAGGACCGCCGCATCGTCGGCGCCTGCCGCTCGGCGCGCGCCTTGCTCGGCCTGACCGACGGATTGATCGCCTCCGGCATCGATCTGTCGCGCTACATCAAGCTCGATCATTCGCGCAACGCAGACGACATCGTCGAGCTGCGCCGCGCCGATGGCCGGCCGCTCGGTCGGAGCCACATTGCCCCGCCGCTGCGCGCGAGATCGTCCACGCTTCGCCGTGATGCTCCGATCGATCGCTTCGACGCGCTGCACCGGCTCGCCGGCCGAGATCCAGGCCTGGTCAAGAGCGTGAAGCGCTTGAGGAGCATCGGCGATCACAACCTGCCGGTGCTGCTGCGTGGCGAGACCGGCGTCGGCAAGGACGCGTTCGCGCGCGCCATCCATGCCGCCAGCAACCGCGCGCGCAACAATTACGTCGCGCTGAACTGCGCGGCGATGCCGGAGAGCCTGATCGATGCCGAGCTGTTCGGCTACGAGGCCGGCGCCTTCACCGGCGCGCGGCGCGACGGGTCGAAAGGCCTGATCGTGCAGGCCGACGGCGGCACGCTGTTCCTCGACGAGATCGGCGACATGCCGATCGCGCTGCAGACGCGGCTGTTGCGCGTGCTGGAGAACCGCGAGGTCTGGCCGCTCGGCGCGCTCAAGCCGGTGCCGGTGGATATCCGGTTGATCAGCGCCACCCATCGCGACCTCGGTCGCATGGCGGAGGAAGGCGCCTTCCGCACCGACCTCTATTTCCGCCTGCGCGGCATGGAGGTGCGGTTGCCTGCGTTACGCGAGCGCGCGGATCGGGATGACATCGTCCGCCAGATCGCGCGCGAGGAAGCGCCGGATTGCCGTATCTCGGGCGAGGCCTGGTCGTTGCTCGCAGCCTATTCTTATCCGGGCAACATGCGGCAGCTCCGCCACGTGCTGCGGCTCGCCGGCTGCACGGCCGAGGATGGCGTGATCATGGAGGCCGATCTCGATCTGCCGCCGTTCGGCGGGAGAGCGACGGAGGCTCTCGAAGCCGCCGAGCGCGCGACGATCGTCGAAGTGCTGCGCAAGCACGGCGGCCGCGTCACCGAAGCTGCGCGGACGCTGAAGCTGAGCCGCGCCACGCTGTATCGCAAGATCAAGCAGCTGAAGATCGAGAGCGCGCAGTAGCTCGCCCTTACGAAAAATCCATCCAGCTCAGATGCCGCGAATCGAGGTCGCCGACTGAAACGGTCTCGCGGATTTCGTGTGGGGTGTGGAAGCTGCTGCGCAAATACACCAGTGGCGCTGCCGCGGCGGAATGCGATACGCCGCGCACCTCGCCGACGAAGATCGAGTGCGTCCTGGTCTCGAATTCCTGCGCCAGCACGCAGTCGAATGCTGCGACCGCGTCGGTCAGCACCGGAGCGCCCGTGACCCCGCGCGTCCATTGCCCGAAGGCAAAACGGTCGTCGCCGTTGACGCCCTTCTGGCCGCTGAAGGTCAGTGCCAGCAGCGCGTGATCCTCGTGCAGGAAGTTGATCGCGAAGGCCGCTTCCTCGCGGATGCGGGTGTGCGCGCTGGCTTTGCGGTTGACGCAGACGATCAGCGAGGGCGGATTGTCCGACAGCGAACAGGCCGACGTCACCGTCAGCCCGGTGCGCTTGCCGTGCTCGGCGCCGACGGTGACCAGCGCGACCGCGCCGGCGCATTGGCGCATCGCCTGCTTGAAATCGTTTGCGTCGACGCTCACGCGGACATCTCCGGAACAGTAGCGGGTGCGGCAGGTTCGCGCCGCACCCGCGAAGCGTCAAGCTGCCTTCTTTGCGGAGCCGAGATGCTTCAGGCGCGGCATCACCTCGTTCATCAGCAGCGAAAGCGAGTGGTGCCAGGCCTCCGGCTTGTGCTTGTAGTCGAAGCCGAACACGCAGAGCACGCCGAAGCCGCCGACCTCGTCATAGATCTTCTCGATCTTCTCGGCGACGGTCGCAGGCGAGCCGACGATCCAGTTCCGCTTGGCGCAATATTCGACGGTGACGTCGCTATCGGGCACATCGGGGGCGTGCTTCAGATAGTCCTTGAAGCCGAAATGGCCGAGCAGCGGCAGGAAGTACTCGCTCATCATCCGGCCCATCATGTCGCCGGTCGAGAGCTTCCACGCCTCTTCGTCGGTGTCGGCGACGAACACCTCGCGCACCAGGCGCCAGTCGGCGCGGTTCGGCTTGCGTCCGGTCTTGGCGGCGCCGATCTCCACCGAGTCCCAATGGCTGCCGACATAGGCCGGGTTGAGGTTGAGGCTCATCGGGATGAAGCCGCGTTCGCCGGCGAGCTTCAGCGTGTCCGAGTTCTTCGACAGTCCGGCCACGCCGATCGGCGGATGTGGCGCCTGCAGCGGCTTGATGTGCGGCTTGAGGAAGTCGAACATCGTGTCGGGCTTGGTCACCGTCCAGAACTTGCCCTTGTACGTGAACGGTGCCGGCTCGCTCCACAGCTTCAGGATGATCTCCAGTGCCTCGCGCGTCATGTCGCGGTTCTGCCCGCTCATGCCGTCGACGTTGAACATCGCCCAGTCGCTCGGCAAGCCTGAGGCCGCGACCCCGAAATTGAGCCGGCCTTCGGAGAGGTGATCCAGCATCGCGACGCGGTTGGCGAGCTCGGCCGGATGGTGATAGGGCAGCAGGAAGCCGCCGGGGCCGATGCGCAGGCGCTTGGTCTGCATCAGGGCCTGTGCGATCAGCAGGTCCGGCGTGGGATTGGGTTCCCAGGGCGCGGTGTGATGCTCGCCGATCCAGGCTTCCTGATAGCCGAGTTCGTCGAGCCAGCGCAGGACCTGCAAGTCCCAAT
This sequence comes from Bradyrhizobium sp. USDA 4449, assembly GCF_054056275.1. Classification (NCBI taxonomy): domain Bacteria; kingdom Pseudomonadati; phylum Pseudomonadota; class Alphaproteobacteria; order Hyphomicrobiales; family Nitrobacteraceae; genus Bradyrhizobium; species Bradyrhizobium sp. USDA 4449. The sequence continues at coordinate 813,044 of NZ_JBSRYD010000001.1, read as the reverse complement.
CGTGTCCTTCCTTCAGGCCGCACTCCGGCGGATGCGAAGGCATCGTGAAATAGCCGATCTCCATGGGTTTCCTCATCTGATGTTGACGCGTCTTGCTGCGCGTTCCCTTGAACAGAAACAGCTTCAGCAAGCGGTGTGCCAGCGCGCTTTGCGTCTCAGAGCCGTGAGAAAAGGCTGGTTTAGAGCGGTAATAGCCGATATTCCGGGGCAGATTTGCCGAGCGTCCGTCTCATTGTCGCGAGACGGCGTCCCGGCGGTGAGACGAGGGATACGATTCGAAATGACCGAACCCGCATTCGCCGCGGTGGACTGGGGCACCAGCAGCTTTCGCCTCTGGGTTGTCGATGGCACCGGCCAGGTGTTGGCCGAGCGCCGCAGCGATGAGGGCATGCTGGCGGCGGCCAAGGCCGGCTTCCCCGGCGTGCTGCAATCGCACCTGGCGGCCGTCAGCGCGCCGGATCGTCTGCCGGTTTTGATCTGCGGCATGGCGGGGGCCAAGACCGGCTGGGTTGAGGCCGGCTACGTCGACACGCCGGCGCCGTTGTCCGCGGTCCTCGAGCAGGCCGCCCGCGTGCCGGGCGAGGTGCGCGACATCCGCATCCTGCCGGGCATCGCACAGCGCGACGCATCAGCGCCCGACGTGATGCGCGGCGAGGAGACACAATTGCTCGGCGCGCTCGGTATCGAGGCTGCGGGCGACGCCCTGGTCTGCATGCCCGGCACCCATTCGAAATGGGTGCGGGTGAAGGATGGCACGGTCACGCATTTCTCGACCTTCATGACCGGCGAGCTCTTCAGCGTCGTCTCGCGCGAGACGATCCTGTCGCTTGCCATCGCCGGCGCTGATGATGCCGAGGACGTCGCGAGCTTCAAGGCCGCCGTGAAAGCCGCGTTCGATGCGCCGGCGTTCACCGCCAATCTCCTGTTTGCCGCAAGGTCGCGCCAGTTGCTGTTCGGCGGCACGCCGGCCGCGGCCCGCGAGACGCTGTCGGGCACCTTGATCGGCGCCGAGCTTGCGGCAGGCCTGTCCGGCACGGTGCCGAAAGCCGGCATCACCTTGATTGCGTCGGGTCGGCTGGCGGCGCTGTACCGGCTCGCCTTCGAGGCGCTGACGCTCGACGTGAAGCCGATCGACGCGGATGAAGCGGTTCGCCGAGGCCTCTCGATGGCATCGGCGGCGATCTGGACGAAGTGAGAGGACATTTGTGATGAGCGTTCCCTTTCCACCGATGAAGCGGCCCCTGGTCGCGATCCTGCGCGGCGTCAAGCCGGAGGAGACCGAGGCCATCGTCGGCGTGCTGATCGAGGCCGGCATGACCGCGATCGAGATTCCCCTGAACTCGCCCGATCCGTTCCGCTCGATCGGCATGGCCGCGAAGCTCGCCCCTGCCAACGTGTTGATCGGCGCCGGCACGGTGCTATCAGCGGCGGATGTCGATCGCCTCAACGACGCCGGCGGCAGGCTCATGGTCTCGCCGAACGTCGACACCGAGGTGCTGGCGCGCGCGCAACAGCACGGCATGGTGACGCTGCCCGGCGTGTTCTCGCCGACTGAGGCGCTGCTCGCGGCGCGCTCCGGCGCCTCAGGGTTGAAGTTCTTTCCGGCGAGTGTGTTGGGTGCGTCCGGCATTGCCGCGATCCGCGCGGTGCTGCCCGCAGGCGTCATGATCGCGGCGGTCGGCGGGGTCTCCGACCAGAATTTTGCCGAATACATCAAGGGCGGCGTGACGGCCTTCGGGCTCGGTTCCAGCCTCTACAAATCAGGCATGTCGGCCGCCGACGTCGCTGCGCGCGCGAAAGCGACGATCGAGGCCTATGACCGGGCGATTGCGAAAGACTGAAACCCCAACAAACAAGCGTGATGACGTCACGCTCATGCGTTGTCCGAGCACAATCCGACCTCTCCCCATCGCAGAGAGGTGAACAGGGCGCTAGCCGCGCTTCGTCGACGGCGCGGGCAATTGCTCATGGCGGCGCTGGAAGCGCTGCCAGTGCAGCACGATGCCGATCAGTGCGGCGGGCGCGAAACCGAGCGCGATCAGGAACTGCGGCAGCTCCTTCGGCGACATGAAGGCGATCGCGATGTCGGAGATAAGCCAGAGCGCAGCGAACATCACCGCGAAATCGGTGCGCGGGCAGCGCAGATAGTAGAACACGGCGGTGATGACCACGGCGGGTCCGATCGCGATGGCGATCATGACCGCCGTCAGCTCCTTCGGCGTCACCGCGTCCAGCACCATCGAGGCCAGCAGCCAGATGGCGGCAAACATGGCGATGATGTCGATCGGGTGTCGCAACCGAATACCTTTCGCGAGCTTGCGCTATCGTTGAGTCCCAAGCCTTCGACGTTCAGCGTTCGACATCAAGCCTTCGGCGTCAGGGTCCGTTCCGTCAAGTAAAATACGCCTATACCTCGTCGTTTCCGGGCGCCGGACGCAGCATGAAATGGCCGAAGGCGGAGGCGATCGGCTTCCCCGGCTCGTCCTGCCAGGCGCGTGCCTCAAAGGCGACGATACGCCGTCCCTGTTTCACGATCGAGACATTGGCAATGGTATCCAGCGCCCGGCCGGATCGTAAGTAGTTGACGGTCAGCCCAATCGGCTTCGGCAGTGTCGCGATTCCGAGTTCGCGCCGGACGCCGATGATCGCTGTGGTTTCGAGAAAGGCGCCGGTCATGCCACCATGGATGGCGGGCAGGATCGGGTTGCCGATGATCTTTGGCGAGAACGGCATCGTCAGCGTGCCGTCATCATTGACGCGAATGCCGAGGGCGCGCGCGAACGGGCTGTTGGCGAACGGACCGTTGGGATCGTCAGGCGCCTCCAGAGTCGGAATGCTGCGCTCCGCCATCGGGCGGTCCGCGAGCATGTTGGTGCGGTTGGCGCCGATCATGAAGCAGGCGGTGGCGGTCGCCACAGGATCGTCCTCGGACTCCTGGTAGGCCGTGGAGCGGACGAACGCGATCGAGCGCGTGGTGCGATAGCAGACCGAATGCGCCTTGATGGCGAGGCCGGGCGTCGCCGGCTTCTGGTAGTCGATGCGCAGGTCGAGCGTCGCGATCGCGCTGGTGCCGTCGAGCGCGAGCTGCACCGCCATGCCGCAGCTCTCATCCAGCATTGCGGTGACGACGCCGCCATGCAGCACGCCAGTCTCGGTATCGCCGACGAAGACGGGGCGATAGGGCAGGCTCGACCAGGCCTCGCCCGGCGCGAACCGGTCGAGCTGGAGCCCGCTGATATGGCCGTAATCGGAACGGCGGCCCTTGATGGCCTCGGCGAGTTCCTCGAACGGAAGCGTGGGCGATAAGGTAGACATGGTGACGTTCTAGACCAGTGTCGCGCGCCGCGCAAAACCCCGCATGCAGCCTCTGCAAGCCCGGTTTTGCCTCGACAGATCAGGTGGAAGCAACGATGGTGGGCGTTCCATTGCCGCGAGGAGTATCCCATGGCTGACCCCGAAACGCCCGCCAACCAGGGACCCGTGATCATTTCCAATTCAAGCTCCGAACGGGCGCCGATCATCTATTTCGACGGCGCATCCTGCTTCGGACACCATAATGGTGCGATCCAGATCGAGCTTGCCGCAAACCTCCTGATGCCTGTTGGTGCCGCCGTCAGGGTGGACGTGGTCCAGACTGCGCATCTGCGCTGCAGCCCGGCCGCGGCGCTCGCCTTGCGCGAAGCAATCGACAAGGCGCTCGCGATGCTCAAGCTCGGACAGCAGGAGCGGGCGGAGACGATCCCGGCGGTGAAGAACTGAGGCTTATCGAATCGGGTCTCGACAGAGTCGTCCAAATCTCAGCCGACATGCACCTTCGGCTTCCTCCCGTCATTCCACTTGCCGTCGAGCGCGCGCTCGATCTGGGCGGCGAGCTGCAGCAGCAGGCCATCATTGGCCTGCTTCGCGATGGCCTGGATGCCGAGCGGCAGGCCGTGGTCCTGGGCTGCCATCGGCATCGAGATTGCGGGCATGCCGCAGAGATTGGCGAGCGGCGTGAAGGCAAAGAAGCGCCAGAGATTGCCGAACCAGTCGAGCACGTCAGGATTGTCGGACGTGGTGAGATATTCTTTGGTGCCGACCTTCGGCGTCGGCAGCGCCGTGATCGGCGTCAGGATCACGTCCCACTGCTCGAAGAAGCTGCCGAAGCCGCGCGAGGTCGTGTTGAACACGGCCTGCATTCTGGCCCGGTCGGCAAAGCTGGTGTGAAGTCCGGCTTCCCAGATCCGGATGTTCATCGGCTCGATCAGATCTTCCGGCGGCCGCTCCAGTCCGCGCGCGGCGAGCATGTTGGAGATCACGACCGAAAAATTCGAGATGTAGCAGGTGGTCTGGGCCGCGAAGGCGGCGCGGAAATCGAGGTTCGGCAGCGCGTAGTCGACGTGATGGCCGAGGCCTTCGAGGAAGCGGCCGGTCTTCTCCAATTCGGCCGCGATCTCCGGTGTCGCGGTGTAGTCGCCCCAGGTGTGGGACAGCGCGATGCGCAGCTTTGAAGGATCGCGCTTGATCATCTCGCAATAAGGCTGTGCCGTGGTCCAGAACGGCATGAACTCGCCGGGTGCGGGCCCGCGCGCATGATCGACGAAAGCCGCGGTGTCGCGCACCGAGCGCGACTGGCATCCTTGGATCGAGACGAGGCCGGTGAGATCGGACATATGCGGCGCCAGCGAGAACACGCCGCGCGAGACTTTCAATCCGATATTGCCGTTGACGCCGGCGGGGATGCGGATCGAGCCGCCGCCGTCCGTCGCGTGCGCGATCGGCACCACGCCAGCCGCGACCATCGCGGCGCTGCCGGCCGACGAGCCGCAGGTGGTGTAGTCGGTATTCCAGGGATTGCGGGTGACATAGACGGCGGGATTGTCGGCCGAAGAGCACACGCCGAATTCCGGCGTCGTCGTGCGCCCGATCAGATTGAGACCTGCCTGGCGGAATTTGCCTGTGAGGAACGTGTCGGCCGCGGCGCGATTGCCGCGCATCAACAGCGAGCCCATCTCCTGGAGCCGGCCTTTCATGGTCGGACCGAGGTCCTTCATCAGGAAGGGAAGGCCGGCGAACGGACCTGAGAGATTGGCGCCGTCCTTGGCGGGATCGGCGATCACGTCGTCGAACAGCTCGACCACGCCCGACAGCGTCGGATCGACCTTGGCGACGGCTGCCGCGGCCTGACGCGCCAATTCCTTCGCCGTCAGCTCGCCCTTGCGGACGCGCGCTGCAAGTCCGACGCCGTCATGCTGCGTCCATTCGTTCCAGCTCATCGGCAAAGTCATGACGTCAGATCCCCTTGAGGTGTCGCGTCACCTTTTTCGCAAGGGCCGGCGTGAATCAACTGAGCCGGCGCGAAGGGCAGGGTTGCGCCGGGCGGAGAGGTCGGGGCGCTTTAGAGGAGGCGCGCGATGGCCGCAACCGGGCCGCCGCCGGCGGGCCCTTGATGTTCGGCGCCGCCCGAGACGTAGACCGCGCTGGTGCCGGCAAGGCCCGCGATCAGGCCGCCTACCGCTGCGCGGGCATGGCGTGTCGAGCTGATGTCGGTGTCCTCGAGCATGGTATGGCGAAAGCCGCGCACGCTTCCATTTGGCGAGGCCTCGGCCTTGGCGAACACGTTGACGAGCTCGCGGCCTGGCTTTGCCTGCGGGCCAAGGCCTACGCTGTTCAGCGCCGACAAGACCGCCGAGGCGTCGATCGCATCGCTCATCACGGCATGCCCGATTTCGAATTCGCTCGCCGACGAATCTGAATTGCCGAGCACGATGACGACGTTGTGCATCAGCTCGATCCCCGATGAGGTCGAGGCCACCTTCGAGAACAGATCATGTCGCCGCAGCACATCGTCGTCGCCGATGTCGATCATGACCTCGCCAAGCGCAACCGCAACGCCGAGCGCAGAGGCGCCGCGTGAATGGGCCATCGAGCTGTAGGCGCTGATCGTCGTCGTCTTGTGGCCGCGCGAGCTTGCTGCTTCGACACGCTCGCTGGTGAGCAGCGGACACTTGATCTGGACGAAATGGACGTCGGCAGCATCGGTGATGTCCGCATCTCCCATCGCGGCCTTCACCGCCTTGGCGGTCTCGGTGATCTGCGCGGAGCGGCCGAGCTCTTCGGGCAGGAAATCGCGGGTCTGCGCCATGCCGATGCTCAGGCGCTTGCCGGAGATGTTTGCGGGCCGCTGTTGAACGTCCTGACGCGTGAACACCGTGATGTGCGGGCTGAGCACGCCTTCGGTGCCGCCGGACATCACGAAGGCAATGCGCTGCTCGACTTCTTCAGGCCCCACGTCGAGCTTCGGCGCCAGCGCCGTGCACAGCGCGGCGACGGCATATTCCCGCGTAAAATCGTTGACGCCGCCATTGCCTTCGGTCTTGCCGAGGATCGCCAGGATGCAAGTCGGATCGATCGCGCGGGAGTCGATCAGGCTCATGAGGCCGGAAACATCGCCGGGACCTTTGGTGGGAATCTTGAAGACGCCAACCGACGTGGTGCGCATGGAGTATCCTCGTGGGAAGTTTGCTGGTCCGGCGGAGGCTAACCAGTCGGGGAAGCGGGGCGGATGTCAAGTGCAAGGTCCGTGGTCCGGATGGAGCGAAGCGCAATCCGGGACGGTGCCTCCGCATTCCGCTCCGTTCCATGCGGGCTGCAGAAGCCACCATCGCTGGCGCAGCCCACCGCGCAAAGCACGAGCACTGGGTCAACCAGCCCGCACCAAAATATTTCGCTTTACCGAAATTCGGATTTGTCGTATGTGTCGCCGATCCTGATCCGGCGAAAAGGGGCGGTCGTACGTCGTCACGAGCCGCGGATCGGGCTGCGGTGGACGTGGGCGGCGCCGTCGCGGATGTGAGTGGCAGGGCGGGGCAGTGGATTGAGCCGAGCCTCGTGAGCACCTCGCAAGCCGCGTCGGACGAACGGCGCCGTGTCCGGCCAAGCCCTTTGGGCGAAGCGGGATCTGCCTGCGTACGGCAAAACCGTGTGGTCCTGGCCGTCGTCGCTACGGTCAAGTCTTGCGGACGCGGCATCGGCGCCAACCGGCGCGGTGCCGGTAACTTCCGTAAGGCGAGGGAGGCCAGAAGGAATTCGGCTCCCGGGAGAGCACGGCATAAGCCGTCCGACCACCGCGCAGGGAAGGCCGTGTGTTCGGCCGCACCTGTATGCTGCTGTGCGGTCTCCTTGCGCTACGCTTTCGCGCAGCAGACCGTGGGTGCGAGGTCGGCACCCGGCCTTCCCTGCGCCCTTTCTGTCGAGGGCGTGACGAGACGAGCAAAACTCGGGCGGAACGCGCCGCGGGAGCGAGAGCGCATGTCTGGCTTTGGAGCATGTCTGGCGTTGGAGATGATCGAAGCAAGCAAATGCCCCGCGACGCCCTCACGATTGTGGCGAGATCGCATCGGTTCGACAAAAAATCCTCTGTCGACGGCCACCCGCCGCACCTTGATGAATCGACCTTGGTTGGTCCATAAGCGGCGTCCCGCGGCCGGATTTCGGTCTGCGTCGCGTGCTTGGACATAGAGGAATTCTCGCGTGGCAAATATCAACCAGAAAATTGCGCAGGAGCTTGGGGTTCGGGCGGAGCAGGTCGAGGCTGCGGTGACGTTGCTCGACGGCGGCGCTACGGTTCCTTTCATCGCCCGCTACCGCAAGGAAGCGACCGGTGCGCTCGACGACACGCAATTGCGCACCCTTGAGGAGCGCCTGGTCTACCTGCGCGAGCTCGAAGACCGCCGCAAGGCGATCCTCGAATCAGTCCGCGAGCAGGGCAAGCTCGATGCTGCGCTCGAAGCCTCCATTCTCGCCGCCGACAGCAAGGCGCGCCTCGAAGACATCTATCTGCCATTCAAGCCGAAGCGCCGCACCAAGGCCGAGATCGCCAAGGAAGCCGGCCTCGAAGCACTTGCCCTCAAGCTCATCGCGGAGCCCGGCAACGATCCCAAAGTCGTCGCCGAGGGTTTCATCAACGCGGAGAAGGGCGTTGCCGACGCCGCGGCTGCGCTTGACGGCGCCCGCGCCATCCTGGTCGAACGCTTCGACGAAGACGCCGATTTGATCGGCGTGTTGCGCGAGGAGATGTGGACCAATGCGCGCATGGTCTCGAAGGTGCGCGATGGCAAGAAGACCGAGGGTGAAAAATTCGCCGACTATTTTGACTTCTCCGAGCCGCTGACCAAGCTGCCGTCGCACCGCATCCTCGCGATGTTCCGCGGCGAGAAGGAAGAAATCCTCGATCTCCAGATCCAGGCCGAGGCCGAGACGCCGCCCGCCGGCGTGCCCGGTGCCTATGAGCTGAAGATCATGAAGCGGTTCGGCATCGCCGATCTCAAGCGCGCCGGCGACCGCTGGCTGATCGACACCGTGCGCTGGGCCTGGCGCACCAAGATCCAGGTGCATCTCAACATCGATTTGCGCATGCGGCTGTGGAACTCGGCCGAGACCGAGGCCGTGCGCGTGTTCGCTTCGAACCTGCGCGATCTCCTGCTGGCCGCCCCCGCCGGCACCCGCGTCACCATGGGGCTCGATCCCGGCTACCGCACCGGCGTCAAGGTCGCGGTCACTGACGCGACCGGCAAGGTCGTCGATACCGCGGTGATCTATCCGCACGAACCGCAGCGGCAGTGGAATGAGTCACTCGCGATCCTCGGCAAGCTCGCCATCAAGCACCGCGTCGAGTTGATCGCGATCGGCAACGGCACCGCCTCGCGCGAAACCGACAAGCTCGCAGGCGATCTCGTCAAGGGTCTCGCCGAGTTGAAGATGTCCAAGATCGTGGTGTCGGAAGCCGGCGCGTCGGTCTATTCGGCCTCCGCTTTCGCCTCCGAGGAGTTGCCCGACCTCGACGTCACCCTGCGCGGCGCGGTCTCGATCGCCCGCCGTCTTCAGGATCCGCTCGCCGAGCTCGTCAAGATCGAGCCCAAGGCAATCGGCGTCGGCCAGTATCAGCACGACCTCGGTCAGGCCAAGCTCGCCAAATCGCTCGACGCGGTGGTGGAAGACTGTGTGAACGCGGTCGGTGTCGACGTCAACACCGCCTCCGCGCCACTGCTCGCACGCGTATCGGGCGTCGGTTCCGGCCTGGCGCAGAGCATCGTGGCGCATCGGAATGCCAACGGCCCGTTCAAGTCGCGCAGGGCGCTGAAGGAGGTGCCGCGGCTCGGTCCGAAGGCGTTCGAGCAGTGCGCGGGCTTCCTGCGCATCGTCGGCGGCGACGACCCGCTCGATGCCTCCGGCGTGCATCCGGAGGCCTATCCGGTGGTGCGCCGGATTCTCGAGGCCACCAAGAGCGACATCAACGCGCTGATCGGCAGAAGTGAGATCGTCCGCACGCTGAAGCCGAAGGACTTTGTCGACGAGACCTTTGGCCTGCCGACCGTCACCGACATTCTGCGCGAGCTGGAAAAGCCCGGCCGCGACCCGCGTCCGGCGTTCAAGGCCGCGGTGTTCAAGGAAGGCGTCGAGGAGATCAAGCATCTCCAGAAGGGCATGATCCTCGAGGGCACCGTCACCAACGTCGCCGCCTTCGGCGCCTTCGTCGACATCGGTGTGCACCAGGACGGCCTCGTGCACATCTCCGCGATGTCGAAGACCTTCATCAAGGATCCGCGCGAGGTGGTGAAGCCCGGCGATATCGTCAAGGTGAAGGTGCTCGACTTCGAGGTTGCCCGCAAGCGCATCTCGCTGACCTTGCGCCTCGACGACGAGGTTGGCGCCAAGAAGGACGCGCCCGGCATGCAGCGCGACAACAACTCTCGTAACGCCGCCCGCATGACCTCATCGGCCCCGCGCAAGCAGGAGTCGTCCGGTGGCGGCGGCGCGCTGGCCGAAGCGATGCGCCGGGCCGCGGAGAAGAACAACGGCAAGCGGGCGTGAGGGGTGAGTAGCCGATTTAGGGCGAGCTCTAACCACTCGTCATTGCGAGCGCAGCGCACCAATCCAGTATTCCTCCGCGGAAACAGTCCGGGATTGCTTCGTCGTACCAGTGCAAAATTGCTTCGCAATTTTGTCACGCATCACGGAGGAGAGCGCGGGGCTCCCTCTCCCTAACTTTCGCGTCAGAATCTGGCGCGCTTGTAAGTTGAAGATGCCTGTCCCTTCCTCTCTGATCCCTCCCGGTGCGGCAGCAATATCGCCGCACAGCACGGAGGATGCTTCGATGGACAACAGGCTTCTCAAGGGCCTCACTGCGGTGACGATCGCCGCTGGGGTGGCGCTCGCATCGCCGGTTCTCGCCCGAGGTGGTGGCGGCGGAGGCGGCGGTCACGGCGGCGGCTTTGGTGGCGGCTTTGGTGGCGGCGGGCATTTCAGCGCCGGAGGAATGCATGCCGGCGGCATGGGTGGTGCCATGCACTTTGGCGGCATGGGCGGGGCTCATTTCGGCGGCGCGCGCTTCGCCGGTTCGCCGATGGCCGCGCACGCAGCCTTCGGGCCGCGCTTTGCCGGCGCACCGTTCGCGACCCGCGCGGCCTTCGGCCCGCGATTTGCCGGCACGGGCTGGCACGGCAGGCCTTTCATCGGACGCCATGCCTTCTTCTTCCGCCATCACCGCTTCCACCGGTTCGCCTTCTTCGGCGCACCGTTCTACTACGCCAATTACTACGACGACGGCTGCTGGCGCAGGAGTTGGACGCCCTATGGGTGGCAATGGGTCAATGTGTGCGGGGATGGTTGGTACTAGCATCGCCGGACCGCACCATTGTCGCGATCGCCGCCGGGTGGTTCCGCTCAGCCCCGGAACGGGATAATCTGGTGGCGATCGTCGCGCGGAGTTCGTCATGACCGGAGGCCACCGCCGCATCCTCGTCGTCGAGGACGATCCGGAAACCGCAGGCCAGCTCGTCGAGGAATTGACGGCCTCGGGTTATGACGTCGATCTCGCGGCGACGGGGCGCGAAGCCCTCAGCCATGGCGTGGCGCGCGATTATGCCGTGATCACGATCGACCGCATGCTGCCGGATATCGACGGCATCACCGTGATGCGGCAGATGCGCGATGACGGCGTCGCGTCGCCCGTCCTGATCATCTCCGCGCTCGGCGAGGTCGATGACCGCGTGCGCGGCTTGCGCGCGGGCGGTGACGATTATCTGGTCAAGCCGTTCTCCTTCGTCGAGCTGCTCGCGCGCCTCGAGGCGCTCGGCCGCCGCAGCGAGACCATCGCCAAGGAAACCATCTTGCGCGTCGGCGACCTCGCCGTCGATCTGATCGCGCGCAACGCCAGCCGCCGCGGCCGCAAGATTCCGCTGCTGCCGCGCGAATTCCAGCTGCTCGAATATCTCGTGCGCAACGAGGGACGTGTCGTCTCTCGCGCGATGCTGCTGCAGCACGTCTGGGACCTGCATTTCGATCCCTCCACCAACATTATCGACGTTTATGTCGGGCGCGTCCGCCGCAAGGTCGACGATGCCCAGGCCTATCCATTGATCCACACCATTCGCGGTATCGGATATTGCCTCCGTGCTCCTGGCTAAGACGCTTCGGTCCTCGACCTTCCGCCTGGCGCTGATTGCCATCGCGATCTTCGGCGTGATCGTCGCGGCGATCATGGTTTACGTCTATTTCGGCACGCTGGCTTATGTGCGGAGCCGGGTCGGAGATGAAGGCGATCATTCCGGCTTCGTCGCAATGCTCGAACTCGCGATGATCGCGGTCGCCGTGCTGCTCGTGCTGCTGGCCGGTCTGGCCGCCGTGCTGGTGACGCGGCGCACGGTCGGGCGGATCGAGGAGATCAACGCCACCAGCCGCGCTATCATGTTGTCAGGCCTCGACCGGCGCATTCCCTTGCGCGGCAGTCATGACGAATGGGACCGGGCCGCCGAAAACCTCAATCAGATGCTCGATCGCATCGAGACCCTGATGGGTGAGGTCAAGCAGGTCAGCGACAACGTCGCCCACGATCTCCGTACGCCGCTGACGCGGATGCGCGGCCGCCTGGAAAAGGCCTATCACCACGAGCGCAACAGCGAGGCCGATGCCGCACTGATCGGCGACACCATCGCCGATCTCGACGCCGTGCTCGGCATGTTCGCCTCGATCACGCGGATCTCGGAGATCGAAACCCGGGCGCGCCGCAGCGCGTTTCGTGTGCTCAACCTGGCTGAAATTGCCGGCGAGGTCGTCGAGCTCTACGACGCCGCCGCCGAACAGGTCGCGACGCGCCTGAGCCTCGGTGGTGACAGCGAAGTGGCAGTCACAGGCGATCGCGACCTCTTGTTCGATGCCATCGCCAATCTCGTCGACAACGCGATCAAGCACGGCCGTCCGGGCGGAAAGGTCACGGTGACGTGCCGCAATGCCGGCAACAGTGCGACGATCGCCATCGCCGATGATGGTCCGGGCATTGCCGCCGATCAGCATGACCACGTGTTCAAGCGCTTCTATCGGCTCGAGCAGAGCCGCTATACCCCGGGCAACGGCCTGGGCCTGAGCCTGGTCGCGGCGGTGTCGCGCCTGCATGCCGCCGAGATCGCGCTGCACGACAACGCGCCGGGCCTCACGGTGCAGCTCAGCTTCAGGAGCGTGCTATAGCTCGATCACGCCGCGGCGCGCCGCATGCGCCACCGCATCGGTGCGGCCGGTCGCATCCAGCTTGTCGAGCAGCGAGCCGACGTGGAATTTCACGGTGTGCACGGAGATATTGAGCCGGCGCGCGATCATCTTGTTGGAGGCGCCTTCCGCCATCAGCGCGAGCACGTCGAGCTCGCGCTGCGTCAGCGCAATATCCTCGGGCATGACGCGCGGATCGCGTGCGACGACGCTCGCATTGGCGGTCTCCCCGGACGCGGCAAGGCGAAGCCCCGCGACACTGCCGAGCAGCGTCGCGAGGCGGTCGGCCAACACCGGATCGTCAATGTCGATCGACAGCACGATGTCGGACGTGGTGTCCTCGCTCACGCCTCGGGCCTCTCGCCAATTGTGACCCTGAAGCTCGCTGGCTCGCCGCCACGCCGGACCGCGACATCGACCACCCGGCCGACACTGGCGGGCCCCAGCGTTCGCAGCAACGCGCGCACGCCGGAAAGCTTCTCGTCGTTGACCGCCACGATCACGTCGCCCTGGCGGATGCCGGCCGTGGCGGCAGGACCGGCCTTGTCGACATTCATCACCATCGCGCCGATGCCATCATCGAGCCGCAGCGGCTGGAGCCCGAGTCCGAGATATCCGCGCGCGATGCGGCCGCGTGTCTCGAGCTGCGCCGCAACCCGCTCGATCGTGGCGGTTGGGATCACCAGCACGCGGCGTGGGCCCAGCACCGCCATGCCGAAGGCCTGGCCCGAGGCATCGAGGGCAAGGCCGCCTTCCTGGCTCGGGCGCAGGCGGACATCGAGCTCGATCCGGGCATCGATCTCGCCGCCACGCAGCGAGCGCCAGCCCTTGCCTGAAGCGGACACCAATCCCAGCGAAGCGCTTGGTGCATCGCGGTTGGTGGAAGCCACGACCGAGAGCGAGCCGAGAGCAGGGATCGTCGCCGCCAGCTTGACCGGGGCGATGGCCGTATCGGCGCGCAGCAGCGCGATATCGGTCGTGTGGTCGCGGCCGACAACTGTCGCGGCAACCGCGGTACCGTCGGCAACGGAGATCTGGACGTCGCCCTCGTCGGCCAGCGCCTCGTCGGCGGTGACGATCAGGCCGGGCTTCCAGGCGAAGCCGGTCGAGCGGGAACGATGCGAATGCACGGAGACGACGGACGGCGAAATACGCGCCACGAGGTCCGCGAGCGCCGATGACAGCGAGGTGAGAGGGGTAAGGTCGGTCATGGAAGCTCCTGTAAGTTGCCCACAATCTGGGATGTCGCGGCCGATTGCGAAACTGGCCGGGTGGCCAGTCCTCCCCAGGGACACGGCCGACGAACATGTGATTGGGAGCCCCTCGCGCGAACGTGCAGCAATCGCCAGATCAGGCTTGCCGGCGTCACAATCGATGTCTTGGAGCATGCGGCTGCAGTTGACGCAACGCAACGAAAGCCGGCAACGCTGCAGGACAATTCCAAAGACGACAAATCGGCTCGAAGGCCGATCGCTTGCTGGCAATTATACCCCATGGTAGCACGCGATGGATCGCGCGCCCGCCACACTCTCAGCTCCTCCGGATTTTATTCCCGACATGACCGAATTTCGCGGCGTCTTCCCCTACCTCGTCTCTCCCGTCAGTGCCGACGGCACGGTGCGGACCGACGTGCTCGCAAGGCTCTGCGACGATCTGATCGGCGCCGGCGTGCACGGTCTGACGCCGCTCGGCTCGACCGGCGAGTTTGCCTATCTCAACGCCGCGCAGCGCATGGCTGTGGTGCAGACCACGATTGAGGCGGCGAAGGGCCGCGTGCCCGTTGTCGCGGGCGTTGCGTCGGCCTCGACAGCCGATGCAGTGGCGCAGGCGCAGGCCTACCAGAAGCTCGGCGCCGGCGGCATCCTGGCGATCCTCGAGGCCTATTTCCCGCTCTCTGATGCCCAGGTCGAATCCTATTTCCGCGGCATTGCCGACGCCGTGGACATTCCGGTCGTCATCTACACCAATCCGCAATTCCAGCGCTCGGATCTGACCCTCGATGTCATCGCTCGCCTCGCCGAACATCCGCGCATTGGCTACATCAAGGATGCCTCGACCAACACCGGACGGCTGCTCTCGATCATGAACCGCTGCGGCGAAGCCTTGCGCGTGTTTTCGGCCTCCGCCCATATTCCGGCCGCTGTGATGTTGATCGGTGGCGTCGGCTGGATGGCGGGACCGGCCTGCATCATTCCGCGCCAGAGCGTCAGGCTCTACGATCTCAGCCAGGCCGGTCGCTGGGACGAGGCCATGGCGCTCCAGCGCAGGCTGTGGCGCATCAACGAGGCCTTCGCCCGCTTCAATCTCGCCGCCTGCATCAAGGCCGGCCTTTCGGTCCAGGGCTACGACGTCGGCGATCCCGTCCCGCCGCAGGCGGCGCTCAACGCCGATGCGCGCAAGCTCGTGGAAGCCGCGCTCAAAGAGCTGGCTTAAAGTCCCTCCGGTCATGACCAATCCACGGTCCCGCCGCCCAAATCCGCGACTGGTCTGGTCTGCCTCCATCCGCTAAAAGGCGGCCGCACTTTTGAGGCTTAGAGGACCCAGCGGAATGAATATTCTTCCCGGCAATTTGCGTTTCGGAGCGGGCCAGCCCGTCAAGCGTTTGGAAGACCAGCGGCTGCTCACCGGGAAGGGGCAATTCATCGATGACAAGCCGGAGGACGGCGCGCTGTGGTTGCACGTGCTGCGCTCACCGCACGCGCATGCGAAAATCGTCTCGGTCGACACCAGCGCTGCGGCAACGATGCCTGGTGTGACCGCGATCTATACCGGCGTCGATCTTGTCAAGGACGACGTCGGCGCCATCCCGACGCTAAGCATCTTCAAGCGCCCTGACGGCAAGCCGATGACGGTGCCGCCGCGCCGCCTGCTCGCCCATGAGGTCGTCCGTTACACCGGCGAGGCCGTTGCGGCGGTGGTCGCCTCGTCGCGTGCGGAGGCACAGAGCGCGGCCGAGGCGATCGTCGTCGAGTATGACGTGCAGCCCGCCGTGGTCGATCCCGTCGAGGCCGTGAAGCCAGGCGCGCCGGTGGTGTGGCCGGACGCTCCCGACAATATTGTCGGCGCGATGAGCTATGGCGATGCCGCCAGGGTCGACGAGGCCTTCGCCAAGGCCGCGCATACGGTCGAGCTCGATCTCGTCAGCCAGCGTCTGGTGCCCTCGGCGATGGAGCCGCGCTCGACTATCGCCGAGATCGACAAGAAGACCGGCCGTCTCCTCCTGCACGTGCAGTCACAGACCCCGGCGTCGACCCGTGACCTCCTCGCGGAATCGATCCTCAAGCGTCCGAAGGACAGCGTGCGCGTGCTGGTCGGCGATATCGGCGGCGGCTTCGGCCAGAAGACCAGCCTTTATCCGGAAGACGGCATCGTCGCCTATGCCGCGACCAAGCTGAACAAGAAGATCCGCTGGCGCGGCGACCGCACCGACGAATTCGTCGGCGGCACTCATGGTCGCGACCTCACTTCGACAGCGTCCTTCGCCTTGGACGAGAAGGGCAAGGTGCTCGCCTATCGGGTCAGGTCGATCGGCTGCACCGGTGCCTACTCCTCCGGCACGGGCAACATCATTCCGCTGGTGCTCGGTCCGTTCGTGCAGACCGGCGTCTACGATCTGCCGCTGGTGCATTTCGAGATCAAGTCAGTGATGACCCACACCGCGCCGGTCGGTGCCTATCGCGGCGCCGGCCGCCCCGAGGCAGTCTTCATCGTCGAGCGCCTGTTCGACGCTGCCGCGCGCAAGATCGGCATGGATCCGCGCGCGATCCGGAAAGCCAATTACATCAAGCCGGCGCAACTGCCTTACACGAATGCAGCAGGCCAAGTGTACGATTCCGGCGCCTTCGCGCACATGCTCGACCGTGCGGTCAAGCTCGCGGACTGGGACGGCTTCGCCGCGCGCAAGAAGGCAGCGAAGAAAAAGGGCCTGCTCTACGGCCGCGGCCTCGCCTCCTACATCGAATGGACCGGCGGCCGCGCGCATACCGAAAGGGTCACGCTGCAAGCAACCTCGCAGGGGCGCGTCGTGCTGCATTCCGGCACCCAGGCGATGGGGCAGGGGCTGCAGACCACCTACACGCAGATGATCTCCGACACGCTCGGCATCGCCATGGACAAGATCGACGTCGTCCAGGGCGATACCGATCTCGCCACGGGCTTTGGCAGCGTCGGCTCGCGCTCGCTGTTCGTCGGCGGCACGGCGGTCGCGGTCTCCTCCAACGATCTGATCCAGAAGGCGCGCGAAAGGGCGGCGAATGTGCTCGAGACCTCGGTCGAGGACATCGAGTATCAGGGCGGCATGCTGACCGTGGTCGGCACCGACCGCCGCATCAGCCTGTTCGACATTGCCGAGAAGGAGGCCGGTGCAAAACTTAGCGTCGATTCCGAGGGCGAGGTTGACGGGCCGAGCTGGCCGAACGGCACGCATATTTGCGAGGTCGAGATCGACCCTGAGACCGGCGTGTCCAAGGTCGTGCGTTATACCACCGTCGACGACGTCGGCGTTGCCGTGAACCCGATGCTGGTCACCGGCCAGATCCATGGTGGGGTCGCGCAGGGCATCGGCCAGGCCCTGTATGAAGGCGTGGCGTATGATGCCGACGGCCAGCTGCTGACCGCGAGCTATCAGGATTACTGTATCCCGCGCGCCGATGATGTGCCGCCGATCGTGGTGACGCTGGATGATTCCGCGCCCTGCCGCACCAATCCGCTCGGCGCCAAGGGCTGCGGCGAATCCGGCGCCATCGGCGGTCCGCCCTGCGTCACCAACGGCGTGATGGACGCGCTTGCCGAGTTCGGCATCACCCAGTTGAACACGCCGCTGACGCCGCAGAAGATCTGGCAGGCGATCCGGGATGCGAAGCTGGCGGGCTAGCCCTTTCAAGTGCGGAGGAGAGGGCTAAATCCCCAGCATCATCTTGGCGATGATGTCGCGCTGGATCTCCGACGTGCCGCCGAAGATCGTGTAGGCGCGGCCGTTGAGATATTCCGGCACCACCGTCAGCATGTCCTCCGGCAGCGCCGGCTCGTGGTTGAGCTTGTAGAGCGGACGCATCGGCTCGACCGCCAGCGCATCATGGCCGATCACGTCGACGCCGAGCCGCGTCACGGCCTGCCGGATCTCGCTGTTGCGCAGCTTCAGGATCGACGACACCGCGCCGGGATTTTGTCCGGTCTGCAGCGCAGAGAGCACGCGCAGCTCGGTCATTTCAAGCGCATCGATGTCGACCTCGACCTCGGAGATGCGGAACGCGATGTCAGGGCTCACGATCGCGCGGCCCGTGAGATCGGACTCCGCAAGCTCGGTGATCGCGCGCAGTCCCTCGCGCAGCTTGGCTGATGCAATGCCGGAGCCGCGCTCGAATTCGAGCAGATATTTGCCGTAGGTCCAGCCCTTGCCTTCGTCGCCGACGCGGTTGGCGACGGGTACGCGCACGTCGTCGAAGAACACCTGGTTGACCTCGTGGTCGCCGCCAATGGTGAGGATCGGGCGCGTCGTGATGCCCGGTGCCTTCATGTCGATCAGGATGAAGCTGATGCCGTCCTGCTGCCGCGGTCCCTCGCTGGTGCGCACCAGCGCGAACATGCGGTTGGCATGGTGCGCATGCGTGGTCCAGATCTTGGTGCCGTTGATGATGTAATCCTCGCCGTCGCGCACCGCGCGCGTCTTGAGCGAGGAGAGATCGGAGCCCGAGCCCGGCTCGGAATAGCCCTGGCACCAATAGTCCTCGCCGGAGAGAATCCGCGGCAGGTAGAAAGTCTTCTGCTCGGGCGAGCCGAAGCCGATGATGACCGGCCCGACCATCTTCACGCCCATCACATTCACATTCGGCACGCCGGCGCGCGCGCACTCGCTCTCGAAGATCCAGCGCTGCGCCGGCGTCCAGTCCGGGCCGCCATATTCGACCGGCCAGCCCGGCGCACCCCAACCCTGCTTATGCAGCGCACGCTGCCAGGCCATGCCGATGTCCGGATCGGAGAACACCGAGGGCGTCAGCGCGGTGGCACGCTTCATCTCCTCGGAGAGATTTTTGGCGATGAAACTGCGCACCTCGCTCTGGAAGGCGCGCTCCTCGGCATTGAACGACAGGTCCATGATGCGCTCCTGTGTCAGGCGGGTGAAGTCGTGCGGCCGAGCTGGGCATGGCGGGCATAATGGTGCGCGCTGCCGCCGAACAGCGTATCGAAGGCGACGAGCCGCTTGAAATAGGCGCCGACCTCGAGCTCCTCGGTGACGCCCATGCCGCCGTGAAGCTGGATCGACTGCTCGCCGACGAAGCGGGCGCATTTGCCGATCTTCGCCTTCGCAGCCGATGCAGCGCGGGCCCGCTCGACCGGCGCGCTGTCGGCCTTCAGCGCGGCGCGCAGCGCCATCGAGCGCGCCTCGTCGACCTGAATGGCCATGTCGGCCAGGCGATGGCGGATCACCTGGTTGGCGGAGAGCGGCCGGCCGAATTGCTTGCGGATCTTGGTGTAGTCAAGCGTGGTGTCGAGCAGCGTCTGCATGATGCCGACAGCCTCGGCACCAAGCGCAGCCATCGCACGATCGACGGCCCATTCGATCGCCGGCAGTGCGTTTGCGCCACCGCCGAGCAGGGCGTCGTCCGGCAACTGCACGTCGGAGAGTTCGATGTTGCAGGCTCGTCCCCCGCCGAGACGTTGGTAATCGGAAATCGCGAGCCCCGCTGCCGTCGCCGGCACCATAAACAGCCCGATCCGTCCTGATGGTCCCCGATGATCATGCAGATGCGCTGACACGATGATCTCGTCGGCCGCATGGCCGTCGAGCACGGCGATCTTGCTGCCGGTGAGGTGCCAGCCTTGTGCCGTCTTGGTCGCCGATGTCGCGACCTTGGCAAGATCGAACCGCGCGGCACGCTCGGAATGCGCGAAGGCGAGCTTCAATGTTCCGTCCGCGATCTTGGGCAGGTTCGCCTGCTTCTGCTCCGTCCCGCCGCATCGCTCGATCAACGCGGCGCCGAGCACGACCGTTGCGATGTACGGCTCGGACACCAGCCCGCGGCCAAACGCGTCCATCAAGATGCCGATCTCGACCGGACCGCCGCCGAGGCCGCCGAACTCTTCCGGGATCGGCAACGCCAGCCAGCCGAGCTCGGCGAACTGCTTCCAGACTTCAGGGCTGAAGCCGAGTGGGTCCTTCGCCGTCTTGCGGCGGTGGTCGGCGTCGTAGCTCGCGGCCACGAAGCGTTCCGCGCTCTCGCGCAGCAGTCGTTGCTCGTCGCTGAGATTGAGATCCATGTCTTTACTCCGCGGCCGCCGGCTTGCGCACGGAGGGATGCAGTCCGGATGGATCGACCACCATGCCGAACTCCTGAAGGTTGTGGGCGTGACAGAGCTGATGCAGAGCGAAGGCCTGATCGATCGCGGCGGGCTGCCCCATCACGTCGACCGAGCGGTTCACCGCCTCCTTGGTCAGCTTCAGCGCAAAGGACGGCTTTGCCGCGATCCGGCGCGCGAGCTCCAGCACGCGCGATGACAGCTCCGCGCGCGGCACGACCTGGTTCACCATGCCGAGCTGGTGAGCCTCCTGCGCACTCCACGAGTCGGCGGTGAACAGAAATTCCTTGGCCTTTCGAGGCCCGAGCTCCCAGGGATGCACGAACCATTCGACGCCGCAGACGCCCATGGTGACGACGGGGTCGCAGAACTGCGCATCGTCGCTGGCGACGATGAGGTCGCAGGCCCAGGCCAGCATCAAGCCACCGGCGATGCACTTGCCGTGCACCTCGGCGATGGTGGGCTTGGCCAGGTTGCGCCAGCGCCGCGTGATCTGGAGATATATCTCCTGTTCGCGCGCGAAGCGGCCGTGGGCGTTGGCTTCCGCAAAGCCGCCCCAATTTCCTACCGGCGGAAAATCTGTGCCTGCGGCATTTCTGGGCCCCGGGCGCAGATCGTGGCCGGAGGAGAAATGCGGCCCGTTGCCAGCCAGGATGATCACCTTGATCGCATCGTCCTGCACCGCCGTGTCGAAGGCGGCGTTGAGGTCGTAGGTCATTTGCAGGTTCTGCGCGTTGCGCGCGTCGGGCCGGTTCATCACGATCCGGGCGATCGCCGGCTCCGGCCGCTCCACGAGGATGGTCTCGAACGAGGACATGGCGCGCTCCCTGCATTTTCGTCTCGTTGGCCGCGAGTTGACTATGTCGCGTGCTGGCAGGCAAGGGGCTTGCGTCAGCCGGCTGCTTTTCGCGCCGCCGGCGCGGGATATCTGGCGTCGGATGCACTCGATCTGGTAGCTTGCGCCCGATTCCACCGGGAGAAATTTGATGCGCAAGATCCTGACCGTGCTGGCGGCGCTGGCCTCGCTCAGCCTCACCAATTGCGGCTACAACGCCATTCAGAGCCAGGACGAGCAGATCAAGGCCAACTGGTCCGAGGTGGTGAACCAGTATCAACGTCGTGCCGATCTCGTGCCCAATCTGGTCAATTCGGTGAAAGGATTTGCGCAGCAGGAAAAGGACGTGCTGCTCGGCGTCACCAACGCCCGCGCCAAGGTCGGCAGTATCCAGGCGACGCCGGAGGTGCTCAACGACCCCGCTGCCTTCCAGAAATTCCAGGCCGCCCAGGGCGAGCTCTCAAGCGCGTTGTCGCGGCTCCTCGTGGTCACGGAGAACTATCCGCAGCTCAAGTCGGACGCGCTGTTCAGGGATTTGATGTCGCAGCTCGAGGGCACCGAAAACCGCATCACGGTCGCGCGTAACCGCTACATCAAGTCGGTCCAGGACTATAACGTCACCATCCGCTCGTTCCCGACCAATCTCACGGCGATGATGTTCAGCTATAAGGAAAAGCCGAACTTCTCGGTTGAGAACGAGAAGGAAATCTCGACCGCGCCGAAGGTCGATTTCAATCCCACGCCTGCGCCCTCGAAGTAAGCGCGTTCGTCCCCGATGCGCGCCCCACCCATTGCTGTCATTCCCCGAGAAAGCGGGGAATCCAGTACGCCGCGGCCTTTCCGGACCGCGCTGGCGTCTCTGGAATACTGGTTCGCCCGGTCAAGGGGGGCGATGACACTGAGTGTGTGGCGCGCAACGATTGTGGCGACGCTTTTCCTTGCCTTCGTCCTCCCCGCCGCGGCCGACGTCGCCATCCCGCAACTGACCGGCCGCGTGGTCGACCGGACCGGCACGTTGTCGAGCGGCGACATCGCCGCATTGTCGCAGAAGCTCAGCGATTTCGAGGCGCGCAAGGGCAGCCAGATCGCCGTGCTGATCGTGCCGACGACGGAGCCGGAGACGATCGAGCAGTTCTCGATCCGTGTCGCTGAAGCCTGGAAGATCGGCCGCAAGAAGGTCGACGACGGCGCGATTCTCGTCGTCGCCAAGAACGACCGGCACTTGCGCATCGAGGTCGGCTACGGCCTCGAAGGGGCGCTCACCGACGTGACCTCGCGGCGGATCATCGATGAGGTCATCACGCCGAAATTCAGGGACGGTGATTTCGCCGGCGGCATCTCGGCCGGCGCGGAGCGGATGATGCGCGTCGTCGACGGCGAGCCATTGCCGGCTCCTTCGCGCAGCGTGAATTTCGCCAATCTGGATGATATCGGGCCGGCTGTTCCGTTTGTCCTGTTTGCCTCGCTCGTCGTCGGCGGATTCTTGCGCGCACTGCTGGGGCGGCTGCTGGGCTCGGTCGCGACGGGCAGCATGATTGGCCTTCTTGCGCTGCTCATCCTCGGATCCGGCGTGCTGGCCTTGCTCGCCGGAATCATCGCCTTCGTGTTGTCCTTCATCGCCGATCTGTTTCCGGCATCGACGGGGTCGTCGCGCGGTGGTTCCTGGTCGAGCGGCTCCTCGTCGGGCGGCTGGAGCAGCGGATCGTCGTCCAGTGACAGCGGCAGCTTCAGCGGGGGCGGCGGCAGCTTTGGTGGCGGCGGCGCCTCGGGGAGCTGGTAGTCATGAGCATCGGACGTATCACCAGGCATCTCCTCCAGCACCACTGGCGTGCGAGGCAAGTGTTCCCGAAAAGTGTGCTCGAGCGCATCGAGCGGGCGATCAAGCAAAGCGAGAGGACGCATTCCGGTCAGGTCCGGTTCGTCGTGGAAGGTGCGCTCGACGGCCGGCCGCTGTTCCGCAATCAGCACGCTCGCGAACGCGCGCTCGATTTGTTCTCGCATCTGCGGATCTGGGACACCGCGCACAACAATGGCGTGCTGATCTATCTGCTGCTCGCCGACCGCGATGTCGAGATCATCGCCGATCGCGGCATCGATGCGAAGGTTGGTGCCGCGGGCTGGGAGGCGATCTGCCGTGCGATGGAGGCCGAGTTCGGCGCGGGCCGATTCGAGCGCGGCGTGGTCTCCGGCATCGAGGCGGTGTCGCGGGAGCTTGCGAAGTACTATCCGCCCGCGGGGCCACATCCGAACGAGCTGCCGGATGCGCCGGTGGTGATGTGATCGCGGCAGTCTGGATTGCTTCGCGGCGCTCGCAATGACGCATTGGCAGATGCGCCTGCGTGTTCAATCATCCAGCTTGTTCAAATCCCGCACCGACTGCATGATCGGCTCGAAGTTCGATCGTGCATCGAGCGCTTCGAACAATTGCGTGGTGTCTTCCAAGAGGCCGTGTGATCGCGCAATCGCGATGCGCACGTCTTCCTGCGGTGTGTCGGACAGCCTTCCGTGCCCGGACAGCAGGATCTTGGTGTTCAGCCCCTTGATGCGCTCCAGCGACTGGATGTAGTCGGAGATGCTGCCGGAGCCGAACACGCCGCCCATCACGCCGCCGGGCATCAAGGTATCAGCGGCAAACAACAAGCCCTTATCCTGCTCGAACAGCGTGATGCAGGCCGAGGTATGGCCCGGCGTGTACATCACATTGAGGCGGAAATTGCCGAGGTCGATCAGGTTGCCCTCCTCGAGCCAGATGTCGATATTGATAGGCACGTTCGGCTCGTTGAACATCTTGCGCAGCATCGAGAAATCGTCGCGCAGCATGATCTTGTTGGCGGCCAGACGATGGGCAGCCACATAGGTGCGGCGCTCGTTGAAGTGCCAGGCCGCGCCGATATGGTCGAGATGCTCGTGGCTTAGCACCACCATGTCGATCTTCTCGGGCGGGCATCCGGCGAAGCTCAGGCACTCGGCCATCGCCGGATAGTTGGAGGACAGGCCGACATCGATCAGGATGGTGCGTGCCGAGCCGCGCACCAGATAAGCGTTGGCAGCGCGGTTGAAAAAGCGGATCTGGTAGACGTCATCGGCCGCCTGGATCAGCGAGCAGACGTCGTTCTTCATCAGGATCGGGAATGCGGTCGGCTTGCGCTCACTCATGATTGCGCCGCCCGGTAGGTGACGGCGTTGGAAGCGCGCAGGCGTTTCGATAATGCGTCCATCACCATCAGCGCAAACGCCGGTTGCTGGCTGACGAGATAGACGAAGCGCGCGTGGTTGATCCGCATCACCTTCGTATCAGGCGCCGATGCGATCGCGGTCGCCGAGCGGGCCGAGCCGTCGATCACGGCCATCTCGCCGAAGAACTCGCCCTTGCCGAGCTTGATGATGCTGGTTTTGCGGGCG
This sequence comes from Bradyrhizobium sp. USDA 4449, assembly GCF_054056275.1. NCBI lineage: Bacteria > Pseudomonadati > Pseudomonadota > Alphaproteobacteria > Hyphomicrobiales > Nitrobacteraceae > Bradyrhizobium > Bradyrhizobium sp. USDA 4449. The sequence continues at coordinate 788,989 of NZ_JBSRYD010000001.1, read as the reverse complement.
CCGTCGAGTTTGGCGATCTCGACCTCGCCGTCGAGCACGACGAACAATTCGCGGCCGGTCGAGCCCTCCTCGAAGATGACGTCATCGACACCGAACGCGTTGATGCATTTCTCGATTGTCATGGCACCCCCCAAACGCCTTCTGGCTGACGGGACGGCCCATGTTAACCGGGGAACGGTCACGGGCAAACACCGGCCGTTCCGGCCATTGCTCCGCCGTTCATCTTCATCCGGTTACAAATTGTTTCATGCCGGCCACGCGGGTTCCACTTTCCCGACCCAATTCGGCCCCGGACGAGTTCCTAAAATTTCGGTAAGCGGGTCCCGAGGTAAGGAATTCGCAAGCAATGAAAGTTACCAAAAGGTCAACCGAGACTGGAGTATTTGAGCCGTGAGCGAACCCATGCCCGAACTGGCTGGCCAGGACAGCGCCGCAGATGCCGCCGGAGCAGCCGTGCCGCCGGCCGTCGAGGCTGCCGCCGGCATCGATGCCCCTTCGATCGCCCCCGACCATGAGACGCCGCCCAAAGCAGATGCCCCGGCCGTCGAGCCGCCCCGGATCGTGGTCCCGAAGTTCGAGGGTAAGGCTGAACCCAAGGCTGAACTCGAGCCCGAGCCCAAGGCGGAGCCCAAGGTCGCGCCCAAGGCGGAGCCAAAGCCCGGCAAGCTCATCGTCATGGCGCCCCCGGAGCAGTCGTGGGAGCGCGAAGAGTTCGCCCCGCATGTGAAGGCTGACGAGGTGCGGGATACTGCCGGCAAGCGTCGCCTTTCGGCGATGGCCGCGGTCGTCGCGATCGCGGCTTGCGTCGGCGCCGTCAGCGGCGCGCTCGCGACCGCCGGCATGATGCATTTCGCCGGTCCGGCACCGGCGCAGGTCGCCGATACCAGCGCGCTGGATGCGTCCATCTCCCGGATCGACGCCGACATCGTCGCGCTCAAGGCCAATGTCGAGCACAGCTCGAAGAATGGCCTCAGCCAGATCAACCGGGCCAATGATCGTCTCGACAAGCTCGAGAAGGCGCAGGCGGAGCCGATGGCCAGGCTCGCCAAGCTGTCCGAGGCCGTCGACAAGCTCCGTGCCACGCCGCCGTCCGCCCCTGCGCAGGCTGCCGCCGTGGCGCCCGCCAAGGAAACCACCGGCACGATAGCAGCACCGGCCCCGACCCAGGTTGCGACGGCTGCTCCTGCGGCGGCTCCCGTGCCTGCTGCGCCCAAGACCGAAGTCGGCCGCCTGCCGACGATCGAGGGTTGGAGGCTGCGCGACGTCGCCAACGGCGGCGCGCTGATCGAAGGCCGGAGTGGCCTGTACGAGGTCTATGCCGGGGATCCCATCCCCGGAATCGGCCGCGTCGACGCGATCCGCCGTCAGGATGGGCGCTGGGTGGTCGTCACCAGCAAGGGCCTGATCGTCGGCCGCTAAGCGTCCGATATCTCAATTTCGACGAGGCGCTTCACCACCGCGTGAAGCGCCTTTTCACTTGAATAGGCTGTCGTCCGCGGTGTTAGTGGAGGCATGAGCCGCGCGCTGCGAATTCTCCTGGCTGCCGCCATGTGGTCCGGCAGCATCATGTCGCTCTCGGCAGCAGAGAACGCGCCGCTCGCACGCGGCACCGCGATGACTGATCCCGATCTCCTGCGCAGGCTCGACCGGAGCGGTGCGCTGTCGATCTCCCGCCTGTTGCAGCCCGAGCGCAACGCGAATGCTCCGCTGACGAGCGACCTGCTGTTCACATCACTGTCACAGCTCGAGGAGATTCCGCCGGCGATCGATGCGGAGTTCGATCGTTACATCGCCCGGCACAAGCGGGCTTCGCCGAGCGAGACCATCGGCGTCGGCGAGGGTTTCGACGTCCAGCTGTTCGATCGGGCGGCGCTGAAGTCGGCCAATACCCGCTTCGTGCTGGCGGGCATCGTCAACCGCATGGACCGCGCCTATGTGTCGGAAGAGTCCTGCGGCGAGATCCGCCTGATCTATCGTCTGGTGCGGTTCGACACCAAACCGGATGGCGGTAACACCGCGACGCGCCTGCCGATGACGTTCAATCTGGTGATGAAGGCACGCGATGCGCGCCAGCTTGATCAGAGCGGCAAGCCTGTCACCTGTGTCGAAGTCGCGCGGCGCTGGCTCGGCAATGGCGACTGGCAGGGGCTGATCGGCAGCCGCGCCGCGCCTTACGATGCCATGCTCGACCGCGTCGAGACCAACATCCAGATCTCGATCTCACCCAAATCGGCACTGCACGATTTCCGCTCCGACTATCTGCTCAAGGTGTTCAAATACGACGGCGCGACCAAGATCTTCGAGGAATCGACGCTGGAGAACCAGATCGATCGCGACCGCATCCTCGCGGATGACGCGCTCCGGCGCGACTTCAAGGCCTGGCTGCTGTCATCGGCGAATCTTCGCGAGTTCGATCGGGGCACCGTGCTGATCCCGGAGAAATATCTCGCCAAAGCTGCCGTGGCACCAACTCCTGCGGGCCTCGACGCCTCCCCGTTGCAGCCGGAGTTCGGCATGATGCAGGGGGAAGAAAAAGGCGAGGGCAACGATCCCATCTTCGCGGACGATGACGTCGTCGGTGCGCTGAAGCAGGCGGCGGCGCGCGGCATCACCATGGAAAACATCCGCTCGGTCGCAGGCTTCCAGCGCCGTCTCAATGACGTTACCTGCTCGGGCTGCCACCAGACCCGCGGCATCGGCGGCTTCCATTTTCCTGGTGTGGACTGGCTGACGGAGGGGGCTTCAAATTCGACCATCGTGCCGGCCTCGCCGCATTTCTTCGGCGACCAGCTCCGCCGCCGCGACATCCTGGCAGCGTTCGCAGCCGGCAAACGCCCTGATTTTTCGCGCGGATTTGCCGGCCGGCCGCAGACCCGCGGCGCCCAGGAACTCGCCGGCACCGAATATTTGGACGGCTGGGGCGCCCATTGTTCCCTGCAAAACGAGGGATCGGGAACGCCGGATCAGAGTTTTACGTCATGGACCTGTGCTAAAGGTCTCACCTGTCAGCCTGCGGCGGCCTCGAGCCGCATTGGCATGTGCTTCATCAAGACGCGTTAGGCCCGCCCCCAACCGGTTCGGATGACCCATGACGGACACCCGCGACGCTAACAAGGAGCGCAATCGCGAGATCGCGCGCAACGAGGAAGCTAAACAGGTCACCGGCAGCATCCGCGTCAGCGCCTGGGCGGTCGCGGTCGTCGTCATCATTGGCGGCATCCTGTTCACGCTCGGCTGGCTGGCGCTGAGGTAAGAGGCGCCTTCACTTCGCATAATTCGTCATCCGCTTCCCCGGAAGCAGCTCATAGGCTGGCTTCCAACCGGGCAGCGCGGCCATGCGGCCGAGCCAGCCGTGGACGGCAGGATGGCTTGCGGCGAAATCAAAGCGGTGCTCGTCGCTCGGGTAGTGCAGATAGGCCATCATCGAGATATCTGCCACAGTCGGCTTGCTGCCGATCGCGAACGCGTTGTTCTGGAGATGTCCGTCGAGAATGCCGAGGAAGTCATCGAGCCGCCGGCGAAAATGCTTCAGCACCTGCGGATCGTTCTTCTGGGTGAAGGCTCGCATGAAGCGGTAAGTCGCCATGTAGCCGGTGAGTTTGTGGTTGTCCCAGAACAGCCAGCGCAGCAGCTCGTATTTTTCGCTTTCCGTCGCGGCGCCGAAGCGGCCATATTGTTCGGCAAGCTTGAGGAGAAGAGGCGCCGTCTGCGTCATCTTCACGCCGTCGACTTCGAGCACGGGAATCTCGCCCATCTCGTTGACGGCCTTGCGCCATTCCGCGGTGCGCGTGACCCCGCCGGCGAAATCGGTCCACACAGGCTCGAACGTCTCGCCGCAAAGCGTCAGCATCAGCGCCAGCTTGTAGCTGTTGCCGGATTCGGGGAAGTAGTGCAGGCGATAGGCGGGCATGGGACCTCACGGAGACGAATTTGCCGTGAGACTATATCGCGATAGTGCGGCATCGTCGTTGCGAGCGCAGCGAAGCAATCCAGCAATGCATTCGCGGTGGGCTTCTGGATTGCTTCGCTGCGCTCGCAATGACGGGGTGAGCGCGATGCGCCCCCTTACCCCACAGCTCCCTTCGACCGCAGCTGCTTGATCGCGGCCTCGTCATATCCCGCGCCGCGCAAAATCTCGTCACTGTGCTCGCCGACGTCGGGCGGCTTGCGCGGCTGCACCTTCTTGGTGCCGTCGATCCAGATCGGCGAGTTGATGGTGAGCATGCCGTCGTTCTCGAACGGCACCAGCACCTCGTTGTCGAGCATCTGCTTGTCGTCAGGGATGTCGTCCAAAATGCCCACAATGCCGAACACCAGCCCGTTGCCATCCAGGATCTTGCGCCATTCGGCGAGGTCCTTCGTCGCAAAGGTCTCGTCAAAGATCTTGATCAACTCGATCGAGCGGGCGTGACGGTCGGGCTTGGTGGCGAAACGCGGATCGTTGATCAGGTCCTCCCGCCCCAGGCATGTGGCCAGTGTCGGCCACTGCTTCTCCTCGTTGAGCAGCGACAGTATCAGCCAGCGACCATCCTTGCATTGGTAGTGGTTGGCAACAGCGTTGAGCGCGCGCTCGCGCGGCCGCCGCTCGCTGAACTTGGCGCCGCACAGCTTTGCCTGGGCCAGCACGCTCGCCGCCCACACCCCGTTCGCCATCAGATTGGAGGCGACATGAGAGCCCTTGCCGGTCTTCTCGCGCTGATACAGTGCGGTGACGATCGCGCTGTACAGCGCCATGGCGCAGGGATGGTCGCCCATGCCGGCGATCGAGCGCGCCGGCGTCGTGTCGGTGTCGGCGCGGACGAGGTCCATCAGGCCGGAGCGCGCCCAATAGGCGTTGCTGTCGAAGCCGGGCTTGTTGGCTTCCTCGCCCTTCTCGCCATAGCCGGTGAAGGAGGCGTAGATCAGCCGGTCGTTGAGGTGGGCGAGGTGGTCATAACTGATGCCGAGCCGGCCGCGTACCGGCGGCGGCATGTTGGTGATGAAGACATCGGCCTCCTCGACCAGTCTGTAGAGCACGGCCTGCGCCTCGGGCTTGGAAAGGTCGAGCGCGAGGCTCTTCTTGTTGCGAGCCTCCAACAGCCACGCATAATTGTGCTCGCCGGTGGGATAGCCGGGCAGGTTGGGCAGATTGCGGTAGGGATCCCCAGTGCCGGGCGGCTCGATCTTGATGACGTCGGCGCCGAAATCGGACAGCACGGTCGCAGCCGCGGGCGCCGCGATGAAGCTCGCGCAGTCGAGAACCCTGAGCCCTGCAAAAATTCCTTTTTCCATCGCGGCGTTGCTCCCTCGCTCTTGTTGTTTCCCGCCGGCTGGAATTTCCGCGGGTCGCTCGTGGAGGCGCATTAGACCGATGTTTCAGCGCGATGCAACGGCCCTCGCGGGCCTCACTCCTCTCCGGCGAGCAGCGCTGCGTTGCCGCCGGCTGCGGCGGTGTTGATGGTCACGGTCTGCTCGGTGGCGAAACGCGGGAGATAGTGCGGGCCGCCGGCCTTGGGGCCGGTTCCGGACAGGCCGTTGCCGCCGAACGGCTGTACGCCCACCACCGCGCCGATCATGTTGCGATTGACGTAGATGTTGCCGACCTGGACGCGGTCGATAATGGCCTCGATCGTGTCGTCGATGCGCGAATGGATTCCGAGCGTGAGTCCGTAGCCGGCATGCTCGATCGACTGCAGCACATGTTCGAGCGTCTCGGCGCGGTAGCGCACCACATGCAGGATCGGGCCAAAGACCTCCTTGGTGAGCTGGCCAGCATCGCGCAGCTCGAAGATATGCGGCGCGACGAAGCAGCCCCCCGGCGCGATGCCGGCAAAGTGCAGCCGCGCCTCCGACTTCATCCGCGCGATATGCGCATCGAGCCGCTGCTTGGCATCAGTGTCGATCACCGGGCCGACATGGGTCGCGACCTCAGAGGGATCGCCGATCTTCAACTCGCGCGCCGCGCCCGCGATCATCTCGATCATGCGGTCGGCGACGTCCTCCTGCACGAACAGCAGCCGCAGCGCCGAGCAGCGCTGGCCGGCGGAACGGAACGCCGAGGTGACGACGTCGTCGGCGACCTGCTCGGGCAGTGCGGTGGCATCGGCGATCATGGCGTTGATGCCGCCGGTCTCCGCGATCAGCGGCACGATCGGTCCGTCCTTGGCGGCGAGCGTCCGGTTGATGTGGCGCGCGACCTCGGTCGAGCCGGTGAAGACGATTCCGGCAATATCGGCGTGCGCGGTCAACGCTGCGCCGATGCGGCCGTCGCCGGTGACGAGATGCAGCGCGCTTGCGGGGATGCCGGCCTCGTGCAGCAGGGCGACAGCCTCGCGCGCGATGCGCGGCGTCTGCTCGGCGGGCTTCGCAACGACGCTGTTGCCGGCCATCAAGGCCGCGGTGACCTGGCCGAGGAAAATCGCCAGGGGAAAATTCCATGGCGAGATCGCGACGAACACGCCGCGGCCGCGCATGGCAAGCGCGTTGCTTTCGCCGGTCGGGCCCGGCATCGCGGTCTCGCTGCCGAACAGCTTCCGGCCCTGCGCGGCATAATAGCGGCAGAAATCGGTGGCTTCGCGCAGCTCGGAGAGCGCGTCGTCGAGCGTCTTGCCGCCTTCGGTTTGCAGCAATGCGAGGAAATGCGCGCCGCGGCTTTCCAACAGATGTGCGGCCTGCTCCAACGCCGCCGCGCGTACCGCCGCAGGCGTCCGGCTCCATCCAGCAAAGCCCGCACCGGCCGCCGTGATCGCCGCGCTCGCCTGCTCGAGGGTCATATCTGTGACCGGCTTGAGATCGGGCGCCGCGGCCTTGACGTCAGCCAGCAGCCTATCGAGCGCTGCGCGCTCGCCGAACTCGATGCCGGCTGAATTATGCCGCTCCGGCGCGAACAGATCGCCCGGCAGCGGAATCCTGGCGTGGTGCGCGTGATCGGGACGGACGATGAGATCGACCGGACGCTTCAACAGCGCCGGTACCGGCACGCGATAATCGGCCGCCTGCGCCACGAAGGACGAGTTGGCGCCGTTCTCCAGGAGCCGCCGCACCAGGTAGGCGAGCAGGTCGCGATGGCTGCCGACCGGCGCGTAGGTGCGGTAGGCGATCTCAGGATGGTCCTTGGCGAGCTGCTCATAAAGTGCTTCGCCCATGCCGTGCAGGCGCTGGAATTCGAAGCCGGAGCTGTCGCCGGCAAGCTCGAGCACGGTTGCGACGGTGAGCGCGTTGTGGGTCGCAAATTGCGGGAAGATGCGCGGCCGCAGATTCAAAAGTTTGGAGGCGCAGGCGACATAGTTCATGTCAGTCATCGCCTTGCGGGTGAATACCGGATAACCGTCGAGCCCACGCTCCTGCGCGCGCTTGATCTCGGTGTCCCAATAGGCACCCTTGACCAGGCGCACCATCAGCTTGCGATCATGGGCGCGCGCGAGTTCGTGGATGTAATCGATCACCGCGCTGGCGCGCTTCTGATAAGCCTGGATCGCAAGCCCGAAGCCGTCCCATCCCCCAAGCGAGGGATCGGCCAGCGTGGCCGCGATCACGTCGAGCGACAGCTCCAGCCGGTCGGCCTCCTCGGCGTCGACGGTGAAGTTGAGGTCGTGGGCCTTGGCGCGCTGCGCGAGGTCCAGCAGCTGCGGCACGAGCTCGGCCATCACGCGGTCGCGGCTGATCGCCTCGAAGCGCGGATGCAGCGCCGAGAGTTTCACGGAGATGCCCGGCCGGTCGGGCAGGGGATGGTTGCCCGCGGCCTTGCCGATCGTCAGAATCGCGCTCGCATAGGCATCGAAATAGCGCTTGGCATCCGCAGCGGTGCGCGCGCCTTCGCCGAGCATGTCGAAGGAGTAGCGCGGCCTCTCACCGGAGCGCGGCTTGCCTCGCTCCAGCGCCTGCTCGATGGTCTCGCCCAGCACGAAATGATTGCCCATCAGCCGCATCGCCTGGCGTGTGGCGGTGCGCACGGCGGGCGCGCCGAGCCGCTTCACCAGCCGGCCGATGGTGCCGTCAGGTGTCTCGCCGGGCTGGATCACCCGCGCCGAGAGACCGAGCGCCCAGGCCGAGGCGTTGACCAGGAATGCGGTGGACTTGGTCTCGTGATGGATGAAGTCGCCCTCGCCGAGCTTGTCCTCGATGAACTGGTCGGCGGTGCGCGCGTCAGGCACGCGCAGCAGCGCCTCCGCCAATACCATCAGCGCGAGGCCTTCCTTGGTGGAGAGCGCAAACTCCCGCAGCATGTCCTCGACCCCTCCGAGCCGGTCGTCGCGCTTGCGGATCGCCTCGATCAGGCGCGTCGCGGTGCGGTCGATCCGCGCTTCCTGCGGGGGGCTGAGATGCGCCGATGGAAACAGCCGTGCAGCGATGTCGGCATCGTCAGGGGCGTACGGAGCGGAGAAGGGCGGCGGGATGGTCGGCATGGCGTGTCCTGTGGCTGAAAACCAGGATAAGGCCCACGTAACCGTAGTTCGATAGACAAAATAGCCATTCTACCTTAGAAAATGAAGGTCAACAGCTCATTGGTCGTGTGAAATATGGAACTCGATCGGATCGACCGGAAAATCCTCTCGATTTTGCAGGAAGATGGGCGAATCGCCAATGTCGAACTCGCCGAGCGCATCGGACTGTCGCCGACCTCGATCGGCGAGCGGCTGAAGCGCCTGCAGCGCGAGGGGTTCGTCGAAGGCTATGGCGCGCGGCTCAATCCGCACCGGCTGGGCCTGGGCTTGCTCGTGTTCGTCGAGGTGCTGCTCGACAAGACCACGCCTGACAATTTCGAGCGCTTTGCACGCGCGGTGAAACTCGCGCCGGAAGTGCTGGAGTGTCACATGGTTGCAGGCGGCTTCGACTATCTGGTGAAGGCGCGGCTGGCCGACATGACCGCGTATCGGCGCTTCCTCGGCGAGACCCTGCTGTCGATGCCGGGCGTGCGGGAGACGCGCACCTATGCGGTGATGGAGGAGATCAAGCGCGACGCACCGCTGCCGGTGGGCTGACGAAATGCGGTCGCGATTGTCACTGCTGCGGCGTTGATCTACGATTTCTCCAGGCAAATAGCCTTTCGTGTGCAGTCGCAACGCCTGTCGTCGAATGCACGGATCGTCTTCTGAAATTTTCTTGGCCTCACTCCCGGACTGACCCGGGAGGCAGCAAGAGCTGGCGGCTTATACTTTGAGGTTCTCTGCGGAGGTCTTGCCCCGGTTTGCGATCTCTTCGTATTCCACCGTCTGTCCTTCGTTCAGGGACGACAGACCGGCTTTCTGCACTGCCGAGATATGCACGAACACATCCTTGCCACCCGACGCAGGCTGGATAAATCCATAACCCTTGGTCGGGTTGAACCACTTGACCGTACCTTTAGCCATAACGACTTCTCCGCGGGTCTTCCTCCGAGATCACGAACCGCCAGTCCCCGCCAACCGGCCGGTTCGGTCCTACAGGATACGCGGAATGAGGCGGGCTTGGTAGATCAAACCACATCAGCATTTCGCCGAAATTCGCTCAACTTCGCAGCGTTTTTGCCTGTTTTGCCCGTTTCGCGGTCAATTGACCCTGACACCGTCAATAAGTCGCGGCCAGATAGTCCACGATCTTGCCGACGTCGGCATCGTCGATCGGTGCGCCATAGACCTTGATCATCTTGGTGACCTCGGCCTGCCAGAAGGCTTTCTTGTCGTTCATCGGCGGCTGCGTCGCGATGTAGTCGGACGAGTGGCAGGCGGTGCAATTGCCTTGAACCACTTCGAGATTGGGCCCAGCCTTGAAGGCCGCGACCTCGTCCGGCGTCTTGTAGTCGATCGGTGCTGCAAGGGCCGAACCCAGCATGGCGGTGACGGCGAGCGTAACGGCGCCGAGAACGGTGCGCTGCATGATCATTCTCCTCAGGCCACGCTGGCGCGGACGGTTTCGACGACATTGCGCAGATAACCCGCCGGGTTCCAGCGCGGCGTGTCGGGCTGCGTCTCACCGGAATTGCTGGTCGCGCGCACCTTGAACTCGACCTGGCCCGCGGCAAGCTTCACCGGCAGCTTCCATTCGCGGAAGGAGTATTTGCCGAGATCCTTGCCGAGCTTGGCGGAGGCCCACGTCTTGCCGCCATCGGTGGAGACGGACACGTCCTTGATGCCTTTGCCACCATCGAAGGCGATGCCGCGCAACGTCGTGCGGCCGGCCTTCAGCTTGGCGCCATCGGGCACATTGGTGATGAAGGAGCGGATGGTGAAGCGGTTGATCGGGATCGTCGCCTTGGGTGCCGTGCCGGGCGGGACCGAATTGTCCGGCGTATCCGGAATGCGGTAGGCCGACTTCATCCAGAATCCGTCATAGACGGAATCGAGGACGGTGATCTCGTTGAGGTGCTTGACCCAGTAGGTGCCGTAATAGCCCGGCACGATCAGGCGCAGCGGAAAGCCGTTGAGGAACGGCAGGTCCTCGCCATTCATGCCATAGGCCAGCATCACCTCACCGTCGGTGGCGTGATCCAGGTCGAGCGCCTTGGCGAAGTCGGGCGTCTTGTCGCTGACCGGCCCGTCCACGCCGCCGAACACGACCTGCTTGGCGCCGGTCTGCACGCCCGCCATTTCCAGCACGGTCTTCAGCGGCACGCCGCGCCAGCGCGCATTGCCCATCGCGCCATTGGCGAGCTGGCCGCCGGCGACGCGCGGCTCAAAGAAGCCGCGGCTGTTACCGGAGCACTGGTTGACGGCGACGATCTCGGTCGCCTTCATCTTCCTGATGTCCTTCAGCGACAGCTTCAGCGGCTTGTCGACCTTGCCCTTGACCTCGAGCGTGAACTTGTCAGGGTCGAGATCGTAGGGCAGGCCGGCGAGGTGGTAGCGCACGAAGAACGCGTTATTCGGCGTGATAGGGCCGTCGTTGAACACCGCGAATGGCGTCTCGAGCTGCGGCGGCCGGCTGGTGAGCCCGATCATCGGCCGCTTCTGGGGATATTTCACCAGCGGCCGCTCGCCATTGGCAAACGGCAGGGTGACCGAGTCGAGAGCCAGTGCCCTGGTTGAATTCAGTGTGGCCGTCAGTGCGGCAAAACCCGCTCCTTTCAGCAGGTCGCGTCGGTCGAACATGTCGTCTCCTCCCGGAGCTTTTCGTTGGCCCGCGGTCATCACCGCAACACCCACGTTCATCTGTCTCAACCATCACGTTGAAGTCAATTCGTGCTTTCGCAGCAAGCCCATGCCGCTGCGCCGCAACACACCGGTGCTACGCCGCGACGCGCGCGTCGCCGGCGATGAGGGGGGACAATGTCCTGGTGTCGGCGACGACGCGCACGACCATCGGCTCGTCGCGGCCGCGGATCGCGACCTCCTGCTTGGGCAGTGCCTCCTCGTCAAGGCCGGCGGTGCGGCGGACTTCCTCGGAGACCACAGCCTCGCAGGCGAGCGTCTTGGTCATGTCCTGAAGGCGGGCGGCGACGTTCACGGCATCGCCGAGCGCGGTAAAGACGATGTGGTCGCGATAGCCGATGTCGCCGATAATGACCTCGCCGCCATGGACGCCGATGCCGAAGCGGATCGGCTGGCGCAGGTCGTGGCTCAGCAGCTCGTTGAGCTCGTCGACATGGGTTGCGATGGCGGCCACCGCCTTCAGCGCCTGCCGGCTCGCGGTGTGCGGATCGGTTGTGAGGCCAAACAGCGCCAGCATGCCGTCGCCGACGAACTGGTTCGGCTGGCCCCCGTTCTCGATCACCGCCTGCGACACCGCGCCAAGGAAACGATTGACGATGAAGACGGTGTCGAATGGCAGCCGCTTCTCGGCGAGCTGGGTCGAGCCGCGCATGTCGACGAACAGGCTGACGAGATAGCGCTCCTGACCGATTCGTGCCGGCGAGGACGCTTGCGCGTTGCCCGACAGCATCTGTGGCGTGAACAGCTGGAAGAAGGAGAGATCGCAGTTTGGCCGCAGCTGGCAGGCGAGGCGGATCGAGGGATCGGCGGTGCCGACGCGAGCCAGCACGAAGGCCTCGCGCTGCGACGGCTCTGGCAATGTGTCGTGGTCGCCGATGATGCGGATCCGGCAGGTCGAGCAGCGGGCGCGGCCACCGCAGACGCTGGCATGCGGCACGTTGTGGCGCAGGCTCGCTTCCAGCACGGACAGGCCTTTGGGCACGCGCACGGTCTTGCCGTTGCCGTAGGACAGCGCGATCATGCCGCCACGCCGCTCGCGCCAGCCGCGCACGCCGCGCGCGAGCAGCGCCAGCCCGAGCAGCCCGAAGTAACTGATCGTCAGTCCAGCGCTGATGCGGTCGAGCGTGTCGGCCTGTGCGAACGTGCCGACCTCGCGCTGCGTGTAATTCTGCCGGCGCCAGTCGCTGTCCTCGCTGTCGGCGGCGACACTGCGGCCACCCTGGTAGATGCCGAGCAGCGCCAGCGTCGGGATCAGCACGGCGGCCGCCAGCAGATACGGTGCGGCGCGCATGAAGAACGGTTTCAGCCGGAGCCAGAAATAGATGCCGATGCAGCCGTGCACCCAGGCGACGATCAGCAGGATCGTCATCGTCCAGAGCCGGCCGGGCGCCACGACGAAAAACAGATAGAGCTCCTGCGGATAGAGCTTCTCGTGCCCGTACAGCGTCTGGCCGAGCCGGATGCCGATGACATGCGCCATGACCAGCGCCGGAATGCTCAGCCCCAGCACGAGCTGCAGCGGCTCGATCGCCCGCCAGCGGAACTCGCGGCGCTGGTACAGCGCATAGACGCCGAGACCCATATGGGTGAGGGCCGCGCTATAGAACACCATCGCGACGGGCAGGAACTGCCAGAACGCGATGTGGTAGTAGACGCCGACCTGCATGGCGTCGACCGAGATGTTGCCCAGCGCGTGGTTGAGGAAATGGCTGATCACGTATGCAAACAGGATGACGCCGCAGGCCAGCCGCACCTGCCGCGCGCTGGTCGAGCGGACGAGTTCGGGCAATCGTGAAAGCGTGGTGGCGGCCATGATTCGCTTGTACCAGTTCACTGAGGAGAACAGCCAGTAGAGAGTTAAATTCCGCTGATAGACGGCCCTTCCGATCACATGCGCGGCAAGGTTACCTGACGGTAAGCATCGTTCACCCCAACGGTCCCGGCCCGGGACGGCCGACAAGACCGCAACACCCACCACATTGACTCCCCCTCACAAGTCAGGGAAAAGCGCGGCCGTGACGATCGCTACCGACATCACCATGAAGCCCAGCGGCGCGTTGCGCCGGCCTCTGGTCATTGCCGCGTTGGTGATCGCCGCGATGACGGTGCTGCGCATCGTCTATGCCTCCGCGATCGAGCTGCGCACCGACGAGGCCTATTACTGGACCTGGTCGAAGGAGGGAGCGCTCAGCTTCCTCGATCATCCGCCCGGCATCGCCTGGCTGATCCGATTCGGAACCGCGATCTTCGGTGACACCGTGCTCGGCGTTCGCTTCGGCGGCATCGTCGCAATGCTGGTCACGCAGTTGTTGCTCGCCGATATCGTCCGTCGCCTCACCCATGATGTGCGCGCGGTCGTTGTTGTGGTGCTGATGCCCGAGGCCGCGCTCTATTACGGCCTGCTGATGGCCAAGGTTGCGCCCGATGTCGCCATGATCCCGTTCGCGGTGGCGATGATGTGGTCGCTGGTGCGGCTCGCGCAGAGCGGCGACGGGCGGTGGTGGCTCGCAGCCGGCCTGTTCGCGGGCCTGTCGCTGCTGTCGAAATTCACCGCGATCATGTTCGCGCCGGCGGTCGCCGCTTTTCTGCTGGTGCCGGATTGGCGCTGGCGCTGGCTGCGCAGCCCCTATCCCTATCTGGCGCTGCTGATCGCGATCGGTGTGTTCTCGCCGGTGCTGATCTGGAATGCCCAGCACGACTGGGCCTCCTTCCGTTTCCAGGGCGTGCGCGCCACGGCCAATTACGGCATCTCGCTGCGCACCATCGGCGACTACATCGGCCTGCAATTCGGTCTTGTCGGATTCGTCATGTTGCCGGTGGTGCTGTCCGGCCTCGCGATGACGGCATGGCGTGGCTATCGCTCCCGTGAGCCGGTGGCGATCCTGCTGTCGACGGCGGTGCTGGTGCCCTTCGCCTATTTCCTCCTGAAGTCGATGACGCTCAGGGTCGGCGATACCTGGCCGATGTTCATGTGGCCGGTTGGTTTCGCGGCCGCCGCCGTGAACCTCGCGATGCTGTCGAAGGAAGGCCGGTCCGCGCAGACGATCCGGTCGAGCCTGTTCTGGGTCAACACGGCCCTGGTTTCGGGGATCGCCTTCGTCGTGGTCGTGTTCCTCTATTATGTCGCGGCGCCCTGGAATTTCCTCGGCAAGATCGATCCGATCGGTGCCGAAGCCGGCTTCGATCAGGTGGCCGCACGCGCACAGGCCGCGCTGGATGAGACAGGCGCGACCTGGATCGCAACCACCGACTATCGCACCTACGCCATGATGCGCTGGCTGTTCCGCGGCCGGGTCCCCGTGATCGAGATCAACGAGCGTGGCCGCTTCCAGGACTTTCGCGATCCCGGTATGGACCGGATCAGGGGGCATGCGGGACTCTATATCGGTCGCCGGCCCGACGATGACTCGCCGGTGTGGCAGCAGATCCCGGCAAGGCGCGCGCCATTGGCGCAAGTCGAGCGGCGCTGGCGCGGTGTCCTGATCGATACCTACACGCTCGACAAGCTCACCGGCTGGACCCCGGAGCTTTCGCCGCCAAAGGATTCGCCGCTGTTCCCGTGGAGGGTGCTGGCGTGGGAATTCGCGGAGCGCTCGCTCTCCTAGCGCTACGCCTCGTCCTCTTTCCTCCGCAGCAAATCCGTCGCCAGATCCGACAGTTTTGGCGGCGGCAGGGCGGCGAATGGCAGCGGCCTTGTGACGTCTATCGCGGCCAACCCCAGCCGCGCCGTCAACAATCCGTTGAGCATGCCTTCACCCAGCCGCTGCGACAGTTTTGCCGCGATCCCGTGCCCGAGCATCTGCTGCACCAGGCTGTCGCTCGCGGCGAGGCCGCCGGTGATGGCGAGATGGGCGATGACGTGGCGGAGCAGGCGGATCATGCCGAGCGCGCCGGGTCGGCCGCCATAGAGCCGGGCGAGCTGGCGGATCAGGCGCAGCGAGGCGACGAGCACGAAGAGCACGTCGAACAGCGCGCGCGGCGACACCGCCGTGACGATCGAGACCCGCTGGGCGGCCGACGACACCAGCCGCCGCGCCTCTGTATCCAGCGGCGACATCAATTCGCGTTCGGCGAGCCGGATCATGTCGGCCCCGTCGATGATCTCCCCGGTATGGCTCTCCAGCGTCGCGCGCGCGCGGGCAAGCTGCGGGTTCTGGTGCGCGATGGCGATCAGATCCCGCACGATGGCGCGGCTCTCCTTGCGATCGTCGCTCAAGAGCACTTCGGCGGCACGCCGGTGCAGCTTCTCGATCGTCGCAAGCCGCGCGAGCCCGAGCGCCTCGCGCCCGATCACCACGGCGAGCGCAAGCGTCACGATGAAGGCGAGCGCGAGCCCGACAAAGCCGAGGCTCTCGCTGCGCGCAAACAGGCTCTCGATCAGATTGACGACGCCGAGCCCGGTGCCGAGCAGCGTCAGGCCGGCGAGGCCGGACCAGAACAGCGCGCCCCAGGGAAAGCCGCGCCGCGCCGGCAGCGCGGTTTGGACCGGTACCGGCAGCAATGATGGATCGGGCTCCGGCGTGATCTGGATGCTGGCGCGGCTGAGCCGGCTGATCTCGTCGGCCTCGGTCACGACGACGCCGGGATCGTCAAGCCGGAACGTCGCCGGCCGCCGTGGCTTCGATGGGTCGCTCATGCCAGCTTGTCTCCGATCAGGAACTGCAGGGCACGGTCCAGGCGAATGTGGGGCAGCGCGGGCTCTTCAGTGCCTTCACGTTCGAGCATTGGCGGGCGGAAGCGCAGAAAGCGAAAATCGCTCGTCTCGCCGGCCTGCGTCGACGATCCGCGGAATGCATCCGTGCCATTGAACAGCGGTTCGGGATCCAGTGGGAGGTCGCCCGGAAAAGTCGCAACCTCCGTGTTGCCGTCGAAGAACTCGCCGCCGGCACTTTCGCCCGCCGCCGGCGTGCCCAGGATCGAGGGCAATTTGTCGCGGCCGTTGCTGACCTGAGCTTCGCGGGTGGCGCGGACGGCGGCAAGCGCCACGACATCGATCTGCGCGCCGGTATCTTCCGCGCGCGCCACGGCGCGGGTCACCGCGCGGCGCAGCACGGCTTCGAGCCGGTCGTGGCTGGAATGATGCAGATGATCCGCTTTGGTCGCCGCGAACAGGATGCGGTCGATACGCGGCCTGAACAGGCTGGACAGGAACGTGCTGCGGCCGATGCGGAAGCAATCGAGAATACCTGACAGCGCCGCTTCGAGATCGTGCAGTGCTTCAGGTCCCGCGTTGAATGCGGCGAGCGCATCGGCGAGCACGATCTGTCGATCGAGCCTTGCGAAATGATCCCTGAAGAAGGGTCGCACCACGACGTCCTTGTAGGCCTCGTAGCGGCGCACCATCATCGCCCACAGCGATCCCTCCGGCGCCTGTCCGCCTGTGGGGACGTCGAGCGGAGCGAAGGTCAGCGCGGGCGTTTCCGCAAGATTGCCGGGCATCAGGAAGCGGCCGGGTGGCAACAGGCTCATCGCAAAGCGTTCGTCGCGGCAGGCGCGCAAATAGCTGGTGAAGAGCTTTGCAGCCGCGAGCGTCGCCTGCTCGTCCTCGCGCGCCTCGGGCTTGAGCGTTGAGAGATGCGCGTGCCAGTCCGCGGCCAGATGCGCGCGCGGCGCTTCGCGCGACAACGCCAGGCTTTCGGCGGACCACTGCTCAAAACTTTTCTGCAGCAGCGGCAGGTCGAGCAGCCATTCGCCGGGATAGTCGACGATGTCGAGCGTGAGTGTGCGGTCGGCGCCGTTTGGACGCTGATAGTCGATGACGAGACGCAGCTCGCTGATGTCGACGGTCGAGCTCGGCCAGCGCCGCTCCTCGATCAGCGCACGCAGGTGGTTCTCATAGGAAAAGCGCGGCACGGCGTCATCAGGCTGTGGCGCCAGATGGGCCCGCGCGATCCGGCCGGAGGCATAGGCCTCAAACACCGGAAGCCGGCCGCCGCGGGTCAGGCCGTGGATCAGCGCGGTGATGAATACGGTCTTACCGGCCCGCGACAGGCCCGTGACACCAAGCCGTACCGTGGGATTGAAGAAGTGCTCGCCATAGTCGATCAGCGCCCGGGCCGACAGGCGCGCCTCCTCGACCATATCCTGGAAACTGAATGCCATATGAACGTGATTGGTCTCGGGGCGCGGGCGGAACGGTGAAGCCGTTCACAAAAGTGGCAATTGCGCGGGGAAAATCAAGCTTCATACTTCCACCGCCTTTGTCGGCAAATCAGCCGATCGAACGACGCGCCGGTCCCAAACCACCCACACAAGAGGGCATTGCCCCGCTCAGCGGATTGCCATGACCATCTTCAGATTGAAACAACTTGCATCCACCTCGGTCCACGCAGCAGCCGATGCAATTCGCTGGAACTACGATCGCGCCGAGCTGATCGCAGACGGCGTCATCCATGCGATCGGCGTGCTCGCCGGCATCATCGCGGCGACCGTGCTGGTGGTGTTGGCAGCGGTCTATGCTGACGCGACCAATGTCGTCGGCGTCTCGGTCTATGTCGCCGGCCTGTTGTCGATGCTGGTGCTGTCGGCGACCTATAATCTCTGGCCGGTCTCGCCGGCCAAATGGCTGCTGCGCCGCTTCGATCATTCCGCGATTTATCTCCTGATCGCGGCGACCTATACGCCGTTCATTCTCGAGGTGAGGGACAGCGTGTTCGCTCTGGTGCTGCTCGCCGGCGTCTGGTGCGTGGCCATATCAGGCATCGTGCTGAAACTCTGCTGGCCCGGCCGGTTCGATCGCCTCTCGGTCGGGATCTATCTCGCCATGGGCTGGAGCGGTGTGATGCTCTATGACGCCGTGGTCAGAGCGTTGCCGGCGCTGGCGCTGGGTTTCATCGTGGCCGGCGGACTGCTCTACAGTTTGGGCGTGATCTTCCACGCCTGGCGGCGGCTGCGCTTCCAGAACGCGATCTGGCACGGCTTTGTCTTGGCCGGTGCGGCATGCCATTATACCGCGGTGCTCGACCTCGTGTTGAACTGAGCACGTCCCGCGACGCGGGATGAGACCATCTGAGAAAACAGGAGACGTTGCATGCAGGTGACCGGCAAGGTTGTGGTCGTCACGGGCGGCGCAAACGGCATCGGCAAGGCGCTTTGCGAGGCCTTTCACAAGGCGGGCGCCGCCAAGGTCGTGGTCGCGGATATGGACGCCGCCAATGCGAGGATCGTCGCAGCGACGGTCGATGGCGCGGCTTTCAAATGCGACGTCGCGCAGGAAAAGGATATCTCGCACGTCATCGACGAAACCGAGCGGCAGTTCGGCCCGATCGCATTGTTCTGCTCCAATGCCGGCATCGGCGGCGGCTTCGATCCGATGTCGGTCAACGCCGGCGGCGCCTCGGACGAGCCGTGGCAGCGCAGCTGGGCGATCCACGTCATGGCGCATGTCTATGCGGCGCGACATCTCATTCCCCGCATGAAGGCGCGCGGCGGCGGCTATTCCTCAACACCATCTCGGCTGCGGGCCTGCTGTCGCAGGTCGGCAGCCCGGCTTACTCGACGACGAAGCACGCCGCGGTGGGCTTTGCCGAGAACCTCGCGATCTCGCACAAGGCCGACAACATCAAGGTCTCGATCCTCTGCCCGCAAGGCGTCGACACCAACATGTTGCGCTCGATCCCCAAGGGCCCGCAATCCGGCGACGGCGACCTCACGCCGGAGCAGGTGGCAAAGGACGTGCTCGCCGGCCTCGAGCAGGAGACCTTCCTGATCCTGCCGCACCCCCAGGTGCTCGGCTACATGCGCAAGAAGACCGAGAATTACGACCGCTGGATCGGTGGCATGGCCAAGATTCAGGCCAAGATGCGCGAGGAGTTCGGGAAGTAGGGGAGGCCGCTACTCTCTTCCGTCATTGCGGGCGAAGCGAAGCAATCCAGTCTGCCCGCCGCGGTGGATAGACGGCACGCCTCAATGCTTCTGCCCGTACAGCACCGGCACCGCCGAATCCACGATGACCTCCACGAGGCTCGCGCCCTCGAACGCCATTCCGCGCTTGAGCGCGCCGCCGAGCTCTGCCGCCTTGCTCACCCGCACCGCGTGGCAGCCCATGCCCTCGGCGAGCCGAACGAAATCGATCCCCGGCAGCTCCAGCCCTGGCACGTTGCGCACCTGCATCACCTGGCTGAACGAGCGCATCGCGCCGTAGCCGGAATTGTTGATGACGACGATGGTCAGCGGCAGCTTGCGCTGCGCGGCGGTCCATAGCGCCTGGATCGAGTACATCGCGGAGCCGTCGCCGATCAGGCACACCGTGCGGCTGGTGGGCTTGCCGAGTGCCATGCCGACCGCGGCGGGCAGGGAATAGCCGAGGCCGCCGCTCGCCATGGTGTAGAAACTGTCCTGGCCGCGCATCGGCAAGAACGTCTGCATCGCGGGCCGGTGCGAGGGCACTTCCTCGACCAGCGATGCGCCGTCCGGCATCGCTTGCGACAGCGAATGCAGCAGGAATTCGACCGGCAGCGGATCGGCGGCCTGTGGCGTCGGCGGCAGCGTGCGGCCTTTTGGCATCGCGCGCTTGCTCTCCGGCAACAGCTCGAGCAGCAGGCTCAGCGCCGGCTTCATGGTCGCGATGATGCTGGTGCCCACAGGCGTGACCGCCGCAGCGTCCGGATCGTCTGTGATCTGGAAGATCGCCGCGCCGCCGTCGAAGATCGCGGCATGGCCCTCGACATGGAAGGTGAACACCGGCGCACCGATGACCACAACGAGATCGTGCTCGCGCAGCGCGTCGGACAGCTGCGCAGGTGAAGCATGCAGGAAGCCCGCGAATTGCGGATGCCGCTCGGGGAACGAGCAGCGCGCCGAGAACGGGCTGACCCAGACGCTCGCTTTCGCCTTCTCGGCCACGCGCACCATCAAATCGACCGCGCCGGCGCGGTCGACGCCGGGGCCGACGACGAGAGCAGGGTGCTTTGCGGCATCGAGGGCGGCAACCAGAACTTTCATCGTGTCAGGCTCGGGGCCGATCTCGCGGCTGACCTTGCGTGCTTCGACCGGCGCGCAAGCATGTGCCCAATCGTCGATCGGGATCGAGACGAAGGTCGGTCCGCACGGCGGCTGCATCGCGACGTAATAGGCCCGGGCGATCGCGGCCGGCACGTCTTCGGGCCGGGCCGGCTCGACGCTGTATTTCACATAGGGTCGCGGGAATTCGGACGCGCGCTCCGCATAGAGAAACGCCTGCAATGGCAGGATCGAGCGGGCCTGCTGGCCCGCGGTGATGACGAGCGGCGTCTGGTTGCGATGCGCGGTGTAGATGTTGCCGAGCGCATTGCCGACACCGGCGGCGGAATGCAGATTGACGAAGCCGGCATTGCGCGTCGCCTGCGCGTAGCCATCGGCCATGCCGACGGCGGAGGCCTCCTGCAGCGCCAGCACGTAGTCGATGTCGTCAGGCCAATCGCTCAGGAACGGCAGCTCGGTCGAACCAGGGTTGCCGAACACCTTGTCGATGCCGAAGGCGCGCAGCAGATCGAGCGTCGCCTGCTTGACGGTGACGGACTTGCTGCCGGTCTTGCCGTTTTTTGTCATCGCTTCCGTCCCTGCTATTCATATCGCGCCATCAGCCCCCGTCATTGCGAGCGCAGCGAACCAATCCTTATCACCGCGGAGGGATTCCGGATTGCTTCGCGGCGCTCGCAATGAGGAAGAGGGAGCTGTGGCCTACCACACCGCCGTGCCCTTCATCGTCGGCTGCCCCTCCGCATTGGCGGTCCACAGCTCCATGCCAGCGTCAGTCTCATTGGCGTTGATCGAAAATTCAGAACCCTCGAACAACGGCTGCAAACCGCGATATGAAAACTTCTTCGGCGCCTTGCCGCCGCGCAGCTTCGCCGCCATCTCCACTATGAGCGCCGCCTGCAGTGGCCCGTGGAAGATCAGGCCCGGATAGCCTTCGACCTCCGTGACATAGTCGCGATCGTAGTGGATGCGGTGGCCGTTGAAGGTCAGCGCGGAGTAGCGAAACAGCAGCACGGGGTCGGAGACATGGGTCTCGCGATGCTTTGCCTTCGGCGGCGGAGACGGGGCTTTGGCGGTCGCGGTGCTCGTCATCTCGCGATAAACGATGTCTTGACGCTCGCGGATGGCAACGCCGCGCGGCGAGGAGATGCTGTGCTCGACCGAGACGAAGCACAGCGTGCCGGTCGAGCCTGGTTTCACCTGCACGTCGGCAATGCGCGAGGTCCGCGTCGATTCATCGCCGACGCGCAAGGGCTGCAGGAATTCGATCTCGCCGCCGGCCCACATCCGGCGTGGCAACGGCACCGGCGGCAGGAAGCCGCCGCGGGTCGGGTGGCCGTCGGGGCCGAGCATCGACATCGGAAACACCGGCTGCGCCAGGCACCAGTGCACCGTGAATGGCGCCGCGTCGCCCGCCTTCGGCTCGCCTACATCCTGGAACAGCGTGGCGCGCAGGCCCTTGACCAGCTGCGCCGTGACGATGTCGGTCGCTTGCTCGCTGCGGCCGATCCATTGCCTGAGATGATCGATGTCGAGCTTCCCGGTCATGACGCCTCGCTCTTCCTACTTCGTCGGTTTCTCGCCGATCGCCGGCACCGCGCCATAGCTGCGGATCTCGCCGACGATGATCGGCGCCGGCGCGGGATAGCTGACGCGGCCATTTGGTGTATCCACCTCGATGCGGCGCAGATGCGGATGGTTGGTGAGGTCGCTCATGGTGTTGACCTCGGCAAAGGCGATGTCGGCATCCGACAGCCGCTTCAACAGCTCGTCGCGTGTCATCTGGCCGAAGATATCCGCGACCGTGGTGTCGGTGAAATCGCGGTTGCGTACGCGCTCCACCATGTTGGCGACGCGGGGATCGGCGGGAAGATCAGGCTGGTCCAGTACCTCGGCGCACAGCGTCTTCCACTCGCGCTCGCTCTGGATCGAGATCAGGATGTCCTTGCCGTCCTTCGAGGTGAACACGCCATAGGGTGCGATCGAGGGATGACGCAGCCCCATGCGCTTCGGCGGATTGCCGGCCTCGGCGTTGAGCAACGGCACGGTGCACCAGTCCGCCATCACGTCGAACATGGAAATGCGGATGTCGGCACCCTTGCCGGTGCGCCCGCGCGCGATCAGCGCCTCCAAAATCGCCGCATGGGCGGTGGCGCCGGTCGCTACGTCGACGATCGACATCCCGACGCGCGAGGCGCCATCGGGGTTGCCGGTGATCGAGGCGAGGCCGCTCTCGGCCTGGATGAGCAGATCGTAGGCCTTGCGATGCGCGTAGGGGCCGTCGTCGCCATAGCCGGTGATCGTGCAGGAGATCAGCTTTGGGTAATCCTGCAACAGCCGCTCGCGCGAAAAGCCCAGCTTGTCCATCGAGCCGGGCTTGAGGTTCTGCACCAGCACGTCGGCGCTCGCGATCAGCTTCTCCAGTTCGGCGCGCCCGTCCTTGGTGGCGAGATCGACCACGGCGGATTGCTTGCCGCGGTTGAGCCAGACGAAATAGCTGCTCTGCCCCTTGGCAGCCGCGTCATAGCCGCGGGCAAAATCGCCCTCGGGCCGCTCGATCTTGATCACCTCCGCGCCGGCATCTGCCAGACGCGAGGAGCAGAACGGCGCCGCTACCGCCTGCTCGACCGCAATCACCCTGATCCCGTCAAGTGCTCCCATGATTCGCCTCAGTACGAGCGGGGCATGCCGAGCACGTGCTCGGCGACAAAGGACAGCACCAGGTTGGTCGAGATCGGCGCGACCTGATACAGCCGCGTCTCGCGAAATTTGCGTTCGACGTCGTATTCCTCGGCGAAGCCGAAGCCGCCGTGGGTCTGGATGCAAGCATTGGCCGCTTCCCAGGACGCATCGGCCGCCAGCATCTTGGCCATGTTGGCCTCCGCGCCGCAGTCAAGCCCGGCCTCGTATTTGCGCGTGGCTTCCTTCACCATCAACTCAGCCGCGCGCATCGAGGCATAGGCCTTCGCGATCGGGAATTGAATGCCTTGATTTTGGCCGATCGGCCGACCGAAAACGCTGCGCTCCTTGGCGTAGTTCGTCGCCTTCGTGATGAACCACTTCGCATCGCCGACGCATTCCGCCGCGATCAGGATGCGCTCGGCGTTCATGCCGGAGAGGATGTAGCGAAAACCCTTGCCTTCTTCGCCGATCAGGTTCTCCGCCGGCACCTTCATGTCGGTAAAGAACACTTCCGTCGTGGCGTGGTTCATCATGGTGCGGATCGGGCGGATCTCCAGCCCGTTGTTTTTGGCCTCGCGCATATCGACGATGAACACGGAAAGGCCATCGGTGCGCTTTTTCGCCTGCTCCTTCGGCGTGGTGCGCGCCAGCAGCACCATCAGATCGGAATGCTCGGCGCGGCTGGTCCAGATCTTCTGGCCGTTGACGATGTAGCCGGCGTTGCCGTCCTTGCGCGCGAAGGTCTTCAGCGAGGTCGTGTCGGTGCCGCTGGTCGGCTCGGTGACGCCGAACGCCTGCAGCCGCAATTCGCCGCTCGCGATCTTCGGCAGGTACTTTGCCTTCTGCTCGGCGTTGCCGTGCCGCAGCACGGTGCCCATCGTGTACATCTGGGCGTGGCAGCCGCCGCCGTTGCAGCCCGCCCGCTGGATCTCTTCGAGGATCGCAGCCGCGGCCGAGAGCTTCAGGCCGGCGCCGCCATATTCCTCGGGGATCAGCACCGAGAGATAGCCGGCCTCAGTCAGCGCGTCGACGAAGGCCTTGGGATAGGCCATCTCGCGGTCGAGCTTGCGCCAGTATTCGCCCGGGAACTGCGCGCAGAGCTTGGCGACGGCATCGCGGATGTCGGCGTAATCTTCGCTTGTGTGTTCGTCCTGCTTGTCTTGGCTCATGGCGTTTTCCGTATCTAGCGGCAGTCAAGATAACGCCGGCCAATCCTCTGGCGTTGTGAAAACATCGCCAGCCCCCTATGCTCATTTGCTATAGCGTATGGAGTAGCCTTCCAGGATTGGCAAGCATGGATTTCCGGCAGCTCAGGACATTCAGTTGCGTCGCGGAGCTCGGCAGCCTCTCCAAGGCGTCCGACACGTTGCGCGTGGCGCAGCCGGCGCTCTCCAGGCAGATCAAGCTCTTGGAGCACGAGCTGCGCACGGAACTGTTCACCCGCAATGGCCGTGGCATGGTGCTGACCGAAGCCGGACGCCTGCTGCTGGCGCGCACCTCCGGCATCGTGCGGCAGATCGACCAGATCCGCGACGACATCCAGTCGGCCAAGGGGCCGCCGTCCGGCCAGGTCGTGCTCGGCCTGGTTCCGACCGTGAGCTGCGTGCTGTCGGCGCGGTTTGCGCGGCGCTGCGTGGAAAAATATCCCGCCATCTCGCTGCGCATCGTCGAGAGCTACAGCGGCCATATCGTCGAATGGCTGCATCGCGGCGAGATGGATCTCGCCATCCTCTACGGCCGTTCGGCTGATCTGCATCTCAATGTGCAGAGCCTGGGGCGCGACAACATCGTCGCGGTCGGTCCGCGCGGCTGTGGCCTGGCGCGCAGAAAGACTGTCGACATCGGTTGGCTGCTGCGGCAGCGGCTGGTGCTGCCCAGTCATTCGCACGGCCTGCGCGCGCTGATCGAGCACGCGGCCGCCCAGCGCAAGCTCAAGCTCAACGTCCAGTTGGAGGCGGATTCATTCCGCGTGTTGACGAGCCTCGTCGAGGAGGGCCTCGGCTTCGCACTGCTGCCGCCCTCGTCGGTCCGCGGCGAGGTGACGGACGGACGGCTGGAAACCGCCGTCGTCTCCAAGCCGATGTCGCGCGAGCTCATTTTCGCCTCTCCGATCGACCGCCCGGCCTCGACGGCCTCGCTGGCCGTCACCGCGCTGCTGCGCGACGAGGTCGCCGCCTGCCGCAGGGACGGCGTGTGGGACATCAAATTGAGTTAGATGCAGCCGTGTCGTAGACCAGCCACGCCCCATCGTGCCTTCGCATCTGGCGCGACCTGTCATGCCGGAATTTTATAGCTGAAGGGACCGCAGCGATCGACGCGTGGCCGCAACACGCATACGGATCCGAGAGCCCGTCGTTGCGAGCTCGCAATGACGGAGCATAGAGCTCAGGCCGGAATCCGCACCGGCAGCGATTCATATCCCTTGATGAAGCTGGAATAGATCCGCCGGGGCTCGCCGACCACCTCGATGCGGTCGAAGCGCTTCAACATTTCCTCCCAGACGATGCGCAGCTGCAATTCCGCGAGCCGCATGCCGACGCAGCGGTGGATGCCGAAGCCGAAGGAGAGATGGGTGCGCGGGCGCGGCCGGTCGATGATGAAGTCGTTTGGCCGCTCGATCATCTCCTCATCGCGGTTGCCGGAGACGTACCACATCACGACGCGGTCGCCCTTCTTGATGTGCTTGCCGCCGATCTCTGTGTCGGCAAGTGCGGTGCGGCGCATATGCGCCAGCGGCGTCTGCCAGCGGATCACTTCGGGCACCATCGTGTCGATCAATGCAGGATTGGCCCGCAGCTTGTCGTACTGGTCGGGATTCTCGTTCAGCGCCAGCACCGAGCCGGTCATGGTGTTGCGGGTGGTGTCGTTGCCGCCGACGATGAGCAGGATGATGTTGCCCATGAGGTTGTCGGGATCCATGAAGCGGGTGGCGTCGTTGTGCGCCATCAGCGACAGCAGATCGTTGCGCGGCGCGGAGTTGACGCGCTCGTTCCACAGCTTGGACATGTAGGCGTAACACTCGTCCATTTCGCGGCGGCGCTCCTCGGCCGAGGCGACAATGCCGCTCTTGGGCAGCGCGGTCGAGACGTCCGACCAGCGCGTCAGCTTGCGCCGCTCCTCCCAGGGAAAGTCGAACAGGGTCGCCAGCATCTGCGTCGTCAGCTCTATCGAGACCCGCTCGACGAAATTGAAGGTCTCGTTGCGGGGCAGATTGTCGAGCACGGTCTGAGAGCGCTGCCGGATCAGCTTGGCGAGCTCGTCCAGATGCGTCGGCGTGAACATCGGCGACACCGTCTTGCGCTGCGACGAGTGCTTGGGCTGGTCCATCGCGATGAAGCTCGGCCAGTCATAGCCGTCAGGCACGTCACGGATCGAAATGCCGCCGAGCCTCGAATCCGAGGAGAAGATGCCATGGTTGGTGTCGACATGCATGATGTCGTTGTATTTCACCACCGACCAGTACGGCTCGATCGGCGCGTTGGTGCAGTAGTGCACCGGCTCTTCCTTGCGCAGCCGCTCGAACCACGGCCACAGCGTGTCGTCCTGGAACAGCCTGGGGGCACCCGGATGAAAATTCTTCAGCGGAGTCGCGTAGGCTTCCTCGCGCGCGCGCCGCATGCGTTCGGCCTTGTCGGCCTTGACCGGGGTCTGAATGTTCATGGGCAGTCGCTCCAGGTTCGCGCCTTCTTCGCCTCTTCCCGCCATGTCCAGCCGAAGCCGTGGCAAAGGCGGAAAGTGGGGCGAGGGACTTCACTCATGCCGCAATCTTGACCGGCAAAGTTTCCAAACCCTTCACGAAGCTTGAATAGACCCGCTTGGGTTCGCCGACCACGTCAATATGGTCGAAACGGCTGAGGATCTCCTCCCAAATAATCTTGAGCTGGAGTTCGGCAAGGCGCAATCCGACGCAGCGGTGGATGCCGAAACCGAAGGAGAGATGCGTGCGCGGGCGGGCGCGGTCTATGATGAAGTCGTAAGGCTTCTCGATCGCCTCCTCGTCGCGGTTGCCCGAGACGTACCACATCACGACCTTGTCACCTTTCTTGATCTGCTTGCCGCGGAACTCGAAATCGGCGAGCGCGGTGCGGCGCATATGCGCGAGCGGCGTCTGCCAGCGGATCACCTCCGGCACGAAACTGTCGAGCAGCGCGGGGTTTTCGCGCAGCTTGCGATATTGCTCCGGATGCTGGCTCAGCGCGAGCAGCGAGCCCGACATGGTGTTGCGGGTGGTGTCGTTGCCGCCAACGATCAAAAGAATGAGATTGCCGAGGAAGTTCCTGGCATCCATGTCGCGGGTCGCGGCGCCATGCGCCATCATCGAGAGCAGATCGCTTTTCGGCGGCTGCTCGATGCGCTCCTTCCACAGCCGCGCGAAATATTGCGCGCATACCGTCAGCTCGACCTGCCGCTCATCCTCGGTCGCGACCAGGCCGTCAGGGCCGGGAATGGTGGTGGCGATATCGGACCAGCGCGTCAGCTTGCGGCGGTCTTCCCAGGGGAAGTCGAACAGCACCGCCAGCATCTGCGTGGTGAGCTCGATCGAAACCTGGTCGACCCAATCGAACACCTCTCGACGCGGCAGACTGTCCAGGCACTCGGCCGAGCGCTTGCGGATGTTGAGCGCGAGATTGTCCAGATGCGTCGGAGTGAACATCGGCGCTACGGTCTTGCGCTGCGCGGCATGCCGCGGCGGGTCCATCGAGATGAAGCTCTCGCGGCGCAGATCGGGATCGATGTCGCGGATGGTGATGCCGCCGAGAGCGGAGGCCGAGGAGAACACCGCATGGTTGGTCTCGATCTCCATGATGTCGTTGTAGCGCGTCACCGACCAATACGGTCCGAACATCGAGTCCTTGCAATAGTGCACGGGATCTTCCCGGCGCAGGCGATCGAAGTACGGCCAGAACGTATCGGTCCTGAACAATTCGGGGTCGCCGGGATCGAATTGCTCCAGCGACAATGACGAAGCGCGCTCGCGCAATGCGTCGAGCTTGGCCGCGCTCTCGATGGTCCCGTGCATGAGCCGCTCTCCCTGGCGTGAACCGCGCGATTTTTGTGAATTCTGCGCTGCGGTATTTGAGGCACAATTACAACGCGTTACGTGCGTCGGAGCAAGCGGCAGTTTTGCCGCACGGGATGTCATCCGGGCTTTGCCACGCGACGAATGTGACCTGCCGCACGCCGTTCGTCCCGAAATCCCGTCGGAAACCGCGCGAAACCGAGGTAAATCGAACCCGCCGATGTGGGGGATCGACCAATCTCTGATCTATAGTTTGATCTGATTAAATCCGCATCCCGGGGTTGCCGCCGTGAACGATAGGCAATGGGCCCCTCTGGGCTCCCCCGAACCGGTCCCGCCGCCGCTGCCCCCCCCCACTCGGATCGACTTCAGCGGTGATCGCGCCGAGTTCAGGACGATCGTCACCAGAGGGGCCATGCTGGAGCTGGTCACTTTTGGCTTCTACCGGTTCTGGCTCGTCACCGACATCCGCCGTCACCTGTGGTCGAATACGTCGATCGATGGCGATGCCGCCGAATACACCGGACGGGCCAGGGAGCTGCTGATCGGATTCCTCGTCGCGCTAGCGATTCTGGTGCCGATCTACGTGCTCTATTTCCTGATCACGATCGAAGCCGAGCGCTGGAAGGGCTTTGCGTCGACGCGGCTGTTCATCAGCTTCTACGCCTTCGGCCAATTCGCGATTTATCGCGCGCGACGTTACCGCCTGACGCGTACGGTCTGGCGCGGCGTGCGGTTCTGGATGGATGGCTCGGGCTGGGCCTATTCGTTCCGCGCGATGCTGTGGGGCGCTCTGATGTTCCTGACGCTCGGCCTGGCGTTGCCGTGGCGCGAGGCCTCGCTGGAGCGTTACAAGATGCAGCACACGCATTTCGGTGATCTGCAAGGCGATTTCGAGGGTGACGGCTGGGAGTTCTTCAAGCGCGGCTGGTGGCTGTGGCTTCTCACGCCGCTTGCGCTGCTGTTTTTCCCGGCTGCGCCGTTCCTCTATGCCGAGTTCAGGGCGCGCGAATGGCGCTGGTGGCTCGACGGCATCCGGATCGGCGGCGTCAGCCTGTCCTCGGATTTGCCTCACAACGCCTTCTACGGCCTCTACTGGAAAGTGATCGGCTGGTGGCTGTTGCTGTCGACCATCTACAGCGCCTATCTCGGTGTTGCCATCGCAATCACCACCAAGATGGAGGGCGCGCCGCACGCGCCGGCCGCCGGGCCTGCCGCGAACATCCCGCTGCTGCTGGTGATGGTGATCGGCTATTTGGCCCTCGCGCTCGCTGCCAACGTCATCATGCGCGTCTATCTTCAGCGCCATCTCTGGGCCAAGGTGCTGGAAACCGTCGCAGTGCATGACATCGGCGCGGCGGCCGATGTCCGCGCGAGCGGCGGATTGGCGATGCGTCAGAGGTCCAGGTGAAAGCGTTCTTCCGCGGCACCTCCTGCAGCGACCCGGCCGGTCAGGCGGCGTTCGGCAAGCTCGTCAACCGCCTGCGCGACGCCGCCGGTCTCGACGACGATTCCATGACATCAGGCGTGCTGCGAACCGCAGTGCCGAATGCGTTCGCGCTGCCCGGCGGCAAGGTCTTCGTGCTCAGCGGCCTGCTCGACAAGGCTGAAAGCCCTGATGAGCTCGCCGGCATCCTTGCTCACGAGCTCGGCCATCACGACAACATGCGCGGCCTGATCTACAATGGCGGCACCTCGTTCCTGATCGGCCTGTTGTTCGGCGACGTCACCGGCTCGTCCGCCGTGATCTTCGCCTCGCGCAGCGTGGTCGAGGCGTCCTATTCGCGCGAGGCCGAGACCAATGCCGATACGTTCGCAATCGAGACGATGCATAAGCTCGGCCGCTCGCCGAAGCCGGCAGCCGAGTTGATGTTTCGCATCACCGGCAAGGAGGGCGGCTCGGGCCTGGCAACGATCCTGGCGAGCCATCCGCTCACAGAGGACCGCCTCGCGCGCATGACCAAGGAAGATCGCCCCGTCAGCGGTCCCCCGCTGCTGACGGACAAGGAGTGGCAAGCGCTGAAGGGCATTTGTGGCAGCGGGAAGATTTGAGCGCGATGAGGTGAGACTCGATGAGCGCCTCGACGAAGGTGCGTCCTCTTCCCCGCAAGGGGCGAGGGAGCGGAGAGAGTAGTGCTCTTGGCCCAACTTGATTCAACGACATCCCGCTCTAAACTATCTTGTCCCGTAAGCGCGGTCGCCGGCGTCGCCGAGACCGGGCAGGATAAAGCCGTTCTCGTCGAGACCTTCATCCACCGCAGCGGTCCAGATGTGCACGTCCGGATGCAGGCCGCGCAGGCGCTCCAGTCCTTCCGGCGCGGCGATCAGGCAGGCGAGGCGGATGTCCTTGGCGCCGCGCTCCTTCAGCCGGTCGACTGCGGCCACGGCCGTGTTGGCGGTCGCGACGACCGGCGTCACCACGATCGCCAGGCGCTCGCTGAGATCCGACGGCGATTTGAAGAAGTACTCGACCGCGGCAAAACTCTGGGGCTCGCGGTAGAGGCCGATATGGGCGACGCGGGCGGTCGGCACCAGGTCCATCATGCCATCGACGAAGGTGGTGCCGGCGCGCAGCATCGGCACGAACACCAGCTTCTTGCCGGCGATCTTGGCTGAGTGCATCGTCGCCAGCGGCGTATCGATCACGGTATCGGTGAGCGGCAAATCGCGCGTCACCTCGTAGCACAAGAGCATGCCGATCTCCTTGATCAGTTCGCGGAACGACTTTGTCGAGATTGACTTGTCCCGCACCAGCGTGAGCTTGTGCTGCACCAGCGGATGATCGACGATCGTGACGCCTTCCATGATAGTGCTCTTGCTTCTTCCCTTCTCCCCCTGTGGGAGAAGGTGGCGCGCAGAGCGCGCCGGATGAGGGGTTCTCTCCGCGAACTTCACTGAGAGATATGCCCGCGGAGACATACCCCTCACCCGCCTCGCTTTCGCGAGGCACCCTCTCCCACAAGGGGAGAGGACTCAGAAAACCGTGCCGTCGCTGATCACCTTGAGTGGCGGTGACCCGTCGGGGCGGCGCGCAAACGCGATGACGCGGCCGGCGGCCCAGGTGCCGCCTTCCAGGATGCTGGCGAGCGGCAGCGATTGCGGCGTTCGGCCGAGCTTGGCGCGAACACGTTCGGCAACGCGGTCCAGCAGCGCGACAGTCAGCGCGCGCCACTCGACGACGAGCAGGGAGTCGACCGCATGCGCACGCTCCGCGTCGGCGGCATCGCGCAGACGCAGCACCTCGTGATCGACAAACAGGCCGCCATTGCGATATTCGGCCAGTCCGGTGAGCCCGTCGATATCGGTGACGTCAAATCCGGCGCGCTGGAGCGGCTCGATCAGCGAATAGCTCAACCATTGCGACAGCTTGTGCAGCGGCACGAGGCCGGCGGTCGCATCGTCGGCCCTGATCGCCGGATGACGCCAGCAATCGCCCAGTGGAACGCCCGCGAGCTCAAGCCGTGACGGCCAGATCGGTCCGAGCTGGTTCAGCACCGCCGAAAGTATCGCGGGGGCGGGGATGGCGCGGTCAATAGCCTGCGCGGCGATGTGGTCGAACAGGCCGCCCGGTCGCGGCATGTCCTGCATGCCGAAGACGTCGGCGCGCGCAGCCACCAGTCTGCCCAGACGTTGCAGCAGATCCGTGCGTCCTTCGAGGCCCAGCAGCGGATTGGCCTCGCTCGCCTGGAAGGCCGACGTCAGCGCCGGGAGCGGCAGCTTGGCGAGCACCTCCGCATCGACCCGGAACGGCGCGCGCGCATCGGCGGAAAAGAGGCCGCCGGCAAACATGTCGAGGCTCGCGAGCGCCAGTCCCTCGGAGCGACCAATGCCCTGTCCCGTCACCGCATCGCGATATCGCCAGGTCGCACCCGCGCCGGCATCGAGCAGCACGCTGACGATGGCGAGGTCGAACTCCGCGCGCGCCCGTGCCGCGCGATCGGGCCATGATGCCGTGTCGGCCAATTGCGCCCAACGGTCGACGCCGTCGAACACAAAATGTCGCCACCGCGCGTGGAAGGGAATGTCGAGCGTCGGATAAGCCCTTCGCGTGACATCAAGCACGGCGTCAGCAACGCCGTCCATGCGATCGAGATCGATGGTGAAATGCGTGAGCCCGCCCTGGAGGCCGATGTCGAGCATTCGTCCGGCGCGCGCGCGAACCGCCTTTGCGGTGAGCAGGGCGCGTGCCTCTCGTTCCAAAACGTCCGCCATCGCCGGATCAGTATTTTTCCAGCGAACGCCCGACCACGCCGTCGACGTCCTTCTCCGGCGCGATGTCGGTCGAGTAATAACCGGCAGCCTTCTTCGCGGCGATCTCGACATAGGCGTCGGCCGGGATCAGCTCCGGCGGAATCGGCACGCGCTCGACGATGTCGATGCCCTGCGAAGTCAGCGCGTCGTACTTCATGTCGCTCATCGACAGGAAACGGTCGATGCGCTTGAGGCCGAGCCAGTGGATGGTGTCAGGCATCAATTGCTGGAAGCGCGCATCCTGCACGCCGGCGACGCATTCGGTGCGCTCGAAATAGGCGGCTGCCGCATCGCCGTCCTCCTGGCGCTTGCGCGCATTGTAGACCAGGAATTTGGTGACCTCGCCGAGCGCGCGGCCTTCCTTGCGGTTGTAGACCACGAGGCCGAGCCCGCCTTCCTGCGCGCCACGGGCGGATTCCTCGATGCCGTGGATCAGATAGGGCCGGCAGGTGCAGATGTCGGAGCCGAACACGTCGGACCCGTTGCATTCGTCATGCACCCGGCAGGTGATCTTGGTGCGATGATCAGGCAGCTTGGTCACATCGCCGAACATGTAGACGGTGGTGCCGCCGATCGGCGGCAGAAACACTTTCAGGTCCGGCCGGGTCACGAGTTCGGGGAACATGCCGGCGGTCTGCTCGAACAGCGTGCGGCGCAGCTCGGTCTCGTTCGTACCGAAGCGCTCGGCAAGGCCCGGCAGATACCAGACCGGATCGATTGCAATCTTCACCACGGAGACGCTGCCATTGGCGTGCACGACCTCGCAGTCGGCGCGCAGGCGCTTGGCCGTCAGCGCCTCGCGGATTTCGGGCAGGTCGAGCCGTGCGCGCGTGATCGCGATGCTCGGGCGGATGTCAACGCCCTCCGCGATGTCCTTGCCGAAATTTTCGGCAACCAGATGACCCCAGGGATCGAGCGCGACGATCTTTGCGGGATCGCGCCATTGCTCGAACGGACCGATGGTCGCGGCCGGGAAGGTGTTGGTGAGGTCGGGCCTGCGAATCGGATCCAACGCGCCGGCGGAGACGGCGAGGGCGCGGTACATCGCATAGGAGCCGCCATGGCTGCCGATCACGTTGCGATCCCCGGCGCGGGACACCGTGCCGATGATCGGTCCGCGGGCGCGCGCATCAGCGGCGCCCCAGTGAATCGGAAATGCTGCCTTGCGGCCCGGCTCGGGATGCGAGGTGAGGCGGATATGGTCGGTACGGTTCGCGCGGCTCATGGCCAAACTCCCAAAAAACCAATGGCCCGCCGCTCGGACGGGCCTGGCTTATCAGCGTCGCCGAACCGGAGCCCGGCGACGCAATCCAACATATTGTAGCGGCCAGGCACGACAGACAAGTTAATCGTGGTGTGCCGCCTGCGGGGCCTTCCTCGTCGTCCGGAGCAACGAAGGCGCCTGAAACTTCGCTATATATATGTAATCGCTCGAGTTTTTGAAGAGGGCGTCAGGCGGCTGGATAAACCCGGCATATTCGGACATATCGACCGGACCGGCTCTGCCTCAGGAGTGCACCATGTTTGCCGCCAGCTACATCGATCCCCGCAATGGAAAGCGCTATCCGCTCAACGAGCCGCGCTGGTGTTCGGATGAGCGCACGCCGCTGCTGGTGACGCCGGGCGCGGGGATCTCGCGCGCAGATATCGACAGCGGCACGCGCTCGCTCTGGCGCTACCGGGCTGCCTTGCCCGTGGAGATCAAGGATCCAATCTCGCTCGGCGCGGGCTGCACGCCGCTGGTGCAGCAGGGCTGGGGCGATTTGCGGCCGTTCTTCAAGCTCGAATGGTTCAATCCGACCGGCAGCTTTAAGGACCGCGGCTCCGTCGTCATGCTGTCCTTCCTGCGCCAAATCGGTGTCGACGCCATCCTCGAGGATTCCTCCGGCAATGGCGGCTCGTCGATGGCAGGCTTGGGCGCCGCCGGCGGCATGCGCGTGAAGATTTTGGCGCCCGCCTCGACCTCGCCGGCCAAGATCGCGCAGGTGCGCGCTTACGGCGCCGAGGTGCAACTCGTCGAAGGCCCGCGCGAGGAGTCGGAGGCTGAGGCCATCAGGCAGTCGAGCCAGACCTTCTATGCCAGCCACAATTGGCAGCCGTTCTTTCTCGAAGGTACAAAATCGTTCGCCTATGAAATCTGGGAAGATCTCGGCTTTCGCGCGCCTGACAACATCATCGTTCCCGTCGGGGCGGGCAGCAGCCTGCTCGGCTGCGCCTTTGGTTTCCGCGAGCTCAAGAAGGCAGGGCAGATCGCGAAACTGCCGCGCCTGTTCGCGGCACAGCCGCTCAACTGCTCCCCGATCGATGCGAGTTTCAAGGCCGGCGTCGATACGCCTGTCGCGCGCGAGGTGAGCAAGACCATCGCCGAGGGCACCGCGATCAAGTCACCGCTGCGGCTGCGCGAAATCATCAGCGCGCTCCGCGAGAGTGGCGGCGCTACCGTTGCGCTCACCGAGGACGAGATCGTCGCTGCGCTGCGTCGTCTGGCGCGGCAGGGCCTGTTCGCCGAGCCCACCAGCGCCAGTGCGGCCGCGGCGCTGGACAAGCTCGCCGCCACCGGCGCCATCAAGGCGAACGAGACCACGGCAGTAGTCCTCACCGGCACGGGGCTGAAGGCGGCGACCACGGTGGCTGATCTGGTGCAGTCATCGTAGGGTGGGTTAGCCATGCGGATGCGCGAAGCGCAGTCGCATGGCGTAACCCACCAACTCCGTCGACGCGGAAGCCGAAGAGGTGGGTTACGCTGGCGCTGACCCCACCCTACGCGTTCTCGCAATGACGGAGGCGCCTTACTCCTTCAAATCATTCACCCGCCTCACCCACGCTCTGACGTCTGCGAGCACGTCGGGCAGCACCGCTCTGACCTCGAGCACGGTCATGCCGGCCTTGATGCGGGGATCGTAGAGCAGGTTGAGGATGTACTGGTCGTAGACGTCGAAATAGCCCATCGACACATCGTCGTTGAACATGGTCCACGGCACGCTCGCGGTGTCGTTGATGGGCCCGAGCGATTGCAGCACCTCCTCGTAGGCGCAGTCGAGAAAGGTGAAGTCGCCGACGTCGACGGTGAGGATGACGTCGGAATGCTCGATCTCGAAATTGTCGTTCTTGCGGAAGCCGGACAGGCATTGCGGATCGAGCGAGGTTCGGATCTCGCGCGCCTTCTCGGCGCCGTAGAAGCTCGTGATGGTGCGATAGAGGTCGCGGTCGCGCACGAGCTTCACCCGCACATTGGCCGCCTCGGCGGTGTCGGTCATGGCGAGGTCGAGATGCTGCACGCGCTTGCCGATATCGGCGACCACCTTTGCCAGCTGCGCCTTGCGGTCGGCTCGGTCGGTCTCGGCGAACACGCGCACCGGTCCGTCGAACTTGCGGATGCGATCGACGCGGCCGGCGAGGTGGTATTCGGCGCCGAACGCAGTCTTGAAAAAGCCGTCGGCGATTTCCGCGTCGGTAAAGCTCTTCTTCTCGGCGCGCTGGCGCGAGACGATCGCGGGCAGCTCACCGGCGCTCGCCAT
This sequence comes from Bradyrhizobium sp. USDA 4449, assembly GCF_054056275.1. NCBI lineage: Bacteria > Pseudomonadati > Pseudomonadota > Alphaproteobacteria > Hyphomicrobiales > Nitrobacteraceae > Bradyrhizobium > Bradyrhizobium sp. USDA 4449. Next base: position 753,455 of record NZ_JBSRYD010000001.1, on the reverse strand, counting down.
GCGGGCGGTGTCAGCCACGCATGTGAGCGCCGCAAGCGCCAGCAGCGCGACGCGAAGGGCAGCCGAGGGCGGGTGGAAAGCGCGCATCGTCATGCAACGCTGCCGTATTCGCCGGCAGCGCACAAGTCCGCAATTTCACGCCCGAAGCAGGTTCCTGCCGTTTTCGCCGGTCAGTTGTTCAGCACCACCACGGTGGTGCCGACCCCGACGCGGCCGTAGAGGTCGGTGACGTCGTCATTGGTCATGCGGAAGCAGCCGGAAGACACCGCCTGGCCGATCGTCTCCGGCTCGTTGGAGCCGTGGATGCGGTAGAGCGTCGAGCCCAGATACATCGCGCGGGCGCCGAGCGGGTTCTCGATGCCGCCCTTCATGTGGCGCGGCAAATCGGGCCGGCGGGCGATCATCTGCGCCGGCGGCGTCCACTCCGGCCATTCCTTCTTGGCGGTGATCTTGTGCACCCCGCCCCAGCGGAAGCCGTCGCGGCCCACGCCGATGCCGTAGCGCAGGGCCTGGCCGTTCCCGAGCACGAGGTAGAGCCGGCGCTCGGCGGTGTTCACCACGATCGTGCCGGGGGCATAGTTGCCGTTGTACATGACGGTGGCGCGGGGAATCGGGCTCACGCCGCCACCGAGATAGCTGGAGGTGCTGGTGCCGGTGAAGTCGTACATTCCCGCGGCGGATGCGTCGGCGGCGCCGGCCAGCAGGAGCGCGATTGCGGTAAGGTGCGCGGCAAAAAACCGGATCATTGTTTCCCCCAGCAAAAAATAGTTTCAACGAAAGCCACAGGCCATATTTGCGGGCATTCCGCAAGCCACGGCCCCGTGAGGCAGGCCAACGTTAATGGATGGCGTTGCCTAACCGCACCAATTGGTTGGAAAACATTAGAGCGTATTCAAGCAAAGTGGATACCGGTCGCATTAACAAAACGCGTCAAAACAAGAATCTAATGCGCCGCGGAACGAGGGGCACGGCCAAGCGGGCGCATCGCGGTGCGGGGCAGGGTAGCGATGCCGGCACTTGCTTTGACGGGCCGAGCGAACAATGATTGATCGCAAGACCACTGGAAATGGCCGGTTGCGGGAGCAGACAGAATGAACGGTGCGGAAAGCCTGGTGCGGACGATGGTCAAGGGCGGGGTGGACGTCTGCTTCACCAACCCGGGCACCTCCGAGATGCATTTTGTCGCGGCGCTCGACCGTGTGCCGGGCATGCGCTGCGTGCTCGGCCTGTTCGAAGGCGTGGTCACCGGCGCTGCCGACGGCTATTTCCGCATGAAGGGCACGCCTGCCTCGACCCTGCTGCATCTCGGCCCGGGCCTCGCCAACGGCCTCGCCAACCTGCACAACGCCAAGAAAGCCAATTCCGGTATCGTCAACATCGTCGGCCAGCACGCCGTCTACCACATCGATTACAACGCGCCGCTGACATCCGACATCGAGGGCCTGGCCCGGCCGATGTCGTCCTGGGTCCGCACCTCGCCGAATTCCAGATCGGTCGCCGCTGACGGCGCCGCCGCGATCGCCGCCGCCAAGAGCGCCCCGCCGCAGATCGCGACCCTCATCCTGCCTGCCGACACCGCCTGGAACGAGGCCGACGGCATCGCCGAGGTTCCGGCGGAGCAGCAGCGCGCCAGCTACTCCCCGCAGGCGGTCGAGCAGGCCGCAAAGATCCTGCACGGCGACGGCGAGGGCACGCTGCTGCTGATGACGGGCAGCGCGCTGAGCGAGCAGGGCCTGGCGCTGGCCGAGCGCATCGCCGCCAAGACCGGCTGCACCGTGATGGGCCCGACCTTCCGTCCCCGGATGGCGCGCGGCCGCGGCCGCTTCTCGATCGACCGCATCCATTACGTGATCGAGAACGCGCTGCCGATGCTGGCCAAGTTCCGTCACATCGTGCTGGTCGAGTCCGACGATCCCGTCGCCTTTTTCGCCTATCCGAACAAGCCGAGCATGCTCAAGCCCGAGGGCTGCGATGTCCATCGCATGACCTCCTGGGGCGAGAATTCGGTGGCGGCGCTGGAAGCGCTCGCGGGCGCCGTCAAGGCCAGCGCCAGGGACGTCAAGCCGCAGGCGGTGCAGGAACTCGTCAAGCCGACCGGCGCGCTCACCTTCGCCTCGATCGCGCAGGCGATCGCGTGCGCGATCCCCGAGAACGCGATCATGGTCGATGAATCCCTCACCACCGGCCGCGGCTTCTTCCCGCCGACGGCGGCGGCAGCGCCGCATGACTGGCTCCAGAACATGGGCGGCTCGATCGGCTTCTCCACCCCACTGTCGATCGGCGCCGCGATCGCCTGCCCGGACCGCAAGGTCATCACCATGGTCGGCGACGGCAGCGCGATGTACACGATCCAGTCGCTATGGACGCAGGCGCGCGAGAATCTCAACATCGTCACCATCGTGTTCGCCAACCGCATCTACCAGATCCTGCGCGGCGAGTTCGACAATGTCGGCGCCGGCGAGCCCGGCCAGCGCGCCAACGACATGCTCAGGCTCGATCGCCCGACGCTCGATTTCGTCGCTCTCGCCAAGGGCATGGGCGTGCCGGGCCGCGCCGTCACCAATGCCGACGAGTTCAACAAGGCGCTGGCCGAGGCCGTCGCCGAGCCGGGACCGCGGCTGATCGAAGTGCAGATGTAAGGGGCGCGCGACACGGAGTGCCAAAAGCCCGGAGCCAGAATGCAGACCGAGCTGAACAAGGTGGTCACGGCGCTCCGGGACTTCTATGCCCACGAGGTCTTCCTGTTCGAGAAGGATATCGGCGAACGTGCGATCACGCACCGCTTCGCCGTCTATCTCGAGCGGCAGTTTTCGGGCTGGTCGATCGATTGCAATTACGACCGGCTCGGCGAGCGTACGCTGCATTTGCCGCACGGCACCATCATCTCGACCGACGATCATCTCGGCAAGTCGATCTATCCCGACGTCGTCGTGCACCAGCGCGAGATTCCCAACAATCTGCTCACCGTCGAGATCCGCAAGGCCAGCAATCACACGCCGCTGGAGCACGACCGGCACAAGCTGAAGGCGCTGACAGACCCGCATGTCTGGTTCGCCTATTGGATCGGCGTGCTGCTGGTGCTGGACAAGAACAACGTGACGACGTCGGAGGTCTATGTCAGCGGCACCCTCGATCAACCGGTCTCGCTCTGGTTCGCGGAGCGGCTAAGGGAGAGCGGCCTCGGGGCCGCCCATTAGGGCGTGCACTCACGAGCGTTAGCGCCGGGCGTGGAGCCGGGAGACTGCCTCGGCCTGTTATGGGTTCCCATTGATTCATATCAACGGTGAGACGCAATGTGTCGTGTCACGTCGTGTTTGATCATCGCCTCATAGGGAGAGCAACATGACGGGAAATGCCAGGCTTCTTGGATTGATTGCGACGGCTGCGGTGCTTGCGGTCGTTCCGTTGTCGCCTCGTTACTCGCCGTTGACGGTGCTATCGGTATCCGTTGACCGTGCCGAAGCGAGAGTTGGGCGACCGCTCACACCGATGAGCGTAGCTGGCGTCAATCGCCGGGTGCATCGGCGAGCTTACTATGGCGCGGCAGCGGCGGGAGCCGCCGCTTATGGAGCATATGGCTATCGCAGGGCCTGTGGCTACTACCCCCATCCGCCCTGCTATTGAGGCACCTTTTCCGTCGGGGTGAGGGATAGCCCAACACTTTGGTCTCATCAGGCTTTGAGCGACAAGGGCCGCCCGCATGGCGCGGACGGCCTCGCATCATCTCTCGTCACCCGCTCGGTGCAGCGGCGCAACCGCCCTCCCGCCTATCCTTGGCGGACGTGCACACGTCGATCCAACTACGCTGCGCCTATTGAGGATCAGACAGTTTGGAGGTCCTGATGCAAAAATCATATTGGCTGGCTGCAGCCGCCGCACTGGCGCTCATCACGCAATCACCGCTCGCGCTGGCGCAGGGCGCGCCGGCCAACGGTGCCACGCTGCCGGCCGCCGCATCCGGCCCGGCGCCTGCTGCGACCACGCCGCCGGCTGCGACCACCGATGATTCGACCCCACCGGCCAGGTCGAAGAAGAGCGCCGCGAAGAAGCCGGCGAAGAAGATGACGCGGCAGCAGGAGATCGATCATTCGATCGACAACGGCACCGTTCCGGGGCGCTATCGCAGCTCGGTGCCGAAGGAGTACCAGCGATATATTCCGTTCGAGAAGCAGTGACGGATCCTGCCGCGGCGCGAGATCCACCCGCGTTGCGCGGTGGTGGAAACGGTTGGAGCCATGCAGGAGTGACGCCGTGGTCTGATCGGCAGCCCTTGTGGCGCTCTCCTGTGCCGGTGTTACATTAGGCCAGGGCACCGGGGAACGTTCAGATGAGTGACGATGCGAAGGATGCTGGCCTGGTCGCCATGATCAGCAGCATCCTGGGCGGTAACAAGCGCGCAGAGGCGGCCAGCCCGCCGGCGCTCGCCGAGTTCCTCCCAGTCGCGCCGGTCGCCGACCCGGTCGCTGTGGTGCCTGAGCTCCCGCAAGCCGAGTCACCGAAGCTTCAGGATGCTCCCGATGAAACGTTGGCTGCGGCGAAGCCGGTCGCGCCTCCTAGTCAACCCCTGACCCCGGATGGCAAGCGGCTCCTCCCGGCGGAGGCCATTGCCGATCTCGTGCTCGGCGAGTTGCGCAAGATCGAGAGTTTTCCGGCGTCCGGCGTCTCGGTCACGGTCTACGGTTACAGGCACTGGAATGCGATGATCACCTTCGAGCCGTTCTCGACCAGTTTCCAGAATGCGACCCGGTTCCGCCAGGCGCTGCCCGACCTCGTCTTCAAGCTGCGCCGTTTCGTCGAACTTGAGATATAGTCAGGGATCATCGCCGCAGGCTCGCGGTGTGATGGCGCGGCGGTCACTCCGGAACCGTTCGACAGGATCTACGAATTGAGCGTTGCCTTTACCAAGGAAGAAAGCGCGGAGACCGCGTCCGAGACGCTGTTGCCGGATCGGCCGATCTCGCCGCATCCAAACCTCGTGACGGAGACGGGCTTGCAAGCCTTGCAGGCACAGCTCCAGCAAGCGCGCGAGGCCTATGAAGCCGCGCAAACCGTCGATGACGTCAACGAGAAGCGCCGGCAATCCGCGGTACCATTGCGCGACATGCGCTACTTCGCCGAACGGCTGCGCACGGCGCAACTGGTTCCCAATCCGGCTTCGACCGCGATCGTCGCCTTTGGCAGCACAGTGACGTTCAGTCGCGCCGACGGCCGTGTGCAGACCTACCGCATCGTCGGCGAGGATGAAGCAGACCCGAAGGCCGGCTCGATCTCGTTCGTCTCGCCGGTCGCAAAGTCGCTGATGGGCAAGGCCGCCGGCGACGTCGTCGGTTCCGGTGCGCAGGAGCTCGAGCTCCTCGAGATCGCATAGGGGTCACGGCCTCATCGCCGTCGGTTCGCGACGTCCGCAGTCAAGGGTTCCTCCCTTGCCGTCTCGGTCGTCGCGCTGTTGGCAGGTCCTCGTTCGGCGGAGATCTTGCTCATGACCAGCCGTACGCCATGGACGCGCCTGAAACCGAGTAGATCGGCGTCCAGGGTAGAGCGCCGATGGTCGCTGCTCCAGAATAGATGCGCGGCGAAAGCCAGAGCTCCGAGGATGACGGGGGCGGCGAGATAGGGGAGTAGGCGTCTCATACTCTTCATGTCCTCGTCGACAGCTGCAATGTCTCGCTCCCGGCCCGGCGGGTCAGCAACATCTCAGGCTGGCTTAGGTACATAACGATCGTTCAAGAATCTATAACGATCGGTCAAGGGTGGAAAGCGCGGCCGTGAAAGGGCGAAAGGAGATTGGCGTCGGCGCATACGTGCGCCGGCGCAGGCACCCGGACGATTGCTCAATTAATAGGCAGGCGACCCGCAAGGCGCCGCTTCGCGATACCCGGTCAGGCGCAAATGCTTTGAGACGCCGACAATTGCCGCCGAACGTGGCGGCGATCAGCCGCCCCTGGTGCTCGGCGCCGCCTTGGGATCGGACGTCGAACAACCAAGCCCGCCGAGCACGAGCTGTACGATCGTGGATTTGGCGGCTTCGTAGTCAGCCTGCTCCAGCTGACGCTTGCGCTTCATGATGGTCATCTGGCTGGAAAAATCAGCATAGGCCTGCGTCATTGCCCAGATACAGAAGAACAGATCGGCCGCGCTGATCGGCCGAATGGCTCCGCGCGCGGCCAATGCCTCGATGGCCTTGGTCTTCTCATGCAGCTTCGGCGTCGAGACCTTCTCGATGAAGCTGCCGATGAAAGGTGCACCGCTGATGATCTCGTTCGCGTAGATGCGCGACAGGTGCGGATGTTCGCGGGAGAAATCGACCTTCTTGTGGATGTACCGCACGAGAACGGTCTCGATGTCGGCCGTGGCGTCGAGGGACTCCATGTCTCTCGCCCATTTGTTCATCGCGCGTTCGAGGATCGCGCGATACAGATCCTCCTTGTCCTCGAAATAATAGTAGATGTGGGCCTTCGCCACCGACGCCTTCTTGGCGATCAGCGCGGTCGTTGCTCCGCGGAAGCCGAAATGCCCGAACACGAACTCGGCCGCATCGAGAATCTTCTCCTCGATATCAGGCGCAGCCGCGGCGGCCCTGCGGCCCCCCTTCGCCGCGCGGCGGATGCGAAAGTGCGGTTTGTTGGTTGCTTCCGCCGCCATGCAAGTTCCGGGAATATGGCCGCGTGAGCGGCAGACTGATGCTCACCTCAGGTACATCAGTGATCCACGGCATGCAATTGGCCGCAAGATGGATAGTTGGCGCACAAGGAATCAAACCTTGGACCTTTCCCGCGTGAAGACGAGACCATGTACGTCGATGTCATAGCCGTTGCCACACCAGCCAACCTATCCCGTCGGAGGGGGGCTTGGGATTGCCGTTTCGCTCCGGATCGCTGTGGGGGCCCCGAGGGGTAGGGACGGCCCATGAATTTCCAACGCGATTTGCGGCGGCCGTTCGAAGTCCGGCCGCTGCGCCAAGATGGGCTTTTCGACCGCGTGGTACATCAATGCCGCCAACGCGATCAGGATGAGCACGTACGCCGGCAGCGATATCAAAATCGACGCATGTGGAAATGCCGACACCAGCGCATTCAACAAGACCAGGTGGAATATGAGAGGCGGCCCGAGAACAGCCCGAGGGCGGTCAAAGCGCGCGACTTCGCAACCATCGTGTCGAGCCGCAACGCCAGCAATATCGCTGCTGCCCCGACGAATGCTTGATAGAACGGGAATAAATGTGCGGGGAGCGAATACCAGGACGGCGTGATCGCCTCCGTAAGTAGGAGGCCCCCCTGAATAAGCCAGCGAAAGTCGTGACGAAAGATATCGGCGCGCTGCATCGCTAGATGCAACAAAAACCCGTAGGCGATGGAATCGACAGAACGGGTATCGAAAAAAGTCACCTGACCACACTCGTGAGCCGTGATTGAAACCGCGAGCATGGCGATGACGTAGGCCGGCACGGAGCGCATCCAGCGCCTGACCCAGAATATGGCAATGTTGCGCGTGGACCGCCCTCGACCGATCACCGTGCAAATCTGTGGCGCGAGCACGAAGCCACTCGGCACAACAAAGAGCTCAACGCCCAGCACCGATATAGTCTCGAACAGATGCGGACGCTGGACTTACAGGAACATTGATGGTGGGCGCACAAGGGATCGAACCTTGGACCTCTCCCGTGTGAAGGGAACGCTCTCCCGCTGAGCTATGCGCCCGGGACCATCATGCAGACGGCCGGACTGTTCGGCCGGCCGGCGCATCAGAGCCCGCGATTTAGAAGTGGGAGCCCGAGGTGTCAAGTTTTCAGGTGGGTTGAGGCGCTGAAAACCTTGCTTCAATCCATCGAATTCGCGGCGAGGCCTGATTTCGGCCCGCTTACGCGCCCTGCTGGCGGGCGCGGGAGGCGTGGGCTTGGAGGGCGCGGATGCGCTCGGCCAGCGTTCCGCCGCCTTCGGGCAGGGCGGCTGCGGCGGCGCCATTGGTGGCAACGCCGTTGGCCGGCCGCGGGCCCTGCTTCGGCGGCTGGCCGGCTTCGGCCGCCAGCATCGCCTCGATCGGCGAGTTCGGGCCCTCGAGCTGCATCGCGAGCTTTGCCACCTCGGCGGCGATGTCGTTGATGCGCTCGCGCAGCAACGCGTTCTCCATGCGCTCGGTTGCCCAGGAGCTCTCGGCCTGCTGCTGGATCGCGTTGATGTCGCGCTGAAGCTTGGCGCGCTCGTCGCGCGCGGTGCGAAGCTGCTCTTCCAGCGCGGCCTTCTCGGTGCGCAGCGTTTCCATTGCGGCCGACGACTTGCCGCCGCTCAAGGCCGCGATCTCGACGCGCAGCTCCTTGATGATGCGCTCGGAGCCTTCGTTGCTCTGGCGGAGCTGGTTGTTCTCATAGTCGCGCTCGGCGAGCAGCTTGCCTTGCGTGGCAAGACGCCCTTCGAGGTCGGCGACGCGCCCCGAGAGCATCTCGGCTTCCTTGACCTGCACGATCAGCTGGCGATCGAGCTCGGTGACGCGTTGGCTCAGATTCTCGACGCGGCCGCGGGCATCGCCGAGCTCGCGCGAAGCGGTCTCGGATTCGGTGCGCTCCTGCGTCAGGCGGGCCTGCGTCGCGGTGAACTCTTTCTCGGCATCGCCGACGCGATTCTTCAGCTCCTCGATCTGGGCGCGCACCGCGACCAGCTCGACCTGACGGCTCTCCGCCATCATCGAGCGGTCGGACAGTTCGGAATTGATTTTTGCGAGCTCGGCCTGCTTGTCGGCCAGCGCGATCTCGGCGGCGCGCAGCGCTTCTGTCTTGGTGTTGAATTCCTCTTCGGTGGCGCGGAGCTGCTCCTTGACCGCCTTCTCGCGGGCCTCGAGCGCGAAGATCGTGGCGTTCTTCTCGCCGAGCTCGATCTTCATGCGGTTGATGGCGTCGCTCTTCTTGCCGAGCTCGGCAAGCTGGCTCGTGGTCTTGTTCTTGAGCTGGTCGACGCTCATCTCCAGCCGGCGCGCCGACATGGCGAATTCGGCGCGGAGCTGGTCCTTGTCGGCCTGAATCTCCGCCATCGACAGCGGCGTTGCGGCCTCGAGCCGGCGCGTGGTCAGGCGGACCGCGCGGTTATGCACCAGCGGCACGATGGCCAGCCCGCACAGCATCGACAGCAGAAAACCGATCGCCAGGTACATGATCGGTTCGACCATGGGGCAGAACTCCGCGAGCTAAGGAAAAATTTACCAAAGACAATGCATGGCGTGCCGGCAAAAAGCCAGCCCCGCCCTGTTGTTAACGTGAATCCTCAACTGGATCGGAGGAGAGAACCCTAGAACGGGTTCCAGGTCGCGCGCGGCGTGTATTTCAGGTAGCCGATATTGGCGCCGAGGCGTAAGCCGAGGCCGGAGCGGATCGGCACCAGCACGATGTTGTTGGCGGTGAGCGCCGTCATGCCGAAGCCGCCGATGATGTAGGCCGAGCCGTCGATGCCGGCGAAGCGCTGGTAGATCGCGTTGGTGGCGGGCAAATTATAGACCAGCGTCATGGTGCGCGCGCCGTCGCCGCCCCAATCGAAGCCGAGCGATGGACCTTGCCAATAGACGCGCAGATCGCCGGCGTTCTTGGTGTAGAGCGTGCCTTCGCCATAGCGCAGGCCGGCGACGAACGCGCCGGAGCCTTCCTCGCCGAGGATGTAGCCGTTGGGCAGGCCCCATTGGCTGACCGCCTTCTCGATGATCGAGGCAAGCCCGCGGGAGACGTTGCCGAAGAAGTGGTGGCCGGCGGTGACGAGTTCGTCCGGCCCATACGTATTGGGCGACGGGGTCCGCTGTGGCGGCGGCAGGTCGGGCGGCGGCGCGGCTGTCTGGGCGGAGGCCGGCACGATCCAGCCGGCCAGCGCGACGAGCGCCACTGCGGCAAGGCGTGATGCGAAAGTCATAAAAGAACCCCTGGTATCGATTCCGGTCCGCTTCCCTTAACCTGATGCCAACAGGCACGGCTCTAGGTTGCGCCGGATGTCCCCTCGACTGGGATGTTATCCGCAGCAACTATGACGGCACAACGGCAGGAAGATAGCCCTTTGCGCCCCGGAATCGCCTTGATCGGCCGTCTGGTCTGCCTGCTGGCGGTCGTTTGGCTGATCTGCGCCGGATCGCCGGCCCACGCGGCCACCACCGAGCGGATTGTCGTCAATCGCTACTCGGGCGTTGCCATCGAAGGCTTCGATCCCGTGGCCTATTTCGTCGATGGCGCGGCCGAGTTGGGAACGGCGGAGTTCGAGGCCAACCTATGGGGCGCTGTCTGGCGCTTCCGGAACGACGGCGACCGGGCGGAATTCCTGGCCCACCCCGAAATCTATGGGCCGCAGTTCGGAGGCTATGATCCGGCCGATATCGCGCGGGGCGTGACCATTGCCGGCAATCCCCGCTTCTTCGTGATTTCGGCGCAGCGGCTCTATCTGTTCAGCCGCGAAGACAACCGCGATGCGTTCGCCAAGGATCCGGAGCGCTTCCTGTATGAAGTCGGCAAGCGCTGGCCGGCGCTCCAGGACAAGCTCAGTCAGTAACGCATGTCCGCGCCGGCATCGCCCCAGGCGATGAACGCCGGGATGATGAAGCCGGTATCGCCGCGCTCGCCGAACCGGAGCGCGCCCCCCTTGCCGTCGGTCACCTTGCCGCCGGCCGCGGTCACGACCGCACAGCCCGCCCCGACGTCCCATTCGCAGGTCGGCCCGAAGCGGGGGTAGATGTCGGCGCTGCCCTCCGCGATCCGGCCGAACTTGACGGCCGAGCCGCAGGTCTTTCTGACGGCGTTGGGCCTGCTATCGATGAACGCTTCGCTGGTGGGGTCGCCGTGCGAGCGGCTCACCGCCGCAACCCAGGGCTCGCCATGCCGGGGCAGCTTGCGGGTCTGGATCGGCTCGGCAGCGCCGATAGTCGTTCCGTCGAACGGCACGCGCTCGGCACCGCGGCCGACGATGCCGCGCCAGAGCAGTCCGAGCGCGGGCGCGCTGACGATGCCGAGCAATGGCACGCCCTGGGTCACGAGGGCCAGGTTGACGGTGAATTCGTCACGGCCGGCGACAAACTCCTTGGTTCCGTCGAGCGGATCGATCAGGAAGAAGCTGCCGCGAAATGGCGGCGAGGCGAGCTGGCACCGCTCTTCCGACAGCGTCGGCACGTCGCCCGCAAGCCTGGCCAGGCCCTCGGCAATGATGCGGTCGGCGGCGAGGTCGGCCTCGGTCACGGGCGAGCCGTCCTGCTTGCCGTCGACCCGCATCGCCGCGCGGTTGACGGCCAGGATCGCCTCGCCGGCCTGGACCACAAGTGCGCTCAGGGGCTCCATGAGCGGGGATGCAGCCTCGCCGTCGATGATCCTCACCGGCATGCCCCATTGATTGGCAAGTCTCGCCTCCCGTCACGTGGTTCGTCCGTGCTCCTTACGGCCGCTTCCAGCCTATCGCAAGCTAGCTGGCACGGGCTGGCGAATGATAGAACCCGCAACATCCGTCAAGCATGCGTGATTCGCCGCGTCCGCGCCGTGCAATTCCAGGAACCCTTTATGTCTGACGCTCCGTCTTCAGGTACCGCTTCCACTCCCGATATGCTCGAACTCGCGGCGCTGCTGTGCTCGCGGGTCTGTCATGATCTCATCAGCCCGGTCGGCGCCATCGTCAATGGGCTCGAGGTGCTCGATGACGACCCCAAGCCCGAAGACCGGGAATTCGCGCTCGAGCTGATCCGCAAGAGTGCCAAGACGGCTTCCGCCCGTCTGCAGTTCTGCCGCCTTGCCTTCGGCGCCGCCGGCTCCTCCGGCGCGCAGATCGACCTCGGCGACGCCCAGACCATGGCGCGCGGCCACATCGAGGACGGCAAGTGCACGATCACATGGAATCTGCCGCGGCTGTTGATGCCGAAGAACCGCGTCAAGCTGCTGCTCAATATGCTGGTCGTGTCGCAGCACACGATCCCGCGCGGTGGCATGCTGACGGTCGATCCGATCGGCGAAGGCGAGACGATGAGCTTCCGCATCACCGCAACCGGACACAACGCACGCCTGCCGCAGAACATCTCCGAGCTTCTGAGTGGTGAACGCGGACCGGCGGCGGACGCGCACGCGATCCAGCCTTATTACACGCGGCTGCTGGCGCAGGCCTGCGGACTCACCGTGACGCTCAGGCTGGAGGGCGAAGCCATCATCGTTACCGCTTCGTAAACGCGCGCACCGCTTCCAAGCCTTAATCGAATCTTTACAAGGCGCTTCGGCTTGTCCGGAGCGCCTTATCTCCTTGTTGGTTCCGTTCTTTTGCACATACTCAACCAATATTAAACGCTTTGCGGTGAAGCTGGCCCCATTCTGAATGGCGCATCACGCCTCGTGCGCGCCCTCCCTGTATGAAGGCCTGTTTTCATGGATGATCTGTTGCGGGAGTTTCTGACGGAGACCAGCGAGAGCCTGGACACCGTCGACAATCAGCTGGTGAAGTTCGAGCAGGAGCCGAACAACGCCAAGATCCTGGATAACATCTTCCGCCTGGTCCACACCATCAAGGGTACGTGCGGCTTCTTGGGTCTGCCGCGGCTTGAAGCGCTGGCGCATGCCGGCGAGACCCTGATGAGCAAATTCCGCGACGGCATGCCGGTGACGGGTACGGCGGTGACGCTGATCCTGTCCTCGATCGATCGCATCAAGGAGATCCTCGCAGGTCTCGAGGCCACCGAAGCCGAGCCCGAAGGCAACGACCGCGATCTCATCGACAAGCTGGAAGCGATGGTGGAGCAGGGCATGGCCGCCATGTCGGCGTCGGCTTCGCCGATCGCGTCAGGCTCGGCGCAGCCGATGCCGGCCGCGGGCGCCGCGGCTTCCGTTGCCGTTGCCGACGCGCCGCCGCTGGTGCCGGAAGCACCAAGCGCTGCGCCGGCCAAGGAGATGACCACGGGCACGCTGATCGAGCAGACGCTGGAGCGCCCCTTGCGTCCGGGCGAAGTCTCGCTCGACGAGCTCGAGCGCGCCTTCCGCGAGACTGCGATCGAAGCGCCTGCGCCGGTTGCCGGGGCTGAAGCGAAGGCCGAGCCCGCTGCTGCAGCCCCGGCTGCCAGGGAAAAGGAAACCAGCAGGGAAATTGCAAAGCCGGTCAGGGAGAAGGCCGCGCCGAAGAAGTCGATGGCCGACGAGGTGGCTTCCGAAGGCGAGCGCATCGCCAACCAGTCGATCCGCGTCAACGTGGATACGCTGGAGCATCTGATGACCATGGTCTCCGAGCTGGTCTTGACCCGCAACCAGCTGCTGGAGATCTCGAGGCGCAACGAGGACACCGAGTTCAAGGTGCCGTTGCAGCGCCTCTCCAACGTCACCGCCGAGCTGCAGGAAGGCGTCATGAAGACGCGCATGCAGCCGATCGGCAATGCCTGGCAGAAGCTGCCCCGCATCGTGCGCGATCTCTCATCCGAACTCGGCAAGCAGATCGAGCTGGAGATGCACGGCGCCGACACCGAGCTCGACCGCCAGGTGCTCGACCTGATCAAGGACCCGCTCACCCACATGGTGCGCAACTCCGCCGATCACGGCCTGGAGACCCCCGCCGAGCGCACCGCCAACGGCAAGGGCGAGCAGGGCACCATCCGCCTCTCCGCCTATCACGAAGGCGGCCACATCATCATCTGCATCGCCGACAACGGCCGCGGCCTCAACACCGAGAAGATCAAGGCCAAGGCGATCTCCTCCGGTCTGGCCACCGAGGCCGAGCTCGAGAAGATGTCGGAAGCCCAGATCCACAAGTTCATCTTCGCGCCCGGCTTCTCCACCGCGGCCGCCATCACCTCGGTATCGGGGCGCGGCGTCGGCATGGACGTGGTCCGCACCAACATCGACCAGATCGGCGGCACCATCGACATCAAGTCGGTCGCCGGCGAGGGCTCGTCCGTCACCATCAAGATCCCGCTGACGCTGGCGATCGTCTCGGCCCTGATCGTGGAGGCCGCCGGTGACCGCTTTGCGATCCCGCAGCTCTCGGTGGTCGAGCTGGTGCGCGCCCGCGCCAACAGCGAGCACCGCATCGAGCGCATCAAGGACACCGCGGTGCTGCGGCTGCGCAACAAGCTGTTGCCGCTGATCCACCTGAAGAAGCTCTTGAAGATCGACGACGGCGCGGCGTCCGATCCCGAGAACGGCTTCATCGTGGTCACCCAGGTCGGCAGCCAGACCTTCGGCATCGTCGTCGACGGCGTGTTCCACACCGAGGAAATCGTGGTCAAGCCGATGTCGACGAAGCTGCGTCACATCGACATGTTCTCGGGCAACACCATCCTGGGCGATGGCGCGGTCATCATGATCATCGACCCCAACGGCATTGCCAAAGCGCTCGGCGCCGCCGGTTCCTCGGCCCACGACATGGGCGATGACAATGGCGCGCACCATATCGGCTCGGGCGAGCAGACCACTTCGCTGCTGGTGTTCCGCGCCGGCTCCAACCAGCCCAAGGCGGTCCCGCTCGGGCTCGTCACCCGCCTCGAAGAGCTCCCCGCCGACAAGATCGAGTTCAGCAACGGCCGCTACATGGTGCAGTACCGCGAGCAGCTGATGCCGCTCGTCTCCATGGACGGCGTCACCATCGCGAGCCAGGGCGCCCAGCCGATCCTGGTGTTCGCCGATGACGGCCGCTCCATGGGCCTCGTCGTCGACGAGATCATCGACATCGTCGAGGAACGCCTCAACATCGAGGTCGGCGGCTCGGCCAGCGGCATCCTCGGCTCGGCCGTGATCAAGGGCCAGGCCACCGAGGTGATCGATGTCGGCCACTTCCTGCCCATGGCGTTCGCCGACTGGTTCACCCGCAAGGAGATGAAGCCGTCGATGCATTCGCAGTCGGTGCTGCTGGTCGACGACAGCGCCTTCTTCCGCAACATGCTGGCGCCGGTGCTCAAGGCCGCCGGCTACCGTGTCCGCACCGCGCCGACCGCGCAGGAGGGCCTGGCCGCCCTGCGTGCGCAGAGCTTCGACGTGGTGCTGACCGACATCGAGATGCCCGACATGAACGGGTTCGAGTTCGCGGAAACGATCCGCTCCGACAGCAATCTGGGTGCGATGCCGATCATCGGCCTGTCCGCCCTGGTGTCGCCGGCGGCGATCGAGCGCGGCCGTCAGGCCGGCTTCCACGACTATGTCGCCAAGTTCGACCGTCCCGGTCTGATCGCGGCGCTGAAGGAGCAGACCGCGGGCGCCGCCGGTGCCTCCGAGCTGAGCCGGGCCGCGGCGTAACAGCATGATCCGGACAAGCGTGAAGCGGTTTTCCGAAGAGATCATGCTCAAACCAGAGAGCGGCGAGGGACCAGGGGAGACGGTATGAGCAAGAAGACCCAGATCGGCGAAGGCGCCATGGTCGAATACGTCACCGCGATGATCGGCGGCCAGCTGTTCGGCCTGCCGATCTCGCGCGTCCAGGACGTGTTCATGCCGGAGCGCGTCACCCGCGTTCCCCTGTCCTCGCACGAGATCGCAGGGGTTCTGAACCTGCGCGGCCGCATCGTCACCGTCATCGACATGCGCGCCCGTCTCGGCCTGCCCAGGGACGAGGACGGCAAGACGCCGATGGCGGTCGGTGTCGACCTGCGCGGCGAATCCTATGGCCTCCTGATCGATCAGATCGGCGAGGTGCTGCGCCTGCCCGAGGATGGCAAGGAAGAGAACCCGGTCAACCTCGACCCCCGCATGGCCAAGCTCGCCGGCGGCGTTCACCGGCTCGACGGACAGCTCATGGTCGTCCTCGACGTCGATCGCGTGCTCGAGCTCGCGCCCGAGATGATGGCGGCCTGATACGGCGGCGTTGCCGCCGACCGCCAAGCAATTGGAAATGCCCCCGCCAAGGGGACAGGAGGTTCACATGCGAACGTGTCTCGTCGTTGATGATTCCAGCGTCATCCGCAAGGTTGCGCGCCGGATCCTGGAA
This sequence comes from Bradyrhizobium sp. USDA 4449, assembly GCF_054056275.1. Lineage (NCBI taxonomy): Bacteria > Pseudomonadati > Pseudomonadota > Alphaproteobacteria > Hyphomicrobiales > Nitrobacteraceae > Bradyrhizobium > Bradyrhizobium sp. USDA 4449. The sequence goes on along the minus strand of NZ_JBSRYD010000001.1, from coordinate 737,565 downwards.
GGCCTCGACTTCCAGATTCTCGAAGCCGAGGATGGTGAGAAGGCGCTGGAGGCCTGCAAGCGCGGGTTGCCCGATGCCGTACTGCTCGACTGGAACATGCCGGTCATGGACGGCTATGAGTTCCTCGGCCATCTGCGTCGGATGCCCGGCGGCGACCAGCCCAAGGTGGTGTTCTGCACCACCGAAAACGACGTCGCGCATATCGCGCGCGCGCTGCATGCGGGTGCCAACGAGTACATCATGAAACCGTTCGACAAGGACATCGTCACGGCGAAGTTCCAGGAAGTCGGCCTTATCTGAGCGAACGCCGGAGGCTGGACGGCTCCTTCGGCGATTGTCTTCAACTGAACCGTTTCAGTCTGAGTTGGTGAGTAATGAGTGTTGCGTTCGCAGGTAATTCGACCACGGGCCCGTCGCGCGAAGCGGGACCGCTGCGGGTGATGGTCGTCGACGACTCCGTCGTCATCCGTGGCCTCATCTCGCGCTGGATCGGCGCCGAGCACGACATGGAGGTCGCGGCCTCGCTGCGCACCGGGCTCGAAGCGGTCAACCAGATCGAACGCATCAATCCTGACGTTGCCGTGCTCGACATCGAAATGCCCGAGCTGGACGGCCTCTCGGCGCTGCCGCAGCTGCTCGCGAAGAAGCGCGATCTCGTCATCATCATGGCCTCGACGCTGACCCGCCGCAACGCGGAGATCAGCTTCAAGGCGCTGTCGCTCGGCGCGGCCGACTATATTCCGAAGCCGGAATCGACCCGCGAGACCTCCGCCGCCGATATCTTCCATCACGACCTGATCCAGAAGATACGTCACCTCGGCGCACGGCTGCGTCGGAAGCCGGCCGTGGCGAGCCCGCCGCTGGCGCCGGCGAGCTCTGCTGTACCGATTGCACGTCCACCTGCCGTCGCGCGGCCTGCTGCGGCGCCCGCATCGTCTCCGGCCGCCCCGCATGCCCTGTTCTCAGGCACGGTGACAACGCGTCCGTTCTCGACCCAGACGCCGAAGGTGCTGTTGATCGGCTCCTCGACCGGCGGCCCGCAGGCGCTGATGGCGCTAGTCGCCGAGCTCGGCCCGGTGATCGACCGTTACCCGGTGCTGATTACCCAGCACATGCCGCCGACCTTCACCACCATTCTCGCCGAACATCTGGCACGTACGAGCCGTAAGCCTGCAGCCGAGGCTGTTGACGGCGAGCAGGTCAAGCCGGGTCGCATCTATCTCGCGCCTGGTGGCAAGCATATGCGCGTCGTGCGCAGCGGCGCGGACGCCGCGATCGCGCTCGACGACGGTCCCGCCGTCAATTTCTGCAAGCCCGCGGTCGATCCGCTCTTCACGTCCGCCGTCGATGTCTGGCACGGCAACATCCTCTCCGTAATCCTGACGGGCATGGGCTCGGACGGCATGCGCGGCGGCAAGGACATCGTCGCCGCCGGCGGCAACGTGATCGCGCAGGATGAAGCGTCCAGCGTGGTCTGGGGCATGCCGGGTGCGGCTGCCCATGCCGGCATCTGCGCGGCGATCCTGCCGCTCAACCAGATCGGCGCCAAGGTCAACCGCCTGTTCGCGGGAGACCGCTCGTGACGCCCGCTGACTACGATTATCTGCGCAAGTTCCTGAAGGAACGCTCCGGCCTCGATCTCTCGCCCGACAAGCAATATCTGGTCGAGAGCAGGCTGTTGCCGCTGGCCCGCAAGGCGAGCTTGCCCGGAATCTCCGATCTCGTGCTGAAGATCAGGAACGGCGACGGAAGGCTTGCGACCGACGTGGTCGAGGCCATGACCACGAACGAGACGTTCTTCTTCCGTGACAGGATCCCGTTCGATCATCTGCGCGACAGCATCGTGCCTGGCCTGATCAAGGCCCGCGCGGCACGCAAAAGCTTGCGCATCTGGTCGGCGGCGTCGTCGACCGGGCAGGAGCCCTATTCGATCGCGATGTGCCTGAAGGAGATGGGCGCAGCACTCGCCGGCTGGCGCATCGAGATCGTTGCCACCGATTTGTCGCAAGACGTGCTGGAGAAGTGCAAGACTGGCATCTACAGCCAGTTCGAGGTGCAACGCGGCCTGCCGATCCAGCTCCTGATGAAATACTTCACGCAAAGCAGCGACGTCTGGCAGCTTAATGCCGATGTCCGGTCGATGGTGCAGTTCCGCCAGCTCAATCTGTTGCAGGACTTCTCGCATCTCGGCACGTTCGACGTGATCTTCTGCCGCAACGTGCTGATCTATTTCGATCAGGACACCAAGGCCATGATCTTTGAACGCATGGCGAAGGGCCTGGAAGCCGACGGCACGCTGCTGTTGGGCGCTGCCGAGTCCGTGGTCGGGATCACCGACGCGTTCCGCCCCGCGTCCGACCGCCGTGGTCTCTACCAGCTCAATCCCGCGCGCTCCGGCCGTCCGATGGGTGGGCTGATGCCGCAGCCATTGAAGGTCGCCGCGGCGCGGTAATCATCTCCCCGTCATTCCGGGGCCGCGCCCAAGTGCGAAGCCCGGAATGACGCATCGCTCACAAGATCGCGTGCGGCAGAAAGCGCGAGCCGTTGCCCGTGATCGGGCTCCCGTCTTCGCGGATCGAAAGCCCGCACGGCTCGTGGTTCACGAGCCAGCTTCCGATCACCGGATAGACACCCGAAAAGTTCGGCAGCGGCGACAGCGCCTGGCGCACGAAACCTTCGGCGCCGTAGGGGCCGGCGTGCTCGTCGAGGGACATTCCAGCCGAGACCAGTGTGACGTTGGCGCCCTCGCGCGACAGCAGCGGCTTGCGGACGTAGGAGCTGCCGAGCTCCGCGGCGCGCGGGTCGTCCTCGAAGAAGGACGGCAGCAGATTGGGATGGTTCGGAAACATCTCCCAGAGCAGCGGCAGGATGCCCTTGTTGGAGAGCACCGCCTTCCACGGAGGTTCGATCCAGCGTGTCGGCGCGCCGCTAAGCTTTGCGCCGAAAGCGTCGTGGAACATCCATTCCCAGGGATACAGCTTGAAAACCAGCTTCATGGCGTTGTTATCGAGATCGACGAAGCCGCCGACGTCGTCACGCCAGCCGATCTCTTCGATGTCGAGCAGCGTCGTCGACAGGCCTGCCTGACGCGCGGTGTCTTCGAGGTAAGCAAGCGTGCCGGCGTCTTCCTCGTTGGCGGTGGTGCCGGTGAGGTGCAGATGCGTGGTCGCGGCAACTTCCTTCCACGCAGCGATCAGCCGCTCGTGGATCGAGTTGAACTGGTCGGCGCGCGCAGGGATGATGCGCCGCTCGATCGCCTGCTCGAGCCAGGTCCATTGAAACACCGCGGCCTCGAAGATCGAGGTCGGCGTATCCGCGTTGTATTCGAGCAGCTTTGCCGGAGTTTGACCGTCAAAGCTAAGATCGAGACGGCCATACAGGCTGCGGTCGTCGCGCTCCCAGCTCTCGGAGATGAGATCCCAGAACGCGTCCGGAATCTTCAAGCGCCGCAAGTGCTGCTCGTTGCCGATCACCCGGCCGGCGAGCTCCAGGCACATCGCATCGATCTCGCCGGTCGGGGTTTCGATCGAGCGTTCGATCTCATCGAGCGTGAAGGCGTAATAGGCGCGCTCGTCCCAATAGCGCTCGCCATCGATCGTGTGGAAGGCGAAGCCGCATTGCTCGGCCGTCTGTTGCCAGTCGTCGCGCTCGGGACAAATGATGCGTTGCATGTGTCAGCCGCCACCGTGCCCGCCGTGGCCACCATGACCTTGACCATGATTGCTACCGTGCATGCGGTGCAGCGTGCCGCCGAAGCCGCCATGGCTCGGCCGGCAATACGGCTTGCCGTCGATACCGGGCACGGCTTCGAGCCCGGAGCCGCAGGGACGCTCGCGCCTGGTGAATCCCGTCGAGATGGCGCTGACCGCGGCGCTTCCCATCAGCGTGAGCATGACCCTTCGCGAGCGTTTCATGGTGCGTCCTCCCGCGCGTCTTAAACCAGACCGGCGCGCGGTGTTGTTCAAAACCTCGCGTGTCAACTGCCGCCCGAGAAAGCATGCGCGAACGATCCGAAGCCGCCGCGCGTGACGCCGCCGGAACCTCCATCGGACGAGCCGCCGGACGAGGAATGACTCGGGGAGTCGGTGCTGGAGAAGCCGGACCGCGACGACCAGTGCGAGCTTCCCGACGAGCCATGGCCGCTGCTGCTGCAATCGGTCACCGTTGGTGTTGCCGCGGCCGCGCCAGGCGCTGTCACCCCGGGCGGTGTCGTTCCGGCCGGCATGGGATCGCAACTCCGCCGCGGCATCAGCGTGTAGGCGCTGGCGCCGACCGCGATCGTCCCCATCACCAGCAGGGCGACGTGGCCGGAGCGCTTCACCGGCTCCCGCGGTGCCGACGCTAATGCCGCCGGCCTGCGCTTGCCGAAATCCTTGGGAGGAGGCTTCGCGGGCATGGTCAGTAGATCATGCAGGCGGCGTTCAGGAGGCCGGCAGCAAGCGAGGACAGGCCGAGCCAGATGGCGGGCGCGAGCTCACCCGCGGCGATCCGGCCCGACAGGTTCGGCACCGGGATCTTGACGATGTAGAATACGGCGACCTGCACGATCAGGGCGATTGCAGCCCAGACCAGGCAGTCCAGCACGTTGACGGAGTGCGCGATCGCGCTGAACAGCGGCGCCACGAAGCCGAGCAGGCTCAGGCCGAGCGCAATCGCCGCGGCAGGATCGTTGTCGCGGATCAGCTGGAACTCGTTGTGCGGTGTGATCCGCGTGTACACGAACAGATATGCCACTATCGCAATCAGCCCCGTGCAGAAATAGACCAGGAAGGCGGGCAGGCCGGCGAGCGATTGCAGGATCATGGGAGGTCCAAATCTGGCGCCTGCGAATTCTGGCACGATCGCTTGGTCGCTGCACCGGGCCGATAGGTTCGATCCCCAGAAACAACCTGGCTGCCCGGCGCGCGCGGCGCACTGCACAAATTGTCGGGCCACATGAAATGCGTCTCGATATCGTGCGGCGTTTCTGGACGGCGTTTCGTAGTCTCCTTCGTGCTTCCAACCCTCGGTATTCGGATTCATCATCGGCTTTGCGATGATCGGATGACTGCGGGAGGGGCAGCGCGCTGCCCGGTCCGGCCGGCCGCCTCGCCACACCGGTGCTGCCCCGTGCAGGACGTGACCAAAAAACAAACCCCGCCATTTGCGGCGGGGTCCAGGCTGGGAGGAGCGAGCCCGACTGGGGCGCGCGACGTAAACCCAGAGATCAGGCGGGAATGCGCTCTTCGTGCTCGTGCGGCTCGCGCAGCACGTAGCCGCGGCCCCACACGGTCTCGATGAAGTTGCGGCCCTCGGATGCGTTGGCGAGCTTCTTGCGGAGCTTGCAGATGAAGACGTCGATGATCTTCAGCTCGGGCTCGTCCATGCCGCCGTAGAGGTGGTTGAGGAACATTTCCTTCGTGAGGGTGGTGCCCTTGCGGAGCGAAAGCAGCTCCAGCATCTGATATTCCTTGCCGGTCAGATGCACGCGCTGGCCACCGACTTCGACCGTCTTGGTGTCGAGGTTGACCACGAGGTCGCCGGTCTGGATGACCGACTGGGCGTGTCCCTTGGAGCGGCGCACGATCGCGTGGATGCGGGCAACCAGCTCGTCTTTATGGAAGGGCTTCGTCATGTAGTCGTCGGCGCCGACGCCGAGACCCTTGACCTTGTCCTCGATGCCGGCGAGGCCGGAGAGGATCAGGATCGGTGTCTTGATCTTGGAGACCCGAAGCTGCTTGAGCACGTCGTATCCGGACATGTCGGGCAGGTTGAGGTCGAGAAGGATAATGTCGTAATCGTATAATTTACCGAGATCGACGCCTTCTTCCCCCAAATCGGTCGTGTAGACGTTGAAGCTCTCAGACTTCAGCATCAGCTCGATCGACTGCGCGACGGCGCTGTCATCTTCAATCAGCAAAACGCGCATGCCAGTTCCCCATAGTCGCCGCTCCTGGGCGTCAGGTCGGCCGCATTCGCGGCACTCAACAAAACGCCTTTGAACAACTGATTCGGATCCTGACAACAGATGGTTAACAAATCCTGATTCTGGAACGCAAGTCCCCCCGGTGCAATTTTTGTCGAATCGCCCTAAGGTCTTGCGCGTGAAGCAGCTTTCGTTATCCGACTCCGTTCAAGTTCCACTTTAAGAGTCGGGTCTAACCGACTCCCGCGACTCAGCCTTCTTCTGAAGGGGAGCCACGCTCAGTCACAAAGACAGTGACGCAATGATTAATGATGCGGGTAAACACGAAGTTAAGCGCCGTTCAGAAATATGGCGAAATTTAAGGGTTTTGCCGTGAAAGCCCGGATGATGAAAGCGCGCGCCCCATGAAGGCTTTGGCCGAACAGATCGGCGATATCGACGGCGTCAACATCTATGGCCGCGTGGTCGGCGTTCGCGGCCTGATGGTCGAGGTGGCCGGACCCATTCACGCGATGTCGGTCGGCGCGCGGCTCGTGATCGAGACCGGCGCCAACCGGTCCATTCCCTGCGAGGTGATCGGCTTCTCCGGCAACAATGCTGTCGTGATGCCCTTCGCCGGCCTCGACGGCGTGCGTCGCGGGTGCAAGGCGGTGATCGCCAACGCCGCCAATCAGGTGCGTCCGTCGTCGGCCTGGCTCGGCCGCGTCGTCAATGCGTTGGGCGAGCCGATCGACGGCAAGGGCCCGTTGCCGCAAGGCGCCTCGCCGATGCCGTATCGGAATGCGCCGCCGCCGGCGCATTCGCGCAAGCGTGTCGGCGCGCCGCTGGATCTCGGCGTGCGCGCCATGAACACCTTTCTCACCTGCTGCCGCGGGCAGCGCATGGGCATCTTCGCAGGCTCCGGCGTCGGCAAGTCGGTGCTGCTCTCGATGCTCGCACGCAACGTCGATGCGGCGGTCAGCGTCATCGGACTGATCGGCGAACGCGGCCGCGAGGTGCAGGAGTTCTTGCAGGACGATTTGGGCGAGGAGGGGCTTGCGCGCTCCGTCGTCGTGGTCGCGACCTCTGACGAGCCGGCCCTGATGCGGCGGCAGGCGGCGTATCTGACGCTCGCGGTGGCCGAATATTTTCGCGACGAGGGCCAGGACGTGCTCTGCCTGATGGACTCGGTGACGCGCTTCGCCATGGCCCAGCGCGAGATCGGGTTGTCCGCCGGCGAGCCGCCGACCGCCAAGGGCTACACGCCGACCGTCTTCACCGAGTTGCCGAAGCTTTTGGAGCGCGCCGGTCCGGGCCTCGGCGAAGGCGCCATCACCGCGATCTTCACGGTGCTGGTCGACGGCGACGATCATAACGAGCCGATCGCGGATGCGGTTCGCGGCATCCTCGACGGCCACATCGTGATGCAGCGCTCGATCGCCGAGCGCGGCCGCTACCCCGCCATCAACATCCTCAAATCCGTGTCGCGCACCATGCCGAAATCGGCGGATCCGCAGTTCTGGCCTGTCATCCAGAAGGCGCGGGCAGTGATGGCGACTTACGCTGACATGGAGGAGCTGATCCGGCTCGGCGCCTACCGCGCCGGCTCCAGCCCCGAGGTCGACGAGGCGATCCGGCTGCACGAGCCGCTCGAAGCCTTCCTGCGCCAGCGCAAGGACGAAAATGCGTCATTGGCCGATGGCTACCGCCAATTGGCGCAAATCCTCGGTAATTTGGAAACGGAACGCTAACTTTGTCCCGTCATCATCCGATCCCACAGAGTAGCAGAACCGGTCTTGGCCATTATGGGGCCTGTGGGCAGACCGGTGCCGTCCCAATGTGTGTGTGTCTTGCAGCCAAGGGACTTCTGGGGAGTACGAGTCGATGAAGTCACGTGATACCCTCATCCGCCTGAAGAAGTTTCAGGTCGACGAGAAGCGCCGCCGGGTCGCCCAGATCGAGTCCATGATCGCCGACTTCCAGCGCATGTCGATCGATCTTGATCGCGAGATCCAGACCGAGCAGGACCGCGCCGGGATCAATGACCCCGCGCATTTCGCCTATCCGACCTATGCCAAGGCCGCCATCCAGCGCCGCGAGAACCTGACCCGCTCGGCCGACGAGCTCAGGGGCCAGCTCGAGGAAGCCAAGGCCGCGCTCGGCGAAGCCTTCGAGGAGCTGAAGAAGGTCGAGTTGCTGGACGAACGCGACCAGGCCCGCGAGCGCGCCGAGGAAAATGCCCGCGAGCAGGCGGATCTCGACAGCATCGGTTTGATGCGCTCCCGCATCGGCGCTGTCGCCTAAAGGCAGCCGGCGGTCAAAAGCACGAGCGAATTTGCGAGCCCGGACCCGCAAGGTCCGGGTTTTTGCGTGCGCTGTCCACAGCGTGCCGCGCCGCCCCTTGGTGACGGGCTCGGCCGCGCGCTATGGTAGCGGATGGTTCGCCTCGCCCCGCTTGCGGGGAGAGGAGTAGGCCGCCTTCCGGCGGCCGTGTTAGTGGTAAAGGGCGCCGAAGCAGAAGCTTCGGCTATGTCGCATCGCCGGATGCGATCCGGGTGAGTGGGACTCTCCGCGAATCCTCTGCAACCTCCCTTGCGGAGACTCCCCCTCACCCTAACCCCTCCCCGCAGGCGGGAGAGGGGGCAAGATTAGGGGGCTGAATGCTGACGCCAGCAGAGCTGGTCGAGCTGATTGAGGCGGTGGCGAAGCGCGATCAGGCGGCGTTCGAGCGCCTCTATGGCGCCACGCGCGCGAAACTCTATGGCGTCGTCAACCGTATCTTGCGCCGACAGGATCTCGCAGAGGAGGTCATTCAGGAGACCTACGTCAAGATCTGGAACAGCGCCGGCCAGTTCAACCCGACGCTGTCGTCGCCGATCACGTGGATGGCGTCGATCGCGCGCAACCGCGCCATCGATATCGTGCGCAGGAAGACGGAAGCCTCCATCGAGGAGCAGCCGCAGGCGATGGAAGTTGCCGCCGACAGTCCCGATCCCCTGGCGCGCCGGGAGATGTCCGAGGAATTGAAGCGGCTCCTGGAATGTATCGGCCGGCTCGAGCCGGACCGTCAGCGGCTGGTGCTTCTCGCGTACTATAACGGCTGGAGCCGCGAGCAATTGGCGGAGAAATTCGCAGCGCCAGTCAACACGGTGAAGACGTGGCTGCGCCGCAGCATTTTGGATATCCGGGAGTGCCTCGGACTTTAGAGGATGATGAGAGTGTCTAGGCTGTCGCGGCGTTCTTGCTTCACCTCTCCCGTAGGGAGAAATCGGATTGCATCGCAAGATGCAATCCGGGTGAGGTGTTGCGCTCTTTCATCGGACCTGAACCCGTCACCCGATTTGTGCGCGACGATGTTTCGCCTCATCAGGCGCAGATCGACCTCTCCTCACGGGAGAGGTGAAGGAAAGTGATGGCTTACAGCGAGGACCATATCGCGCTCGCCGCGGAATATGCGCTCGGCACACTCGATGTCGACGAGCGCGCGCAGGTCGCCACCATGATGGCGGTGGATCCGGAGTTCGCGGCCGTCGTGCAGAGCTGGGAATACAGGCTCGGCGTCCTCAACCAGATGGTTGGCACGATCGAGCCGCGGCCGATCGTGTGGGAGAACATCAGGCGCGAGATCGCGCTGTCGGTGTCGTCGCAGGATTCGACCGGGACACCGCCGGTGCTGCCTGAGGCGCTTCCGCCACCGCCGGAGCCCGCTTCGCCGCAAGTCTCATCCCCGGAACCTTCCTCGCCGGATGCTCCGCCGCTTGAAATGCAGCCACAGGCGCCACCTGAATCCGGCTCGGACGCCGTTCCGATTTTTCTGCCGCAATTCGTGCCGCAGACCCATGCGCCCGATCCGCATGTTGCGCCGGTAACGCCAGCGCCTGTCGTCGATGACGCTAACGTGGTCTCTCTCCAGCGCCGCGTGAAGCGCTGGCGCACGATCGCCTCCGCCGTGGGCGCGCTCGCGGCCGCGCTGCTGGTGACGCTGTCGCTTCAGATCCTCCAGCCCGATGCGCTTCCCGGCGCGCTGCGCCCCGCGCCACGCATCCAGACGGTCGAGGTCAGGACACCGGCCGCGCCGCTGTCCTCGCCTGCGCAATATGTCGCCCTGTTGCAGGGCCAGAGCGGCGGTCCTGCCTTCATCCTCACCATTGACGGCGCGACCAAGAACTTCACGGTGCGCAAGGTCGGTGCGACGCCGGAACCGGGCAAGAGTTTTGAGCTCTGGCTGATCTCCGACAAGCTGCCGCGCCCGCGTTCGCTGGGCGTGATCGGCAACGGCGAGTTCACGGCACGTCCGCTGCTCGCCGGCTATGATGCCGATGTTGTCAACGGCGCCACCTATGCCGTCACCGTCGAGCAGTCCGGCGGCTCGCCCAACGGCCAACCGACCTCGGCGCCGGTATTCTCAGGCAAGCTGATCGAGACCGTGCCGCCGTCCCAGCCGCAGGCGCCCGCGAAGAAGTAGCGGCAAAAGGGTGCCGAACTGTCGCCACCGTCCATTCCGCCGTCGCAATCCGACAAGTCCCGCCGAATCCGTCCCTGATTTGAACCTCGATGCATTTCCCGGCGTCAAATGCCCGGAATTTGCAGTCCGCGCCGCCGATGATGGTGCCGGAGAGGGGCTAGAAATCAGATGGATGCAGCCAAGTCGCCAGGCATTTTTATCCACCAATATACCGGGTTGCCGCAGGGCCCGGCCTTCGAACATTGGCGTGAGCGGGCGCTGGGGGCTTGTGGCCTCGAGATCGGACCGAGCCATGGCGAGAGCATCGATTGCCGCCTGCAGGTCAGCGTGGTCGACAATATCGCGCTCGCCATTCCCGAAGGCACCTCCGCGCAATATTCGCGCACCCAGAGCGGCCTCGCCGACGGCAGCGACGATCTGGTGCTGATCGCGGCGCATGCGGGTCTCGTCAACGTCAGGCAGAACGGCCACACGGTCGACCTTGCGCCGGCGCAGATGGTGCTCGCCGACATGAGCATCACCGGCAGCGTCGGTCACACCGACGAGAACCGCTTCACCACCATCCGAATGCCGCGCCGCGCGCTGCTCGACATCAATCCGCGCGCCGAAGAGAAGCTGTCGCAGGTGCTGTCCGACGGCGCCGTCGCCGAGACCATCTTCCGCTATCATGCGCTGGCTGCTCATCACGCGCCGCATCTCGACGCGGTCGGCCAGCGCCTGACCGCGCAACACATGGTCGATCTCGTCGGCCTCTTGCTCGGCACCGACGCCGAACATGCGGCGCTCGCGCGTGGTCGCGGCCATGCGGCGGCCCGTCTCGATCTCATGCGCGCCGACGTGATGGCAGCCCTCGGCCGCAACGATCTCTGCCTGTCCGAGGTCGCGACCCGCTCGGGGCTCAGCCCGCGCCAGGCGCAGCGGCTGTTCGAGCAGGCGGGCACCACCTTCACCGAATTCGTGCTCGAGCAGCGCCTGCTGCAGGCGCGAAAGCTGCTCGGCGATCCCCGCGCGCGAGCGCGCAAGATCAGCGACATCGCGCATTCCTCGGGCTTTTCCGATCTGTCCTATTTCAACCGCGCTTTCCGCAAGCGTTTTGGTGCGACCCCGTCGGAGCTGCGCGAGGCGTGAGCCTCCCGATCTTGTGCTGAGGCGCTGCGGCCGCATTTGGTCGAGCGGGGTGAATGAGCTATACCTGTCCGCGCGAATAGATCGCCGGATTGCAGGGATAGCGAAGTCAACGGACATGGCGCGTATCGTCGTGCTCGGCGCCGGATTTGCTGGCCTGTGGGCGGCCATTGGTGCCGCGCGCATGCGCGATGAGATCGGTAACGCCGGCCGCGACATCGAGATCCGCCTCATTGACCGCAATCCCTACCACAACATCCGGGTGCGTAATTACGAGGTCGATCTCAGCGAGGTCGCGCTGCCGCTGTCACAATTGCTCGATCCTGTTGGCGTCAGGCACGGGATCGGCGAGGTCGAAGCCATCGATCCGGCGCACCGCGAAATTTCGCTGGTCACGAGCAGCGGCGAGGAGACGCTGCGCTACGATCGTCTCGTGCTTGCGCTCGGCAGCGAAGTGATGTGGCCGAATATTCGAGGTCTCGCCGAGCACGCGTTCGACGTCGACACCTACACTGCGGCGCTTCGGCTGGAAGATCATCTCACCTCGCTCGGACGTAGCGCGCCCTCGCCGGGACGGTCGACCATCGTGGTGGTTGGCGCCGGCTTTACCGGCATCGAGGTCGCCGCCGAGATGCCTGAGAGGCTGGTGCGCGCCGGCATCACCGGCAGCCGCCGCATCATCCTGGTCGATTCAAGTCCCGCGGTCGGCGCCACCATCGGCGGCCACGCGCGTCCCGTCATCGAGACGGCGTTGTCGTCGCTCGACGTCGAGACGCGGCTTGGCGTGCGCCTCGCGTCGGTCGAGGCTTCAGGTGTTCGCTTGAGTTCAGGCGAATTCATTCGCACCCAGACGGTGATCTGGTGCGCCGGTCTGCGCGCGAGCCGGCTCGCCGAAAACTTTCCAGGCGCGCGCGATCGCCTCGGGCGCCTGCTGGTCGATCCCTTCATGCGGGTGGCGGACCTGCCCGGCGTCTTCGCCGCCGGCGACGTCGCCTCCAGCGTCGTCGATGGCTTGCATCCGACCGTGATGTCCTGCCAGTTCGCCCGCCCCATGGGCCGCTTCGCCGGCCACAATGTGGTCGCCGATCTCGTCGGCCGGCCGATGCTGCCGCTGCGGATTGACTGGTACGTCACCGTGCTCGATCTCGGCGATTGGGGCGCGCTCTACACGGAGGGCTGGGATCGCCAGGTGCGGACCACGGGCGCCGCCGCCAAGGCGACCAAGCAGACCATCAACCGCAAGCGCATCTATCCGCCGCTGACGGGGAGAAGGGATGAACTGTTTGCTGCCGCGGTGCCGATGGTGCAAGCACCGCCGCCGACTTATGGGGCAAAGCGACGTTGAGCTCGCCCGCGTTGTTTCGGTCCCGACGTGCTTGGACTCCCGGCACAGCGCCGCCAATTTGTTCAAACGCAATCCGGCTCGGAGAAATCTATCCGCGGAGAGATTCTGGATTGCTTCGCGCGGCCTCCTTCAGCACTGCGCTGCGTCCGGGACACGAGTGGCCCCAGACATGAGAAAGCGCCCGTGGGGGGCGGGCGCTTTCCGTAGTCGACTTGGGGTTGGGGTCGTCTACATATCCACGTGGCGACTTTGGGGGGCTGGTAAAGAGCCGCGTGAATTCCTGAAACTCAAAATCTCCTTAGCGAACGAGCGATGCGTTCGAGCTGGTGATCACAACCGGCTTGCCGGCCTTGATGACGCGAGCAGTCTGGGTCAGGCCTTCATCCGAACTCGTCCGCGCAGAGATGCCAAAGCCCGCGAGTGCGATCCCGGCAAAGAGCGCCACGGCCACCACCTTCAGGTGGGTCGAGCGATCTGCGCTGTAGATCGAGTGGTTCATGGAAGCCTCCTGCCGCCATCTACCCGAAGTAGTCGCCAGCCAGTTCAGGCAGGTTCATTGCTTCCGGTGCCCAACAACCTAGTAGTGGGGGGATTCGTTCCCAAGAGGCCATCACAAGAGCGTGACAGGACGTGAAGGATCGCGATTAAAAAGTAAGTCGCGATCGTTAAATTGTATAACTATTTCAATGTTGTAAATAGCTTCTGGGGCGGCTTGTCCGCATTTGGTCGACAAGGCGCCCGGAACTCAGAAACCATTTGCCTGTGGCTGAAAAACACACGGCTTCTTAAGGCAAATCAGATGCTTCCGACCGTTTTCAGTCTCGCTCTCGGGTGGATTTCGGCCTGCGACAGCACCGTCGTCTGGGCCCGGAACCGCTCGACCAGGGAGCGGACGAAGGGACGAATTGCCGCAGAGGTGACCAGCACCGGCGCCTCGCCTTCGCGGGCGGCGCGCTCGAAGGCCTCCCGCACCGCGGTCATGAACTCCGACAGCTTGGATGGCTGCATCGCGAGGCTGCGCTCCTCGCCCTGGCCGATGATGGATTCGGCAAAGGCCTGCTCCCACCGCGCCGACAGCGCGATCAGCGGCAGATAGCCGGCATAGGAGGTGTTCTGCGCACAGATCTGTCGCGCGAGCCGGGCGCGGACATGTTCGACCATGGTCGCCGGATTGCGCGAGAAGGCGAGCGAGTCGGCGATGCCTTCGAGGATGGTCGAGAGGTCGCGGATGGAGATGCGCTCGGCGAGCAGCAATTGGAGCACGCGCTGGATTCCGGAGACCGTGACCTGTCCGGGGACGATGTCCTTGACCAGCTCGCTCTGCTCCTTCGGCAGCTCCTTGAGCAGCTTCTGCACTTCGCCATAGGATAGCAGGTCCGACATGTTGGCCTTGAGCAGCTCGGTGAGATGGGTCGAGAGCACGGTCGCGGCGTCGACGACGGTGTAGCCCTTGAGCGAGGCTTCTTCCTTGAGGCTGGCGTCGACCCAGGTCGCGGGCAGGCCGAAGGTCGGCTCGGTGGTATGGATGCCGGGCACCTGCACCTGGCTGCCGCCGGGATCCATGACCATGAACTGGCTCGGCCAGATCTTGCCGGTACCGGCGTCGACCTCCTTGATCTTGATGATGTAGGTGTTGGCCTCGAGCTGGACGTTGTCGAGGATGCGCACCGCCGGCATCACGAAACCCATCTCGATCGCGAGCGAGCGGCGCAGCGCCTTGATCTGCTCGGTGAGGCGATCGGTGCCGTCGGGGCCGTTGACGAGCGGCAGCAGCGCATAGCCGAGCTCGATCTTGAGGTCGTCGATCTTCAGCGCGGCGGAAATCGGCTCCTCCGCCGCTGCAGCGCCCGGTGCACCCGGTGCGCCGGCCACCGGCGCGGCCTTGGCTGCTGCCTCGGCCGAGGCCGAGGTCTTCTTGTGGTTGCGGGCCTGCCAGGCCAGCGCGCCGGCGCCGGCGCCGAGCGCGAGGAACGGGATGGTCGGAATGCCCGGCAGCGCGGCCAGCACCAGCATGACGGCCGAGGACATCGCCAGCGCCTGCGGATAGCCGGAGAACTGCTTCATCAGCGCCTTGTCGGCGGCGCCGGAGACGCCGGCCTTGGAGACCAGCAGGCCCGCCGCGGTCGAGACGATCAGCGCCGGCACCTGGGTGACGAGGCCGTCACCGACGGTCAGCAGCGTGTAGCTGCGGCCGGCATCGGCAAAGGACAGGCCCTGCTGCGCCACGCCGATGATCATGCCGCCGACCACGTTGATGAAGACGATCAGCAGGCCCGCGATGGCATCGCCGCGCACGAACTTCGAGGCACCGTCCATGGCGCCGAAGAATCCGCTCTCGTCCTCCAGCGCCTTGCGGCGCTCCTTGGCGACCTTCTCGTCGATCAGGCCGGCGCCGAGGTCGGCGTCGATCGCCATCTGCTTGCCCGGCATGGCGTCGAGGTGGAAGCGGGCGGCGACTTCGGCGATGCGGCCCGAACCCTTGGTGATGACGACGAAATTGACGATGATCAGGATGGCGAAGACGATGATGCCGATGACGAAATTTCCGCCCATCACGAAGCTGCCGAAGGCTTCGATGACGTGGCCGGCCGCGTCCGTGCCCTCGTGGCCGTGCGACAGGATCAGACGGGTGGAGGCCATGTTGAGCGACAGCCGCAGCATGGTCGAGATCAGCAGGATGGTCGGGAAGGCGGAGAATTCCAGCGGCGCCTGAATGAACAGCGACGTCATCAGGATCAGGATCGAGAGCGTGATCGAGATCGCCAGGAACAGGTCCAGCACGACCGATGGCAGCGGCAGGATCAGCACCACCAGGATGGTCAGGATGCCGAGTGCCAGCGCGATGTCGCCGCGCTTCAGGATGGTGATGATTTCGGAGAGGGAGGGGATCCCGGGCTTCGCTGCGCCTACGCCCTGTCCCGCGGTGACGTCGACCATGGTAGCTGCCTCCCCGCGCGACTGCCGTCCGCGCGCCCCAAACGTCTGCGCGGCGGCCGACGGGCCGCCGTTCCGAAAGTGAGGCACCGCACTGGCGTCCACGGGGTTCCTCCCGTTCTACGCGACCGACGACACTCGACTTCACCCGGCAATTTTTGCCCGGTGTATGGTTAGCAAAGGGTTAACAAAGGGTGCGGGAGGAGGTCAGGCCGGGGTATTTCGGGACGCTCCGCGGTGTCATTCCGGGGCGGGCTTGCGCCAAGGTGCGCCCCGGATTGACGGAGGGGCCTATTTCGCCTTCTGCAGCTTCGTCACAGTGTATCCCGACGCCTCCTCCTCGGCCTCGAACGACACCTTGTCGCCGACCTTCACTTGCTTCAGCAGGGCCGGGTCCTTGACGCGGTAGACCATGGTCATGGGCTCATCCATGCCGAGGCTCTTGGCGGCGCCGTGCTTGAGCGTGATCTTGCCTGCGTTCTCGTCGATCTTCTTGACCTCGCCGCTGATCGAGGCGGCTTGCGCGAGCGCGCCCATGGTCAGGCCCAGCGTCAGGGCGAGCGCTACGGCGGTGCGGATGATCGGCTTCATTGACGTCTCCATCGTCTTCATTTCACGGTGACGTGGCCGACCATGCCGTAGTCGCGATGGTCGGGAATCAGGCAGGAAAATTCGAAGGTGCCGGGCTTGGTGAACTTCCAGACGATCTCGGCCGTCTTGTTCGGCGCCAGCCGCACCCCGTTCGGATCGTCGTGCTCCATGTGCGGATGCTTCTTCATCACCTCGGCATGCGCGAGATTTTCCTTCGTAGTGGCGAGCAGGAATTCGTGATCCTCCTTGCCGACATTGTGCAGCACGAAGCGGATCTGCTCGCCGCGCTTGACCGTGATGGTCGACGGCTCATAGGCCATCTCGCTCAAGGCGATCGCGATCGTGCGTGCGGGCTTGTTGGGATCACCGGGCTCGCCGGCCGAAAAGGAGCCGTGATGCTCATGGGACAGCGCGGGCGGCGTCGCAAGTGCGGTCAGCGCGAGGGCAAGTTTGATCGTCTTCATCTTGTTCTCCGGTTGGGTCTTCATCGAAACACTCACATTTTCATCTGTGCGCCGGCGTGGCCGGTTGCCGTGCCGGCTCCGCCGCGGGCGAGGCGACCTCGTAGGCGACGGTGCCTTGCGGGAATTGATAGGGGCCGGGATCGCGATAATCGTCGCGCGCGAGGTCCTGGCGGATCTTCATCACCGTGAACATGCCGCCCATCTCGATCGGGCCGAACTGGCCGGCGCCCGACATCATCGGCAGCGTGTTGTCGGGCGCGGGCATCTCCATGTTGCCCATCGCCATGCCTGACTGCCCCATCACCATGGCGTCGGGCGCGAGCTTGCCGACGGCCTTGGCGAGATCCTTGCGCGAGACGCCGATCATGTTGCGCATGTCGTGGCCCATCGCATTCATGGTGTGGTGCGATTTGTGGCAGTGAAACGCCCAGTCGCCGGGATTGTCGGCGAGCACATCGAACACGCGCACCGCGCCGACGGGAACGTCGGTGGTCGTCTCCGGATATTGCGCGCCCTCGGGAATCCAGCCGCCGTCGGTGCAGGTCACGGCAAAACTGTGGCCGTGCAGATGAATCGGATGGTTGGTCATGCTGAGATTGCCGATGCGCACGCGCACCTTGTCGCCGAGCCGCACCGGTAGCGGATCGATGCCGGGAAACACCCGCGCATTCCAGGTCCACATGTTGAAATCGGTCATCTCGTTGACGCGCGGCAGATAGGTGCCGGGATCGACGCGATAGGTGCTCATCACGAAGACGAAGTCGCGATCGACGGGCCGGAAATTCGGATCGCGCGGGTGCACGACGACCATGCCCATCATGCCCATCGCCATCTGCACCATCTCGTCGGAATGCGGGTGGTACATGAAGGTCCCGCTCTTCCTCATCTCGAACTCGTAGACGAAGGTCTTGCCGGGTGGAATGTGCGGCTGATTCAGCCCGCCGACACCGTCCATACCGCTCGGAATGATCATGCCGTGCCAATGCACGGTGGTGTATTCTGGCAGGCGGTTGCTGACGAAGATGCGAACCTTGTCGCCTTCGACCGCCTCGATGGTCGGCCCCGGCGACTGGCCGTTATAGCCCCAGAGATTCACCTTCATGCCTTCGGCGAATTCGCGCACCACGGGTTCGGCCACGAGATGGAACTCCTTCCAGTCGCCGTTCATGCGGAACGGCAGCGTCCAGCCGTTGAGTGTGACGACGGGGCGATAGTCCGGACCGCTGGTGGGGTGCAGCGGCGGCTGCATCACCGCCTTGTCCATGTGAACTGCTTCGGGAATCGATGCGGCCTGGACGCGGCCGCTGACAGCTGACGCGCTGACGAGCACGGCGGTGCTCAAAAATGCGCGGCGGGAAAACATGCTGACCTCCATCTCAGTGACCGCCATCGGCAGGGGCGGCGGCGATAGCGGTTGGATTGTCGCCGCCGGACGCAGGCGCGCCGCCGCCGTTGACGGCGGTCTGCAACTCGGATTGGGCGAGGAAGAAGTTTTGCCTGGCGTCGATCGCACCGCGCAGTGAGGCGAGGCGCTGCCGCGCCTCTGTCAGCAGCGCGAAGATGTCGACCTGCATGCTGGAGAAGCGCAACTGCATCTCCTCGGTGATGATTTTGCGCAACGGCAATATCTCGCGCTGATAGTGGCCAGCGATGTCGTAAGTCGAGCGATAGATCCGATAGGCATCGCGCGCTTCCGAGCGGACGTTCACGGCGCGCTCGGTCAGGCGGTTGAAGGCGAGCTTGTAGGTCTCCGCGGCTTGCCTCACGCGCACCTCGCCGCCATCGAAGATCGGGACCTGGAACTGGACATCAAAGCCGCGCTCGCGGAACGGCGCGCCCTCCGGGTCCTGGGTGCGGCGGGAGATCCCGGCGAGATCGAGCAAGGTGACGAAGCGGGTTGCTTCAGTCAGGTTCAACGACTTCGCCAGGGCCGTCAGCCCCAGCCGCGCGATCTGCAAGTCGATGCGGTGCGCGACAGCGTCGGCCTCGATCGAGGGCAGGGTCTCCGGCCGGCGCGGCAGCGGCGGCAAAGCGTTGGGCAGGCGGAAGTCGAGACGCTCGTCCCACAGCCCCATCAGCCGCGCCAGTTTTTCGCGCGCGCTTGCCGCCACCTGGCGCGCGGAGGCGAGATCGGCGGTGGTCTCGGCGTAGAACACCTGCTCACGCGCCTGGTCGAGCTTGCTGACCGAGCCGGTCTCGCCGAGTTTCACGGCGAGTTGCGCGGTCGATTCCGCCGTTGCTTTCGCGTCGGTCAGCAGCACAACCATCTCGTTTGCGGCGACCGCGCGGACGTAAGCGCGTCGCACATCGGCGGCGAGCCGCAGCGTCGCCAGCGCCGCGCGCAATTGCGCCTGGCGAAAGCCCTCGCGCGCGATGTCGGAGCGAAATGGCAGCGTAGCCAATGCCAGGATATCGCCGACCACCTGGCGCTCGATCTCGCTGGCGCCATTGCCTGAGATGCGCGAGATCGAGAATACCGGATTGGGCGGCAGGCTCTGCTCGACCAGATCGGTCTCGGCCAGCGCCAGTTCGTTATAGGCGGCCTGCAGCCCCTTGTTGTTGAGCAGTGCGATCTGCACGGCGGTCTCGGCGCTCAGTGTCCGCGACAGCAACCGGCGAACGCGCCCGTCGACCGCACCGGCTCCTTCGGCGGTACGTACGAAGGCGACGTCCTTGTTGATGGTCTGGCTCGTCAGCTCCGAGACACCGGTCATGCCGCTGTCGGGCGAGAACGCGGCGCAGCCGGAGAGGCCAAGCGCTGCGAGAACGAGCAGCCCTCGCGCCAAATGATGTGACATATGATGTGTCATGGCGCGCTCCTAGCGGTCTTGCTTCGGCGCTGGCGCGACGGCGTCGTTGCGGCCGCGCCATGGTGCCGGCGTCGACGGCCGCAAGGTCACGTAGGGCGCGACTGTCGAGCGATAGCCGACGTGCGCGACCTTTGCCGCAGGATCGGCCGGATCGACGGCGGCAATCGACGGCGTCGCGGGCATGCAGCCGGACAGCGCCAATGCGGCGAGCGCCAGCAGCGGCCAATGCAATCGCAAATGTCCTCCACGCGCCACAGATGCGGCGGCGGACTTCGCCCCGAGAAGCGTAAGCATGAATAATCCCTGATCTGTCTGGAGACCACAGGTTCGCGCGCGCGGGAACGCGCGTTCGGCCTGACGTCGTCGCGTGTCAGATCAGGTGATGGGAGGGCGGTAGTGCCGGGGTGGCGCCGCACTGTGCAGACTTACCACGATCTCGGGCACACAGGCGGACACCGGCTGCTGCGGCTTGGCGACATCAGGCAGGTCGGCCGGTAGCGCGCTCGCGCACATCATGGCGCAGCACGGGCCGAGATGGCCCTTGCTTTGATGATGGTGCGGGCCGGGCGCGTCCTGCGCCTGCTGATGAGCGTGCATGCCGGCGCGGTCGTGTGTCACGTCGCCATGGATGTGGCTGGCCGACATCTCATGATGCGCTGGCAAGAGCACGGGATCGTCGTCGAAGCACGGCGAGGCGCCGCTGCCCCAGGCGAGGCTCGCGGCCGGCGCGAGCACGCAGAACAGATAAGCGAGGGCGATGATCCGCCCCACCCTGATCCGCATCGATCGCGTCATCCGCAGCAACATTCCGACAGCATGCTCTTCCGCGCGGCATTGTTGCGCCCGCAGATTGCAAAGTAATGGCAAAGCGGCGTTTCGCCAAGCTCCTTCTTACCGCAGCGCACCGCGCATGCCCAATATCGCGGCACGATGCTTGACCAAGAGGCGTTCAGCGAACATGGTCCGCGTCGTGCACGCACCAAATCACCCAGCACAGAAACCGCCCTCTTTCACCCCTGATTCGCGTCAGGCCTGGGTGCGGCTTTTGCTCGCACTGGTGATCGGCTCGATCGGCAGCGTCGGGATGTGGGCTGTGGTCGTGGTGATTCCCCTCGTACAGACCGAATTCGCCGCCACACGAGGCGCGGTGTCGCTCGCCTTCACACTCATGATGTTCGGCTTCGGCCTCGGCGGCGTGATTGCAGGCCGAATCACCGACCGGTTCGGGATCGTGCCGGCGATGGCGATCAGTATCGCCTTCCTGGGCATCGCTAACGTACTGGCCGGGCTGTCGACGCAGCTTTGGCAATTCGTGGCGGCCTACTTTCTCGTTGGTCTCGGCACCTCGGCCACCTTCGCGCCGCTGATGGCTGAGGCCTCGCACTGGTTCGAGCGTTATCGCGGGCTCGCGGTGACCATCGTGGCAAGCGGCAACTATGTCGCGGGCACGATGTGGCCGCCGATCGTGAGCTACGGCATGAATGCCGTGGGCTGGCGCACCACTCACATCGGTATTGGCCTCGTCTGTGCGAGCCTGATGGCTGTGCTGGTGCTGGTCCTGCGCACGCAGATGGGCGACGACAAGGTCCGCAATCACGCCAATGCGCCGCCGCCGCGGGTCGATCTCAAGCTCTCGACCAACACGCTGACGGTGCTGCTCTCGATCGCCAGCATCTCCTGCTGCGTCGCCATGGCGATGCCGCAGGTCCATATCGTCGCCTATTGCGGCGATCTCGGTTATGGCGTGGCGCGTGGCGCCGAGATGCTGTCGCTGATGATGGCCTGCGGCATCGTCAGCCGCATCGGCTCGGGCTATCTCGCCGACAAGATCGGCGGCATCCGCACGCTGCTGCTCGGGTCACTGGCGCAAGGCTTCGCGCTGGTGTTCTATTTGTTCTTCGACAGCCTCACCTCCCTATACCTGATTTCCGCGATGTTCGGCCTGTTCCAGGGCGGCATCGTGCCGAGCTACGCCATCATCGTGCGCGAGGCGATGCCGGCCCGTGAAGCCGCAACCCGCGTCGGCATCGTGATCTTCGCCTCCGTGTTCGGCATGTCCTTCGGCGGCTGGGTCTCCGGCATCATCTTCGATGCCACCGGCTCCTACGCGGCAGCGTTTGCCAACGGCGTGGCATGGAATGCCCTCAATGTCGGCATCGTCTTGACGCTGCTGATCCGCTCACGCATGAGTTCGGTCAAGACAGGACCGAATTTCGCAACTTAGACCGCCTGTCCCGCCTTCAACAGGGAGCAGCCGGTGATCTTGTAGCTGCCGTCCGGCTGCTGCTCGAGCGTGTAGAGCGCTTCCCAGGCTTCGCCATTGGCGTCGATGATGTGAACACGCTGCGCAATCGCGTTGGCTTCGGTCCTGCTGTCGCCGAACTCAAAGCTCTTGTGGCGGTAGACGGGGGCGTAGCCGTTCTGCACCATCGACATGAAGATGTCGGGTGCGGGAAAGAGCTGCTTGATTGCCGGCGCGGCATAGGAATAGGCGGCGGTCGCATCGTCATGGACGAAGGCCTGCTCCTGGGCGCGGATCACCCCTTGCGCTGTCGTGACGTCGTCAGCGCGAGCGGCGAGGGGGCTGAAGGCAACAGCAAGGGCGACGACCACGGCTGCGATGCGCATGACAGGCTCCCGTTGATATGCCGGCGATGCCGACCCTAACACATCGCCGCGCCTACCGCTTCCGCTTCGGCGGCGATTTCGCTGGCGCGGCGGCACGCGCCTTGGGCTTGGACCCTGGCTGCAGGCGCAGGCCGTCGACGAAAACGTCAAGAAGCCGCTTCGCCGTTGACTGCCAGCCGGGCTGGTCATGGATGTAGCACATGCCGAAGAACGCGCGCAGCAAGTCCTCGGGACTGATGTCGGCGCGCATCGCACCGGCCGCGGCTGCGCGATCGAGCAGTGAGCCGATCGCCTTGGTCAGGCGCTCGAAGGAGAAGGCATGCAGCTCGGACCCGCTCTGCACCGCGAGCGCCAGGGCTGCCACCATGCCCTTCTTGGTGGCGACGAATTCGACACCCGAGCGCAACCAGCGCCGGAGCGCATCGACCGGATCCTTGGCGCTCTTCAACTGCTCGGCAAGCTCGCTGAGCTGCTCGACCTCGCGCCGGTAGACTGCCTCGAACAGATCCTCGCGCGTCGGAAAATGCCGGTAGAGCGTTCCGATGCCGACGCCGGCGCGCTTGGCTACGGCCTCGAGGCTTGCTTCCGAGCCGCCTGCGCTGAACACAGCCTTGGCCGCTTCGAGCACACGCTCGCGATTGCGCACGGCATCGGCGCGGGGCTTTCGGGCCTGGTCGGTGTGGTCGTCCATATCAGGCAATGTAGATCACGAATTGGTTAGATTGAACCCTTGTTGAACCCTTTGCCTGCCGCATCGCGTTGTCGGCGCACGAGCTTTCGACGAAGTCCAAATATTTTTCGGCGGCCCTTGTTAAGCGGAGGGTGCCTCCGTATCTTCGCGCAGGTGCCAGTCCTGACCCTGTCCGCGCTGGCGCGATATCGACGGCGGCCACCGCGGTGGCGCGCCGAACGATGAGCCATGTCCTTCTGATCGGAGCCTTGTATGAACCACTCCATCAGCCTCACCGTGAACGGTGCGCGGCGCGACTTCGTCCTCGACGATCCCCGCGTCACGCTGCTCGATCTGCTGCGTGAGCGCCTCCATCTCACCGGAACCAAGAAGGGATGCGACCGCGGACAATGCGGGGCCTGCACCATTCTCGTCGACGGCAAGCGCATCAATTCCTGTCTCGCGCTCGCCATCAGCCATGACGGCGCCGACATCCTCACCATCGAAGGCGTCGCGCGCGGCGACCGGCTTCATCCCGTCCAGGCCGCCTTCATCGCCCATGACGGATTCCAGTGTGGCTTCTGCACGCCCGGCCAGATCATGAGCGCCATCGGCATGATGCAGGAAGCGCAGGCCGGCAACGATCCCGAGCGTATCCGTGAATGCATGAGCGGTAATCTCTGTCGCTGCGGCGCCTATGCCGGCATCGTCGATGCTGTGCTCGAGGCTCAGGCCGGGACCGGGGAAACCAACCAGAGGCGCTCCGCATGAAACAGTTCGATTATGTCAGGCCTGCCACGGTCGCTGAAGCCGTTGCTGCCGCCGCGCAGCCGGGCGCGACCTATCTCGCGGCCGGCACCAATCTGCTCGATCTGATGAAGGGCAACATCAGCCGACCCGATCGGCTGGTGGACGTCACTCATCTTGACGGGCTCGATCGCATCGAGCGCCTCGCGGATGGGGCGTTGCGGATCGGTGCGCTCGTGAGCAATGCCGACCTTGCGCATGATGCAGAGTTCGCGAAATCCTATCCCGCGATTGCCGAAGCGTTGCTCTCCGGCGCGTCCGCGCAACTCCGAAATGCGGCGACCGTGGGCGGCAATCTGCTGCAGCGGACGCGCTGCGCGTATTTCTACGACACCGCCAGCCGCTGCAACAAACGCGAGTCCGGCAGCGGCTGCGATGCCCGCGAGGGCGAGAACCGGACGCATGCGGTGCTCGGCTGGAGCGAGAGCTGCATCGCGACCCATCCGTCCGACTTCTGCGTGCCGCTGGTCGCGCTCGACGCCATCGTCGAGATCGAAGGCAAGAACGGCCGTCGCGAGATCGCGCTCGACGAATTGCATCGCCTGCCCGGCAATATGCCGGAACGTGAATCCGCGCTCGAGCCTGGTGATCTCATCGTCGCAGTGCGTCTGCCGCCCGCGGCGCGAGGATTTGCTGCGCATGCGCGCTATCTCAAGGTGCGCGAGCGCACGTCCTACGCGTTCGCCATCGTCTCGGCCGCGGCGGCGCTGCGGATCGAGAACGGCAAGATCGCGGAGGCGCGGCTTGCGCTTGGCGGTGTCGCCGCAAAGCCCTGGCGTGCCCGCGCCGCGGAGGATATTCTTAAGGATATTGCGCCCACGGCAGATGTTTTCCAGGAAGCCGCCTGGCGCGCGCTCAGCGCCGCAAAACCGTCCGGCGACAACGCCTACAAGATCGAGCTGGCGCGCCGCATCGTCGTGCGTACGCTGACCCTTGCTGCGGCCGGTACGCCCGCGCGTGTCCCCGCGCTGCCCGCTTCCCCCTTTGCTTCGACGTCTGGAGCCATTCATGCCTGAGCTCAATCTCACCAGCGCACCCGCGCATCTCCGCCACGGCTCCAGCATCGGCCAGCCGATGACCCGCCGCGACGGCGTGCTCAAGGTCAGGGGCCAGGCGACCTATGCCGCCGACAATCATCCGCCCGGCATGGTGTTTGCGGTGATGGCGGTGTCCAGCATCGCGCATGGACGCGTGACCTCGCTCGATGTCGCCGCCGCCAAGCGTCATCCCGGCGTCATCGACGTGATGACGCCCGACCACAAGCCGCAGCTCGCGATCGACCCTGAGATCAAGACCAACCCGTTCGTGTTCCGAATGGAGGTGTTGCAGAGCGACGAAGTGCGTTATGCCAACCAGCCCATCGCTGTCGTGATCGCGGAAACGCTCGAGGCGGCGACGGAAGGCGCGGTGCTGCTCGCGCCGCGCTATGCGGCGCTGCCCGCGCTGGTCGGGCTCGATGCGGGTGAGAGTTACGTGCCGCCCGTCGTCGGTGTCGGCAATCCCGCCGAAAATCAGCGCGGCGACGTCGAGGCCGGTCTAGCGGCTGCGGACAAGCAGATCGATGCGACCTATGAGACGCCGCCGCAATATCACAACGCGATGGAGCCGCATGCAATCGTCGCGCACTGGGACGGCGACAAACTGCAGATCGACATGCCGACACAGGGGCTCATGCTGTCGCTTGGACGTGTTGCCGAGCTGTTCGGCATTGCGCCCGACAAGATCCATATCCGCAGCCCGTTCCTCGGCGGCGGATTCGGTTCAAAGGGGCTGATGGCCGGTCCTCCCGTCCTCGGCATCATGGCGGCCAAGCTGGTCGGCAAGCCGGTCAAGCTCGTGCTGCGCCGTGAGCAGATGTACGGCCCGGTCGGCCACCGCGCGCCGACGCGCCAGCGCCTGCGCATCGGTGCCGACGCCGAAGGCCGCCTGACCGCGCTCGATCACCACGCGCGGACCGTGTCGAGCACGTTCGACGATTTCTACGAGCCGGCGGCCGATGCCTCGCACACGCTCTATGCGGCGCCCGCGATCCGCACCTCGCACGACGCCGTGCGCGTCAACACCGGCACGCCCCTGTTCATGCGCGCGCCGGGCGAGGCGACGGGATCGATTGCGCTGGAAAGCGCGGTCGACGAGATGGCCTGGGCCTGCGGCATGGATCCGCTCGCCTTCCGCTTGAAGAACTACGCCGAGGTCGAGCCGATCACCGGAAAACCATTTTCGTCGAAAGCGCTGCGTGCCTGTTACGATCAGGGCGCCGCGCGTTTCGGCTGGGCGAAGCGCTCGCTTCAGCCGCGACAAATGCGCGACGATGCCGGACTGCTGGTCGGCTGGGGGATGGGCACCGCGACGTTCCCCGCGCTGATGTTCCAGGCCGAAGCGCGCGCCGTGATCCGCCGTGACGGTACTGGCGCAATGGAGATCGGCGCGCACGACATGGGGCAGGGCGCCTGGACGGCGCTTGCGCAGATCGCAGCCGACGCCGTCGGCCTCGATATCGACCGCGTCAGGTTCAAGGCGGGCACGTCCGATCTTCCTGATGCGGGCATCGCCGGCGGCTCCGCGCACACCGCGACCGCGGGAGCTGCGATCCACAGCGCCGGCGCGGCCGTGATCGCCAAGCTTGCCGATCTCGCCACCAATGACGAGCGATCGCCGCTGTTCGGCGCCGGCAATGCCGGTGTGATCGCGCGCGACGGCCGGTTGATCCGGCGCGACGACGAGAGCCGCAGCGAGAGCTATACCGAGATTCTCGCGCGTGCCGGCGTCGCCGAAGTCGAGGCGCGCGGCACCGGTGCGCCGAATCCGGCGGCGATGGAAGAGTATGCGATGCACGCCCATGGCGCGGTGTTCGCGGAAGTGAAGGTCGATCCCGAGCTCGGCCAGATCCGCGTCACCCGCATGGTCGGCGCTTTTGCCGCGGGCCGCATCGTCAACCCGCATCTGGTGAAGAGCCAGCTGTTCGGCGGCATGATCTGGGGCGTGTCCTTTGCGCTGCACGAGGAGGCCGTCATCGACCGCCGCAGCGGACGGATCATGAATGCCAATCTCGGCGAATACCACATCCCTGTGAATGCCGACGTGCCGCCGCTCGACGTCATCACGGTCGAGGAGCACGACCCCCATGTGAACGCGCTCGGCGTCAAGGGCGTCGGCGAGATCGGCATCACCGGTAGCGCCGGTGCGGTTGCTAATGCCGTCTGGCATGCGACCGGCGTGCGGGTGCGCCGCTTCCCGATCCGGATCGAGGAGCTGCTGACGGGCCTCTGACGGCAGCGGGCGGGCCGCGATCATCTCGCGGCGTCCGCCTCAGAACGTCGGTGGAGTGCAGGCCGAGATCACTTCGCACGGCTTGCCGCCGACACAGCGGAAGCGATGCGGGCGGCGGCTCTCGAAATAGTAGGCGTCACCCGGATTGAGGATGCGGCGTTCGTCCTCGACGGTGACCTCGAGCTTGCCCGAGATCACGATGCCGCCTTCCTCGCCGTCATGGACGAGGTGCACGCGTCCGGTGTCGCTGCCGGGTTCATAGCGCTCTTTCAACATCTGCAGGCTGCGGCCGAACAGATTGTCGCCGATCTGCCGATACGAGATCGGCTTCTTGCCGACCTCTGTGAGCTCCTCCGCCCGGTAGAAGATCTTGCGCCTCGACTCCGGCTCCAGCGCGAAGAACTCGGCGAGCCCCATCGGGATGCCGTCGAGGATGCGCTTGAGCGCGCCGACCGACGGGTTCATCTGGTTGGATTCGATCAGCGAGATGGTCGAATTGGTGACGCCGGCGCGTTTTGCCAGCTCGCGCTGCGACAGCTTGTGGCGCGCCCGGATGAATCGCAGCCGTCCACCGATGTCGACGCTCATGGCTCTGGCCTCTGTTGCAGGTGTTGCGGATCGCGCAAATATGGACCGGCAGGCCCCGTAAAATCAATGGCTTGCAGACCACCAGAAAAGGACTTGTTGCCCTATCGAAGCCGTGGCTCTGCTAGGCGGTCAGCACAGGAGCGTGGCCCGTGACCCTTCATCAGATTCCGAACACTATCAAGACCGACTCGTTCTGGATGCCGTTCACGGCCAACCGCCAGTTCAAGAAGGCGCCGCGCCTGTTCTCGTCGGCCGAGGGCATGCACTACACCACGGTCGACGGCCGCAAGGTGATCGACGGCTCCGCCGGCCTCTGGTGCGTCAATGCCGGCCACGGCCGCAAGCAGATCGCGGCCGCCGTCGAGCGGCAGCTGATGACGCTGGACTTCGCGCCGACGTTCCAGATGGGTCATCCGCTGGCTTTCGACTTCGCCGAGCGCCTTGCCGAGATTGCGCCGAAGGGCCTCGACCGCGTCTTCTTCACCAACTCCGGCTCTGAATCGGTCGATACCGCGCTGAAGATCGCGCTCGCCTATCACCGTGCCACAGGCCAGTCGAGCCGCACCCGCCTGATCGGCCGCGAGCGCGGCTATCATGGCGTCGGCTTCGGCGGCACCTCCGTCGGCGGCATGGTCGCCAACCGTCGCGCCTTCGCGACCCTGCTGCCCGGCGTCGATCACCTCCGCCACACCCATGATCTCTCGCGTAACGCTTTCGCCAAGGACCAGCCGGATCACGGTGCCGAGCTCGCTGACGATCTCGAGCGTCTGGTCGCCCTGCACGGTGCCGAGACGATCGCCGCCGTCATTGTCGAGCCGGTGCCGGGTTCGACTGCGGTGCTGCCGCCGCCGAAGGGCTATCTGCAGCGCCTGCGCGCGATCTGCGACAAGCACGGCATCCTCCTGATCTTCGACGAAGTCATCACGGGCTTCGGTCGCCTGGGCACGCCGTTCGCCGCCGACTTCTTCGGTGTCACGCCGGACCTGATGACGACCGCCAAGGGCATCACGAACGGCACCATCCCCTGCGGCGCGGTGTTCGCGAGCCGCAAGGTGCACGACGGCATGATGGTCGGCCCCGAGAACCAGATGGAGCTGTTCCACGGCTACACCTATTCTGCGCACCCGACCGCCTGCGCCGCCGGCATCGCCACCCTCGACATCTACAAGGATGAAGGCCTGCTCACGCGCGGTGCGACCATGGCCGAATACTGGCGCGATGCGCTGCATCAGCTGAAGGGCCTGCCCAACGTCGTCGATATCAGAAATTGCGGCCTGATGGGCGCGGTCGAGCTGGCGCCGCGTGACGGCGTCGTCGGCGCGCGCGGCTATGACGTCATGGTCGATTGCTTCAATACCGGCCTTTACCTGCGCATGAGCGGCGACAGTTTCGCGATGTCGCCTCCGCTCATCGTCGAGAAGAGCCACATCGACCAGATCGTCTCGATTCTTGGCGACGCCATCAAGAAGGTGGCCTGACAATTGCTCTCGCCGCTGCAGGGTTCTATCTTGCAGCGGCGAGCGTGATGCCGCGGGAGTTTGACCAAGCGTGAAAGTTCTGATCCTCGGCAGCGGTGTCATCGGTGTCACCTCTGCCTATTACCTCGCCCGTGCCGGTCATGAGGTGACGGTCGTCGACCGTCAGCCCGAACCCGCGCTGGAGACCTCGTTTGCCAATGCCGGCGAAGTGTCGCCCGGCTACTCCTCGCCATGGGCTGGTCCCGGCGTGCCGGTGAAAGCGGTCAAGTGGCTTCTGATGAAGCATGGTCCGCTGGTGATCCGGCCGAAGCTCGATCCCGTGATGTGGGTCTGGCTGCTCAAGATGCTGCGCAACTGCACCAGTGCGCGCTATGCCGTCAACAAGAGCCGGATGATCCCGATCGCGGAATACAGCCGCGATTGCCTGCGCGATTTGCGCCGCGACATCGGCATTCAATATGACGAGCGTTCGCAGGGCACGCTGCAGCTGTTCCGCTACCAGGCCCAGCTCGACGGCACCGGCGAAGATATCGCCGTGCTCAAGCAATACGGCGTGCCCTTCGAAGTGCTGAGCCGCGAGGGCTGCATCGCGGTCGAGCCGGCATTGGCGAGCGTGAAGGAAAAGGTCGCCGGCGGGCTTCGCCTGCCGCAGGACGAAACCGGCGATTGCCATATGTTCACGCAGGCGCTGGGCAAGCATGCCGAGGCGCTCGGCGTGCGCTTCCTGTTCAACACGGGCATCGACCGCATTGTCACGGACGGCACCGGGGTCAGCGGCGTGGCGACCAGCGCCGGCCTGCTGCAGGCAGATAGCTATGTTCTCGCGCTCGGCAGCTATTCGTCACGCATGGCTGCGCCGCTCGGCATCTCCCTGCCGGTCTTTCCGGTGAAAGGCTATTCGATCACCGTGCCGATCAAGGACGCCTCCGGTGCACCGGAATCGACCGTGATGGACGAAAGCTACAAGGTCGCGATCACCCGTCTGGGCAATCGCATCCGCGTCGGCGGCACCGCCGAAATTTCCGGTTTTTCGACCCGGCTTTATGATGCGCGCCGCGCCACGCTCGATCATTCCCTGACCGACCTGTTCCCGCGCGGCGGCGATCTCTCCAAGGCCACGTTCTGGAGTGGCCTGCGTCCGATGACGCCGGACGGTCCGCCCGTGATTGGCCCAACGCAATACGCCAACCTTTACCTCAACACCGGTCACGGCACGCTCGGCTGGACCATGTCCTGCGGTTCGGGGCGGGTGCTCGCCGACATGCTGTCGG
The DNA here is from genome assembly GCF_054056275.1 of Bradyrhizobium sp. USDA 4449. Lineage (NCBI taxonomy): Bacteria > Pseudomonadati > Pseudomonadota > Alphaproteobacteria > Hyphomicrobiales > Nitrobacteraceae > Bradyrhizobium > Bradyrhizobium sp. USDA 4449. Next base: position 707,235 of record NZ_JBSRYD010000001.1, on the reverse strand, counting down.
GCAAGAAGCCGGAGGTGGACGTCAGTGCGCTGACGGTGGATCGGTACAAGCACCGGTTTGGGTAGGACTCGATCCGCTCGTCATTGCGAGCGCAGCGAAGCAATCCAGTATGCCTCCGCGGAGACAATCCGGATTGCTTCGTCGCATCAGCGCAAATTGCTTCGCAATTTCGTCGCGAGCTCCTCGTAATGACGGCGTGGAGGCAGCGCGCCCCTGCGCGGAAGGAGAGAGGCTTACGGCCCCGTCACACAATTCACCCACAGCACCACGGCCTTTGCATCCTGCGCCGGATTGGAAAACCGGTGCGGCCTTCGGCTGACGAAGCGAAAGCTGTCGCCGCTCTTCAGCGACCAGGTCTCGCTATCCACGGTCAACATCATCTCTCCTTCGAGCACGAGGCCGGCTTCCTCGCCGTCATGGGTGTAGAGCTCATCGCCCGTGGAGCCGCCGGGCTCCAGATGCACCAGGAACAGATTGAGCTTGTTGTCGGCACTGGCCGGGCTGAGCAATTGCTTGGATACACCGGTGCGCCAGAGTTTCAGTTCCGGCCGCTGCAATCCGCGGGTCACCACCTGATCGGACGCGCCATCGGCGCTCGGGCTCGCGCCGAACAGCGCTGCAATGCCGACGCCGAGCACATCGGCGAGCGTCGCCAGCACGCGCAACGATGGCGACGACAGCCCGCGCTCGATCTGGCTGAGGAAGCCGATCGACAGACCCGTGCGCGCTGCCACCGTTTCGAGCGAGAATCGCCTGACACGGCGAAGATCGCGGATGCGGCGGCCGACCGCGACGTCCATGGCGGGCTCCGCCGGCTTCGCGGACGCCTTCCTGCGGTTGCTGGCCTTCCTGGCCGGCCTCGCGGAGGCTGGTTTGCGCATTCTCTTGCCACCGCTCACGTCAAACCGCATCTTTCATCTGGATGAAAATCGCTTGCATCGTCTGCGAAACTGTGACCAAATTTTCATATCGGTGAAAATAGGCCGAAACGGCTTGGGCCGCAACGTCTGATCACGACATGCGCGAGCGCCGTCATCGGCAAGCCCAAAGGGGGACGCGATGAAGCTTTTTGGTCTGGCCGCGGTTGCGGCGCTCGCGATTGCGGCGGTGACACCCGCTTCGGCGCAGCAGGTGCTGAAGGTCGGTTCGACGCCGACGGGCATTCCCTTCACCTTCCTCGATACCAAGACCAACTCCATCCAGGGGATCATGGTCGATATCGTCACCGAGATCGGCAAGGACGCCGGCTTCAACGTGCAGATCGAGCCGATGCAGTTCTCGGCGCTGATCCCGTCGCTGACCTCGAGCAAGATCGACATCATCGCCGCCGCGATGTTCATCACGGCGCCGCGCAAGGAGGTCGTCGACTTCTCAGACCCGATCTACACCTATGGCGAAGGCCTGGTGGTGCCGAAGAGCGACACCAAGGCCTATGCCACGCAGGAGGATCTCAAGGGCGAGACCGTGGGTGCCCAGGTCGGCACCGCCTTCGTCGATGCGCTGAAGAAGTCCGGCTTGTTCGCCGAGGTGAAGGCCTACGACACCATTCCCGACATCCTGCGCGATGTGAACACCGGCCGCCTCAAGGCCGGTTATGCCGACTATCCGATCCTTGCCTACAATCTGAAGCAGGGCGGCTTCCCCGAGGTGCGCCTCGTCGACGGCTACAAGCCCGTCACGGTCGGCTCCGTCGGCATCGGCGTCCGCAAGGGCGAGAGCGCGCTGCTCGCCAAGATCAACGCCTCGCTCGCCAAGCTGAAAGCCAATGGCACCATCGACAAGATCCTCGATAAATGGGGCCTGAAGGCTCAGGGTTGATCGAGGCCGATCGCGCATCGAAGGCTGCCCATGAAAGGTTTCTGGCACGACGCCGCCGAGTTCTTTCCGATCCTGATGAACGGCGTCGCGCTGACCATCATCGTGACGATCGGCTCGCTGCTGCTATCGACGGCGCTCGGCCTGATCTGGGCCATGATGCGGGTCTCCGGCATCAAGGCGCTGGCGATGCTCAGCGCCAGCATGATCAACGTGATCCGCGGCATTCCGATCATCGTACTGCTGTTCTACCTCTACTTCGTGATGCCAGATCTCGGCGTCACGCTATCGGCCTTGCAGGCCGCAATTCTCGGCCTTGGCATCGCCTATTCGGCCTACCAGGCCGAGAACTTCCGCGCCGGCATCGAGGCGATCGACAAGGGCCAGATCGAGGCCGCGCAGTCGATCGGCATGGGCTGGTGGCTCACCATGCGCCGCGTGGTGCTGCCGCAGGCGGTGCGCATCGTGCTGCCTCCTTACGGCAACGTCATGATCATGATGCTGAAGGATTCGTCGCAGGCCTCGACCATCACGGTCGCCGAGCTCGCCCTGCAAGGCAAGCTGATCGCGTCGTCGACCTTCAAGAACACCAACGTGTTCACGCTCGTAGCCTTGATGTATCTCACCATGAGCATCCCGTTGATCCTGCTGGTGCGTCATTTCGAGAAGCGAGCCGGCAAGAAATGATCGAGCTCAGCGACGTCCACAAGAGCTTTGGCAAGGTGGAGGTGCTCAAGGGCATCACAGCCTCCGTGCAGAAGGGTGAGGTGGTTTGCATCATCGGACCGTCAGGCTCGGGCAAGTCCACCATCCTGCGCTGCATCAACGGGCTCGAAAGCTACGACCGCGGTGAGATCAGCATCGAAGGTTTGAAAGTGGACCGCGATGCGCCGACGATTGTCGATATCCGCACGCAGGTCTCGATGGTGTTCCAGCGCTTCAATCTGTTCCCGCATCGTACCGCGCTCGAAAACGTCGTCGAGGGGCCGCTGTTCGTGAAGAAAGAGCCGCGGGCCCGGGCGTACGAGCGTGGTCGCGCGCTGCTTGCTCGCGTCGGGCTGGCCGAGAAGGCCGATGTGCACCCGCCGCAGCTGTCGGGCGGCCAGCAGCAGCGCGTCGCGATTGCGCGGGCGCTAGCCATGCAGCCGAAGGCAATCCTGTTCGACGAGCCGACCTCGGCGCTTGATCCCGAGCTTGTCGGCGACGTCCTTGGCGTCATGCGCAAGCTCGCCGACGAGGGCATGACCATGGTCGTCGTCACCCACGAGATGGGCTTTGCCCGCGACGTTGCCGATCGCGTGTTGTTCATCGACGGTGGCGTCATCGTCGAGCAGGGGCCGGCCAAGGAGTTGCTCAATCAACCCCAGCATCCGCGTACGCAGGACTTTTTGCGCCGCGTGCTGCATCCGCTTTGACCGGTTCTCGCCATGACGCGTCTGCCTCTGCCACCCTCACTCTATGCCGATACCGCCGTCGCGCCGGTGGCCACGCCGCCGCTCGACATGGACAAAAGCGTTTCCGTCGCGATCGTCGGCGGCGGCTACACTGGTCTCTCCACGGCGTTGCATCTGGCGGAGCAGGGCGTCGAGGCGCTGGTGCTGGAGGCGCAGGAGCCGGGCTGGGGCGCGTCCGGTAACAATGGCGGGCACACCAACCCCGGCCTGAAGCATGACCCTGACAAGATCGAAGCGGATTTCGGCACCGAGCTCGGCCGCCGCATGATCGCGTTCTCCTACGGTGCCACCAATTTCACGCATGATCTGATCCGCCGTTACCAGATCCCCTGCGAGGCGCGGCAGAACGGCACGTTGCGCGCGGCCTACAACGAGGCCAGCGCCGCTGCGATCGAGAAGACGGCGCAGCAATGCATCCGCCGCGGCATGCCGGTGACGTATCTGAACCGCGAGCAGTCGCGCGAGATCACCGGTACGGATCGCTACATCGGCGCCATGCTCGATACACGCGGGGGCGACCTGCATCCGCTCAGCTACGCCCGCGGCCTTGCGCGCGCCGCGCTCTCCGCCGGCGCGAAGGTACATGGTGGGACGCCGGCGCTATCGCTGCGCCGCGACGGCAGCCGTTGGCGTATCGCGACGCCGCGCGCGGTGGTGCATGCCGAGAAGGTGCTGCTCGCGACCAATGGCTTCACCGACGATCTCTGGCCCGCGCTCCGCCGCACCATCGTGCCGGTGTTTTCCTCGATCGCCGCCACTGCGCCGCTGACGGAAGAGGTCGCGCGCGCGATCATGCCGACGCGGCCCGTGCTCTATGAGAGCGGCCACATCACGGTCTATTACCGCCTCGATCAGCAGAACCGGTTGTTGATGGGCGGCCGCGGCCCGATGCGCTGGATCACGGCGCCCGATGATGTCGCCTATCTCATACGTTACGCCGAGCGGCTCTGGCCGCAGCTCAAGGGCGTCGCCTGGACTCATGGCTGGAACAGCCGGCTTGCGATCACCGCGGATCATTATCCGCATGTGCACGAGCCCGCGGAAAACATCCTGATCTCGCTCGGCTGCAACGGCCGCGGCGTTGCGCTCTCGACCGCCATGGGCGCGCAGCTCGCGCGCCGTCTGATCGGCGGTCCCAAGGCCGAGATCGACATGCCCATCACCGGCATCAAGCCGATCCCGATGCACGCATTCTGGCCGGTCGGCGTGACCACCGCCGTGATCGCAGGCCGGGTACGCGACCGGCTCGGCATTTGAAAAGGCGCCGCTCCACCAGGGAGCGGCGCCTTGGATGATTCACCGGACGAATGTCAGCAGCGGCCCTGCTTCCACAGTCCGGGCGGGCAGCCGTGGCCGCGCCAGCCGACCTTGCGGCCATCCCACCATCCGGGCGGCGTGCCGTGGTGATGATGGCCCATCCCGTGGTCATGACCGTGTCCGTGGCCATGACCGCCCCTGGCGAATGCCGCGCCGGGCATCGTGAAGCCGGCCGCAATGATCAATGCTGCGGCGAGCGCGAGCTTCTTCATCCTGATTATCTCCCCCTAGGGCACGCATCTGTCCGTTCGATGGACATCGATCGTGATCTCGCGTGCAAACATGGAAGAGTCGTGACGCTCAGGCCTCCGCCACGGCGTCGGCCCAGGGCTGGAAGATCTCGACCCCGCCGGAATTGACGTCGCCATCGCGCATCACCACGCTCGGGCAGGCGAATTTCTGCGGCAAGGCCTGCACCTGGCTCTCTTCATAATCGAAGCGAGCGGCCAGGGTTTTACGTATCTCCGCTGGCAGTCTGCTATCGCCGATCACGACCGCGCCCTCGCTGGCGTCGATGCGCGGCTGGTGGATGGCGGCATCGAGATCCATGCCGAAATCCATCGCAAACGATACGAGCTGCATCACGGAGGGCAGGATGCGGCGTCCGCCGGAGGCGCCGACCGCGAGCCGCTTGCCATCCCTCGTCTCGGCGATGACGGGCGTGTAGTTGCAGAGGCAGCGCTTGCCTGGCGCGAGCGAATTGGTGGTGCCGGGCGTCGGATCGAACCACATGATGCCGTTGTTCATGGCAATGCCGCTGTGCGGCGTCACATATTTCGAGCCGAACGACGACAGCAGCGTCTGCGTCACCGCCGCGATGTTGCCGTGACGGTCGACGACCGAGAAGTGCGTGGTGCAGGCGGGGGCGAGATATTCGGCGCCGAGCGAACGCTTGCCCTCGGCATCGCCCATGTCCTTGAGCCGCTCGCGGAAGGCCGCCTGCAGGGCGAGGGCATATTCGACATAGGCGGCTGCATCGGGTTCGCTCGCCGGCTCCAGGCTCTGCTGCAGCAGGCGCAGTGCATGCGCCATGGTCGGTCCGGCCGTGAGTTCCGGCGTCGCGTAGACTCTTCCGCCGCGATAGGGGATCGCCAGCGGCTCGCGCAGATGCGCGCGAAACGCGGCGAGATCCTCCACCGACAGCGAGCCGCCGTCGGACCTGATGTCGGATGCGATGCTTTTGGCGAGATCGCCCTCATAGAAATCACGCGGACCGGCTTCGGCAAGGTGCGACAGCGTCGCCTTGAGCCTGTCCTGTGGCAGCCGCACCTCGGACTTGATCCCCCATGGCGGGCTCGGCGGCAGGCCGTCCTTCAAAAATGCAGCCGCGCTGGCGGGATAGCGCCGGAGATCGGCCGCCGAGGCCGTGATCGTCAGCGCGGTCCACCAATCGACCAACAGGCCTTCGCCGGCGAGGCCGACCGATGGTGCGAGCAGATCCTTCCACGACATTCTGGCGTAGCGGCGATGGGCCTCCTCCATGCCGGCGACAACGCCCGGCACGGCAATCGCGCCGGGCCCGTGAATGTTGCGGTCGTCCGTCACCCGCGACCAGGGAAACAGGTCCGAAGCTGCGCCTTCGCCGCTGAGCGGATAGTCCGATACGCGCAGGCTCTGCGGCGCGCACATGCCGTAGTCGATCACCTCATGACGATTTTCCTTGGCGCGGTAGAGCACCATCGCGCCACCGCCGCCGATGCCGCTGTTCCAGGGCTCGAGCACGTTCAGCGCAAAAGTGGTCGCGACGATCGCATCGACGCAATCGCCGCCCGCAGCGAGCACCTGCGCGCCCACCTCGGCCGCCCGCCGCGATTGCGAGGCGACAATGCCGCCCTTGGAGGCGACGGCGGGTTTGCGGACGGTTTGGTTCAAGCTGAACTGATGAGGCATGATGTCGCTTGTGCTTGCTTTGGCTTCGGGCGCGCGAAGAATGGCATATTGCCATCAAGGAGAACATCCAAAGCGAGACGCGACATGGCAGGTGTGAAACAGGCGCGCGATGGCACCGTCGGGATCTTGACGCTCGACGAGCCGCCAAGCCTGAACGCGACGACGTCAGACCTGCTCGTCGCGCTCGCCATCGTCGAGATGACTGAAGATGGACAAGAGGAAGCGGGCCCGTTCAGAGCCCGCGTTTCAGCCGGCTGGCCTGATATTTGGCGCGCCATTTCGGGCCCGGGCCGCGCATATAGTGCAGCTCGGGACGGTAGGGATTGCCCGCGATTCGCACCAGCTTCTGCAATTTGCCGGCGACGAAGGTGATGGGCTGGCGGAGCAGGGTCAGTGAAGCGAACAGCATGGCATCACCTCAATGCGGCTTGCCGAGCATCGCGGTGAAGGGAAGATCGAAGATCTCCTCGCCGTCGTCGTCGCTGATATGGATCACCCAGTCACGCCAGTCTTCGGCGCCGGGCGTCTCGATCATCGAGCGCATGATCTGGGCTGCGCGGTCGCGCGCCTCGGCGAGGTTGGCAACTGCCGCGCCGTAGTGATCGATCAGCGTGCCTTCGGTATTGGAGCAGTGAAAATACATCTGAACCATACACGCCTCCTCCGGAAAGCGATTTGGATGGCATATCGATACCACCCGCATAACGCGAAAAATATTCGGGCCGATCCCGGTAAGGGAATCTACGGAGATTGGTCGGCACCACGAGCCCAGCGGGTTTGATCACAGGCGAGTGAAGTTCAACTGGACGGCGCCGGTGCATCATGGAACAACCCTCGGCCGAAGGTCGGGGAGGCCGCTGTGAATCAGCTCACATTCCAGGATGGACGCCGAAGCCTGTGCGTGGGTGTCGCTGCCGTCGTCGCGATCCTTCTCGGCTTTGCGTCGCCGGCCGCATCCGAACCGGTCAGGAAAAGCGGTTATGCGGTGGGGAGAGAGACCTGCGGCAGCGGCGATCTCGCCTTTCCCAGGGTACAGATCGACATGAAGGCGGGCTTTTGCGCTGGCCTCGTTGCCAGCGAGGAGGAGCATCTCAAGTTTCCGCGGTCGATCATCCAGGTGCCCGGCCGTAATCTGTTCGTGGTCGCCGACATGGGTGGCTGGGGCCGCAACGATGGACGGCTGTTGCTGCTCGATCCCCATGCCGCGGGCGGCCAGCGGCTCAAGGAGCTCCTGACCGGGGTGGAATATCCATTCGGCCTCGTGATCGGGCCGGACAAGAAGCTCTATGCCTCGACTGACGAGACGATCTTTCGTTTCGACCCGCTGGCGGACAATCCGCGCAGCACGGTCGAGACCATCATCCGCCACATGCCCGGTCGCCGCATCACGCTGCCCGACGGCACCAGGATCGAGGAAAGCGCGCATCCGCTCAAGCAATTCGTGTTCGATCGTAACGGGCGGCTGTTCGTCAATGTCGGCGCCCACAGCGACGATTGCATCACGCCGGCGCCGATCACGAAACCCTGTGCGCCGGCGGAAGGCCCTTCCGCCATGGCGGCCATCTGGCTGTTCACGCCGCCGTCGGGCGGCGTCTTTGCGGCCCTGAAGGCGAACGATCCCGATCCGCCCCACACGATTTACGCGCGAGGCCTGCGCAATTCCATGGCGCTGGCGCTGCACCCCAGCTTTCCCGATGCCGGCTACGCCTTCCTGCAGGGCGAGAACGGCCGGGACCTGCCCGATATCTTCAAGCCGAACGAGGAGATCAACGCGATCGAGCCGGACAAACATTATGGCTGGCCTTATTGCTACGACTTGTCGACGCCGAGCCCTGAGTTCAAACCGGTGCTGCTATCCGGCGTCTACAAATCGCTTTGCATCGGAAATGCGCTCTACAAGGCGCCGTTCTCGCTCCTGCCGCCGCACGGCGCGCCGCTTGCGATGCTGTATTATCACGGCACGAAATTTCCGGAGCTGGAGGGCAAGTTGCTGATCACCCTGCACGGTTATCGCCCGACCGGCAGCCGTGTGCTGATCTACGACGTCGACGATCACGGGTTTCCGAAGCTGGCTCCGGCGCCGGTGCGCTATCACGTCAGTTGTGCGGCCGACCCGACCCACAGCTTTCAGACCGACGCCGGTGATGTCGCCGCCGCACCGTTCGATGAGCTGATCGCCGGCTGGCATCGCGTCAACGGTGCGCGGCCGCAGGGCGCGCCGGTCGGCATGACGGTCGCGGAAGATGGCGCGATCTGGCTGGTCGAGGACAAGAACCAGACCATCATCCGCATCGATCGTGCCGCGGGCGATCCCCCGCCGCCGCTGCCCTGCGACACCCGCAGCCAGACCCTGATCGACCAGCTCGCTGGCTTCGTCGCCAAGGACGCACAGAACAGGATCCGGCTCACCACGCTGCGCAAGAACCTCGTCGAGAAGCACTGCGTCGGCTGCCATTCCGATTTCGGCCTGAAGGCAGGACAGTCGGACGCCGACAAGGACGCGACCGTGCTCCGGTTCATGCTGTCGCAGGACGGATGGATCTATCCGGGCGATCCCACCTCCGGCAAGCTGCGCACACGGCTGCGCGGCATCGGTGCGGAAAAGCTGATGCCCCCCGGCGGCGAGGGCCTGGCGACGACTGAGCCCGGTTACGCGGCTTTGCTCACCACCGTTGATCTGCTCGTGGCCAAGATGCTTCCGGGCACGCCGATGCGCATCAAGCTCGGCCTGCCGCAGCGCAGGTTCTTTGGCAAGACCAACAAGGAATGCGGCGAAATACCGGCTGCCAGGGTCGTCGTCGTGACACAAAGGAACGCTGTAGACAAACCGGGCTTCAGCCGTTTCTTCCGGCCGGCCGACCCTTACCTGAACGGCGAGTGCAGCGACGACGATGGCTATTACATCCGGCAGGAATTTCTGGGGCCTGTGCAGTAGCATTCTGCTCGTTGTCGTGACGCCGCTCTTCGCTGCCGAGACGAAGCTGTTCGAAAGCGTGCAGGTGACACCCGCCGACGAATATACACACGGTATCGAAGGGCCCGCCGTCGATCTCGACGGCAACCTCTTCGTCGTCAATTTCGGCAAGCCCGGCACCATCGGCAGATTGCCCGCGGGCGGCGCGGCGTCGGAAGCCTTCACGGCACTCCCCGAAGGCAGCATCGGCAATGCCATCCGCTTCGATCGCAACGGCACGATGTTCATCGCCGACTACAAGAAGCACAACATCTTTGCGATCCCCAAGGGCGCGACCGAGCCGGTTGTCTGGTTTCATTCCGACGAGATGAACCAGCCCAACGACATCACCATTGCCCGCGATGGCACGATCTATGCGAGCGATCCGAATTGGAAGGGCCGCGAAGGCCACATCTGGCGCCTCGCGAAGACTGCAGATGGCGCGGTGCAGGGACAAATCATGACGGCGCCGCGCGCGATGGGCACGACCAATGGCATCGATCTCAGCCCTGACGGCAAGACGCTCTATGTCGGCGAATCCAGCAATGGCCAGGTCTGGTCCTACACCATCCGCGGCCACGACCTCACCGACGCAAAGCTGGTCAAGGCGTTTCAGCCCGATACCATCGACGGCCTTCGCACCGACGTCGCCGGCCGCCTCTACGTCGCGCGCATTCTCAAGGGTACGATCGCGTTGATGAAGCCCAACGGGGCGGTCGAGCATGAGATCGCGCTGAACGGGAAGGAGCCGACCAATCTGGCCTTCGGCGGCAGTGATGGCAAGACCGTCTTCGTCACCCAGCGTCAGGGCGGCTTCATCGAATCCTTCCGCACGGACCAGCAAGGCCGCGAGCACTGTCTCCAGCGCGGCCGCTGTTAGGGACGTCACAGCGCTCTGCTCTCGACGCAGAGCCGCGGCCCTGAGGCGGCATTCTTCCCGCTTGCATCCGTGGGCGACAGGGATCAAGACATCCGTGGCATCGTCAAACGTGACTACGGGAGTGTTGAGTGAAAGCCGTCCATACCGAACTGCATCGTAGCCACGACCCGCAATTCTTTCTGGTTCGCGGTGTCGTCAAGCGCACCACCGAGCAGCCCGAGCGCGCCGATCGCCTGCTCAAGGGTTTGAAGGACGGCAAGCATCAACTGGTCGAGCCGACCACGTTCGGCCAGGGCCCGCGTGCCCGCATTCACAGCCCGGACTATTTGTCGTTCCTGAGTGAAGCCTGGGACGCCTGGACGGCGCTCGGCGATTCCGGTCCCGAGATGATCGGCAACGTCCATCCCGTGCGCCATGCCGCGACGTATCCGACACACATCGTCGGCAAGCTCGGCTGGCACACTGCTGATACCGCGGCGCCGATCGGTCCCGGCACTTGGGCGGCGGCTTGCGCCGCGACCGACGTTGCGGTGACGGCGGCGCAGATGGTGATGGACGGTGAGGACGCGACCTATGCGCTCTGCCGTCCGCCCGGCCATCACGCCTATCGCGACATGGCCGGCGGCTTCTGCTTTCTCAACAACAGCGCGATCGCCGCGGCGCATCTGCGGCTCAAGCACGAGCGCATCGTGATCCTCGACGTTGACGTCCATCACGGCAACGGCACGCAGGGCATCTTCTACGCGCGGCCTGATGTCTATACGATCTCGATCCACGCCGATCCGATCGCCTATTATCCCTACGTATGGGGCTACGCGCATGAGCGCGGCGAGGGCCCTGGCCTCGGCGCCAATCTCAATATCCCTCTGGCGATCGGCACCGGCGATGACGGCTACCTCAAGGCGATGGACGTCGCGCGCAGGGCGATCGAGTCCTTTGCGCCCGGCGCGCTCGTGATCGCGCTCGGGCTCGATGCGTCCGAGCACGATCCGCTGAAAGGCCTCGCCGTCACCACGCCGGGCTTCCGCCGCATCGGCCAGGCCATCGCGAAGCTGGGCCTGCCGACCGTGTTCGTGCAGGAGGGCGGCTATCTCTCGGACATTTTGGGTGCAAACCTGAGTTCGGTGCTGGCGGGTTTCGAAGAGGCGCGGTGAAGTAGCCTCATTCTCCGTCATTGCGAGCGCAGCGAAGCAATCCAGAATCTTTCCGCGGACGAACTCTGGATTGTCTCACTGCGCTCGCAATGGCGATGTGGATGCAGTGTGATCAAAATCTAAAACAACCCGCTCGCCCTCAGCGCCTTGCAGACGTGCTGCATCTCGGTCTCGTCAGCGATCATGTCGAGCATGACAGTGGTCAGGCCCTTCGCGGCAAACTCCTTCAGCTTCGCGCCAATCTCGGCATAGCTGCCGACGAGATAAGGGCAGTCGGCCTGGAAGGTGAGATAGGGCAGCAGCCAATAGCCATTGTCGGCAAGCTCGCCGCTCTGCCCCTCATAGAGCCGTCGCTTCCAGACGGAATCCGAGTTCTCCACCGTCAGCGCAAGAAGCTCGCGATCGTCAGGGTTGTCGCGGAAGCGGGCCTTGGCGGCCCGTCGTGCCTCCACGCCGCTCTCGCGCGCGAAGATGCCGAAATTCATTCCTGATGCCTTGAGGCCGCGGTCGAGATCGGGCGGCAGCATCTGCATCTTGATGCAACCTGTCTCCTCTGAGACGCGCTGCGCCGCGTCCGATTGCCCCGCGATCAGGAATTCCGGCATCAACTCCGCCGGCGGGCGCGGTCGCAATTGCAGATTCCTGGCGCGATAGAACCGGCCGTCGACATTGACCGGGCGTGGGCTCATGAGCAGTTGGCGCGCCAGCCCAATGAATTCGCTGAGCCTGACATAGCGGTCGGCATGCGATTGTTCGTCACCGAGCCCCTGCAGATCGCTGAGCGCGGTGCCGGTGATCATGTTGAGATAGATCTTGCGGCCGTAGAGCTGCGCAAAGGACGACACGAATTTCGCCGCCGTGAACGGGTGCATATAGACCGGATTGACGGCGATCAGCGGCGAAGATCGCGTCGTCGCCGCGATGACGTGCTGGGCCATGGCCCACGGCTCGACGAAGACGTCATTACCTTCGAACAGCAAAATGCCTTCGAAGCCATTGCGATCGGCGAACCCTGCCACGCGCATCAGCTCGCCGACATAGTCTTTGGGATCGCGGTTGCGCGAAATCGCTGGAAAGACCCGCAGCCGCGCCGGCATCAGGCCGCGTCCTGGAGCGGCCAGGCGTTGCGGGTGATGCGAAGGCCACCCGCGGCGCGCGAGCCGTCGGCGATCGCGAGGCGATGCGAAGGCGACGGCGAGCACAGCGAGAAGCGCCAGCCCGTGGGATCGTCCGCGATATCGGGCTTGAAGCTGATCCCGATTGACTCCTGTGAGATCTGCATCGCGAACGAATCGAGCGGCAGATTGAGCCCGAAACCCCTGGCCTTCAGATAGGATTCCTTCAGCGTCCAATAGTCGAAGAAGCGTTCGGTTGCGGCGGGCTCGGGTAGGCCACGCAGTGCCTCGACCTCCTGCGTGGCGAAAAATCGCAGCGCTGTCGACAGCGGCGCGCCACGCCGCGCCACGGTCTCGACGTCGACACCGACGGTCTCATGCTTCGACACGACGCAGGCGACGCAACCGTCGGTATGGGACAGGCTGAAATGCAGTGCTGTCGCGGCCGCGGGTGCCGCGACAAAGGGCCGGCCGTAGCGGCCGGTCGAGAACGACCAGTCGCTGGGCGCAACCTCAGGTGCTGCGCGCGAGAGCGCGAGGCGCAACATCGCGTGCGCGAAGATATATTGCCGTTGATGCCGCTCGAACTTGAAGCGGCCGGCGCGTGCCCGCTCGTCGACCGAGAGCAGCTGCCGAAACGCCTCGACAGCGTCCGCCGTGTCGATGCTCTCGATCAATCCGACAAACAGTTCAATTCCGTCGTCTGCCATCCAAACGGCCCCACAGCGCCGGGCGGAGTCCAGATCCGACCCTGACTGAACAATCAACCGGCCAGACCGACCGAGCAGACCGCTTCTAGTGGTCCACCCGGGCAAATTCTTGTCGATGCTTGTCGGTCTGCAGGCGCAAGCTTATGGAAGACCCAACTCGACAGGCGAGCGGCCCAATCTGGAAAGGAAATCCGAAATTCGTGCGGCGTCCCAGCCGACGAACCTTACTTCTTCTTCTTGGCCTTTTTGCCGCCGCCCAGCACCGAAAGGCTGGCGTCGACTTCCTTCAGAGCGGACTGGAGCTTCTTCTTCTCGTCGGTGAGAAGTTTTTGCAGGGCCTTGCGGTCCTTGTCGCTCAGCGAGGTGCCCTTGGTAAATTTGATGAAACCCATAACACTTCCCCGGTTGAAATCAGTCCAAACGAAACGCGAGAATAATCTTGCGCGCTGGCGCCAAATAATCAAGATGCAACTTGCTCATTCACAGCTCTGGCGAGTGACCCCTTATTCGTCTGCCCTTACCGCAGCTCATGCCGCTCTGCGCGGGAGCAGCCGGTCGAGCGGCGTATTGGGTCGGGCAATGGCGGACGCCAGCAGCGCGACGAGATACTCCATCCACGTGCCGACCATGCCGCCGTCGAGCAAATCGCGCTTGTAATTGCACGTGCCTGTGATCCCGGTCGGGCGCTCCTTGAGCATCAGGGATAACCAGGTCGGGTCGACTGGAAGCACCGGTTGGCCCTCGCGCGCCACGTTTCCAATCGATCGCACCGTGACGGCAGGCAGGTCGAGCGGCTGGCGTAGCGGATTTTGCAGCGTGAAATAGACCTGGAGCAGCGAAGCCGGATCGATGCCTTGCTGCTCCAGATGGTCGGCCAGGATGTTGAACGGCAGCTCCTGGCGCGCATGCGCGTCGAGCACGCTTTGACGCACCCGCGCCAGGGCCTGCGTGAACGACAGATCCGGGGTAATTCGGCTGCGGACGATCACGGTGTTCTCGAATGGGCCGATGATCCGCTCGGTGTCCGGCTGGGCGCGGTTGGCCATGGCTGTGGCGACTGAAATGTCCGTGCGTCCAGTCCGCGCCAGCAGCAGGACCTTCAGGCCGGTGAGCAGAGACATGAAGAGTGTGGCGTTGTGCTGGCGCGCATAGGCTGTGAGCCCGGCGACAAGTTCACGCTCCATGCTGAGCGGATGATGGCCCGTCGATGCGCCCGGATGCGCTGCGCCGTCGAATAGGGGAGCTGCGCCGCGCAGATTTTCGGTCCAGTGCGCGGCCTGCCGGCGGGCCGCCTCGGTGCCGCACCACCAGCGCTGCCACCGGGCGACGTCGGAGAACGCAAGCGGCGTCCCTGGCGGAGGTTCCGACCGATGCCCCGCGAGCGTAGCATAGCAGTTCGACAATTCCTCGAACAGCACGCCGACCGACCAGCCATCGGCGATGGCATGGTGCAGCGTCAGCAGCAGGATGTGATCCTCGGAGTGAAGGCGCAGCAGCCGTGCGCGCAGGAGCGGCGCTCGCGCCGTGTCGATCGGAGTATAGGTCTCCTGCGTCATCAGGAGCTCGAGCTTCCTGAGCTCGAGTGCCTTGCGCCGCTTATTGTCATGCGGTCGCCCATCGCCGATGGTCTCGACGGTCAGGACCGGCCCGAGCGTGGCGGGCGCGACGACGCGGCTGACCGGCTCGCCGCCATTCCAGCCGAACGCCGTCCGCAGCGATTCGTGTCGGCGCACGATGTCGTCGATGGCCTGCGCCAGCCTGCGCGGATCGATCGGGCCCTCGAGGCGGAATGCGAAGGGCAGATTGAACAGCGGCAGACCGGGCAGGTTCTGCTCGATCCGCATCATCTGGTCCTGCGCAATCGACGGCTTGGGGGGGCCGCTTTCAGCGAGGCGCGGGACGTCCGCCGCGGGCTTGTGCGGTTTCATGGCCACGGCCTCGTCGACCAGCCGCGCGAGTTCCTCGATCGTGGGTGCCTCGAAGATGGTCTTGATCGGCAGCGAGACCCCGAGTGCGCGGGCGACGCGCGCCATCGCCTGGCCCGCCAGCAACGAATGGCCGCCGAGGTCGAAGAAATTGTCGGTGACACCGATGCTCTCGACCTTCAGCAGGTCGATCCAAATATCGGACAGCACCTTTTCGGTGAAGCGGCGGGCCGGCACGGCGGCTTCCGCACCTGCGGCCTCGTGTTGCACGGGTGCCAGCAGCGCGGAGCGATCGAGCTTGCCGTGGGCATTGAGCGGAACGTGGTCCAGGAACAGGAACGCCGAGGGGATCGCATGACTTGGCAACCGGCTTTTGAGGAAGTCGCGCAGCTCGTTGGCGCTGGCCTGGCTGCCGGATCTGGCAACGACATGGGCGATCAGCCTGACATCGCCATCGGCGTCACGTCGCGGCTCGACGATGCCGGCGCGCACGCTTGCGTGGTCGGCGAGTGCTGCCTCGATCTCCTTGAGCTCGATGCGATAGCCGCGGACCTTGACCTGGAGGTCGGCACGGCCGAGGCATTCGATCGTCCTGTCGGCGCGGCGGCGGGCCAGGTCCCCGGTGCGGTACATCCGGCTGCCTTTCTCGCGCGCGAACGGATCGGGGATGAAGCGCTGCCGGCTCTGCGCGGGATCGTTGATATAGCCGCGGCCAACGCCGGCACCGCCGATGCAGAGCTCTCCGACCACCCCGATCGGCTGCGGCTCGAGGTTCTGATCAAGTACGTAGAGCTGCATGTTGGGGAGGGGGGCGCCGATCGGGACATTGGTGGTCGCCGCGTCCGGCGCCCGGGTCAGCCGGTGCAGGGAGACGTCGTCGGAACACTCCGAAGCACCATAGGCATTGATCAGCGGCACCTTCGGGCAGCGGGCGAACCAGGCGCGGCAGACATCGACCGGCAGCGGCTCGCCTGTCGAGATCAGCAGCCGGAGGTTCGCGAAAGCGCGCAGCATCGGCGCCTCGTCGAGGCGTTCGAGGACGACGCGGAGCAGCGAAGGGACGATCTCGAGCACCGTGATGCCCTCGCGTTCGATCTCGCGCGCGAGCAGCATCGGGTCTTGCACGACTGCGTTGCCGCAGACATGGACGCGCGCGCCGGTCATGGGACCGGCGAGGAACTGCCAGACCGAGATCACGAAACTCTGCGGCGCGGTCTGCGCGATGACGTCCTTGGGCGTGAGGCCAAGCTCGGCAATCAGCGACGCCAGATGATTCGTCAGCCCGCGCTGCTCGATCATGACGCCCTTCGGCGTACCGGAAGAGCCGGACGTGTAAATCAGATAGGCAAGGCCCGTGCTTGTCCGTCGCGTCGTGCGGGTCGGCTTGATCGGGTTGAGCGCGATTGCGTCCTCCAGCTCGGCGACCTGGATGCGCTCGACCAGCGGCTCGAGCAGCGCGCCGGCGATGGCGGATTGTGCGCGTCCGATCAGCAGCACCTTTGCGCAGCTCGATCCGAGGATGATTGCGAGCCTCGCCGGCGGCTGCTCAGGATCGAGGTTCAGGAACGCCGCGCCTGCGCGCTGCACGCCGATCATGGCGGCGAGCAGGTTCGGCCCACGCTCCGCGAGCAGGGCGACCACGCTCTCGGTGCCGACTCCTTCGCGCGTCAGCCAATGCGCGATCGCCTGGCTCCGGCGCACCAGCTCGCGATAGCTCAGGGACGACACTCCATCGGACACAGCAATGGCATTCGGCGTCTTGTTCGCCTGCTGGTCGAAACGTTCGCAGAGATTGCCGCGCGTCGCAAAATTAGCCGAACGGCCTTTCGCAGGCAGTCGCCGGCGTTCGGCGTCGGTGAGCAGAGGCAGGCGCGTGATCCGCTGCTCGGGATTGGCGATAGCCGCCTTGAGCAAGGTCTTGAACTGATCTGCCATGCCTTCGATCGTACCTGCATCGAACAGATCGGTGGCGTATTCGAAGAAACCGGTGAAGCGGCCCTCAGCTTCGACCAGCTCGAGCGTGATGTCGAAGCGTGCGACTTCCGGGTCGATTTCCAGCCGCCGCGTCGTCAGGCCGGGGAAGCGCGCGGCCTCGATCGACGCGTTCTGGAGGATGAACATGATCCGGAACAGCGGATTGCCGTCGCTCCTTCGCGCGACCTGCAACGTGCGCAGGACCTCCTCGATTGGAAGGTCCTGGTTGCGGTAGGCGTCGAGGGTGACCTGCCGCACCCGCCGCAGCAATTCGCCGAAGGTCGGATCGCCCCGGAAATCGTTGCGCAGAATCAGCGTGTTCGCAAACAGCCCGATCAGGCGCTCGCTCTCGATCTGGTTGCGGTTCGCAATCAGCGACCCGGTCGCGACATCCTCATGGCCGGTGTGGCGGAACAGCAGACACTGGAACACCGCGAGCAGCGCCATGAAAGGCGTCACGCCCTGGTCCTGGCTCAGCGCGCGTATGTCGGCCGAAAGGGTCTTGGTGAACTCGAAATAATGACGGGCTCCGTGCCCGCTCCAGAGTTCAGGCCTTGGCCGGTCCGTCCGCAGCGGCAGCGTGGTGACGCCGTCGAGCTGGGTCCGCCAGTACTCGAGCTGCTCTTTCGCCGCCGGTGTCTGCGCCCATCTCTGCTGCCAGAGGGCGAAATCGCGATACTGAAAGCCGGGCGAAGGCAGCCCCGCAGCGCTTCCCTTGCGTGCGGCGGAATATCCGGCGGCAAGCGCCTCCCAGAACAACCGCTGCGACCAGCCATCGGTGACGAGGTGATGCACATTGACGACGAGCGCATGGCTGGACTTGTCGAACGAGAGCAGCGTGACCTTCAGCGGCGGCTCGCGGGCGAGATCAAACTCATGTTGCGCGAGCGGGAGCGCTTCGCGCCTGACGACCGCAGGCCGCCGGTCCGAAGGGCATGGTCTCAACTTGATCCGCTCAAATTGCGGCGGCGCCTGAAGCACTTGCTGCACAGGCTCGCCCTCGCGTTCGACGAAGACCGAGCGCAGCGCCTCGTGGCGCTCGCAAATCGACGCGAGGCTCGCCTGAAGCGCGGCAATGGCGACTTCGCCCCTGAGCAGCGCGACCTCGACCACGTTGTAATTGTACCGCGTCCGGTCGAGCCGCGAGAGCACATACATCCGCTGCTGCTGGAACGACAGCGGCGCATCTGCCTCGGAAGCCGCCTGACGCCATGCCGGCAGCGAGGGATCGCGATGCGCGGTGTTTTCGAGCCGGGCCGCAAGCGCGCCAACCGTAGCACAGTCAAAAATGTCCTCGAAGGAGAAGTCGACATCGAAGTGCTCGCGCAGCCGCGAGCGCATCTGCGTGACCGCGAGCGAATCCGCGCCGAGCGCAAAGACATCCTGATCAACGCCGACCTGCGGGAGCTCGAGCAGGCCGGCCCAGATTTCCGCGAGCTGGGTCTCCAGTTCGCCGCGCGGAAGTTGCGTCTCGTCGTCATCCGACGCTGAAATCAGCTCGGCCAGCGCGTTGCGCTTGACCTTGCCGCTGGCGCCCTTCGGCAGCGCGGCCACGCTGCGGATCAGGCTCGGCACCTTGTAGGCGGCGAGGCGTTTGCGCGCGAATTGCCGTAATTGGTCGGACGTCGCCTCGGAATTGGATCGTAGCACCACGACTGCGGCGACGTTCTCGCCGAGCTTCGCGTGGGGAATAGCGAAGACGCCGGCTTCCAGCACCGCCGGATGGGCGAGCAGCACCTCCTCAACCTCCAGCGGAGAGACTTTCTGGCCACCGCGGTTGATGACATCCTTGATGCGGCCGACGATGAAGAGATAGCCGTCGGCATCGAGATAGCCGAGATCACCGGTCCGGAACCAGCCATTGCGGAAAGCGGCCTGCGTCGCCGCCTCGTCATTATAATAACCGCGGCTCATATTCGGTCCGCGCAGCATGATCTCGCCACGCTCGCCGTGTGCAAGCGTGCGGCCTGCATCATCCATGATCACGATCTCAGGACCTGCGGCGCGGCCGACCGAGCCGATCTTGCGCAGCTCGAACGGATTGGCGGCAATCTGCGAGGCCGCTTCCGTCATGCCATAGGTTTCCAGGACGGGCACGCCGAACGTCGCCTCCAGCCCATTGAGAATGGTCGGCGCCAGCGAGGCCGAGGCCGAGCGGATCACGCGCAACGAGGATGTCCGGGCGCGGTTCGGGTTCGCTTCGGCGGCCGTCAGCAGCGCGCGATGAATGGCCGGTACCGCCGTGTACCAGGTTGGCTGCAGGTCCCGCATCCAGCTGAAGAAGGGCGGTGCATCGAAACCGCCGGTCACGATCACGCTGGAGCCCGCGGCCAGCGCTGTCAGCAGGCCGGAGATCAGGCCGTGAGCGTGAAACAGCGGCAGGACGTTGAGCAGGCGATCGTGCCGGGCGAGCGACAATACGCGACCGGCATTCTGTGCGGACAGGCACACATTGCGGTGTGTCAGCGGCACCATTTTCGGCCGTGCCGCCGTGCCCGACGTCAGCAGGATGAACGCATCATCGTCGGCACATGCCGCGCCGCTGGTGCAGGCCGGACCGATCGTCGGGCCGATGAATTCGCAGCCCCCGAGATCCGTCTCCGGTCCCGGCACGAAGTCGATCACTGCGATATCGAGTGCCCTGGCAACGTCGCGACTCGCCGAGTTCATGCCGGCCCGCGTGACGAGCGCCGTCAGCTTCAGCTCGCTGAAATACCGCTGCAGCTCGTCGGCCGTCAGGTCCGGGTTGATGGGGACGCAAGCGCAGGCCGATGCGACGGCAATCAAGGCCAGTGCGCTGTCAGCCCCGCGCGGGAGCGCGACGGCAATCCGGTCGGCAGGCGCAATGCCGAGCCCGCGCAGCGTTTGGACGAGGTGCGCGATCCGAGTGCCGAGCGCGCCGTAAGTCAGCGGCGGCCGGCCGGGCGCGAGCAGAGCAGGCGCCTCGCGTATCGTTCGCGCATGGAAGGCGAGACCGCGGCCGAGATCGGCAAAGATCTCGGTTTCGGCGCTCGCGCCGTCCGCTCCGTCTGCTGCGCCGGATGCAATTCCCGACAATGCCATTCCCTTTTGATCCGATTGGGCTATTCTTCCCCGGAGTTAGGGAACGCGTCCAGTCTGAGGTGAAGTTTAGGGCCCAAAATCTGTGGTTGAGGGACCTTTATCCCTTCGGCGGAGGGAGTGTCGGGGTGGAATCACCATGCTGGAGAAAGAGCCGGGGACGGAAGTCGGGTTGAAGAGCTGGCTCGAAGGCGTCGGCCTCGGCCACTACACCGATCTGTTCGCGCAACATCGCCTCGACCTCGACGTCATGACCGACCTGACCGAGGCTGACCTTGCCGAGCTTGGACTGCCACTCGGCGATCGCAAGCGGCTGCAACGGGCAATGGCCGCGCTGGTGCAGGCCGAGACGGCGCAGATGCCGGCCGCAGCCCCACGTCCCCAGACCCGTGCGGAGGTCGGCGCCGAGCGGCGTCAGCTCACCACCATGTTCTGCGACATGGTGGATTCCACCGCGCTGTCCGCCCAGTTCGACCCCGAAGACGTGCGCGACATGATCGCGAGCTTCCGCGAGACCTGCGTGCGCGTGGTCAAGCATTACGAAGGTTTCGCCGCGCGCTTCGTCGGTGACGGCATCCTGGTCTATTTCGGCTACCCAACCGCACATGAGGACGACGCCGAGCGCTCGGTGCGCGCTGGCCTCGAGATCGTACGGGTATTGTCGACAGCTCGTGCGATCGAGCCGCGCGGCGCGCTCAGTCACGCGCCCGCCGTTCGCATCGGAATCGCGACCGGCCTCGTCGTGGTCGGCGATCTCGTGGGTCAGGGCACCGAAGAGCGCGATTCGGCGGTCGGCGAGACGGTGAATCTTGCCGCGCGCCTGCAGGCGCTGGCGCCGCCCAACGGAGTCGTGATCTCGAGCTCGACGCAATCCTTGCTCAAGGGCAAGTTCGATTATCGCAATCTCGGCACTCATTCATTGAAGGGCATCTCGGAAAAGACCCAGGCCTGGCACGTCGTGCGCGCCACGCGGGTGGAGACCCGCTTTGCGGCCGCCATGGGCAAGCGGCTGACCCCGCTGGTCAATCGCGAGGAGGAAATCGCGCTGCTGATGGGGCGCTGGCAGCAGGTCAAGGAGGGCGACGGCCAGGTCGTCGTCAAGTTCGGCGAGCCCGGCATCGGCAAGTCGCGTATCATCCAGGAGATTTTTGAGCGGATCGCAGGCGACCGGCATGGACAGGTCTCGTTCCAGTGCTCGCCCTATTACACGTCAACCGCTTTCTATCCGTTCGTCGAACAGCTGAAATTTTCCCTTGGCCTCGATCGCGAGGACGTCTCCGCACTGTCTCTGACGGGTCTGGAGAATGCGATCACCACTGCGCATGGTGACATCGAGCAAGTCGCGCCGCTGTTTGCCGCGCTCCTGTCGATCCCGACCGGGGAGCGCTATCCACCGCTGAACCTGTCGCCGCAGCAGCAGAAGGACGCGACTGTCGCTGCGCTGGTCAACCACTTCCTGGGGCTCGCGCGCGAGATGCCGCTGGTGATGGCCTTCGAGGATCTGCACTGGATCGATCCGACCTCGCGCGAGGTGGTGGACCTGCTGGTCGACCGGGTGCAGAACCGGCCGATCCTGACCATCATCACCGCGCGCTCGGAATTCCAGCCGAGCTGGAACGCGCATTCGCATGTCACGACGCTGGTGCTGAACCGGTTGAGCCGGCCGCTGCGCACGACGCTGGTCGAGCGCGTTGCAGGCCGCGAGCTTCCCAAGGAGGTCGTCGAGGAGATCATCGTCAAGACCGACGGCGTGCCCTTGTTTCTGGAGGAGCTGACCAAGACGGTTCTCGAATCCAACCTCCTGACCGAACGCCACGGGCGCTACGTGCTGTCGGGCCCATGGCGGCAGCTCGCGATCCCGGCGACGTTGACGGACTCGCTGATGGCGCGTCTGGACCGGATGGGGCCGTTCAAGCGCATCGCACAGATCGGCGCCACCATCGGTCGCGAATTTTCCTACGAGACCCTGCACGCAGTCGCCAACACGCCGGCGGAGCAGATCGAGGCGGCGCTCGCTCATCTGGAGGAGGCCGGGCTGATCGTGCGCCGCGGCCATCCGCCCGATGCGCTCTACTCCTTCAAGCACGTGATGATCCAGAACGCAGCCCATGCGAGCCTGTTGCACAGCGAGCGGCGCAAGCTGCATGCCAGCATCGCGCATGTTCTCGCCGAAATGTATCCGGAGAAGACCGAGCGCGAGCCGGAGCTGCTCGCTCATCATCTGACCGAGTCCGGCCAGAGCGAAGGCGCCGCGAGCTTCTGGCTCAAGGCCGGCAAGCAGGCGGCCAAGAGCGGCGCCAATCTCGAGGCGATCGGCCATCTCCGCCGCGGCCTCAGCGTCGTGCAGGCCAATCCACGGATGCAGGGCGCCGACGAGATGGAGCTCGAGCTGCGGATCGCGCTCGGCAACGCGCTGATCGCCGCCAAGGGCTACGCCGTGCAGGAGGTCGAGGAGAACTATATCCGCGCGCTCGAGCTCGGCCAGCAGCTCGAAGACGACGAAAAGGCTTTTGCCGCGACCCGCGGGCTCTGGGTCTGCCATTTCATCCGCGCCGATCTGACCCGCGCGCACGACCTCAGCGTCGAGCTGTGGAAATTCGCCAACCGTGAGCGGCTCAACGAGGCGGAACCGGCGCAGCAAACCGGCTATCTGATCGAGGCGCACCGCTCGATCGCGATGACCATGCTCTACCGGGGCCGCTTCGCCGCCGCGCAGCATCACCTGAATCGGTGCATCGATCTCTATAGTCCCGATCTGCACTCCGACCTGATGGAGCGTCACGGCACGGATCCTGGCGTCGTTTCGCTGTCCTATCTCGGCTATCTGCTCTGGTTCCTTGGCCGGCCCGACGCGGCGCGCCAGCACAGCGAGCAGGCGATCCTGCTTGCGGAGAAGATCCGCCATCCCTTCTCGCTCGCCTTCGCGTTGGTGTTCGGCGCCTATCTGTGCCAGCATCTGCGCGATATCGAGGGCACGCGCGACCACGCCAACCGCGCCATGATCATCGCCACCGAGCACAATTTCCTGCACTGGAAGCAGCAGGCCGCGATCCTGCGCGGCTGGGCGCTGACCCACCTCGGCGAAGCCGACGAGGGTATCAGCCAGATGCGCTGCGGCCTCGACGAATATGAGGCGATGGATTCTTGGCTCGCCGGCTGCTGGTTCCGCTGTCTGCTCGCGGAAGCCTATGCCAAGGTCGGCATGCGCGATGCTGCGTTGCGCGCGCTGGACGGTGCGCTTGCGACCGCAAGACGGACCGGTGATCACTCCTACCTCGCCGAGGTCTATCGCCTGCAAGGCGAGATCACCATGTCGGACGGCAATCCGCTCTCGGTGCAGGAGGCTGAAGATCTGTTCTGTCTGTCGCTGGAGACGGCGCGCAAGCAGGGCGCGCTGTCCTGGGAGCTCAGAACTGCCGTGAGCCTCGCGCGGCTGTCGCACGAGTCCGGCAAGCGCGAACATGCCGGCCTTCTGCTGCTGCCGATCGTCGGCAAGTTCAACGAGGGATTCCTGACGCCGGACCTGAAGCTCGCGATGCAGCTCGTGCACGAGCTCGGTGGTGACATGCCGGCTCGCCCGCAGGCAGATCCGGTGAAATGAGCGACCTCTCCGCGGCGCGTGCACGCTATGTCGCGCTGATCGCAAGGCGGGAGCGGCTTGCCTCGCCACGCTTGCTGAATGCTCTTGCGACGGTGCCGCGCGAGGATTTTCTGGCGAAAGGGCCGTGGCGCATCAAGAGCGAGGCAGCGCGCAGCTACCGCCTGACCTCCGACGCGGATCCCATCCATCTCTACGACAACGTGCTGGTCGCGATCGACGCGCGCCGCAAGCTCGACACGGGTTTGCCGAGCCTATGGGCGCACTTCATCGAAGTGCTGGGGATCGGCGAGAAGGACCGCGTGGTCCAGATCGGTTGCGGGCTCGGCTATTTCTCGGCGATCCTCTCGAAGATCGTGGGGCCGAAGGGGAAGGTGCAGGCCATCGAATGCGACGCGCGGCTCGCAGCGCGCGCCGCGGCCTACCTTCGCACCTACCCCAATGTAGAGGTCATCAACGGCGATGGCTGCCGCGACATCGGCGAGCCGGCCGACATCATCATCGTGCATGCCGGCTTCTCGCATCCGCATCCGCTCTGGCTTGCCTCGCTCCGTCCGCGCGGCCGCCTGCTGGTGCCGCTGACGCAGCGGGACCGTGAAGGCACCGCGCTCAAGATCACGCGCAAGGGCAGGGGGTTCGAGGCCGAAGCGGTGCAGCAGATCCGGATTTTCCCCGGCCAGGGCCGCGGGGTGACCGCGCTCGACGATCGCGTCGCCGATTGGTGGCAGCGCGCCTCCGCGCTGGCGCCGCTGCGCTTTCGCGACATCGCGCAGGGACTGCCGTCGGATGGTTGATCACGCGTCCTTCGTGAACTTGCTGATGACGTCCATGAACGGTTTCGGCTTGAACTCGCCATCGAGTGGCAGCGGTCGGCTCGGCTGCTTGTCCGGACGCTTGAACATCGCGTTGATCCAGCAGTAGCGGTCGGAGATGCCCCAGGTCAGGATCGAGCGGACCGGTCCGCTGGTCGAGATCGCGGTCAGGAGATCGTCGACGCGCTTGGCGACGATGGCGTCGCGCTCTGCAGGACTACCCGTCAGCTTCTGGTCGTCGACGTCGAGCTCGGTAACGAAGACCTCGAGGCCCCACGAGCGAACTTCGGTGACGAATTCGGCCAGCCCATGGGTGTCGATCTCGAGCTCGGCATGCAGATGCGATTGCAGCCCGACCGCGTGCAGCGGGACGCCCTGATCCAGCAGATCCATGATGAGGTTGCGATAGGCGGCGCGCTTGGCAATGAACGAGTCCTTCGCTGATTCGATGTCGTATTCGTTGATCGCGAGCTTGACGTAGGGATCAGCTGCCGCGGCCGTGCGGAACGCCAGCGGAATCCAGCGATCGCCCAGATGCCGGGTCCAGAACGTGTCACGCCGGTCCTTGACGCTCTTGGGATTGTCAGGGATGGGCTCGTTGACGACGTCCCACGAGGTCAGCTTGTCCTTGTAATAGGACACGACGGTGTTGATGTGGTCGACGTAGGTGCGCTCGACGCCCTTCGAATCCTTGATCTGCTTGGTCCAGTCAGGAATGTCGGCATACCAGGCCAGCGTATGGCCGCGCATGGTCATGTCGTTCTTCTGGGCGAAATCATAGATCGCGTCGGCGCGCTCGAAAGCGAAGGTGTGCGCGTCCGGCCGCAGCATCGGCCATTTCAGCTCCTGTACCGGCACCACCTGCGTGCAATAGGTGCTGATGGCTTCGCCTAGGCGCGAATCGGCTTGCAAATCCAACAACGTCGCGGCCGCGCCAAAGCCTGGACGGCGCTGCGCAAGTTTCGGTGCCGGCAGGGCCGATGCCGATGTGCCGGCCGCGAGCGTGGCGGCGCTGCCGAGGAGAAATTCGCGTCTGTCGAGCTTCATGGCGTGGCTGCAGTCCTTCCGGAACCAACGCGCCATCGTACCAAGCGGTGCCTTGCGACGCCGTGGTTTCCCGTTGTTGGGTTAACTTTCACGGATGGCCGTCTCAGCGCGGCTGGCGTTGCATCACCGCTTCAGCGATGCGGTAATAGTGCATCGCGCCCTTTTCGAGCGTGAGATTGTCCATCACGTAATCGCGAGGTGCGAAGTCGCCCGCGCTCACATGCGACCAGAACTCGCTCCAGCCGGAGCCGAAGCCGACCGCGTCGACGAACGTGCGGCCACAGCGTGGGTCGAAATAGGGCACCGAGGACACGCCGCCTTCGTACCTCACGCGGTCCGGGAAGTACTCCGGATCCTGCCATGGGCCGCCGCGATCCCAGGCGAACACGGGCACGCCGCTGGACAACGCCTGCTGGCAGGCGATGCCCTGGCTCTCATGTTCGCAGAGGAAGACCATGCTGCGGCAGCGCGCCAGCGCGGCCCTGTAGTCGTCTTCCTTGTATTGGCCGTAGCGGATCACCTCGACCGAGCGGCCGCCGGCTTCGAGATGCCGGCGGATCGGGTCGATCAGCTCACTCTCATAGCGCTCGTGTTCCCAGCGCACCTTGTCATAGAGCAGCACGTCAACACTCTTTTGTGCGGCTGGCGTTGGCGTCCACAGATCGGTTTCGATGCCGACCGGCCACACCTGGACGTCAGGCCAGTATGGCCGGCACATCTCCGCATACCAGTTGCAGGGCACCAGGATGGTTTGGGTAAGCGGGGCCTCGTGATGGGCGGGTACGTCCACGGGATGGTTGTACATGACGACGCCGAGCAGGAGCGGGTTCTTCCATGCGAACCGATCGAGCACGAACGGGCGTCCCAGAATGCAGGCGAGTTCCTCCGGATGCTTGCGGATGTAGCCGTAGTCGTTGAGGCGATAAGGAATCCCGACCCGGTCGAGCCCGGCGCAGAGATTGAGGAACACGCGCCGTTGACCGCTGATCCAGGATTCGCCGAGCAGCATGCGCCGCAGCAGCGGCCGGACGTGGCGGTCGCCTGGAAACCAGCGGTCGTCCCGCTCCTCAAAGAACAGATTGAGCGTCATCCGCCCGCCCCCGTCCGCAGGGGACGCCGGGACCAGCGACGCGTCCGTCCCGCCATGGGGCAGGGAGGCCGGGTTTGGCGGTAAACGTTCGACAACGTCCATCTTAGTCACGTCCACGCATTAACCAAAGGTCGGGCAACGACCTGAAATCATGGTTTCTTTTCGGTGATCGCTGCGGCCCGTTCAAGGACAGGGCAAATTTAACGCTAACGCGCGAAAGCGGCGGGGCCGCCCCATTCGGTGGCCGATCTGCAGAGTTAAATGACTATCTTGCGAGATGCTGCGGCGCAGTCGAACCACCACGCCACCTCCACCTGATTAACGGCCGATTTCAACGCCGCCAGTCCCGTGCACGCATGCTGAATCGCCATTTCTCCATCTATCTCGTCGCCCATATCCTGCCTGCGGCGGTGGGCTTCTTCGCGGTCACCGCCTACACGCGGCTGCTGACCCCGGCGGAGTACGGCGTCTATGTCGTCGGCATGAGCATCGCCGGCATTCTGGGCGCGATCTTCTTCGTCTGGATCAAGCTGTCGGTGTCGCGCTATCAGGCGATGTCGCAAGAGGTGGATTTTCGCGGCACCGCCATGGTCGCCTTCGCGCTCACGGTGGTCGCCATGTGCGCCGCGACCCCACTGGTGTTCCTGTTCCGCAGCGATGTCAGTGTCGAGCTGGTGCTCGCCAGCATGTTCGTCGCGATCATGTCGAATGCGGTCGATGTCGGCCAGGAGTTCGAGCGCGCCAAGCTGCGGCCCTATCGCTTCGCGGCGATCTCGATCGTGCGCAGCGTGTCGAGCGTGGGTTTCGGCCTGCTCGGAATCTGGGTTGGGTGGGGCGGCATGGGCCTGCTCGCGGCGTTCGGCCTCGGCTCGCTCACCGGCATCGTTCTCAATCTCGTCGGCGATCGCACCAGGATCGCGGGCTTTTCGCGCAGCCAGTTCATGCAGCTCGCACGCTACGGTCTGCCGCTGACGCTGGCAGGGCTCTCGGTTGCGGTCTACTCGGCCAGCGACCGGCTCATCGTCGCCTGGCTGCTCGGCAAGGATGCCGCCGGCATTTTCGGCGTTGCCGCCGACCTGCCGCGCCAGTTCATGGTCATGATCGCCGGCAGCGTTGCCGCGGCCACCGTGCCGCTGGTGTTCCGCTCTCTGTCGGAGAACGACAGTGGCGCGACGCGGGAGCGGCTGACCGAGAGTCTCGAATTGCTGCTCGTCGTCGTTGCGCCCGTCGCGATCTGGCTTGCGCTCGCGGCAGACCAGGTCGCGGGCACGCTCGTCGGCGTCGATTTTCGCGCCGGCGTGTCCGCGCTGCTGCCGATGCTGGTGCTGGCCCGCTTCTTCGGTATCGCCAACCAATTCTACGTCCAGCTCAGCTTCCAGCTCGCCGAGCGGCCCTTCATGCTGGCGGCGCAGTCGTTCCTCACGCTGGTCGTGAGCGCAGCGCTGATGGTCGCGCTCGTCGCAGGCTACGGCATCCATGGTGCGGCGCTGGCGACGCTCGCAACCGAAGTGATCGGCTTTGCCGTCGCCGTCGGGCTGATGCACCGCGCCCATCCCGTGCCGTTCGACGTCGCCAGGCTCGCCGGCGTTGGGGCGTCGGCCGCGGCCATGGCGGGGGCGATCTTCGTCGCGCGCTCGCAGGTCGGTGGCACCGGCATCGCGGCGCTGATCGCCGTGAGCCTTGCCGGCGGTCTTGCTTACGCCACTGCTGCGTGGCTGCTGAACGTCGCGAATGTGCGGACGCTGTCGCTGCGATTCCTGCGGACGTTCAATCGCAAGGCGCTGGGTGCATAGGCACGCCGTGGAGGGCGCGCTTCCGGGTTTCGCAGATGCCGGGCACGAAGGTGGCTTCGCGCGCACCAACTGAGATGCTAGCCTGCGTGTGGTCTCGCAGGATCTGCATCATGACTGATAGCTTCACCATCCGTTCGATCGAGGCGTTCTGCTATCGCTATCCGCTGGCGACGCCGGTGGTGACGTCGTTCGGCAAGATGCTCAACCGTCCCGCCGTCTTCGTTCGCGTCGTTGACGAAGACGGGGTCGAGGGATGGGGCGAGGCCTGGTCCAACTTCCCCGCACCGGGCGCGGAACATCGCGCCCGGCTGGTCAATGAAGTGCTTGCGCCGGGCCTCATTGGCCGCGAGTTCAGCGACCCCGCTCGAGCTTTCGAGGCTCTCACCGGAGGTACCGAGGTCCTCGCACTTCAATGCGGGGAGCCCGGCCCGTTTGCGCAAGGAATATCGGGAATCGATCTCGCTTTGTGGGATCTCTCGGCGCGCCGTCAGCGCTTGCCGCTGTGGCGGCTGCTCGGAGGCCGGTCAAGCAGGATCAAGGTCTATGCCAGTGGCATCAATCCCGGCGGCGCCGCGCGGACGGCCGAGGCCGCGCTCGAGCGGGGCCATCGCGCGCTGAAGCTGAAGGTCGGTTTCGGTGCCGAGACCGACCTTGCCAATCTCTCCGCGCTGCGCGCCGTCGTCGGAGTGGGCATGCTCGCCACCGACGCAAACCAGGGCTGGTCGGTCGATCAGGCGCTGCAGATGCTGCCGCGGCTTGCCCCGTTCGATCTGCGCTGGCTGGAGGAGCCGATCCGCGCCGACCGCCCGCGCGAGGAGTGGCGCAAGCTGCGTATGAAGGCGACGATGCCGATTGCGGCGGGCGAGAACATCTCCAGCGCGGAGGGATTCCGCGAAGTCCTGGCTGAAGACGTGCTCGACGTGGTTCAGCCCGATATCGCGAAATGGGGCGGCCTCAGCGCCTGCGCCGGCCTCGCACGCGGCATTCTGCAATCGGGCAAGACCTTCTGCCCGCACTATCTCGGCGGCGGCATCGGTCTGCTGGCCTCAGCGCATCTGCTCGCCGGCATCGGCGGTGACGGCTGGCTCGAGGTCGATGCCAACGACAATCCGCTGCGCGATCTGTTCTGCGGCGCCGTCACCGATGTGACAGACGGTATGATCGCCCTCGGCGAGGAACCGGGACTTGGTTTCACGCCCGAGCTTTCGCGGATCGCGGACTATCGCACCTTGTAGCGCGCGCCGTCTGCCGCTCGCGTTCTATTCCTTGTCGCGGAATGCGGAAGGACGAGACGGATAGCCGCATCACATTTCATGGCGGGTGGCCGCAGCCATGTTCCGTTGCGCTTGAAAAGCACAGTTCGTTCTGCTCATTAGAGCCATGAAATTGCGCTGAAGCATGCGCAAAAAAGCCCAACGACTAAAGTCGATAGCCAGCGAGGAAACGAAAAGATGCGCAAGCTTACTTTGGCCATTGCCGTGATCGCCCCGATGCTCGGTCATGCAGCGTCGGCTGAGGACACGATCAAGATCGGCTATATCGATCCGCTCTCCGGCGGAGGCGCCAGCGTCGGCGAGGGTGGTCTCAAGACGTTCCAGTATCTGGCCGACGAGCTGAACGCCAAGGGCGGTATCCTCGGCCACAAGGTCGAGATCCTGCCGCTGGACAACAAGACCAATCCGCAGGAAAGCCTGGTGCAGGCGCAGAAGGCGATCGACGCCGGCGCCCACTACGTCACGCAGGGCAACGGCTCTTCCGTCGCCGCCGCACTGGAAGACTTCGTCACCAAGCACAACACGCGCAATCCCGGCAAGGAAGTCCTGTATTTCAACTACGCCGCCGTCGATCCGAGCCTGACCAACGAGAAGTGCAGCTTCTGGCATTTCCGTTGGGACGCCAGCTCCGACATCAAGATGGAAGCGCTCACGAACTACATGAAGGACGTTCCGTCGATCAAGAAAGTGTACCTGATCAACCAGGACTATTCGTTCGGCCAGTCGGTACGCTCGGACGCGCGCAAGATGCTGGCCGCAAAGCGGCCCGACATCCAGATCGTCGGCGACGAGTTGCATCCGCTGCTCAAGGTCACGGACTTCTCGCCCTATATCGCCAAGATCAAGGCATCAGGCGCCGACAGCGTCGTCACCGGCAATTGGGGCCAGGACTTCGCGCTGCTGCTCAAGGCTGCGGCCGACGCCGGCCTGAAGGTCAATTGGTATACGTATTACGCCGGCGGCGCCGGCGGTCCCACGGCGATCAAGCAGACCGGTCTCGATCACCAGGTCTTCCAGATCAGCGAAGGCATCCCCAACTCGGGCAACCAGGCCGCGATGGAGTTCGAGAAAGCCTTCCGCGCCAAGGTCAATTTGTCGCTCTGGTATCCGCGTGCGGTCAACGAGATGCGCATGTTCAAGGCGGCGGCCGAGAAGGCCAACTCGATCGACCCCGTGAAGGTCGCGGCGGCGCTCGAGGATATGAAGTTCGAGGTCCTCGATGGCGGCCAGGGCATCATGCGCAAGGACGATCACCAGTTCTTCCAGCCGATCTACATTTCCTCCTTCGGCAAGCCCGCCGCAAATGAGCCGTTCGACGAGGAAAATACCGGTTGGGGCTGGCATATCGTCTCCCGCATTGATACGCCGCAGGCCATGGTCTCCACGACCTGCAAGATGACGCGACCCTAATCTCGACGCACGTCATCTTCCCGCGAGCCCTTACGGCCTTGCGGGAAGACGGCGGCCGGAATGCCTTGATCGGTTGGACGATATTCACCGGGGCCCGGCGGCACCGGATAGCCATGAGTGCGCTGTGCTTGAACTCATTGTCATTTCGACCCTGAACGGCGTGCTGTTCGGCATGCTGTTGTTTCTGCTGTCGAGCGGGCTGACCGTGATCTTCAGCATGATGGGCGTGCTCAACTTCGCTCATGCCAGCTTCTACATGCTCGGCGCCTTCTTCGGCTTCCAGCTCACGAAATGGATCGGCTTCTGGCCGGCGCTGGTGCTGGCGCCGCTGCTGGTCGGCGCCATCGGCATGGCGGTGGAGCGCTATGGCCTGCGCAACACCCACAAGCACGGCCATGTCGCCGAGCTCTTGCTGACGTTTGGTCTGGCGTTCGCGATCGAGGAGATCGTCTCGATGATCTGGGGCAAGAGCCCGCTCGACTATCGCGTGCCGGCGCTGCTCGATTTCCCGGCCTTCACGATCTTCTCGACCAACTATCCCGCCTACAAGATCTTCATGCTGGCGGTGTCGGTCATCATCTTCGTGGCGCTGCTGATCGTGCTCAAGCGCACCCGCGTCGGCCTCATCGTGCAGGCGGCGCTGACGCATCCGCACATGGTCGGGCATCTCGGCCACAATGTCGGACGCGTCTTCATGGCGGTGTTCGGGGTCGGTAGCGCGCTGGCCGGCCTTGCCGGCGTCATTGCAGGTCCTGCTTTGGTGACGCAGTCCGACATGGCCGCCTCGCTCGGGCCCATCCTGTTCGTGGTCATCGTGTTCGGCGGGCTCGGCTCGTTGCCTGGGGCCTTCATCGCCTCGCTCGTCATCGGACTGGTCCAGACCTTCGCAGTGGCGCTCGATGGCTCGCTGGCGAGTGCCTTCGGCCCTCTCGATCCGTCCTCGGGTCCCTCCGTTCTCACCGATATCTGGAACGTCACGATCGCGCAGGTCGCACCCATCGTTCCCTATGTCCTGCTGGTGCTCATTCTGATCGTACGCCCCATGGGCCTGATGGGGACGCGTGAAACATGACCACTGCCGCGACCTCGACCTCCAAAATGGCGGCAGAGCCCGCTGCCGGCCTGCGCTTCTACGGCGTCTGGCTGCTCGGCATCCTCGCGCTGATCGTGCTGCCGATGATTTTCCCGTCGGGCGGCTCGCTGACCTCGTTCAGCCTGATCGGCATCGCGATCGTGTTCGCGCTGTCCTACAACATCCTGCTTGGCCAGACCGGCCTGCTCTCGTTCGGCCACGCCGTGCACTATGGGCTCGGCGGTTTCGCCGCGTGCCACATGATGAATGCGGTGGTGTCGCATGGCTGGCCGATCCCGCTGCCGTTCATCCCGTTGTTCGGCGGGCTCGGCGGCCTCGCCTTTGCCGTCATCATCGGCTGGGTCATGACCAAGCGCGCCGGCACGGTGTTTGCGATGATCTCGCTCGGCATCGGTGAACTCGTGGCGTCCTCCTCGCTGATCCTGCGCTCGGTGTTCGGCGGCGAGTCCGGCATCACCACGGACCGCACCGCGCTGCCGAAGATGCTGGGCTGGTCGTTCGGACCGCAGCTTCAGGTCTATTACCTGATCGCGTTCTGGCTCGTGCTGTCGGCGATCGCGATGTACGCGCTGACGCGGACGCCGCTCGGGCGGATCTGCAACGCAGTCCGCGACAATCCGGAGCGCGTCCAGTTCATCGGCTACGATCCGCACGTCGTGCGCTACATCGCCTTCTGCTTTGCCGGGTTCTTCGCCGGCATCGCCGGTGGTCTGGCCGCGATCAACTTCGAGATCGCGAACTCCGCCTATCTCGGCGCGATCCAGTCCGGCCTCGTGCTGTTCTCGACCTTCATCGGCGGTACCGCATTCTTCTTCGGCCCGATCCTGGGCGCCATCCTCGTCACCTATCTGCAACTGGGGCTGACCAATCTCACCACGGCCTGGCAGCTCTATTTCGGCATCATCTTCATCGGCATCGTGATGTACTCGCCGGGCGGCATTGCCGGCCTGGTGATGATGCATCGGCCGCTGATCCGCGCCGGAACGCTGTGGACGGTGATCCCGTCCTATCTCGTCGCTGTGGTCCCGACGGTTGCCCTGGCTTGCGGCGTGATCCTCGCAATCGAGAGCGTCGCGCGTTTCTCCGGCGGCGATCCCATCAACCTGTTCGGCGTCCCCTTTATTGCGACATCGCCGGTGACCTGGCTCGCCGCGGCAATTCTCGTCGGCGGCGGTTTCGTCGTCGCGCGGCTGGCCTGGCGGCGGATCGCGGAGGCATGGGACAAGGCTGCGACGGTGGCGCGTGACCGGGGGTATCTGGCATGAGCGGAGCGATCTCTGCAGCCATCGAAGTCCGTGCCGTCGAAAAGCGCTTCGGCAATGTCGGCATCATCCGCGATCTCAATCTCAGCGTCGCCAAGGGTGAGCGCCATGCCATCATCGGCCCGAACGGCGCAGGCAAGTCGACGACCTTCAACCTGATCAGCGGCCACATCCCGCCGACCTCGGGCGAGGTGAGGCTGAACGGGGCTCTGATCTCCGGCCTTCGACCGTTCGAGATCAACCGCCGCGGCCTGTCGCGCTCGTTCCAGGTCACCAACGTGTTCGCGCGCATGACGGTGTGGGAGAACGTCCGTTGCGCCGTGCTGTGGGCGACGGGACAGCGCTACGCGTTCTGGAAGAACGTCGACAGCCTGAGCGAAGTGCGCGAGCGCACGGCCCGGATTCTCGACGATATTCATCTGACGCACCGGCGTGACGTTCCGGCGGGGCTGCTCACCTATGCCGAGCAGCGCGAGCTGGAGATCGGCATCACCATCGCGAGCGGCGCCACCGTCGTCATGCTGGACGAGCCGACCGCGGGCATGAGCCACGCCGAGACCGACCGTGCCGTAGCACTGATCCGCCGGCTGACCGAAGGCAAGACGCTCGTCATCGTCGAGCACGACATGAGCGTCGTGTTCGGTCTCGCCGACCGCATCTCGGTGCTGGTCTACGGCCACATCATCGCCTCGGGCACGCCGGAAGAGATCCGGCGCGATCCCAAGGTCAAGGAAGCCTATCTCGGCGAGGAAGCGCACTGATGCTCGAGGTCAGGGATCTCCACGCCTATTACGGCAAGAGCCACATCCTCCAGGGCGTCGACCTCGACGTCGGCGCCGGGGAGGTCGTGAGCCTGCTGGGTCGCAACGGCGTCGGCCGTTCCACCACGGTCAAGGCGATCATGGGTGAGGTCGCCCCGCAAGGCACGATCCGCTTCAAGGGCAAGGACATCGCGGGCCTGCCGAGCTACAAGATCGCGCGCCTCGGGCTCGGCTATGTGCCTGAACATCGCGACATCTTCCCGAGCCTGACGGTTCGCCAAAATCTCGTGCTCGGTGTCAAGGATACGCGCCGTCCCGGCAAATGGCGCCTCCAGGATATGCTCGACATGTTCCCGAATCTCGCCGCGCGCGCCGATACGGCGGCGGGCGTGCTGTCCGGCGGCGAGAAGCAGATGCTGACGACGTGCCGGACGCTGATGGGCGACCCCGACCTGATCATGATCGACGAGCCCACCGAGGGTCTCGCGCCGCTGATCGTGCAGCAGGT
Organism: Bradyrhizobium sp. USDA 4449; assembly: GCF_054056275.1. NCBI lineage: Bacteria > Pseudomonadati > Pseudomonadota > Alphaproteobacteria > Hyphomicrobiales > Nitrobacteraceae > Bradyrhizobium > Bradyrhizobium sp. USDA 4449. Next base: position 672,340 of record NZ_JBSRYD010000001.1, on the reverse strand, counting down.
CGGCGATCTCATCGCGCGCATCGCGCAGGCCGGCGTCGCCATTCTCCTGGTCGAGCAGAAGCTGTCGATCGCCATGCGTATCTCCAAGCGCGTCTACATCATGGGCCACGGCCGCGTGGTATTCGAGGGCACGCCTGACGAGCTCAAGGCCAACGCCGCGGTGCGGCAGGAATGGCTCGAGGTTTGACCCGACCAGCACTCCGGCGCGCTGCCGACGCAATTCTCTGTGATTCCGGTCACACCTGTGCCCCCCTCTAAAAGCGGACATTCCGCCGCAGCCCGCCTCTGCCACCGCCGGCTCCGGACAGCTCGGTCGTGAACCGCCTTCCGCCCACGCGGACGCTCGTATAAGAGAGTTTCGTCGCGGAACGGACCGAATATCGCCAAATACGGAACGGATGGTGGCTGCGAATTCTTAATCCAGAGATCGCAATGTGACCGATGATGGACCAAGTGCGGACAGGCAACCGGGGAATGGCATGAAAGACCTGATGACGACGGCGCAGTCCAATCGGGTGATGCGGCGTTGGGGGGGCCCCGGAATTGTGATGTTCGCGGCGGCGGTCGCTCTGGCCGCCCCCAGCCAAATCCTCGCCGCCAAGCAGCCGCGCCAGGCCGCCGAGGCGGTGGCGCCGCGCGAAGCGGGCGAGCCGATCATGGCGATCGTGTCGCTCAAGAGCCAGCAGGTGACCTTCTACGATTCCGAGGGCTGGATCCTGCGTGCGCCGGTCTCGACCGGCACGACCGGACGCGAGACGCCCGCCGGCGTCTTTGCCGTCGTCGAGAAGGACAGGGATCACCACTCGACCATGTATGACGATGCCTGGATGCCGAACATGCAGCGCATTACCTGGAACGGCATCGCGTTGCACGGCGGGCCGCTGCCCGGCTACGCCGCCTCGCACGGCTGCGTGCGCATGCCTTTCGGTTTCGCCGAGAGCCTGTTCGACAAGACCAGCATCGGAATGCGCGTCATCATCTCGCCGAACGACGCCGCTCCGGTCGATTTCTCGCATCCCTCGCTGTTTGTGCCGAGCAAGGAGGCCATCGCTGCGGTTCCGGCGCGTGCCGACAAGCTCTCCGCCGAGGCGGAGGAGGCCATCAGCGCGGCCGATGAAGCCAAGAAGGCCGCCGCAGCGGCAGCGAAGGAGGCGCAATCGCTGCCCGCTTCGCTGCGCAAGCTCGAGCAGCAGAAGGCCCGCGCCGACGCCGAGAACGCCTATGCCGACAAGCTGGTCGCGAACGCCAGGACCGACCAGGCCAAGGCAAAGGCCGACGAGCTGAAGCAGAAGGCTGCGACCAAGGCTACGGATGCCGCAACCCAGCTCGAGGCCGCCAAGGCTGCCGCGCAGCCCAAGCGTGATGCCGTGGCCGCCACCAAGGAGGCCTTCAAGGCCGCCGCGGCCAAGAAGGCCGAGGCCGTGAAGGCCGCGACGGACGCAAAACTCGCGATGGAGCCGGTCTCGGTCTACATCAGCCGTGCAACGCAGAAGCTTTACGTGCGCCGCAACACGCACCAGCCGGCGCCGGATGGCGGTGGCGAGGTCTTCGACACCAGCATCGAGGCTCCCGTCACCATCCGCAATCCCGACCAGCCGCTCGGCACGCACATCTTCACGGCCATGGCGAAGAGCGACAAGGGCCTGCGCTGGAGCGTCGTCTCCATCGACGACGGCGATAGCGCCAAGGACGCGCTCGACCGCATCACCATCCCGCAGGAGGTGTGGGATCGTATCGGGCCGACCGCGTTGCCGCGCTCGTCGATCATCGTCTCGGACGAGCCGCTCAGCGGCGAGACAAACTACCGCACGGAGTTCGTCGCGGTGCTGAGCAACCATCCGCAAGGCGGCTTCATCACCCGCAAGCCGACTGCGCCGCCGGTGGAAATGGCGAGCGACGATGGCTGGGGCGGCGGCTACGGCGGAAACGGCTTCTTCTTCTTTGGGCAGCGCGATCCGCAACCCGTCAGTCCGCGCCGCCGTGCCGGCCAGTACCAGTACTTTCAGCCGCCACAGCCGATGCAGCGGAGCTTCTGGTAAGCGCCTGATGAGGTCCACGGCCTCGCTTCACGGCCGTGCCGTGATCACCAAGGCCTGAATCTTCGCCTCAACCGGCCCCGAGCCGTGGCGTTTTCGGATCGCCTCGGCAACGGCGTCGGTCGCGGCCTCGAGCTTGCTTGCATCCCTGGCCTCGATTTCGCCGCGCAGCGGCGTGCCCTGGCAATACGCGATCGCGACATAGTCAGCGCTCGGCCCGCGGCTCATCGCTGTCAGCGTCTCGATCGAGATAGCCTTGAAGCCCGCGCGTTCGAGATCGGCCTTGATGACGGCCTTGTCGTGATAGCCGTGCGGCGTCCGCGCCAGGAACAGCGGCGGATTGTCGGGAAAGATCTTGCCGAGCGCGACGGTCGCATCATCCGCGAACATATTGTCCTCGATGCGGTCCCAGACACTGAACAGGTAGGTACCACCAGGCTTCAACACCCGCTGCGCCTCGGCGTAACCTTTGCTGCGATCCGGAAAGAACATGGCGCCGAACTGGCAGCAGACGACGTCGAACGTGGAATCGTCGAAGGGCAGGGCCAGCGCATCGGCCTGACGCCAGGACATGCGGGGATCTTCCGCCTGACGCTGCTTTGCGACCGCGAGCATCGGCTCGTTGAGGTCAGTCGCGACATAGCGGATATCGGCAGGCAGCCGTGCCGCCACGGCGCGCGTCACCGCCCCGGTGCCTGCTGCGATCTCGAGCAGGTCCGTGGGCGACAGCGCGGCGATGCGTCTGGCAAGGTCGTCGGCATAGACGGAGAAGATCAGCGGAACCAGATATTCGTCGTAGAGTATTGGGACCGAGCCGGCGAAAACCTTGTCAGTCGCAGACATGCTTGCCTCGCCGAATTCTGGGACGGGATGGGGGACACGCTAGCACGGATCGCGCGGCCGGCAACGGCGTGGCTCGTCCTGTCGTTCGGCGAGCGAGGAAGCCTATGACGCCGCGCCACCGACTTCTCGGATCGGCCGCGTGCCGTCCCAGCTCAAAGCCGCCTGCCTTATCTTTTCGAAGAACGGTCCCTTGGTGCCGCTGATGTCGGAGATCTCGATGATCGTGCCCGGATGCGCCTGCGTGTCGAAATAGGCGAAGCGTCCCTTGTCACCGCCGATCTGGCCTTCGTGGCCGATCCTGTAGCCGAGCCCGATCGCCTTGTCGTAGAGCGCCTGGTAGTGGTGGCTCCAGTACGACATGTGCTGGAGGCCTTCATGGCCGGCGTCCAAAAACTCCTTGTAAAGCGAAGGCGCATCGTTGCGCTGCTGGATCAGCTCGATCTGGAGATCGCCGGAATTGGCGAGCGCAATGCTCATCTCGACGATAGAGTCCTGGCCGCGATGACGGAACCAGTCGGTCTTGACCCGGTCCATGTAATACCAGGGACCGACGCCCATCACGTCGATCCAGTGCGTCATCGCGGCGTGGATGTCCCGCACCACATATCCGTTCTGGCGCACCGCGCCGAAGATGCGGCTCATGCCCGCGCTCCCGGTGTCGACCCGCTCACTTGAGCTCGATCGTCGCGGCGGTTGACTAGCGAAACGATCGGTCGTTAGTCAACAGGCATGGCTGTCCACCCAAGGGAGAAAACCGTGGCAAGGCTGCCCCTGATTGATCCGGAGACGACGAGCGGCGACATCCGTGCCGCCTTCGACCGCATGCCGGTCAAGCTCAACATCTTTCGCATGATGGCCCATGCCGAGGCCAACATGATCCCGGCGATGCGTCTCGGCCATTCGATCCTGCACAAGCAGAAGCTCTCCGCCGTCAACCGCGAGCTTTTGATCTTGCAGGCCGCCCAGCTCGAAGGCGGCGCCTATGAGTGGCGCCAGCATGTGCCGATCGCGCTCGGCGTCGGCTGCACGCAGGCCCAGGTCGATGCGGTGGGACGCGGCGATTACAGTGCCGCAGCGCTGAACGAGGCGGAGCGAGCCTTGCTGACATTCGGCCGCGAGGTGATCGAGAACGTCCGCGTGCCCGACGCGATCTTCGCGGCTGCTCGCGCACATTTCAGCGATCAGGAGATCGTCGAATCCATCGTCACGCTCGGCTTCTACATGATGATGGCGCGCGTTACGGAGGCGACCGAAACCGATCTCGATCCCGCGGCCGGCATGAAGGTCTATGACAGCGGCAGGAAATAGCCGCTGAGATGACGGAGGCATTCGTTCCCATGGGCGATCACATGAAAACCACGCTGCTGAAATCCGAAGACTACACCCGCTCGCCATGGAAGAACGGTGGTGGCATCTTGACCGATATCGCGGATGCGCATCGGCCCGGTACGACCGAGAAGGATTGGGACAGCCTGCTGTGGCGCTTTGCTGCCACGCCGATCGTGGCGCCGGGCCCGTTCTCCCACATGCCTGATATCGATCGCCTGCAGATGGTGGTCGGCGGGCGCGGGCTGGTGCTGAAAGCGCCGGGGCAGCAATTCGACGAGCGCGAACCGTTCACCACCGTCCGCTTCGCAGGCGAGATGGAGATCGTGACGGAGCTCGAAGCCGGCCCGGTCGAGGTCGTCAATCTGATGGCGCGGCGCGGTGCGGCGGATATCGAGCTTTTGGCGCTCCGGGAGCCCTGCGAGCGGCCGCTCACCGCCGGTACCCATCTGGTCTATGCGGTATCAGGCGATTGCGGCATTGGTCTCGATAGCCAGGCATTTGTCATTCCCGGCGGCAGCACACTGAAGCTCGAGCTCACCGCGGCGTCCAGGTTGACGCTCGTTTCGGGGTTGGCTGTGCTGGGGTCGATCCGGCTGGTCGGCTAGGTGACGATCCTTTCGGGTGCGAACAATCCGTGCAACTGGCCAGGTTGACGCGGCCGATCCGGAACACGATATCTGCGGGGATGATGATGAAGGCCAGGAAATGAACGCGCCAGACAGGATTCCCGCCACCACGCATGCCGCCGGCGTCGTCGATTGGCTGACCAACGGCACGCGCGACCAGCGCTTCATCGACAACATCTTTGCCGAAATGTGCATCCGCCTCCAGCAGGCCGGCATTCCCCTCAAGCGGGCGACGCTTCATGTCCAGATCCAGCATCCGCAATGGCTGGGGGCCCGCATCATGTGGTCCGACGGCATGCGCGAGGCCGAGATCGGGCGGGTCGACTTCGATGTGAGGGAGCGCTCGGAATATATCGGCAGCCCCGCCAACGAGCTGATCGATGGCGCCACTGAAGTGCGCGAGAATCTCGAACGCGATCCGGCACTCGGCCGCAAGCATGCGCTCTATGACGAGATGCGGGCCAAGGGCCTCACCGACTACGTCGCCTGGCCGCTCTACCACACGCTTGGCAAGCGCCATCTCATCACGTTCGCGACCGACAGGCCCGGCGGTTTCGACGATTCGCACCTCGCCGCTCTCAAGAGTGTGCTGCCGGTGCTGGCGCTGGTCAGCGAGATCCGCATCAAGAACCGCCTGGCCCGCACGCTGCTGGAGACCTATGTCGGGTCCCATGCCGGTGAGCTGATTCTCGCCGGTGCCACACGGCGCGGCACCGGCACGACGGTGCGCGCCGCGATCATGATCTGCGACTTGCGCGATTTCACGAAGATCTCCGACAACTGGCCGCGCGACGACGTCATCGATCTGCTCAACGATTATTTCGACGCGATGTCCGAGCCGATCGCGCGGCATGGCGGCGAGATCCTGAAGTTCATCGGCGACGGCCTGCTCGCGATCTTTCCGCTCAGCCAGCCCAAGGCCTGTGCCAATCTCTTGCGCGCCGTCACCGAGGCCCGTCAGGCGATGGCGGCGCTGAACGAGCGCAACCAGGGCACGGGTCGTGCGCCGCTGAACTACGGCATCGGCGTCCATGTCGGGGACGTCATGTACGGCAATATCGGTTCGACCAGCCGGCTCGACTTCACCGTGATCGGTCCCGCCGTCAACATGGCCTCGCGGCTCGAGGCGCTCACCAAGCAGGTCGGCAAGCCGGTGCTGCTGTCGCGCGACTTTGCCGAACTCGTCACGCCGGAGTTTGCGCTCGAGCGAGTCGGCCAGCACGCCGTCCGCGGCTTCAGCGAGCCGATCGAGCTGTTTGCGTTTGAGGCCGGCGCGGGGGCGTAACGGCAGCACTGCTCAGGCGCGCGCTGTTGCCAAGGCGCGAGCGTCCAACTACGCTCCAGGTCCGCAGAATGGTCCAGCGGTTGGCCCGCAAGCTCATGCCCAAATTCCTCCGCATCGGTCTTCATCAGTCGAACGTATCAGGATACACGTCGAAGGCGTGGTGTGTGCGGCGGGTCGGCTCGGCGGTGTTCCTGAAATGGGGCGCTGTCGAGGTTCAGGGCGCAGGCAAGAGCCGCAAGGTTTACTGGACGCATCTGCCGCAGGAGAAGACGATCCGTTGCGGTACCGCGCAGCGCGCCAGGGATTACACCAAGTCCGCGATCGCGCGACGGCGCAGCCATGACTATGAACCGCTAAGCGGTGCCATCGTGGCCCGGCGCAAATCCGCCAATGGCAGCGCCGAGCTCAAGCAGGCGCTCGCCACGATCCTGATCGTCGACATCGTGGGCTCCACGGCAAAGGCCGCCAAGCTCGGCGATGCGCGCTGGACCAAGGTGATGGGCCTCTATTACGCCGCGGTCCGCAAGGAGCTGAAGTCGTCGCGCGGCAAGGAAGTCGTGACGACCGGCGACGGCGTGCTCGCGACCTTCAAGGCGCCGACAGCCGGCATCAATTGCGCGACCGCGATCCGCAAGGCCGTGCGCACGCTCGGCCTCGACATCAGGGTCGGCCTGCACGCCGGCGAATACACGATCAGCGGCGGCGAGATGGTCGGTCTCGCCTTCCACATCGGCACCCGCGTTGCCGCCAAGGCGCGCGCCGGCGAGGTCCTGATCTCGAGCGCGGTGAAGGACCTGCTCGCAGCGCAATCCCAGATCCGCCTCAGGGATCACGGCAGCCACCAGCTCAAGGGCGTGCCGGCGCGGTGGCGGTTGTATCGGGTGGAGGGTTGAAGGGGGCCTCTCCACTCGCCAAGACCCTGGCCCCGTAAGCCCGTTGCGGTCCTCGTCCAACGAAAGAGACCGCCTTGACGGCGGCCTCTCTCCTCTCTTCTCACCAGCGATCGGGACCAACGCCGATCGTGACGCCCGGGCCGTCATATCCATATCCGCGATCGTAGTAGCCGCGGTCGTAATAGCCGCGGGCCGGCGCCTGATAATAGCCGTAGCTGTCGCGCCACCTTGCGTGGCGGTGGTGGCGACAATCTCCCACGCCGGCCATCAACTGACCGCCGCTCATGGCGGGACCCTCTGCGCCGACGGCGTAGCTGCCTGAGCTCGTGCAGGGACCAGGGCCTTGCGCGAAGCTCGGGGTTGCCACCGCACTCGCCGCGACGACCGCCGCGATGATGCCAATGCTTGGAACGATCTTCATGTCCGTCCTCCAGTTTTGAACACGGACCAACGACGCGCCGCCGTCGACGTTCCTGCAACGGGCTCGGTTCCACCGACGTTCTGGATCCGGTGCGTCAACTGGATGGCGGAGTTCCCTGGGTGTCGCGCTCGGCCAGGAACTGACTGATGGCGTCGAAGGCCTGCATACGGTTCTTTTCCAGAAGCACCATATGGGTGCCTTCGCCGATCTCCACCCAACGCCGGTATGGCGCCGCTGTGAGCGAGCGGAAGAAATCCTGGGTCGAGGCCGTGGTCACGTCGCGGTCCCATTCGGCGTGAACGAGCAGCACCGGAACGCGAATGTCATGCGCGTCATAGAACGCTTTGCCGGCGCCCCAGTAATCGCGGATATCCTGGATCGGACCGTTCACCGCGCGCATCACGCGAGGGCGCCCGGCGTTGCCTTGTGGATCTGTTGCGAGCGAGGCCTCGGCCCAGCGCTCGAACCAGCCCTCCGGGATCAGGTTCACGCGGGCGGCTTCCGGCGCAGCCGCGAGCCAGCGCTCCCTGAAATCGAGCACGGGGACCTTGCGGTAGGCGCCGAGCGCGCCGCCGGAATCGATCGGAGCGGGGGCGTTCAGCAGCCACAGCGGCGCGATCAGTGCGAGCTTTTGGACCTTCTCGTTATTGTCAGCGGTATAGGCACCGGCGACCGATCCGCCCCAGGACATCGCGACGAGATTCAGGCGCGGGATGCCGCGACGTGCAAGGATATGCTCGACCGCGCTGGCGAGGTCGCGCACCGCGACATCGGTGCGAACAAGGGGCGCCGAGTCCTGCGCTGGCGCGTCCATCTCCGGCGGCCGGGTCGATCCGCCATAGCCGCGCACGTCGAGCGCGAAGACATCGTAGCCCTGGGCGGCGAGATGATCCATGAAGGACCGGCCGCCAAGCGGCACATCGAAAAGGCTTGCCGAGGAATAGGTCGCGCCATGAACCAGCAAGACGGTCCGCTCGGCAGGGAAACTCTTTTGTGCCCTAGCGCGCTTGTTGCGAAGGTGAAGCGAAATGCCGACGGTGTCGCTCGGGATCATGAAATCCTCGACCACGAGGTCGGGTTTGTATCCTTGTGCAAGAACGTTCTGGTCCATCGTCATTCTCCTTTCAGTCAGAGGAATTGCCAGGCGAAGCGCTCACCGCTGCGGGTGATGCGGCCGGCGGAGGACTGCGCGAAATGGGTGGTGAAGACGGTCGCGCCGCTCTCGGCCGCGTCTTCGAGCACGATGTTGCGCGAGCGGAGCGCCGCTTCCGGGAATTCGCAGAAGCAGGAATTGAGCGACGGCTCGTAGACCTGCAGTGGGTGGTGCATCACGTCGCCCGCGAACAGCGCTCTCTCGCCGCGCGACACGAGACGGATGGAGGCATGGTCGATGCTATGGCCTGGCGTCGCGGTGAACGAAATTCCCTCAAGGACCTCGCTGCCATCGACCGTCACCAGCCGCGCCAGGCCGGCATCGATCACCGGCCGCACGCTGTCGTCATAGACGCGATCGGCGGGCTTTCGCAGGGCAGGGCCCAATGCGGGATCCGCTGCCGGCTCGTCGCCATTAGCCAGGCTCTCGCCATAGGCCTGCTCGATACGAGAGAAGATGTAGCTCGCATTGGGGAACGTCGGCATCCAGCGACCATCGACGAGCCTCGTGTTCCAGCCGACATGATCGGCGTGAACGTGGGTGAGGAGCACGTAGTCGACATCTTCAGGCGTGATGCCCGCAGCTGCGAGCCGCGCGAGGAAAGGCTCGTTGAGCCGGTGCAGCGGCGGTATGTCGGGCCTGTTCTTGTCGTTGCCGGTGGCCGTATCGATCAGGATCGTGTGGTGCGGCGTTTTGACGAGCCAACTATGGATACTCTGGATGAATGTGCCGGTCGCAGGATCGAATGAACCTGCCTCGAGCCGCGCCTGCCGGCGCTGCAGTGCCTCCGGGTCCGCGCCGGGATAGAGCGCGTCGAACTGAAAGGCTGCCAACGCCAATTCGTCGATCCGCGTGATGGCTGCATCGCCGATGTGATAAGTCTTCGTCACTGAGCCGTCCTCCGCTTCGATCGGCGCCCGGCGCGGCGTGATTGCCGACGTCCCGGACCTGCCGCCGTGGCTGTGAGGTACGAGCCGGGCTGCGCTCGCGGGAGGGCGGTCGGCTCGATACGTCTCATCGATGCCGGTGATATCCGGTCTTCCGGCGGTCTGCCTTTTCATGGCCGCGTGAAGGCCTTAAGCCTTTCTCTTCGCGGCTCATTCGGTCGCGCTTGTTTGCCCTCAGACGGAGGATGCCTCGATGGCGGATGTCGAACGCAGTCCGGGCCGGCCGGCCGATGATTCCGATCTCGCCGAGATCGACCTCGGCCTGCTGCTCGCTCTGGAGGCGCTGCTGCGCGAGCGCAACGTCACGCGCGCGGCGTCGCGGCTGAACATCGGGCAGCCGGCGCTGTCGGCCCGGCTGAACCGGCTGCGGCAGGTATTCGCCGACCAGCTGTTCGTGCCTGCGGCGGCGGGCCGCGGCGTGGTGCCGACGACGCGGGCCATGGAGCTGCAGACGGAACTTGCCGAGGTGCTCGGCAGGCTGCGCCGGATGGTGGAGGGACCGGCCGCCTTCGATCCCGCAAGAGACCAGCGCACCTTTGTCGTTGCCATTCACGAGAATCCGGCCGTGACGCTGGCGCCAGGTTTCGTTGCGCAGCTAACGGCGATGGCTCCGCGCACGCGGCTCGCGCTCGTCCACCCCACGCCCGACATCGTCGATCGTCTCGAACGTGGCGAGATCGATATTCTGGTCACGGGCACCGACCGGATCAGCGGCGAGCTGATGCAGCGACCGCTGTTCGAGGACAGCTTCCTCACCGCGCAACGGAAGGGCCACCCGCGCGGAACAGGCCCGCTCGATCTCGACACGTTCTGTGAGCTCGACCATCTGCTGATCTCCGCGGACGGCGGCGGCTTTGCCGGTCTGGTCGACGACGCGCTGAGCGCGCTCGGCCGCTCCAGGCGCGTCGCCGTCTCGATCCAGACCTATGCGCTGGCGCCGGTCATCCTTGCGCACAGCGATTGCATCTGCACCCTGCCGCGGCGATTTCTGATGCGCTTCGCCCACGAGCTCGATCTCATCCCTCCGCCGCTCGATCTGCCGCCCGCACGCATCCTCGCGCTATGGCACCCGCGCAACCAGGAGGACGCAGGTCATGCCTGGTTGCGCGACCGCCTCTATCAGGCGGCTGCCGCCAATTGAGTGCGAGCGCGCGTCGGGAGGTGAGGTGTGGATGCTTAGCTCGACAGCAGCGCACGTGCGGCGCGGGCAAGGCGGCGGCCGACGGTCTTCTGCCGAAGTGCCTCCGTCCAGTCGAACATGCTTGAATTGACATCATAGTCGCCGCGCTGGGCGTCCGGTATGGCGCCGGCCACGATTCGTGCGATCAGATGTGGCAATTCCCGATAGAATCTATCCGTGCGATACGGTGGATGGAGCGAGTAGAGCCCGGCTCCTGAACCGAGAAGGTCTATGCGGGAAAGCCCGTTGCGGATCATGGCGGCGGAGATGATCTCCTCGGCCGGCATCGTCAGTGGCGACTGTCGAAACAATTTTGCGCGGAGCCGGCGCCGCAGATCGGGACGGACCAGGCCCAGTGCGCCGATCGACGCATCGAATTTGTTCTGATCGAGAACGAAGATCCGCGTGCTCACGGTGCGGAAGCGGTAGGCCGGGTAGGCGGTGGCGAGCCGCTCGGGCGGTTGGATACCGGTCAGCCCCGGGAACGCTCCATGCAAATCGCCGAGTGTGCCGTCAGCGCGGGGCGGACCTGGAAGTGGTCCGGCGAACAGCGCGTCCGGCGTCGTCTTCAGCCAGCCGATCGCCTCCTCAAGCCAGACCTGGCTGCCGCCGCCGAACAGCATGTCGCTGTCCATATGAACCACATAGTCCGCGTTCGCCTTCAGCAGGCCGTAGAAATAGGCATGGAACGGTCCGCCATCGAAGGCCTTTTCCGGATAGGCACGACTTTCGGAGAAATAACGTTGCCGCACGGACTCCAGCGCCACCGGCGAATAGTCCACCTCGGAAATTTCCGCCTTCGGTGACTTTCGTGCGATGGCCTCCAGCAGTGCAAACAGGCGCCCGCGGCTCTCCTCGTAGGCGTCGCCGGTGTAGCGGCCGCTCCTGCTCTGCCTGGTGTCGACGGTGAAGACGATGCGATCGACCTGATCGCCCCATACTTCGAGTTGATGCGGAAGCGTGTGGACTGCATGGCGCACGTCCAGCGGATGCAAATTGATCTGAAGCGCGGATCTGACCTGCATCTCATCTTTCCTCGCCGCTGAACTGATCGACCAGCTAATTTTACCAAGGAAGGCCTTCTGCAGAAGCCAATTCGCACTGCTTCGTTAACAAACCGCGGCAGATCGCTAAACCCGGTCGGAGTTGCTCGACCGCGGCCGGCGGATCGCCGGGGCCGTTCAATCCGCTCAGCGCCGAAAAGATCAAAAATTGACGTTCGGTTAACAAGGCTGCGGTAACCATCGATGTCCTTACCCTGATCGTGACCGAGAGGAACCGCCGCGGATGCAAGGCGCCGAACTGGCTGACGGGCACGATCGAGGCTTCGCTGAAGCCGTGCGGACGGCGCTGGCAAAGCTACAGGTCCTCGATTGCCTCCGCTGCGCCGTGGTCGTGGCAACCTTGCTCTGTGTGCTGGTCACACTCGAGCCGTTCAAGGATTTGACCGTCATCGACGATGCCGCGGGCAAGCTCGCCGCCACCTATCTTTGCTTCGCCGTCCTCGCAGTGATGGGTGTGCTGCTGTCGGTACCGCGAAATGTCGCGGCCTTCAGGACGCTCTGGACGCCCCTGCATCTATGTTTCCTCGCCTGGATGGCACTCAATATCCTTCTTTCCGAAAATCCCGCGATCTCGCTGCAGCGATTTGCCTTGACCGCGAGCGTCATGTCGCTCGCCGTCATGATGCCCCTGCTGCCCCCGAGCCTCAGGTCCTTCAACCTATGCTTCGCGGTGGCGGCAATCGGCCTCCTGCTGCTCTGCTATCTCGGGGTGATGCTGGCGCCCGGTGTTTCAGTCCACAATGCAGCTGATGCGGCAGAGCCGGGGCTCGCAGGCGACTGGCGAGGAACTTTCGAGCACAAGAACGTCGCCTCGCCCGTCATGGCGATCCTGGTTTATTTTGGCGCGTATCTGATCTCGGCGGGAGCGTTTCTATCCGGACCGGCAATCCTTGGTCTTGCCGCCGTCTTCCTGTTGTTTACGGGCGGGAAGACGGCGAGCATGCTTTGCCTGGTCGTCTGGGCTGTGGCGTCGGTGGTCGGGGCAACGAAGGGCTTCTGGCAGAAATGCGCGATCTGCTTCGTGCCGCTACTTCTGATGAATCTGCTGACCGTCGGCAGCGTCGCCATCCCGCAACTGACACCGCTCACCAACGCGCTTCCCATCGATACGACCTTTACCGGGCGCACCGAAGTCTGGGAGTTCGCGCTGGGCGCGGTTGCCGCAAGGCCCTTCGCTGGCCACGGCTATGCGGCTTTCTGGGACGGCGTCAAGGACAAGAAGACCGAGCAGGGGTCCGAATGGGTGGCCACTGCGGCCCACAGCCACAACAGCTACCTCGATCTCGCCGTCACCATCGGCTTGCCGGGGTTGATTCTCGTCGTTCTCATATTCGTATGCGCGCCCCTGAAGAATTTCCACGTGGTCCAGAGCCGTGGCACCGGCCAATCCCTCGCCCGGTTTTGCCTGGTGGTGTGGCTCTTCGGACTTTACTACGGGACGACGGAAACGTTCTTGCTCGACCGCCAGAATCCGATGTGGTTCATGTTCGTGGTCGCAGTCGTCGGCTTGCATTTTCTCGCGCGATTTGGCGTGAGATCTTGAACCCCATGCTGTCCTGCCCGCGGCTGCGGCTTCCCAACCTGGTTCGACCGGGACCATGTACCAGGTCGTCAGGACGAGCTTTGAAAACAGCCAGCGGCCGTTCTCTCTGACGTATTCGTCGTCGAAGCGTCCCTGAATCCTTGCCCGCAGGTCCGCAACATCGTCTGCATTGCTCATGGTCCATCCGTTGTCGTCGGCGGCCTCATCATCCTGTTCATGTTCTCCTGCTGGCCGCTCGTGGGTCTGTGGAAGTGAACTGGAGATTGGAGCACTAGGCCTAGCGCGCTCGCGCGTCGCGCGGCTTGCCGAGCTGAACCGGTGGGGCGATCGAATGGCGGGAGGCAAAGTCGATCAAGGCGGCCCGCGCCGGACTGTCCGGCTGCAGTAATTCCCTGTGCGTGCCGAACAGGGTCACGGCGACCTCGATCTCGCCTTGCCAGTTCGTGATCGCGGATGAGATCGCGAGCAAGCCCGGAATGTAACGTCCATCGACATAGGCGATGCGTTCGCGCCGGATCTTCGTCGTCAGGGACTGCACGCTTTCCAGGCTGGGATCGAGATCCGGCCAGCTCAGGCCGACGGACGCGGCACGCTCGAGTTCGTTTTGCAGCCGCGCGGTCAGTTGTGGAGACGGCAGGTAAGACAGGAAGATGCGTCCCGTCGCGGAGTCCAGCAAGGGAAACGTGCTGCCAAGACCGATCGACGTGGTCGTCAGATGGGGACCTCGCTCCATTCGGACCACGGTCGGGCCATTGTGGCTCCAGACGGCCAGCAGTGCGGCTTGGCCCGTCGTCGTCGCCAGCTCCTCGAGTTCGTCGGAGGCGCGGACGACGAAGTTGTTCCGGCTGATGGCGGCAACACCGAGCTCTGCCGCTTCGCGGCCGAGGTCGTAGCGGCCGGAGCGCTCCTTCTGCACGGCAAGGCCCGCATGAATGAAGCTCGCCAGGTAGCGATGCACCTTGCTCGGTGGCATGCCGGCTTCGCGCGCGATGTCCGATAGCGTCGCCGGCCCATCAAGGGACCTGAGGACTCGCAGGACCGACAGCGCGGCGTCGAGAGCCTGGATGCCGCCGGGGGCCGTGCCGCCGCTCTCGTCATCGGTGTCTTTCGCCGGCGTCCGTTTCATCGCAACAAATCCTTGAACTCCTGCGGCACGCTGGCGCCGCGGAGTGCGCCCGTATCCGTGACCGAGGCCCAGGCGCGCTGTTCGAATCCGCCAGCAATCTGCACGTTTCCGCTCGACAGCTTGTAATCGATTCGAAACCGCCGCTCCTGCCACTCGGCCACCTCTGCGCGGATCGTCAACTCGTCGTCGTAGCTCGCGGGCGCCACAAACTTTGCGCCGACATTGATCAAGGGCGTGACGCTGTTGAAGCGGCGCTTGAGCTCCCGCTGGCTCAAGCCAAGCTCCCGCAGCCAGCGCTGCCAGGTGCAGTCAAGCCAGTAGAAGTAGTTGGGATAAAAGACGATTCCGGCTTCGTCGCAATCGCCCCACTCGACCGTGAAAGCTGTCTCAAACATCCGGAAATCCTCCCGCGGCGCATCCCGCCGCGCCGGCTTGATTGCATATAAGAAAATTAATTCCCTGATATGCAAGAAATATATTGCATGAAAAGAAATCTGTTGCATAATACGCAAACAGAAGCGGTCAATAAAGCGCAACAGGGAAGGGAAGGTCATGCGGCTCAGTCGCATCGCGGTGATGGGAGGCGGTCCCGCGGGCCTGTATTTCGCCGCGCTCTGGAAGCGTCGGCATCCCCAGGACCACGTCGACCTCTTCGAGCAGAACCCGGAAGGCGCGACCTGGGGCTTTGGCGTCGTCTTCTCCGACAAGGCGCTGGAGTTCCTTCGCGCCGATGATCCGGAAACGGAGCAGGCCGTGTCGGCGCGCATGGAGGCCTGGCGCGACATCGCGCTCGTTCATCGCGGCGAACGTGTCGTGCTCGACGGCGTCGGTTTCTCTGCGATCGGCCGGCTCGATTTCATCACCCAATTGACCGGGCGCGCACGATCCGCCGGCGCAAATCTGCACTTCGGCAAGCTCGTGCGTTCCGTCGACGAACTCGCGGGATACGACTTGATCGTGGCCGCCGACGGCGTGAACTCGCTGGTGCGACGGAGCCATGAAGGCGACTTCGCGACATCGCTGTCCTACGACCACAACAAGTTCGCCTGGTACGGCACCACCAGGCGCTTCGAAACCTTGACCCAGACCTTCGTCGAAACCGACTTCGGCTGTTTCAACGCCCATCACTATCGCTACTCGCCGACGATGAGCACGTTCATCGTCGAGTGCGATCGGGCAACCTGGCTCCGCGCGGGCTTTGCGGAGAAGTCAGAGGAAGAGAGCAGGGCGCTTTGCGAGAGGGTGTTCGCCGATACGCTCGAAGGGCATTCCCTGGTCAACAACAAGTCCGTCTGGCGCAATTTTCCATGGCTCTGGAACGATCGCTGGTCACACCGCAATATGGTCCTGGTCGGTGACGCGCTCCACACCGCGCATTTCTCGATCGGCTCCGGCACGCGCCTCGCGCTCGAGGACGTCATCGCCCTCGTCAATGCACTCGACGGTGAGCCCGGCAACCTCCGCCGTGCGCTGGAAAACTATGAGGCCGCGCGCCGCCCTGTGGTGGAGAAGCTGGTCAAGGCCGCAAGGACCAGCGCAGCCTGGTACGAGCGCTTCGCCGACCACATGAAGCTGGCGCCGCTGGATTTCGGCTACAGCTACATCACCCGTTCGGGTCGAATCGACGACGACCAGCTCCGCGCGATGTCGCCGCACTTCATGGCGCGGTACGACGCGAAGTCAATGACCCCCGTTCATTCGTGATGATGAGGACGCCATGCTGACGGAAGGAATGGATCTCGCATTCGTGGAGCCGATCGTGGACCGGGTGCCCGATGATGCGCCCAGCGCAAGGGAAATCGGCTTCGAGATCTCCGAGCGCTACAATGCCAGCGAGATCCTGTTCGACAACCTCAGAGCGGGTCGTGCCGACAAGGTCGCGATCTACACGGCCTCCGGCAACACCAGCTATGGCGAGTTGTGCGCCGATGCCGCCAGATGCGGCAACGCGTTCACCTCGCTCGGGCTCGTCCGGGGCGACCGCATGCTCCTCCTGCTCAACGACACTGCGTCCTATCCCGCCGTGTTCTTCGGCGCGGTCCGCGCCGGCTTCGTGCCGATGTTGATCAACACGCTGTCGCCGAAGGACCTCATCGGTTTCTACCTGCAGGATTCCGCCGCCCAGGTCGCGGTCGTCGACGCCGAGTTTGCTCATTTGTTCGATCGGGAAACCACCGGCGGATCGCGGCTGCACACGCTGATCGTGGTCAACGGCGAGGTTGCGCCCGAATCGCCCGCGGTCGACGTGCTGAACGGCGATCGGTGGTTTGCCGAATTTCCCGTTGAGATCGAAGCCGCCCCCACGCGTCGCGACGACATGGCGTTCTGGATGTACTCCTCGGGCAGCACCGGTCGGCCGAAGGGCATCGTGCATCTCCAGCACGACATGGCCTACACGGCTGACAGCTTCGGGCAGCACATCCTTGGCATGACGGAGAGCGATGTCTGCTTCTCCGTGCCGAAAATCTTCTTCGCCTATGGTTTCGGCAATTCGATCACATTCCCGTTCTCGGTCGGCGCCAGCACGATCCTGCTCGCCGGGCGGCCCGAGCCCGGCGCCGTTCTGGACCTCATCGAACGGTTCAGGCCGACGCTCTTCTTCGGCCTGCCGACGCTCTACAACGCGCTGCTGCATCATCCGCGCATCGAAACGGCCGATCTGTCGAGCGTGCGCCTCAGCCTGTCGGCCGCCGAAGTGCTGTCGCAGGACATCTTCAACGACTGGAAGCGGCGCTTCGGCCTCGAGATCGTCGAAGGACTCGGATCGACCGAGGTGCTGCACATCTATCTCTCGAACACGCGTGCGCAGAAGAAGGCCGGCACTGCCGGCAAGCGCGTTCCCGGCTACGAGATCCGCCTGACCACGCCTGACGGCGAGCCCGTCGCGCAAGGCGAAGCGGGCGTGATGTGGGTCCGCGGTCATTCCAACGCGCCGTGCTACTGGAACAGGCCCGACAAGACCGCGCAGACCATGCGCGAGGCGGGCTGGATCTGGACCGGCGACAGGCTGGTCGAGGATGCCGACGGCTTCTTCACCTTCGTCGGCCGTGTCGACGATCTCATCAAGGTGAGCGGCCAGTGGATCTACCCGGTCGAGATCGAGCTCTGCCTGTCCGAGCATCCCGCCGTCCGCGAATGCGCGGTGCTGGGCCTCGAGCTTCCTGATCGCCGCATGACCACGAAAGCCTTCGTGATCCTGCGCGACGGTCATACTGCGAGCGAGTCGTTGACGCGGGACCTGCAGGATTACGTCAAGGCAAAACTGCTTCCCTACAAATATCCACGCCTGATCGAATATCGGCCCGATCTGCCGAAGACGGGAACGGGCAAGATCGACCGGCAACAGTTGCGCAGCACCCCGTTGCTGGCCTGAACGCGCAGCCGCCTTTTCCAAAACCTGCTGAAAGTCACAGCCCAAGAAACCCACGCCCACTGGAGTTCGTGATGTCCGCTGCGAATATCGTCGACGTTACCGAGGTCATCGAACAGGCGCGGTTCGGGCGCCTCCAGCTGCTGATCCTGGTTCTTTGCGCGTGGATCGCACTGCTCGACGGCTTCGACACCCAGGCGATCGCCTATGTCGCGCCTGTCATTGCCGAGCAATGGGGGATCGCCATGGCCGGCTTCGGCCCGATCTTCGGTGCGGGCCTGGCCGGGCTGGCCGTTGGTGCGTTTGTGCTCAGCCCGGCGGCCGACCGGTTCGGCCGCAAGAGCGTGATCCTGCTCTCGGTGCTGCTGTTCGGCATCTTCGCAGCTGTCACGGCGCGCGCGACCACGCTGAACGAGCTTCTGGTCTACCGCTTCCTGACCGGCCTCGGCCTCGGCGGCGCCATGCCCAACATCGTCGCGCTGACCAGCGAATACGCGCCGAAGCGGATGCGCGCGCTGCTCATCGCCATCATGTTCTGCGGTTTTCCGCTGGGCTCGACGATCGGAGGCGTCATCAGCGCGCCCCTGATCGGTGCGTTCGGCTGGCAGGCGGTCTTCGTCGTGGGCGGCGTGCTTCCGCTGCTCACGCTGATCCTGCTGTTCGCGTGGCTGCCCGAGTCGATCCGCTATCTCGTGACACGCGATGTTGCGGACAGCAGGATCGCGGAATTGCTCGCAAGGCTCGATCCCGCCATCTCGCCTGCGGCGGCGGGCCGCTATGTCGTGCCCGGTTCGCGCGCGTCGGGCTTTCCCGTAACCAAACTCCTTGCCGAGGGCCGCGCATCCATGACGGTGCTGCTCTGGGTGGCGTTCTTCATGAACCTGCTGGTCATGTACTTCCTCGTCAACTGGATGCCTTCGCTGCTCAAGGCCAGCGGACTGCCTCTCACCGTCGCGATCCTCTCGACGGCGGTGTTGAACGCCGGTGGCGTGGTCGGCGCGATCGTCCTCGGCCGCTTCGTCGATCGGCTCGATCCCTATCTGGTGCTCGGCGGCGCCTATCTGGCTTCGGCGCTCTTCATCGCGGGGATCGCCTTTGGATCGGGCCATGTCTGGACCTTGATGGTCTCGACGTTCCTCGCCGGGTTCGGCGTCGTCGGTGCGCAGATCGGCATGAACGCGCTTGCGGCCGGCCTCTATCCGACCGAGATCCGCTCCACCGGCGTGGGCTGGGCGCTGGGCGTCGGCCGCATCGGCTCGATCATCGGCCCGGTCGCAGGAGGCGTGCTGCTCGGCTTCGGGTGGACTGCGCAGTCCGTCGTCCTGACCGCGGCGGTCCCGGCGTTGCTGGCGGGCCTCGCGGTGCTCGCGCTTCGTCGACGAGAGCCGTCGCTCGAGCTCGTGCCCTCGACCGCGACGCTCCATCACTAACAGCGAGACAGGCTATGTCCCACGATACGATCATGGCGCCAACCGCCGACACACCGGAACGCCGGGCGTTCTACGACAAGATCGACAAGAAGAACCTCACGGCACTGTGGCTGTCGCTGGCCGATCTCGTCACGCCCGAGCCGAGAAGCGCATGCCGCCCGGCATCCTGGCGGTTCGACGAGATCCGCGCGCATATGCTCGAGGCCGGAACCCTCATCACCGCCAAGGAGGCGGAGCGACGCGTTCTGGTCCTGGAAAATCCGGGCTTGCGCGGCCAGTCGAAGATCACGACGGATCTCTACGCCGGCGTGCAGCTGGTCATGCCCGGCGAGGTCGCGCCGGCGCATCGCCATACGCAATCCGCGCTGCGCTTCATCCTCGAAGGCGAGGGTGCCTACACCGCCGTGAACGGCGAGCGCACCATCATGCACGAGGGCGATTTCATCATCACGCCGCCCTGGGCCTGGCACGATCACGGCAACCCCAGCTCCAATCCGGTGTTCTGGCTGGACGGTCTCGACATCCCCGTCATCCAGATGCTCGACGCCTCCTTCGCCGAGCATCTCGACGTCGACGAGCAGCCGATCACACGGCCGGTCGGCGACAGCGACGCCCGCTACGGCCACAATCTGCTTCCGGTCGATCACAAGGGCGGCGGCGGCACCTCGCCGGTGTTCAACTATCCCTATGCACGCACGCGCGAGGCGCTCGAACGGCTGCGGCGCGCCGCCGCCTGGGACGCCTGTCACGGGCTGAAGATGCGCTACACCAACCCGATCACGGGCAATCACGCCATGGCCACCATGGCGACCTTCATCCAGCTCCTGCCAAAGGGCTTTGCGACCGCCTCGTACCGTTCGACCGATGCCACCGTGTTCGTCCCGATCGAGGGCAGGGGCCGCAGCGTCATCGCGTCCCGCACAGGCGAGGAGATCGTGGTCGAGTGGGGCAAGCGCGACATCTTCGTCGCCCCCTCCTGGCATCGCGTGCGTCACGAGGCGATCGATGGTGATGCCGTGATCTTCTCCTATTCCGATCGACCCATTCAGGAAGCCCTGCATCTTTTCCGAGAGGACCGTGGCAATGCCTGAGGCCTTTACGCACTCCGATTTCGTTCTGCCGCCGCCGCCGCAAGCGTCCGTCGCGGTCCACAATTCGGTGGCGCGCTTTCCGCTGCGCCGGCTCATCTGCGTCGGCCGCAACTACGCGGCGCACGCGCGGGAGATGGGGCGCGATCCCGATCGCGAGCCGCCGTTCTTCTTCATGAAGCCCGCCGACACGGTCGTCGACGATGGTGCGAGCGTTCCCTATCCGCCGCAGACCAGCAACTTCCACTACGAGATCGAGCTGATCGTCGCGATCGGGCAGGGCGGCACGGACATTCCCGTCGCGCGCGCGCTCGATCATGTCTGGGGCTACGGCGTCGGCATTGACCTGACCCGGCGCGATCTGCAGCTTCAGGCCCGTGAGCAGGGCCGTCCCTGGGACTGGGGCAAGGGCTTTGACCTCTCCGCACCGATCGCTCCGCTGCGACCGGTCTCGGAGGTCGGCCATCCCAGCGCGGGCCGCATCTGGCTCGCCGTCGACGGCGTGACCAAGCAGGACTCCGACATCGCAAAGCTGATCTGGCCCGTCGCCGACATCATCTCGATCTGCTCGCAGTCGATGGCACTCAAACCCGGCGACATCATCATGACCGGCACGCCCGAGGGCGTCGGCCCCGTGCAGCGTGGGCAAGTGATGACGGGCGGGATCGAGGGGTTGGGCGAAATCAGGATAGCCGTCGGGCAAGGCTGACGCGGTGAAGCCTGCGGGGACGGCATAGCTCAGTTGAGAGCACCGTCATCGCAGCTCCGCGTCGACCACGGGCGGAGTGGCGCCCGCAAGCGGCGACCAGGCCAGCGATGGCCGCCGCATGCTGTGGCGCCGACTCAGTTGCGCGTGAGGGCGAGATGGATCGTTTGGCCGGAGGTGCGTAAGGTTCCCTGTCAAAAAACGCGCCGGCGAGCCGGCTGGCCGCACTTAATGAGCCGCGCAGTCGCTGTGCGTCCTGCAAATGAATCGACTGTGTCTCTATCAGAATGTCCCGCACTTTATCAGCGTCCGCGGTGTCGTGGCCGCGCTTTTTGAGGTTGGCGATGAGGCCTTCCTGACGAGAAATGAGGCGCCTGCCCTCGTCGGCGTGCCGTTCGGCCTGGGCAAGGTGCCTTTGAATCATCGCTGGGTCCATTGTCTCAGAACGCATATGGCGCGTGTTGGTTCGGTGACCGCGGTAGGACGAAGCCAAGTTCCGCGTGCCCTGAAAAAGGTGGCCCGAACCGAAACCAACTTAACAAATGTGAATTCTTATGGCGGGGCTTCGGGGAGACTGCGAGGTGAGCCATGCATTTGTCGCTTGTAGAGGCCATCTCCACCGTTGCCGCCCTGAGTGCAGTGTTCCTTGCCGAAGTGCTGGTTTTCGCTGCCCTTGGATTGATCTGAGGTGGCCCCATGGTGACATCGTCGTCGCAGCTGGAGACAGCGCATTCCCGAGCCATCTGCCATGAGATTGGCGAGAGGCTGCGTCTCGCTCTGAACAAGGACCAATCGCCGGTACCGTCCCACTTGCGCGCAACACTTGATCGTCTTGCGGAAATGGACGCCCGGGCGTACCTCCGGTCGATCTCGTCGCTCAAATCGAAGGCATGCGAATAAAAGGAAAGGCCGCCTTTCGGCGGCCCCGACCAATGGGACTACCAGGTTTCCCACTTGTCGCCGTGCCAATATCCACGGCCTTCATGTTCGCGGAACGTGAATTTTTCAGTTGGCCCAGCCTTCCAATTGTCTTCGTGCACGATGACCTTGGACTCGGGTGGGTATGTGTAGGTTTCGTGAGTGTGCCAACACACGTTGCCACTGCATGCGATGGCGGCTGACGCGCTCATGGTCGACGCCGTCAGCATGCCTACGCCGAGCGCCAGTCCGACAACTGCTTTGATCATCACTGCTATTCTCCTTGGTTCTGCGCAATGCCAGCGCACCAACAAGGCCAAGCCGTCGGTCGTTCCTAAAGATCAGCCGAATGGATAGGGGGCATCGATCGTCATGAAATGCGCTGGGATTTGGCCGGAGGCCTTTCGGGCACAGTTCAACAAAAAAGCCCCGCAGAGCGGGGCTTTGAAGTTGATGGCGATGTCGGCTCAGTACCGCGCGACTGCCGGTCCACCGAACCGATAGTTCAGGCGACCGAGCACGAGATCGGTGTCGCCGCCGGTGCTGAAGCCGGCCAGGGCAACGCCGCCCGGAACGTTGAAGGTCGCTCCGTGACGGTTCTCGAAGATGTGGTCGTACTCGACGCCGAGCGACCAGTTCTGCGCGAACGAGAACTCGAGGCCGGCCCCGACCGTTCCGCCGAGCCGCGTGGCGTAGCCGGTTTGGGCCGTCACGACGCCCGCCGTGAGGAACTGATAGTTGCGATCGGTGATCGCCGCACCGCCCTTGGCGTAGAGCAGGACGTTGTTCCAGGCGTAACCCACCTGACCGGTGAACAGACCGAAGGCGTCCATCTTCGAGCTGAGCGTGGCGCCCGGCGCCGGCAGCACCAACGCAGCCCGGCTGCCCGAGATGTCTGCCCAGTTGCCTTGCGCTTCGAGGCCGAACACCCAGCCCGCGCTCTGCCAGCGATAACCGATCTGGCCGCCGACGGTACCGCCGTTCGCATCATAGCTTCCGACGAGAGTTCCCGTGGGATCGAACGTGCGGCGATCGTGGGACTGACCCCAGCCGCCGTTGATGCCGATATAGAAGCCGCTCCAGTCGAAGACGGTCGCGATCGCGGCCGGAGGCGCTTTGGTGTAAGGACGTGCGGCGAGATCGGCGGCCGAAGCAGCCGTTGCCCCCAGGAGCAAAGCGCCGAAAGAGGCCGAAGCCAAAAGCTTGTTCATTCAATTCATCCCACGTGATCTTGAGAATCCCTTGCCCGGGAGAAAACGTAACGAGTTTGGCGCCGGCTTGCTGTAACTGACACGCCACACCGGCGGTGGTGAAAACCAAAATTCGACTTAACCAATGTTAGTCGGTTCCGGATCGGGAAACGGTGGCAGGGGGCAGAGAAATCACAACGAGAAGGCCAGCAAAGGCAACTCTCGATCGGAATTTTCATTGGGAAAAATAGGTAAGTTCCCGGAACGTGGCGATGGAGATCGCTGTTCTGCCGTTGGGGCCTACACAAAGGACGAGGCATGAAAATCCAAACGATTGTTCTTTCCGTCGCGCTCGCGCTGACCTTCGGCACTGCCGCTTCCGCTCAATCGGTGAATGGAACGACGAACGCGACGATCGGCTCGAAGGGAGCTGCGACCGGTACGAACGGCAGGCTTCACTCCTCAGCCAATGCCCGCCTGAACGGCGGCCACAAGAGCTTGAACGGGACCGCGAACTCGACGGTTGGTTCGGCGGGTGCGCATGCCGGCATGAACGGCAAGCTTCACTCCTCCACGAACAGGACCTTGAACAGCAGCAAATAAATTCGCGACGAGAGGGACGCCGCAATGAAAGAGGCCGCCGCGACGGCGGCCTCTCTGCTGTTCTCACGAGCGAGCGGGAGCAACGCCGGTCGTAACGCCGCGCTCGTCATAACGCCTGTCGTCCGCTGCGATCATAACAGGTGCGGCCGGCGCCTGACAGTCGCCGTAGCGATCGGGTTACAGTGACAGTGCCGGGCTGCAAACTCCGGACGCCGCCGCGAGCGGCGACCATGCAGCACGGCGATTGCGCCGGGTGCTAGCCACCCCATCGCTCAAACGGATTATGACCCGGCTCAGGTTGATCATCGTAGTGCGGCATCGGCTGAGGGCGGGCAGGCGCTGCCGGTGAATAGGCCCAGGCCGCAGCGGGCCCTGTCGTCAAAACACGCGCAGACCGAGCCGTTGCATGATGCCGATGCCCCTGCGCTGCCATGGCGGTACTGACCGATGCCGAGAGGACAATCAAAACGCTCAAAACCAGACCCGATCGCATGGCAATTTCTCCGATGGACCCATGGTGAGGATTCAAGTGAGCCTCGGTCCTCATCCTCGCAATCCGCGACAGCCGCACGGGCGGTCACATCCGCGGCATCATGCGCGGGCTGTCGGGGAAATCGTGCGGATCTGCAAAGCGTTGCTGGGAGCCGCTGCCTGTCGGATATCTGAATCGGTGCGTTCTTTCCACGACTTGCGATTGCCTGTGTCTTTGCAACGTTGGCACTTCACCACCTGCGTCGTCCTTCTTGAGCAATCCTTTACCTTCGCAGTTCTTGTCTCTCTGCTTCTTCTTGATGTTGGGGGCCTTTTTCACTGGCCATGAGAATCTCCTGCTGAGAGAGGGGGAGGCTGGTGGGTTGCATGAGCTTGTGGCGGCAAGAGCGATAGTCCGTCTGCGCTTCCGCTTCGCTCCAGCTACGCCGGACACCACGCTTCGCCCTTCGTTCTCCGCGCTGCTGCGCCACGCGTAGCCCAAAGGGCGAAGCGTGGTGGGCCCGGCAGGACTCGAACCTGCAACCAGACCGTTATGAGCGGCGGGACAGCGGCTAGCTTCGTTGAATATGCTAACTTTTTGTTGGAATCCGATCGAGTTCGTTGCGCCGCGGCCGGGTCGTTTCTGGTGCGAAACTGGTGCAGCGGCGCCTGCTCATGCAGACGAGCGGGGCTGACCTCGGCACGGCCTCCGTCGCAGGACACCATGCGGATCGACTTTACCCTCTCAAGGCTGAAACAGGGGTTCGATTCCCCTAGGGAGCGCCATTTCTTCCTAACTGCCTGACATCGCTGGCACTATTCGGTGCAGCTTCTCCGTTTGCTACGTCTTCGTGCTACGGGAAGCAATGAATGCCGCGTGTCTCGCACCTAATCAGACGTAACGGAATCTACTGGCTCAAAATCGATCTGCCTGACGACATCGCAGGCCAGCCGTTGCCACCCTCGATTCCCGACAACATCAAGCGGCTCGAAAGCCCCGTTCGACGTGGCCACCTCAAGACCGCTGTGTGGTTGTCTTTGAGAACGACGGTGGAGCGAGAAGCCAAGCAACGTCTCGGTGTTCAAATCGCGCAACATGCAAGCGTGTTCGAGGTCGCGAGGGCCTTCTTGACCAACGGCGAACATGACTCCCCGGCCGCGACACAAGGGAGTTGGCTTGAACTTGGCTCGGTCGGTCTGCTTCATCCGGCATCGGCTCCGAGCCGGATCGTCAGCTCAGGGGCGGTAGCGACCGGGCAAGGATTGACGATAACCCAAGCGTTCGATTCTTGGTCGCGAGGTGGCAGCGCCAAGGGCACAAGGACACCGGCTCCGAATACGATCACCGAGGCTGACACTGCCCGCCGTAGGTTTGTTGAGCTGTTCGAAGACTTGCCCATACACCACATCAACAAGGGACATGGCCGTGAGTATCGGGAGGCGATCTGCCGAATACCCAAAGGTCTTCCCGCAGACATGAAGCAGCTTACGTTGCCGGACCTCCTACAACGCGATCTGAGCGGCTACGAACCGCGATCTGCAACGACCATCAACAAGTCGCTGACCCTGCTTGGCGCAGTGCTTGCCCGTGCTGAACAGGATGGCCATTTCGACGGGACAGGATGGCGCAATCCTTTTGTCGTTGCATTCGACATCGATTCCGCCGATGAAGACTATTACGAGCCGTTCACCAAGCATGAGTTGAGATTGCTGGCGGCGAGCCCAATTTTCGCTGCCAGTGTGCGTCCGACGCGGGGGCGCGGCGAGACCGCAATGTGGGCACCGTTGGTAGCTCTGTTTCAAGGTGCCCGCCGAACCGAAGTAATCCAGCTATTGCTTCAAGACATCGCCAGAGACCCGGACACCGATCTGTGGACGTTCCGTTTCGACCGTGAAGGCGATAAGAGAATCAAGACCCTATCGTCAATCCGGCGTGTCCCGATCCATCCTGAACTGGTGCGCCTCGGCTTCCTGTCATTTGTGGAGGAGCGTCGCAGGGCAGTTGGCCCGCTGTCGAGCCTTTGGCCCGGATTTGAAGATAGAAGCAAGTTAGCAAGCCGCGCCAACAAATGGAGCGAGTGGTTCAACGGCTACTTGCACACCATGTCGTTGATGATCCCGTGAAGAAGTTTCATTCGTTCCGGGGCACGTTCAAGCGTTTCGGCCGCGCTGCCGGGGTTGACGAGGTCGTGATCAACCACCTTGTCGGTCATTCAAACAGCAGCGTTGGAGCACGGTACGGTCGGAAGCGCGATGCTGATGGAATTAGAGATACGGGTTATCCGCTTACTCGACTAGCTATTGAGATTGCTAAGGTGTCCTTCGACGGCCTTGATTTTGTCGATCACCGCTGAAGCGCGATTGACCGGAGTCCCTTTGCGAGGGTGCCTCCGGCAATCGTTTTGATTCTTAGAAATCAGTCGCCACCGAGGGCGTACGAATGAAGCAACCTACGCGCCCGCGTCCCGCGCCCGGCATGAAGTCCCAATGCCCTTGTTTGATCGCTTCCTTGACCGCAGGCTTCGCGAAGAAGCGCATCCTGTTGTGTTGCAGATCAACCCCAGTTGCTTCCTTTACCTCCGGCACTGTGATGATGTCAGCCTGTGTCCCGTACAGCAACGCGACGAGTGCCTCTGTCCCCCCGCGTTGAAGTCGCAGACCCGGCTCGTCCATGATCACGGTCGCGCCTGGAAACATTCGGTCTTTGTGGCGAATGAGCCGGTCAAATTCTCCAGTGACGTAGAGGCGCTGCGCACCGCAGACGCCATCTGCGTCAATTTTGCGGGCGTTTCCCCTCATGGCCATTTGCTTCAACCACCGGCATAGGTCACCCTCTTGCAAAGTAAGCAGAGGTCCGTCCTTCCGATTCCAGCATTGGTACGGTGCAAGAGAGCTCTCCGTCGCTTGTTGTTCTCGCCAACCTAATCCGGCCGCGACCATTGTCCTTCTTGGCTTGTGGAACTCGCCAAATAGGAACACGGCAGTTGCGTCTTTCCATCGGTTCGAGCCTATGCCCACTCCCCAATGAATAAAGCAGACCTGCCTGCCTTCGAGGTCGTAAGGTTGCGAGAAGTCGCAATTAGAGGGCAGATACTCATGATCGAGAAGAGCCTTGTGGGTCGTAATAAGGATCTGTTCGCCTGGTCGAGTATGCTGCTTTGCTGTATCCAGGATCCATTGGGCGTAAGGTCGCGCTTGATCGGCTCGTTTAGCAACATCACTGATCTTCAGCTTCTTGCGCTTACCAGCGATGATCAAAGGTTCTGGATCGATGTGAGTAATCGTAAGTTGACGAAAATCGACTTGAGGTACGACAACCGGGCTGCGATGCTTTGCTATTAGCGACAGGCCGTCAATATCCGCCGTTGCATCAAGGATGATTGTTCCGGGAGTGAGCGGCAAGTTCATGTCATAACCGACGAATCTTGCGCCATTGCCATAAGCATCGTAGCGGGCCAGGAAGGCGAACCCGTTTGCCAAGGCCCGAGCGAATCCGAAGACTTGCTTCATGCGCTCATCACGCGATTTTACATATTCGTTGGCTCTTGCGGATGCGAACCAAGCCAAGTCCGTGGCTTCGGTGTGGGGCAGAATATCGAACACGGATTTGCTTGATGCAGATCGCCAAATCGATTCAGCGTAGTCGTGTAGCTCGGTCAGACGAACCACAGGTTCGAAAAACGAGCCGTGCTCCTGTGCAAGCCCGTCTCGAACCGTCTTGATAGCGCCGCTGTCGGTATCGAAGATGCTGACACCTCAAGCCGCTCATCGATGAATGTGAGTTTTCGCGGTTCGCCTTTCGGGAGAGCGAGCCAGATGCGGTAGCACTCGGCTCCCATGGACCGGGCGTCGTCGTTGATGCGCTTTTTTCTACTTCGATCCTTGCACTTCACCGAGCAGTATTTCTTGCGCGTCTTGCCGCCGCCAAAAGCGTCCATAACGTCCCCGCAGATGATGCAGGCCGTCTTACCGCTCCTCAAAAGCTCAAGCCGCTCGGCTTCTGTAAACCCCTTGTCACCCACGGCTAACAGTCCCCACCCCGTGCATTGGGCTGCTTGAAGGTCTGAGGTCTTCCCTTCGCCGATCGGGTGCTGCTGCTGTACTTGGCCATGGCGGTGCTTTCGGGAGAATGATTCGAACAAATCGATGAGTGGCCACCGCGAGAGTCCGCGCCGCCTTGAGAGCAGCAGAACGAACGCATGACGGTTCCTTCGCTGGCCGCACCTTTTGCAGCCATACCGTGAAAAACGGACGAAGATTGCTACGACGTGGCACCGCCGCACGTGGGCGCCAAACGGTTTCTAATCGATTTGGACGCAGGCAAAAGTTAAAATTGCGTAATCAGTTACACTAGCGTAATAGTTGCGCAAGTGGAAGCGGCGGGAACCGGAGCTACGTCGCAGATTCCGCAGAGTCGATCTGTGACTGACCCTGGCGTGTCGTCCCTCTTGTTGGGCCAGTGCGACCCAGCGGCAGGACCTGGGATCGGTGGATTACGAGAAACCGAATGGCGATTAGTTTGGGCTGAGGGTTCCTCGCACTACGTCATCGATAAGCCCTGACGTAGTCCCGGTATCGGTTTCAGATAGTTGCACCTCGTATTTCCCGTTCCAAATGAAACAGCCAGCATGAAACGAAATGCCGCCCTTTTGGGTTCTGTAGTAGGCGACCACGCGAAGGCCCTTCAGGAGAGGATCTTGGTCCACCTGGGTCTGTTGAATAGCTTGTCGTGAGTCGACCAATCCACGGGCGGTGAGATAGTCATCTACAGCAGCTCTACACGACGTTTCGTTGGCGGGATGCGTCAATACGAACGAACTTATGACTCGATAGTTTTTCGACGGCGCAACACCAATCTTTTCTTCCCGATCGCCTTTCACCTCTTTGTATTCGCATTCCCAAGCTGAGCATTTTCCTGCTTGAAACCGAGTGCTCCCAATCGGAAGAAGGTCGCCAAGATTATAGCTCGGCAGAAGCCGCTCTTGATTTGCCGGATGAATACTTTTCTTACGGGCTCTTAGAATGAGTTCAATAGCGTCGGGTTCGAGCGTCACTTCCAACTCACGAGCCAAAATACTTAGTGCAGTCGCAGTGCTGGCGGTATGTCGTTTGGTAGTGGCTTCTAAGATCGTTGTGCGGCAAGCATGTACGATAGCTTTAGCGATCACATCCGCCTGACTAATGCCGTCGTCGAGTTCTGTTTGTTTTTGCGAAAAGCAGGCCCGGACCGCGCCGCCCAGCGCATGGGCGGAGTCACAACTTCCGAAATTGGCGGTCAGAATCAGAAGGAATGAAGCGAATTTTTTGCCCATAGCTGCCTCTTGATGCACCGAGGCAACTGAAATCAGCTCGCCGATGAGGTCTGGGTGCAGATGTCCATGGATGGTACGGCTGATTTTGCTAGGCTGGCGCTGCCATGAATTCCCGCCAGCCCTTCTCTCGAAGCCGGCAAGCGTCGCATTGGGCGCACCCGTATCCCCAGGGGTGCCGCCTTTCCCTGACCCCTTCATAACATGTGTGGGTCTCTTCTCGGATGAGTTCAAGCAACGTGCTGCTGCCAAGATCGCGAGACAACCTCCAGACGCCGGCTTTGTCGAGATCCATGAGGGGGCACTGTATGGACCATGAGAACCCAGTTGACTCGTTGAGCGCTTTTTCTATCGCGCTCATAGCCTGGCGCCGGCAATCCGGGTAGCCTGAATACTCGGTCTCACTGACTCCGCAAGCCAACACATCTATTCCGCGGCGGAAAGCCACGCTTGCGCTCAACGACATCATAATGAGGTTCCGACCGGGAATATATTTCTTCCTCGAAAGCATCTCGCTTCGAGATGCGTCAAACGTCGGTATGTTGCCCGCGATTTGACCCGCTAGATCCAACGCTACTATGTGATCCGGTCCCAGCCGACAAGCCATATCGGGAAATAGGTCGACGAGGCGAGACCGGAAAATGGCACGCTGCTTCATCTCTACGCTGTGTTTTTGGCCGTAATCAAACCCTATCGTTTCAACCCTATCGTAGTTATTGAGCGCCCAAGCTACGACGGTTGCGGAATCTTGTCCGCCCGAAAATAGAACAAGTGCGGCCGATGCACTCATTGCTGTTCCCAACGCCGTTGTCGAATCCAATCACAAGCGGAATCTACATCGCGAAAAATCTTACGAAGCGCACAATCGATCATGGGATTATCGCCGACAGGGAGCAGTGCCCGGACGTCCGTCTTCAAGCCGAGGCAAAGTTTGCCGCGACTGTAGGCATATCCAAGTTCAAAGCACGCTCCTTCGTCGATTACCCGGCCGTCCATAACAAGTAGAAGAATGTCGCATCGATCAATCGCGCGGATGTCGGTCGCAAAGATAGAGCTCTTAGCTTCTTGGACAGACATGCCGCTCGCGATGAGGTCAACGAGAAGAGCGCCGTCCTCTTGAGGCAGATAAACGTCGGCAAAACCCATCAAACTGTCGCGGAGCAGGACGTTCCACTGCCGCTCTTGAGGCGAAAAAAGCGGACCAGCAAGATAAACGTTGGGACGGTTAGAGATCAAAGTGCTCCGTCCCCGTCAATAATCTGTTCGAGGCGCTTTGCGAACGGAAACTCTTGGTAATCATCAAGCAGGATTTTCCTGGCTATCGCCTTGGCGACTTCCCCAGTAGTGAGGTGGCTTGTATCGAGCACTTGCCCATCTTGAATCTGGTAGATTTTCCTAAGAGCCTTATCCTGATTTTTAAGCGTCTCCAACTCGAAGCCGAATTTTCCGTCGGCCTCTTTCGAGGAGCTACGTTGCAACAGGCGCTCTTCGAGAGCGTCGGGCGACGCCCCTAGGAAAAATAGATGCCCATCCTCGAAAGGCTTTTTGTATTGTTCAATCCGGGTCTTTAGTTCAAGGGCCTTTCTCTTGATTTCGACCTTGTCCCCATTCTTCGAGAATGCGAATAAGTCAAGGAAAGCGCGATCCATGATGCGTATGCCCGAGTTGGGGCGCATCATATTTCTATTTTTCTCGATCAGCCTAGGGAAAAGGTAGTCATCGACAATCTTCTGTTCATCTGGGGTTAGACTCGTGTCGTCCTGATACATTTGTTTCGGGACGCGCCCGCTGAACTCTTCGAATGTTGTGAAGCAACGCAACGCATCGATCGTCGAACTCTTTCCCGAGGCGACGGATCCAACGATGTAATACTTTCTATGCATGGTGCTTTTCGCCCCCAGCGCGAGAAGCATCTCATCGAATTGGGCCGCCGACGAAGCGTTCAGGATATCAATGAATTCCTTATGTTGGGCTGTGGTCAAGAATATCGTGATCAGATTGTAAACGTGAAGATTCACTTCGAAGATGTCAGCTCGGACCTCCGGCGATCTAGGGCTGTCATCCAATTCGTGAAGTACAATAAAGTGATGGTTGGCGGGATTTCGTTTCGCGCTGGATCTGAGAATATTCTTTAGCGAGTTGTCGCTCAAAGAGAGGCCAAGCAAAATGAAGGTACGCACTGCGAACTGATTGATGACGTATTCTGCGTTGTGAGAATTTGGAGAAAGCATCACATCAGCAAATGCGTCCTCTGTTAGCACTACGTGCGCACTGCTGCGGCGGGGCTGGTCGCGAGGTAGACTGCCGTTGATATGGTATATGACCGGAGCGTGCTTCCGTGTTTCGACTTTTGGATGATAGATGATCTCGGGATTAGCAATGGGAGTGTCAGGCGCGGCAACTAGAATGTCCTCGACATGCGCAGTCACTGCTTGATCGACGATATCGTCGAAATTCAGGGTCACAGTGAAGCCCGATTTGCACACAAGACTGGCTAGGCCTTTTAGATAGATGTGCTCTTTAGCAATGTCTTCGAACGTTTTGTCGCCGACATCTCTGTACAGGCACTCCCGTATCTTCTGTTTCCACGCGGAATTAACGCGATATTCGTGAAATCGGTCGGCAGGGTTGTCCGCGGCCTTGGAGTGGTCCGCGTGGTGGTGCCGATAGAGGATTTCAGCAAGAAACGTCTCTGGGAAACGCTCCTTCTGGTGCTGCGATAAAATTTTTTCCGAGATTCCTGCTGCCTCCGCTAAACGGCTGACCAGCTTGCCCCATAATGGCACTTTTGCATCGAACGACACGCCGGCACCCAATATCAGACCTAAGCGCCTGTGTTCGGATGCTCGCTGCCAAAGATGCGTAAGCCAAAGCGGCAGCCTGGGCTCTTCTTGGATGGCGATAGCGAGGGGAGTTTCGGTAGGCATGTACTGCTCCGCAGCTAGCGGTGACTATTCTTAACCAGATAGGCCTCAAGCAAGGTCAGGAACTTCAGGTCGTAATGTTCTCCGACATCTCGAACGTTCCATAGGCCTGTTTCTTTGATGCTTGGCTTGTCAGAAAACCGTCCAAGCCAATCCGCGCTCGCAGGCTCGATTGGACAAAAGCCCTCTGTGAACATCGCAATGAATTGGCGTTCTATTGTTGCCCTCATGCTGCTCTTGCCGGCGGTGTCAATCACCGGAATAGCGAGGACTCGAAGACTTCCGATATAACTGGAGACTCTCGCCTCCAGAGCCGCCTCGCGATCGGTAATCTCCCGAGGCGCGGATTGTCCTTTGCCCCAATCTGGAAATTGATCTTGGAGATTCTCTCGCTCGATGATGGCCCGTCCAACGTGAAGGCGAAAAACCGAGGCCCGATGATTGCCTTGTCCAGCTCTCGTGCCAAAATGCGTTCGTAGCCGATTCCGAAGCGTGGCTGTCGATCCTGCGGAAACTCCGTGCGTTCCAACTCGAACAAGTCGTGGGATATTGTTCGAGAACTCGGTGGTCTCTGTCTCGTCAAAGAAGAAATACACACCGTGCGTTGGAAGGTCGGTAGCCAGTAGGTCGCCTAAACGAGGCGGTGTCCGCGATGCTGCCATTCTCTCGAAAAGTTCGTACGCCTGTCTAACCGCCTCACGCCGTCGCTCAATCCTAATAGCCTCATTCAAGAACGAAAGACGCGTCCCTAAAGAAAGAGAGCGCATTGGTGCAAAGTAATTCAACGGCTCGCTGCTGCCCGCCTCGACAAGCGGTGCAAAATAATCGTCTCCGGCGAGAACGATGAACTGCTTGCGCGGCAGCTCGCGTAATTGCCGGTCAACACGCTGGGCCCAATCCTGCTTTTCCTTTTTGGTGGCTGTCTTGAGTGTTTGCTCGTAGGGCTCGATTAACTCATCAGGGTGCAGCAAGCCGTACTTGGCCGACAAAATATAGAAAGGGACTCCCCATAATTCAGCCAGCTGAACAGATTTACGATACAGAGGAGACACATACATGTCCCGGGCAATGTCCCGATGGCCACCCTTGCTTTTACTGCAGGAGATAAGCGCAAAAAAACGCCCTACATCGGGACGAATAGAAGCGGCGCTGGTAAGCGCTAACCGAGCCAGGGACGTTGGTTCGTCGGGTGGTTTCATTGGACGTTGGGCGCGGGATGCAGCTGTGGAAGAGGCGAATGATTTGCCGGGTTCATCAGCGGGTCTGTGGTTGCTGTGCATTGCCGCCAGCAGTCGACACATTGTCGAAGTCAAACGGAAATTCATTCGTTTGATCTTCTTCGACCTTTGCCTGATCGGGAGTCTTCAGCACTGACGCCTTCAGTCGAGAAATTCTCTCCTGAATCTCCTCGGCGGACACTTCGATACGAAGCTTCTCTTGCACAAACCTAAGCCGCGCATCGCATTCTCGAATCAGCTCGGCCCACGACTTAATCCATACTCTGTGATTGGGCTTATCAATGAATAATCCAGCGGGGCGGTTCTCCTGTGTGATGCGCTGCCTGACAACGTCGTCATACTTGGTCGTCACAAGGAAGAAGTGCCATTGAGTGGAGGTGTTTATAAAATCCGGCTGAGCTAGAATCGCATTAACATAGTCCTCAAGCTGATCGACTTCTTTCCTGCCTATCTCCAAAGACGGACGTTTCAATTCGATCAGCAAGTATTCATGATGCTTGGCGTTCTCTCCAGGGACCACTCGTCCCAAGAATGAATCGATTCGGCCGATCCGTCCGTCCGGCTTACGTACCTTAGCGCCCCGCTTTCGTTTCAAAGAAAGTTCCGCCGATACGCGGTCCATAATCTTCGTTAGGCCAGCCTCGGCCATGGTCAGGTGAAATCCCTCACCGAAAATCCATGTATTGTCTCGGACGAGCGCGTCGAGCTCGCCTCGTTCCTTGATGGTGGTGCGGTGCCTAGGCTCAAAAACAATCTCGCGAAGAACCTCTAGCGCGACTATGCGGTTGGCGACCAAGCCGGAAGCTGAAATGATGTTGCCTAGCTCGGTTCTCTCAAGAAGTTGAGAGAATTCATCCTGCCGGACCTTTGGAAGATTAAAAACCGCTCTCAAAATCCTTGTTACGGACTCTGGATTGTTTTTTAGCGCTTCTTTGAGGAGGCCCAGGGCAATCTTTTTTAAGGGATTGTCGGCCTTCTTGAAGTCTTTAGAGTATGAAACTGCGGCGTGAGTGGCTATATCGAAAACTTGCCGTTCGTGCCGCTCGATTTCATCGCGAGGGTCTCCCTCGTAGGGATAGACACCGGCATCCTTCAGCTCCTGAATGAGCTCACCGGATTTCTCTGCTTTCCGAGCACGAAAGTAGTCCCCTAGGGTGTCGCGAATGTACTCAAGTACTTTGGCAAAGGCCGGATCTGTTAGTCCGCCGTCGAACTCAAGAAGATGAGCTTTGGCAATCTCGTTAAAGAATGGTGAGTAAGCGTAGGCCGAGAAGGTGAAGTCGGGTGCCGTGACACTCGCAGGAAGAGAGCCTAGGACAACGCCCGCTTCTCCACCGAAGTAGATTTTTCGTTCGGCAATATGCGACTTCCACTCGATAACACGCAAAGTGAGGTCGCTTACTGTGCGGTCCGGGCATATGATAGGCTGAGTAGGAAACTGATGGGAATGCTCGATCGTCTTTGCTGGATCGACCGGACGTTGATCGTAGGTGATCTTAACGTCAGGGTATTGCAATATATAGGGTGCAAAGATGGAATCAAATTCTGATCGCGCATCTTCGCCGCCGAGCCAGTCGAATGTATTTTTCAGCGGTGAGAGTTCAACGACCGTTCCCGTTGGTTCCTCATTGGAGGTAGGAACGGGCTCTGTCACCGAACTGTTCTGAAGATGGTCGGCGCTGATTTCGATGGTGATCTGAAAGCGGCCTTCGTCGGTCTCGTAGACCGAGGTCCAGCGGGCTTTCTGTGCCAGCGAGTAGAAGCGTAATCGGCCTTGGCCTTCTTTTCCGTGGATCGCCCGGCCACGCTTCGCCGTCCGTGAGGCGTGCAATTTCCAAGACTCCCCAAGACTCTCGAAGTCGTGCTCCGCGCGGCTCTGTGAAATGCCCGAACCATTGTCACGTATCACAATGGCGACGATGCCGCCGAGTGATGTCCGATCGAGATCGACGCTGATCTCAGTGGCGTCGGCATCGAGCGCGTTCCAGACATACTCTGCAATAGCTTTGATGTTGTCGCGGGTGCTCGCGACCCTCTGTAGATGATCGTTTTTTGCCTTGAGAGTTAAGACGACCATTGTGATTTCATGGGTGGCTCGGGGCCATTGTGAACAGCCTGAAAATTGGAATGAGACCGTAGGGCGGGCAAATCGCTGATATATTTCTAGCAACGTAAAGTCGTTTCTTCAAGGAAGACGAACCCTGCACTTTGGCGGCGTCGCATCTCGAAAGGCTGATAGGGAGGCATGGAGATGAAAATGCACAATGACATGCCGCATTGCTCCGGTGCCGCCGGCCGCTATAGCCGCGCCATCGTTCGGGCCACTTGCACAGCCGCCCATACCGCTGAACCGCGAGGAGTGGGGATCCCCCGTTCGGTCAGGGCCCTAGCAATCCCGCTGAGTGACTTAGTCCCGCTGGATTGAAGCTCTCGAATAATGTCGGCAAGGTCCGCTGCCCTTTCATTCGCCCGGGTTATCTGCGCCTCTCTGCCGGCCTTCCTGGCAGCGCGAGAGAGCTGAGCCCCTCTATCACCGCCTAGCTTGACGCCTCGCCTTTTAGCTGCTGCGAGTGCCGCCCGTGTACGCTCTGAGATCACACGGCGCTCCTCGTCCGCGACCATAGCCATGATACCCACGGTGAGCCGGTTAGCGTGGGGCATGTCAGCTGCAACGAAGTCAACTCCGGCTTTCTCCAGTCCGAGCAGAAAGTGCGCATCGCGGGAGAGCCGGTCGAGCTTGGCGATGACGAGCTTGGCGCCGTAGACCCGGCAAGCCTGGAGCGCCTTGGCAAGCTGCGGGCGGTCGTCATCTCGCTTTCCGCTTTCCACCTCCGTAAACGCTGCCGCGAGCGACCATCGACCACCAGCGAGATACAAGCGTACGGCCTCTTTCTGCGCCTCCAAGCCGAGGCCCGATCTGCCTTGTCCCTTCGTTGAGACCCGGTAGTACGCGACAAACACCCCTTCGGTCATGTTATTACATCCCAATCAACGAACGTTGACACCGATGTAAAGGTAGCTTTCGCGGTAGTCAAGTTGGTCATGGACCGGAATGGCCCCGAAGGTATGGATGGTCCTGGGCAGCTTCTCTGCTAGCCCGAGTTGGCCATTGGAGACCGTTTGCATGGGTAGGCTGAGACCGCCGGGATACCGTGATCTGAAGAAGGGGGACCGCCTCGTCCTTATCAATCCAGATAACACCCGCCGGGTTGTTGAGGTGACAAGCGTGGGTGAGGGGCGAGCTTCCGGCCGTGCTATCGGTCCTCAGGGACCGGAGGGCAGAGTGCGTGCGATCTCAAGCGCGACCATCCTTTGTAGGGAAGGCGAGCGGGAAGTCAGATGCGCTGCCAATCTTGTTGCGGGTGATCTGGTCTACACGCCCTCTCACAGGAGTGGAGTTCAGTACGGAAAGGTGGTTGTCGGTAAGAATGGTGGGTTGGGCCTCCTGAGGTGGGATGAAAGCAAGCAGGAATGGCTCAAGCGTCCCCAAGACATCCTCCACGATGCGCAGTGGTTCGCCCACGAGAGCGAGCCTAGCGCCTTGGATCGTTTCTTTCAGCGCATCAAAGAGGACCGGGAGCGATGGGAGGCCAGCAGCGGCCGCTCGGGCTTCCGCCGTGTTGACGGGAGCGATGAGTATCACTGGCGGGAAAAGCAGAGGCGGTGGGACCTGAGCACACCGAATCCCACCTACTTTCGTCCTCTGTCGAAATGGGAACGAGGCGAATTTCACGCCGAAGCTTCCAACTCGCTCATCGGGGTCGAAGTTGCGGCAGACGAGAATGGCGTCATCTTGACGCGCTTTTCGGAGACAACACACTCTACCCGGCCTACCGTCGAAGCCGCATCGGACAACGGCAATACGCCGGGCCAACCTTCGACGACTAAGAGCACAGTTGATGGTACTGCTGTCGATGGCCCACCGGGTCATAGCGCGGCCCCAGTGGGGGGGAACTGGCTCACGCGAGGATGGCGTTACGCGCTCAGATTTTTGCTCAAAATCTAGAGCCCAAACAGCGCAACTGGTCCCAAATTAAGTCCCACTCAACGGAAGAAGGGCGCGGGCTTGGTCCTGTGCATTCTGTTCGGCGTTATAGGGAAAAGATCTTTTATCCAGAAATCTTTAGTTCCACGCGCGAATAAGTCACGCACAGAAGCCTCCTGATGATAGGGAGCTGTGAAGATTCGTTGGGTGGCGAGGGGCCTGTGGACGGCAAAGTCTATCTGATTTCGAACAAGAGGAACTCGAAGGTCTATGTCGGTATAACGAGACGAACCACCGACTACCGTCCCTACAACCACGTCAAAACGGCCGAGGCGGGCAAAGGGTCAGCCGGTTCGTTGCAGCAAGCGATCCGAGACTTCGGAGCAGGCGCGTTCGCAATAAAGTTGTTAGCGACTGCTAAGACCCTTGCCGAGCTTGCGTCCCTGGAGGTGCATTACATCGGCGTTTATAATTCTCTCGCTCCTAATGGCTACAATCTGAACAGGGGAGGGGCCGTTCAGGAGGGCCGTCAACTCAGGATCGTTGAGGGCGAAGAATACTGGAGCTTGGCGGAACTTGCGGATGCGTACGGTATCCTCCCGATCACGCTGCAGAAACGTATGCAGTCTGGCCGCTGGACCATAGAACAGGCCGTGGGAATTGCGCCACCTCCTAATCGGGAGATAGGAGGCAAGGAGGTGACAATCGGCGGGACGCTATTCCCGTCCCTGTTTGCGGCATGTAAGCATTATTCAGTGGACAAGCGTATTGTTGATATGCGCATCAACCGGATGGGCTGGTCGTTAGACGAAGCTTTCGGCCTCAAAAACCGAAACACCAACGCCATCGTTGTCGCTGGTGAGGAATTTGCGAGCAGGCTGGAAGCGTGTCGCGCATACGATCTAAATGACAAGTTGATCGAGAGCCGATTACGAGGAGGGTGGACTATTGATCAGGCATTCAATCTTTCGGCTCACCCTTCTTTGAGAGAAAACAACCCAGCCGAAAACCACGTAATTCGATCGAATACGAAGGGAAGCTGTACCGAAGCTCGGCAGAATTGGCCAAGGCGTTCAACATAAATGCGTTTACGCTTGCATACCGGCTCAGACAGGGGTGGTCGTTGGATGCAGCCCTCGGCAAAGAGGCCGCTCCAGAGCGCAATGAGCGAGTAACCTCGTTCGAAGTCGAAGGAAGGCGCTATCGGGGGGCAGCGGAGCTATGTGCTGCCTATTCCGTGTCCGTCAATTCCTTCCGGTCTCGCCAGAAGGCAGGATGGACGCTGGGCCAAGCCCTCAACCTCGATCCCGCGCCCTCTAGAGCCAAGGTCGCCTATCTTGTCACTCGTCCTAGTGGCGAAACGGTTTTCGTCGAGGACTGGACAGCGTTTGCCGCTCGGGAGGGCCTGCCGCGCAATGGGAGCGCATTGAGAGTCGTGGCTTACCGCGACAAGTTGCATAGCTGGAACGGGTGGGGCTGCCGTAAGATTGACCCAGCTTCCGAAGATCCTGAGACCGATCCTTCTGACTAAGTTGGCGAGATCGGCACGGTCCTCAACGGGTGCTGGCTATCTTACGTTGCTACGTTTCGCTGCTACGTTTTGTCCATTGGTAGACTACGTGGACGAGAAGCTGCGGGGAGCAAAGGGCGAAGGAAGGGCGGTTTCGGCCGCAATCTCGCTAGCAAACGCTCCCTTCGTCTAGCGGTTAGGACGCGGCCCTCTCAAGGCTGAAACAGGGGTTCGATTCCCCTAGGGAGCGCCAGTAATTTCAACACCTTAGAGCTTTCAACGAAAAGTCGTCGAATATCCGTTGAATAAGCGCCGACGAACGCTGGCGAACTCCCGCACACCATTTCCCGATCGGATCACCTAGCTTTCCGTCATAGTCGATACCCAACGCGAAGCGCGAAGCGGATCGCGGTCAGCGCCACCAGAAGGTGCCGGAGTTGGCGCTGCGATCATTCTCAGTGCGAATTTGCCGCTACGTCGCGCCTGGGATGACAATGTATCCCGCTTTCACTAACGTTCTCGGGCGGTGCTTTCGATGCCACGTGAATCACCCCCGGACGCCACTTGGCCGCATTCTCTGATCGGTCGTGGCGAGTTGGGCTTCTACCGCATCATTGGGAAGTGCGGCCCTTCTCGTTGAGGGGTTGACGCGATCGTGCGGAAGCTGTGCGCGCAATGGTCGCTGCTGGTGCCAGCATTGTAGAACATGATCCGCTGCTCCTCAGTGTGTCGTTGGACATCAGTAGGCCGTCGGCCATGGTCGTTGGAAGTCCGGTAGATCGCGGATCAGCCTCGCGCGAGCAGCGCCTCCGGCGTTGGTCTTGTGTGAAGCGCAACCCATGCGCCCCCGCGAAGTTGCGGAACGCTGCCTTGAGCGGCGCCTACCGTAAATTGTCTCGCCATCATTACCGATATATCGGCCCCGATCCCGAGCACGGTACGCATTGGAATATTAATGAGAAAAATTGGCGGCTAAGTATTCGATCGTTGTGCGAAGTGCGTCAATATCATCAGCCGATCGACCTCAGCCAATGTTCTGTCCATCTCGATGTTTCATCCGGGATCACCGGTCACCTCGGTAGAGCCTTGTGTCTGATTTTTCGCTGCCACGATTTTGAGATACTCATTCATGAACTCGATCGAAGTCTCCATCCGCCAGTCCAGGTAAGGCTCGAAGTTGGAGACCAACTCCTGGATTTCGTCATCGGACATGCCCATCGCACCAAGCAGGCAAATCTCAAGGAACAGGTGCGCCTTTTCTTTCAAGATAACTGCGTCTCGCGACCACAGGAAGTCTTTTGTAAGTGTCTTCTTCCCTCCATAGTGCGTGAGGAAGTTTCGAACGTCTTTCAGCAGACCCATGTCGTCGTCGCCGCGACGAAATAACGGCGTGAGACTTCTCGGGTATAGAGAGAACAGCTGCTTTAGCCGATCAAGGAGTGTCACCGCTCCAACGAACTGGATACTGTCGCTCAATTCCTTCTGCAACGAGGGATCGAGCGTCTTTGGAATAGCATCACGCAGCGCCTTAAGCGTTGCCTTTCTTGTTACGTCGTCGGGAAATCGGTCTGCTTTATAGAGCTCACGATGCAGCACCTCCAAGGCTTGCAAGTAGGTCAAGAGGTTCGTGTGCACATACGCGGAATCTTGATAGGCCGCACCGGAAAAAATCAAGATGGCGAGGTCGATCTGATCGTGTTTTTGCCTCCAGCCTCTTAAACGTTCCTCGATCTTGTTACTGAACGTCGATTGACGGAATAGAGTATCTCGCTCTCTGCGGACGCGCGGCTCGGCAATCTTACGCCCAGACAGAAGAAGACCGAAACGATCGTAGCCGCGCGATGTGCGGCGCAGCAGATAGACCTCGTCGGTATACGAGGCTTGCCGAAGGCCAAAGGTTAGAAAGCTCTGCCATATGTGCAGTTCTTGAACTATCGTTTTGATCGACAGCGCGGCCGGAGAGATTAGCTCGATGGTGTTTCGTTCCTTCAAGGTCACTTGCTTGGAGTTCTCGAATTGGCGCGGCCCGGCATACTCCGAAAGAAAGCGCAACGAGCTCCCGTTGCCCAGGTCATATCGTGGCGTCGCCCGTTCTTGAAAGGCAACGGTCAGGCTCCCGGTTGCCAACTCGTTGGGTGTCGTATTCTCGTGGTGGCCGGTAAATCCGGTCGCGTCGCACCATTCATCTAGGCCGGTGAGCTTGAAAATCGTGCCGTCGAACAACACCTCATCCTCACTTGCGATGTGTCCGCCAACAAGCACCGTATGCGTGGCATACTCTGCAATCGTCTCTTTCAATGGGTCTTTGGGATACGAATGGCTTGGCCCCCGTCTCAGCGCCGCGTCGAACACCGTAACGTTATAAGAATAATCCGCCTCCAGACGACCATAGAAAGTGGGTTGCGTCTCGCCGGTAGGAAGCTTGGCAAGATGCTCTTGAGTGCCGTCCAGAACCAGTCGACCGTTGTTGTCGTCGCGGATCGTAAGTCGTCCCTTAAAAATATCTTCGGGCTTCCCAGGAAGCCACCATGCGCCTACCAACGGCTTGTTTCTAAACTCGTCCATAGATCCTCGCAGATGATGCACCATAGAATCGGATATTCTGGCGACAAAAGCTCTTTCAACAAGGGGTTCTTCAAGGCCCATCGTCACGGCCGAAGTGAATTTCGGCTTGGAATAGCATAGACTGTTCGCTTTCGTTCTCCCTCCACAGGCCCCCCGAATGCCTCCTGCTAGCCTCAACGTTGAAAACTGGCGCGTTGCGACACGCAAAGAGGTGGGAGATTTTCTTAGTGCCAAGCGAGACCGAAGGCCGTCCGGGGCGTCTTCCATACTGGTCGTGCGAAAACATCTAAAGCCAGTAGATCTCTATGCCTACCTTCGCGCTCGTTTTGGCGAACCAAACGGCTTTCAGAATTTTCTTCGCCGCGACAGCAGCGACAATCTCGTTCATTGGGATTTCAATATAAAGATCGACGAAGTCGATCTCTATTTTGCTGGTGCATCGCGCGAGATACAGATCATTATCTCCGAACGGCTGACCGATAGCGATTGGAAGGATCTCATTCAGGCGATTAAGAGGGACTTCGCCCGCATTGCCGCCAAAAAATCGGAGATGCTGCACTCGTTCGAGAAGTATTTCGTATTTCAGAACAAGTACGTTAGCTTAGCGGGCCATTGTGCCGATCTGCATGCGGAGATAGTTGAAGCTCCACCTTACGAATGGCCGGCAATTAATCCAGATAAGGACGGCCTTGAAGCGGCCAAATCTTCAATGACCAAAGTGAGGGAGCGGGCTGACAAGCTCTATCGCGCCAGCCTCATGCTTCGACTTCTCACGCCCATCATGGTTGAAGCGTTCATCAACATGGTCATTTTGTTTTTCTGCAAGGATGCCGTCCGGCTGGATAAAGACCGATATCGGGCCTTTATCCGGGCTTCTATACCAGAGCGTCTGAAGCTCCTTAGTGAGCATTGTGATGGGTTCGAACGCCGCGTTGACGTATCCACCGAAGCCTATGCGACGTTTATGCGGGTCGTTAACAAGCGCAACTTCGCGCTACATGGTAACGTCGATCCGGTGGCCGAGCGGATTGAAACGGTATATTTCGAAGGACGGCGCCCGCTCTTTGTGAATCCTGGCAACAACATTCAAACATTCTTTGAAAATCTCGAAGCGTTGCATGCGCCGAACGAGGTTCTTGCCGAATACGAAGGTGTTCACATCTTTCTGACGGAAATAGCCGAGTGCCTCTCGAAACAGCACCGGATATTCTTCGATCAGGTGATTTCCGATGCTTACCCGGGATACTACGTTGCGAAGCATCGCCCGACGCGGATTCTTCCAGACGCCGTCGTACAGGGTATGATGCCCTGCGCTCATTATGATGACGAATTGGACGTTATTTGGTAGCTCCGAATGGAGGCAGGATGGATTGCGAAGCGAAGAAAGCGAGATTCCTTGAGCTACTCAATGAAGGGCACGAGGAGCAAGTTTATCAAACTTTCTTAGAGCAAAATACGCATCTTATTCCGAGAGAGTTCGTGCAGAATCACGGCATCGGATTAGGTCTTGTTCTTCGCAAGATTCCATTCGGGGCCGATTACAAAACAGACTTTTTCTATTTTTCGAAAAGCTCGGACGACTGGAATGCCGTTTTCATCGAACTGGAAAAACCCACGTCTCGGTTTTTCAAAGGCAACACTAACGAATTCCATGGCGATTTTCTGCGTGCGCAGCAGCAGATTAATCAGTGGAAAGCTTGGTTTCTTTCGGATCAGAACAAATCTGGCTTCTTGGCCACAGTGAGCGCCATTCAGGTCCCACAGCATATGGCCCGAAATCCGACCTACAACAAATATGTTCTCGTCTTCGGTCGTCGCGCGGAATACGCGGGCAACGAAAATCGTAGGCGGCTTGTAAAGGCCGCCGAAACTGACGATTTCAAAATCATCACGTTCGACAGTCTTGCTGAGGGTCTCAACCAAAAAAAGGAGCTCACAGTGGGTAGTCGGCACAATCAGTTCATCGATATCCTCTCCGACGAGATCACGGATGCGGGGATGTATGCGTGGATGGAGCCGACGCAGCTTCGCGTGAGCAAAGCGCTTCATGCAAAGCTGAGCAAGGGTGGATCCAATCACTTCGTCCTGGGCGATGACGGCCAGCGGCAAGAAGCGCTCAGCCGGGCCGCATCGCTCGTCCGTGTTAGGCCTAACTGATCTTGGTGTTCTGGACAGCGCCGAATCAGCAGTCCGGCGAGCCGATCATATCCTTCGTCGTAGATGGGGAAGGGTGTCGTTCGAAACGGGCGGGCTCGAAGCACTCGGGCTAGCTCCCTGCAACTTATTGAAGCACAGCAGTTTTTCTATTTGACGCCCCTCGAGCATGGCAAACGCCGAGTGGCCCGCGTTCTCGCCAAAAAATATGCGTGGTCCCCGGAGCGTGGGCTAGAGTTGCGCGCGCGATATGCGTAATCCAGAGTTGAATGCTGGAACCGCTTTGGGTTGGGGGGAAGAGTGCCATTCGCGGATTGGTGTGAAGAACAGGAAGAGGCCGTTGGCAACCACAACCTCACGGTCCTGACGAGCATAGCCGCAAGTCGTGAGGTCGGCCGGGACGCGACTGCGCTTTGTGTACCAACACACTACGCGTCGGAAGAACGCATTGCGGATCTACTTCAGCGCCTCGGCAAACCGGCGTCGGCCGCCTTTATCCAGCAAAAACTTCCAGAAGGCTCGCGTATCCGATCCGGCGACCTCGGGGAAATACTGGCCACGGAATACGTCGCCGAGAAAATGACCTTCACCGTGCCTATCAAGCGTTTGCGATGGAAAGACCATCGCGAGATGGCGATGCGCGGTGACGATTTACTGGCGGTCCG
Source organism: Bradyrhizobium sp. USDA 4449 (assembly GCF_054056275.1). Lineage (NCBI taxonomy): Bacteria > Pseudomonadati > Pseudomonadota > Alphaproteobacteria > Hyphomicrobiales > Nitrobacteraceae > Bradyrhizobium > Bradyrhizobium sp. USDA 4449. The sequence goes on along the minus strand of NZ_JBSRYD010000001.1, from coordinate 627,768 downwards.
CATTCCGGACGATGGCAGCCCTCTCGATTTTCTAAAGGCAGAATCAAAAAGCCGCGCGCAGCTTCAAACAGATGTCGTCGCTTCAGCCCGAATATCCTTGAATGCCGACGGGGGCCTGCCATCACCCCACGCTCTGGCGTTCGTTGCTGACCGCTTGCGTGAACTAGGGCAAGTCGAGCTTTCCAATAAGATTGACGACGCCCAGCTTGCCGATGGCATTCTTCCCGATCAGGTCTGCCATCTATTGTTCGTATTCACTGGCAATGACCCAACGAATTTTCTTCGCACCGATCTCCAGCAGTACGCCGGTACGATGGAGCAATTTAGCGTGGGCCTGAGAATTACCGGCCACGCGCAATTCATTGAGGACGTTTACGAGAAGGTGATTGCCGATGGCGACAACGGTTGAGGAACTGCAAAACAGTATCCGCCAGGCCGTCGGACCCGGCTTCCGCGCCCGATTGCTCGATCGTGGTGAAGCGAGATCCATGATTTGGCAGGACGGCGTGCTTCCACCTGGCTCTCCTGCATTCACCCCAACGCTCTCATATGACCTGCTGTCCTACGCTTATTCACTGCTCGGAATGGGTTTGCGCTTGAAGGAAGCAGGGGGCGATCAAGTGATCGCGCGCCAAGCATTCGAGTATGCAGGCATGGCTCTTGAAGGCGTACTTTTAAAAGGGGTACGAGCTGATGACACGCGCAGTTTCCACTACATTGTCGCTGCCGGCGCATATCACCTGGGCCGGTTTTCCGCGCGGGCCTACTCGCTTCTGTCCCACGGGCAGCGGGACTCCTCGTTCTCCCCGATAGAGCGCTGCCTTGCCAGCCTAATCCTTCGGGATTTGGCCGCCCTAGAGTCCGAAATCATTGCGTGGCGCATTGATGGTCCCGGCACGGACGAAAACATCGCGCAGTCCCTCCAAGATGGTTGGGACGCCGCGACAGAAGGCGAGCCGCCAGATCCCGAAGATGGCTCTTATGTCATCGATGCCCTTGGTGCAGCGATTATCGACAATTTCCTTGCCGGGATGGGTCTTTTCTTATTCGCGGTGGAACGTGGTGAACAGGAATACATTACCCAGGCGATTGAGCGCCTTCGCGTAGGGCTGCAAATATGCACCGAAGTAAATCTACTACCTCAATGGTGGACGTACCGCCTTGCCATAAACATCATTGATGATCTGTGGTCATCCAGCTTCCATGCACGTCTCCCCTTGCTGCCGAACACACCCGATGAGGCGCGCTGGGCAGATCTGAGAAAACTGTTCATTTCCCTTTTGTATCGGCGACCCCGGTCGGAAATTGATCTCTGGCCGTCCCAAATTGATGCAGCCGCAAAAGCCATAAATGAAAGCAACGATTTGGTCGTCTCCCTTCCGACGAGCGCAGGAAAAACGCGTATTGCCGAACTCTGTATTCTTCGCTGTTTGTCCGCAGAGAAGCGCGTAGTGTTCGTGACACCACTTCGGGCCTTGTCCGCTCAGACTGAGAATACCCTACACCGCACCTTCGGGCCTTTAGGCAAGACAATCTCGACCCTCTACGGAAGCATTGGCACGAGCGATTTTGAGACGGATGCACTCGGCTCGCGAAACATCGTGGTTGCCACACCGGAGAAGCTCGACTTTGCCCTGCGAAACCAGCCGTCGCTCCTCGACGATGTCGGCCTCATCATTCTCGACGAAGGTCATATGATTGGACTAGGCGAGCGCGAAGTGCGCTACGAGGTTCAAATCCAGCGCCTCTTGAAGCGTCCCGATGCTGATAATCGACGCATCATTTGCCTATCCGCCATCTTACCCGAAGGCGACCAACTTGACGATTTCGTTGCTTGGCTCAGCAACGATGACGGGCAGAGCCTCGTCAAGAGCGCATGGCGGCCGACGCGGCTACGATTTGGCGAAATTATATGGTCGGCAAATCGTGCCCGTATGAATATCCATGTTGGAAATGAGAATCCGTTTGTTCCCGGCTTTTTCTCGTCGCGAGCCCCTACAAGGGGGCAACGGCGCAAACTGTTTCCCTCCGATCACCGGGAACTGGTTCTGGCCACGACGTGGCGGCTTACGGATGATGGACAAACCGTCCTGATTTACTGTCCGGAGCGTAGGTCGGTTGAGCCCTATGCGACCGCGATAGTAAAGCTACATGGGTATGGGCTATTGCCGTCGCTGCTCGGCGTGAACGAAAACCATATCGCTGTTGCTCTCGCTATCGGTGCCGAATGGTTGGGCGCTGACCACGATATCTTGAAATGCCTCAAACTTGGCGTGGCAATCCATCACGGCGCACTCCCCACCCCGTTTCGGAAGGAAGTTGAAAAGCTCCTTAGAGACGGCGTTCTCAAGGTTACAGTATCCTCGCCAACCCTCGCCCAGGGTCTTAATCTCTCGGCGACAACAATTGTGATGCACGGCATTATTCGGAACAGAGAGCCCATCGAGGCCTCGGAATTTCGTAATGTCATAGGGCGCGCCGGACGAGCTTTCGTCGATGTGGATGGGCTCGTTCTGCTTCCATTCTTCGAGCCAAATGCACAGCGCTCAGCCCAATGGGAAACCTTAAAAGCGGGCGACCAGGGCCGCGAAATGGAAAGCGGCTTGCTCCGCTTAATCATCTCTCTCGTACAGCGCATGTATTCGAGTTTAGGAGGCGATCTTGCTCAATTGCTCGAATATGTCCTCAACAACGCGCAAGTTTGGGATTTTCCCACGGTTGCTGGCGAGTCGGCAGAGCGCAGAGCCGTAGCCCTACGCGACTGGGAACAGTATTTTGACCACGCTTGATACCGCCATCTTGAGCCTCATGGGCGAGAACGAAGTGCCCGACGACGAAGTACCTACCCAACTCGACGCTATCTTAAGCTCATCATTGTGGGAACGACGGCTCACTCGAAGGCGTGAAGAAGTGCAGCATATATATAAGAGCGCCCTCTTAAGCCGCTCCAAATTTCTCTGGCAAAATTCCACGTCGACGCAGCGCCGAGCTTACTTCTTGGCGGGCGTAGGATATGAGACCGGCAAAAAGCTGGATGAAATTGCCCCAAATGCCAACGAGCCGCTGCTGCAAGCGAACGGAGCGGTCCTCACGGGCGACAACGAAGGGGCCATAACAGCTATTACGGCACTGGCCGAACTTCTCTTCGACATTTTGCCATTCAAGCCCAACGTTCAGCCTGCCAACTGGCGCGACATTCTTCGCGCATGGCTCCTGGGGGAGCCTATTGCGGTGCTGGCGGAGAATGATGCGGATGTCCTGCGATTTGTCGAAGAGGCCCTGATTTACCGGCTACCGTGGGGAATGGAGGCTATCCGCGTTCGCGCCCTTGCATGCGGCGACAAGTTTGATGATGGAACGGACCTAGATGATTATGAGCTCAGTCTTGCAGTGCCAGCTATCGAGACAGGCACGCTGAACAGGTCCGCCGCAATCCTCATGCAAGCAGGCTTCACGTCGCGCCTTGCGGCAATAAAAGCGATCACCGATACCAACGCCTACTTCGATACGTCCGAGGGTCTTAAAGAGTGGCTTCGATCAGACGAAGTAACAGCTCTTTCCCGAGATGCGGCATGGCCGACCGAGACGAGCCATGCCATTTGGGTGGGCTTTCTATCGAGTTACGTTCCGCAAGATCGCACCGAATGGAAATCATGGACCTATTCGGATAGCGCAAACTGGGTGGATAGCAACAATCCCCCTCCAGCCGGCACCGCGGTTCGCATTGTGAATGCCCAGGACGGCGATACATTTCAGATACTGTCCCCGGACCATGAACTACTGGGATCGCTGACAAGCCCTCTTCATACGGAAAGGAGTGGTCTGCTGCGCGCCTCTGTAAATGGAGATCGCACGAGGATTGAAATGTCATATGTCGGTCCGGCCGACCTCGTACCCAGCCAGTTGGAGTAGGACGCTCAGATGTCCACCGGGTCAGACTTCGAGAAAATCTTCCAGCAGCTCATGAAGCTGGACAATCTCGCACGTTACGCCGATGCCAGGGCCATGGAGGCACTCGGTTCTCTCATAGATCTGTCTTCGGATTTGGATCGGGATGACGGGCTTGATAAAGCGTTGGCGTGGTGCGACGAGCTGGAACAGCGGCCGCTGAAAGGCCCGGATATTCCAACGCTCGATTACTTCCGCGCCAATGCATGGCATGCGAGACAACGCACAAAACATCAGGCCCCCAACATCGCCTGGAGTTGGGATCAGCCCGAGGCGCTCGAACAGATACGGTTCCTGCGGAGGGCCACTCGCCATCCCGAGTTCGAAAACCTCGATACAGTACGCAGGGCCCAGATTTTCACGAACCTCGCCAATCTCCTGAACTCGCTTGGGCGATTTGTCGAAGCAGTTCCCACTTGGAGACGCGCCCTTTCGGTTAATCCGCGATTTGGCATGGCCCTTGGCAATCGCGGGCTTGGCCTATCCGAATATGGAAGAGGCCTCTATGATGGCGGCCACGCCGAAGTGTTTCTGCTCTTTGCGCACAAAGACCTCACTGCTGCACTTTCTCCGGACGCAGACTATGCCGGCTATCCCGACGACGACGCCCAGGCCGCCTTTGCGCGAAGACAAAAACACATCGAACACCTTATCGATTGCGCAGCCGTCCAAAAGTCCTTGCAAATGGATGGTTATCCCTTGGGCGACACCTCCGAAGAGCAGGAATATCGCCGATGGGTACTAGCTAATGGACTATTCCTAAATCCGCTCAATGATCTTGGACCGCATTCAATCAGCGCCAGGGACATATTCGGCCTTCCAAGCTTCACAACGAAGATGGACGAGCCACCAACGCTCATCGGCCTCTTCAACCAAATGAAGCAGGAATACATATCCGCCCGCTGGATGCTCTATGAAGGTATGGAGGCTGACACACCGCATTTCGCGGATCGAGGTGTGACGCTTCCAAACACACTTGACTACCCCAGCTACTCTATTGCTGTTGAGAAAGTGAAGGCGGCATTCCGCATCGCTTATTCGCTGTTCGACAAGATCGCGTTCTTTCTCAATGACTACGCGAAGCTAGGTATCAATCCAAAGCAGATCTACTTCAAAACGATTTGGTACAGCAACCAGGATTGGAAGCGAGGCGTCCGCAAAGAGTTCCTGAACTCCCGGAATTGGCCGGTGCGCGGGCTCTACTGGCTTTCCAGGGATCTCTTCGATGCGGAGCTGCAAGCGACCGCCGAACCCGACGCGCAAGAGCTTTACATTATTCGGAACTGCCTCGAACACAGCTACCTCAAAGTCCATGAAATGCTCATTCCGTTAACGAACAGGGAGGATATGTGGCTCGATAGGCTCGCGTTCTCCGTGCAGCGCGAGGACTTTTTCAGAAGGACCCTCAGGGTCCTGCGGCTAGCGCGTGCCGCGCTCATATATCTCTCACTCGGTATGCACCATGAAGAACGACAACGCCCATCATCCCCCAATAGCCTAATGATGCCCATGTTCCTCGACACGTGGGAGGACGAGTGGAAATTCTAACAATCACATTCGTCCCAATCGCGGAAGGCAGCTCGTGCACCGATGCGGAAATTCAAGAGCGTATCGCCACAAGCTCAATAGGAAAACGCACGACGCAATACATCGCCTACCTGGATGAGCGCGAGATCGGTTTCGTCTCGCTTGACGACATGGGGGAGATTGGCTGTCTTGTCCTGTATGAGCTATTCGTTCCCGTCAGACTCCGCGGATCCGGCCTCGGCACCCAGCTACTCGATAAAGTTGAGGCTATTGCGCGCACAGAAGGTTACCAGCGCATCACCCTCTATCCGCGCCCGCTCGAAGCGGGATTCCCGGCCGAGCGCCTCTCGGCCTGGTATTGCCGCTGTGGGTACACAGAGCGCACCGACTGCCCGACTGAACTGGAGAAGACGACATAGACCGATTCAAATCTCACGATGATGATCGGTATGAAGCGACGACCGGAAACATGCTCCCCGTTCAGCTTCCTGCAAATTTCCCGGCGCTGAAATCGAAATTTATTGGAATCCAGCTTTTGTGGTGTTCGTCACCGACTGACAGGTAGACGTCCGACAGCGCCCATGCTGGCACCGATACAATCTGAAAGAACGCTCCCGTTTCCATATCCCCGTTGATGCCAGCCGCGGAGCCGAACTGCGCGGTTATCATGGCAAAGCAGGCGCTCACTGCGGCAAAGCAATGCGCCAGCGTTGCTCTCTCAAAGCTATTTTCTCGATCATGCTTTACCGCGTTGTACGCGTCATACCACCCCAGATCCTGACTGGGCTTACCGGTGCAACCCCAACCAGCGAACGGACTGATAGGCGAAAGCCAGGGGAAGTTGGAGAACGATACCGCATATTCGTCGAGTTTCATCGCCGATCGCAGTTTCACGTAGTCGCGCGTATCATAACGGTCTCTTAGATATCCGTTAGCAGAAAGAACTCCGCGCCAATGCATCTCTACCTCGGTACACGCGAGAATCAGAAGATTCCTGATATCGTGCCCGTATGTTTCCAGCGTTCCCTCGCTTGGGTGAACGGTTTGGCAAATCCGATCAAGCTGACGGGTAAGTGCTTTCAGTTGCCCGCGCGCAGTTGCGATGAAAGCTACATCGCCCTCGGCGCCCGGATTGAAGCCGATAGGAGCGGTTGACCACTCATTAGTTGGCCGCGCCATCCGCGGGAAGAACTCTCCTGGGTTGAAGATGCTTTTGTGAAATGGGCTTTTGCCATCGGTCGCAAACCAACTTGTGGCTTGGCGCCTGACAGCCTCCAATATCAGTTCGCCAGGATCGGCCTTAAAGTATGTTCCAGCCCCGCTCTCGGGATTGATTACGCCCAAACACGTCGCCGATGCATCTTCAATTCTCCAAACCTGGAAAGGCATGGCGTCACTTTCGCGAATGTAATAGCTCATGATGCGCACTCTTCTTATCAAGGCAACCGACACGACTCCTGTCCGCCCGCCGATTTGGCGCTTACTGGCGTGCGGACAATCGTATGAAGGATACGACCGAATATTTTTTCCAAGCAAGTGATTGGTTGCCGATGCGCGTGTGGATGCGCTCTTCTCTTCGGCTCTTGCCCCCAACGGAGGGAAAAACATGTTCCATATCATCACTGTCGGAAAGCGCCTTGTCCCCATCGAGGATATTGCGATTGTTGAAGCCTTTGAAGCCCGCGATGACCCCAGCCTTCGCAGCTCGAAGGAATTTCGCGCCCGCGTCGTTCTCGTTGATCGCGAAAGCCTTCTTATCGAGCAGACACAGGAAGCCTTCGCCAAAGCAATCCTGATGCTCCAGAAGACGAACCAGTCTTCGCCAATGCGAGAGACCGGTCCGGGCGGCTCGAACGTCACGAGCCCGGCCCTGCAAGGGATGAACCTCTCCCTCGCAGCGCTTGCATATAAGCGCCCGGCCGGACGGCGTTGATGCAAAAGAACAGATAACGATGGATCGCACCATCGAGCCAACAGTCGCCTCGGCACAATGGACCGCGCCGCGGCCCCCCATTCAGGTGATATTCTTTCTGCGGAATACTATTTTTCGTGGGCTGTCCTTGAGAGTTTCGAAGTGAGCCCAAGCCATCTCCGCGGACAGGCCGTCCCGGTCTGTAATCAAATGGCGGGTGTGGCTGTTGTGGCCGAATTGACCGACGAAATACCGATTAATCCCCCGGGAGACGTCTAGCTCAACTTCGATGTTAAGGAAGGTATCGTCAAAATCACCCAGGACAAGACTAGCCATTGTCGTCGGCGTCAGAGTCAAGATGTACTGGAAGGGTGTCATTCCGGGGAGCGGCAGCCAAAGCCTCGGGTCTGGTGGCGCGGGCATCACCAATACTGGCGTGCTCGATGAGCGGAGCCGAACCTTCGACCGCATAACGGTGAGCCCTGCTCCACGAAAATTCTGCTCCGTCCAGTCAAGTGATGACGCCATGTAACTGAAGAATTCTCTTGCCAATTCGGGATCGGACCGCATCTCCGAATACTGGATACGTTCTCGATCCGAGAAGGGAATGGCGCTGGCCGGCGATGCCGCTAGTTTCGCGAGCTCCATCTGGGATGCATGATAGTGTGGAGTCCGCGCTTCCAAGTGCCGGATAAGCGCGTAAAGGATCGCTTTGTCAGATCGATCAAGCGCTTCCGTTCGCCCGCTTACAATCTTTGCCCATGTATCGCTTCGAGATATCGGCGTTTCGATGCGGCTGTTGATCCTGCTCTCAACCGATACAGGTGTCTTTCCCTGCATGAAAACGTAGAGGTCGCGCTCAAATCCAAGGCTCTCGATTGAGCGCTCAGCCCATACCGCAAAATCGCCGTTCTTCGCGACAGTCGTTATTTTCTGCTTTTCGGGGTCTGTCGCGAAATTTCGGAGAAAAAACTGCGGAACGTAATGGTGATCGCGCGGCTCATTCATCAGGCTTGTCGTCCTACGGCGACAAAATAAACTGGCGTTTCCAAAAGTGCGAGCAAGCGAATACGAACTGCAACGACGTTCCCCGATGGGCCTTGATGAGGGATCAACGCCAGCTCGTGAAGTCCTTGGCCCGCCGGCTCGGTACCCGGGATCCCTCCGACAAATTGCACACACTCGGACGTTTCTTCTCTCAGAATAATTGGCAGAAGAAATGGCTGAATGGCCCCAACGCCCATCTCGGCGACAACAAACGCGTGCGCGATTTTCGCCAGCATGCGAAAAAACGGTGGCGCGATGAAGTGGGCCTGCGGCTCGATATAGGCAACGCCCAAGTGACGGGCGAGCTTCTCCAGATGAGGCATGATCCCATCCCGAAAGGACGCAGCTCTAATCCAAAGGGTCTTCACCTTGGCGCCACGCTCCCCTTCTGTGACATCACCCGTCAACTCATCCGGCATGGCTAAGTTGGGAAACAGGATGAGAAACGGATAGATCTCCTGCGCCACATCAATAAAGGAAAAGTCGGAATCTGGAGTGAGTTTAACCTTCAGGGGAAGCTTCTCGGGCCTTTGCTTCTTTCGGCGCGTGGGCATCGAATAATACATTCGAAGCGGCCCAAGAATGGTGCGAAGCACAACGCCCTCAAATGCGCCGGTGATGGTCGCGCACGGTCGGCAGCTTGCCTTCGGCAACAGCCAGCGACCACCAAGCCCTGATGGTATAATATGCTCGTCCGTAAGGTCGTCTTTGCAACCACAATAAACGCAACGGTTTACTGGCGGATACTTCCGGTCTGAATGGAGCGGCAATTTAAACATGGGGCCCATCTTAACCGACGGTGCCTGATTCGCACTCTTCTGACATTTGGCTGCACGTCTACGCTCCAAGGGGTCTCCGCTCGCTTGTCGGATGGCGACACAATCTTCACGCAAGCGCAATCGGCCCGAACATGCCTCCTAGCTAGATCGAGCATTGGCTGAAGATGTTGCGTGGCATAACTGCGCGATTTTTGCGGCGGCGGCGCATGCCCAGCGGGCGGCGGACTTCCTGCTGGAAAGGTACCCCGCCTAGCGGCGGGGCTTCCGCTTTGCTTTTTTTGCCTTCTTTGGCGTTGGCCGGGCCGCTCTTTTTGCGCTCTTCGGCTTCACTTTGGCTCCCGGCTTTGCCTTCGCCTTGGGTTTTGACTTGGGCTTGGGCTTCTTCGCTGCTGCCGCGCTCACCGCCGGTGAAACTACGCGCGCCTTCTTCGTCGCGACCTTCCTTTTTCCACGCGATGCAGATGACGGCTTTTTCGCACGAGTTATTGGTGTCGGCTCGCCTGGCTCGTCATAGAATCTCTCAAGCTGCTCCTTTCTTGGATGCTCGCGCTCCACAAAATCCTTGCGGTGAAATTTGCCGCCGGCCAACCAATAGATTGACGTAAAGCTCTTTGAGCCGCCCCAGCCCTCACGGTGCTTTCTTCCGCCATGCGCTTCCTTCTCGCCTGCGATGATCCAGACGGCTTCAAGCTTTTCGCGTGTAAGGAAGGATAGAAACGCGTCCCTGTCGATAAGGGCCGCGCCGGGGCCCGCTTCATGCGTTGACGGGTCGAAAAAGAGCGTTTTATCACCGTCACCCGAATAGGAGAGGTCCCGCCCGTTTGAAAGGCGCATCCCGAGCCCAGCAATCAGTCCTGGCGCGGGCACACTGAAGCTGACCGACTCTTCGATTGAATGGTCATGACCGCTGCGCTCGGCGGAGTAATCCGTAACCGTAGGCTGAATGTCGACGACCAGTCGGTTCCAATCCTCAGGCTTCATCCACGCAGATACATCGCCATACAACGGGTGCCAAGGGTACTCGCCGATATAGCCGTCGGACGACTTGTCCAGTTCAGGCAGATCAAAATGCCTGTTAAACAGTTTACCGGATAGAGCCTTCACAACCTTGCTGCGATCGGCGGCGCGTACCAGAAAGCTGCGGATTTCAAAAGCCGTTTGCCGGTCGAGCATTCGCTCACCTTCCCGCATGACCCAGCAATTCCAGCGCTCGAACTCATCAACGACGAGCCATGTCCGGCCCGTCTTCGGATCCGTAGCGGTTAGCAACGACGCGTCATTCACCATATCTTCCGGCGTATCGAGCCACGCCAGGCGCGAGGCGGGTGACATCCCGCGGAGGTTCACGTCCACCGGCATCCACCATGTCCGGCCGCTTTGCCGCGATTCCTTAGGAGTCTTCAAAACAAAAAGTGAGGGATCGAGATCACGCCGGCTCACTTGCCACGGCCCCTGAAAGACGCTCAGTCCGCTGTCACGGCTCCATCCAACGAAACAAAAATTATCACCTAGACGAGCCAGCAACTCGTGAAACGCTATCCACTGATACTTCTTGCCGATGCGCTCGACCCGATGCTCCGTCCGACTACCATGCGCGTGGTCCCGATCGAATTCGCCGAACAGCTCCGGGGTCCAACCAAGGTCATGCGCACGCTTGCACACCCAGCGGCGCGCGCGCATTCGGTCGAAGGATGGAGGCCAAGAATAGTATCGCTTTGCGCCGCGCAAATCCCTACGCACGATGTGACGCGCCCGGATGTTGTACTCCAGCCATTCGGCCTCACCCAACGCAGCCTCTAACCGCGCCTCGGCTTCATCGACGGCCTGCTCGAATTGGCTCACATCCTTTTCGTCATCGTCACCTTCGTCTTGGTCATCATCTTCTTCTTGCCCCGAGTCATTAACGGTCAAGAACTTGAATTTGAATGGACCAAGAGGCCCCTGATTGGCCCGCCACCCATCACACGCCGCGATAAGCTCGTTCAGACGGGCTTCCGCTTCTGGAATCCGGCTAACCACATCGCTGACCCAATTGCGATAGATTTGCTCCTGGCTCTGCGCGACGAGAGCAATCGGGAATCCGCTAAATTTCCCGACCGGGGTATCCATGACATAGCGTGCGAAGTCGCCATCATTCACGCTGGAGTTCACAATATCGTCGCGAACGCTCTTTCCTGGGGCATATTCTTGCACATAGGTCTCGATGACGGCGTCAGGCACATCCTCGATGCCGGATGAGCTGCGATAGGGTGGCCGCGCCCGGGTCAAATCAAAGCCCGCGGGCAGGGCACCTCTTATGTGGGCGAGCTCTACGATTCCGCGCGCATGGTCGCGGATGAGGACATGGGCGAGCGCCTCATCGCGGTCAAACACACAATGATACGCAGCTTCCGCCAATTCACGCAGCCCGTCCTTTGCCATGCCCTGCAAGGCGGCTCCGTACGCTGCAGCCATGACACGGTCGAGGATATAAAGATCATCAATACCTTGAAAACGGCGAATAAGGCTTGCGGCCAATGGGAGCCGCGTGGCCAATAATGCCGCGAGCGCTTTGGTGGCCCGGTCCCGGATGAGACGATGGCTTGTCGAGAACAGCCAGCTCAGCGCGATAGCGACGAGCTCGGCACGCTTATCTTCGATGGGCTCAAAGCCGTTTTGAAGAGTCCAGCCAATCAAGGTTTCGATAGGGCTGTCTTCGTCGTCACCCTCCTGTGCAACGTATATGGACCAGGCCCTATCCCGTTGCGGCATCGCCTGCTTGACAAGTCTTCCGTGCAAATACTCCGCGTTAAACGCATTGTCCGGTTCGCTCGCGACCGCGAGCAGCGTGCGCATGGTCTCGTTACGCCCCGATATCTTGGAAGCTTCCTTCAGTAAATCGAGGGTGCGCTGCGTGAAGGCGCGTTGCTCGCGCCACAGGACGCTGCCAACAAACGCGCGCAGGAGCAGCCATCTGTTCCGCGGCTTGGGCATTGCGTCCGGGAATTCGAGTCCACAACGCTCCGGCAATTGAACCGCCATCGCTTCCAACACGCCCGCATGCTCATAAGCCTTAGGGCTTTCAAGGTAAATCTCCAGCGGCGTGCCTGGCAGAAATGAATCCTTCGGTGCCGACACATCGAGATGCTTATCGAACATCTGGCGCGCGATGCGATGGTCGCTATAGCGCTCAAACGAAAAGCGCACGATTTGGACGATGGCGCCGCCGTTTCCCGTCACGGGCTCATCGGCCAGAATTCCCTCGCTAACGAGCCTGGCAAGCAAGCTCTTTTCGAACACACCGTGCGCGGGGACAATCGCCTCCATAAGAGCATCGGCCTTGTCGTATTCGAGATAGCCGCGCTCCCCTTGATCGAAAGCAACCGCAAGCACCTCAAGCGCTTGGGCTACCTTCCCCAGCTTATGATCGAGCCCAAGCTGCCGCTCGACGGACTTTGCAACGGCTTCTGAGTAAAAGCCAAAGATCTCCGTTACCCCGCGCAGGCCGCGCGGGAATTCCTGAAGGTGTTCCTTTTCGAGATAGTCGCAACAGGTCTTGAGAAAGAGCGGATTCTCGAATTCCGGGATGAGGTTCGGCGCGGCCATGCGCACAATGCCGCGCTTATCCAGATAGTAGCGGGCGGCTGCTGCGGCACGACCCGCGAACCCTACATGCTCAACCTGAGACAAATCCGGTCCCGGACCCGCCGGCAAGATGTATGGCAAATAAGTCGAACGACACGACAGGGCGATGGCCACACGCGGGAACGCCTCAATCGTCTTGAGAAACGCTGCCAGCCGGTGGGACCAGATTGCGATTCCATGCCGCTCGTTAATGGCGTCGATGAAAATCACGGCCCGGGTCCCCGCAGCCTGCGCCGCAGCGTCGAGAGCGCCAAGGAATTTCTCGGTGGAAATCGTCAGGTCAAGCTGTTTGACGATCTGCGCCCAGGGGTCGTCGTCAACCAGCGTACCGCCGAGAATAAGGAGTGAGGGATGGCCATTGGCAACCTGATGATCGACCGCGTCTCCGAATAGATGCGATTTACCGATACCGCCCGGGCCCGTAACCAGCGCCCGCCGGCTGTTCACCAGGCGCCAGCTATCACCGGTTACCCCTTCGATGATGGCATTCAACGCCTCTTCGAGCCCGCGCATATCATGGTACAGATACTGCACATCATCGTCGCGCTTCGGAGGCGGCGGATTGCCGTTGCGAACGGCACGCATGGCTTGTGCGGTCGCCACCAGGGCCTCACTTCCCAGCGACTTGGTACGTTCGACAGGGAAAATGTAGGCGGGGTCATCAGGCGTCGCCGATAACAGTGAGCTAAGCGCACTGGTCGTTGCCTCAACCGCCGCGATTTCTGCTGTCAGGCCGCCGCTCACCGTCAACCGCTTAAGGCGATCGATGACGTCGTACCGGGCCTCTTCCAGTTTTTCGCCCCATAGCTGGACTTGATCAAGAACGGACCGGTCGCGGCAAAGGCCAAGGATGGTGCGGCGTATGGGCAACTCAACATTTGTTTCAGGGGTATAGCGCTGGCCGAGCCCGTCGCGTGCCCGCTCAAATCGGCTGGTAAACCACGCTGAGGTGAGAAATGTCTCATCGAACCAGAAAGCCGCCCTGCCCGAATAGAGCGGACTGTCGCGCCCCAACCGCTCGACAAGCTCGGAATGCCCCCACAGCTCGATGACGAGCTTGCGCTTTGCCCTGGTTGCAGCACTCGACCATTTCTTGACCCAGGCCTGCCAGCGCGCAAGCTGGGTTTTCGCCTTGCCGATGCGCTGGTCGAACAGATCGAAGGGTATGCAGACAATGTACCGGGTAAGCCGCGGATGCTTGGCCAGCGCCTGCTTGATGGACTTGTCGAGCTGCGCAACCTGGCTTGCATCAAGCTTAAAGAAATACTTTGTCTGCCAGCCCGTCTCCGAGCCGTCACCATGCCGCATATAACACTCGACACCTGCGTCCGCTCCAACACCCTTGCGGTAGAAAACATCCCCGGATGCCCGAGGCTCTAGCGCCGCGAGTTGCGAGCATAATTCCTCGAAGGCGTAATTTTGAGTCCCTCCGAAGGAACGAATGCGCTGGAAGTCGAGATTGACTGCTGCCACTTGGCGCCTCGATTTTACGTGATCGACCAGTCGTTTGAAGTCCGCCAGCGGCGGATTGGCGATCGGTACGGATCTAAACCTCACGCAACATCGGGAAAGACAGCACTTTGTTCTGCAGGCTGCCGGCTGGCAGCGAGCAGAGCGACTCTACGTCGCTCGCATTGAGAAGCACGTCGTCGGCGATCTCGGTGGGCAGTTTGACTTTGTTATCGATCAACATCCGCGCGGCCGAGCCCAGCACCGTCGGCGTCGACAGTGTGAAAGCGTTGTCGAGCGGTTCTCGCTTGCGGATGCCGCGGGCGTTCATCTGTTTCCACATGTACTTGACCTGATCGGCGTTCAAGATCCCGAGTTCCTTGCACCGGTAGATCATCGCCGCAACCGCCACGCGCCATCGGCCTTTCAGGGATAGGAAGTAGTCGATGGTGGTGTTCGCGATCTCCCGCGCGAACGTACGGCGCGGTAGAAGCAAGGCGCCTGCGAACCGGTTGGCCTGATTTTCAAGCCGGTCCAAGTTTCGACTGTTCACCTCGACGCCGTTGTGCAGGACGAGGTGGCCGAGCTCGTGTGCCAGGTTGAAGAGCTTGCGCGAGTTACTTTCCTGGTCGGCGGCGTAGAGCACGTATGGTCGTCCTCCCTGCCAGCGGGAGACGGCATCCATATCCTCGCAGCGCACGGGCTCCTCGATCACGATGACGCCGTGATATTCGAGCAGCGGAGCCAGATCAGTGATCGGACCGAAGCCGACGTTCCAGAACTCGCGCAGTTGGTCCGCGATCTCCTCGATCCGCTCATTGCTCTCGTGTTCGTAGTCGAACTCGATCGCGGGCAGGTGCACCGGTGGCAGCTCGACGTATTCCGCGAGCGACTCCGTGATATAGAACGCCCACTCCAGCCGGCGGCCGACCCGCAGCCGGTCGGGCCGTTGCATGCGCTTCAAGCTGCGCCACGTCGGCGTCAGGAAGCTCTCGGCGCTGTGTTTGCGCGGCGTTGTGAAAAAAAACGGTGGCTGTCGGGTGACGGCGATGATCTTGCTGAACACGTCGCCGCGCGGAGCGAAGGCGCCGGTCTCATAGGTACCGACGGATTGACGGCTCACGCCGATCGCGTCGGCGAACTGCTCGTCGGTCATGCCGACGGACTCGCGCGCCTCCCGAATCCTCTCGGGAATGATCCTCGCAGACATGGGCACGCCTTCAACGCTTGGTGTCGTCGTTCTTTTTCTTCTTCTCGATCATCGAGACCACGTTGTCCTTGAGCCTCATCTTGGACTTCGGGTCGATCTTGGCCGGCCGTTTCGTGTCCTCCGACTTCTTTTGCACCACTACGGCCATCAGGTTGATACGGGCGAGCCACTCGTCGGCATTCGCCGACGGCGACTGCCAGAGCGCGTGCGAGAGCCGGCCGTCCGGCGCCGCGCGGTACGTCAGCCACGTATAGAGCTTCGGCGGCGCCAAGCGGATGATCCGCTCCTCCTCGGTCTCGAAAAGGTTCGGCATGTTCGACGCCCGCGCGTCCTGGCGATTCGGCGTGTCTTCCGGAAACTTGGTCGGGTCCTCCGTGCGGACGATGTGCCCGTGGCATTCGCCGCTGTAGATGTCCAGCCAATGCCACGTGCCGCGAGGCATCGGCGTCAACGTGCACTTAAATGGGAGATCGCCGGCTTTGCACATCTCCTCGAAACGCATCAGGATGCCGGCTCGGCGGATCAGACCGCGCATGTCGTCGCCAACCTCTGACGAGAACATCGGTGTGCCCTTGATCACGTCGTCGCCGGCGGCGATACCTTCGCGCAGGGCCCGGAGCGTGTTTGCGTAGGTGTCGTAGGGGAACGCTGTGTCTAGACGTTGCTGAAAGGTCTTGGTCTGCATAGCGGTACGATTTCCTCTGCCCCGAGTCGCGCCAAGTAAATCACCCCTTTTGCTGTCCTGTGTCAAGTTTTGCGCCCCTTTTATCGTCATCCTGTCAAGGGTGGGGACGAAAGACCCCTGAAAATCAGGGACTTGGCTGCAGAAGTGCGGAGACCATCATCTTCGCGGGGCTACGCCGAAACCTGCGCAATGGCTCACCGTGTTGTCACCCATCCGATTCGTAACCCAAAACTTCCGGACCGAATTCACTGCTCAAGAGGAAGCAATGGCCGAAAAACGAAAAATTCCGAAGCGGCTCTTCAAGTACCGCGCGTTCAACAATCTCACTCTGGATATGATCGTTGCGGATAACCTCTTTTATGCCGACCCAAGCACATTCAATGATCCGCTCGACACCCGGCCCTCGCTCAACATTGACCTTCCGGCTTCGGATCTGGAACGCGCACTACGGCAGCTCCTCGAGCGACGCGTGAGTGCGGAGATGAAAGCCGCGGCTCAGACAATCGGGTACCAGGGTCCGGAAGCCCTCGGTCACATCGATCGACTTGGCCGACAACGAGCCGATAAAGTCATTTCGGAAATCAGCTTCTATGCTACCGATCCTAGCTACGAAGTAGACGACCCTCTTCAGTTACTGCTTGGCAGCGATCTGGAGAAGGAACTGTTGCTTCAATATGACAAGGGCATTGTATCCTTGGGGCGGCGCGCCACCTGCCCGTTGATGTGGAGCCACTATGGCGATCAGCATCACGGTGTCTGCATCGGCTACTCGGTGCCGTCTGATGTGCTCGACGATCTCCATCAGGTTAAGTACGGCGGCACGCGGCTCGTCGATGCCAGCAAGGTCCTAGCGATGCTCGATGGCGACAAGAACGCTCGTCGTCAGGTCGACGAAGCCGTTCTGTTGCGAAAGGCGGCGAGCTGGCGATACGAGCAAGAATGGCGTTTGATTGGACGGCGCGGGGTGCAGCGTTCTCCACTGGAGCTCGAAGAGGTCATCTTCGGTATGCGCTGCAAGGAAGCTGTAAAGTACGCTATCGTCACAGCGCTGGATGGTAGGCGACGCCCCGTTCGATTCTATGAAATGCGCGAACTCTACGGGACCTTCAATTTGAAGAAATATCCGCTGGAAGACGGAGAAATGAGAGCCTTTTTTCCGCGGCGATCTCGTGACATCCACGAAGCATTCGAATCCGTCGCTGCTGACCACAAGGAGGAGGGGCAATCGTTGTGATGGCTCTGCCGTCGCTTGCCCTTTTCGTCTTTGGCGCCTGTAACCGTCAGATTGGCAGATCGAGTTGCGGTGCCGCATTGTCGTCGCTTTGTAGCGATGAAAGCGAGACTCCCAGAAGCCGGACGGGCTTGGGAAGGGGCATCTCGTTTTGAAGTAAGGTAACCAATAGACGTTCGAGGTCACTGCGGCTCGAAACCGCGACGGGTACGGATCTACTTCGTGTGATGATCTCGAAGTCGTTGAACTTCACTTTCAGCGTCACCGTGCGTCCCAGGTTGCCAGCGCTCTCACAGTATCGCCAGACCTTGTCGATGAGCGGCTTCAGTTCGACAACCATGGCGTCGAAGCCAGTGACGTCGGCGGAGAACGTGTTCTCAGCACCGACGGATTTGCGGATTCGGTCGGCGCGGACCTCGCGGTTATCAACGCCCCGCGATATCCAATAGTAGTAACTTCCGGCCTTTCCAAAGTTGGCCTGCATGAATTCGAGCGACTGATTGCGCATGTCGAGGCCGGTGTAGAGACCCAAGGAATTCATCTTGGCGCCGGTCGCCGGGCCGATGCCGTGGAACTTGCCTACGGGCAAAGCTTCGACGAAGGTCGGACCCATCTCCGGCGTAATGACGTACTGGCCGTTCGGCTTGCGGTGGTCGGAAGCGAGCTTAGCCAGAAACTTGTTGTAGGAGATCCCGGCGGAGGCGTTGAGGCCGGTCTCCAGCTTGATCTTGCCACGGATTGCTAGCGCGACGTCGCGCGCCAACGGAATGCCTTGGAGGTTTTCCGTGACGTCCAGATAGGCTTCGTCCAGCGACAGCGGCTCGATGATCGGGGTGTGCTCGGCGAAGATCTCGCGGATCTGCAGGGAGACCGCCTTGTAGACCTCGAAGCGCGGCTTGACGAAGATCAGGTCTGGGCATTGCCGCTTCGCGGTGACCGACGGCATGGCTGACCTGACGCCGAACTTGCGCGCTTCATAGCTGGCCGCCGCCACAACGCCGCGCTCCCGGGATCCGCCGACGGCCACCGGCTTGCCGCGGAGATCCGGATTGTCCCGCTGCTCGACGGACGCATAGAAGGCGTCCATGTCGACGTGGATGATCTTGCGCTGACGGGGCGAGGGCTCTGCCTGGTCGTCGTCCTCGGCGGTCACGTTGTCTGCCCGGCTGGGTCTTCCTTGACGCCGCGGGCGACGATCTTGAGCGATCCGTCCGGAAGCGGCCGCTGCAGGTTCAAGACTTCGTCCGGAGGAGCCGTCATCCAGGTCTCGACTTCTTCTGGCGTTGTCAGGATGACGGGCATCGCCTTGGGGTGGATGGCGCCGACCTCCGCGTTAGGCTCCGTCGTGAGGAACGCGTAGAGGTCGTTGGTGGCCTCACCCTCCTTGACCTTCCGGACGGACGTCCAGTTGGTCCAGATGCCGGCGAAGCAGGCGAGGGGACGGGTCTCATCGAGCGCGAACCAAATATCCCCGCCCTCGGCCTTGTTGAACTCGCTGAAGGAGTTGAACGGTACCACGCAGCGATTTTCGGTCCCCAGCCATCGCGTCCAGTGCTTGCTCTTTACATTGCGGATGTTGGTCGTGCCGCCGTCCGGCTCCATCCGCAGCAATTCCTTGAAATCGACCGTCTTGCCCTTGGCCTGCAGCTTCTCGGCTCGTTTCTTCGTGGCGTCCATCAGCGCCTTTGATGATGATGGCATCCCCCATCGCGCCGTAGCGAGCTCGCGGCCCTCGGCTCCGTTGCGCACGATCGGCGCCTTGTAGTCGGGAAACACCCCGGGCATCGGCGCCAGGTTGCCAACGTATCGGTTCACGACGCGGAACAGCGCGCTGATCGCGGCTTGGTTGGTCGTGATCGAATAAAGATTGCACATCGGTCAGGATTCGGTTCGAGGGTGGCGCGGCTGCCACGTCAACTGTAACAGAGTCGCGGATGGACGCCGGCCCGCCTTGGCGCATTTGCGGCAGCGCAGCCGGCTGGCGAGATCGTGCACGAAGGTGGTCGGCGGGTGCTTCATCGCCGCGAGGTCGACATCGCTCGGCGTCTTGCAGCGCGCGCACCTGATCTCCAGCCAGGGGAAGCCTCCGTTCACGGCCTGATCGATGGTCGGCGACGGATCGATCGGCTCGCCGTCACTCCACATCCGCTCGTTCCAGCTTTCGCAAAGCAGCCTGTCGGCTTGCTGGATCATCGCCTCGCCTTTGGCCCGCATCTCCGCCGATTGGGTCGCCAGGATGCTAGCCATCGCGCGTGCCTTGCCGAGCTCTTTTGCCAGAGCCTTGCGATCGCCTCCCGACAGGGGCGTAGGGTGATACTTCGGGGCCATCCGGACATCCAGGCGCAGAGAGATCGGATCGGCAAATCCTGAGCGACTACGGCGTCTCGAACGCTGGCCAGCACCCGTCTTCTTCATGCCTGCCGGTGCGCTGCTGGCAGGTGTTGTCGAGCAGCCGTTGCGCGACGTCCTTCCAGACTGCGTTGCGGCCATACAAGCGGACGGCATCGGCGGTCTGGATTTCGACTATTCGCTCGCAGCGGCGGCAGGTCACGCGGAGGACGTGGCGCTGAACGTCGGAAAGACGACGCTGCCGGATCTCGGTTGCGGTCGTGCCGGCGCGAGGATCTTTGAGCACCGAGTCCCAGTATTCGGCCGGAAGCGGTGCATCCGGAGCCGCAGCGGAAGATGTCGGCCTGCGGGCGGCCTCGGCGGCCAGCTTTTCCATTTGCTTCGGGGTCGGCATGCGCCAGCTCGCGGGTCGGTCGGTCATGCCCGAATTAGAACATAACATGAACAATGTCGAGTCCGTCCGAGGGCTACCTGAGAAAAAATCACCCTGGCGGGAGGGATGTGATGTCGGAACCAAGGCTCGTGGATCGTCTTGAATCCGGCATCAGTAATGGAGTTCCCCCGCGATGGCCCCCCGCGCAAACTGGAAAGGCTTCCTACGTCTTTCCCTCGTCACCTGTCCGGTTGCGCTCTATCCGGCCACGTCGGAATCCGAAAAAGTCTCGTTCAACCAGCTGAACCGAAAGACCGGCCATCGGATCAAGTACGCCAAGGTGGATGCCGACACCGGCGAGGAGGTCGACAACGAGGACATCGTCAAGGGCTACAAGGTCGACACGGACACTTTCATCGAGGTGACGAAAGAAGAGTTGGAGAACGTCGCGCTGGAATCAACGCGAACGATCGAAATCGACGAGTTCGTAGACCGGAGTGAGATCGACCCGCGGTATCTGATCCGCCCCTACTATCTGTGCCCGGATGGCAAGGTTGGGCACGACGCCTTCGCAGTCATCCGCGAAACCATCCGCGAGATGAACAAGGTCGCCATCGGACGCGTCGTGCTGACCAATCGCGAGCACATCATTGCGCTCGAGCCTCTGGACAAGGGGTTGATGGGGACGCTGCTGCGCTATCCCTATGAGGTGCGTTCTGCGGATGAGTATTTCGATGACATCCAGGATGTAAAAGTCACCAAGGACATGCTTGATCTCGCCAAGCACATCGTCAATCAGAAGGCGGGCCATTTCGAGCCGGACAAGTTCGAAGACCAGTACGAAACCGCCCTCATCGATCTCATCAATCAGAAGCGCGCGGGCAAACCCATCACCGCGAAAGCGCGTCCTCGAGGTGAGAACGTCGTTGACCTGATGGACGCGCTGCGCAAGAGCCTCGGACGAGACGCGGCGGGCCCGACCGAGGCGCCGAAGAAGACGGCCAAGAAGCCACGCAAGGCGGCCGCTGGGCAGAAGGAAATGCTGATGCCGATCACCGGCAAAAAAGCGGCGAAGGAGGGTGCGGCAAAAAAGCCCGCCACAAGGTCGCAGCGAAAGTCGGCTTAGGTCCCCAAGGTTGGAGACGGGTTAGCCTCAATGCTTAGCGCCGGTCCTCCTCGTCAGGGGAGCATTCTGGACAGGTATCGCCAATCGAGTCCAGCACGTCGCGAACCGCGGCTTCCGCCGCCTGAGGGGATACGTCTGCTGGCGGGTCTCGACGAGCGATATCGAAGGATCGCTCTCGCGCATGCGGATCGGCGCGATCCTGCATCCAACCGTGCTCCTCGCACTCGCGGATGGCGCCTACTTCCTGAAGAACGTGGATCGCCCATCCCCGCAGCGTCCGTGTTGTCGGCCTTCGTTCACTGATCATCAGCATTGCAACAGACTCCGAATACGACGAATCCTGTGGCCCGTCGTTTGTTCCGGCTGTTAGCACAAGGCTGGGATTCCCCGACGGCAGAGGACGAGGTTTTCCCGCATTCTGAGGCCACTGCGGAAATGCCAGGCTGTTCTCGCAGGATTTGCCAGCATCACGTTCGCTCAGGTTTTTAGTGGGTGTGCGCGTGCGGTGGGCCGCACCGGGCTCTCGTGTTGGGGTGGACGGCCCCCTTCCGCCACAGTGCGTGGCAAAAAGAGGTCGTCGCTGACCTCAAACGAAGGAGCCGCCCGTGGAAACGATTGTTCGCATCGGTCTGGATACGTCGAAGAGTGTGTTTCAGCTGCATGGCGTTGACGAGACCGAGCAGCCGGTTCTGCGGCGTAAGTTGAGACGGGGGCAGGTTTTGGAGTTCTTTAGTCGTTTGCCGCCCACATTTGTCGCGATGGAGGCTTGCGGGGCGTCGCACTATTGGGCGCGGGAGCTGCAATCGCGCGGGCACGACGTGGCGATGATTCCGCCTCAATATGTCAAACCGTACGTGCCGCGCGGGAAATCCGACGCTGCGGATGCCGAGGCAATTTGCGAAGCGGCAAGTCGGCCGAAACTGCGCAAGAACTTTGTGCCTATCAAGAGCCCTGAGCAGCAGGGTGCACAGATGCTCGCGCGTGTGCGCAACCAGTTCATAGGCAGGCGTACCCAACTTGCCAATTCGATCCGCGGCTACGCCGCGGAATTCGGCTTTACCGCGCCCAAGGGGCTTTCGCGTCTTCAACAATTGCTGATCGACATTCAGGCCGATGCAACAGTCCCCGACCTGGCTAAAGAGTTGTTGGACGCCTTGGCAGTTGAGCTGGCGCGCGTCGACGACCAGATCGCCAAGCTCGATAAGAAGCTCATGCAACTCCACCGGAGCAACGAGATGAGCCGACGGCTGGCGGCTATCCCGGGCGTCGGTCCGATCGGTGCGACGCTGCTGTCAATCAAAGTCGTGGATGCTCGAGGGTTCAAGTCGGCGAGAAACTTTGCCGCCTGGCTCGGCCTGACCCCAAAGAATCATTCGACGGCTGGAAAGAACAGGCTTGGCGTCATTACCCGCGCCGGCGACGGCATGTTGCGAACCGTTTTGGTGGCTGGGGCGACGGCTGTGATCGCAGATATGCGTCGCCGGGAAACTCGCTCCTGGCCTTGGCTGAAAGACATCATCGCGCGCAAACCGCCGAAACTGGTGGCCATAGCGTTGGCAAACAAGCTGGCGCGGATCGCCTGGAAACTGATGGTCAGCGGCGAGCGGTACCGGCCTGCAAGCAGCGTCATGCCGATGCCGACATAGACTTGAACGAAATGCAGAGCTTGGCGCCAGACCGGCAGGTTTGACGCTGGGGGCGGAACTTGCAGGACAGGAAGAGGTGGTACGTTCGGCGCAAGCCGGTCAGTGAAATGCTCCGCTCGGTTTACCGGCAGAAAATGCCGCTCTCGTGTTTGGATCTCACTGTCCGCGAAGCCCATCTTGGCCGGTGGTCGCAAGACCCGAAAACAGGCCGGACATATGAGCGCAAGCGATCCGAGCATGCTGCCAGAGCCATTTCTTGCAAGTCGGGGGCCGTCCACATATGAACCGAGCCGCGCAGCGTCTCGGCCTTGCGGCTTCGATCCCTCGCGCCAGCGCTATGGTGCTCCTCGCCGGGGGCAATCGGAAAAGGGGCTCGCCTGCGGCGATCGCTATCACTGCCCCGTTCCCGGGTGCCGCTATTGAACCGGTCTCGTCGCTGCACTCGGACCCGCGTGCCCCTTCGGGTCGCTATGCTCACGCTCTCCGGGTGCCATCTCTCGAAGGCGATGCGCCCTGGCGCACGCCTGATCAGGCCTGTGGCCTGGCAGATTGCGAAGAGGCTGAGAGTAAGAGTGCAGGCTGGGTTTTTCCGTGACGGGTTACAAGCTGCGAGAGAGGCTCGCGGTGCCCGTCGCGGAGACCCGCGATGTCGAACCCTAATGCTTGCGCGCGCGCCGGCCAGGACCGGGCGAACCTCTACAACGAAATCACCGACAAGATCATCGCCGAGCTTGAGGCCGGACGCGTTCCCTGGGTTCAGCCTTGGGGTACGGCCGCGGCGAAAGCGCCGCTGGCTATGCCGAAAAACGCGTCGACCAACCGGCAATACAGTGGGGTAAACATCCTCATCCTCTGGGGAGCCGTGATCGAACGCGGATTTGCCGGTCAAAGTTGGCTCACCTTTCGCCAGGCCCTCTCGCTTGGCGGCCACGTTCGCAAGGGAGAGCGCGGCACCACAGTCGTCTACGCTGATCGTTTCGTGCCGAATGACGAAAAACGACGCGCCGCCGAGACCGGCGAAGACGCGCAGGCAATTCCATTCCTCAAACGATTTACCGTCTTCAACACCGATCAGTGTGAGGAACTGCCCGATGGCATCGCCGCCGCTGCGCCGCCCCCGCCGACTGGCCTCATCGAACCCACGGTCGACGCCCTGATCAAGGCCAGCGGAATTCCATTTCGGATTGGTGGAGATCGCGCATTCTATGCAACAGCCGAAGACTTCGTTCAGGTCCCGCCGCCGCAGGCGTATTTCGAACCCATCAATTGGCATCGCACCGCGTTGCATGAACTCGGTCATGCGACTGGGCATCCCTCGCGCCTCAATCGCGACCAGAGCGGATCCTACGGTACGAAGAAATACGCCTTCGAAGAACTGGTTGCCGAGTTGAGTTCCGCGTTCAGCTGCGCGTCGCTCGGGATTGTGCCCACCGTGCGCCATGCAGACTATATCGGCTCCTGGCTTGACGTCCTGCGCGAAGACAATCGGGCCATCGTGCGCGCCGCCTCGCAGGCGAGCAAGGCGGCGGACTATTTGCTCGGCTTCGTTCCCGGGGTCATGGAGTACACGTCGCTGCATTCGGTTGTCGCCGATCACGAGGCGGCATGATGCGTGGCCTCGTGGCCGCGCGAGAGTGAGAGGAGGGAAGGCTGTTCGCGACGGGTTGGAAGCCGAGAGAGAGTCTACCGGCCGCCCGTCGTGGAGAACCAAAATGACGAAAGCCGTACAAAAGATCACGCTGTCGCCTTCCCGGGACATTCCCTTCAACAAGCTCGTGCTCAGCCAGTCGAACGTTCGCCGCGTAAAGGCCGGTGTTTCGATCGAGCAGCTAGCCGAGAGCATCGCGCAGCGTACGCTCCTGCAAAGTCTAAGTGTCCGGGCTGTCGCTGATGCAGATGGCAACGAGACCGGCATGTTCGAGGTGCCGGCGGGCGGCAGGCGCTATCGCGCTCTCGAACTCCTGGTGAAACAAAAGCGCATGTCAAAGACGCAGGCGGTGCCATGTGTCGTTCGTGAGGGGGGCATCGCCGCGGACGACTCGGTGGCGGAGAACGATGAGCGGGTCGGTCTGCATCCGCTCGATCAGTTTCGGGCCTTCCAGACGCTCCGCGATCTCGGTATGACCGAGGAAGACATCGCCGCCCGGCACTTCGTGAACCCGGCTATCGTGAAGCAGCGGCTGCGGCTGGCGTCGGTGTCACCGAAGCTGCACGAGGTCTATGCCGAAGACGGCATGACGCTCGAGCAACTCATGGCGTTCTCGGTCACGGCCGATCACGCCCGGCAGGAGCAAATCTGGGAGAACGTCAGCCGTTCCGGTTATGACGAGCCTTACCAGATCCGCCGGCTGCTCACTGAGAACACCGTGCGCGGGTCCGATCGTCGAGCCCAATTCGTGGGCCTCGATGCCTATCAGCACGCAGGCGGCGGCGTTCTGCGGGATCTGTTCGAGCAAGACGACGGCGGCTGGCTCCAGGACATCGTGTTGCTCGACCGGCTCGTGGCCGAAAAGCTCAAAGCCGAAGCTGAGACGATTGCTACCGAAGGCTGGAAGTGGATCTCAGTCGCCGTGGAGTTCTCCTACGGTCACACTCAAGGCCTACGAGAAATCGAAGGCAAACCTGTCGATCTCTCGCCTGAGGAGCAGGCCACTATCGATGCTCTCAACGCCGAGCAGGCCAAGCTTGAATCCGATTACCAGGATGCCGACGAGTTGCCGGACGAGGTCGATCGGCGTCTCGGGGAAATCGAGTCGGCATTGGCGGCATTCGAAGACCGACCGATGCTTTACGAACGGACGGAGATCGCCCAAGCTGGTGTCTTCATCAGCATCGATTCCGAAGGGCGCCTCTCCGTGGACCGGGGTTACGTCCGGCCAGAGGACGAGATGCCGACAGCCGATCCTGATGCCGAGCAGGGCGCCGATGCGTCGTCGACTGAAGGTCAAGGAGAGGCCCCTTCCGTCCAGCGCACGGTCATCGCGGTCGCAGGTAGTGCTCCTGATGCTGAAGAAGATGATGAGGACGCGGCCAGGCCTCTGCCGGATCGGCTGATTATCGAGCTGACGGCGCATCGTACGCTGGCATTGCGGGATGCGCTGGCAGAAAATCCAGCGGTTGCGTTCCAGGCAGTGCTGCATAACTTCGTGCTGACGGCCTTTTACCGATTCGCGTCGTCGGGGAGCTGTCTTGAGATCAGCCTTCGCACGCCGAACTTTCCCGCCCAAGCTCCGGGGCTGAGGGAAAGCGTCTCGGCCAAAGCAGTCGAGGCGCGGCATGAGGCCTGGAAGGCGCGGTTGCCGAAGAGCGAGAACGATCTCTGGGATGCGCTGACGGCTCTCGATGGTGGTGCACAGGCATCGCTGTTCGCCCACTGTGCATCATTTGCGGCCAACGCCGTCTATGAGCCGGCCAACCGCTACAACCAAGGCCGTGTCTCGGCTCAGGGTGTCCGCACGCGTCTCGGCCAAGCTGATGTGCTGGCGCGGGCGGTCGGGCTCGACATGGTGCAGGCTGGCTGGCGACCGACTGTCGACAACTATCTCGGCCGGGTCACCAAGCCGCGTATTCTGGAAGCGGTGCGGGAAGCCAAGGGCGAGTCGTCGGCGCAACTGATCGACCATCTGAAGAAGGCCGACATGGCCAAGGAGGCCGAGCGTCTTCTGGATGGCTCGGGTTGGTTGCCGGAGCCGCTGCGTCTCGTCGACCCCGATGTGGCGCCAGTGGAGCAGGAGGGGGAAGCGGGCTCGCTGCCCGAATTCCTCGCCGACGAAGAGGATCGGGAGGCCGCCGGCGACGAAGATCCGCAACAGCTCGACGCGGCTGAGTGACATCACAGAGCGGGATGGCTCCGGCCGTCCCGCGGTTGCTTGGGGACCGGTGCTCAGCGCTGGTCCCCATTCTTATTGGCGAGGGCTCAGAGGGAGAGGCAGGCCGGGAAAGGTTTGAGCCGTCGGGATCAGAGGAGAGCGCCTGATGGTTCGACCCGTTCCTTCTCTCCGAAAGAAATCCTGCCATGACCGAATCTCTCGCCGGCGGCGCTGCCGCCGCGCCCCTCTCGATGCGTGCCGCTGCAAGTCTCACCTCCGCTGCTGTCAGGGCCGCGCGACAGCTCTTGACCGATCTCGAACGGGGCCGTCGCATTGATGCCGCTGCCCTGCGTTGCGCCATGGAGGCTGCCTTCGGCGCCTCGGATGCAGCCGGGGTCTGGAACTGGAAGACCGCCTATGACGTCTGCGAGGCGGCAACCGTTCTGTTCCTTCGCAAGTTCGGCCCGGCCATGCGGGCCAAGGCTGGTTCGACGGCCGCCATGCTGCCGATGATCGTGCGAGTAGCTGGCCTTCTGCCGACACATACGCGGCGGTCCGAGGACGGCCAGGCATATCAGCAATTCTCGACGCCGATCCCGCTCGGGCTTGCCGCATGCACCGCAGCCGGAATTACGTCTGCCGATCGCGTTCTGGAGCCATCCGCGGGGACAGGCCTGCTCGCCGTCTTTGCAGAGCTCGCCGGCGGCGCCTTGGCATTGAACGAGTTGGCCGATGCCCGCTCGGAGCTGCTCGGCCATCTCTTCGCCAACGTTCAGGTCACGCGGTTCGACGCCGCGCAGATCGATGACCACCTCGATGCGAGTGTCACACCTAGCGTCGTCCTGATGAACCCGCCGTTCTCCGCGGTAGCGAATGTCGATCGACGGATGGCGGATGCGGCTCTCCGCCACGTCGCTTCGGCGCTCGCGCGTCTTTGCGACGGTGGACGCCTCGTTGCTATTGCCGGCGCAAGCTTCGCGCCGGACAATCCGGCATGGCGAGATGCCTTCGTTCGCCTCCAGGAACGCGGACGGGTGGTGTTTTGTGCGGCGATCGACGGCGCCGTCTACGCCAAGCATGGCACTCAGACGGATACCAGGCTGCTTGTGATCGACAAGCTGCCCGCTGCCGATCCGACCGCTTTTCCCGCCTCGCCAGGCATGGCGGGTGATGTCGCTACCTTGCTTGGCTGGGTGAACCTGCATGTGCCTCCAAGGCTGCCCGTCGCCGCGCCATCAGAGATCGTTGGTATTGGGCGGCCAGCGATGTCGCGATCGGCCAGCGCCATTGCACCACGCATATCGTCCACTTCGAGAGACGCCGCGCCAGTAGGCGCAGAACTGATCTACGAGACGGTCGAATGGTCCCCGCCGGAAGGTGCCCGGCTCACCGATGCGCTCTATGAAGAATACGGATTGCAGTCGATCCGCATTCCCGGATCGTGCGCACATCCGACCAAGCTCGTGCAGTCCGCGGCGATGGCGTCCGTTGCGCCACCGAAGCCATCCTATCGTCCGCACCTGCCGGCCAATGTCATGGTGGACGGAGTTCTGTCGGATGCCCAGCTCGAGAGCGTGATCTATGCCGGCGAAGCGCATTCCGAATTCCTGGCAGGCTCCTGGACGGTCGACACGACCTTTGATGTTGTGGCCGCCGCGCGCGACGACGCGGAAAATGCCTTCCGCTTTCGCCGCGGCTGGTTCTTGGGCGATGGCACCGGGGCGGGCAAGGGGCGGCAGGTCGCGGGGATCCTGCTCGACAACTGGCTCAAGGGCCGTCGTCGTGCGGTCTGGATCAGCAAGTCCGACAAGCTGATTGAGGACGCGCAGCGCGATTGGTCCGCGCTTGGCATGGAGCGGCTGCTTGTTACGCCCTTGTCTCGGTTTCGCCAGGGCACCCCGATCCGGCTCTCGGAAGGCATCCTTTTTACCACCTACGCCACGCTACGGACCGACGAGCGTGGCGAAAAGCTTTCGCGTGTCAGGCAGATCGTCGAATGGTTGGGTTCGGACTTCGACGGAGTGATTGTCTTCGACGAGAGCCATGCCATGCAGAATGCGGTCGGGGGCAAAGGCGAGCGCGGTGAACAGGCTGCATCTCAGCAGGGACGTGCGGGCCTGCGGCTCCAGCACGCGCTGCCGAATGCCCGCGTAATTTATGTGTCGGCGACGGGTGCCACCACGGTCCACAACCTGGCTTATGCCCAACGCCTCGGCCTTTGGGGCGGCGCTGACTTCCCGTTCGCCACCCGTGCCGAGTTCGTCGAAGCGATCGAGGAAGGTGGGGTCGCGGCCATGGAGGTGCTGGCGCGCGACCTCAAGGCGCTCGGTCTCTACGCAGCCCGCTCGCTCTCGTACGAGGGCGTCGAGTACGATCTCGTTGAGCACCAGCTGACGCCGGAGCAGGTTCGCATCTACGATGCCTATGCCGGTGCGTTTAGCGTCATCCATAATAACCTCGATGCGGCGATGCGAGCCGCCAACATCACCGGCGCAACGGGAACGCTGAACGGGCAAGCCAATTCTGCGGCACGCTCCGCTTTCGAAAGCGCCAAGCAGCGCTTCTTCGGCCACCTCCTGACTTCGATGAAGACCCCGTCGCTGATCCGTTCGATCGAGCACGATCTTGAGGCTGGACACACGGCAGTCATCCAGATCGTGTCGACGGGCGAGGCGCTAATGGAGCGCCGGCTCGCTGAGATCCCGACTGAAGAGTGGGGCGACGTCCAGGTCGACATCACACCGCGCGAGTATGTCCTCGACTATCTCGCCCACTCCTTTCCGGTCCAGCTCTACGAGCCCTTCACCGACTCGGAGGGCAACCTCTGCTCCCGGCCTGTCTATCGCGACGGCCAGCCGGTCGAGAGCCGGGAAGCCGTCGCACGACGCGACCGCCTCATCGAGAAGCTTGCATCACTACCGCCGGTACCTGGGGCACTGGATCAGGTCATCCAGCGCTTCGGCACCGAACTGGTCGCCGAGGTGACGGGCCGCTCGCGCCGCATCGTTCGCAAGGGCGACCGGCTGGTGGTCGAAAATCGAGCCGGTTCAGCCAACCTCGCCGAGACCTCGGCTTTCATGGATGACGTCAAGCGCATCCTCGTGTTCTCCGACGCGGGCGGCACGGGGAGGAGCTACCATGCCGAACTGTCGGCTCGGAATCGGCGGTTGCGCGTGCATTACCTGCTCGAGCCCGGTTGGAAGGCCGATGCTGCGATTCAAGGGCTTGGCCGCACCAACCGGACCAATCAAGCGCAGCCACCGTTGTTTCGTCCGATTGCGACAGACGTGAAGGCCGAAAAGCGCTTTCTCAGCACCATTGCCCGCCGGCTCGATACGTTGGGAGCCATTACGCGCGGCCAACGTCAGACCGGAGGACAGGGCCTGTTCCGGCCCGAGGACAATCTCGAAAGCCAGTACGGACGTGATGCGTTGCGTCAGCTCTACACGCTGCTCGCGCGAGGCAAGGTCGACGGCTGCTCGCTTGGGAGGTTCGAGGATGCGACCGGTCTGAATGCCAATGGGCTCAGGGATGACCTACCGCCGATCACGACCTTTCTGAACAGGTTATTGGCGCTCACCATCGACCTACAGAATGTGCTGTTCACCGCCTTCGAGCAGCTCTTGACCGCTCGGATCGAAGGCGCGGTTGCATCCGGCACCTACGACGTGGGGTTGGAAACCCTCCGTGCCGAGAGCTTCGTCGTCACCGACCGGCGGACGATCTATGACCATCCGGGGACCGGCGCCGAGACCCGGCTGCTCACGGTCGTCCAGCGCCAGCGCAATCATCCGGTGAGTCTGGATGACGCTCTTGCTCGTCTTTCCGATCGTCGGGCCGTCCTGCTCGTCAATGAGCGCTCGGGACGAGCCGCCGTGCAGGTCCCCGCGGCGAGCGTCATGCTCGATGACGGCGCGATCGAGCGGCGCGTCCGTCTGATCCGGCCGATGGATCAGCACACGGTCCCCTTGACCACTATGGCCGAAAGTCATTGGGGCGAAGCGGATCGTGAACGCTTTGCCTCGACCTGGCTGGCGGAGCTTGCCGAGCTGCCCGAGTTCACGGAAAGCACGATCCACGTCGTGGCGGGCTTGCTGCTACCGATCTGGAAGCGGCTACCGAACGATTCGACCCGCGTCTATCGGCTTCAGACCGATACAGGCGAACGCGTCATCGGCCGCAGGGTTTCGGCCGCGTGGGTCGCAAACGTCGTTACGACGGACGCACCCTCGCTGACGCCGGACGCTGCCTTTGCTGCACTGATGGAAGGACGGACCGTCCTCGAGCTCGCAGAGGGCCTTCAGCTTCGCCGCGTCCGGGTGATGGGTGCACATCGCATCGAGCTGTCGGGATTCAATGACACGATGCGCGATCGTCTCCGTGCTTATGGTCTGTTTGGAGAGATCATCTCCTGGAAGCTGCGCATGTTCGTGCCCACGGACGCGAGCGGCATCGAGGTCCTGTCGAGGGTGCTCGACACCTATCCGGTTACGGGCGTAAGTGAGCGGGAGGCCGCGTGATGTCCGGCGATGTCTCCGAGCTGGCACGTCGCCTCGCGCGCGAGGCCGAGGCGGTGTGCCGACACTATCTCCCCAATGGTAAGCGAGCGGGGCGCTACTGGGTGGTCGGCGACGTCCACAACACCCCGGGTCGCTCGTTGTTCGTGCGGCTGCACGAATCGCCGAAGGGCCCCGCCGGCAAGTGGACCGATGCCGCGACCGGGGAACATGGCGATCTCCTTGACATCATCCGCGAAAGCCTTGCCTTGCGAGACTTCCGCGAAGTCGCCGAGGAGGCGAGGCGCTTTCTGAAGCTGCCTCGTTCTGAGGAGCAATCACTCCCGAGACCCGTTCGTCCAGTCGTGCCGGCCGGATCGCAAGAAGCCGCCCGTCGACTTTTTGCGATGTCCGGCCCGATCGAAGGGACGTTGGTGGAAACGTATTTGCAGCGTCGTGGAATAAGCCAAGTCCACCATGGTGGTAGCGTGCGCTTCCACCCGCGTTGCTACTACCGACCGGACGAGCATTTGCCGACTGAAACCTGGCCGGCGATGATAGGCTCTGTCACGGACCTCGAGGGACGGATCACCGGCGTGCATCGCACCTGGCTAGATCCACACGGCTTTGATCGCGTGCGGCTCGGCAAGGCCCCGATTGATACGCCACGCCGGGCCATGGGCGACCTGCTCGGCAATGCCGTTCGCTTTGGCGTGGTGGACGACGTGCTCGCTGCCGGCGAGGGTCTGGAGACCATGCTGTCGCTGCGCTACGTGCTGCCGACGTTGCCGATGGCGGCCGCGCTTTCGGCTAATCACCTCGCAGCCATGTTGCTGCCGTCTGGCCTGCGTCGGCTCTATATCGCCCGCGATGACGATGCTGCCGGAGATGCCGTACAGGCGATTCTCATCCAGCGCGCGGAAGAGGTCGGCGTTGAAGCGATCCCGCTGTCGCCCCGGCTGGGGGACTTCAACGAAGATCTGCACATCTTCGGCCTTGATACCCTGCGAGCAGCGTTGCGGCTTCAACTTGTCCCGGAGGACGTCATCCGCTTCCTGCATTCGTCGACGGTGGCTGCGGAATAGCTTGGCGTGTTCGATCGGCGTCACTAGGTCGGTCAAAGCGAGGCCGATGCCGGAAGAGCACGCGACCACGGCCTTCTAGAGGGCGATCGGACGACAGGCGGTCAGGGCCGGCAATGGCTGCGACCGGCTATTTTCCGCCGCGCACCGGCGATGAGAAGACATATTAGTCACGTTATCGGCGCGCTTTGCATCGCGAAGCAAAATAGCCGGCCTCCGCCATCCTCCGCTGCGCTTCGGCCCTCCGCTCTGCTCCGGGTTCTGGCTCGTTCCGCCTGCCGTCTGAGTGATCGCCACGAAGGCCGCGATGGTCGCGGCCGATCCGGCAAAGGATCGCCTCCATGACCGACCACGATGACATCGAACCGCCGCACGCCGCATCTGCGACCGAACACGTTCTTACCGAATTGCAGCTCTTCGGTTACCGCCCCTTCGACGACCAGCCCGATCCGCGGCCGCTTCCCGAGGGCAGGATCATTACCGGTGCTGTCGCTGACATCTTCGACGCCCTGGTCGCCACGTTGAGCGACACGCGGCTCGAGCCGGACCTCGACGATCTGCTCTGGTCGACTGTCAACCTGTTCCATCGTGCCGTCGACCGCATCGGTCGCCAACTCGACGACAACGAACAGGCGCAACAGAAGAGTCAGCGCGAGCAGGACGGTTCCGAAGTTCGATCCGTCGAACTCGAGCGCATCACGGCGGAAGGCATCACACTGATTGAGCGCCGCAACTGCCTGGAGCTCTTCCGCGACCAGGCCATAGAGCGCTTCGAGACTCACACCGGCTCATTCTGGCGTCCCCGATCTGGATCACTGGTGAACCATCGCATGCTGACCGCAGCGATGATTGACTCTCGCGACTTCATCGCCGCCAAGCGTCGTGCCGAGACCGAGGTCATGCTGCCCGCTGGGCCGAAGATCGCACTCACCGGAGGGCTCGACTTCAATGACCACCATCTCATCTGGGATCGTCTCGACAAGGTTCACGCCAAGCATCCGGACATGGTCCTGCTCCATGGCGGGTCCCCCAAGGGGGCCGAACTGATCGCCTGCAAATGGGCGACCACTCGCAAAGTGCCGCAAATCGCTTTCAAGCCCGACTGGACGAAGCACGCCAAGGCCGCACCATTCAAGCGCAACGACGCCATGCTCGAACTCCTACCGATCGGCGTCATGCACTTCCCGGGTACGGGAATCCAGGACAACCTCGCCGACAAGGCGAAACGGCTCGGCATCCCTGTCTGGATGTTCGGCGGCGCGTGAGCGCCGTCTGCTCGACTGAAGTCTTTGAGGCGAAGTTGCTCACGCCGCAACTCCGCCTCGTTTCGGTCTCATATCCAGGGATGCGCCGTGGTGGTGGTGGAAGGCGCGACTGGTAGATCTATGCACATGGAGCCACCACCATGCTCGCACTTGGGCCTGTTCTCAACACACTCGGCATCGGCTTGTTCTGCTGGGCGATCTTTGCGCTCGCTGTGTATGCCCTGCCGTTTTACGTCGCACTGAGTATCGGGATGATGACGTTTCAGAGCGGTGCCGGCCTTATTGGCGCGCTGCTCGTCGCAACGGCCGGCGGTGCGCTGACGCTCGTCCTCGGCCAGGTCGCCTTTGCTGCTACTCGGTCCTCCGCCTTTCGCGTCGCGATCGCCACAGCATTCTCTGCTCCCGCCGCCGTCGCCGGCTATCACATGGTGTTCGCCGTGTCGCAGATCGGAGTGCCATCGCTGGCTTGGCGTGAGGTCTTCGCTTGCCTCGGCGCAGTTTGCATTGGCCTTTCGTCATGGACGCGCTTGATGGTTTTGACGAAGTCCCGCCCGTTAGAGTCGGGTGGGGTGGTGGAGAACTTGTCCTAACCGGTTCTTACGACCGTAAGCCTCGAAAGATGATCGTTTCCCGCCTTCATCATCGAACAGGTACGCGCAGATCGGCGCGGTGAACGGGGGATGGATCGAAGCCTGGCGCGGGCGAGGCAGGCCTCCTCTGAACCCCTCGATCAAGCTGCCGGTATCCGGCCTGGCCCACGCATCCGCGGCGGAGACGCGTTAACCTCGATCGGTCCTTGGAAGCGATGCCGCCTTTTGCAGGAGATTGTTTCTCTTTCCCCGCTGAAGCGTTCCGACCTCTTGTTCGTCAAAACCGAGATAGCCACGCTTCTCCGTAAGATTGTGGTTCAGCACGCGGACGCACATGGCCTCGTTGATGGCTTGATCTGGCCGAAGACCGGCTTCGCCTCGATCGTCTGAGCCGCAACGCCGTTGATGCGACTTTCTTCCCCTGGGCTTCGCCCATTCCTCGCGAGACAAGAAAGTCGCCACAACGACGTCCTCCGCTGCGCTCCGGCCCGAGCGGGTGCGTCGCCGATCGTCCTCGGCCCTAGATCGCCATCGAGGCCGCGGTGGTCGCGGGCTCGAAACACAACAGGAGAAGTGACATGGCTAACATCGGTTCTTTCAAGAAGGTCGGTAACGAATTCCAGGGCGAGATCGTGACCCTGAGCCTGAAGGCCAAGGGCGTCCGCATCCTCGCCGAGACCAACCGATCCAACGACAACGCTCCCAGCCACCGCATCTATGTGGGTCGCGCGGAGATCGGCGCGGCCTGGTCGAAGCGCTCCGAAGAGGGCCGGGACTACCTCTCGCTCAAGCTCGATGACCCCTCGTTCAACGCGCCGATCTACGCCAACCTGTTCGACGACGAAGGCGGTGAAGGCTACACCCTGCTCTGGTCGCGGCCGCGCAAGACCGGCGAGTAAGAGCGCCCCACCAAGCCCCGTCCGGTCCGCCGGGCGGGGCTTCCCATCCTTCAGGCGTCAAGTGAGCGCGAACCGGCCGCCGGATCGAGCGGCTCGGCATCAATCACTCGGCCTGCCCCCGCGTCCTTTTCTTGGCGCTTGTGGGCGGGCGAGTGAGCAGGTCGGCTGCCTCGACGCCCAGACTGCGCGCGAGCCGATCGACAACGTCGATACCCGCCGCATAAACGCTTCGCTCGAGTGCGCTGATATAAGTGCGGTCAATTTCAGCACGATGAGCCAATTCCTCCTGTGACAAACCGCCTGCCGGAGCTTCCGCAAATTGATTGCAAGTATCTCGCGTATATCGATACGCGAGAGGGCATGTCCTTGAAGAGTATTTCACCACGGAGTATTCTCGACAAAACACCCTCCGGACGGCTCCCGCGATAGTTTTAACGCTTCTGCTCCTTCCGGCCCGCGTGTTAGAAATTGTCTAATCTAAGGCGTGGAGTCTTATGAGGAAGCCGCCGCTCGACCCAGACGTCGCCGATGCTGCGCCTGCAGATCAAATTCTCACTGCCTACGATGAGCGGCATGTGGTGGCCTACATGCGCCTCCTGCAGGCCGAAAGCGAAGGGGCTGACTGGATGGAAGTCGCTCGAAATCGTGCTGCATATCGATCCGGTGCGAGAGCCGGATCGTGCGCGGCGCGCATATCAGAGCCACCTTGCGCGCGCCAAATGGTTGACGGAGCAAGGGCGCCTCTTACGAGGCACCGGCTCGAAATAGAACAAGACTACCGGCTGGCGACTTGCAGGCAGAACTATTTTCTTTTGCTGATCGGTGGTCATTCCGGTGCACCACGTGGTGCCAAACTAGGGGCTTCCTACAACCGCTTCGTTCATACCTATTGCGCCGCAATCGTTGTTAGCTGTGCGCAATGGGACGGAAGCAATGCCTGAATTCGACTGGCGGTCGCCGGATTCCTACAAGAGCCTACAAGACGCCGAAATCACCGATATCGCCTGGGAATGTCTCCGTCGTAACGGGGACTATCGACGCGAGTACGAAGCGATGATCGCAAGCAGCCCAGATGGTACAGTGACCGGGGAATTCAGGAGGAGGTGGGGCCTCTGCTTTCGCCCATGACCCGCAGAGGTCCTTCGACGAGCAGACGATCTTTTGGGCGCCTGAGGTTCTAGCGGCGGTCGTTCCGGTCAAGGTTGCCTGGGCCGCCGATCGCAGTTCAGCGTCTCAGCCGCTCCTTGACCTTGCAGCAGGTCAGGTGCGCCGCGCTGTCGACGGCTGGCATGCCGTGCTGCGCATCGGTGCGGTAGATCACCGCGTCTGGTCCAAAGAGCCGCCGGTGCTCGGCTCGACATACGCAGCCGAGCTGCCGTTTGATGGCGATTTCGACGCGCGAGCGTATGCAGCCCGCCGGCTGTGGCGCGCGATGAATGGACGCGCGCCAGGTCCGGCATTTCATCACTTATCTAAACAGCGACGCGAACGCCTGAGCGCCGCGATCCGCGCGCTTGATGCGCATAGCGCCGGTGGGAGCTATCGCGTTATCGCCGAAGCGCTCTTCAGCAAAAAGCGCATCCCCGATCGCGCCTGGAAGACGCATGATCTGCGCAATCGAACGGTCCGCTTGGTGCAAGGCGGCCTTGCGTTGATGCGCGGCGGTTACCGCAAACTCCTGCGGCCCGGGCGCAAAGACGAGTAGCGCAGTCCCCAGGGGGTGCCGAAAATCATACCCCCAACATTCGGCATCCCCCTCCGAGATCCTGCTCCACCATGATGACCGCACACACGCCGGCCTAGCCAGGTGTAGTGCGCTGTCCTCCTGGAGTTCTCAAATGCCCGATCCGATGGCCGGTCTTCCCCCGCGATTCCTGCGCACACCTGAGGCCGCGCGCTATCTTGGCCTGTCCGGCCGCACGCTGGAGAAGCACCGCACCTACGGTACTGGGCCCACGTATCGGAAGATCGGCGGACGTGTTGTCTACGCCGTCGATGATCTGAAAGCGTGGGCCGACCGCGGCGCCAAGACGTCGACATCGGATCCCGGCAAGGGGACCGTGCTGCCCGCCAAGAAGCATCCGGCCCTGCGTCCCTATGCAGGTCAGGAACGTCGCTAATAGCCGCGTGAGAGCAGTGACCATGCGGCGCAGTCATCATTCCGAGCGCCACCAGCTTGAGCTCTTTCGTGCTTTGCCCGGGGATCTCGCGCCCCGCGATGCGCAGGATCTGATGGCTTATCCGTTCTTTTCGCTCGCCAAAACAAAGCGAATCGTGCCGATCGATTTCCGTGCCGGTGCGATCGCTATTCGTGTCGAAGCTGTGCCGGAACACGGCATGGCGACCATCTGGGATGCAGACGTTCTGATCTGGGCTGCGTCCCAGATCGTCGAAGCCCGTGACGCCGGCTTGAAGACGTCGCGCCTGATGGCTGCAACGCCTTACGAGATTCTGACGTTCGTCGGCCGCGGCACCAGCGCACGTGACTATGACCGACTGAAGGCGGGTCTCGACAGACTTCAGTCAACGACCGTGCTGACGTCGATCCGCCAGCCGACAGAACGGCGACGGCAGCGCTTCTCCTGGATCAACGAGTGGAAGGAGACGGCCGATGCAAACGGTCGTCCATTTGGGATCGAACTGATCCTGCCGGATTGGTTCTACGCGGGCGTCATCGATGACGCGCTCGTGCTGACGATCGACCGCGCCTATTTCGAGCTGACGGGCGGACTTGAGCGGTGGCTCTACCGGCTCGTGCGCAAGCATGGTGGGCGCCAGGATGACGGTTGGAGTTTTGATCTTGTGCACCTTCATGCCAAGTCCGGCATCATTTCACCGCTCAAGCACTTTGCTTACGACGTGCGTCAGATCGTCCAGTGCCAGGCATTGCCCGGCTATCAGCTCGTGCTGACGCGCGATCCCAACGGTACCGAGCGGCTGAACTTCGCACCTGCGCCTGTTCATCCCTTAACGGCACGCCTGCGCCGGCGCGGACTCGTTTCAAATTCGGAGGACAACCTGTGAATCAGCTCGTGCTATCGGGGACCGCAACCCTCGTGCTATCGGGGACCCGATCCTCGTGCTATCGGGGACCGGAATCGGACTTAAGCGCTTGTTTCTCCGCGCTTTCCCGCCGCTCTAACTTTACTAACCGGAAATCCTTCGGATTTCTTCTAACGGACCAGGCCGAAAGCCACCTTGGCGGCGCTCGGCAACGGCAGTCCGATAGGCCAGCCTGCCTTTGCACGCCATACACACTCTCCACCGAGCCCCAAGCTCACGGTTACCAGCTCCAGCGTCAGGGAGCCGCCGCATGAGCGATCTCACGGAAGTGGAAGTGTTGTGGCTCGAGAAGCGAATCGAAAACCGCATTCGGTTCGGTCGTATCGTCAACGAACGGAAGCTTGATCGCCACCGGCGTGTCCTGTCATTCGCGCCCGGCAGCATCTTTGCCTTCGTCCGATGGACCTCCAATGACTTTGGCACCATCATTTCGCGGATCGACATCTTGCGCGCGGTCGCACCGGGACAGCGCTGCTCGACTGTCCCTTATGTGACACCCGGCGGAGAGATTTTGCTGCGTCTGTCCGGCTGGCCGAAGGTCGAGCGCGTGCTACAGATGGTCGACGCCGTTGAGGCGTTCGGTATCGATCCAGCTGATGTCGCGCCTGATCATTGGCATCACGTTCATAACCGCCTGTCCGTCAATGAAAACCCACGCCCGTATACGAAAGCCCGCCACCAGGCCTGGCTTCACCGGCAGAGGGTCATGCGATGACAGGCCGCCCAATGATGCTGGCCGTGACGTTTGGGGTCGCTTCCGCGCTCATCGTGACGATCGTCCTGGAGCCGCTTCCGCTTTACATCTGGAACGCATCCGCGAGCGTGCCGATCGGTCTCTACCGCCTCCGACCGGCTGACCAATTCCAAGTCACTGAATTGGTCGCCGTTCAGCCGCCGGAGCCGCTTGCGACCTTCCTCGATTTGAACGGCTATCTGCCTTTCGGCGTCCCCATGCTGAAGCGCGTGCTTGCCCTTCCCGGGCAGACCGTTTGCAGAACGGACCTCACGATTTCGGTCGACGACATCGCAGTGGGCGAGGCGAAGGATCACGACAGACGAGGCCGGCCGCTGCCGAAATGGCAGGGCTGCCGCGTCGTCGGTGACGGCGAGCTGTTTCTGATGAACTGGCAGTCCGACGACTCCTTGGATGGCCGATATTTTGGATTCTTGCCTGCGTCGGCGGTGATCGGCCGTGCGCTGCCCGTGTGGACGTGGGAGGAGTGATCGTGCGTGTTCCACGCTCTTATCCCGCCATTTCTCTGTTCGATCGATCGCGGGACCATTCCTCCGTCCCGACCAACGCTAGCAGCGCCGGCGCGCGCCGCGGCAGTCCACGGCTGCCGCATGGCCGACGCGAAGCCGCTTTGCCCTGGAAGGGCGCGAGCACAACGGCATGCTTGGCTCGGTCGGGCGTGCGCGTTTGGGCTGTCGTGTCGCTGCTGCTTATTTTCGCTGCGTCGGACGGGGC
Source organism: Bradyrhizobium sp. USDA 4449 (assembly GCF_054056275.1). Classification (NCBI taxonomy): domain Bacteria; kingdom Pseudomonadati; phylum Pseudomonadota; class Alphaproteobacteria; order Hyphomicrobiales; family Nitrobacteraceae; genus Bradyrhizobium; species Bradyrhizobium sp. USDA 4449. The sequence continues at coordinate 588,190 of NZ_JBSRYD010000001.1, read as the reverse complement.
TGCTCGAGCCGAGAGTGGATCAGTGTTAGCTCAAGCGGTTGCTCAGGCAAGCAACCCGTTTGCAGCTTTCGTCGACAAAGCCTCGAAGCGTTTTGCAATTCCGGTGAACTGGATCGGTTCGGTCATTAACGTCGAAAGCGCTGGAGACGTGCACGCCAAGTCGCCCAAAGGCGCAATGGGCCTGATGCAAATCATGCCGGCGACTTGGGCGGAACTTCGCGAGCGCTACAATCTCGGGAACGACCCCTACGACCCGCATGACAACATTCTGGCCGGCACGGCGTACTTGCGCGAACTGCTCGATCGATATGGCTCGCCTGGCATGTTTGCCGCGTACAATGCGGGACCGGCTCGCTATGAAGAGCATCTCGCGGGCGGCTCTCTGCCAGACGAGACGCGAGCATACGTCACGAAGCTTGCAAACTTGCTTGCCATCGAACTGCCGCCGAGGTGGACAGCCAGCGGACAGTCATCAGCAGCTGCGACGCTCTCCCATGAATACGCGCGATCGGTTCCTGGCGCTCATGCCGTCGAGCGGTGTCACGGCTGCAATCTCGGCGCCCGATGTTTCGCACATGGTTCCACGGCCTCTTGGCGTGTTCGTCGCTCGATCGGATTCGGGAGCATCGCAATGACCAAATGTGCAGGTTCGCAAGCCGATGGCGTATGGGCGATGCCTTCGGCCCGCGCTCTACTCGTCGCTTCGCTCCTCACCGAGCCACCCTTCGGGTGTCTCGGCCCTTCGGGTAACGATCGCTATCGCAAGCGCTCGGAAGCAGTAGGGGCTTCGCGAGTTGGCAGCCAGGTCGCGGTGGCTCTTTCGGGAAGCGGCGACGGGGAGACCACGACGGCAGGACGGCGAGATAAAAGAGGCTCGCCGGTCGAACCGCAAGCCATTGGCATGGCTTGGGTTCTGGCGTGCCGGTCGGTCGCGGCGCGTGCCGCGACTTGCATTTTGACCAATGCAATCAACGGCGTCTCCGGCACCGAGTGCGCCTTTGATGGTTGCGAGGCCTCGCCATGACCGTGGGCGACAGCGATCTCCGTGTTCGGCCCGGGCGAATCCGCAGTACCCGCGCGCCGAAGCAAAGGAGCTTCATCAACCAGGTACTGCGCGCGGCAAAGAGGGCTGGGCACACTTCGGGTCAGGCTGCGGCTGCCAGGCGTTCCGCGGCGTATGGACGCTCGACGTTTGGCCGCGGGCGCCTTGCTTTTAGCCGTGGCAGATTGTTCAGCCCGACGCGGCGCGTCGTGGTAAAGGCGCGCGTGGTTCGTCACAAGGGGCGAGCCTTCCGATCAGCACCACTGACCGCCCACGTCTCGTATCTGAAGCGTGACGGCGTGACCCGGAGTGGTGAGCGGGCCGAGATGTTCGATGCCGGCGGCGACCGCGCCGATAGCGCGGCCTTCGCAGAACGCTGCAAGGACGACCGGCATCATTTCAGGTTCATCGTCTCGCCGGAGGATGCCGGCGAAATGACGGACCTGAAGGCCTTCACGCGCGACCTCGCCAGGCAGATGGAGACCGATCTCGGCACGCGGCTCGATTGGGTGGCCGTCGATCATTGGAATACCGACAATCCTCACGTCCATCTTCTAGTTCGGGGAGTCGATCAGGAAGGGGCGGATCTCGTGATCTCCCGCGACTATATCAGCCAGGGCCTGCGCTCACGCGCCGAGGAACTGGTCGCCATCGAGTTGGGTCCTAAACCGGAGCACGAGATCCGCAATTCGCTGGAGAGGGAAGTTACGGCCGAGCGATGGACACGGCTCGATCGGGAGATCCGACTGGCAGCTGATGAGACGGGCTACATTGATCTTCGTCCAGTCGATCCCGGGAAGTCGGATCCCGAGATCCGGCGCCTGATGGTCGGTCGCCTTCAACACTTGGAGAAGCTGGGCCTTGCTGCCTCCGCCGCGCCGGGGGAGTGGATGGTCGGCCTCGAGGCCGAGAGGAGCTTGCGCGACCTCGGCATGCGGGGTGACATCATCAAGACCATGCACCGCGCCTTTACCGACCGTGGGGAAACGCGCGGCGTTGCCGACTTCGTCATCGAGGGTGGACAATCGACATCCCAGATTGTCGGGCGACTGATCGATCGGGGACTGCATGACGAACAGACCGGTGAGGCGTACGCCCTGATCGACGGTACAGACGGACGCGCGCACCACGTGCGCTTTCGAGGGCTCGAGGCTTTCGACGAGGCACCGACGATCGGCGGAATCGTTGAAGTCCGACGCTTCGGTCAAGCCGACGATCCGCGGCCGACCTTGGTTCTCGCGACACGCTCCGATCTCGATCTTGGTAGCCAGATCACGGCACGAGGGGCAACATGGCTCGACCATCGGCTGATTGAACGGGACCCCATGCCGCTCGCCATGGGCGGATTCGGCCGCGAGACACGCGACGCCCTGGAAGCCCGTACCGAGCATTTGATCCAGGAGGGCCTGGCGCGGCGGCAGGGCCCACGCATCATCTTGCAGCGCGACCTCTTGAACACGTTGCGCCGGCGTGAACTGGACGAGGTGGCCGCAAAAGTCTCGGCCGAGACCCGCCTCCCTTACGTTAAGCCTGACTCCGGGGAGCATGTGGCGGGCACTTATCGCCAGCGGCTGACTCTCACCTCAGGACGCTTCGCCATGATCGACAACGGATTCGGCTTCCAACTCGTGCCCTGGTCGCGCGAACTCGAAACGAGGCTTGGCCAACACGTCACCGGCGTCGTGAAGGACAGCGGTAGCATCGAATGGGGCTTTGGTCGGAAGCGCGACCTCGGCCTCTAGCAATCTCTCCAATTCAGTTGCGGAAGGGCCTCGGGATGTCCGGAACCAAAATCCTGTGGGGACAGGTGATTGTCGTCGGCGTGATTGTATTGCTAGCCATCTGGGGAGCAACCGAGTGGACGGCCTGGCGGCTCGCCTGGCAACCGGAGCTTGGGCGGCCCTGGTTCGAACTGGCGGGCTTCAAGGTCTATTACCCGCCGATCTTCTTCTGGTGGTGGTTCGTCTACGACGCCTATGCGCCGCGGGTTTTCGTTGAGGGTGCGTTCATCGCGGCGTCCGGGACCTTCGTTTCGATCGCGGCGGCGATCGGCATGTCGGTGTGGCGCGCGCGCGAGGCCAAGAATGTCGAGACCTATGGTTCGGCGCGCTGGGCAGATGTGGAAGAGGTTCGAGCGGCCGGACTTCTCGGTCCTGATGGTGTGGTGCTGGGCAAACTCGACCGCGACTACCTCCGCCATGACGGGCCGGAGCACGTATTGTGTTTTGCGCCCACCCGGTCCGGCAAGGGTGTCGGCCTCGTCGTTCCTTCGTTGCTGGCTTGGCCTGGCTCGGCCATCGTCCACGACATCAAAGGTGAGAACTGGCAACTGACCGCCGGCTTTCGCTCGCGGCATGGCCGCGTCCTGTTGTTCGACCCAACCAATCCGAAGTCTTCGGCCTACAATCCGCTGCTTGAGGTCCGGCGCGGGGAATGGGAGGTTCGCGACGTCCAGAACGTGGCCGATGTCCTGGTCGACCCCGAGGGCTCGCTCGACAAGCGGAACCATTGGGAGAAGACCAGTCATTCCCTCCTGGTCGGCGCCATCCTCCATGTCCTCTATGCCGAGGCAAACAAGACCTTGGCCGGGGTCGCTGCTTTCCTCTCCGATCCGAAGCGGCCGATCGAGGCGACGCTGAAGGCGATGATGACCACGCCCCATCTTGGCGAGCAGGGGTCTCACCCCGTGGTCGCCTCGACCGCGCGCGAGCTCCTCAACAAATCCGAGAATGAACGCTCCGGTGTTCTTTCTACCGCGATGTCGTTTCTCGGGCTCTACCGCGACCCTGTCGTGGCTCAGGTGACCTGCCGGTGCGACTGGCGGATCGCCGATCTGATCGCAGATGGCCGCCCGACGACGCTTTATCTTGTGGTGCCGCCCTCCGATATCTCACGGACCAAACCACTGATCCGCCTGGTGCTGAACCAGATCGGCCGGCGCCTGACCGAGGACTTGCACGCCCGTGACCGTCGGCATCGAGTCCTGATGATGCTCGACGAATTCCCGGCCCTGGGCCGGCTTGATTTCTTCGAGTCCGCGCTCGCTTTCATGGCGGGATACGGCATCAAGAGTTTCTTGATCGCGCAGTCGCTCAATCAGATCGAGAAGGCCTACGGCCCGAACAACGCGATCCTCGACAACTGCCATGTCCGAGTCAGCTTCGCGACCAATGACGAGCGGACGGCCAAGCGGGTGTCCGATGCGCTGGGCACGGCGACGGAGATGCGGGCAATGAAGAACTATGCCGGTCACAGGCTCAACCCCTGGCTGGGGCATCTGATGGTCTCCCGCCAAGAGACGGCAAGGCCGCTCTTGACCCCCGGCGAGGTCATGCAGCTTTCGCCGATGGACGAGATTGTCATGGTGGCAGGGACCGCGCCGATCCGGGCGAGGAAGGTCCGCTACTACGAGGATCGCCGATTCACCGAGCGTGTTTTACCGCCGCCTGATCCGGCGACAGCCGGCCGATCATCGCGAACGGACGGATGGTCAACGCTCGGAACGCCGAAGCCGACGGCGAGTCCAGCTGACCAAGCTTCGGGGGTCGAGGAAGACACGGCGAACAGCGGACTCCGTCGTGAGCCCGAGCTCCCCGATCACGTCGCGATCGCCAGGGAGGCGACCGAACCGACACCGGCAGAAGAATTCGCTGCCGTCCTTGACGATGACGAGGATGCGTTACGTCAATCTCGGCTCATCCGCAAACAGATGCGAGGTGTCGCCCGTCAGGCCGCCCTGGACCCGAATGACGCTATGGAGCTCTGAGGCGATATGCGCGACCGGATGAACGTCTATTTTCCGCCAGAGCTTCTGAAACAGATCTCGGACCTGGCCGATCGCAAGAAGCTCTCTCGGTCTGCGATTGTGGAAGCGGCCGTCGCTTCATTTCTGTCACCGGACGGGGCGGACAGGCGGGAGGCGGCGTTTACCCGTCGCCTGGACCGAGTGTCGCGGCAGATGCAGAGGCTAGAACGCGACGTGGGTTTGACGGCGGAAACTTTGGCCCTTTTTATTCGTTTCTGGCTGACGATCACGCCGCCGCTACCCAACGACGCGCAGGCGGCCGCGCAGGCAAAGGGTCGGGAGCGCTTTGAAGGATTTGTCGAGGCGCTCGGGCGCCGTTTGCAGAAGGGGCAAAGCTTTCTGCGCGAGATACCAGAAGATATCCGCCGTCAGGAACCGACCGAGAACAGCTGATTGAACCATGTAATGAGATGATCTCGCCAGTCCCTCTTTTTCTACGCCAGCCTACGACCGCAGCGATTTTGCCGAACTTACAATAGCTGGACGCGCTATCGGCTCGAGCGAGCTGAGAGCAAAGGGGCCAGCATGCAAATCTCAACAGCATGGCGTCGAATCGCGCGCGTTTTTCTGCCTTTTGTAGCTGGGTACTATCTCTCTTATCTGTTTCGAACGATCAACGCTCTGATCGCCAGCCATCTCAGCTCGGATACCGGTGTTGGGGCTGCAGATCTTGGGCTGCTTACGTCAGTCTACTTTCTTGTTTTCGCAGCGGCTCAGATCCCCATCGGTATTCTATTGGACCGCTTTGGTCCGCGTCGCGTCCAGAGCGTTTTGCTCTTGCTCGCAGCAGTCGGTGCCGGACTGTTCGCGGTATCGACCGGCTTCCTATCCCTTTTGACCGCGCGCGCAATGATCGGGCTTGGTGTCGCGGCGTCGCTCACGGCAGGACTGAAGTCCATCATCCTTTGGTTCCCGAGGGAGCGAGTTGCCTTGCTCAATGGCTACATGATCATGTTGGGATCGCTTGGAGCGGTGACCGCCACGGCTCCCGTCGAATACCTGCTCGCCTGGATGGGCTGGCGGCAGCTCTTTGACATTATGGCAGTCGCGACCGGTACGACAGCCATTCTCATCTATCTCGTGGTGCCTGAACGAAGCGTGGCCACATCAACAGCGGCCACTACCCTGAGCTCCGTCTTCAGCGATCGGCGCTTTTGGCGAATGGCCCCGTTGTCGGCGACTTGCGTTGGATCGTCCTGGTCCCTGCAGGGATTGTGGGCATCGCCGTGGCTGACAGACGTCGAGGGGCTTGATCGCGCAAGCCTCGTCAGACAGCTGTTCATAATGTCGATCACGCTAAGCGGCGGTGCCTGGTTGTTCGGCATGACGGTTCATCACATCAAACGAAGGGGAATCGGCGCGGAGACGATACTAACGATCGTTGCGGTCTTGTTTATCGCAGCCGAACTGGCCTTGATCCTGCGAGCGCCTCTGCCGTCCATTTTGCCCTGGTCCGTTGTCGCAATTGCCGGAACGGCGACCGTGGCCAGTTTTGCGGTAATAGCGGATTACTTTCCGCCTGAGCTTGCTGGTCGTGCCAATGGCGCCCTGAACGTCCTGCACTTTGGCTGGGCCTTTCTGGCGCAATCCGCAACAGGCCTGATCCTGGAGCAGTGGCCGACGAACGATGGCCACAGATCCGTCCCAGCCTATCAGGTCGCGTTCGGCCTCAACATAGCACTGCAGATCGCGGCGTTGGTATGGTTCGCGTTGCCTTGGCGCCAATCCGTCGCTCCATGGATAAGTTCAATTCCCTTCTTCATGCCGGCAAGTGATTCCGACGCTGTCGAACCCGTCGGCCTGTATGAGAACTCGGTCATACTGGTACCCGCGGATGACGATGCGGAGTGGTGAACGGTAGCTCGCCGAGTACGATCCTATTGAATAGGCCTCAAACATCAGTTCTCACTCTTACTTTTTCTACGCCAGCCTACGATCACTGAAGCCGCTTGTTGCGCCAAGTCCATCGGTGCCTTTTCTAATCATCCCCACATGAGGACGCTCGTTGGACGTCCTCATTCGGTGGGGACGAACGGTGGCAATCCATTCCATTCAATCGGAAGCGAGTTCGCGCGGCGCGCGAATGCTGCGCAGCGCGCTTGGCTCTGCGATTGCCGGCTACCTCGAAGACGATGCGATCATCGAGGTGATGCTCAATCCAGATGGGCGGTTGTGGATCGACCGATTGTCGAATGGCCTGATCGACACAGGCGAAACTCTCTCCGCAGCGGATGGCGAGCGTATTGTTCGTCTGGTTGCGCACCACGTAGGTGCGGAGGTGCATGCGGGCTCGCCACGGGTCTCGGCCGAATTGCCTGGGACCGGCGAGCGCTTCGAAGGTCTGTTGCCTCCGGTCGTTGCGGCACCGGCCTTTGCGATCCGCAAGCCCGCTGTCGCCGTGTTTACGCTCGACGACTACGTCCGCAGGGGGATCATGACCTCGGAGCAGGCCAAGATCCTGCGGAACGCGGTCGCCGCACGGAGGAACATTCTGGTCGCCGGCGGGACATCGACCGGCAAGACAACGTTGACGAATGCGCTCCTGGCCGAAGTGGCGAAGACCTCCGATCGGGTCGTTCTGATCGAAGATACGCGCGAGCTTCAGTGCAAGGCGCCCAATCTCGTCGCTTTGCGGACCAAGGATGGTGTGGCCACGCTATCGGAGCTCGTTCGGTCCTCGCTGCGGCTACGACCTGATCGCATTCCGATTGGCGAAGTGCGAGGTGCCGAGGCGCTCGATCTGCTGAAGGCTTGGGGTACAGGCCATCCCGGCGGCATCGGCACGATCCATGCGGGCAGCGCGCTCGGCGCGCTGCGGCGGCTGGAGCAGCTCATCCAGGAAGCCGTCATCACGGTTCCCCGTGCCCTGATCGCTGAGACGATCAACCTCGTCGCTGTCCTTGCGGGCCGCGGCGCTGACCGTCGCCTCGCTGAACTCGCCCGCGTAACAGGGCTTGGCGCCGCTGGCGACTACGACCTTTCATCAGCAGGAGACTGACATGCGTCATAAATTTCGCTTTCTTCGAGGTGCATCGTTGGCCGCCTTCGGCGCGGTGCTTGTGGCAGCCCCGCCGGCGTGGGCGGCTGGCTCGAACATGCCATGGGAGCAGCCGCTCAATCAGATCTTGCAGTCGGTTGAAGGTCCGGTCGCCAAGATCATCGCCGTCATCATCATCGTGGTGACCGGGCTCACGCTCGCGTTCGGGGATTCGTCGGGTGGTTTCCGAAGGCTGATCCAGATCGTGTTCGGTCTGTCGATCGCGTTTGCCGCCTCGAGCTTCTTCCTGTCGTTCTTCTCCTTCGGCGGCGGCGTGGTGATCTGATGGATGACCAAGTCGCAGGCTTTGTCGTGCCCGTTCATCGCGCGCTCACTGAGCCTATCCTGATGGGGGGCGCGCCGCGGTCGGTCGCGATCGTTAACGGCACGCTTGCTGCGGCCCTTGGACTTGGACTTCGGCTCTGGATCGCGGGTCTCGTCCTCTGGTTCATCGGCCACATGGCCGCCGTCTGGGCGGCCAAGCGCGATCCCGCCTTCGTCGATGTGGTGCGCCAACATCTGCGCATTCCCGCACATCTCAACACCTGAGCCCTTTGCTATGATGAACCTTGCCGAATATCGTCATTCCAACGCGCGTCTCGCCGACTTCCTGCCCTGGGCAGCCCTCGTCGATGAGGGGATCATCCTGAACAAGGACGGCTCGTTCCAGCGGACGGCAAAGTTCCGGGGACCTGACATCGACAGCGCGGTGCCGGCCGAACTTGTCGGCGTCGCCGGTCGCCTGAACAACGCACTTCGCCGCCTGGGATCCGGCTGGGCCTTATTCATCGAGGCGCAGCGTCATTTTGCTGGGGTCTATCCTCCGAGTACGTTTCCGGATGTGGCATCGGCGCTGGTCGACGCCGAGCGCAGAGCTCAGTTTGAAGAGGCCGGCGCTCACTATGAGTCCAGCTATTTTCTAACGTTCCTCTATCTGCCGCCGGAGGAGGGAGCCGCCAGGGCAGAGCGCTTGCTCTATGAGGGCCGCGATCGGACTGTTGGCGCAGACGCGCGCGAGATTCTCCATGGGTTTGTCGATCAAACTAACCGCCTGCTGCAGCTCGTCGGAGGGTTTATGCCCGAATGTGCCTGGCTCGATGATGAGGACACCCTGACCTACCTGCACTCGACGATCTCGACCAAGCGTCATCGCGTTCGGGTGCCAGAAATTCCGATGTACATTGATGCGCTATTGGCCGACCAGCCGTTGACCGGCGGGCTGGAGCCGATGTTGGGCTCAGCCAATCTTCGGGTCCTGACGATTGTTGGCTTTCCGGGCGCCACGACCCCGGGAATTCTGGACGACCTGAATCGCCTGGCGTTTTCGTACCGATGGTCGACCCGCGCAATCATGCTCGACAAGACCGATGCCACCAAGCTGCTGACGAAGATTCGCCGGCAATGGTTCGCCAAGCGAAAGTCCATCGGCGCCATCCTCAAGGAGGTGATGACCAACGAGGCATCGACGCTGCTCGATACCGACGCTCACAACAAGGCGCTCGATGCCGACGCGGCTTTGCAGGAACTGGGATCGGATCAGATCGGGCAAGCCTTTGTCACGGCGACCATCACCGTCTGGGACCGCGATGCCAATGCCGCCGATGAAAAGCTCCGCCTCGTCGAGAAGGTCATCCAGGGGCGCGATTTCACCTGCATGATCGAGACGGTGAACGCCGTTGAAGCCTGGCTCGGCAGTCTGCCCGGGCACGTCTACGCTAATGTGCGGCAGCCACCGGTGTCGACCCTCAACCTCGCGCATATGATTCCAATGTCGGCCGTTTGGGCCGGCGAGGCGAGGGATCTGCACTTCAAGGGTCCGCCGCTTCTGTTCGGCAAGACCGAGGGATCGACGCCCTTCCGGTTCTCGCTCCATGTCGGCGATGTCGGCCATACCCTCGTGGTGGGACCGACAGGTGCCGGCAAGTCGGTCCTGCTTGCCCTGATGGCGCTACAGTTCCGCCGTTACCCCGACTCTCAGGTCTTTGCCTTCGATTTTGGCGGTTCGATCCGAGCGGCCGCCCTCGCCATGGGCGGTGATTGGCATGATCTCGGTGGCGCATCGTCCGATGCAGATGAACAACCCGTCGCCCTGCAGCCGCTGGCCTGGATCGATGATCCTTCCGAACGCGGATGGGCCACGGAATGGATTTGCGCGATCCTGGCGCGGGAAAAGGTCGAGATCACCCCGGAGGTCAAGGATCATCTGTGGTCGGCGCTGACGTCTCTCGCCTCGGCGCCGAGGGAGGAACATACCCTCACGGGCCTGTCAGTCCTGCTCCAATCGAACTCTCTGAAACGCGCCTTGCAACCTTATTGCCTCGGTGGTCCCTCCGGGCGCCTGCTTGATGCTGAATTCGAGCGCCTTGGCGAGGCGTCGGTCCAGGCGTTTGAGACCGAAGGCTTGATCGGAACGAGTGCTGCGCCGGCCGTGCTGGCGTATCTCTTCCATCGTATTGGGGACCGTCTCGACGGCCGGCCGACGCTCCTGATTGTCGATGAGGGTTGGCTTGCCCTCGACGACGAGGATTTTGCGGGGCAGCTCCGGGAATGGCTGAAGACGCTTCGCAAGAAGAACGCGTCCGTCATCTTCGCCACCCAGTCGCTTTCGGACATCGATGGCTCTCCGATTGCGCCGGCGATCATCGAAAGCTGCCCAACGCGCCTCTTGCTGCCGAACGAACGGGCGATCGAACCGCAAATCACTGCCATATACCGCCGCTTCGGACTCAACGATCGCCAAATCGAACTTCTGAGCCGGGCAACGCCAAAGCGCGACTACTACTGCCAGTCCCGTCGCGGCAACCGGATGTTCGAGCTTGGTCTGGGCGAAGTTGCGCTCGCATTCACCGCGGCCTCTTCCAAGACAGATCAGGCAGCCATTGCGCAGCTCTTCGCCGAACATGGACCTGATGGCTTCGTGCCGGCCTGGCTACAGCACCGGGACGTCGCCTGGGCCCTCGAGCTGATCCCCAATCTCGCAAATCTGGAGAAATCGCTATGAAGCGTCTTCGCTTGTTGGCAGCCGCTGGCACCATTGCGCTGGCGCTTGGTGCCTCGGTACCCGCACGGGCACTGATCGTCTTTGATCCCAGCAACTACGTTCAGAATGTCCTGACGGCCGCGCGGGAGCTCCAGCAGATCAACAATCAGATCACCTCGTTGCAGAACGAGGCGCAGATGCTGATCAATCAGGCAAGGAATCTGGCAAACCTGCCGTATTCGTCGCTGCAGCAATTGCAATCATCGATCCAGCGCACCCAGCAATTACTGGCCCAGGCTCAGCGCATTACCTACGACGTGCAGCAGATCGATCATGCCTTCTCGACAAGCTACGCGCCAGCGACCAGCAGCCAGTCGAACCAGTTGCTAATCTCCAACGCTCAATCGCGATGGCAGAATTCCTATGCCGCGACGCAAGACGCGCTTCGTGTCCAGGCTGGCATCGTTGGCAACCTCGACACCAATCGCATCCAGACGTCTGCCCTCGTAACCTCGAGCCAGAGTGCCAGTGGCGCCTTGCAGGCAACTCAGGCCGGCAACCAGATCCTCGCGCTTCAAGCGCAACAACTTGCCGATCTCACAGCGGCCGCGGCGGCGCAGGGCAGGGCGCAGAGCCTCGAAGCGGCTCAGCGCGCCTCAGCTCAGGATCAGGGGCGAGAGCAGCTCAGGCGTTTCCTGACACCAGGACAGGGCTATCAATCATCCAACGTGCAGATGTTCCACCAATGACCGACATAAGGTCGTTCAAGGCGTTATCGCTGCTCACGACGATCAGCGTGTTGGTGGTCATTGCCTGCACAATTCAGCTTCGTGGCGGAAACGGTCCTCCTCCGCCGCCGAAGGCGGAGCAGACAACGGATGCAACCAGCTCTGACCTTGCAGGCTGCCGCAGTGTCACTGCGGAGGAAGCCGCAGGTTATCAGCACTGCAAGCAAGTGTGGGCCGAAAACCGGCGTCGCTTTTTCGGCAAGAACGATCCCGCAGATTCTGGCCGAGATAATTCCGCAGGTTTGGCACCCGGCCCAAAAGACCAGAGCCGGATCCCGCAAGGTCATCCGCAACCGGCGACTCCCGAGGCGAACAAGCAATGACGGGTACGGGGATCATCGACCAATTCCTGGAAACATTCACGCGTTATATCGACAATGGGTTCGGGCTTCTAGGGAGTGACGTCGGATATCTCGCGACGACGCTTGCCGCTATCGACATCACACTAGCCGCCTTGTTCTGGAGTTGGGGAACGGACGAGGACATCATCGCGCGCCTCGTCAAGAAGACGTTGTTCGTCGGCGTCTTTGCTTACCTCATCGGCAACTGGAACGGCCTGGCACGCATTGTCTTCGAGAGCTTTGCCGGCCTTGGGCTGAAAGCGTCTGGTACAAGCCTGTCGGCGGGGGATTTCCTGCGACCGGGGAAGATCGCTCAAGTCGGTCTCGATGCCGGTCGGCCGCTCCTCGATTCGATCTCGAATCTGATGGGCTACATCAGTTTCTTCGAGAATTTCGTCCAGATCGTGATTCTCCTGTTCGCCTGGGTCGTAGTGTTGCTCGCCTTCTTCATTCTGGCGATTCAGCTCTTCGTCACCCTGATCGAGTTCAAGCTCACCACCCTGGCCGGCTTTGTGCTCATTCCCTTCGGCCTGTTTGGCAAGACAGCCTTCGCGGCCGAGCGGGTCTTGGGCAACGTGATATCTTCAGGGATCAAGGTCCTGGTCCTGGCCGTCATCGTCGGCATCGGCTCGACCCTGTTTTCGCAGTTCACCGCAGGCTTCGGCGGCGCCCAGCCGACCATCGAGGACGCGATGACGCTGGTGCTCGCGGCGCTCGCGTTGCTGGGCCTCGGCATCTTCGGTCCTGGAATCGCCAACGGCCTGGTGTCAGGTGGACCTCAGCTCGGTGCCGGTGCCGCGGTTGGAACAGGCCTTGCTGCCGGTGGCATTGTTGCGGCGGGCGCCGGCCTCGCCGCCGGCGGCGCCAGTCTCGCTGGTGGTGCGATTGCAGGTGCAGCGCGCGTTGGCGGCGCCATCATGAGTGGAGCATCAGCGGCCTATCGAAGCGGAGGCATTGCTGGTGTCGCGGAGGCAGGTCACTCGGCTGCTATGAGTCCTTTGCGTCGCGCAGCGGCGGCGTTCGGCGCAACTGAGCAAACGGGAGGGCAGGCCGCGAGCACCTCGGCTGAAGGGCAGCCAGATTGGGCGCGGCGCATGAAGGGGGCCCAGACCATTCGGCACGGTGCGTCGGCGGCCGGCCACGCGGTTCGCTCAGGCGATCATGGCGGCAGCGGCTCGTCCGTCGATTTGTCCGAAGGAGAGCGCTGACGCGCGGCCACCGCGCTTTCGCCACCCGCTGCGCGGCAGCGCCTCAAATCCGTACACCGCACGCTCAAAACCGATCACTTGATCTCAGGGGCAATTATCGATGTTCAAACGACCTTCCGTTCATTACGGGCGCATGCCCGAGCCGACCACGCCTTACCAAAAGGCAGCGCAGGTGTGGGACGAACGAATTGGATCGGCCCGCGTGCAGGCCAAGAACTGGCGCCTGATGGCGTTCGGCTGCTTGATGTTATCAGCCGGTCTCGCAGTTAGCCTAGTTTGGCAGTCGAGCCAGGGCTCGATCACGCCCTGGGTGGTCGAAGTCGACCATCTCGGCCGGGCCCAAAGGGTTGCGCCAGCGAACATCGACTATCAGCCCACCGATGCTCAGATCGCCTACCATCTGGCGCGCTTCATCGAGGATGTCAGGGGCCTGCCGGCCGACAGCATCGTTCTGCGACAAAACTGGCTCAGGGCCTATGATTTTACGACCGATCGCGGCGCCGCTGCGCTTAACGACTACGCGCGCAACAATGACCCCTTTGCCAAGTTGGGCAAGGCCCAAATCTCCGTCGACGTGTCGAGCGTCATTCGCGCCTCTATGGAGAGCTTTCGCGTCGCGTGGACCGAGCGCGTCTACGACAACGGCTCGCTGAGTTCGACTGAGCGCTGGACTGCGATTCTCTCGATCGTGATCGAGACACCCCGCGATGCCGAACGCCTGCGCAAGAATCCACTTGGCGTTTACGTCCGCGCCATCAACTGGTCAAAGGAGTTGAGTCAGTGACCAAGACGCCGTCTGACGTTCATTCGTCTCTCCAGCAAAGCAGGCTCAATTCGGCGGGGCCCGAGTTCGTGACCTCGAAGCGTGCACTTCTGTCCGCTCTTCTGCTTTGTTCGTCTCCGCTCGGTGGGTGCGCGACCTACATTCCGCCGGAGATCAGCTATGACGCTGAAGTGCCTCCGTTACCGGCGACTCCGGTGGCTCTCGACGACAGATCGCGACCGCTTCACGTTCCACCCCTCTGGAAACCGGCTCTCGGCGGCAAGTCGGGAGGGAAGGAAGACGCTGAACCCGTCAGCCGGGTTGAGACCGCAAACAGCGCAGCCCGGGTCGAACCGCGCAAGCGTGGATATTTCAATGCGGCGCAAATCTACGCCTACAGTCCAGGGGCGCTCTATCAGATTTACGCTGCACCGGGGCAGATCACGGATATTGCGCTCGAGGAGGGGGAGCAGCTGACGGGATCGGGGCCGATCGCGGCCGGAGATACCGTGCGGTGGGTCGTGGGCGATACCGAGAGCGGGAGCGGCGATACACGGCGCGTCCATATCCTGGTCAAGCCGACCCGAGCTTCGATCGAGACCAACCTTGTCGTCAATACCGACCGGCGCACCTATCTGATCGAGCTCCGCTCCCGCGAGCGGCCCTACATGCCGTCTGTTGCCTGGTACTATCCGGAAACTGTGCATGAACGGTCCCGTTCAATTGCTCTGAAACCCGTTCTTCCGGATCCGGCGCAACGTATCCCCCGATACGCCATCGAAGGAGACAGCCCGCCCTGGCGGCCGCTCGCCGCATATGACGATGGCCGCAAGGTCTATGTCGAATTCCCGCAAGGCATCGTGCAGGGCGAGATGCCTCCGCTCTTCGTCATCGGTCCAGACGGCAAGACTGAACTCGTCAATTATCGCGCTTACGGCAACGTATTGATCGTCGATCGGCTGTTTGCTGCCGCCGAACTGCGGCTTGGCGGCGAGCACCAGCAGAAGGTCCGTATTGTCCGGACCGACGGGAGGCCTTCGTCATGAATCTCAGGAATGGAAACGATCAGGAGCAAGCGGCTCCGTCTGAGACACAAGAGGATCAGTCCAGGAACTTCCGCTTGAGAGCGGAGCACCCGCGCGTGACACGGTTGTCACGGAAAGTACTGGCGGCGGGGAGCGCGGTAGCCCTGCTTGTCATCAGCGGAGCCGTGCTGTGGTCGCTGCAGAAGAATGGCCCTCGAGACCACGCGGCCGATGAGCTTTACAGTACCGACCACCACAATGTTGCCGACGGGATTACGGCGCTGCCGAAGGACTACGCTGGCATTCCACGCCAGCCAATCCCGCAACTGGGTCCGCCGCTCCCCGGGGACCTCGGTCGACCCATCCTTGCAGCTCAAGGCCAGTTGCCGACAAGCGGAGCTGATTCGGACCAGCAGCGGCGGGACCAGGAGACCGAGGCAGCCCGCGTCAGCCATCTGTTCACTTCGACCAATGGGAGAGAAGTGCGTGAGCCAACGGCAACGAGTGTAGGGGGCGACCGCATCGCATTGCCTGCGAGTGCCAATGACGATGGATTTGCGCAGAACGGTCAAGATCGCAAGCTTGCCTTCGTGAACGCCTCTGTGGACCGCCGCACGGTCAGCCCTGATCGCGTCACCAGGCCCGCTTCACCATATATCGTGCAAGCGGGGACCGTTATTCCGGGCGCTCTGATCACCGGGATTCGATCCGACCTACCAGGCCAAATTACGGCGCAGGTAATCGAAAATATTTTCGACACGCCGACTGGCCGCTTTCTGCTTGTGCCCCAGGGAGCGCGTCTGATCGGGATCTACGATAGTCAGGTCACTTTCGGCCAGTCCCGCGTCCTGCTCGTTTGGACTCGGCTGATCATGCCGAATGGCCGTTCTATCGTTCTCGAGCGACAGCCTGGAGCGGATGCCGCAGGCTATGCAGGTCTCGAAGACCAGGTCGACAATCACTGGGGTGAGCTGTTCAAGGCTGCGGCACTATCGACGTTTCTAGCGGTTGGGACCGAACTCGGAGCAGGCTCGGACACCAACAGCAACGACAGCGCCCTCATCCAGGCATTGCGACACGGCGCCTCGGACTCCCTGAACCAGACCGGTCAACAGGTAGTTCGGCGCGGCCTCAACATCCAGCCCACTCTGACCGTGCGACCCGGTTTCCCGGTTCGTGTTCTTGTTAATCGTGATCTCATACTTACCCCATATCGCGGGTGACAACATGCCAAAACTTAAAATAGGAGAGCTCCCAGACGACAAGCCCGTCAAAGTGACTGTGGAGCTGCCCGCGGCCGTGCGTCGTGATCTCATTGCATATGCAGAAGCGCTTACGCGTCAGGGTGGCCAAGTGGTCGATCCGACTAAACTCATCGCCCCCATGTTGGCGCGCTTTATGGCCACTGATCGCGCGTTTTCTAAACTGAAACGTGGCCACGGGGCGGCCGCCGGCGAAGGATAGTGATGCATCAAGCTTTCGTTGAAGCCGTTGTCGACACAAATGTTTGCCAGCACAGCCAAGCGCTGCCGAAGTTGGCGTTAAGAGCTGAGATGCGGCGTCGGAAAGCGTACTTCCGCGTTTGTCCGAAACGACTGCGGTAACCAATGTTTCCCGGTTTTCAGCCGGCAGAGTCCTGGGTGTCGACGTGCAGTTTTTCGGTCCCGTTCAGGCGCGTTACACTGCTCCTGCCGTCGACGCTGACGGGCACGTCACCCTCGATCGTAGCGCGACGTACGACGCGATGCTGGTCGCCGTAATCGTTGAGGGCGTAATGCTGCGTTGCGCGGTTATCCCATATCGCAATATCCCCCTCTAACCAGTTCCAGCGCACGGTGTTTTCGGGCGCGGTGATGTGAGATTGGAGCAGATCGAACAACTTTTGTCCGTCGTATTTGGGGATCCCAACAAAGTGCTTCACCAACGCGCCGAGCACTAGCGTCCGCTCGCCTGTTTCGGGATGGACGCGTACCACGGGATGCTCGGTCTCCAAAACCGTTCTGGTGAACACCTCGTCAAAGTGTTTTTTATCGATCTCGCGGACACGCGCGATCCCGGCGTAATCGAAGACGTTGCTGTGAACGGCCCATAGGCCATCGGCCAGCCGTTGTAGCGGCGGCGGCAAACCAAGATAAGCGGCAGCTGTGTTCGACCACACCGTGTCGCCTCCAAACATCGGAATTACAACAGCCCGTAGTACCAGAATCTTGGGATAAGCGTCGGCGAAGGTTCCATCCGCATGCCAAACGTCGGCGCGACCGCCGCCGCGAGTGGAGTCCAATTCGAGAAGCGACGCCGTCCCCTTGGTAGCACCGAGCATCGGATGTGGCACCAGCTTTCCAAGACGAGCGGCAAAGCGCTCCTGCTCGGCGTCATTAACATGTCCTTGATTCCGAAAGAAGATCACCTTGTGCTCTAGCAATAGGCTGTTGATCGCGGCGATTGCGTTATCCGGTAGATCGCCTGATAACTTGATATTTTTGACTTCGGCACCAATGCGCGCCGCACGTTTCACAACATCGGTGCGCGGAATGACGCCACCGATCAAAGCGTTCGTGCTCATCTTGCTTTTCCAAGCTCTTGCAGTTCTTCCTCGCCCCGGGAGCAATGAACTTCAGCAAGCATCGTGCCAGCCGAAAGACAAACATGAACTCGACAATGGGCGGTGAACGAATCGTGGGATTTGGCGCGAGTCCTCGAACTAAGCCAGTGGTTGGGCCGACTGACGAAAGAACTCGATGCCAAGCTAACCCAGTCGAAGCGCAAGCCATGAACCTGGGTGCATTACGTGCGGTAATACGTTCGAGACCAGGTTTTAGCTGTTCTATATGTCTAAGCGGTCGCAGTGGATATGTCCGAACAGAGCTGTCAGGGGTGCAGCGCACGTAAACGAGCTGAACGAGCGGACCTTTCTTCCGCAGCGAGATAGAGAGTTTGGAGCGAGAGCATTGCTGCCTTTTAGCCCTGTTTCTCCAGCAATTTGTTTTGAGCAATGGTCATCCCCGGCGGCGCCAGCAAGTCACAAAGCTAAATGGGCTTTCGACAGTACCAACGTTTACTATGCGCGTTGTACTGGACCTGACACGAGATTGTGCCTCTGTCAGAATACCGACACAGTCTACACGAGTTCGGCAATCCCAATTGACTGTTCCTTCGTGAATTTCGGGACGTAATTGATGGACCGACCGCTCGGGTTCTTTGAGAGCTGTAGGTGTAAGATCGCTCTTTGTTGAGCGACGCTGTGGACAGATCATGCACATTATCGTCTTAGTCCTGAACGAGATGAGAGCTGCAACATTCTGATCTCCTGCCAGTTTGCTTACTGCTAGGCCGTTGATGACACCAATGCGACCAGTCGCGGGGCAGCTTTGGCGCGGCGTCATCCTCGAACAAGTGAAGCGGATCAACGCCGGCGCGAGCAGCGCGTCGCGCTGCAAGTCGGTGTTCTGGCGGTCGGAGTCCGGCGACACGCGCATGTAGCCAACCAAAAATAGGCGGATACCGATCGGAAATACGTTCGTATGTTGGCGCGTGGGGATCGACTTTCCATTTTAGCGCCACAGGCGTTCCGAGCTACTACAAGATTCGGTAGGTGGCTAAAGGCAGCTTGAGGCCATAGGATTCAGCCGTCTTCCCCGCCGGTCAACATCGACGAACAGGAGTGAATGCAAGCGCACGCGCAGGCGCTGCCCGCAGCGCCTCGACCATCTTCCGCGTTCCACCGCTTTAAGATTGAAGTGCCGCCGTGTCTCAACAACTCCTGCCGACGAAAGCGAACCTAGCATTCTCCTACGGGCCGCACTCCTGCATCGGCGGGTCGCTGGCCAGGCTGACACTCAAGGTGGTGTTCGGTTCTATCTTCCAGCGCATTCCCGCACTGCGCTTGGCCGTGGCGCCCGAAGAACTGAAGTTGCGCAAGAAGATCGTCACTGACGGTTTGGAGGAGTTCCGGCGCTCTGGTGATGTGCGCACGCCGCCGAGGGATCGCGATCGTCTCCGCGATTTTCCCGCGCGCCTCCCGCGCACAGGTTAGATCAGCCAGCCGACGGATAACCAAGATGGATGTGCAAGAAACCAGGGCAGCATGCCGGGACGCATTCGCCGAACTGGCGTTGCCGGCGCGCATCCACGACCCGTATCCGTTCATGCGATGGTTGCGCGAGCACGATCCGGTGCATCGCGCGGCGTCGGGTCTCTTTCTGTTGAGCCGCCACGCCGACATCTACTGGGTGCTCAATGCCACCGGCGATGCGTTTCGGGGGCCGGCGCCAGGCGAACTGGCGCGCTATTTTCCGCAGGCGGCGAACAGCCTCTCGTTCGATCTGCTGGCCTCCACGATAGCAATGAAAGACCCACCAGCGCATACGCGTCTTCGCCGGCTGATCTCGCGCGATTTCACCATGCGCGAGATTGACAATCTGCGACCGAGCATCGTGCGCATTGTCGCAGCGCGCATGGACAGCATGGCGCCCGCGCTGGAGCGCGGGGAGGCCGTGGACCTGCATCGGGAATTCGCGCTGGCACTGCCCATGCTTGTATTCACCGAACTATTTGGCATGCCCAAGGACGACATGTTCGAACTCGCTACCGGCATCGGCGCCATTCTGGAAGGCCTGAGCCCGCAGGCCAGCGATCCCCAGCTCGCCGCGGCGGACGCGGCCAGTGCCAGAGTGAAGGCCTACTTCGGCGATCTCATACTACGCAAGCGTACCGATCCCCGCCACGACATCGTGTCGATGCTGGTCGGCGCGCACGACGATGATGCCGACACGCTGTCGGATGCGGAGTTGATCAGCATGTTGTGGGGCATGCTGCTGGGCGGTTTCGCCACCACTGCCGCGACGATTGACCATGCGATCCTGGCGATGCTGGCGTATCCCGAACAGCGGCACTGGCTGCAGGGAGATGCCATGGGGGTGAAGGCGTTCGTCGAAGAAGTCCTGCGCTGCGACGCTCCCATCATGTTCAGCTCCATTCCGCGTATCGCCAAGCACGACATCGAACTAGGCGGTGTGGTGATCCCGAAGAACGCGGATGTTCGCTTGCTGATCGCGTCTGGCAATCGCGACCCGGACGCCTTCGCCGATCCCGACCGCTTCGATCCCGCGCGGTTCTACGACACCAGTCCCGGCATGTCGACCGACGGGAAGATCATGCTGAGCTTCGGCCATGGCATCCACTTCTGCCTTGGTGCGCAATTGGCCCGGGTACAGTTGGCCGAGAGCTTGCCGCGGATTGAGGCGCGCTTCCCCAAGCTAGCATTGACCGAACAGCCGACGCGGGAGCCCTCCGCGTTCCTGAGGACGTTCCGCGCGCTGCCGGTGCGGCTGCGTGCGCAGAGGGCGCAGATGTGCGTCGTGGTCGACCAGGATCTGTGCGGAACCAGCGGGCAGTGCGTGCTGACGCTACCGAGCACCTTTCGCCAGCGCAAATCGGACGGCGTGGCCGAAGTCTGCGGGGCGACAGTCCCGCAGGCACTGCACACCGCCGTGCGGCTCGCAGCCAGACAGTGCCCGGTCGCCGCCATCCGGGTCATCGAAAGCGCAGCTGGCGACGGCGAGTGCGCCAGCGCTGGCAGTGCGCCTTCTCCGGCTGAGGCCGAGCCGCACGCCGCGAGAGACGAACGCAATCGAGGAGGACACGATGGGACGGTTTGAAGGCAAGGTGGCTGTGGTCACCGGTGCCGGCGCCGGGATCGGCAAGGCATGCGCCCTCGCCATCGCGCGAGAGGGCGGCAGAGTGGTAGTCGGGGACATCGATCGCTCGGCGGCCACGGCGTGTACCGCGCAAATCGCTGCCGAGGCGGGCCACGCGCTGGCTCTGGCCATCGACATCGCCGAGGCGCAGGCTGTGGTAGCGCTGTTCGATGCGGCAGAGCGGCACTTCGGTGGGGTCGACCTGCTGGTGAACAACGCGAGCGCCATGCATCTGACTTCGCGCGACCGCGCGATCCTCGACCTGGACCTGGCTATCTGGGATCAGACCATGGCGACAAATCTGCGCGGCACGTTGCTCTGCTGCCGGCAGGCCATCCCAGCGATGATCGGCCGCGGCGGTGGCGCGATCGTCAACATGTCGTCGTGCCAGGGGCTCAGCGGTGACACCGCGCTGACGTCCTACGCCGCATCGAAGGCGGCGATGAACATGCTATCGGCCTCGCTCGCCACCCAGTACGGTCATGCGCAGATCCGCTGCAACGCGGTTGCGCCGGGTCTTATCATGACCGAGCGTCTCCTGGGCAAGCTGGACGAGTGCATGCAACGGCGTCTGCGCCGGCACCAGCTCCTACCGCGCGTCGGCCGCCCGGAGGACGTGGCCGCGCTGGTGGCGTTCCTGCTCTCCGACGATGCTGCGTTCATAACCGGCCAAGTAGTGTGCATCGACGGCGGCATGCTGGCACATGTGCCGACGTACGCCGACGGTGGGAACAGCCGCGCCGCACGGCCTTCCCTCGAGACCGCCGAAGCGGCTGCGTCGCCGCGCTGCTGATGGACATGCTGCTCAACCCGCTGAACCGTCGAGATCGGCTACGGCACGACATCCCGGTCGTGCCCGGCGCTTTCCCCTTGGTCGGGCATCTTCCCGCCATCGTCTGCGACCTGCCGCGCCTGCTGCGGCGCGCGGAACGGACGCTGGGCAGCCACTTCTGGCTGGATTTCGGCCCTGCCGGACACATGGTGACCTGTCTGGATCCGGACCCGATCGCACTGCTCCGACACAAGGACGTGTCCTCGGCGCTGATCGAAGATATCGCGCCCGAATTGTTTGGTGGAACGTTGGTCGCTCATGACGGCGGCGCGCACCGGCAGGCGCGCGGCGCGATCCAGGCGGCGTTCCTGCCTGCGGGGCTGACCCAGGCCGGCATCGGCGAGCTTTTCGCGCCCGTCATCCGAGCGTGGGTGCAGAGGTGGCGCGACCGGGGCGAGGTAACCATCCTGCGCGAAACCGGCGATCTGATGCTTAAGCTCATCTTCAGCCTCATGGGAATCCCCGCGCATGACCTGCCGGAATGGCGTCGCAAGTACCGGCAACTGCTGCAGTTGATCGTCGCGCCCCCGGTCGACCTGCCCGGACTGCCCTTGCGGCGCGGTCGCGCCGCCCGCGACTGGATCGATGCGCGGTTGCGCGAGTTCGTTCGCGCCGCGCGCGAACATGCCGCGCGCACCGGGTTGATCAACGACATGGTGAGCGCCTTTGATCGCAGCGACGGTGCGCTCTCCGATGAAGTCCTAGTCGGCAATATCCGCTTGCTGCTGCTTGGCGGTCACGAGACCACCGCCTCAACGATGGCCTGGATGGTGATCGAGCTGGCGCGGCAGCCTGGGCTGTGGGAGGCTTTGGTCGAGGAGGCGCAACGCGTGGGCGCAGTGCCGACCCGGCACGCGGACTTGGCGCAGTGTCCCGTCGCCGAGGCGCTGTTCCGCGAGACGCTGCGCATGCATCCGCCGACGCCGCTCCTGGTGCGCCGCGCAGTGCGTAAATTGCGACTCGGCCAACGGCACATTCCCGCGGGTACTGATCTATGCATCCCGCTGCTGCATTTCTCGACCTCGGCGCTGCTGCACGAGGCGCCTCATCAGTTTCGCCTGGCGCGGTGGCTGGAACGCACCGAGCCGATCCGGCCGGTGGACACGCTGCAGTTCGGTACCGGCCCACACGTCTGCATCGGCTACCACCTGGCATGGCTGGAACTGGTGCAGTTCTGCATCACCTTGGCGCTGACCATGCACGAGGGCGGAGCGCGGCCCCGGTTGCTGAGCTGTGTCGAAAAAGGCCGGCGCTATTACCCGACCGCACATCCATCCACGACTATTCGAATCGGATTCTCATGAGCTGGCATCACATGCCCCTGTGGCGAGGCAGCAGCGCCGGCGACGCGCGGCATTGCTGCACTCGGCGCGCGCACGGTGCGACGCAGAGTACACCGCGGCGGCTCGCCCGTCAGGGACAAGGACAAGAACAACATGCAGAGCAATTCTACGCCACAGGCTGACAGAACTGATGATTTCGCGCTTGGTGGATTGGGTGCGCACGCGCGCGGCGCATCCGGCGGGCTGCTGCCCGAGGTCTGGATGCACGAGGGCGCAAACCGGGTCGGACAGGTGCTGGCGCGTCTTCTCTGCGCCGAACATGACGGGGAGACCGAGCTGATGGCGGCAATGCGCTACGCCACCTTGCATGGCGGGAAGCGCACCCGCGCCTTGCTGTGTCTGGCTGCCGGCACACTGGTCGACGCGCCGGAGCACATGCTCGATGACGTCGCGGCCGCCATCGAGATGATGCACGCCTGTACCTTGGTCCACGACGATCTGCCCGCGATGGACGACGACGTGCTTCGCCGCGGCATTCCGACCGTGCACGTCAAGTTCGGCGAAGCTACTGCGATCCTGGTCGGCGATGCGTTGCAGGCGCACGCCTTCCTGACCCTTGCGAGCCTGGATGCGCCGGGCGACAGCCGTATCGCGCTCGTGCGCGAACTGGCGCAGGCGGTGTCAGTCGAGGGTGCCGCAGGCGGGCAGGCCAAGGATCTGTCGCTGGTCGGAAAGCGCGTCGAGTTGGACAGGATCGTGGCGATGCACCAGATGAAGACTGGAACGCTAGTGCGAGCGTCCGTTCGCATGGGCGCGCTATGCGCTGTCGCGGACAATGTCGCGCATGCTGCGCTGTACTGTGTGCTCGATCACTACAGCGCCCGTTTCGGCCTGGCTTTGCAGGTGATCGACGACATTCTCGACGTGACAGCGGATACCGCGAAGCTAGGCAAGACCCCTGGCAAGGACGCGGCGGCGCAGAAGCCGACCTGCGCGTCCATCATGGGCCTACAGGCAGCACGCCAGTTCGCGCTGGATCTATTGCGCGAAGCCGGGGAGGCCATCGCGCCGCTGGGGCCGCGTGCTGAACGGTTGGCGCAACTCCTACACCGGGCCAACGCGTATCTGTTCAAGCACGCGGCCCCAGCGTGAACGCGCTGTCCGAACAGATCCTCTGCGAATTGCGCGGCCTGTTGAGCGAAATGAGCGATGGCGGCAGCGTCGGTCCGTCTGTCTACGACACGGCGCGGGCGCTGCGCTTCCACGGCAATGTCCTTGATCGGCAGGACGCATACGCGTGGCTCATCGCGCAGCAGCAGGCCGATGGCGGTTGGGGAAGCGCGAACTTCCCGCTGTTCCGCTTTGCGCCCACCTGGGCAGCCTTACTGGCATTGCAGCGTGCCGATTCTCTTCCCGGTGGTGCCGACGCAGTCCGGGCGGCAACCCGGTTCCTCCAGCGCCAGCCCGATCCCTACGCACATGCGGTGCCGGAAGACGCGCCGATCGGCGCGGAGCTGATCCTGCCGCAGCTTTACGGTGAGGCCGCATGCTTGTTGGGTGCCTTGGCGTTTCCGCGCCATCCAGCGCTGTTGCCGTTGCGGCAAGCGTGCCTGGACAAGCTGGCGGCGGTGGCGATGTTGCCGAGCGGCCATCCGTTGCTACACTCCTGGGAAGCCTGGGGGACGTCGCCGACCACCGCATGCCCGGATAACGACGGCAGCATCGGCATTAGCCCGGCGGCCACCGCCGCGTGGCGTGCGCACGCCGTGACATGGGGGAGCACGCCGCAGGTCGCGCGCGCCGATGCGTATCTGCAGATGGCATCGAGGGCGACGCGCAGCGGCATCGAAGGTGTCGTTCCCAATGTGTGGCCGATCAACGTGTTCGAGCCATGCTGGTCGCTGTACACCCTGCATCTGGCCGGACTGTTCGCTCATCCCGCACTCGCCGAGGCGGTCCGCGCAATCGTCGCCCAGCTCGAGGCCCGACTGGGCGTGCGCGGTCTAGGGCCGGCCTTGCACTTCGCGGCTGACGCGGACGACACCGCCGTTGCGTTGTGCGTCCTGCACCTTGCAGGCCGCGACCCAGCGGTCGATGCGTTACGCCCTTTCGAAATCGGCGAGCTGTTCGTCACCTTCCCCGGCGAGCGCAACGCCTCGGTGTCGACCAATATCCACGCCCTGCATGCGTTGCGACTGTTGGGAAGGCCCGCCGCCGGCACCACCGCGTACGTCGAGGCCAATCGCAACCCGCACGGTTTATGGGCCAACGAAAAATGGCATGTTTCGTGGCTGTATCCCACTGCGCATGCGGTCACTGCGCTGGCGCAAGGCAAGCCTCAGTGGCGGGACGAGCGCGCGCTGGCCGCGCTGCTGCAGGCGCAGCACGGCGACGGCGGCTGGGGCGCTAGTCGCGCGTCCACATTCGAGGAAACCGCCTATGCGTTGTTCGCGTTACGCGTGGTGGCCGAGAGCGGAAAAGCCACAGAGCGCCGGCGCATCGCCCAGGCGGTGGCGCGTGCGCTAAAGTGGATGCTCGCCCGGCATGCGGCACATGCATTGCCGAAAACGCCATTGTGGATCGGAAAGGAACTGTATTGCCCCACTCGGGTCGTGCGCGTGGCCGAACTCGCGGGCTTGTGGCTGGCGCTTCGTTGGGGACGGCGCGTGCTGACCGAGGGAACAGGGGCGGCACCATGACCCAGCAAGAACGCGCGCTGCATCAGGTGCTGGAGTGGGGGCGTTCCCTGACCGGGTTCGCTGACGAGCATGCCGTGGAAGCGGTCAACGGCGGCCAGTACATTCTGCATCGTATCCGTCCGAGCCTGCGCGACATCAGCGTCCGCACCGGTCGCGATCCGCAGGACGAAACACTGATCGTGGCGTTCTATCGCGAACTGGCGCTGCTGTTCTGGCTCGACGATTGCAACGACCTTGGCCTGATCTTGCCGGAGCAGCTCGTCGCGGTGGAGCAGGCGCTGGGGCACGGCGAGCCGTGCGCGCTCCCCGGATTCGAGGGTTGCGCTGCGCTGCGCGCTTCGTTGGCCGCGCTCGCCTACGATCGTCGCGACTATGCTCAGCTTCTTGACGCTACCCGGCGCTACTGCGCGGCGCTGCGCGCCGGACACGCGCAGGCGGCAGGGCGGGAACGCTGGTCCTACGCCGAGTACCTGCACAACGGCATCGATTCGATAGCCTACGCGAACGTGTTCTGTTGCCTGTCCTTGCTGTGGGGGCTGGACATGGCGAGCTTGCGCGCACGTCCGGCGTTTCGCCAGGTCCTGCGGCTGGTTTCCGCGATAGGACGTCTGCAGAACGATCTGCACGGACGAGACAAGGACGAGTCGGCCGGCGAGGCCGACAACGCGGCGATCCTGATGCTGCAGCGTTATCCAGCTATGCCTGTGGTGGAGTTTCTCAAAGACGACCTCGCCGGCTATACGCGCATGCTGCATCGGGTGATGGCTGAAGAGAGCTTTCCGGCGCCGTGGGGATCGTTGATCGAGGCCATGGTGGCCATCTGCGCGCGGTACTACCAGACCTCGGCCAGCCGTTACCGCAGCGACTCTGCGGGGGGAGGCCATCGTTGCCCGGCCTGAACGCGCGGGATGCGGCGGCGTGCGCGCGCTGCCGCGGTCCAGTCCGACGCAACGCCGTCCCCCTAGGCGACGGACGGAGCGCGTGAGCAACACCGCTCTGAGCCGGCTCAAGGACGACCATCTGGACATCGGTCTGGATCGGCGACACGACTCGAACGCGTGGCCTTTGCCTTCGGAGCAAGACAACGTGCCCATCCGAAAAATGCGATAGGGCACGCTATACTACGATATCCATTTGAAGAAACTGGATATTCGCAAATCACCAAGCGACGTTCCTATCCGAAAAACCGCACCGATTTTCTCCCGCCGGCTTACGTCCTGCTTACGCGAGAGATCGGGTCCGGAACGAAGGAATGTCATGGTCAAGATATTGGTCGAGTGGCTCGTACGATCGGACCGACCTTTTTGAACCCGAAAACCCCATGGAAGCCCCTCATTGACCGCCAAGATGCTGTCCCGCGACGGCAAATGCAGGTAAAATTGCATAAAAGGAGACTTCGCTGATGGTTTTCAAACTTCTGTCGCCTGATGCCGACCGCTTCCGTCTGAATCCGGTTGAGCAGCGTTACGCCACCATGTTTTGTTTTGGATTACTGACGGTGTCGTGCGCACTTGCGAGCTTCGTGTTCGCCTGTGCGACGCCGTTTGCTGCATTTGCCATCATCGCCGCCGCGACGTTGCGACTGGGGCCGGCTCTGCTCGTGCTGACGGGCGCGTGGCTGGTCAATCAGACGATCGGATTTGGCTTGCTGCACTATCCGGTGGACGGAAACACGATGGCCTGGGGCTTTGTCATCGGCGCCGCGGCGCTGGCCGCAACTGCGGCATCGTCGCTGGCTTTCGGCGCACTCCCGCAAGTCCGTACGGCGCTGGTACTGGCGTTTGCATTCATTTGTGCCTACGCCGCGTACGAGATCACCTTGTTCGCCGCTACGCCTGTCCTGGGTGGCCAAGGTGCGTTTACATTGGCAACCGTGGCACGGATCGGGCTGCGCAGCGCCGCATGGCTGGTCGGCCTCGTTGCCGTCTGCGAGATCGTCCGCCTGCTCAACCCGCTCGGGCGTGGGCGTACGATCTCGACATGAAGGACGAGACACACTGGCGCGACGACATCGCGTCTTTGGTCTTTTGCGTCAGGGGACACGGCGCGATTTGCGCCGCTCATCGGGGAGCGTTTCGTACGCTGCTCGGCGCCGATCCGCCGAAGGACTGCGTTGGCTACTTCCTGCGCTTTGAGAATGCGTTCCGAGCGGCCGCTGCCCCAAAGATTGCCCGCAAGGGCATTCCGGCAGGCCTGCATCTTACCAGTCGCGACGTCGCCCGGAAGCTGATAGAAGACGCTCAAATCGGACGTGGAGAATTGCAATGAGCCAATCCCAGGTAACGCATCTGCCGGTCGCAATCGGGCAGGTGGGACGGCTTTCGCAAGCCCTGATGGCTATGGTGCTAGGCGTCTTCATCATCGGCGTCGTGGGCTTCTCCCATATCGACGTCATCCACAATGCCGCGCACGACGTGCGCCATTCGAACGCCTTCCCCTGCCACTGACCGGGACCGCATGAGCACGTTTCGCTCGATCGTGTTTTCGTCGGTCGTCGCCGGCTTCATCGTTGGTCTCATTGTTACGGTCGCCCAGCAATTCGGCACCGTCCCCTTGATCCTGAAGGCCGAGGTCTTCGAGAAGGCCGCGGAGACGCACCAGCATGACGCTGCGACCGCGACGCAGGGGGCTGCGGACGATCATGACCATTCGACGCACAGCCACGCCGACCATGACCACGGCAGGGAAGCCTGGGAGCCGCGCGAAGGGCTTGAGCGCAACGCCTATACGGCCGCGGCCAATGTGCTGACCGCAATCGGCTCCGCGCTGCTCTTGGCCGGCTTCTTCGCCGTCCGTGGCGGCGCGACTGGCGGCGGTGTTTCCTGGCACGAGGGCCTGTTGTGGGGATTGGCGGGCTTTGCCGTCTTCACGATCGCGCCTGGGCTCGGCCTGCCCCCGGAATTGCCTGGCGTACCGGCCGCGCCATTGCTGTCTCGCCAAATCTGGTGGCTCGCAGCCGTGCTGGCGACGGCTGGAGGGCTTGCCCTGATTGCCTTTCGCCGTTCAGTGCCGGCGGCGATCGCCGGTGTGATACTTCTCCTCTTGCCGCATCTGATCGGTGCGCCGGAGTTGGAGCAGGTTGAGACGAACGTGCCGTCCTCGCTGTCGCATCAGTTCATGGTCGCGGTGACGCTGACAAGCCTGGTGTTCTGGAGTCTGTTGGGCGCGCTGACGAGCACGATCTTTGCGCGGCTCGATCGCGGGTCGGCCTAGGTCTGGCCAGAGCGCTGACCGGAACTCCCATATTCCACAGCCAATCTGCGCGGAAGCCTCAAACGAATCGTTGACACTGTCCGCGAATATCACCACATGTGGGCGTCACGGTTCCGCTGGATCGCAAGATTTAGTGGCTAAGAGGGAAGCCGGTGAACTGCGCCAGACCGCGCGGAATTCCGGCGCTGCCCCCGTAACCGTCAGCAGCGAGCTGCTTCCGAACAAGTGTCACTGGTGCCTCGCGCGCCGGGAAGACGGGAAGAAAGCTATGACCTGCGAGCCAGGAGACCTGCCGTGACGATCTGAACGTCCACGGGCGGGGTGTCCCGGCGATCGCTTGCATGCGCCGTCGGCATCGCTTTGCCGGCGATGAGGTTGGGCGATATCTGCAAGGCGCTGTCGTAGTTGCCAACTCCGTAGCTGATTTCATGTGGATTTTCTGCAGCCCATCTGAGCGCCCCCGAAATAACCTCTCGTGATCGAGCATCGGGCAACTTGTCCACACGCGCGAGGAGTTCATGGCAGATCTTGGTGAGCATCTGCGCAGCACGAGCCGTGTTACGTTCCCGGCGGGCCTTCCAGGCATCCTTGGCAAGATTCTCGTCAAATAGATGGGCAACCTTGAAAACGAGAATGTATCGCAGGGGCGTAAAGTAGTGATGCCACGGAACAGCTTTGTTCATACCAGAGTCGAAAACCTGGTCAAAAAAGCAGATGATGGCATGATCGGGCTTGGTGACCTTCAATAACGAAAAACGCAAATCGTTCTTCTTACTGAAGCGGATCAGTTTCTCCGCGATTGTAGAGAGCCGTCCTACGCCGAGCTCGTTCGCATGTATTCGCTTTACGCCTAGACTACGGCGCAGATCCTTCAGCAACGGCTCTGCCACGAGGTCAAGGTTTGCCTGAGCCGTAAGTAGGCCGTAGTACAGGGTTGGCTGGTTCGGATCGAACAGCTCTAAGCCTGTATTTCCGCTTTCATCAATAAAGCAATACATGAAAGTCCCGGTTCACATAGGGTTCTTCGCCAGGACGTCGTCGATTGCCGCCGAAACCCACCGGTTATAAACGCGCGTGCCTCCCATAACTCCATCGGGCGCTTGTGGCGCATCGTTTTCTGGTTGGGATGGTGTCTTTCTCCAACGTTGGCTGTCTGAGTAAATCGCTTGATCTCGCCTTTTAATATGCCGCTATTGGGCAAATCTCGGACGGCCTCGTAAGCTTTGTACAGCTCAAGCCAGCCAGGCTTCCCCTCCAAATAGCGCAGGGCACTGCCGATTTCCGGCTCCAGCGCTGCTGCTCGCATCCACTGCTGAGCCCTAGACGGCGCCTGTGGCGGCTGGATCACATTTCCATGGGCGTCTGTAACCGTCAGCGTGGCGATGCCCCCCCGTATACGCACTGTAGCACCTTCCGCTTCTAGGATGTGGTGTTTACGGGGCAGGCCCTTCGCGACAAACTCGACCACCGAGCCGTTGACAACGGGGTCGGTGTCAGCATTTTTCGACATTGTCACGTTCAGTGTGCTGAACAGCCGCTTTGCCACGTCATGGGGTTGTGGCGCAGTTATAACGCCGTCGAACGCATGGGATCGCAAGACAAGATAGTCGCCTCGTTCGTCCTTAATCTCTTCAACGAACGGATCGAACCGCGGCTTCAGCAGCATCTGCCACACTTTCTTATCTGCTTCAGGTCCGTTTAACTCTATGCCCCACTGGTTACTTGCCTGGCTCAAATCAGTCGCTCCTGGCACTTCGCGTAAAAACTCTCGTTGCTCCTTTCATCGCACCGGACGTAAGCATCTTGCTCTGCGTCGCATAACCGGAATACATAGCCTTTTCGCATCGCGTTTGATACGTGTTTTCTCAAGAAACGTCCAACAAAACGTCCAACATTTCGTCCAACACGTATCGATTAATGCCCGACTTCTTACCCGCCGTCATGGCACCTGGCAGTTCGTTCGCCGCCTACCGATTGAGTTCGCAAAGCTCGATCGTCGCCGTATCATCAAGCATTCAACGCGCATCAAGATCGCCGATGATCGCGCCGGGCGTCGTGCGGTGCGGGTTGCACAGCAGCTCAATGAGCAGCTTGAAATCTTCTGGAAGGGACTCGCGAACGGACATCGGACCGAGCAGCTCCACAGCTATGAGACCGTGCGGCAGCGTACGCGCTCACTGGGGTTCGAGTACATCGAACATGAAGAACTGCTACGCCAGCCGCCGGAGGCTCGCTTACAGCGCCTGGAGGCTCTCGTCGCCAAGGGGGGTGGCTGGCGATAGTGCCGCCCGTGCAGCTTTGTTCGGGGCTGAAAAGAAGCCTGCCTTCATGCTGTCCGATCTCTTTACCGAATACGAAGCCATGACGAGGGACGAAGTGAGGGATCTTTCACCCGATCAGCTCCGCATTTGGCGCAATGGCCGTTCGCGCGCCGTCGAGCGGTTCGTAAAGATTGCCAAAGACAAGCCGGCCAATGAGATCACCGAAGATGACGGCATCAATTACTGCGAATGGTGGCGGGGCCGCATCATTGCGGGAGAGGCCGAGCCCAAGACGGCCAATAAGGATATTGGTCAGCTCAACCGGATGCTGAAGGACGTCAGCATTCGGCGGCGGCTCAACCTGCCTGACATTTTCAAGTGGCTCCGGCTGAAGGGCGAGGTCGAAAGGCCGCGGGTGCCTTATGAAACAGATTTCATCCAAAAGCGTCTGCTTGCGAAGGGCGCCCTGGATCGCTTGAACGAGGATGTTCGACTGCCAGGGTTTCCCGCGCTATCGTGACAAGTCTTCCAACCTTTCCGCGGCGTTGAACAAGTACCTTCAAGAGAATGGACTGCGACCGACCAAGGTACATACGTTTTATTCGCTGCGGCATAGCTTCAAGGACCGGCTGATTGCGGCTGAAGCCGTCGCTTAAGTTGAAGCTCAAATATCTTCAGCGGATCGCCCTCAAGGCGCCCGCTTCGCTGTAGGCCAACAGCCGACACTGAGCGCGTGCCTTGGTATCTTCCCTGGCCTTCAATTCCTGAAACTCGGCTTCGAACTTCTCGTACATGGTGAGCCAGAAATCACCGTCCTGTTCGATGAAGTAGGCGAGCAGCACCAGCGCGCGTTCTATGCGCTCGATCAACGGAAGCTGAGGGGCGGTCTCGCTCGGCATAGGCCGGGTTTACGGGAGAGTGGCGCCGGGAATCCTTGTAATGATTGGGAAGCGGCATCCTCTCCGAACTTTCCCACTCGTTACGTAAGGTTGTTGAATGCGTCACAGCTCGCTAATCTCATTTCGA
The DNA here is from genome assembly GCF_054056275.1 of Bradyrhizobium sp. USDA 4449. Classification (NCBI taxonomy): domain Bacteria; kingdom Pseudomonadati; phylum Pseudomonadota; class Alphaproteobacteria; order Hyphomicrobiales; family Nitrobacteraceae; genus Bradyrhizobium; species Bradyrhizobium sp. USDA 4449. The sequence goes on along the minus strand of NZ_JBSRYD010000001.1, from coordinate 556,191 downwards.
ACAGCGCAGATAACCAAGCTCTTCAGAAACAACTAAAGCGTTTCGGCATTCAACCGGGGGAAGAAACGCCGGGTTACGGCAAAATCCTTGACTAGATCTATGACGCGCTATCTGCGGAACTTGGCGCAGCCACTGCTAAGCTCAACGCGATCGCTTGATTAACGCTCAACGGTAGCCAGATCAACAAGGAAGCCAACGCAATCCTCATCCAAGCAGAAACTCTGGCGAGCCAGGCCCTTTTCTTCTTCCTCAATCATGGGGAAAAATTCAATAACTTGGGCGAGGTCCATAGTTTCCTGGATTTGCCGCTCGATCAGGTAAAGCTCAAGCGCCAGCAGCAGCTCACTGATCTGTTCATCAAGTACCAAAACCGGACGTAAACGACGCTAGTGTGGTGCTTAGTCTAGCCTTGCTGCTCGGTTTTCCTGAGCCGCAATGAAATCCAGCAGCTTTGACTTTCGTGCGCAAAGGGTGGAGCCGAGCCTGAAGAACGGCAGCTTCGAGGTCGCTGCAAGATGGTGTGAAGCCGCTGCAGCCACTGCGCATCACTGACGTCGGTCTTGCGACCGGGCACGTGTTTGGCGTCGCGCGCATTGACAAGGAACACTGCAAAGCCACGAGCGTCGAGGAGCTCAAAGATCGGGATCCAATAGACACTGGTCGACTCCATGACGACCGTGTCGACGCCGCACTCTGCAAACCAGTCAACCAGCCGATGCAGATCGGTTGTGAAAGTACCGAAGCTGCGCACCGGCTCAGGCGTGCGATCTGCATTCACGGCGGCCATGTGCATCGTGGCACCGACGTCGATCGCTGCCGCATTTGGATGAACCGCCGACATCGACTCGCGGCCCTTGCTCTTCGATTTGTATCCACCCATTGCCAATCCTCCCTTGAGAAACGGAAGGGCTGGGCCGCGCTTATGATCAATTTCCTAAACGGGATCGCCTGACGGCGTCACCACTCTCACGTGCGCAACAGCCCGTGGACCATGTTTTTTTGCGGGGTAATTGCCACCAAAAAGCTGTCGGCCGCTCCCTTCCGTCAAGAGCATAGACCTCAGCCGTTTCTATGCCCACAGGCGGACACGGTCCGAGATGGTTTTTTTGAAGCTGAGCTTCTCGGCATGTACGAAGTCCCACACCGAGTGGTAGTCGACCTTCAGGCCACGTCCGGCAAGCTCGGCAACGAGACCGCGTATGGTGAAATCGCCATCCTTGATCCGTTGTGACAGCCAGACCGCGTGCTTGCCCGAAATTGCCTTCGGCTTGTAGCCGCCGATCTGGCTGGGCTCAACGCTGCCGGTCTTCTCGACCCGCTGCATCCAGCCGATGGCCGTGCTGATCGCCACCCCAAACTGCTTGGCGGCTCGATTGCGCGACATCCCGCCCTCGATCGCGGCTACGACACGTTTACGGAGATCCAGAGAGTAAGGCTTGCCCATCCATGCTGGCCTCCTATCCAGCCAGCATGGTGAATCAGAAACAAACTGATTTGGGAATCCCAAATCGATTCAGACTAAAGCCATCCCGCTTTAGGCAAAGGATTGGATAACGTATCGTAAGTTTAGTTGGTGTGTGGAAAGGCGGTAGCGCTCCCCCGCTACCACATTCCCGACAAATCCCTGAAATTTCTCGACTTGCCTGATCTGCGCGACGTTCGAGCGCGCTTGAGACAATCGTGCTAAGCCCTTGTCGCCTGGATCGGCTATTGGTGCTGTCTTGCGGCTCGAAGCTTCGAAGTGTCTGTCCGTCGATCTCGCGCTGGTTTTGTCGCGCCGGTGAGGTCATTCTTGCAGCAAGAGCGTCACACGAGGCGGCTCCGTCCCAACATGATATGAGCGCGCACGAATGACCGCTTCACTATCTGCCAGATTGAGGCGACCTATTCCCCTTTGCAGTTCATGCCAGTCGCGGATGATAAATGTCTCCACCCAATGCAAGGGGTCGCTGACGTCCCGGGACAAGGCCCAGCCGACCGCGCCATCGCGATAGCGAGATAGCCGAACGCCCATCATGGCGGTTCGGAATGCCGGGACGTCAGAGGGGGCGATTTGGTAGCTCACCGCGGCCCGCAGTCGGTGCCGGGAGCTATACAGAAGCGGCGCCATCTCTTCGGCGATCGACAAGGCGGGCGGATTGGTTATGGCAGACGCTGACGGATCGTTGATCTCAGCCGGGAGATGTATCGCGCGTGTTGCAAGCGCAATCGCACAGCCTGCAAGCCCCGCCGTCAGGATCGTTTCTGTCAGGCCGACACGATCGCCCAGCCAACCCCAAAAGATTGCGCCCAGGCCCATGCCACCATTGAAGACCGCCTGGTACAACGCCAGCGCTCGGGCACGCACCCAGGGTGCCGCCGCCAGTTGAACGGTCGCCTGCAGGTTAGAGGCGCCGATAATCCAGCCCAAGCCGAACATGAACAGGGCTGCATATGCGGTCGCAGCACTGGGAACGACGGCAAGAGGCACCAATGCCAGGCCGCAAAGGGTGCCGGCCAGAAGGATCAGGTTGTTGCGTAGAAATAACCTGTTCAGTGCCGGCATCATCAGGCCGCCCAACACCGCACCGATCCCGATGAGGCCCATCATCAGGCCGAAAGATGCAGATGAGAGCCCAAGCACCTCACGCACATACAATGGCAGCAAGGCCCAGATCGCACTCGCGCAGCCGAAGAATGCCGCCGAGCGGACGAGCGTGCTGCGCACCACCGGCTCAGCTAGGGCATAGGTGAAGCCAATCCGCATTGCCGATCCGAACGGCTCCGGCGGCACGTTGTTCGCCGTCTGCGTTCGCGGGAACGTCAGAAAGACGCCGACCACCAGAGCAACGAATGCGAAGGAGGCCGCGTTCGCTGAGAACGCCGCAGCTGCGCCCCAAATTGCCAATATTAAGCCGCCCAGCGCAGGCCCGATGGCCCGAGCGATATTGAACCCGACGGAGTTCAGAACGAGTGCCTGCGCCAGTGACCGGCGCGGCACAGTCAGAGGTACGGATGCTGCCCATGCCGGGCTATTCAACGCGGCGCCTATGGCGAGCAGGACGGTCAGCACCAACAGCGTTGCGGGATCCACGTGTCCGATGGCCGCGACGATCGCGAGGATAGCAGAGGCTGCCAACATCGAGATGTTCGTAACGATCAGCAGGCGCTTGCGGTCCATCAAATCGGCAATGGCTCCGGCGGGCAGGGCGAGAAGCAGCACAGGCAGTTGCGCCGCCGTCTGCACCAAGCTGACCATCATTGGGCTCGGCGCCAGATCCGTCATGATCCACGCGCTGGCGGCATTCTGGATCCAGGTGCCTAGCGCCGACACCGCGTTGGCGAGCCACAGCCAGACGAAAGCGCGGCTGGCGAATGGCGCCCAGACGGATGAGGACGCCGCGAAGTCAGGAGCGTTCGCGGCGACTTCATTTTGAGAGGACATCCAGAATTCCCGCTACTGGTGGTCGGTGCTTGTGAGCCACAGGGCGCCCGAGGGGTACCTCGGGAGCCAAATAATGATCAATCGGCAGCAGTCCGCCCCGGTCGTGACGTCACCTTCGCTGTTGATCGGCCCGCGATCACAGCGCATGTGCCGGGCCGGTCTCACATCTCGATGCCTACGGATGGCTTCCCCCTCCTGGTGGTGAGCCGTCGGATGACCGTGGTATAACGCCTCCACCGCGGGCCCAACTCTCATACGACCTGAACGGGAGGCCGAGCCGCTCATAATGGACGCGGAGATAGCCGTCATTGCCGCGCGTCACTGCATCCGGTCTGACTTCCTGCACTTCCTGCGCGATCACTCCGACATAGGCTTTATCGCTGCCGTTGTACGCAAAGCGGTAGTAGCCGATACCGTTGTCGAGCCGACCGAGAAGCACGACGTCGTGCTTCAAGTTGATGTCCGACCGGCGCCCGCCGCCACGTCCGCCGCCACCTCGGCCTCCGCCGCCACGGAACCCTCCGCCGCCTCCGTGAAAACTCCGGCCGCCACCGGCACTCCGGAATGCTGCTGCCCGGTGTCCGCCTCCCGCGAACCTCGCTGCACCACCCCGGCCGGCGGCCGGCCTGAAATGGCCAGCCCGCGACCCGCCGCGATGCGCAACACGATTCCCGGAGCGCGCGTGTCTGCCGGCGGTGGAGCGATTGCGGGCCTGTCGATTGCCAGCATTTCTGTTGGCTCCCGCCTGCCGGTTTGCCGGACGGCTGCGGTCTGCTCGTTGCGAGCGCTCCCCTCGCTGCGCGCGGTTGCCTGCATTCGGACGATTGGCGGCATTTCCCAATCCTTGCCGACCGCCTTGGGGGCGATTGGCGTTGCCGAATCTCTGCTGAAGGTTCGAGTTGTTGTAGCGTGCACCTTGGCGGTGCCTTGTGTCGTGGCGCCAGTGCTCGACATGCGCCCCGCGGTTGATGTCGATCGCTCCGCCGCCCCAATTGACGCGACTGCCGCCCCACCATCCGCCGCTTCCCCAATAACCGCCCGTTGCCCATCGTCCGAGTGCGTAAGCGGCGCTGAACGCCACGCCGGTTGCGATCAGGCCGGCTCCGATGTAGCCGGGGTAACCCCAATAATAGGGGTATGCCGGATAGTCGGAATAAGGCCAATCGCCGAACACCACCTGGGGTTCGTAGTAGGGCACGTAAATGCTGTCAGGAGCAGCCGGCTCGATATAGATGAACTGCCTGTTCTGGTCCTCTCTGACGGTGACCTTCTGCTCATTCGTCGTCACCAGCTTCTTTCGGTCGTAAGCCTTCGAGCGCAGCCGTTGCACTGCATCCATGACGTCTTGCTGCTGCGCCAAGAACGCCTCGCCGAGCTTCTGCGTCCATTCGAGATGCTCGTTCATCATTTGCAGGACCGAGGCTGTAGCGATCAGAGCCTTGACGCTCGCATCCCATTCCTGCTTCTCAGCCCCAGCCTTCAGGGCATCCCCCTTCAGGTCCTTGTTTTGGTTCAGCCAGCGCGCTGCGTGCACCACCTCAAGCGGATAGGTGGATGCCATGAGCACGTTTGACAGCAGCGTGTCCGGATATAGAGCGATCGGAGCAACCAATCCTTCAAGCTCCGCCGGCTTGAGTGTTCCCTGGTCGGGAACCGGCGCAGGGGATGAACTCGTCGCCTGAGGTGTTTGATCCGCAGTTTGCGCCAATGCGGGCAAGCCGATGCCGAGCGATGCAAGGATCGCTCCCATGACGACCATCTTCCTTACGAACTGCATGCGCTGGCCTCCCTCGCTACACACGAGATCGCCGAGTGCCGGTTGCGTTTGACGTAGATCAAAGAATGCGCGCGAAGGAGGAGGCGAACGCGCGCGATTCATGAACGCAGGAACTCTGTCGGCGAAGTTCCGATCTGGAGTAGGACCTCAGCCGGCGACTAGTCGTCTTCGTCTTCAGGCTCGAGACTGTGCTGGATGACATCGCGCATTCCGCGCATGACGACGTATGACGCAAAAGACATCCGTCTCTTCTGATCTTCACTCAAGGTTTTGTAGAGAGGCTCCCAGGCAGCAGCGAGCTTCTTGAGATCGTCGCCACGCTGGATGAGGCGCTCCGCTCTGCGTTGCATGAGCTCGACTGGATTGCTGTCCTTGAGGGGGTCGACGGCTTCGTCATGCAGCTCGACGATCCGCTGCAATCGCGCCTGCCGGTTTGTCGCTCTGTTGCGGATTGCGTCCTCGACTGCCGGCCAATATTTTTCCTGATCGGCCGTCAATTGGAGAGCAGCCTTGATGATGCCGACGCGCATATCTGTCAAACTCTTCAAGTCGGCTGCGGAGGGCGCCTGTGTTCCCGCCGTCTGTGACGTCTCTGCGGCGCGGACGAGAGGGGAGGTTGTCATCAACAGGACGAGTGCTGCGATGGCTGTCGTTTTCGTCATTGCAAGCTCCTGAAACTGCGCCCCCGAGCACACTGGCTGCATCGGGGCTGGTTGGCGCTTGATCTGGGTCAACGGGTCTCGTGAGATTGCAGCGGGAGATTGGGATAGCAAAGAGATGGCAAAGCGCTGTGACGCCTTCCCACGACCCGCGCCAGCTCCAGATGCCAATGGCCGATCATTTTCGCGTTGCGGCTCTACGACGCGAGCTTGCCTCGGCAAGTCGCGGGAGATCATCGGGAATGTCCAGCTCATTCCAAAGCAGACGGCGGAGTCCGAGCTGTCGCATTGGTTCGGCCGGCAGAGAATGTTTTGACTACAAGCGCCCGGACCGAAACAAACGCTTTCCATATTCTTGCGAACCAAGGAATCATGAGCAGCTTCGGCTTTACCACGACGAAAAGCCGCTCCACGAGCAGAATGCTGACCGCGTAGCACCCCACAACCATGGCGGTGCCGGTGATCCAATGGCCTTCTCCTGCCACGGCTACCGCCACGAGCTTCAAGGGTTCGACGGTCGCGGCCGGCAGCGCGAGCAAGACCAGCGAAGGGTACGGGCCAAGCCTCTCAATCAACCGTTTCACGCTCATCGTATGCTCCTTCCGACGGAGAATTGCAGCCACCCGCCCATTGTTCCTCAAAGCGGAACATCTACCGTCTCACGTGGTTATGTCCGCAGCATCAAGAGGAGAAACACGAGATGCAGTCGGCGACCGACCACGATGGCGAGGGGACCTCTGTGGCCTTGAGCTTGGAAGAGGAGGTGGCTGCCTGGCGCAACAGGCGTGGCCTACGACAAGGGGCCACGACAGGCAGGATCCAAGTCGTTCGCATATCGAAACGTGTGCTCATTCGGTCGCGTGAGCCGTTCCAACGCGTGCTAAGGCCAAGGCCGTAGTCGAGCAGCAAAGATACTTCTCGAAAAGGTGTTTGCGTCTTGGGCGTTATGCGCTGGCGCCGTTGATCGCACTTGGTGCCAGAGCTGCAAGGCAGGTCATCAGTTCGTCTTTTCGAAATGGCTTCGTCAGCCTGGGCAGGTCCGAGGCTATGCCTTCTACCTCTGAATAACCTGAAATAATCAAGACCGGAATGTCAGGAGAGATCGCGCGAATTGTGCGCGCCAACTCAGCGCCGCTCATGCCAGACATGAGATGATCCGTCACGATCAAGTCGATGGGAGTTTTATCTCTCACCACTTCGAGTGCCTGTTCGGCTGACGTCACCTCTATGACGCGATAGCCGAGGTCGACTAGCATATCCGCCGTGCTTAAGCGAACGAACTCCTCATCATCTACCAACAACGCAGTACCGCGGCCTCGCACCGAGTGGCCATCGCGTGAGATATTGGGTAGGTCCGGGACAGCCTCGGTTTGAGGCAGCCAAAGCTCGATGTTGGTACCGAGACCCAGCTTGCTGTTGACTATCAATGCACCGCCGAGCTGGGAAGCTAGACCGTGGACCATGCTGAGGCCCAAGCCAGTGCCCTTCCCTAGGCCCTTGGTAGAGAAGAACGGTTCGACCGCTCGAGCGAGCGTTGCCTCGTCCATTCCGACCCCAGTGTCAGCCACGGAAATTCGAACGTATTCGCCGGGCGGTACCTTCCGGTCTGCCTCCAACTGAGTATCTGCTGACGCGGCTATCCGCAGCGTGCCTCCATTCGGCATAGCGTCGCGAGCATTCACTGCCAGATTTAGAAGAGCCATTTCCAGCTGGTTCTGGTCCGCCTTGGCCGGCGGCAGGTTATCTTTTACGTCGACTACGACTTTGATCTGTGGCCCCGTCGTGCTCGACATGAGCTCAGCCATGTTTTCAACCAGCTTGGAGACGTCAACCGCAACCGGTTGGAGCGGCTGACGCCGAGCAAAGGCGAGCAGCCGCTGGACAAGCACCTTCGCTCGCTCCGCCGATTGCGCGGCACCGGCGATCAGGCGCTTTTCACGATCACCACCTACCTCGCGGCGCTGCAGCATATCGAGCGCGCCGACGATCGGCGTAAGCAGATTATTAAAATCGTGGGCAACGCCTCCGGTGAGCTGCCCCATCGCCTCCATCTTCTGGCTTTGACGTAATGCTTCTCGGGCAACTTCGAGTTCAGCTTCGCGGGATTTAGTGACGCTGAGATCGCGACCAACTGCGATGAAGTTTTCACCGTCTGCCTCCGGCGCGACAGTCCACTCAATATGCTTCCAGCCGCCTTGCACGGTTGCGATACGATTTTCGAACCGGCTCGGCTGACGCGTCTTGGCCATCCGAGCAATCGCGGCCAGCGTAGATTGCCGGTCATCTGGATGCATGAAAGTCGAGTAGCCACGTGCAAGGAGCTCCGCTTCGCTCCATCCCAGTATTTGCGTCCAAGCAGGGCTCACCGCAGACATCATGCCGGCGTAGTCGGCGCGCGCGAGCATGTCCTGAGAGAGATTCCAGAGGCGGTCGCGCTCTGCCGAACGGGCCGCAACCTGAGCTGCCAGTGTTTCGTTCAACTGCCGCAAGCGGCCCTCGCTCAGTCTTAGCTCATGCTCTGCTGCGCGCCTGGCTATCGCGGCGTGCGTGCGCTCTGCAAAGTCGCGAACGAGAGTAACTTCCTCGACGCTCCAAACGCGCGGTACCGGCGAATGGACAAACATTTGGCCGACGGTTCGCTCATTCTCCGTGATGGGTAAATCCAGGTGTGCTCTAATTCCAAGCGCTCGAAATGCACCGGCATTCACGGCAGTGCGCGGATCTTTCTCGACATCAACGTTCGTAACGACGCGGCCCTGCCGTAGGTCGTCGATATAAGACCCGTAATCTGAAAAATGATGAAGTCCGGCAAGATTATCGTATCCAGGGGCGAACCAATTCCTTTCAACAAAAGTAGTTCCGGCCTCGTGATCAATCGCACCATACCCCACTCGCGAAGCCCCTAAGACCTTGCCCAGCAGTTCAGACGCGGTAAACGAGATGTCTGCGGTGTCCGCGACGTTGCGAAGACGCTCATCGAGTTGCAAAAGCGCATCCCGCCGACGCGCTGCCAAGACCTGGCCGGTCGTCTCGGCGACGGCGCAGAACATCCCCGCGACGTGACCTCTCTCATCGCGGACCGGCGAGTAAGAAAAGGTAAACCAAGTGTCCTCGTTGTGACCGTTCCTGTTCATTGTCAGCGGCAGGTTCTCGCGGTATGTCGCTTCACCCGCCATGGCGGCGTCGATTAGGGGCGAAATGTCAGGCCAGATTTCCGACCAGATGTCGAAGAAGCGTTCGCCAAGTGCGCGCGGGTGCTTAGCACCAAGTATTTCCGCATATGCGTCATTATAGAGAAAACCAAGCTCTGCGCCCCAAGCTACGAACATGGGAAACTTGGAATTGAGCAAAAGACCGACTACTGACCGCAGGGACTGCGGCCAGCCGCCGGGGTGACCCAGTGGTGAATTCGACCAATCGTGAGCGCGCATAAGCGCCCCCACGGTGCCACCGCCGTTCAGGAAGTTGAATTGACCGGTTAAGTCGGCTCTTCCGGACATGCAGTCAGCCATATGCCCTCAACACTCGGAAAAGAGATGACCGTCGCGGGACATGGTGACGGGAAGAATGCATCCAAATCATCTCCGAGGCGAGTCCTGTTTGACTGCAGCATCGCGACAATTGCTCGAAATTCGCCATCTCTCGTTGCGGCCCTCCAAAACCTGCCGAAGAGGGAAAGAGACAGAGGATAGTTCGGTTCATAGAGCAAATCCTCAGCTCAGCACGGCCGCGTTCTTGCCGCTCGGACGACTTTCAGGTCACCGGAGCTTTGCGAGTGACGCCTCAACGGTCTCCCGCGTGTACGGCTTCTGAATCACCGGAGCATCCGCAAGCTCCTCCGGAACTGGCGCGCGCTCGCCGTAGCCGGTGGCAAAGACGAAAGGCACTCGCAGTTCTTTCAGCTTCCTGGCGACCGGCATGCTGCTCTCGCCGCCGAGATTGATATCGAGCAGAGCGAAGCTTGGCCTCGTCCGCCCGATCACCTGCATCGCCTGATTCACGGAAGCGGCCGTCTCGACGTGACGCGCGCCGAGATCGAGCAGGATCACCTCGGCCGCCATCGCGATGATCAGATTGTCCTCGACGACCAGCGCGGTTTCAGAAATCCGTGGCGTGGCCTTTTCCTCCGCTTGCAGGCGCGAGGGTGCGCCTGAGAGCGCCGGGATGAACTGCACGTAGTTGGCGGGAATGACGAAGCGTGCCTGCACGCCAAGTAGGTCGAAACGAATCTCGGCATCGCCCTTGAGGTCGAATGGCACGGAACGCTCGATGATGGTGGTGCCGAAGCCGCGCCGCGATGGCGGTTGCACCGGCGGCCCGCCGCTCTCTTTCCATTCGATTACCAGGCTGGAGCTGCGGTCCAGTGTCCAGACGACCTCGACCTGGCCGGTCGAGTCGGCCAGCGCGCCGTATTTCGCCGAGTTGGTCATCATTTCGTGCACCACCAGCGCCAGTGTGGCGAACGCCTTCGGATCGAGCGCGACGTTGGGGCCGTCAAGCTTGATGCGGTCGGCCCGCGCGCCGAGATAAGCGCCGGCTTCGGACTCCACCAGTGACTTCAGCGCCACCGGAGCCCAGTTGAGGCTGGTGATTTGGTCGTGGGCGCGCGCCAGAGCCTGGATACGACCTCCGAGCACCGTCGCGAATTCCTCGATGGAGGCCGTGTTGTCCTTGCTCTGCGCTACCAGGCTGCGCACCAGACTCAGGATGTTGCGCACGCGATGGTTGAGCTCCGCAATCATAAGCTCCTGGCGCTCCTGCGCGTTACGTCGCTCGCGCGCTGCGAGATCGGAGAGCTGAAGGATGACTTCGAGCAGAGTCACGCGCAGGCTTTCGGCGATGCGGAGGTCGGCCGTGGTCCAGGGTCTGGACTGTCCTGCCACCGTCTCCTGCCACAGCTCGAAGCTCTTGCGCGGGGTCAGCCGATCACCGAGCGGACCCTGCGCATACGACTTGTGGGGATCGCCGGCCCAGTTTACCGAGCGCAGCACCTCGCGCCGGAAGAAGATCAGGCAGTCCCGCGGCGCCCGCGAGATCGGAACAGCAAGAAAGCCGGCGGCCCGGTCGCGGAATGATCGGCCCGCGGCATAGACCTTGCCGATTTCAGCGCTGGCGGTGATACGTCCCGGCGAGGTGCGATTGATGAAGCCGATCAGGTCCTTAACCTCGGCTTCATTCGGCGTATCACCTTGCAGCGTGAGCTGGCCCTCCGACCAAACCGCAATGCCATCGCAGGCAATCATCTTGCGATATTCGGAAACGAATTCGATGATCGCACGCGAGGAGTGAGCCTGCGAAGCGGCAACCTCCATTAGCCGCTCCTGGATCTGGTGCGCGTGAGTTTCGTAGGCCATGTCGTCTTCGCGCTCGCGCCCTTCCAATATCCAGGAAAACATTTGGCCGAACAGCTCGGAGGCAGTGCGCTTCTCGAAGGATATGTGGCGGGGTGAATAATGATGGCAGGCGAACAAGCCCCACAGCTTGCCGTCGCGCAGGATCGAGATGGACATCGACGCTGCGACACCCATATTGCGCAGATATTCGATGTGGATTGGGGACACCGACCGCAGCACGCTCATCGAAAGATCGAGCAGCGCGGCGGTGTGTGTTGAGGTCGTCCGGATCGTCGCGGGCCCGGCGTCGACGTCCGCGATAATACGGAGCCAGTTGCGGGTGTAGAGGATTCGGGCCTGCCGCGGGATGTCAGAAGCTGGATAATGAAGCCCGAGGAACGGCTCGAGGCCGGAGGCTGCGGCCTCCGCGATCACCTCGCCCGAGCCGTCGTCGGCAAAGCGATATACCATAACGCGGTCGAAGCCGGTGAGCACCTTGAGCTGGCGCGCCGATTCCTGCGCGAGTTCGGTCAAGCCCCTGGTCTTCCGCAGTCTGCCGAGCATTAGGCGGACGAGATCGGCGGAATTGGCGCCGGGCTCAACCACGCTCGGCTCGGCCTCGACGATAAGGTAAGCGCCTGAGAAATGGATCGCGAGGTCGAACAGTGGCATTCCAGCCTGCAGCTGCAGACTGAAGATGCGCTCGACGGCGTCCGGTCCACTCAGATAGTCGACGCGGCTGCGGATTGCCGCCAACGCCGCTCCGGAGAAGACGTCTTTGATCGAACGCTGTAGCAGCGCGGATGTCTCGGTGCCGAGGAAATGGCCCGCGTTCTCCGATGCCATGCAGATGGTGAAATCCGACGACAGTGTCAGCAGGAATCCGAACGGTTGCACGCTGCCGGGGACGTGGATCGGTTCGCGATCGCAATTGGTGAGATTGACCTGCTCGTTCATGCGCCCCCCGCCGCGCTTGCGAAAGCCGCGAACGCCCGCCGCGCTCCCGATATGATTTCAGCCTCGTCCTGAGGTGTGACCATCTGGCTCTCGAGCTTACCCAGGAACGTCCGCCATAAGGGCTGACCACTGCCGTGCTTCAGGTAATTCGTCGCGGATGCGACCACCGGCTCGCCGCAATCGGCGACGGTGCGCAGCAGATATTTGGCACCGAGCCGCGAGCCTTCGAGCACATACATGGTGCCGAACACCCCGTTACGGTCTAAAGGCGCGATCGGGGGCGAAGGATGCGCCTCACCGCCAATGCGGTCGAGATCCTCCGCGATGGCGCTCCCGCGCGACCGCCGTGGCCAATCCGGAAAGATGTCCGCGACACCGGCCCGCTCCAGCGCGGTCTCCAGCGGCAGCAACGCCGCGGCGCTGGCTTCGAGGAAGCGGCGATAACCGTCGATACTAGTCAGATCAAAGGCGCCAAAGCGCGCATCGATGTCGCGATGCGCGCCAGCGGTGGCGAACCTGAGCTTTTCCCGCAGGCCGGACGCAGGTAACTCTTGCACGCAAACAGCGTGGTTCGGTGGAGCGACCGCCAGCATCGAAGTCCTAAGGTGAGCGTTGGACCGCAGACGCGCGGCACGGGCTCTGAAAACGTACAAGAGAACCAAAGGTTCCCCTGTAGATGCGATCACCCGTGGCGGCGCGTAGAAAATCGCTTCGGCAAGTTCTTGGCCGAGCCGAGCCGTTTGGGTCTGGCCTCTCATCAGTGCTTAGGGCTCGCTCTTGGACCGGGATGCGCGGATGGCTTCCTCGTGGTACCAGCCGCTGCTGCCCACAACTTCTCTCGTTCTTGGAGCGGCCGCCGCCGGTTCGGCTACCCGATAGCGTCCGAGAGCCGTGCGGCCGCCAGCGGGGAATTGATAGATCTTGGCAGATCCCTGATCGCCATTTGCGCTCATGCAACTTCTCTCAATTCTGTGGATCGGCAAAAGTTGTTCAAAAGGCATGTAAGCCTCGCGCGATGAGCCAACTTGTTTTTTCGAGCCAATCTCTTGTTATCTCGTGCCTGACAGGGCGAGGGGCCCAATGCACTACTGGAAAGCCGCCGTCCTCTTGACACCTCGTGGCTGCTCTAAAGGCTCTAATGATTTTGACCAAGGACCAAATCGGGCCCTTTGACCGATCCCCTGAAGGCTACGAGTGCCATGTGCACCAAATGCAGCTTTCCCTTGACCGCGGGAAAGATATTGAACGGGTATGCTTCTGCTAGACCCAATGACTGATTGAGAATGTTGATCGAGCGCGCAAGCGGATTCCAGAGATCCAGCAAGGCGTCGAAATCGCTTTCGAGGTACGGGTCTCTCAAGGTCTCCCGTGCACGCGTCTCGAGAGACAACGGAAGCCCCGCCAGGGAGTCGAGTGTCGCCACAATGTGCAGAAAGTGAGCAAAGGTTTCGGCCCAGTCTTCCCACGGGTGCGACGTCGCATAAAGACTAATGTGACTTGCCGGGTCATGCGAGCGATCTTGCCGCGCATAATAAGCGGCTAATGCGTCGTTATAATCATGTGTTTCATCACCGAAAACCAATCGAAATGGTGCGTGAAGCCGTGGTTCATCGATAAGGACGTGCCAGTAAAAGTGTCCGATCTCATGTCGAAAATGACCGAGCAAAGTTCGGTAGGATTCGCGCATGGAAACACGTCTGCTCTCTCGCTCAACGTCATCGGCTTCTGCCAGGTTGAGAGTAATGAGGCCCGCTCGATGTCCCGTCAGCACGGGGCCATGCTCGTCAGATAAGATGTCAAAACCCACGTGCATTCCTAGCCTCGAGGAAAGGGGAAGGCGGAGCCGCAGCAGGTCATAGAGGAGACGTCGTTTCGCTTCTTCGACACGTCTCCAGAGTCGCACGTTGCGCAAATCGCCGATGTCAGGAATGACGTGAGTTAGGGAGCACGCCTCACAGTAGGTTGCGTCCCCAACGGTGCACCAGTTGCACCCGATGATCTGCCGGTTGGAGCATGATCCCGTGTCTTCTAATCTTACCATCGCCATCTTGTCCGGATCGAAGACAGCTGGCTTCCGACATTCGATGCATTCAATTTGCTCGAAGGCCAGTTGCGTTCGGCAGTATGGGCAGTCGAAATCCCTCATGAGGCTCGGGCTCCGATTGAGGCGACCGCGGAAATCTCCGGAAGGGTTTCCATGGACGTCAATGCCTAGCTATCGTCCTCTCACTGCTTATCGGCGCTGGTCAAGCACGTCTCGCACCCTCACAGCGAGTTGCTCAAAGGTGAATGGCTTCGAGATGAGTTGAACGCCGGCGTCGAGGCGGCCGTGGTGAACGATTGCATTGCGGGAATAGCCGGTCGTGAAAAGGATTCTGAGGCCTGGGCGAAGCTTCGCCGCGGCCTCGGCCAATACCTTGCCACTGGGTCCCGGCAAGACCACATCTGTGAAGAGCAGATCGATACGCCGCCCGGTGCGGAGTATCACAAGTGCAGCGTCGGCGTCTGCAGCCTCGATGACCTCGTAACCCAGTTCTTTCAGCACCATCGTGCTATAGGCACGGACGTCGATGTTGTCCTCCACGACCAAAACGACGTCCCCCTCTGTAGCGGTCGGTATGGTACTTTCTGCTGTGTCCTCGACCGCCCGGGCGTCACCTCGCACGCGAGGGAAATACAGCTTCACGGTCGTGCCATGTCCTTCTTCGCTGTAGATCGTGACGTGGCCACCAGATTGCTTCACGAAGCCATAGACCATCGATAGGCCCAGACCGGTCCCGCGCCCGACTTCCTTGGTGGTGAAGAAGGGCTCGAAGGCCCGTCCCAGCGTCTCCTTCGACATGCCGGTGCCCATATCCGTCACGCTGACCATCACGTACTGACCGGGTATCACTTCCGCGTCGACAGCCACGTAGCTCTCGTCGAGCGCGGTATTAGCAGTCTCTATCGTCAGCTTGCCACCGTCTGGCATGGCGTCCCGCGCATTCACCGCCAGGTTCAAGATCGCGCTTTCGAGTTGGTTCTGATCTGCTTCGATCGTCCAAAGTCGCGGCGCCAGCACTCCCTCAAGTTCGATCTGTTCGCCCAGTGTCCGATGCAGAAGGTTCGTCATATCGCGGACGAGATGGTTGAGGTCCAGAGGCTTTGGCTCCAGCGCCTGGCGTCGCGAGAACGCGAGCAGGCGAGTGGTCAGACTGGCCGCGCGCTGCGCGCCCTGCTGCGCCATGTCCAAGGCGCGGCGAATGCGCGCCTCGTCCGCGGGCTTTGCCCGGCGGATAGTGTCGAGGCCGCCGATGATGACGGTCAACAGATTGTTGAAGTCATGAGCGACGCCGCCCGTTAGCTGACCGACGGCCTCCATCTTCTGGGCCTGGCGCAGAGCCTCTTCGGCTCGAATCCTTTGGTTTACCTCTTGGGCAACTCGTTGCTCCAGGTTGGTGTTCAGGATCTGTAGTTCCGCTTCGGCCGTTCGTCGCTGCGCGAGTTCCGTTTCCAAAGCCTGGAAGAGACTGGCATTGTCCATCGCGACCGCGGCTTGCGCTGCAAGTGCGACAACCCTCTGTTCTGAGATCGCGTCGAACACACCTTCCTGCTCGTGGCCAAAGAAGAGACCGCCGAGCACCTTGCCGGATCGAGATTTGACGGGAACAGCCAGGTAGCTGACCACCGGTAAGTGTCCCTTTGGTTGGCCACGGTGTGGCTCCATCGTGCCGTAGCGGGCATCCTTGCGAATATTGTCGGACCGAACGACGCCCGTCCCCTCGAAGGTAGGCGCGAACACCGGCGTGTTTCGCGGCATAGGAAATTTCTCGAACGCCTCCCGCGGTGCCCCCGAAAGGGTGTAGAGCGTGTAACTCTCGCCCGCCTCATTCACGACGTTGTAGAAGAACGCTCCGAACTGAGCGCCAGTGACCTCGACGCAGGCGTCGACGACGACCTGGACCAGCCGCTCCAAATCGAGATTGCCTGATATGGCATCCGCCGCGCGGTTGAGGATCTGCAGCGCGCGGGTCTGCTCCTCCGCCGAGTTTCGGGCCCGGCGCTCCTCCGTGATGTCGATCAGCACGCCGGCAACACTGCGATCACCATTGGGAGCGGTGCGGGGACTGCCACGCGCGACGAGATTGCGTGGCTCGCCATCGGATAGAAGCCGGAATTCGACCTCGTAGGCTTCATCGTGCTCGATAGCCCGCTGAAGGGCGCTGTCGATCTGGGCAAGATCCGCCGGATCGACGGCCTGGCGGAGAGAATCTCGCGGCACGCCTCGCGCGGCGATTTCGGCCGGCACGCCGTATGCTTCGGCCAAAGGTCCAATCATGGTCACGCGTTCACGCGCCAGGTCCCACTCGAACACCGCAACTCGCCCGGTGGATAAGGCAAGCGAGAGACGGTCCTCCGAGATGTGAAACTTCTGCTCGGAAAGGAAAACCCTCCGGTTTGCCTCCCGTCGGACGTCAGCCAACTGGATGTTGGCGTTGACCCGGGCTAAAAGCTCGCGCGCTGCGAAGGGTTTGATGAGGTAATCGTCGGCGCCCGACTCCAGGCCTTCCACCTTGGCCTCTTCGCCGGCGCGCGCGGAAAGCATGATGACCGGCACGTCCTCCAGAGCCGGTTCTGCTCGGATGGCACGGAGCAGGCCGAAACCATCGAGCTTGGGCATCATGACGTCCGACAGGATGAGGTCGGGCCGTAGCTTGCGCGCGAGGGAGAGTGCCATTTCACCATCCCCGGCCTGATCTACCGCGTACCCTTGGGCCTCGAGCAGCCGAAGCACGTACGCGCGCATGTCGGCATTGTCGTCCACCAACAGCACGCGCTTTCCGGCGCCGGCCCGCACAGGGTCTCTGGGGGCGAGCGCCCCGAGGCCCGGCGTACTGAGTTCGCCAACCGCTTCAAGTTGAGGGCTCACATCGGGCAGCCACCTGAGGGCTTCCTCGACGTACTCCTGGGCGCGGCCTCCCGGCGTGGAGGTGATAGGCTGGCCTGTCTCCCTTACCTGGTCGGCCGGCAGGTGACGACGGCCGAACGGGAGATCGATCGTGAAGGTCGTGCCCTTTTCCGGAGCGCTTTCCACCGCGATGCGCCCGCCGTGTAAGCTGATCAGCTCATTGACTAGGGCCAAGCCAATGCCGCTTCCCTCGAAGCTGCGGCCACGTGCGCCCGCAACTCTATGAAAGCGTTCGAACAGGCGTGGGACTTCCGCAGCCGGGATCCCGATCCCGGTGTCGGCTACAGAAATCCGTGCAGTCCTCTCGTCCTCGGAAGGCGCCACGGACACGGTGATCTGACCTTCAAGCGTAAACTTGAAGGCGTTGGAGAGGAGGTTCAGCAGCACCTTCTCCCACATTTCCCGATCCACGTAGACCGGTCGGGCAAGTGGCGCGCATTCGATCCGAAGTTTGAGCCCGGCTCGCTCGATCGCCGATCGGAAGCTGGAGGCAATTTCGGCTGACGCTGCGGCCAAATCCGTGGGCTCGAAAACCGCTTGCACGCGTCCGGCTTCGATGCGTGAAAAGTCGAGCAGACTGTTGACGAGGCGCAGCAGGCGCACACCGTTGCGATGGGCAAGTTCGACCTGCTCCAGAAGCTCGGGACCGCCGCGACGGCTGCCGAGGATCTCCTCGAGCGGCCCCAGCATCAGCGTCAACGGCGTACGAAACTCGTGACTGACGTTAGAGAAGAAGGCGGTCTTGGCGCGGTCCAGTTCCGCGAGGGCCTCGGCGCGGCGACGCTCCTCCTCGTAGGCGTCTGCGTTCGCGACCGCTGCCGCGACCTGCCCCGCCACAAGGCCGAGGAAACCGCTATATTCCGCATCAAAGAGACGAAAAGGGTTTAGCCCAACCAAGAGTACACCCGAACGCCCCGTTTCCCCCGATGGCGGGATAGCAAGGACTGCGGCTTTTGCACTCGGCTGATCCCAAGCTCCGCCGGGCGCCTCGCTCGTCACCCCTTCCAGGTCGATCAGCAACGGCTCGGAGCCGACGAGCGGCCAAATCAGCTGGACGCTCAATCGAAGTGCCTCAGGTGCCTTGCCCACCGAGTTTTCGAACGTCGATGCGCACAGCTTTAGATTTCCGGTCTCCGGATCGGCCATGTAGATGACGGCAAAGGTGAGATCGCGGGAATTGGTCGCCAGCGCTCCGATGCTGCGTTGGCAGGCCTGTTGCCATGAGCGGGCGTGCAACGTTTTGGCAGCGAGTTCGCGCAGTAGTGCAAGCTGGCGTTCGCCGATCACCCTATTGGTGTCATCCGTGTTGGCGCAGATGATCCCGCCGGGCGCGCCTTGATCGTCCGGAATGGGACTGTACGAGAATGTGTAGTACGTCTCTTCGCGGTAGCCGTTGCGCTCCATGATGAGGAGTTGCTCTTCGACGTAAGTCCCTTCGACACCACCCATCGCTGTCGCCAGCATCGGGCCGATGTCGGACCAGATTTCACTCCACACCTGCGCGGTCGGCCGTCCGAGCGCCCAGGGGTGCTTGCCGCCGATTATCGATTGGTACGGATCGTTATAAAGATAGATCAGATCAGGTCCCCAACCGATCCAGATCGGTTGTCGTGACGTCAGCATGATGCGGACAGCAGTCTTCAGGCTCTGCGGCCAGTGCTCCGGCGGACCAAGCGGAGTGGACTTCCAGTCGTGGGCGCGGATGAGCGTCCCCATTTCGCCACCCCCAGCCAGAAATGAGAGTTCGAGATCGCGCACTCTATGAGAGCTCTCAGCGGAATCGATTTCGGACATAGACCCCCAAGGAGACTGAAAGTCGACCGGCTGTCGGCAGCCTCAGATGCGACTGGGAGAACCAATCCCGGTGGACCATCGTAAACAGCGGCGGACGCGACGAGGGCGCTGGGTCGCCTGTTTTTGATGATTGGATGGCCGAACTGACGAAGACAAATTCTCCCTACAAACAAGCCAGGAGGAAACCCGACACGTCGAGATCGGTTCCGCAATCGCGTGCAAGAAGGCGGCCGATGTCAGTGAAGAAGTGGCGGCGGGGATGCCGCGCCATTGTGCCCCACCTTGCGCAGGCGGGAGCGCATTCGGTCTCTTAGCTACCGACGTCTACGGACAACGTCTGGGCCGATGATGGAGCAAATATGTACCTCGCTGGGTCACAGCCCGCTTTCCTGTCAAGCCGAGCCGCTCCCACAACCTCATTCATCGCCTGGACCAGCGTTTCCGGCGCATACGGTTTGCGGATGAGAGCGAAGCCCTCCTTCACCGCTCGGGCGGCCTTGTCGGGGTCCCGGAACGCTTCATCTTGCGGAGGCTCGGGACTGTCGGCTGACCGGCAAGCGCGGAGCCGGCACGATCTCGCACTAGGGGCTCGGGTCCTTCACGTCCGGCGTTGGAACCAGACCAAACCGGCCGTGCAGTCCGCGCCAGAGGCCCGCGAACAAAACGCTCAGTAGCTTGCGCATCGAACTTACCCCTCCGCGTGAGCCATGACGCGATCCTGTTTGCGTCGATGGCAAAAGGACAGAGCCAATTCTGAGCAGGCTTGCGCAGTTTTTAAGCAGGCCGGCCTCGCCGCCGGGCCGCGCGGGTCGAAAAATCTCATGAGATTCAAACGCTGGTGTCGTGGCACGGCTCGTGCATTGACGGCGCCGAGTTGGCCGCTAGGGTTCCGATCTTGCCAGGCAAGATGCTGGTCCGAGAGCAGCCGCTTGCGGGGGAGACATCCCCGCAGGTGCACGGCGGGATAAAAGCCCGGGAGACCTCGTTAGCCAAGGGATTGGCGGAGCGATGGTCTTTTCGCCAGTCCCTTTTTGTGAAATTTCGCAAAAGGGATCGGCAATGAACAAGTTCTCTTTCTTCCTTCGCTCTGTTGTCGCCGGCTGCGCGATCGTGCTCGCGGCGGTGCCTGCGGCCGACGCCGCGCCGAAGAAAAGCTTCAAGGTCGCTTGGTCGATCTATGTCGGTTGGATGCCGTGGGGCTATGCGGCCGACACCGGCATCGTCAGGAAGTGGGCTGACAAATACGGCATCACGATCGAGGTCAAGCAGTTCAACGACTACGTCGAATCGATCAACCAGTACACCGCCGGCGGCTATGACGCCGTCACCATCACCAACATGGACGCGCTGTCGATTCCGGCGGCCGGCGGTGTCGACACCACCGCGGTCGTGATGGGCGACTTCTCCAACGGCAATGATGCCGTGATCCTGAAGAACAATTCCGACCTCGCCGCGATCAAGGGCCAAACCGTCAACCTGGTCGAATTCTCGGTGTCGCATTATCTGCTGGCGCGCGCGCTCGAGAGCAGCAAGCTGAGCGAGAAGGACGTCAAGGTGGTCAATACCTCGGATGCAGATATCGCAGCCGCATACAAGACGCCCGACGTCAATGCGGTCGTGACCTGGAATCCCATCGTGACTGAGATCCTCGGCTCGCCCGACGCGAAGAAGGTGTTCGATTCCTCGCAGATCCCCGGCGAGATCATGGACCTGATGGTGGTGAACACCGCGGTTGCCAAGGACAATCCGGATTTCGCCAAGGCGCTGGTCGGCATCTGGTACGAGACGCTGTCCAAGATGACGGCGAACGATCCCGCCGCCAAGGCCGCCAAGGAAGCGATGGCGAGGGCTTCCGGCACCGACCTCGCCGGCTTCGACAGCCAGCTCTCGACCACCAAACTGTTCGACAAGGCGACCGATGCCGAAGCGTTCACGCGCAGCAAGACCATCGGCGTGACGATGGATCGTGTCCGCAAGTTCCTGTTCGAGAAGGACCTGCTCGGCAAAGGCGCGAAGTCGGCTGACGCCGTCGGCATCGAGCTCGCCGACAAGTCGGTGCTGGGCGACAAGGCGAACGTCAAGCTGCGCTTCGACCCGACCTACATGGACGAAGCCGCCAAAGGCAAGCTCTGATCATGTAGTGCCACCGCAAACAGGAGCTGACGATGCGACTTGTGAACATAAGGCCGGGACGGCAGACGCGATTCTATCTGCTCGCGCTGCCGTTCCTGTTGGTCGCAATCGCCTATTTCGCCGGCTCCAGCGCGCGGCTCGCGCAAAACCCGAACGACAAGCTGCTGCCGGCACTGCCGAGCATGGTTCAGGCGGTCAAGCAGATGGCGTTCGAGGTCGACCCGCGCACCGGCAGCTATCTGATGGCCTCCGACACCGTCGCCAGCCTCGGGCGGCTGGGCTCGGCGCTGGCGATCTCGACGGTGGCGGCGCTGGTGCTCGGCATCTTGATCGGGCTGTTGCCGGGCGCCAACGCGTTGCTCGGGCCGTTCGTGTCGGTAACATCGATGGTGCCGCCGCTGGCGCTGTTGCCGATCCTGTTCATCGTGATGG
Source organism: Bradyrhizobium sp. USDA 4449 (assembly GCF_054056275.1). Classification (NCBI taxonomy): domain Bacteria; kingdom Pseudomonadati; phylum Pseudomonadota; class Alphaproteobacteria; order Hyphomicrobiales; family Nitrobacteraceae; genus Bradyrhizobium; species Bradyrhizobium sp. USDA 4449. Next base: position 534,734 of record NZ_JBSRYD010000001.1, on the reverse strand, counting down.
GGTTAGGCGAGAACTCCAAGATTGCGCTGATCGTGATCGGTACATTGCCCTGTATGATCCGCGATCTCGCCATGAAGGTGCAGGAGTTGCCGCGCGAGCAGATAGTCAAGGCACAGACGCTCGGCGCCTCGACGTGGCAGATCGCGCTGCGCGTCGCGATGCCGCAGACCCTGCCGCGGCTGATCGACGTGCTGCGCCTGCAACTCGGCCCGGCCTGGCTATTCCTGATCGCGGCCGAGGCGATCGCCTCCGATTCCGGGCTCGGCTACCGGATCTTCCTGGTGCGCCGTTATCTCGCGATGGATGTGATCATCCCCTACGTCGTCTGGATCACGCTGCTGGCGTTCCTGATCGATGTCGGCCTGCGTATCCTGCAACGCAAGGCGTTTCCCTGGTTTGCCTCGGTGAGGGCGGAATGAGCGCGATCCGGTTCGACGACGTCTGGAAGGAATATGGCGATCACATCGTGCTGGAGCGCATCACGATGGAGGTCGAGCCGCGCGCGTTCCTCGCGCTGGTCGGACCGTCCGGTTGCGGCAAGACCACGCTGCTCCGCATGCTGCTCGGCGAGGAGCAGCCGAGCCGCGGTCGGATCCTGGTCGACGGCAAGCTGTTGCCTGCCGAACCGGACGCCGACCGCGGCGTGGTGTTCCAGCGCTACTCCGTGTTTCCGCATTTGACGGTGCTGCAGAACGTCATGCTCGGACGCGAGTTGCGCGATGCCAAGTTCACGGCCCGGCTGTTCGGCGGCGCGCGGCGCGCCGCCATGGACGACGCGATGAAGCTTTTGGCCGAAGTCGGGCTCGCCGGCCAGGAAACCAGGTATCCGTCTTCGTTGTCCGGCGGCATGCAGCAGCGCCTCGCACTGGCGCAGGCGATCATGGGCGAGCCAAAGATCCTGCTACTCGACGAGCCGTTCGGCGCGCTCGACCCGGGCATCCGCGCCGACATCCATCTGTTGATGAAGCGGCTGTGGAACGAGAGCCATCTGACCATCGTGATGGTGACGCATGATCTCAGTGAGGCCTTCGGGCTCGCGACGCGCGTGATCGCGCTGGAGCGGTCGCGCAACCGTCCCGAGGAGCGAGAGCGCTACGGCGCCACGGTGTCGCGCGACCTGGAGATCTTCCCGCGCCGCAGCGCCGAGCTGCGGTCGTCGGTTCAACCAGCTCCGGCCGGGACGACCCGGTCAGACAAGGAGCATCAGCCGGGACGGCCCGGCGCTCTCGTCTTGAAGGAGCAACCATGATCCTCACAGCGGAACAGAAGGCCGAGATCGAAGCGCATACGCGACGCTACAACGAGCTGAAATCGGTCGGGCAGGATCACGCGCCGCGGGCACTGCCGGCGTCGACCGCGCGCGATGCCGGGCCGATCGCGGCCGACGCCATCATCCACCGCGAGGTGATTCCGGCCGGCTGGTACTGGACCGCGCGGTTGAACCGCGGCGATACGCTGCGCATCGTCAACACACAGGGGACATCGACCGTCAGCCTGCTCGCCTGGAATGCTGCCGACACCACCGAGCGGCTGAATCACGCCGATACGATCAAGGTGCAGTGGGCGGCTCGCCTGCAGAAGGGACGGGTTCTGCTGTCGGACATGGGGCGGGCGCTGCTCGCCATCACGGAGGACACTAGTGCAGCGCATGATGCGGTGGTCGGCGGTTCGACTGCCGCGACCAACCAGGCGAAATACGGCGACGGGAATTTCCGCAACACGCGCGACAACTTCATCCTGGCAGCGATGAAACTCGGGCTCGATCGTCGTGACGTGCATCCTTGCGTCAGCTTCTTTGCGCCGGTCGCGATCGACGCCGGTGGCAAGTTCGTCTGGTACGAGGCGCGGCGCGAGAGGGGCGACTTCGTCGAGCTGCGCGCGGAAATGGATCTGCTGATCGCGCTGTCGAATTGCCCGCATCCGCTCGATCCGGCCACGACCCTTCCGCAGGCGAGTGTGGAGATCGTGCGCTATCGCACCCGTGCGCCGGCTGCCGACGATCTGTGCCGCACCGCGACGGCCGAGGCGATCCGCGCCTACGAGAACAATGCGATGTATTTCGGCGAGACCACCGGAGGAGACGTGCGATGACCACGCAATCGGTTCCGACCGGCCGCATCATTCTCGATGTCGAAATTCCCGCGCGCAAGCCATGGTCGGCGATCATCCGCAAAGGCCAAACCCTGCGCATCACCGATAGCCATGGCCAGCAGGCGGTGGATACGCTCTTCTATCGCGCCGATGACTTCGGTGAGCGCTACAGCGGCCAGGATACGCTCCGTGCGCAGGGCTCGGCCTACGTCGGGCTCGGCACCAGGATCATGTCCAATGAAGGCCGCGTGATGCTGCGCGTCACGGCCGACAGTTGCGGCCTGCACGACACCTCGGCGGGCGCCTGTTCCTGCGAGAGCAACACGGTGCGGTTCGGGCACCAGACTCGCTACCAGCACGCCTGCCGCGAAAACTTTGTGATCGAAGCCGCGAAATACGGCATGTCGAAGCGCGACATCGTGCCGAACTTGAACTTCTTCATGAACGTACCGATCGATGCCGCCGGCAATTTCACCGTCGTCGACGGCGTCTCCAAGCCCGGTGACGCGGTCGAGCTGGTCGCCGAGATGGATGTGCTGTGCCTGATCTCGAACTGTCCGCAGATCAATAATCCCTGCAACGGTTTCTTCCCGACGCCGGTGCAGGTCACGATCTTCGAGCCGGAGGCGTGAGGCATGTTCGGCAAGGTCCTGATTGCCAACCGCGGCGAGATTGCCGGGCGGATCGGCAGAACATTGCGTCACATGGGCATCCGCTCGGTCGCGGTCTATTCCGATGCCGACCGCTTCACCCGGCCGGTGCGCGAGGCCGACGAGGCCGTGCGGATCGGCCCGGCACCGGCGGCCGAGAGCTACCTCAACGTCGATGCGATCATGGCGGCGTGCCTTGCCACCGGCGTGCAGGCGGTTCACCCCGGCTACGGCTTCCTGTCGGAGAACCGCCGCTTTGCCGAGCGGCTGTCCGAGCACGGCATCACCTTCATCGGGCCTCGGCCCGAGCATCTTGATGCCTTCGGTCTCAAGCACAGGGCGCGCGAGATCGCCGAAACCAGCGGCGTGCCGCTGTTGCCGGGCTCCGGTCTGCTGGAGTCCATCGATGAGGCGGTGCGCGAGGCCGAGCGTATCGGCTTTCCGGTGATGCTGAAGAGCACCGCGGGTGGCGGCGGCATCGGCATGCAGCTCTGCCGCGACATGGCGGCGCTGCGCGAGCGGTTTGAATCCGTGCAGCGCACGGCACGGGCGAGCTTCGGAGACGCCCGGGTCTATCTCGAACGCTTCGTGGCCCGGGCGCGCCATATCGAGGTGCAGATCTTCGGCAACGGCAAGGGCGATGTGGTCGCGCTCGGCGAGCGGGATTGCTCGCTGCAGCGGCGCAATCAGAAGGTCTTCGAGGAGACCCCCGCGCCGGGCCTTTCCGCCGACATCAGGCGTCGGCTGCATGCCGCGGCCGTGTCGCTCGGCAAGGCCGTAAGTTACGAATCCGCCGGCACGGTCGAGTTCATCTACGACGTCGAGCGCGAAGACTTCTACTTTCTCGAGGTCAACACCCGGCTTCAGGTCGAGCATCCCGTCACCGAGCAGGTCACGGGCGTTGACCTGGTCGAATGGATGATCCGCCAAGCCGCGGGCGAGGACGTACTGGCCCAGGCCGGCGCGGTCACGCCGAAGGGCGCGGCAATCGAGGTGCGGCTCTACGCCGAGAATCCGGGCGCCGGCTTCCGCCCGAGCGCGGGCCGCTTGACGACGGTCGCCTTCTCGGGCGATGCGCGGATCGACGGCTGGATCGAGACCGGCACCGAGGTGTCGCCGTTCTATGATCCGATGCTGGCCAAGATCATCGTATCGGCGGAGACGCGGGATGCCGCGATCGCCAAGCTGACGCACGCGCTCGATGACACGGTCGTCGCCGGCATCGAGACCAACCTCGATTATCTGCGTGCGATCGCCGCGTCCGACGTGTTCCGCAGCGGGCAGGTCGCGACCAGCGTGCTCGGCGCCTTCGTGTATCGGCCGCACACCATCGATGTCGTTGCACCCGGTGCGCAGAGCGGGGTGCAGGAATTGCCGGGCCGCCTGCATCTCTGGCATGTCGGCGTGCCGCCGAGCGGCCCGATGGACGAACGGTCGTTCCGCCTCGCCAATCGCGTGGTCGGCAATCCGGAAACGACGACAGCGCTGGAGCTGACGGTCAATGGGCCGACCCTGCGTTTCAACACCGATGCGATCGTCGCGCTGTCGGGCGCGCGGATGAAGGCATCGCTGGATGGCGCCGAAGTGGCCTATGACGAGCCGGTTGCGGTGCGCGCGGGGCAGACGCTCGCGATCGGCGGCATCAAGGGTCCGGGCCAGCGCAGCTATCTTTCGGTGCGTGGTGGCATCGATGTGCCCGAGATCCTCGGCTCACGCGCCGTGTTTGCGCTCGGCGCCTTCGGCGGCCATGCGACGGGTTCGCTGAAGGCCGGCGATGTGCTGCATATCGGTGCCGAATCATCAGGCCTTGCAGCGCCGCGGCGAGCTCAGGACAGTGAACGGCCGCAGCTGACATCGGCGTGGCAGATCGGCGTGGTCTACGGCCCGCATGGCGCGCCGGATTTCTTCCTCGACGACGACATCGCAACGCTGTTCGCGTCGAGCTATGAGGTGCATTTCAACAGCGCCCGCACCGGCGTGCGGCTGATCGGGCCGAAGCCGCGGTGGGCACGGAACGACGGCGGCGAGGCTGGATTGCATCCGTCGAACATCCATGACAACGCCTACGCGGTCGGCTCGATCGACTTCACCGGCGACATGCCGATCATCCTCGGACCGGACGGACCAAGCCTCGGCGGCTTCGTCTGTCCGGCGGTCGTCGCGCGCGATGAGCTCTGGAAGGTCGGCCAGCTCCGGCCCGGCGACACCGTCCGCTTCGTGCCGGTCAAGCGCGACGATCCGATCGCAGGACCGACGGTTCTGAAGGCGCCCGAGCTCGGTTCGGCCATCATCGGCCGCAACGAGGACGGCCCGATCCCGGTAGTCTACCGCCGCGCCGGCGACGACAATCTGTTGGTCGAATACGGTCCGATGGAGCTCGACATCGCGCTGCGGCTGCGTGTGCATGTGCTGGCGCAGGCGCTCGAGGAAGCCCAACTCGGCGGCCTGATCGATCTGACGCCCGGCATCCGCTCGCTCCAGATCCATTATGACGGAACTGCGCTGTCGCGGGGCAAGCTGCTCGACGTGCTGCGGAAGATCGAGCGCGAACTGCCGCCGGTCGATGCTATGCGGGTGCCGAGCCGCACCGTGCATCTGCCGTTGTCCTGGCGCGATCCGCAAGCCGAGCTTGCGATGCGCAAATATCAGGAGCTCGTGCGTGCGGATGCGCCGTGGTGCCCGTCGAATGTCGAGTTCATCCGGCGCATCAACGGGCTCCGCAGCGAGGACGACGTTCGCCGCATCGTGTTCGATGCCGATTACTTCGTGCTCGGCCTTGGCGACGTCTATCTCGGCGCGCCGGTGGCGACCCCGCTCGATCCGCGGCATCGCCTCGTGACCACGAAATACAATCCGGCACGGACCTGGACGCCGGAGAATGCGGTCGGAATCGGCGGCGCCTACATGTGCATCTACGGCATGGAAGGGCCCGGTGGCTATCAGCTGTTCGGCCGCACCATCCAAGTCTGGAACACCTGGCGCACCACGCGGGTGTTCGAGCCGGGCCATCCCTGGCTGCTGCGGTTCTTCGACAAGGTCCGTTTCTTCCCGGTCGATGCAGACGAGCTGCTGGACGCCCGTGCCGCGTTCCCGCACGGCCAATACGACATCAGGATCGAGCAGGGCGAGTTCTCCTACGCCGACTACGCGACGCAGTTGGCTGCGATGCAGCCCTCCATGGCCGCGTTCAAGGTAACCCAGCAGGCCGCATTCGACGCCGAGCGTCAGCGCTGGCGCGAGATGAAGCTCGACGAGACAGCGTTGGAGTCGATCGATCTGAGCGCTGGCGCGGCGGGGATCCCCGATGGCCAGATCGGCGCGTTCTCCGAAGTGCCAGGCAACATCTGGAAGGTCCTGGTTGAGGAGGGCGCCGCTGTCGCGGCCGGCGACGTGATCGCGATCATCGAGTCCATGAAAATGGAAATCTCGGTGATCTCGCCCGCGGCAGGCCGCATTGCGTCGGTGCCGGTGAAGCCCGGCCAGACGCTACGCGCGGGCGACGTCGTGGCGTTGATCCGGCCGGCGTAAGACATCGAGGCCGCCCATCGATTGATGCGGCCTCGGTCACCACGGTCTGTTCGCGCCTGTGATTCGCCCCCCATGCGATGGGAGCAGACCGCGCCTCCTGTATCGATGACTTGGGTTAGTTGGGGTCCGTGGTCGGACGTTAGCCATGTTCCCGATTGCTTACGGCGTCACCGGCTGCGACGAAAGGGGCCTTCACCAATCGAGAGACCGACACTCTGGGCAGGTATCGCCAATGGAAGCGAGCACGTCGCGGATTTCGGCCACCGCATCGTCGGGCGAGAGCCCCGCCGGAGGATTGTGGCTCGCAATGTCGATTGCACGGTCGCGCGCGTGCGGGTCGGCACGGTCCTGCATCCAGCCGTGCTCCTCGCATTCGCGAATAGCACCAGCGTCCTGCAGCACCGAGATGGCCCAACCCCGCAGCGTCCGGATTGCAGGTCTTCGTTTCCTGGTCATCAGCATTGAGAGCGTCTCCTACCGGACGAATCCTTCCGCCTTCCTGCTCGTTCCGGGCGGTTAGCACGGGGCAGGGATTCACAAACGGCAGGGCTGAGGCTTGTCCACGTGTTCCGCGGCACCCTGTGGATTAAGTCGTCGGCTTCGCGTCTTCCTTCACGCCGCGCGCGACGATCTGCAGTGTGCCGTCCGGAAGTGGCCGTTGCAGCTTCAATGCTTCGTCGGCAGGAGCCGTCATCCAGATTTCGACCTCTTCGGGCTTGGTCAGTATCACCGGCATCGCCTTGGGGTGGATGGCGAAGACTTCGGCATTCGCCTCCGCCGTCAGGAATGCATAGAGGTCGTTGGTGGTCTCCCCTTCCTTGACCTTCCTGACCGACGTCCAGTTGGCCCAGATGCCCGCGAAGCAGGCGAGGGGGCGGTTCTCGTCGAGCGCAAACCAGATGTCCCCGCCCTCGGCCCTGTTGAACTCGCTGAACGAGTTGAAGGGCACCACGCAGCGGTTCTCGACGCCCAGCCATCGCGTCCAGTGCTTGCTCTTCACGTTGCGGATGTTGGTCGTGCCGCCGTCTGGCTCCATTCGGAGCAGTTCCTTGAAATCGACGGTCTTGCCTTTGGCTTGCAGCTTCTCGGCCCGCTTCTTGGTGGCCTGCAGAAGAGCTTGCTGTGAAGACGGCATGCCCCAGCGCGCGAGCGCGAGTTCGCGTCCGTCGGCACCGTTCCGTACAATCGGCGCCATGTAATCGGGAAACACGCCGGGCATCGGCGCGAGGTTGCCGACGTAGCGGTTGACCACGCGGAACAGTGCGCTGATGGCGGCTTGGTTCGTGGTGATCGAGTAGAGATTGCACATCGTCACGTCTTCCGAGAAGCAGGGCGGGGATGGTGGGCGAGTTGTAGCAACGTCGCGGCAGGGCGTCCCGCCTTAGCACATTCGTTGCAGCGGAGCCTTCCAGACAGGTCATGGACAAAGGCGGTGGAGGCGTGCGGCAATCCAGCCAGTTCCACATCGCATCGCGTCTTGCAGCGCGAGCACTGGGTCTCAAGCCAAGCGTAGCCACCGTTGATCGCCTGGTCGATGCTCGGCGAGGGATCGATCGGCTCGCCGTTTGCCCACATGCGCTCGTTCCAGCTCACCGACGGCCGGAGCGCGACGTCGATCGGCGTGAGCCAGGTTGATGGTCCGACTCAGAGCCCCGCAGCAACTCCGAAGCGACCGAGGCCAGGCAGCTTGAGCGCCGGACGCCGCAGATCGAGGCCGAGCACGGCGCCGAAGAAGTTCAGTTCAACCCCTTCGACCCAGCCAATGGTAAGACCAACGTAACCCGCGAGCGTGGCGAAAATCCCGGTTCCCGATGGCGTGATCCCGATCCAACGACCATCATAAGGGAAGTCCTTGCCGATCGCGGTTGGCGGCAAGACTGCCCGCAGCTCCGGTACCGAATCCAAAGCGGCCTGGACGAAAGTGTTTGAGTTGGGACCTGGCCAAGCGCTGTAATCGCCGTAGGATCGGAACTTGTAGTTTTCGATCACGTAGCGGATTTTTGGGATGAGCGCTTCCGCGCGCTCGCCTTCGACAGCCACGATCGTTTCCGGCACGGCGCCAAACCATCGGCCATCTGGCGCAAAGCCGTTGGTTCGGATCGGCTCACCCCATGCCGTGTAGTCGTAACGGGTGTAGGACGTTGCGTCCTTTTCCTTCACAACGATCCAGGTGTGGACGGCGAAGATGCTGCGCCAGCGCACAGTCCGTGCGGCGAAGACCCGGATGACCGCTTCGGGACGCGCCGCCGCTGAAGGCAATAGCCCGGCGGTCGAGCGGTCGGCCGTCTGCCAGTTCCCCCGGCCGTCGCCCAGCCAAAAATAGCGCGCCGCGGATGCTGCAATCGGCGCAAAGACGAGGAATAGAAAGATCAGCAAGGGCTTCTTCAATGGGGAATGCGCCGTGGGACGTACACTCATATATAGTTCGGGCCGGCACCGTAGCCATAGGGTGTCCAACGCTTGGGCGCGGTCGACGACGATGTTCGGCGGCATGGCCGAACCAGAGAGCACCAGTAAGGCTACCACGAGACAAGGATCCGTCGCGCGCTTATGGTTTGATGATGGCGACCATGCGCATTGTCCTCTAAGCGGATGCCTCGTCGGACCGCCCTTTGATTTCCCGCTCCGCCTGGAGCCAGAAGTCCAGGTCGCGCCCCACAGGGCGGCCGGCGTGCTCCCAGAGCTCCTGCGCTCGCATCTTGATCTCTCGATCCCGTGCGGACGGGAATAACTTCTGCCTCAGTTCGTCGGCAAACCGTCTCAAGCGGCTGGCGGTGCCCTCGTCACGAATGTAGTCGGCCGCCCTTGTGGCTAACTCGATCTGGTGCGCCAGCTTCGCGCGTTCGTCCATTGAGCCGCTCCGTCCTCCCTTGATGAGACGACTCAACCGGCGCGCCATTGTTTCGCCGGCAGGCTTACTTCTACAAAGGCCCCACTTAGAGTTCACTTTTGTACATAAGGGACGCTTACCCGCCTAGGAGGGTGATCGCCGCCGGCCGGAACACTCCGACGCCAACATCGTTTTTTCGCGTATGGGTACTTACGTTCTGGTTCTGATCGGAGCTTTTTTGATTGTCGCGGTAGCGAGCTTTGCCTCGCTGAACTGGCCGACTTCCTGATCGCGCAAGAGGCCACTCGCGCGAAACACCCTTCCTCATTGGTTCTCTGGCCTGTCACGCCACCGCAGGATCAGCTCCCGAGCGCGTGGTTCGTAGAAAGATTTCAAAGAAAAAGCCCCGCGTTGGCGACGGGGCCTTTTCAAGCTGGCCAGTTGCATCGCGCAACTGCCGGCACCACCATGAATGCTGCGGTCTTCTAATCCGCGACGCCCGAAATGGTTCCTTCGGAGCGGAGACGCGTACACTTACGTTCGGCGTAATGAGCTTCGCCCTGGCGACACAGGCGAGGGAACGGGAGCTTTTCCTTCGTGTTGAATGACAGGTCGCCACAACGCGCCCCTTGTGGGACCGATCCCCATGGGCCTCAGTCTTCCCCCGAGACTGGGGCCTTCGGATTCCGAAGTGCAGCCCTGGGCGGTCGATCTTTGCGTAAGTCTTCGAACTCTCGACGAGAGGCGGCGTTTACTGACATCATGTCAGACGCATTCGACTACTTCCGAGCCTACGCCGTCCGAGCTCTTTGCAAGGCGCGATCGATGCCGCGGGGCCGGATGAAGCGTCTGCAGTCAGTGGCCGGCCGGATCTACAATCTCCTCAAGAAGGAAGCTGCCTACGGGCCCAATATTCAGCACCTTGACGACTTTCGCGCAGCTCAGCAGCTCGAGAGCTCTCTTGATCGCCGGCGAAGTAACCGTTTGGGTCGCCTTACTCCCGCGGCGCCGCAAGGCGTGGACCGGGAGGCCCGGTGAATGCATTCGCTCGACGCTCGCGGTGTGGCAAGTCTCCTGCGGGAGTACGCGCAGCGCACAGCCTTGCGGGGCGGCAATCCTTATCGCGCGAAAGCCTACTCTCGGGCTGCCGACAGCCTGGCGGCCCTTGCCGTTCCTCTGGCGGTGCTCGTCGCCGAAGACCGACTCACGGAAATCCCGGGCGTCGGCGACGCGATAGCCGACATCATCACCAAACTTCACAGGACGGGCACTCATCCGAGCCTGGAAAAGCTTCGGAAGGAAATACCCTCTGGCGTGCTTGAGTTGTTGGCTGTACCCGGTTTGCGGCCCGAGAAGGTGCTGCGGCTCTACCGGGATCTCGGCATCACCTCGCTCGCGGAATTGGAGGTCGCCGCCAAGGACGATCGCATCAAGAAGGCGAAAGGACTCGGTGCCGCGCTGCAGACCAAGATCCTGCAGAATCTCGCAATCGCCAAAAGCGGTGAAGGCCGCCTTCACCTCCACCGAGCCGCCGCCCTTCTCGCGCACGCGAAGGAATCCATCCGGAAGGCCCGGCCTGAGCTCAAGCGCGTGACGATCGCCGGCGATTTCCGTCGAGGCTGCGAGCTCGTCGGCGACCTCGCCATCGTCGCGGAGGCTGCCAATGCGGCAAAGGCATCGATGCCATCGCCGGACGAACTGCAGGTCCGGTTGGCCGACCGCAAGCACTTCGGTGCGGCCCTTCTCTTCACCACCGGCTCCTCAGCGCATATTCAGCAGCTCCAAGCCTTGGCGGCCGAGAAGGGCATGCGCTTGGACGCTGACGGATTGCACAAGGGCCGAACCGTGGTGGCCGGCGAGGAGGCCGACATCTACCAGGCTCTCGGGCTGCCCTTCATCGACCCCGAGCTCCGGGAGGGCCGTGGCGAGGTCGAGATGGCTCTGAAGGGTAAGTTGCCGAAGCTCGTCACTGACAAGGACCTGCGCGGAATCCTGCACTGCCACACCGACGCTTCCGATGGGACAGAGACCCTGGAGACCATGGCGAAAGCGACCCGCCAGCGCGGGTTCGAGTATTTCGGGGTCGCCGACCACTCCAAGTCTGCGCACTATGCCGGAGGTCTGTCGGTGGAGGAGATTGCGCAGCAGCACCGGGAAGCCGACCGGCTCAACAAGCGCTTCGGCAACGATTTCCGGATCCTGAAAGGCATCGAGTCCGACATTCTGGCGGATGGGTCGCTCGACTATGAGGACGAAGTGCTTGAACGTTTCGACTTCGTGGTCGCCAGCATCCACGGCCGTTTCAAGCTGGACCGCAAGGCGCAGACGCAGCGCCTGCTTCGGGCCATCTCCAATCCTCACACGACCATCATCGGCCACATGACCGGGCGGCAGCTGCAGCGGCGGCCGGGCTACGAAATCGACGTGGAGAAGGTGCTTCGGGCCTGCGCCAAGCATGACGTTGTCGTCGAGATCAACGCCCACCCGTGGCGGCTCGATCTGGATTGGCGCTGGCACCAGGCGTCGCTTGAATTCGGCTGCATGTTGAGCATCAATCCGGACGCACACTCGATTCCCGAACTCGATCATATGCACTGGGGCGTCGAGATGGCCCGCAAGGGCGGCGTCCCCGCCGACCGGATCCTGAACGCGATGACGTTGCCGGCGATCACACGCTACCTCCGGCAGAGGCGGCGCTCGCTGGCCCGGGCCGCCTGATGCCCTTAGCGGAGGATGTCTCACTGGTGGGAAAAGTGGTGGCTGTGGCATCCGATCGCGGCCACCACTTCAGCAAGCCGTCACGGGATCAGATTGTGCTTGTGGAAGGCCATGGTGTTGAAGGCGACGCCCACGCCGGCGCATTCGTCCGGCACCGCTATCTCGCCCGTCGTCAGCCGCATCTTCCCAATCTGCGGCAGGTTCACCTGATGCCATCCGAGCTATTTGCGACCCTCTCGGATGCCGGCTTCTCAGTTGCAGCGGGAGACCTCGGCGAGAACATCACCACCGCCGGCCTGGACCTCGAACGGATGCCGCTCGGGACGCTGATCGAGCTCGGGCCGGCCGCAGTCGTTGAGCTGACCGGCCTCCGGACGCCCTGCGTCCTCATCGACCGCTTCCGAGCCGGCCTTAAGCGGCAGGTGCTCTCGTCGGCGGAAAGGGGAGCTCCATTCAAATCCGGCGTGCTGGGGGTGGTACGGACCGGCGGGACGGTCGCAGCTGGTGATGCCGCGCGGGTTCGCCTTCCACCCTCCTCGCTTCGGGCCTTGCCAGCTCTGTAGAAAGTATGGCCATGGCCCGAAAATCAACCCTGCCTCGCCGCCTGCAGCCCATGCTGGCCACGCTGATCGATTCGCCGTTCGACGATCCTAATTGGGTTTTCGAGGATAAGTTTGATGGTTTCCGCATGGTCTCGGAAATCCGCAGCGGCCGGGTCGCACTCTATAGCCGCAACGGGAAAATCATCAGCCACTCGTATGTCGAGGTCGCGAAAGCACTTGAGAGGGTGAAGGTCGACGCCGTCATCGACGGCGAGCTCGTCGCGATCGGCAAGGACGGCGTGTCCCATTTCCAGTTGCTTCAAAACGCCCTGCGCCACGAGGCCAAGCTTCTCTACTGCGCATTTGACCTCATGTTCGCAGATGGCGAGGATCTGCGGGCACTGCCGCTCCTCGAGCGCAAGAAGCGGCTTAAAGCCATCCTGCCGCGCCACAAGCTGATCGCGTTCAGCAACCATCGCAATAGCAGCGGCACAAAGTTCTTCGCAGAGGCCGAGCGGAGACATCTTGAGGGCATCATGGCCAAGCGCGCCGACAGCCCGTACGCGTCCGGACGCCGGACCGCCGACTGGCTGAAGGTGAAGACCGCTCAGCGGCAGGAGGTTGTGATCGTCGGCTTCACGGCGCCGAGGCGAACCCGGCCCTTCTTCGGCGCCCTTGTGCTGGCGGTACGCGAAAGCGATGCGTGGCGGTACATCGGCCGCGTCGGCACCGGCTTCAGCCACCAAGTTCTCGAAGAGCTTCACGGCAAACTCATGAAGCTCAAGACTGCCAAGTCTCCGTTTCCTCCCAAGGTCAAGGATGAGCAGGTGACGACCTGGGTACGTCCTGCGCTGGTCGCGGAGGTGAAGTTCGCGGAGTGGACCAGCAAGGGCGAGCTGCGCCAGCCGGTCTATCTCGGGCTGCGGACCGACAAAAACGCGAAGGACGTCGTACGCGAAAAGAAGTGGTCGCGAAAATAGTGCCGCCAAAACGAAGCGTACGACCTGTTCAGCCGGCGTCGCGCTCGGCTGCCGAAGGCCACGGCGGCAGGGGCGGCAGCCCGAGAGCCTTGCGTACGGGTCCGAACGACCGCCGGTGAGCAGCGCATGCGCCAAGCCTGGCGAGCGCATCATAATGAGCCGGCACCGGATAGCCCTTGTGATCCGCGAAGCCGTAGCCGGGGTGTCGCAGGTCGAGCGACCGCATGACGGCGTCGCGCTCGACTTTCGCGAGAATCGAGGCGGCGGCGATGCTGGCGGACTTGGCATCGCCCTTGATGATCGCCTGCTGAGGGATGTCGAGTTGCTTCAACCGCTTCGCATCGATCAGCAAGTGCTGCGGCGTCAGCCCTAGCCCCCGGACCGCGCGTTGCATGGCCTGGATGCCTGCCCAATAGATGTTGATCGCGTCGATCTCCTCGACCTCGACGAACGTCACACACCAACTCTCTGCCTTCTCCTTGATCTCCTTCGCGAGTTCTTCGCGAGCCGCCGCATCAAGCTTTTTCGAGTCGTCGATCCCGAGTATCCGCGTTCCCGGTTTCAGGATCACGGCGCCGGCCGAGACCGGCCCGGCGAGAGGGCTCATTCCGGCCTCGTCCACACCTGCCACGGCTTGATGGCCGCTGTCCCAGAGAGAGGTCTCGAAGCGAAGCATCTTGCGGAGGCGCTGCCCCTCGGACCTGTTTTCAAAGCGCCGTTTATCGATTGCAGCCAGGATGGCCCGGGCTCCCGCGCGGCTGTCGGCCCGCAAGATCTGCTCGACGCTGGCCTCGAGCGGTCTTTTCTCGATGACATAGCGCTGACGCAAGACATCAAGTGAATATAGGGACATCGCGGCCTTGGTGGAGACTGACTGTGTGGGAGCGTGTCAATGAACTTTGTGGCGATTGTCTGAACTTAAGCCAGCTTCATCGGCTGCGCAGCGTCTTGTCGAATGGAACCGGCCGGCTCTCATCCGAGGTCTCGGATATTTGCGCTGCAACCTAGTCTCTGGCGCATCCACCGAGCTCAGAGCGGAACCAACTGGTATCTTCATCCTTTGAGAAAGAGCGGAGCCTCGATCCCCAGGGTGCTTCCGAGGGATAGGCCGATGCTCCGACAGACCAGCAACGAAGAACAGATACTGGACCGCACCGCCGAGGTCGCGGCCACCATCGCGGAAGAAGGCCTGCGCTACGTCAGCGACTCCACGCCTGGGTACACGCGCAAACGGACCGGAACCACCTTCAGCTACTACGACAAGGACGGCAGGCGCATCACCGATGCCACGATCACCCGACGCATCAAATCAATCGGAATCCCGCCGGCCTACGAATCCGTGTGGATCTGCCCATCGCCGAACGGCCACATCCAGGCGACCGGGCTCGATGCACGGGGCCGCAAGCAATACCGCTACCATCCGAAGTGGCGAGAACTCCGCGACCAGAATAAATATGAGCACATCATCCAGTTCGCTGCCGCGCTGCCCGCTCTGCGGGAGCGGGTCGCCGCCGACATGAAGCGAGACGGACTGCCCCGCGAGAAGGTGCTGGCCACAATCGTTAGTCTTCTGGAGAAGACATTGATCCGAGTCGGCAACGCCGAGTACGCCGAGAAGAACAAGTCCTACGGGCTAACAACCATGCGCCGCAAGCACGTCGCGGTCGGCCGCGGCGTGCTTCGGTTCGACTTCACGGGCAAGTCCGGCAAGCAATGGAAGCTCCGAGTGGAGGATAAGCGAATAGCCGCGATAGTGAAGCGCTGCGCGGAGATACCGGGACACGAACTCTTTAAATACCTGGATGACGACGGACAGCCGCGCACCGTCGATTCCGGCGACGTCAACGCCTACATCAAGGACATTACGGGCGAGGACTTCAGCGCGAAGGATTTCCGCACTTGGGCCGGGACGGTTTTGGCAGCGTTGGCCCTCGCCGAATTCAAAAGGTACGATAGCCAGGCCGAGGCGAAGCGCAACGTAGTAGCTGCGATCGAGAGCGTCTCGAAGCAGCTCGGCAACACACCGGCAATCTGTCGCAAGTGCTACGTGCATCCGGAAGTCCTGGACGCCTATATGTCCGGTGACCTCGTGAAGATGATTGAAGCCAAGATCGCGCAGAAGTTCAAGCGCCAGTATGCCAAGCTCACCTCCGACGAGATCATGGTGTTGGCGTTTCTCCGCAAGCGTCTCGATTCTCTGAAGGGCCGCGCCTAGCGTCGTGTACCATTTCCGGACGCTCTCCTCGATGCTTCCGAGAACACCTCAAATGGCCGGTACTCTCGTTGGGGGCAGTCCTGCATCAATGTTGGGTGCTGGGCGTGGTGCGGGTCGGGGGCGACAGTAGTGGCGTGCGATATCGCGCGGGTGCTGACCGAGGGCGAGTTCTACCGGTTCCTCATAAGGCCCGAGGATGACAGGAACGAAACGTGCGG
The DNA here is from genome assembly GCF_054056275.1 of Bradyrhizobium sp. USDA 4449. Lineage (NCBI taxonomy): Bacteria > Pseudomonadati > Pseudomonadota > Alphaproteobacteria > Hyphomicrobiales > Nitrobacteraceae > Bradyrhizobium > Bradyrhizobium sp. USDA 4449. The sequence goes on along the minus strand of NZ_JBSRYD010000001.1, from coordinate 518,962 downwards.
AGGTGGCTTGGTCGCAAAAGGAGTGTCGACATGAAGCTCTCCCGACTTGCTCTGCTCGCCGCTGTTCTCGTTCCCGTGGCCGCGTTCGCCCAAGGTGGAGGTGGAGGCGGAGGCGGCGGCGGCGGATCCGCTGGTGGTGGTACGGGCGGCGGCGCCACGTCAGGTGCTGCAGGAACAGGCTCAACATCTGCGGGGGCAGGATCTGCCGGCGCGGCTGCCAACGGGACGAACGGAAATGGGTCGTCCGCGACAGGGCCGACCGGGAGCCCGGGAAATGCGGCGATCGGCACCACCAACAACCAGACGACCGGCGACGCGGCAACGGGCCAACTCCCCGATCAACGCGCGGGGAATGGCAACGGGCTCAGCACAGGATCAACACCGGGAACAAATACGGCAGGCACGGCGGCCCCGTCAGGCGCTTCCGGCGCCAACGCGCAGAACACTGCGCCTGCGGGCGGAATCGGAAAACCGACGACTACGAACGAACAGGACAGCGACGCCAAGATCGATCGAGAGAACAACCAGGCCGATAGGACAGTGGGGAAGATTTGCAAAAGTTGCTGAAAGTCTTTGCGTTAGCATCACTTGCCGTCGTAGCCGCGCTAGTTTTTGTTCATTCTGCAGAGGCCAGCAAACGACACAGCCATCGCTCGCCGACGCCAGCGGTCGAGCAACGACCGATGGATAGGTCAGTCGGCGCGCAGTCGCGCGATCCACCAGACGTTGCCTTGGAGAAAAAGATCAAAAGCATCTGCCGAGGTTGTTAGTTCAGATCGGCAGAGGGGTCTCGTAGGTCCAATCAAGTAAGCGCACCTTGATGCCCGACACGTCAGGTGATCGCCAATGGCGAAAGGTCAATCCAAACATGCCCAATCGCGCGCAGCAGATTTTTGAGCCCCGCTTTCGCTTCGGGCTCGGCGGGGTTTCGCTCGGCAACGAGTTCAACAAGCACACCGACAAGGACGCCGAAAGCACGCTCGAAGCGGCCTGGGAGGTCGGGGTGCGCTACTTCGACGTTGCGCCATGGTACGGCTTCGGGCTGGCCGAGCGGCGGTTCGGACGGCTTCTCCACACCAAGAAGCGAGATGAATATCTGCTTTCGTCGAAAGTTGGGAAACTGTTCAAGGCCTCGAAGAACAACCGGCATGCCGAGATTTATCCGCTCTCGGATTCGCCCAATGACGTCGTATTCGACTACACCGCCGACGGCGTGCGTCGCTCGATCGAGGATAGCCTCCAGCGGCTCGGCGTCGATAGCCTCGATGTAGCGTTCGTGCACGACATCTCTCCTGACTTCGCCTTCTTCCCGAACGGCTGGGAGGAGCAGTACGAGAGCGCCCGTAAAGGCGCCTTTCCGGCACTCTCAAAGATGCGCGACGAAGGAATCATTCGTGCATGGGGTATCGGTGTGAATACGCCCCTGCCGATCCTCAAGGTGATGGAAGATGCCGATCCGGACGTGTGCCTGTGCGCCCGGCAGTATTCGCTGATCGATCACGCCAGCGCCGTGCATGAACTCTTCCCGGCGGTTCGTAAGAGGGACATCTCCCTTGTGATCGGCTCCTCGCTTAATGCCGGGTTCATCTCCGGAAGCCCGCGCTACAACTACGGCAAGCAGAACTTCAAGATTCCAGCCGAGGCGATCGAAAAGCGCGAGAAGCTCCGCACTGTAGCAGCCCGATACGGCGTGGATCTGCGGACGGCGGCCCTGCAGTTTTCTGCAGCGGCGGACGTCGCCGTCGCGCTGGTGGTGGGGGCGCGCAGCGCTCAGCAGATCGAAGAGGACTGGAATTCATTGCAAGCTAAGATCCCGACGCCCTTCTGGGAAGATCTGAAGAGCGCAGGCTTGATCGAAGCGGGCGCCTCTATCCCTTCGCTATAACAACGGCCGCGGGCGAGGAGCGCAAGGCCTTGAAGCGAGCCTATAACGCAGATCAAGCTATCGAGCTGGAGCGACAGCTTCGCAGGCATTATTAGGAACGAGGCAATACAGGACGGGTTGGCTCTGTGACTTGTGGGTCCTCTCCTAAAAAAACTAGGCCCCAGAGGGGGCCTTTTCTTTTGGTTTCAGGCCTTGCATTGGTATCCACTATAGGCAGACAGCACGGGTCCTGCTACTTGCCGGTGAGCGACTTCATCGCCTCAAGAAGGCGTTCCAGTCTGAATGGTTTTTGGAGCATGATGCTCCCTGACACCGGGCGCGGGGCAGCGTGTGTGTAGCCGGTTACGTAGATGATTGGGACGTCCGGATTCGCCTCCCGGCATTTGATAGCGATATCCCAGCCAGACAAGTTTCCGGCTAACCTGATGTCGGTGACGAGCAGCTCGGGTGCGGCCTCAGCACATAGCTGAACCGCACGCTCGCCGCTATCGGCTTCCATTACGTCGTGACCGTGCGCCTGCAGGATGTCTACGACCACATCCCGGATCAAGTCTTCGTCTTCGGCTACAAGAATCCGCAAGCTATCCTCCCGTCGCGCTCTTCGTCCACGACGTGAGGACACTGCGCAAGATCGCCGTTCGGCTGGTACAGAAAAGGGCCGCTGTGCCAGCTCGGTCAACAAGGTTGTGCACAGCAAGTCGGAGTTAGTGCCAGGGTTCCAATAATGCTGTCCCAGCTAAAGCGCCCATCATTCATCTTGTGGGCTCGGGATTGCCGTGGGCGGAATCTCGTCTTGGAAAGCGGCGAGGACCGCGGCGCCAACTGCGACAATCAGAGATCCTCCAATCGTCTGCCAATGGTTCGCGAGGCCCTGGAACCGCGGCGTTGATCAAGCCGGCTCGAGGGGCGCCTCGGCAACGTCCAGCAGCGCACCGAGGCCTTGCCGCAAGCGGCGTGTTGCGGTGTTCTCGGTCGCGAGACCAAACACCACAAGTGATCGTCCGGTCACCGCGTAAGCCTGTCCGAATTCAAATGCGGGCATCTGCGCCTCTGGCTGATTGGTATCCACCAGCCCTAACCAACTTCGTCCCTCGGCGACGGCCGGCAGAGTGAAATTCACGACATCATAATGGGCATTGTAGACGAGCAGCATGGTCGCGTCCGATCCGCGCCGCTTGATCCCGGTCTCCTGTGCGCGTCCGTCGAGTAACATGCCGAAGCATTTGGCGTTGCCGTCCTGCCATTGCTCTGTGGTCATCTCCTCGCCAGACGGCGAGAGCCATGTGACGTCATTGACGTCGAGCTCTTCATTGTGGGTTCCTACCAAGAACCGGCTGCGATAGAGGATCGGGAAGGCCTTGCGGATCGCGATCAGCTTGCGCGCGAATTCACGAAGGTTGCGGCCGTTCCCTGTAATTCCCATCCAGTCGAGCCAGGTGGTTTCGTTGTCCTGAGCGTAAGCATTGTTGTTGCCTCGCTGTGTATGTCCGAACTCGTCTCCCGCGAGCAGCATTGGCGTGCCGTGGGACAGCAGCATCGTCGCGAGCATGTTTCGCTTCTGCCGTTCGCGCAGCGCCGTGATCGCCGGATCGTCCGTGGGTCCTTCGGCGCCGCAATTCCAGGAATGGTTGTTGCTGTGGCCATCGCGATTCTCTTCCCCGTTGGCCTCGTTGTGCTTGTCGTTGTAGGACACGAGATCATTGAGGTTGAAGCCGTCGTGAGCCGTGACAAAGTTGACACTGGCCCACGGCCGGCGCCCGCGCTTGTTGAACAGATCGCCGGACCCTGTGATGCGTTTGGCAAAATCGGCAAGGGTGCCCGGATCACCCTTCCAGAAGGCGCGGACAGTGTCCCTGAACTTGTCATTCCACTCGGCCCATCCCGGCGGAAACTGGCCGACCTGGTAACCGCCGGGGCCGATGTCCCAGGGCTCTGCGATCAGCTTGACGCTGGAGAGCACGGGATCCTGGCGGCAGGCGTCGAGGAAGCCGCCGCCTTCATCGAACCCATAAGGCTCGCGTGCCAGGATGGTGGCGAGATCGAAGCGAAAGCCGTCGACCCGCATCTCGGTGGCCCAATAGCGAAGCGAATCCGCAACCAGCTGCAGCACCCGCGGATGCGACAGATTTACGGTGTTTCCGGTGCCGGTATCGTTGATGTAGTAACGCTTCTGGTCCGGCAGTAGGCGGTAATAGCTGGCATTATCGATGCCCTTGAACGAGAGCGTCGGGCCCTGTTCGTTGCCTTCGGCAGTATGATTGTAGACCACGTCCAGGATGACCTCGATGCCGTGAGCGTGGAACTGGTTGACCATTTCCTTGAATTCGTTCGCGAACGGCGTCTTCAGGTACCGCGGCTCCGGGGCGAAGAACCCGATGGAATTGTAGCCCCAGTAGTTGCGCAGGCCTTTGTCCACCAGGTAGCTGTCATCGACGAAGGCATGGATCGGCAACAGCTCCGCGCTGGTGATTCCAAGCGAGCGCAGGTAACCGGGGATTTCCGAATGCGCGAGCCCTGAGAAGGTGCCGCGGTCTGCCTCGGGCACCAGCGGGTGCAGCTGGGTAAAGCCCTTCACGTGCATCTCGTAGACGATCGTCCGTTCCCAGGGCACTTCGGGCTTACGCGCCGCACCCCAGGTGAACGCGGGGTCGATGACGCGGCACTTTTGCATCAATGGGGCGCTGTCGCGCTCGTCGTAAGACAGATCCTTGTCGGCGTGGCCGAGTTGGTAGCCGAACAGTTCCTGTCCCCAGCGCAGTTGCCCGACCAGCTGCTTGGCATAGGGATCGAGCACGAGCTTGTTGGGATTGAACCGGTGCCCTGCGTCGGGCTCGTAGGGACCGTGGACGCGATAGCCGTAGACCGTGCCCGGACGTGCCGAGGGCAGATAGCCATGCCAGACTTCGTCGGTGTATTCCGGCAGCTCGATCCGCTCGAGCTCGGTTTCACCCTCGTCGTCGAATAGGCAGAGCTCCACCCTGGTGGCGTGGGCCGAGAACAGCGCGAAGTTGACGCCAAGGCCGTCCCAGGTGGCGCCGAGCGGAAACGGCTTGCCTTCGGTGATGCGAGAGCGGCGCAGGCTCAAGGCCGCTCGCGTCAAGGCGTCGTCCGGACGCGCTTTCTGGTCCATATCTCCCCCTAAAGCAGTGCGGTCAGGACGCTGGCGCAGGCACGGCTACGTCCGAAGTTGCCGGCTCGGCGGCCGCAGCGGCGATAACGGCTGCGGCAGGCACATCCGCCGGCTTACGCGGAGCGCTGGCCCGCTGCTGGGCAGCTTCCTTGCTGATCGCGGCAATCGAGTTTCCGATCCGCCCGACGATGGCGGTGAGCTCGGCATCGGAAAGGCCAAGACGTTTTCTGACAAGCCGCATCTGAACGCGATCGGTCAGGTCGAGCTTGTTGCGGATGGGCTTGGGTGTCGAGCGGCGCATGGCAGCAACTCCTGTGTGTCATCGTAACCACCGCTCGCTGATTCCGTTCCGATGCGGCTCAAGGATGTCAGCCAGCAGTGGCGGCAGCGATGTCCAAACCTGCAGAAGGTATCAGCATCCCGATTTGGCTGTTACTCTCGAGGGCCGGGCGCACGTCCAGTTGCGGTATTTGCCGAAGTGCGGGTAACCGGCGATAGGCGGCCAGATAGTCCCTCGCCATTCGCTCTGCCGTGAACCGTTGTTCGAACCGCTTGCGAATCGCCGCTCGATCCAATGTCTCGACAGCGTTGGCCGCCGCGACCGCCTCCTCGACGGAATTAACGACAAATCCGCTCAGGCCGTGATCGATGATCTCAGGCACAGAGCCGTGGGCAAGGGCAACCACTGGCGTGCCGCACGCCATCGCCTCGATCATGACGAGACCGAAAGGCTCCGGCCAACAGATTGGAAAGAGCAGCGCACGCGCATTGCCAAGGAAATCGGCTTTCCGGAGTTCATTGATCTCGCCGATGAATTCGACATTCGGATGCGCCGCGATCATCGGCGCGATCACCTGCTCCCAATAGTGTTGATCTGCGGCATCGATCTTGGCCGCCATCTTCAGGGGCACGCCGGTCCTCGCGGCGATCTCGATCGCCTTGTCTGGTCCCTTTTCGGGGGAGATGCGCCCAAGGAACGCAAAATAGTCCCCTGACGGCGCTTGCCGATATGGCAGGATGTTCTCGGGCAATCCATGAAGCACGGTCCCGAGCCAGTTGACCGGGGGCATCGGGCGGCGTTGTGCGTCCGAAATCGAGACGAGCGGAGGTTCGGGGAAGGCGGAGTAGAACGGCTTCAAATCGGGCAGATCGAGACGTCCATGCAATGTCGTGACAATCCGTTCCGCATGGTGCCGCATCAAAGGATAGTGCAGATGATCGATGTGGAAGTGCAGGACGTCGAATTCGTTGGCTCGCCTGGCAACTTGATCCAGCATCATGACGTGATACGGCGTCATATCCTTCACCGAGCGATCGAGCCGCAGCGCCATTTTCGAGCAAGGCACCAGCTCCGCAGAGGTGACAGAGTCTCCGCTCGCGAACAGCGTGACGTCATGCCCTTGGCGAACCAGCTCTTCGGTCAAATACGAGACAATGCGCTCGGTGCCTCCATAGAGCCGTGGCGGGCAGCTTTCCGCAAGCGGAGCGATTTGCGCGATTTTCATGGTCCGTGCTCGATATCTTTCTAGATCGATGATCGGTAAAGATCTGCGTATGTTTTCGCCGACTGCCTCCAGCTAAAGGCCTGCGCCATCGCAGCTCTGCGCATCTGGTCGAGCCTGTCCTTCATCCCGAAGGTCGAGAAGGCGCGGCAAAGACTGCCGAGAAAGCCTGGAGCCGACGCCCGATCGAACAGAAAGCCCGTCTCGCCATCGACAATCGTCTCCGCAAGACCGCCGGTGCGATGGCCGATCGGCAAAGAGCCGAAGCGTTGGGCATACATCTGGCTCAGGCCGCAAGGCTCGAAGCGCGACGGCATCAGCGTGAAATCGCTGCCGGCGAAAATCTTGCGCGCCTCGGCATCCTCGAAGCCAATCTTGACCGCAATCGATTGCGGGGCTCGCGCCTGCGCCTGCAGCAGGGCTTCCTCGAAGCGGGGTTCGCCCTTGCCGGTGACGACGATCTGGCCGCCCGCGTCGACGATCGCTTGCGCGCTCTCGATGACGAGATCGACGCCCTTCTGATGGACCAGGCGCGCGACGAGGGCGAACAGCGGACCGCGGGACACGGCCAGACCAAACTGGTCCCGGACATCGTCGGCGTTCATCGCGCGTTCCGCCCAATCGCCCGCCCCGAACGGTTGAAACAGCGACGAGCACGTGCGCGGATCCCAGCTCTCGTCGATCCCGTTCAGGATTCCGGACAGCTGATGGCGGTCGGCACGCTGCCGCAACAGTCCTTCGAGCCCGCATCCGAACTCGGCAGTGGTGATTTCCCGGGCATAGGTCTGGCTCACGGTCGTCAGGTGTGAGGCGTAGACGAGGCCGGCCTTGATGAAAGACAGGCGGTTGTAGAATTCCACGCCATCGATATTGAAGCTGGTTTCCGGAATGCCCAGCGGAGCGAGCGAACTCCGGTCAAAGACACCTTGATAGGCGAGATTGTGAATCGTGAAGACCGTCGGAATGTGGGCGTAATGCCATTCCAGATAGCCGGGGATCAGCGCGCATTGCCAATCGTTGGCGTGGACCAGATCGGCCTGCCAATCCTTGTCGACCAGGCCTCTGGCGAGCTGCGCGGCAGCGTAAGAGAAGGTCGCAAAACGAACGTTGTTGTCGGACCAGTCAGCGCCGCACCCATCGGCATAGGGCGTTCCCTCCCGCTCGTACAACTCCCGGCAACGAACGACATAATAGCTCAAGCCATCCGCGCTATGCCCAAGACCGACCTCGAACGCCGGAAGAGCGGCGAATGGCGGGCATCGGCCGATTGGCTGGAGGTCCTTGAGCCCGCGTAGAACCGCGGGATAGCCGGGAATGATGACGCGTACGTCAGCAAAACTGCGAAGGGCGCGTGGGAGAGCCGCCGATACGGCGGCAAGACCGCCTACTTGAACGAAGTCCGATACTTCGGGAGTCGCGAACAGGATACGCATCCCCTACGCCCGCCGGCCGAAGTGGTCTGAGCCAACCATCTTTTTGGATTCCAGATGCGCTATCCCAGTGAAGCGCCATCTGTAAATTCTGCGTCGCAGCAATCGTTCCACAAAGCTGCAATGGAGTACGCTTTTTTGTGCTTGGTGCAAAAGTGTACAGAAGCCTTAGGGCTGAGAGGCGGACGACGTAAGACTAGTCTTCCTGGCGAACGCCGCCGAGGAACGATCGCACCGACGCGAGCTTGTTCGTGCCTCGCATGCTTAAGCATTTGTACAGCAGTTGAGATGCCGCAAGGCCCCGCCAGAGCATGCTGTGGTGAACATGCAGCGTGAAAGGCAAGCATTTTGGGTCAGAGACAAGGAGCAGCCGGCCGGATCCGGCGCCACGGTCCGCAGATCGTGGATCATGGGGTCGTCTTCAATCTCTGGGCGCCATCCGCGCAATCGGTCGAATTGCTCGAGGCTAATCGACCGCCGTGTCGCATGCCACGCGACGGAGATGGTTGGTATCAAGTGTTGAGTCAAACCGCTCATGCAGGCACACGCTATCAGTTCAGAATCAATGAAGACCTGGTCGTCCCGGACCCTGCCTCATTCTTTCAGCCGGACGATGTCGGGGCCCCGAGCGAAGTCGTCGACACCGCGACGCTTCGGGACGCCATCCTCTATCCAGGGCGGTCCTGGGCGGAAACGGTGATCTATGAGCTGCACGTCGGCGCCTTCAGCCAGGAAGGGACCTATGCCGGCGTCGAGAGCAGGTTGCCTTATCTGCGCGATCTCGGCATTACGGCCATCGAGCTAATGCCGCTCAACGACGTTCCCGGCCGGCACAATTGGGGCTATGACGGCGTGCTGCTGAACGCTCCAAACGCGCGCTACGGCCGGCCACAGGATCTCAAGCGCCTTCTGCGGGCCGCTCACGCGCTCGACATCATGGTCTATCTCGACGTTGTTTATAACCATTTCGGACCGCAACTGAATTATCTGCACAGCTATGCGGAGAGTTTTTTCACGAGTCGTCATACGACCGGGTGGGGACCTGCGGTCAACCTGGAGGGGCGCGAGGGCGCGTTCGTCCGCGAGTTTCTGATTGAGAACGCACTGATGTGGCTGCGCGACTACGGCTTCGACGGCCTCCGCCTCGATGCCGTCCACGCGCTCAAGGACGATTCGGATCGGCACTTTCTCGTCGAGCTCGCCGAGACCGTGCGTCACGAATTGCCGGGCCGCCGCGTGCACCTGGTGCTGGAGAACGAAGCGAACCAGGCCCGTCTACTTGAGCGCCAGCAAGGCCATACGAGGTACTATGACGCGCAGTGGAGTGACGACTTTCACAACGCGCTGCATGTGCTTCTGACAGGAGAGGATGAAGGTTACTACCGTGCCTTTGCCGACAAGCCGCTGGCGCACCTCGCACGATCCTTGAGCGAGGGATTTGCATATCAGGGCGAAGTATTTCCGCTCCACAACGAACCGCGCGGCGAGCCGAGTGCTCATCTTCCGCCTGAAGCGACCATCTTCTTTGCGCAGAATCATGATCAGATCGGCAATCGTGCTCATGGGGAGCGATTGTCGAAACTGGTAAGTCCGGAAAAACTCACACAGGCTTTCGCCCTGGTTCTGCTGAGCCCCCACATTCCAATGATGTTCATGGGCGAGGAGGCGGCAGTCGACACCCCGTTTCTGTTCTTCGCAGATTGGTCCGGCGAGGCCGCCGAGCTGACGCGAGAAGGCCGTCGCAAGGAATTTGCGCACTTCAGGGCGTTCTCGACGCCTGAGCTGCGTGCTCAAATTCCTGATCCTTGTGACGAGCAAACTTTTCGCGCCTCGAAGCTGGATTGGTCCCACATCGACGGTTCTCCAACCAGTCTGAAAGTCCGGCGACTGACACAGCAGTTGCTGCAGATCCGTCGCCAAAAGATCGTCCCGCTGCTGCGGAGCGGGATTGTCTCCGCCGACAGCAGACTCCTCGGCAATGACAGTTCCGCTGGTGGGCTGGATGTCCGGTGGCGTACGAGATCTGGCAAAGCATTGCAGATCGTCACCAGTTTCGCCGACCATGAGCTGGACATGCCGGGCTTGGTCCAGGGGGAGACCTTGTGGCCTACGAGCTCTGCTGACAAAAAAGTGCTCCTGCCGAACGAGCTGGTCGTGAGGCTCGGCCACGAAGGCTGATGCCCTAAGCGAGGTTTTTGAGGCGAAACCGATCACGATAAAGGCTGCAACCCGGCAAGTTTAGTTCGCCGGGAGGTCTGACGTCAGTCACCAGCAGATCCGCGCGCTCTTTCCCACATCAGGCCCTCGCATCCCGAACGCAAGGGAATGTGCGGCATCAGGCGCCGCTTCGTGTAAGCAAGCGAGACAGTTGTGTTGCGAGCCTGTCCTTTGTCAGCGGTTTTTGCAAAACCGCAAGGGGCTTTATGGATTCGGCTCGAGCCAGCGTCGATTGGTCGGTGTTCGCAGTCACGAAGATCGCCTCGATGCCGTAGAGCGATCGGATCTCCAGGGCGGCCGTGATCCCATCGACCGGCCCGACGAGTCGGATGTCCATTAGTACGACATCCGGTTTTTCCTCGCCGGCGATCCGGATGGCCTGCTCGGCGGAGACTGCGGTGCCGACCACCATATGGCCGAGCGACCTGACCTGCTCCTCGGCATCCAGAGCGATGAAGAACTCGTCCTCGACGATCAGCACCTTCAATCTGTTCGCGTCCACATTCACTCCTGCGCAGGCTTGGGCTCGTTTTATTGGACGACATGGTCAGCCGGAATGATAAGCTCCCACCGCACGCCCTGCGGGGTAAAATCCAGTTTTGAGGAGCCGTTCAGCGCCCGCGGAACGAGCTCGGTAATCACGCGATAGCCGAACCCTTCCTGCTCCATGTGCGGCGCCGGGCCTTCGTGTTCGCCCCATGTGAGCCGGGCCGCGCCGTTCTCCAGCGCCTCCCAGACCACGACCAGCCGTCCAGCCTCATTCGATAACGCACCGTATTTCGACGCGTTCGTCGCCAGCTCGTGGAGGGCAAAGCCCACGTTTTGAATCGCCGTCGTGTCCAGGAAGATGTCCGGCCCACTGGTTTGAGCGCGGGGCCCAGCGCCGAACGGTTCGAGGTGAGCATGCACGAGATCGCGCATCCAGGCTCCTCGCCAGTTCTGGCTGAGCAGGAGGTCCTGCGACTGCGCCAGCCCCAGAATCCGGCGGTCAAAACGGCCGATGAATTCGTCCACGGTGGCGCTCTCGCGCGCCGTCTGAAGCGCCATGCCCTTGACGACGGCAAGCTGGTTCTTGGCCCGGTGAACCAGTTCGCGCATGAGGAAATCGGAGTGCCGGGCGCGCTCCTTCAATTCCTTCGAGGCCTTTGCCAACGTCTCGATCAGAACATTCGCTTCAAGCAACGAGGTCGGGTTGACGGATACGTCCTCGCCTCGACCAACAGCTGCTGCCGCGTGAGTCGCTTCGTCGAGCGGCCGTGCCATCAGCCTGGCGAACAGATAGGCAAGAGACCCTCCGAGTATGAGCGCCAGCCCCACCAGCAACACGGCGAAGAATAGGCTCCGGTCGTAGGGCTCCTGCGTGTGCGAGAGCGGCACGGTCGCGGACACGAACCAGGGTGCCCGCTCAGATTTGACGCTGGCGCGCAAGACGTGCTCTCCGGCAATATTGACGGCTGGATAGACGCGATCGGCGTTTTTCGTCTGTTCGAACAATTCAGCCGGCAGAGGTCTGCCGACATATTCGTCCTGCTGCTGGGACCGGGCAACGACAATGCCGTTGCTACCGGTCACGCCGGCGAGCCAGGCAGGGTCGAGCCTAACCTCCGCTAGGACGTCGGCGACGTATGCAGCTTGGAAGGACATGATCAGTACGTATCGCACGCGCTTCTCGTCGTCGAAGACTGGCACTTCGACGTTGAAGACCGGCAGACCGTTGACCGATCCCTTGAACAAGTTCGATATTTGAGGCTTTCCGGTATCTATGACCCGCTGCGCCGTGACCGGGTCGGACGTTGGCGGCAGCTCGGCTCCGAAGTCCTTGAGTGTGTCGACGAGTTGTCGATACGAAGTGTCGATCAGCACGATCGCGGCCTTCTTCGGCCTCAGCGCGAGGACAGCCTGCTGATGGAATGCGCTCAGATCTCCGCTCCGGAGCTCCGATGACGTCGCCAAGGTTTCGAGGGTCACCAGCGCCCTATCGAGCTCCCTGTCGACGACAAAGCGGATATTCTGAGCGATCTGCATGACGCGGCGCTCGATCTGCGATTGCTCGATGGCCGCCATCCGGTTCAGGCCAACGAAAGAGACGGCGAGCACAGGAAGGATCAGCGCGATGGCGAATAGGGTCAGGTAGGTCCGTACCCGCCGCGGGCGAGCGGTCGAACTCTCCGGCAAATGGTTCATCAGGGAGCCACCAGTGCGCGGACCAGGAAAGTCACCCTGCTGCCGTTCCGCTGCGACGCGCCAATTCGAAAACCGCTATCTGGCCCATATGTCATTTTGCCCCCGGCGGGAGCCAAACGCCTAGCCGAGTTCCAAGTTCCAATGTCCGGCGCGTGCCCACTGTCGATCGAACGAAGGAGACCAAAGTCGGCTATCGCAAAACTTAGTCGTCAGCTGGTGAAGCGGGGGGCCGGGTCGGCGGGCAATTCGGCCATTGACGTGGATCCGATCCCAGACCGCCGCGGCCCGCACATTGGTTACCTGCTTCCAGCCATCAATCGCCCGAGGCAGGCGTTGAATGCCTGGGTATTTCCCCCGGCACCATTCCGGCCATACTCCCATTTTCCGGTGGAAGCATCACAGCGCCCGCCGATTTCCAGCGCGCACCGCTGACTAATGCTGGTACAGCGGCCGCGGGCCGAAGAGCGCCGTTCGCCGGGTTTGGAATCAATTGCCTCTGGTCTAGCGGCCAGGGGGCGCTCGGGTTTTCGCGCTGGCGTCTTGTCGCTTTGAATGCACTCGCCCTTCTCACTGAGAGCCAGTCCGCCCCCGCACGTGCGCCTGACGCAGTGATCGCCGATTGGTTCAAAACCCCGCTCGCAAACTTTCGGGCAGACGCGGTCGCGCCGGGCCTTGATGGCGTCGAGCAGGTTCAGGCTGGCAAACTTGGTATCGAATTTCGTCCCTGCAAACTTGTTGAAGTTTGAAACTGATTGCTGCGACGTAGCGCTCCAGCCGTCATCTGATGTTGCGGTCAAGCAGCCAACGCGGCGCAGCTCCTGCTGCACCAAATTCTTGATCTCCTCTGCCGAGCGCTCAGGTTGACTTGTTGACGGTGGAAGTGCGGCCACCTTCTGCTGGTGTTCGGTGGCAAACGGCTGAGTAATAGCCTGCTTCTCGTCGAACTTGGCAACGCTCTGTTCAGCCGCGGCTTCCATCTCCTTCCGCTTTCGTTCGGCTGCTGCCGCCTTCGCTTCCACCGCCAGCTGCAATTTCTCGGCAGCGACGCGGTCGTCCTCGGCGGCCTTAGCTGCGGCCTCCGCTTTGTCTTGCTCGGTCTTCCTGGTTTGGTCGGCCGCGAGCCGAGCCTTCTCCTCTTCAGCAATCCGGGCTCTTTCAGCAGCCGTTGCGCGCGTCTCCTCGGCGGCGACTCGATCCAACTGTCCGTGAGCGAGGCTGGCGTAAAAGCCGTCGGGATATTGAGCGAGAAACGCAGCCCAGACCGCTCGGGTCCCGACCTGGAGCGCGAGCTCATAGTCCCGCCGAGCGGCAGACTGCGGATCGGCCTGCTGCGGTGCACCTGCGGACATTGCTGGCACCAATGAAACATCTTCGCCCCCGAGAGAGCCATAGACGTAGGGCTCCTGCTTGTAGCCGGTTTTCTTAAGGACATCGTCTCGCACAAATCCAAATGCCTTACGCAAGTCGAGACCGGGCGTCGGAAGCCGCTCAACTATGGCCGCTGCAAATGGACTGTTCTTCGAATCGCCGTCCGATGCCGTTGATCCCGCCTTGGCGGCGAAGGCGATCATTGTATTCGGACTCGTTGGCTCGACCTTCGCAAGGCCGCGCCCGATCGCCCGGGAGGCCACGGTCCGCTTCATGGTCTTGGCGAATGGGTTGTCGCGACAGGCGTCAAGGATAATCAGACGTAGCTGTCTGGCAGGCTCGACGGCGAACAGCGCACGATCTAGCGCCACGGTCTCGTCTAAGACATCACTGTCGGTCTCCAGCGCGGCGTCGGTGGGGATCAGATAATTGACTCCGTCGAGCTCGATACCATGACCAGCGTAGTAGACAACCGCGATATCGGCCTCGCGCGCCCGAGCACCAAAATCGCGCAAGGCCTTCCGCATCTCGATAGCGTTGAGATCCGTCCTGATGTCGACGGACTCGAACCCGGCCTTCTTGAGCATGTCGCCGACCAGAGCGGCATCGTTCACGGGATTGACCAGCCGTGGCACGCTCTTGTACGCGGAGTTGCCGAGCACCAGCGCAACTCTATGCGCCTGAGCCGAACCTAAGCTGAGCCAGGACAGGGAAAAAAGAAGGAGATAACACAGCCGAACGGTATGCATATCTGGTCCAAATCGTCGTCCCACCACAATATTCGGAGTGCCACCCAAGACAAGTGCGGCGGCTTGATTTGGTGACTGAAACAAATGTTAGGCGGCCTCCATCGGGCGTGCCTGCTGGGATTGCGGACCAGTCCGGAGAGGACGACGCGAGGGGGCAGCCCGGCGCTCTGCGGCAAGCACCCATTGTAAGTGTAGGCAGGGGCCCGCTTCAGGGAGGCGGTGGGCCTAGAATCGTGAGACAGGGTTGGTGAACGAAAAACGCCGCCAACTGGGGCGGCGTCGAAAATGGGCGTGGTAAGTTACTTACCAGCCGTGATGCCGCCAGCCGTAGTGATGGCCGCGACCTCTACCCCATCCGTAGTGATGACCACGTCCGCCGTGATGGCCCCAGCCGTGTCCGCCGCCATGACCATGGCCTCCTTTGACTTGGATAACACCGCTGTTCGAGGTCCCCAGCGCACCTGGAGACGCTATGGGCATTGCTGACGCTGACAGTATTGAAGATAGAAAGAGAATGCTGACAGCAGACCCGGTGAAAAGTAGTCGGTTCATCGTATTGCCTCCAAGGCGACACCACCCGTCGACCGAAACAGTCAAATGGGAGAGGCTCCTGAAGTTCCGGGGCAGAGCGGCATTGATGCCTTTCCAGGCGAATGCCAGCTTTGTTATCTCCCGCAGAATCCCGATCTGGCGTGTGGCATTAACCTCATTCTGCGAGATCGGGCGGTCCAGGATTCCCGTGCTTGCCATTTGGTTGTGAGTCGCCTCCATGAACAGAGACGGCTCCCCGCACCCCGCGCGACAGCGTTCTCGTCTCCGCGACTCGGGAAAATCAGGCAGCTGATCGGGCCGTTTTCCGGAACCTTGCCGTCATTCGTAAGTTCTCGCATGCCGCATATGGCGGCGAGGAGAACCAACAAAATGAACAAGCTTCTACTGACGACCGCGATGGTCGCGCTGATCTCGACAGGCGCGCTGGCGCAGTCCACGGTCGTCACCACGACCGGCACGGGTCACACCGCTGCCGTGCAGATCGAGCCGGAATACCGCACAAAGATCCGCACTTTCGTCACCGAACACAAGGTCCGTCCCGTTGAGACGCGCGAGAAGATCGTCGTCGGTCAACCGGTGCCCCGCGAAGTCGAACTCGAGGCGGTGCCTGCCGACTGGGGTCCCTCGCTGACCAAGTACCGCTACGTTTACTCAGGCGAGCGCGTGATGCTGGTCGATCCGTCGACCCGCACGGTCGTCCAGGAGATCGACTAAGCCCTCCAGTGGCGGGTCGCTGAAAGCAGCCCCCGTCACTCCGATCCTTTCCCGCCCATACCCGATTTCTCCTTTGCGAGCGGCCGTTCATGCCGATCATTCGTTATTTCGTCTTCGTCGGCGGGCTGCTGTTGGCGCTGCTCTTCGCTGCGGATTCGTATCTGCCGGCGCCGGTCGAGCAGGCGGGCCGGTCCGAGCCAGACAGAACCATCATTCGGATCGCCTCAGCGAGAAGCCTCCCGGAGAAGATCGTGTTCGACACCCGCGCTCGCACCGATTTGCCCGCAATCGCCAAGGCCGAACCACCTGCTGAAGAACCTCAGCAGCAAGTGCGCGAAGCCATGGCTGCGGTGCCTGCAACGCCTGCCGCCGAGCCGAAGAAAGACACGCCTGTGCGCGCGGCCGCAGCGACCCGCCCCCAACCGAAGCGCTCGGCAAAGCTACACAAAAGAACTCCCGACCGGCGTCTCGCCTTGGAGCGGCCCGACCCCTTTGCCAGCGGATGGTGGTGAGGAATGCCGGTGCGAGATGCTGTTTGTCGCGCGTCTGAACGGGGGATGGCGGATCACGGACAAGGGGCGGGCCGTGCTCGAATACATGGAGGCCAAGTCCGCTGAGATGCAGACGGGCGGCGCTGCGCCCGGGGCGGAATCTTCAGTGTCAACGCAAGCGTCACCGCTTCTTGTGGCCAGACAAACGGGCCGCAGCCGAAGGCTGCAGCGCCGGCGAGCAGCGCGCGAGCGCGCTCGAGACAGGGCGTGCTAAGCTCGTTCTGTCCGCAGGATCATTTGGGCCAGTCGTCGCCGCGACGAAGCCAGTCTTGAGGAGCGCAACAGGAGGAAAGGATCGGCGCGTTCGTCCGCATCGATGCAAACGAAGCTTCTCGGCGCTGGTCGGTTGCCCGCCCGTGGGCCGCAGTTCGGGCTCCACAAAACAAAACGGCCCGCTCGTGGATCCGAGCTGGCCGTTTGCCGTCGAGATTGCAATCAGTGCGTGTGAACCAGGAAGTATCCGGCGCCGCCGACGAAGATGACGGCGGGAACCGCCCACAGCAAAAGTACGGGCATGATCTTCTCCTCTATATATGCAAGCAGATTTGACGGGCCTTACGGCCGAGCACCCTGATTACTGTTCGGTGCAGACCTTCGTGGTCTTCACGGCGGACTCGGCTTCCGTCTTGGTTTTGTAGATGCCGTCGCCCACGACCGTGGTGGTCGTCGTTGTCGGCTTGCTGTCCACGACGGTGCACTTCTTGGTGCTCGCATCGCGCACGATATAGAACTCGGCCGCGCTCGCCGCCTGGGTACCCAGCGCAAAGGCGGCGAGAGCGCCGCATGCGATCAGTTTCTTCATGATGTCCTCTCCTCCAGTAGCTTCTAAGTAGTCACTGCCAACGGCGCGCGGGGCGCGAAAGTTCCCTTTCTTCCCGATGCAGAGTGCTGTCATGTTTTTGCATGTGCCAGGACAAGGAAGAAAGCGGCCATCGCCGACTCCTGTTCGGAAGCCCGATGTGCGTCTGCACGTAGGTGCCACCAAGCTTGGTGGTGTTGCGTCCCGAACAGAAGCCGTGGCGCGACTAACATATGTTATAAGCTGAGGGATTTGCCGTTAATTCCCGAAACACCAAATGTCTTTACGGGTCCTTCGTCTCTCCGCCCTAACGTGTGGACGGCCGGGACAATCTTGATGGGCTTCTTCGCGCGATTTCGTGAGTCTTTCGCTGTAGGCGATGCGAACGATCGGTTCGGCGCCTCGTTGCTCGTTGAGCAGTTCCGAGTGCTGCGCCAGCAGGTCCCGGTCCTTTACGCCGCGCTCCTGGTCAATAGCATCAGTGTGGGGCTGTTACTTCCGTATACAGTGTCGGCGTGGCTGCGATTTGCCTTGCCAGCCGCTCTCCTTGCTGCCTGTTTCTTTCGGATAGCCCAGTGGCTCCGGTTGAAGAAGACAGATTTCACGGCCGCAGAAGCCTACGGCGAGCTTGAAAAGGTCCGTCTCGCCGCCATAGTGCTCAGCTCCGGCTTCGTGATTTGGATTCTTGCGTTGTTCGTAGTGGTCGAGCCGGCACTGCGAGTGTCAGTTGCTCTTCTCCTGTTCATGGGCTGCGTCGGTACTGCATACTGCCTTGGTAGCTTCCCGCCGGCGTCTCGCCTGGTGATGTTGATTGCCGGCGCACCGATCGCGACCCTCCTGCTGCTCTCGGGCGACGGAGTCTTGGTCTCGGTCGGGATCAATCTGCTGGCGCTGCTCGCCTTGCTCGCCAGGATGATCAACACCAATTTTCGCTCTTTCGTCAAACTGGTCGAGACCCACGGGCGGCTGTCTGCCGAGGGCGAGCGCGCCCGGGCCGCAGAGCAGACCGCAACCGCGTTCGCGGAGCGCTTCGACAGGGCGCTCAACAATATGTCCCAAGGCCTATGCTTCTTCGACGATGATCAGCGCCTGATCGTCTGCAACAGGCAGTACCTCGAGATCTATGATCTGGATCCGAAGGTGGTCCGCCCTGGCATGAAGCTGAACGACATCGTCGATCTCCGCTATTCGGTCGGCAGCGCGCCGAAAATGTCGAAGCAAGATTATCTCGTCTGGCGAAACAGCGCGCCGGTAATCGCCGAAAGCTCGGATACCACCGTGGAGTTGAGCAACGGCCGGATCGTGCGGATACGGCATCGTCCGATGGAGGGAAGGGGCTGGGTCGCGACTCACGAGGACATCACTGAGCGTCATCGGATCGAGACCGCTCTTACGGAAGCCAAGGCCGCGGCCGAGCAGGCCGAAGCAGCCGCGCGGGCCGCTCACACCCACCTGACCGAAGCCCTCGATGTCGTCCCCGAAGGGCTTGCTGTGTTCGACAAGGATGATCGTCTGGTTCTGTGGAATCGTCCGTATGCCGAGCTCTACGCCGCAAGTCGCGACGCACTGGCCGTCGGCACACCTTTCGAGATCATTCTTCGCGCCGGCCTGGCGGCGGGGCAGTACCCGGAGGCCGTGGGGCGAGAAGAACAATGGCTCGCTGACCGCCTGGCCCGCCACGCGTTGCCGCACTACTCGCATGAGCAGCATCTGATTGGTGACCGCTGGATCCGGGTTGAGGAAAGGCGGACCAGCGACGGAGGCAGCATTGGAGTCCGGATCGACATCACCGACCTGAAGCGCCGCGAGGCGTCCTTCCGCCTCCTGTTCGAGGAGAACCCTCTTCCCATGTGGGTGGCGGAGGCGACCACGCGGCGCTTCCTGGCCGTGAACGGCGCGCTGTGCCGGCACTATGGCTATTCTCGCCATGACTTGCTTCTGATGTCCGAGCACGAGCTCGAATACGGCGAGCAAAAGCAAGGACAGAGCGATTTCGAGGTCCACAAGACCGCCGAAGGACGAGAGATCCAGGTCGTGATCGACTCGAGGCCGCTCCTCTACGATGGGCAGCCGGCTGATGTCAGCGTGGCCTTCGACGTAACCGAGCGAAATCGAGCACAGCAGCGGGTGAGCTATCTCGCCTGTCATGATGCCCTGACCGAGCTGCCCAATAGGGCCGCCCTGGACGAGCAACTCGGCGCCGCCATCGAACGCGCGGAGCTCACGGATGCTAGCTTCGCGGTGCTTTGCATCGACCTTGATCATTTCAAGGAGATCAACGATCGTTTTGGTCATGCCGTTGGCGACGCCGTCCTGCGCGAAGCGTCCCGGCGGCTGCAGGAGGCGGCGCAGGGCGCATACGTCGCGCGCGTTGGTGGCGACGAATTCATCGGAATTGTTGATCAGCTGCCGCTGCCTGCAACCGCTGAATTGCTCGCCACGCGGATGCGGGCGCAGTTCGAGCGTTCGATCGAAGTGGAAGGCCATGCGCTGAGGATCGACCTTTGTATCGGCGTGGCGCTGTATCCGAGAGATGCGGACAACGCCGTAGCCCTGCTGGCAAATGCGGACGCCGCGCTTTATCGCGCCAAGCATGAGGGCAGGGGATCCATTCGTCTGTTCACGAGCGCGATGGATCAGCAGCTGCGCGACCGCCGTGCGCTCGAGCACGATCTTCGAGGCGCCGTCGAGCGCGGAGAGCTATATTTGGAGTACCAGCCGCAGCAGGATCGGAAAGCCACTCTCCTGGGCTACGAGGCGCTGGTTCGCTGGCGGCATCCAGTTCGTGGCGTCGTTCTTCCAGGAGAATTTATCCCGATTGCCGAACAGAGCGGCGCTATAGCCGAGATCGACGACTGGGTCCTCATGGAAGCTTGCCTTGAAGCGGCTTCCTGGGATCAGCCGCTTCGCGTGGCGGTCAATGTCTCGGCTGCACAGTTCCGCCGCGAAAACCTCGATCGGCAGGTGCGCAAGGCGCTGCAGCACAGCGGCCTTTCAGCCGCTCGGCTGGAACTTGAAATCACGGAAGGCGTCCTGATCGAGGACGTCCCTCGCGCCAAGGGGACGATGGAGGCGCTCAAGGCACTCGGCGTCCTGATCGCGCTGGATGATTTCGGGACCGGATATTCGTCGCTTTCCTATCTCGAGGCGTTCCCGTTGGACCGGATAAAGGTTGACAGGTCTTTCGTCGCCTCTCTCGGTCAGAGCGAGCGCTCATTGGCAATTGTGCGGGCTGTGATCGGGCTTGCCCATGGGCTTGGTGTCCCGGTTCTCGCAGAAGGGATCGAGACCGAAACCCAGATGGCGCTCCTTCTCAGCGAAGGATGCGACGAGATGCAGGGATATCTGATCGGGCGCCCACGACGTCTAGCCGCAGGGCAAGAGAGGATTGCTTCTGGTCAAACGCCTTGTCGAACGGCCGCCGCTGAGTGAGCTTTGACTAACAAATTCGGCGTTGGCTCATGCGCCTGACGCAGGTGTGCCAACCAGTCTCCATACTCGCAGATACCGGATCGCCCGGAAACGGAATGCGGCCCTTCCTTTTCACTCATCCGCGCTCGTCCCCGCCGAAGGCGGGGGTGCGCCAGCACCAGCCTTGAGCCCGTCTGATCGCCGGTCTACTCCGATCCCAGTTGCTCTCGGATTTGAAGGGCGGAACGACAAGGCAAAGCTCGGACGAAATCACTCGCAAGAGTGCAGGCGCGCGTCTGCTGTTTGAATTCGCTGACGTGTCGTCAAATGCGCTGACGCGATTCCGGCCGCTCCGCGTCAGGAGCTCGGCTCGGTAGCGAGATCGCCGCCAGGCCGCCGGACGAGCAACGCGAAGACACCAAATACCGGAATGGCAAGCAGCATCGCGACAGCCGCGGTGTCGAAGGTGATGGAAGCCGACCCGGCCGAGCGGGCAAGCAGACCCTGCAGCACAGGGAAACTGAGCATGATGGCGTAGGAAATCGTGTAGAAGACACCCATGCCGACCGCCCGGATCTCCGTGGTCAACACCTGCGCCGGCAATGTCATCATGGCGCCGCCGGGCAAGCCGGAAACGATCCCGATCAGCACGAACAGCCCGATATTGGCGTGCATGTGCGGCACCGCCACCAGCGCTCCCGCGGCGACAGCCAGGGACAGGACGATCAGGCCACCTGGCTTCGACAGTCTGGACACAATGATCCCTCCGGCCGGGATCGAGAGCAGCGACATCCACAACACGATGCTGACATAGGAGCCCGCAACACTGGCCACAAAACCCTTCTCCACGAGCAGCGCCGGACCGAAGCCGAACACGGTGGCAAAGGCCGCATTCGCAATTCCCCAGAGCACGCCGACCACCGAGATCGCCAGGAGGGCGAGCCCTCGCGGCAGTGACACGGACGCGACCGCGCCGGGCCCGGCCGTGTTGGGGATCAGGAGCACGTTCAGAAGCAGCGCGACGACAACGAGACCCAGCAGGAACGCACGGGCCTGAAGCAGCCCGAACGATTGAGCGATCGGTGGCAGGCAGACCAGCGACAAAGCGATGCCGCATGGCCATGCATTGACGAACACGGCCATGGCCAGCCCAAGATTCCTGCCGGAGAACCGATCGGCGATCATCTTGGTCGCGGCGACGGTGAGCACGACACCTCCGGCTCCCGCGATCGATCTCGCCGCCAGATAACCCATCCAGCTGCCATGCAGCTCGAGGGCTCCGCCGCAGGCCATGAGGACGAGACAGAAAATGACAGATGCCCGGTCGCCGAGCCGCGAGACGACAATTCCGCCAGGGAGACACAGCAACACACCCGGCGCCAGATAGGCGCCAATGAGAACACCAAGCTGGCCGTAATCGATGTCCTGGGCCTTCAGCAGCGGCGCAAGCGAGCCCACGCTCTGGAACTGCATCCCCATGATGCAGCGCCCAAGGAAAAGCGCTGTGAGAATCAGCCACTTCTTGTCCTTCAAGGATCCCCCGGGCAACTCCAGCCTCAACCGTGCGCTTTTCCCTTGTCCGGACGCGTCCACCAAGAGGCCGTCAACTACCAGCTCGCGGGCAACGTCTTCAGCCCGCGCATGACGAACTTCGGCTTCCAATCGGGATTTTCGGTGTTGTCGATCCGCAATTCAGGAATTCGCCGCAGCAGCGTAACGACGGCTATCTCTGTTTGCAATCGCGCAAGTTGAGCCCCGAGACAGAAGTGAATGCCGCCGCCAAATGATGAATTTCTTCCGCCATGTCGCGTGATATCGAGCTGTTCCGGCCGATCCGGATAGGCCGCCTCGTCGCGGTTGGCCGACGCCAGAAGACACAACACGTTCGCGCCCTTCGGGATCGTTTTTCCGTGGAGATCCTCGACGTCCTCGAGCGCCACGCGACCCGTGAACTGGATCGACGGCTCGTAGCGAAGAAATTCATCGACTGCGGAGCCGATCAGATCCGGCCTGTCGCGAAGCAACGCGAGTTGCTGCGGGTTTCGATGCAGCGCCAGCAAGCCGTTGCCGATCAGATTGATCGTGGTCTCATGTCCCGCCACGAACAGCAGCATGATGCTGGCCGTCAGTTCCTCGTTCGTCAACTTGCTGCCGCTCTCCTCGGATTGCATGAGCTGCGTCGTCAGGTCATCGCCGGGACAGCGGCGGCGCTGCTCGTAGAGTCGCTCGAAATAGCTCCGGACGGTTTGAACGCGACCGTTTGCGGTCGCGAGCTCCTCGGGCGTGAATGGGGCCGACTCCAGGATTCTGACGCTGTCTTCCGAGCAGGCGTGGAAGAGCGTCCGGTCTTCCTCGGGAATTCCCAGCATGTCACAGATGATGGCGACCGGAGGATGATGGGCAAAATCCGCAACCAGATCCATTTTCCCGACGTCGAGGACAGCATCGATGGCGTCATCGACGACCTGCTGAATGCGTGGCCGCATAGCCTCGACCCGTCGAGCCGTGAACGCCTTGACGACGAGGCCGCGCAGCCTTTCATGTTGAGGCGGATCGGAGAGCAGCATCGTCCGGGACATGTGATCGAACAGCGTCTCCGCCATGATCTCAGGACCGTAGTGCCGCCGGCTGCGCTCGATGAAGTCCTTGCCGAAACGCCGATCCCTCAGGACAAAGCCGACATCGGCATGCCTGCTGATCACATAAGCGCCAAAGCGAGCCAGATGAACCGGATCGAACGCGCGCAGCCGCGCGTAATGAGAGTATGGGTCCTGGAGGAAGGCTGGCGAGAATGGATTGAAGGTCGGCTCGGTATTCTCAGGTGCTTCCAGGCTTGACATCGACAGCTCCTCACCAAGGCTGCGCGGGCAGCGCTCATGAACGGAAAAAACAAGATCTTTGATATGCACGGTGGTCACGCTGGGCTCGGCAATGTGGGGGCCCGGCATGTCCTTAGGACTGCAGCGACTGATATTGGCGCGACCGTAACACTTCGACAGTGAAGACGCACCTTCACAGCGAAATTCTAAAAATCGGAATCGCAAGCCGGAGCGAGTCCTGCACGGGGCGCGCGATGGCTTCAGACAGATCGCCCCGCAGAAGGCGCCAAAGCCGCTTGCAATGTTTAGTAAATGGTGGTTCACTAAACAAATCGAGCCTGCCGGGCCTATAGAATCCGGGTGGCGCGAGGAAACGTTAGTTTAGTTACTCAGCTCATCACGGACTGTGTCGCTCTGCTCGAAGCATTCGAGCGGGTAGGAACGCCGCGCCATGTCGATGGCCGGCCCACTCGGAGGGAACGTGCAATGAAACGGACGATGAATACGTTTGTCGTGGCATGCGGGGCTGTTGCCGCCGCGCTCGGTGTCGCAGCGGGGACCACGCCCGCGCAGGCGCAGGGCAAGACCATCACGTTGTGCTGGGCCGCATGGGACCCGGCCAACGCGCTGGTCGAATTGTCGAAGGACTTCACCGCCAAATCGGGTATCGGCATGAAGTTCGAGTTCGTGCCGTGGACCAATTACGCCGATCGCTTCCTGAACGAGCTCAATTCGCGCGGCTCGCTGTGCGACCTCATCATCGGCGATTCACAATGGATCGGTGGCGCCGCGGAGAACGGCCAATACGTCAAGCTCAACGATTTCTTCAAGAAGGAAGGAATCAGCATGGACGACTACATGCCGGCGACGGTGGTCGGCTATTCCGAGTGGCCGAAGAACTCGCCGAACTACTGGGCGCTGCCGGCGATGGGCGATGCGGTGGGCTGGACCTATCGCAAGGACTGGTTCGCGCGGCCGGACGTGCAGAAGGACTTCAAGGCAAAGTACGGCCGCGAGATCGGCGTGCCGAAGACGCTCGATGAGCTCAAGGACATCGCGCAATTCTTCCAGGGCCGCGACATCGACGGCAAGAAGGTCTATGGCGCCTCGATCTACACCGAGCGTGGCTCGGAAGGCATCACCATGGGTGTCTCGAACTACCTCTACGACTACGGTTTCAAATACGACGATCCTAAGAAGCCCTATGCGATGGACGGGCTCGTGAATTCGCCCGGCGCGGTGAAGGGGCTCGAAGCCTACAAGGAGCTCTACAAGTGCTGCACGCCGCCCGGCGCCTCCAACTCCTACATGTCGGAGGGACTTGATGCCTTCAAGTCCGGCCAGGTCGCGCTGCAGATGAACTTCTTCGCCTTCTTCCCGGGCCTCTACAAGGACCCGAATGTCGGTGGCGACAAGATCGGCTTCTTCGTCAATCCGGCCGGTCCCGCCGGACAGGCGACACAACTCGGCGGCCAGGGCATCTCGGTGGTGTCCTACTCCAAGAACCAGGCCGAAGCGCTGCAATACATCAAGTGGTTCTCCGGGGGGGACGTCCAGAAGAAGTGGTGGGCGCTCGGCGGCTATTCCTGCGCCAAATCGGTGCTGAACGATCCGAGCTTCCCCGGTAGCGCGCCCTTCGCCAAGGAGTTCCTGCAGTCAATGGGCATGGTCGTCGACTTTTGGGCCGAGCCGTCCTACGCCCAGTTGCTGCAGGCGGAGCAGAAGCGCGTGCACGACTATGTGGTGGCCGACAAGGGCACCGCACAGGAAGCGCTCGACGGTCTGGTGAAGGACTGGAAAGCGATCTTCAAGGAAGAAGGCAAGAAGTTCTGAAGCACGCTGGCCGGGGCGCGTGCGCTCGCGCTCCGGCCTCTCCTTCAAGATGACCGGAACAGTCGCATCGTCGACGCCGGGTGCCAGGATCGGTCGCTGCAATGAATGAATTGAGTGCCTCTTCGCGGATCACCTATCGGGCCGTCATGGTCCGGCCAGGCGTCGCGCGCCGTATCCGGGGCCTGTCGGACAGGATGCTCGCCTGGCTCTTCATCACGCCGACGATCGTGCTGCTGCTGGCGATCAACATCTTTCCGCTGCTCTGGACCATCTATCTGTCTTTCACGAATTACCGCGCCAACAGGGCCAACGTGCCGACGATCTGGCTCGGCGCCGACTGGTACCAATCGATCCTGACCGATCCGGACATCTGGGCGGCAATGCAGGTCACCGCGCATTTCGTGATCTGGACGGTGGTGATCGAGACCGTCCTCGGATTTGGCCTGGCCTATCTCATCGACAAGAAGTTCCGCGGCCATGGGATGTGGACCACGATCATCCTGCTGCCGATGATGCTGTCGCCGGCCGTGGTCGGCAATTTCTGGACGTTCCTGTACCAGCCGCAGATCGGCCTGTTCAATTACGTCGTCGCCTTCCTTACCGGCCGCGCCGCCTCGTCCTTCCAGATGCTGGGCGACGTCACGCTGAGCCCCTGGGCCATCGTCATCGTCGATGCCTGGATGTGGACGCCCTATGTGATGCTGATTTGCCTCGCCGGCCTGCGTTCGATCCCTGATTACATCTATGAGGCCGCCGAGGTCGACCGCGCGTCGAAATGGCGGCAGTTCTGGTCGATCACGCTGCCGATGGCGCTGCCGTTCATCATGCTGGCGGTGCTGTTCCGCGGCATCGAGAATTTCAAGATGTTCGACATGGTCAATCTGCTCACCGGCGGCGGGCCGGGATCGACCACCGAAGTCGCCTCGATCACGCTCAAGCGTGCCGCGTTCGAGAGTTGGCGCACCGGCTATTCCTCGGCCTTCGCGATCATCCTGTTCGTGACGGTCTTCGGTCTCGCCAACATATACGTGAAGGCGCTGAACAAGGTGAAAAGCCGATGACATCAGTCACCACAGCCCATTCGGTCGTCGAGCCGTCGGCCACGACGCGGCGCCTTGCCGGCTCGCTCGTCGTGCTCTACGCCGTCATCACCATGATCCCGCTGGTCTGGATCATGCTCACCGCGTTCAAGTCGCCTGACGATGCGATCTCCTATCCGCCCAAGGTGTTGTTCAAGCCATCGCTCGAAGGCTTCTGCAACCTGTTCACGACGCGCTCGCGCCAGACGCCGGAGTTCATCCGCTCGCTGGGACCGCCGCAGGGGCTGTGCGACAGCATCGTGCGCGACCGCAACATGGTGGTCGCCGGTCGCTCGAATTACGTGCCGCGCTTCGTCAATTCCCTGATCATTGCGTTCGGCTCGACCGTGCTCGCCGTTGCGCTCGGCACCTTGTCGGCCTACGGCTTCTCGCGCTTCCGCGTGCCGCTGAAGGATGACCTGCTGTTCTTCATCCTGTCGACCCGGATGATGCCGCCGATCGCGGTCGCGATCCCGATTTATCTGATGTACCGCACCATCGGTTTGTCGGATACGCGACTCGGGATGATCCTGCTCTACACCTCGGTGAACGTCTCGCTCGCAGTCTGGCTGCTCAAAGGCTTCATCGACGAAATCCCGCGCGAGTACGAGGAGGCGGCGATGATCGACGGCTACACCCGCTTCCAGGCCTTCGTGAAGGTGGTGCTGCCGCAGGCGACCACGGGAATCGCGGCAACCGCGATCTTCTGCCTGATCTTCGCCTGGAACGAATACGCCTTCGCGGTGCTTCTCACCTCAGGCAACGCGCAGACCGCGCCGCCGTTCATTCCGATCATCATCGGCGAGGGCGGGCAGGACTGGCCCGCGGTGGCCGCCGGCACGACGCTGTTTCTGGTGCCGATCGTGGTGTTCACGGTCTTGCTTCGCAAGCACCTGCTGCGCGGCATCACCTTTGGAGCTGTGCGCAAATGAGCATCGATCTCGCCCCCTCCGTCGCGCGCCGTGGTGTTGCGGACCGCATTCTGCGCCGCGGTCCACTCGAAGCCATCGCGACGACGATCATCGCCGCCGGCGTGGTGATGCTGATGCAGCCATTGTCCCTGACACTTTATTCCTGGTCGTTTGCGACGACCCTGTTCGGCACGGTGATGTTCACCATCGTGTCCAAGGTAAGGGAGTAGCGCGCGATGGCACAGATCAAGGTCGAGGCGCTCGACAAATCCTTTGGCAGCTTTCATGCGGTGAAGTCTGCCAGCTTCACGGTGGAGGACGGCCAGTTCCTCTGCCTGCTCGGACCGTCCGGCTGCGGCAAGACCACCACGCTGCGCATGATCGCGGGCCTGGAGCTGCCGACGGCAGGCACCATCCGGCTCGACGGCGAGGACGTGACGATGAATCGCGCCTCGGCACGCGACATCGCCTTCGTGTTCCAGCTGTTCGCGCTCTATCCGCACATGAATGTCCGGCGCAACATCGGCTTTCCCCTGACATGCGAAGGGATCGGCGCGGCCGAACGCGACCGGCGGGTTGTAGAGGCCGCGCGCATCCTGCGGATTTCCCATCTCCTCGACCGCTCGGTCTCGGGCCTTGCCGGGGGCGACCGGCAGCGCGTCGCGCTGGGGCGGGCGATCGTGCGCAAGCCGAAGTGCTTTCTGATGGACGAGCCACTCGGTGCACTCGATACCGAGATGCGCGATGCCATGATTCATGAACTGCGGGCTCTTCATGATCGCCTGGGAGCGACCACCGTCTATGTCACCCATGACCAGCTCGAAGCCATGGCGATGGCTGACAGGATCGCGGTGATGAACAACGGCGTCGTCGAGCAGGTCGCAAGTCCGCGCGACATCTATGACCGGCCGGCTTCGCTGTTCGTTGCCGACTTCATCGGCTCGCCACCGATGAACTTCCTGCCGTTCCGTAGTGGCTTGCAGACCGGCGCAGAGGCGATCCGGCTCGGCGAGCGCGACGTGGCCATTCCGGCGGCCCGCGAGGCGATGAGGGAAAGCGAGCTCGTGCTCGGCGTGCGGCCCGAGCATGTGCGGTTCGCCGATCGCGGCATGGTGCGCGGCGAGGTCTATGGCACGGAATATCTGGGCACGATGCAGATCGTGACCGTGACGACCCATTACGGTGCGCTCAAAGCCCGCTCACCGAGCAGCCGGTCGTTTCGGACCGGCGAGACTGTCGGGCTCGACTTCCGGCCGGATACGCTGTCGATCTTCGACAAGGCATCGGGCCGGGCGATACGCACTGCACTGCATGACGGAGGTGCGCATGGCTGAGGTCGAGATCAACGCTGTCTCCAAGGCCTTCGGCAGGACGCAGGCTCTCAGCGATCTGTCGCTGACCGTGGCCAACGGCGAATTCGTCGCATTGCTTGGGCCGACCGGCGCCGGCAAGACAACGGCATTGCGCTTGATAGCCGGATTGGAGCAGCCGGATCGCGGCGCGATCCGCATCGACGGACGCGACGTGACCGGCGATGCACCGGCCGATCGTGACGTCGCCTTCGTCTTCCAGCAATATTCACTGTATCCGCATCTCACCGTGTTCGAGAACATGGCTTTCTCGTTGCGAGCGCCGACCCGCCGCGTGGCCGAAGCCGACATTCGCGCCAAGGTGCAGGAGATCGCACGTCTGCTTCACATCGAGACCAAGCTCGACAACAAGGCGACACAGCTGTCGGGCGGGCAGATGCAGCGCGTCGCGATCGGCCGGGCGCTGGTCCGTTCGCCCTCGATCTACCTGATGGACGAGCCGCTCTCCTCGCTGGATGCCAAGCTGCGCGGCGAGTTGCGGCTCGAACTCAAGAGGATCCAGGTCGATCTCGGCGCGACGATCCTCTATGTCACGCACGACCAGACCGAGGCGATGACCATGGCCTCGCGCATCGGCGTGATCGAAGGCGGGCGGCTGATGCAGATCGGCACGCCGCGGGAGATCTACGAGAACCCGATCAACGCGCATGTCGCGGCGCGGCTGGGCCAGCCGGTGATCAATCTGCTGCCCGCGGCGCTGTTCGGCCGCGCGCCTGATGGGGTCGAGACGATTGGCGCGCGGACCGAACATTTGACGATTGCGCGCGGCGGCGGCGACATCTCGGCGACCGTCAAGCGGGTCGAGCACCTCGGCGACCAGAGCCATCTCCATCTCGATCTCGCCGGCCGACCGGTCGTGACGCTAGCGGATCCCGAGGCGGGCTTCGACGCCGGAGACGTCGTGTCGCTCCGTCTGAACAAGCCGCTGTATTTCGATGCGAACGGCGGGAGGGTAGCGGCATGAGCCTCGATCGGGATGCCAGGGAAAAATTGGTGCGAGCGCTGGCAGGCTCAGTGATTGAACACGCGGACGAGCTGACGA
This sequence comes from Bradyrhizobium sp. USDA 4449, assembly GCF_054056275.1. NCBI lineage: Bacteria > Pseudomonadati > Pseudomonadota > Alphaproteobacteria > Hyphomicrobiales > Nitrobacteraceae > Bradyrhizobium > Bradyrhizobium sp. USDA 4449. The sequence continues at coordinate 489,416 of NZ_JBSRYD010000001.1, read as the reverse complement.
GCCTCGATCAGGCGATTGGCGACGGCGATCACGGGCTGAACATGAAGCGCGGTTTCGAGGCGGTGCTCGCGGCGTTGCCCGGCCTTGCCGACAAGTCGCTCCCCGAGATGCTGAAGGCGATCGGAATGACCTTGGTCATGAAGGTCGGCGGTGCGTCGGGGCCACTGGTCGGAACCTTCTTCATGGAACTGGGCAAGGCGCTTCCGGAGCAGCCGAGCCGCGTCGATCTCGTTGCGGCGACGGAGAAGGCGATCGAGGCCGTCAAGGCGCGCGGCCGTTCCGAGGCGGGACAGAAAACGCTGCTCGATGTCCTGGTGCCCGTGCACGCCGTGCTGGCGGGCGGCGGCGATGCCAAGGCGATCGCAGCCGAGGCTGCGGAAGCGGCCGATCGCACCACGCCGATGCAGGCGATTCGCGGCCGCGCGTCGTTTCTGGGCGAACGTTCCATCGGTCATATGGATCCGGGCTCGCGCTCGGCGTCGCTTCTGATCGGCGCAGCAGTCGAGACACTGGAGTTCGAGGTCAACCCATGAGCAACGTCGGAATCGTCATCGTGTCGCATTCGCCGAAGATCGCGGAAGGTGCGGCCGATATGGTGCGCCAGATGGTGGGAGACGCGGTGCCGCTGGCCTGGACCGGCGGCGATGTCGATGGCGGGCTCGGTACGAACGTCGCTGGGATTCTCGAGGCGATCGAGAACGCCTGGTCATCGGCGGGCGTCGCCATCCTCGTCGATCTCGGTGGTGCCGAGACCAATTCGGAGATGGCGGTCGAGATGCTGCCCGAAGACCGGCGCGCGCGCGTGCTGGTCTGTAATGCCCCGGTGGTCGAGGGGGCTGTGATCGCCGCGACCGAATCTTCGGGTGGCTCATCGCTGGCCGCCGTCAAGCGCAGTGCGGAGGAATTCTATGCATGATGCCAACGCCAACCGGGTGGCTCAGACGTTTGCGCCGCTGACCGCCTCGGCGGTCCTCGTCAATCCGGTCGGCCTGCACGCGCGGCCGTCGGTGAAGCTCACGCAATGCGCCAAAGGCTTTGCCGCCAAGATCGAAATTGCGCTTGCCGCCGAGGGGCCCTGGACCGACGCCAAGAGCCCGGTGAAGGTGATGCGCGTAAAGGCGCCGCAGGGCGCGACCCTGCATTTCCGCGTCGCCGGTCCCGATGGCGACGCGGCGCTCGCGGCCATGCTGGCGCTGGTGCATGACGGTTTTGGCGAGGCGTAGAATCGTGGGCGAGATCCATCTCACCGGCCATCCCGCCTCGCCTGGCCTCGCCATCGGCCCGGTCGCGGTGCTGACGAGAGAAGTCGCGAGCAGGGTGACGAAGGGCGATCCGGCTCAGGAAGCCGCAGCGCTGAAGGCGGCCATCGACGGGGCGGCAGCCGAACTCGCTGAACTGATCGCGACGGTTCACGGCGAGGCCGCGGAGATCCTGGAGTTCCAGGTCGCGATGCTGGGTGACGATGCGCTTGCGGAAAGTGCGTATGAAGCTGTGGCCACCGGCACGGCTGCGGACGAGGCCTGGCGCACGGCACTCGACGCGGAGATCGCAGGCTATCGTGCGGCGGACGAGGAGTATTTCCGGGCGCGCGCCGCGGATCTCGTCGACATTCGCGATCGCGTGCTCGCAGGATTGAGTGGTGCGGATGCGATCGCAAGGATATCAGGCGAATCCGTCGTCACCGGTGACGATATCTCGCCCTCGACGTTCCTCGCCGTCGACTGGACCCGTGGCGGTGCCATTGCGCTGGCGAGCGGGTCGCCGTCGTCGCATGTCGCGATGCTCGCGCGCTCGCGCGGTGCCCCGATGGTGGTTGGACTGGGTCCATTGCCGTGGAACGGACAGCCGCCGTCAGTGGCGCTGGTCGACGGTGACGCCGGCACCGTGATCTTCGATCCCAAGCCCGAGACGCGCCGCCTTTTCGAGGACCGCATGGCGGCGGCGAATGCTGCACGGATCGCTGCCGATGCCGGTCGTCTCAAACCGGCGCTGACGGCGGACGGCCGTCGCATCGCCGTCCTCCTCAACGTCGCTGCGCCCGAAGACGTCGAAGGCCTCGATCCCGCAATTTGCGATGGCATTGGTCTCGTGCGGACGGAGTTTCTGTTCGAAGGATCGAGGGGACTTCCCGGCGAGGATGCGCAATATGCGGTCTACCGGCGCATCCTCGAATGGGCCGCTGGACGGCCGGTCACGATCCGCACCCTCGATGCCGGCGGCGACAAGCCAATCCCCGGCGTCACGGTGGATGATGAGCGCAATCCGTTCCTGGGTTTGCGCGGGATCCGGCTGTCGCTGGCGCGGCCGGAGGTGTTTCGCGTGCAGTTGCGGGCGCTTTGCCGTGCGGCTGTCCACGGGACGCTCAAGGTGATGCTTCCGATGATCGCGATCCCTGCGGAGCTCGATCGCGCCAACGCCATGCTGGATGCGGAGTTCGCGGCACTCAAGGCTGCGGGCACCGCCTGCGCCCGTCCGTTGCTCGGCATCATGGTCGAAATCCCGTCGGCGGCGCTATGTGCAGAGGACTTCGGCGCGGCGTTCTATTCCATCGGGTCGAACGACCTGACCCAATACACAATGGCCGCGGCGCGCGACATCGGCGCTGTCGCCGATCTCAACGATGCCGGCCATCCCGCGGTGCTGGCGCTGATCGCGCGAACGGTCGAAGCCGGGCGCAAGCGCGGCGTCGAGGTCTCGCTCTGCGGCGATGCCGCGGCGGATACGCGTCTGACCAAGGCGCTGCTGGCGACAGGCTTGACGACTCTTTCGGTCTCGCCGATTGCGGTGGCCAGGCTCAAGGCCGCCATCGCCGGGGTGACTGCATGACGGATGATAACGACGAAGACACAAGCCGGCCGGGCGACAGCAATGTCGCCGACTACAAGCTGATCCTGCGGCGGGCGCTCGACAACCGGCCATCCGGAACGCGCTTGAAACTCGCGGCGGCGCTGGGCAAGAACCGCTCCTTCGTCAGCCAGATCACCAATCCGGCCTATCTGGTGCCGATTCCGGCCAAGCATGTCGCGATCATCTTCGAGGTCTGCCATCTCTCGGGCGCCGAGCGGACGGCTTTCCTCCAGGCCTATGGGCGCGCGCATCCGGGTCGGCTGCGCGGTGCCCATCGCGAGGCGCGCACGCGCACGGTTACCGTGACGGTGCCGGATCTCGGCGATGACAAGAAAAATCGCGCGCTCGAGCAGCTCGTCATCGACTTTGCCGCCCAGCTTGCGCGCTACGCCGAGAGCATCGGCTGACGAATTCGGAACACAAGATAAATAATCGGGAGGACGCCATGAAAAAGCTGATCAACAGCGCCGATACGGTGCTCGAAGAGAGTCTTGACGGGTTGGCGGCAGCCCATGCCGATATCCTGCTGCTCGGTGCCGACAGGAAGTTCGTGCGCCGCCGCAATCTGAAGCCGGGCAAGGTCGCGCTGATCTCGGGCGGGGGCTCCGGCCATGAACCGCTGCATGCGGGCTTCGTCGGCCAGGGCATGCTCGACGCGGCCTGTCCGGGCCAGGTCTTCACCTCGCCGACGCCGGATCAGATGATCGAGGCCGCCGAGGCCGTCGACACCGGTGCGGGCGTGCTCTTCATCGTCAAGAATTACGAAGGCGATGTGATGAACTTCACCATGGCCGCCGAGATGGCCGGCCGCGAGGTCGCGAGCGTAGTGACCAATGACGACGTCGCGGTCGAGAAATCGACCTACACGACGGGCCGTCGCGGTGTGGCGGGCACGCTGATCGTGGAAAAGATGGTCGGCGCCGCGGCCGAAAAGGGACTGCCGCTCGCCGCGCTCAAGACGCTCGGTGATGACGTCAACAGGCGCACCCGCTCGATGGGCGTGGCGCTGCTGCCATGCACCGTTCCGGCGGCGGGCCGGCCGAACTTCACGCTGGCCGACGACGAAATGGAAATGGGCGTCGGTATTCATGGCGAGCCGGGGCGCCGCAGGGTGCCGCTGGCATCCGCCGATGACATCGCGGCCGAGATGCTCAATGCGATCCTGGGGGATCTCGCACCGAGCAAGGGCAGCGAAGTCCTGCTTCTGGTCAACGGGTTCGGCGCAACGCCGCTGATCGAGCTGTATCTGATGGCCAACAGCGCCAAGCGCATTCTGGACGGGGCGGCGATCATGGCGACGCGATTCCTGACCGGGTCTTACGTGACCTCTCTCGACATGGCCGGAGCATCGATCACCGTCTCCGTGCTCGACGGCGCGTCAAAGGAATTGTGGGACGCCCCGGTGCATACCGCGGCGCTGCGCTGGGGCATCTAGTCGATTCGGCTCAGGTGCGGATCACAAAGCCCTTGGCGAGGTGATTGCGCACGAAATAGATCATCGCTACCCCCGGAACGAGCGCGAGCACGGTCATCGCCATGACGAGGCCGACATCGGTCCGGAAGCCGAACAGCGCGTTGATGGCCATGGTGATCGGCTTGCCGCCTGTTGTCGTCAGGATGCGGGCCAGCACCACCTCCACCCAGGAGAAGATGAAGCAGAAGAACGCGGCCACGCCGATGCCCGGCGCAATGGCGGGAATGAGATGGCGGAAGAAGAAGCTCGGGAGCGAGTGGCCGTCAAGGAACGCCGTCTCGTCGAACTCGCGCGGCACTGCGGCGATAAAACCCTCCAGGATCCAGATCGAGATCGGAATGTTGAAGACGCAATGAACCAGCGCGATGCCGACGGGTGTATTCGCCAGCCCGATCTGCGCGAACAGCACGAAGATCGGCAGCGAGAGCACGACGGTCGGCGTGATGCGGAACACCAGCAGCAGGAAGAACAGCTGGCGATCGCCGGCGAACCCGTAGCGCGCGAATGCGTAGGCGGCCGGCAGGCCGACGCCGAGGCAGAGCGCGACATTCAGCACGACATAGATGATGGAGTTGAGAATCGATTCCTTCAGGACCGGTGACTGGAGGATGTTCTGGTAGTTGACGAGGCTGAAATGTCCGTCCGCGATCCCGGCGCGCGGCAACGTCGAGACGAAGCTTGTGATGATCGTCTGCGCCAGCGGCACCAGCACGAAGGCGGCTATCACGGCGAAGAGGGTGATCCGCCCGATCGATGACTTCACTTGGCCGGCTCCATGGCATCGGGCGCCCGCGTGCTTGTTGCCGCCTTGAACGTCCACGCGACCGTCAGGACGATCAGGAAGTAGACGATGGAGCGGGCTGCGGACGGTCCATAGTTGAAGGACTGGATTTCCTCGCCGAGGTCGAGGCTGAGGAATGCGGTGGCGCTGTCGGGTCCGCCGGCATTGATGCGGAAGGCCTCGATATAGATCATGAAACTGTCCATGAAGCGAAGCAGCACCGCCATCGACAGCACGGTCTTCATCTTCGGCAGTTGGATGTAGCGAAACACCTGCCATTGCGACGCGGAATCGATCGCTGCGGCCTGATAGTGGGCGGGCGGAATGCTGGAGATCCCGGCATAGGCCAGCACGACCACGAGCCCGAGCCAATGCCAGGTGTCCATCACGACAAGTACGATCCAGGTGTGCAGGGCATTGAACTTGTAGTCGAACCCGATACCCATCCAGGCCAGCATCCGCCCGGCGATGCCGGCATTGGGATTGATGAAGTTGAGCCAGATCACCGGGATCATGTTCCAGGGCACCACCAGCGGCACGGTGATCAGGACGAGAACCGCGCTGACGATGAATTGGCGGGATCGCTGCAGCAACAGGGCGATCCAGATGCCGAGCGGCAGCTGGATCGACAGCACGATGGCCGAGAACAGAAGGCTTCGCCCCAGGCTGGCGTAGAACCGTTCAGAAGTCACGATGTTCCTGTACCAGTCGACACCCACCCAATAGGGGTTGTTCAGGCTGAATAAGTCCTGGAAGGAGTAATTGGTGACGGCGACCAGGGGGAGGATTCCGACGAAGGTCACAATGACCAGCGCGGGAAGCACCAGGAACCAGGCTCTGTTGTCGTAAGGCTTCATGTCGGGCGATTGCAACGGGGGCACGTCCGGGCACGAAAAAGGCCTCGATCGAGACCGAGGCCCTTTCAGCATTCCGGATCGAACCTGAACTAGCCCGCCACACGGGCCGCGGGCAAGTCCGGAAGATGGCACCGCAGCTCAGCGCGTCGGTCATTGCTGACTGCGACAGTGAAGGCGTCGCACGACGTAGCGGGCGCAATCGGCGCAAACTTCACCGCCGGACGTCTATGGTGACGCAGGTACAGGAACTGTTGCGCCAGATCAAAGCTTGAATCGGCGGGCCGGCGTCGTCGCCGATGGCTGGCCCGCGCGGCCCCGCCTTCCAGCCCCAAAAACCCCGGGTGAGGCCGCGCTTCATGACAGGAGACGCAATTGTCCGAGCCGAATGAGCAAGAGATCAGAGAGCGGGCGCACCAATTGTGGGAGCGCGCCGGCAAGCCCGAGGGCCGTGAGGACGAGTTTTGGCACGCGGCCGAGCAGGAGCTGCGCAACGAAGACAGATCGAACACCTTAAGGACGCCGGATACGCTGTGACCAGACTATGCCCCTTCTGCCGCGGTCTGGGATGGGTCTGTGAAAACCATCCGCTGCGGGTCTGGAGTGAAGAGGCGGGCGGATGCCGTTGCGGCGCAGGCATGCCCTGCACGTGCAACACGGCGGAAGACCCCGAGATCAGGGCCGTGATCGTCGAAGCGGATACGATCTGGCATTGAGTGCATCAGCGCTTCGATGGAACGCACGCACGAGCAAAAAAGAGCCGCCGGGTTTCTCACCGCGACGGCTCCGCAAGTCCGCAGCTGTTGATCGCCTCCCCAGCCTGGTGCGTACCGCCGTTACCTTGTTTGCGGCCATGCTCAGCCGTTCTAGGCAATGGCGCTCGATTCGGCTGTGACCCAAACCACACACGCTGGAGTCATGTCGCGCGCGAGATGTTGCGGCCTGTTTCTGGCCGGATCCGGACATGCCGGCATGTGGGGCGGCACTTCCCTGCGTCGAGCCGGCTACGGCGCCGCCCGGCGATGCGGGCGTGGATTTCGCCGGCGCGCTCGATCCGCCGCCATTGTTGTCAGCCGGCGGGTTCGGGCTCGAACTCGGACCACGCGAAGGCTTTCTGCAACTTCGAACGCCAGCAGAACAGTGTGCTGTTGCACCTTGCTCCGTCATTGCGAGGAGCTCTCTTGCGACGAAGCAATCCAGCACCTCTTTTCGCTTCCTTAGCAATGGAGGTGTGGAGGCCTTTTTTGCCCTGAAGGGCCTGCAACTCGCGGGACGCCGCCATGCGTACGGTTCCAGACATCGGTAATGCGTTGCCCTGCGCGTGCGGCTCTCATTATATTGGCCCGATGCTGACGACCGGAGCCGCCTGTACGGCGCTCCGCGATGAGGGCCACGCGATGGACGATACGATTGGCTTCCCCGATTCCGGCCTCGATTTGTCGGATGGATTCAAGCCGCACACCTCGCATTGGGGCGTTTTTTCCGCGCGCAACAGCGCTGCCGGGCTGGAGGTGAGGGCGTATGGCGGCGATCCCGATCCGAACGGTATCATCGACAATTTTCCCGGCGCGCTGCGCCACCAGGCGCGCGTCGCCCAACCGGCGATCCGCCGTGGCTGGCTCGAGCGCGGGCCTGGTCCCGACGACCGCCGCGGCCGCGATGAATTCGTTTCCGTCAGCTGGGAGAAGGCGCTTGACCTGCTCGGCGACGAGCTGGCGCGCGTCCGCGATACGCGCGGCCCGGGCGCCGTGTTCGGCGGCTCCTACGGCTGGGCCAGCGCCGGCCGCTTCCATCACGCCCAGAGCCAGGTGCACCGCTTTCTCAACATCGCGATGGGCGGCTATGTCCGCTCGGTGAATTCCTATTCCTCCGGTGCGTCCTCGGTGCTGCTGCCGCAGATCATGGCGGGCTACGAGGACATCACCAAGCGCAACGTCACGTGGCAGCAGATCGCCGACGAGACCGAGATCGTGCTCGCCTTCGGCGGCATGGCGCTGAAGAACTCGATGGTGGCCGGAGGCTCCATCAGCAAACATGTCGAGCGCGGCGCCATGGCGACGGCGCGGGCGCGCGGCTGCGAGTTCATCCTGATGAGTCCGCTGCGCGAGGATTTGCCGGTCGAGGCCGGCGCGGAATGGATGACCTGCATCCCAGGCACCGACACCGCGCTGATGCTCGGCATGGTCCACACGCTGGTTGCCGAAGGTCTGCACGACCAGGCCTTCCTCGACCGCTACACCGAGGGCTGGCCGGTGTTCTTGCGCTACCTCACCGGTGCGAGCGACGGGCAGGCCAAGGATGCCGCGTGGGCGGCCGCGATCTGCGGCGTCGACGCAAATGCGATCCGCATGCTGGCGCGGCGCCTTGCCGGCAAGCGCGCGCTGATCACCGTCTCGCATTCGCTGCAGCGTGCCGAACATGGCGAGCAGCCGGTCTGGATGGGCATGGTGCTGGCGGCAGCGCTGGGCCAAATCGGTCTTCCCGGCGGCGGATATGCCTATTCGCTCGGCGCGATCGGCTATTACGGCCGTCGCGTCAACGACGTGCCGGGGCCAACGCTGGGGCAGGGCCGCAACGGTATCCGCCATTTCATTCCGGTGGCGCGCATCGCCGATATGCTGCTCAACCCCGGCAGCACCTATCGTTACAACGGCGAGACGCGCACCTATCCGGACATTCGCCTGGTCTACTGGGCCGGCGGCAATCCGTTCCATCATCACCAGGACATCAACCGCCTGCGCAAGGCCTTCGCCAAGGTCGATACGCTGGTCGTGCACGAACTCGCCTGGACCGCCACCGCGCGTCACGCCGATATCGTGCTGCCCTCGACCATGACGCTCGAGCGCGAGGACATCGGCTATTCCAGCAACGATCCGCTGATGGTCGCGATGCATCGCATCGCCGAGCCGTTCGGGCTCGCGCGCGACGATTACGAGATCTTTGCCGATCTCGCCGATCGGCTAGGCGCCCGCGAGCCGTTCACGGAAGGGCGTAGCTCGCGGCAATGGCTGGAGCATCTTTACGAGCCGACGCGCGCCTCGCTCGTCAAGCGCGGCTTGGAGGCCCCGAGCTTCGAGGAATTCTGGCAGCGCGGGAGCCTGGTGGTGCCGCAACAGCCCGACGATGGCGGTCGCTTACGCAGTTTTCGCGAAGACCCCGCCGCGCATCCCCTGCCGACGCCGAGCGGACGCATCGAGATTTACTCCGCGAAGATTGCCGGCCACGGCGATGCGGATTGTCCGGGCCATCCGGTCTGGCTCGAGAAAAGCGACATGCCGAAACCCGGCGCGCCATGCTTCCTGGTCGCCAACCAGCCGGTGACGCGCTTGCACAGCCAGCTCGATTTCGGCGGACATTCGCTCGGCGCCAAGCATCGTGGCCGCGAGGTCGCGCGCATGAATCCGCGCGATGCCGATACGCGCGGCATCGTGGACGGCGATGTCATCCGCCTGTTCAACGAGCGCGGCGCGTGCCTGGCCGCGGTGCATGTCACCGAGGACATCGCGGCCGGTGTGGTGCAGCTGCCGACCGGCGCCTGGTATGATCCGATGGACCCGGAAGACGAGGCGCCGCTCTGCGTCCACGGCAATCCGAACGTGCTGACGCGCGACGTCGGCACCTCGTCCTTTGCGCAAGGCTGCACCGGCCAGCTCACCACGATCGAGGTGGAGAAGTTCACCGGCAATCTGCCGCCGATCCGCGCGTTCGATCCGGTGTAGCGGGTCGGACGCCTCAACGCGCGTTCGCCGTCGCAACTGCTGCCTCCACCGCATACTCCAGGATCTCGTCGGACAGCGGCTTGTCGTTGACGGCGCGAGCCAATTGCAGCGCACCGACCATGGTCGCATAGATCGTGATGGCCTTGCGCCGCCGCTGTTCCGGCGAGCCCTGCCTGATCTGCTCCGCCATCAGCACGATGATGTCGGCGACCTTTCCGGTGAAGGCATCACGCGTTGCCTTCGGATGCCGTGCGATCTCGGCGGCCAGCGCCGCGGTCGGGCAGCCCGTGCCGGCGCGGTCGCGGTGCCGCGTCGAAAGATACTCGCGGATCGTGGTCTCGAGCGCCACGCCGTTCTCCAGATTGTCCCTGTGCCGCTCCTCACGCCGGGTGAGCGCGTCGATCAGCACCTCCCGCACCAGCTCCTCCTTCGAGGCGAAGTGCGAGTAGAAGGCGCCATTGGTAAGGCCCGCCTCCGCCATGATGCCGGCGAGGCCGACCGCGGCAATGCCACTCTCGCGAAACTGCGTTGAGGCGACATCGAGGATGTGCCGGCGGGTCTCGTCCTTGTGTCCCTTGTCGTAGCGCATGGGCCTCGATCCCCTCCCATGGTCAGCCTCGACGGCGGCCACGGGATCGTGAGCGATTCGCTATTGCATTACGATCATAATAATACATTATGGGCATAATGCAATGGTCGTCAGATCGGCGGCGGCCCCGGAAGCCAAACGAGGAATATGGCAATGTCAGTCGAAGACGCCGCCCCGCCCTTGTCCGCGCTGGAGGCCCCGGCGCGCCAGCTGGCCGCGCCTCGCCCGGCGGCCGCGACCGCCGATCAGCGTCGCACCGCGCTTCTGACCGCGCCCATCCTTCCGACGTTGCTCAAGTTGGCGCTGCCGACGGTGACGGTCCTGGTGGCGCAGACCGCGGTCAATATCGCGGAGGCCTATTATGTCGGCTATCTCGGCACCGATGCGCTGGCCGGCGCCGCGATGGTGTTCCCGATCTTCATGCTGATGACGATGATGTCGAATGGCGGATTCGGCTCCGGCGTCGCCTCGTCCGTGGCGCGTGCGGTCGGCGCCGGCCGCCGCGACGATGCCGACGCCGCTTTGTTCCACGCCATCGTGCTCGCGATCATCGCGGGCGCGCTGTTCACGCTGGGGGCTAACCTCGGGGGCCCGGCGCTCTTTCGCCTGCTCGGCGGCCGCGACGGCGCGCTCGACGCCGCCATTGCCTATTCCGACAATCTCTTCGCCGGAGCCATTCCGGCGTGGATCGTCAATCTCCAGGCGGCGGCGTTGCGCGGCTCGGGCAACGTCAAGGTGCCTGCGCTGGTCACCCTGATCGGCGCGATCGTGACGATTCCCGTCTCGCCGCTGCTGATCTTCGGTTTCGGGCCCATTCCAAGCCTCGGCATTGCCGGCGCCGGCCTCGCCTTCGGCCTCTATTATGGCGCGGCGATGCTGTTCCTGCTGCGCTACATGTCTTCGGGTGCATCCGGCTTGCGGCTGCACATCGTGCCCTTGCGCGCAAAAATTTTCGGCGACATGCTCAAGGTCGGTATCCCGACGGCGTTCAACGCCGTATTGACCAATCTCACCGTCATCCTCGTCACCGGTGCGGTCGGCCTGTTCGGCACCTCGGCACTCGCCGGCTACGGCATCGCCTCGCGGCTCGACTACATCATGATCCCGCTGCTGTTCGGCATCAGCACGGCGACGCTGACCATGGTCGGCGTCAACATGGGCGCAGGCCAGACCGCGCGGGCCCAAAGGATCGGCTGGATCAGCGGCGCCGCCGGCATGATCATGACGGGGTCCATCGGCCTCCTGGTCGCGATTTTTCCAACGGCGTGGCTGCATCTCTTTAGCGGCGACGCCGACGTCGTCAACGAGGGCATGACGTACTTGCGCATCGTGGCACCGGCCTATGCGGCGCTGGGCTTTGGCTTCGTCACCTCGTTCGCCGCGCAGGGTGCGGGTCGGGCGATGGGCCCGCTCGCGTCCGGGGTCGCGCGCATCCTGATCGCGGCCGGCGGCGGCTGGATTGCGGTCGCGTATTTCGGCGCAGGAATGACAGGGCTTGCCGCCATGGTCACGGTGTCGCTCGCGGCTTCCGCCGTGATCTGCGTGCTGATCATGGTTTCGCCGTCGACATGGCGCGCCGAGCCGCGCGCCTAGCAGGGCTTGCGGACGGTCTGCACCTGCCGCAATCTGCGTTCGTTTCCTGTTTGGCGGCGAACGGAGAAGCGTTGCCCGTCCTGGCCGGTCAATATGGATTTTCATTTCATTGATTTCGCCCGGCGGAGAAGCGAATACGGTTCCGCTCAGTCTTTTGAGTCATGGAGACCAAGATGTCGTTTCGTTCCGCCCTGATCCTCGCAACCGCGCTTGCCGCATGGTCGGCAGCAAGCTCCGCCGAGACCATCAAGATCGGCGTGACGCCCGGGCCGCATGCGCAGATCTTCGAGGCGGTGAAGCCGATCGCGGCCCAGCAGGGCCTCGACATCCAGCTCATCGAATTCTCCGACTATGTGGTGCCGAACGCCGCGCTCGATGCCGGCGACATCCAGGCCAATTCGTTCCAGAACCAGCCCTATCTCGACAACCAGAAGGCTGATCGCGGCTACAAGATCGAGTCGGTCGGCCTCACCGTGAACTTCCCGATCGGCGTCTATTCGAAGAAGCACAAGGCCTTCGCCGATATTCCCGACGGCGGCAAGATCTCGATCCCCAACGATCCGACCAATGGCGGCCGCGTGCTGCTGTTGCTGCGCGACAACGGCGTGATCAAGCTGAAGGACGGGGTGGGCTTCAAGCCGACGGTGCTCGATATCATCGAGAATCCCAGGAAGCTGAAGTTCATCGAGGTCGACGCGGCCCAGGCCCCGCGCGCGCTCGACGACGTCGACGCGGCCGCGATCAACACCAATTATGCAACCCAGGCGGGCCTCGATCCGGTCAAGGACCCGATCCTGCGCGAGGACCCCAAGGGTCCCTATGTCAACCTGATCGCGGTGCGCAGCGCCGACAAGGACAAGCCTTGGGTCAAGATCCTGGTTGACAGCTACCATACGCCCGAGGTGAAGGAGTTCGTCCTCGCCAAGTTCAAGGGCGCCGTGCTGCCGAGCTGGTAGGCAGTTCTGCCCAGCGGAGGCGCCGTCGCGGCGGGCAGCCCTGCGCATTGCCCGCTTGTCTTACGCCTCAGCAACCGACATCATCGAGGACCATCCTCGCCCGACAGGGGTCGTATGAAACGTTTTGCAAACTTGAAACGCCTGGGATTTTTCACGCGGCTTCTCGATGAAGCCCCCCCGGCGGAACGCTATCGCTTCGCTGCCGAGCAGATCGTCCGCGCCGAGAAGGCCGGCCTCGATTCCGCGTGGATCGCGCAGCACCATTTTCACGAGCGGGAGGGCGGACTGCCGTCGCCTTTCACTTTCCTCGGCTATGTCGCAGCCCAAACCTCGCGCATCCGCCTGGGCACCGGCATCGTCACCTTGCCGCTGGAGAGCGCGGTGCGGGTGGCGGAGGACGCCGCGGTGCTGGATCTGCTCTGCAACGGGCGGTTCGAGCTCGGCGTCGGAACCGGCGGCAATCCGTCGGCCTTTGCCGCGTTCGGCCTCGACGGCACCCAGCGCAACGAGATATTTGCGCGCAATCTGGAGGTCGTCCGCAGGGCGCTGACCGGCAAGCAGCTCGACGGCGGCGACACGCTCTATCCGCAGCGGCCGCAACTGGACAAGCGCATCTGGCAGGCGACATTCTCGGTGGCGGGCGGCGCGCGCGCCGGCAAGGCCGGCGACGGCCTGCTGCTGTCGCGCACCCAGCCGCGGGCCAAGGACGCGCCGACGGCCACGCTCGCCGAGATCCAGAACCCGATCATCGACGCCTATCTCGCCGGGCTGCCAAGGGGCGCCGAGCCGCGCATCATGGCCTCGCGCAGCGTGTTCGTCGCCGATGAGCATCGCGAGGCGATGCGGCTTGCCGATATCGGCCTGCGGCGCGCATTGCCGCAGTTCATGAAGAGCGGCCACCTTGCTCCCGGCGAGACGCTGGAGGAGATGATCACAGCGTTCGACACCCATGTCGGCGGCGCCGACGAGGTGATTGCCTCGCTGCGCACGGATGCGACGCTGGAGCGGGTGACTGATCTGGTATTCCAGGTCCATTCGGTCGATGCGCCGCATCCCTACGTCCTGCGCTCGATCGAGCTGGTCGCAGAAAAGGTCGCGCCGGCATTGGGCTGGGCCCGCACCGCGCCCGACGTGGCGCTGGCTGGCTAGCAGGATTGAGGGAATTGCACGAGGCTGAATGATGGTGACGACTGATATCATCGACAAACTGGCCGGCATCCAACCGGGATCGGCGCTGGACGCCATCCGCGCCAAGCGCCTGCAAGCGCGTGAGAACGCGCAGAAGAGCTATCTCTCGCTGTTCGAGCCGATCGATGCCGGCGACTTTTCGCTGCTCGAACGCGCGGCGGTCGCAGCTTTCGTGGCCGGGCTGCATGGCGAATCTCCCGTTGCGACCTTCTATCGCGACAAGCTTGCGACGAGCACGGGGGGAGCGGCCCTGCTCGATGCCGTTGACGCCGAGATCGCGCGGGGCAAGACGTCGGGTCCCTATGGCTCGTATCCGGCCGGCCCGCTGTCGGTCGAGAACACGGCTGGTCTGATTTATCGCGTGAGCGCGGCGGGCAAGTCCGTTCTCGGCAACAGGCTCACCGCGGCGCTCGAGCACGCGCACCTGCTGGTGTTTCGGCCGCGCGACGCGGCCTCTACTGACATGAAGGCGCTGTTGGCCGCCGGCTGGTCGAACACCGGCATCGTCACCTTCTCGCAACTCGTCGCGTTCCTGTCGTTCCAGGTGCGGGTCGTCGGCGGCCTGCGCACCCTCGCGGCCGCGAACGCGAACGCATAAGGGGAGGCTGCATCATGAGCGCCACTGTCAATCCGCCCGTCGTCTTCACCCAGGATGAGCTCGGTTGGGTCTCCTGGATCGAGCCGCTGCCCGAGGCAGATCTCACCGAGCGGCATTATGCTGGCCTGGTCGATCGCGCCCGCGCCAAGTCGGAATATTTCCGCCTGCTGGTGCGGGACCCCGAGGTGCTGGAAGCCCGTACCAAGACCGACAAGGACATTTTCTACAACGTCGCGGACGGCCTGCCGCGCGCCGAGCGCGAACTCGCGGCGGCTGCGACCTCGCGCTACAACGGCTGCATCTATTGCGCCTCGGTGCATGCGCGCTTCGCCAGCACCTATTCCAAGCGTCGCGATGACGTTCAGAAGCTGCTCGACGAAGGCGTCAATGCCGATCTCGGCGGGCGCTGGAACGCCGTGGTCAAGGCTTCGGTGGCGCTGGCGTCGACGCCGATCGCCTTTGGCCCCGACAATATCGCGGAGCTGCGCAGCGTCGGCCTCGACGACGCCGAGATCGTCGACGTCATCAACGGCGCCTCGTTCTTCAACTGGGCCAACCGGCTGATGCTGTCGCTCGGCGAGCCTTCGAAGTAATCTGTTTCAACACCTGAGTGGATGGAGCCGTGCATGAGCAACATCAATCGTCGAACCCTGGTCAAGGGCTCGCTCGCCGCCGCAGTCGCAGGAACAGCGCTCTCGCGCGCTGCTTTCGCCGACAGCACCGATCCCATCCTGCTCGGCGTCAGCGGTCCTCTCACGGGGCCGAACGCGCAATATGGCACGCAATGGAAGCAGGGCTTCGATCTCGCGCTCGACGAGATCCAGGCCGCCGGCGGCATCAACGGCCGCAAGCTCGCCTATCAGTTCGAGGACAGCCAAAGCGATCCGCGCCAGTCGGTGGCGATCGCCCAGAAATTCGTGTCCGATCCCAAGATCGTCATGGAGCTCGGCGACTTCTCCAGCCCCGCTTCGATGGCGGCCTCGCCGATCTATCAGCGCGGCGGTCTCGTGCAGTTCGGCTTCACCAATTCGCATCCTGACTTCACCAAGGGCGGCGATTTCATGTGGAGCACGTCGGTCAGCCAGGCCGACGAGCAGCCGCTGTTGGCGCGCTATGCGGTGAAGAAGCTGGGGCTGAAGAGACTTGCGGTGCTGCACCTCAACACCGATTGGGGCCGCACCAGCCGCGACTATTTCAACAACGCCGCCAAGGACTATGGCGCGGAGATCGTCATCACCGAGGGCTATATCGCCGAGGAGCGCGACTTCCGCTCCACGCTGGTGCGCGTGCGCGATGCCAACCCGGATGGTCTGATCCTGATCTCCTATTATTCCGATGGTGCCCTGATCGCGCGCCAGGCCCGGCAGGTCGGGCTGAAGCAGGTGATCTGCGCCGCAAGTTCGGTCTACTCGCCGAAATTTTTGGAGCTGGGCGGCGAAGCTGTCGAGGACGTCCATGTCGGCACGCGCTACTTCCCGGAGGACCCCCGGCCCGAGGTGCAGAAATTCATCGCCGGCTTCAAGAAGAAGTACAACGGGCTCGAGCCGGATGCCTTCAACGCCTACGCGTATGACGCCATGAACATGGCAGCCGCCGTGGTGAGGATCGGCGGCACCGACCGCAAGGCGATCCGCGATGCCTTCGCCAAGGTCAAGGACGTCCCCAGCGTGATCTTCGGCAGCGCGACGTTCAACGTCGCGACCCGTCGCATCAACGGCGCGATGAACGCCGAGCTCGTCGTGCGCAAGGGTCAGTTCGCCCTTTGGGACGGCAAGCCGACCTGACATGATGGCCGGGGCGCCGGCCTCGGCCTTTCTCCCTTCATTAGGAACCCTGCGTGTCTTCCTGGCTCGACTACACCATCAACGGGCTGATCGTCGGTAACGTCTACGCCCTCGTTGCGGTCGGGCTCGCGCTGATCTTCGGCGTCAGCCGGCTGATCAACTTCGCCCAGGGCTCGATCTATCTCGTCGGCGCCTATATCGGCTGGGTCGCGGTGGTGCAGCTGCACACCCCACTGCCGCTCACCATCATCTTCGTCGCGCTCGTGGCGGCGCTGGTCGGACTGATCATCGAGCGGTTTGGTCTACGCCCGCTGCAGAACTCGGTCCGGATCGCGCCGCTGCTGGCGACGATCGGCATCAGCTTCGTGCTCGACCAGCTGGTCATGCTGAGCTTCTCGCCCAATCCGCGCGCGTTGCCGAGCCAGTTGCCGGATGTCCGCTTCCAGGTCGGCGGCGGCACCATCGGCCCCCTTGATCTCCTGATCGCGGGCGTCGGCATCTCCAGCGCGCTGCTGCTGTTCGTGTTCCTGCGCTATACCAAGCTCGGCTGGGCGGTGCGTGCGGCCTCGCAGGACCGCGACGCGGCGATGCAGATGGGCGTCGACGTCAACCGCGTCAACCAGACGGTGTTCGGCATTGCGGCTGCGCTCGGCGGCGTCTCGGGCCTCTTGGTCGGCATGTACTACAACCAGATCGACACCGCGATGAGCCTGCAGGCGACGCTGAAGGGCGTCGTCGCCGAGGTCGTTGGCGGCGCCGGCAACGTGCCGGGCGCGGTGGTCGGAAGCCTGTTGCTGGGACTGGTCGAGAGCTACGGCGTCGCCGTGTTCGGTACCAGTTACCGAAACCTGTTCGCCTTCTTGCTGCTCGTCCTCGTTCTCGTGCTGCGCCCGAACGGCCTGTTCGCCAGCGCGCGACAGGCGCCGCCGGAGCCGCTGACCGGCACCTTCATCGCGCCGAGCCGGCCGGTGCGAATTCCGCGCTGGGGCGTGGCTGTCGCGGTCGCCTTGTTCGCGAGCCTGCCACTGCTGCCGGTGTCCTTCTACGTGCTGCAGACGCTGATCAATGCCTGGCTGCTCGGCATGCTCGCGCTGAGCCTCACGCTCGTCGCCGGCACGATCGGGCAGGTCTCGCTTGGCCACGCCGCGCTGCTTGCGATCGGCGCCTATACGTCTGCGCTGCTGTCGCTGACCTTGAACGTTCCCGTCGGTCTCGCCATCATCGCCGGCGGCCTGATGAGTGCCGCGCTCGGCACGCTGCTGATCTCGCCCTCGTTCCGCCTGCGCGGGCACTACGTCTCGATCGCGACGCTCGCCATCGGCGAGATCGTGTCTCTGGTGATCCTGAACTGGGAGAGCGTCACGCGCGGGCCCATCGGCATTTCCGGTATCCCGCCGCTGTCGCTGTTCGGCTACGATCTGATCAGCCCGGCCTCGGTATATTGGTTCGCCTTTGCGGTGATGGTCGTGCTGGCGCTGCTCCAGGCGCGCCTGCTCGGCTCGCATCTCGGCCGCAGCTTTCGCGCCATCCGCGATGACGACATTGCCGCGCGCGCCTATGGGATCAGCCTGAATCGCTACAAATCGCTGGCCTTCATCTTCGGCGGGTTTGCCGCGGGCGTCAGCGGCGGCATCGCCGCGCATCTCTATTCCTACATCAACCATGAAACCTTCAACACGCAGCAATCGATCCTCGCGCTGACCGTCGTGATCCTCGGCGGCCTCGGCAATGTCGTCGGCGCCATCGTCGGCGCGGTGGCGCTGGTCGGCCTGCCCGAGATCTTCCGGATCGCGGCCGAGTACCGCATCCTGATCTACGGCATCGTCCTCTTGCTGCTCGTGCGGTTCAGGCCGCAGGGCCTGTTGGGGACGATCTGATGGCGGAGGCGACCGAACCACTGTTGTCCCTGCGCGAGCTCACGCGCCGCTTCGGCGGCCTGACGGCGGTCGACAATATCGATCTCGATCTCGCCAAGGGCGGGCTCGTCAGCATCATCGGCCCGAACGGTGCCGGCAAGACGACGCTGTTCAATCTCGTCACCGGGCTCGACCGGCCGGATGCAGGCACTGTCAACTTTGAAGGACAGGACATCACGGGTCTCTCGCCCGAACGGCTCGCCGCGCGGGGCATCGCGCGCACGTTCCAGCTCGGCCGTGTCTTCGGCAATCTCAGCGTCATGGACAATGTCCTGATCGGCGCCCATACGCGCTTGCGTGCGGTGAAGCCCGCGGTGCCTGTCATCGGACCGCTGCTCGAGTTGGGACTGGCGCTGCTGCGGCCAGCCGGCGTCAAGGCAGAGGAAGAGCGGCTACGCGAAGAGGTCAAAGCCATTCTCGCGCGCTTCGGCGAGCGGCTGCTGCCGCGGATCGATCAGCCCGCCTACAGCCTCTCCTACGCCAACCGCCGCCGCGTCGAGATTGCGCGCGCGCTGGCCCTGAAGCCGCGCCTGTTGCTGTTGGACGAGCCGACCGCCGGCATGAACCCGAGCGAGACCGCGGAGATGCAGGCGCTTGTCGCCGAATTGAAAGCGGAAGGGCTGACCATTCTCCTGATCGAGCACAAGCTGGAGATGGTGATGCGCCTGTCCGACCGCGTCATCGTCATGGACGAGGGCCGGAAGATCGCGGAAGGGCCGGGCGAACAGGTGCGCAATGATCCCAAGGTGATCGAAGCCTATCTCGGCCACGGCCTGTCAGGCGGGGCAGAGCAGGAGAGCGCGGCATGACGACGAGCGCACCCGAACCTCTGCTGGTGTTGTCCAACGTCAACACGTTCTATGGCCAGGCGCAGGTGCATTTCGACCTGTCGATCACGGTCGGCCGCGGCCACATCGTGTGCCTGCTCGGCGGCAATGCCAGCGGCAAGTCGACGACGATGAAGATCATTCTGGGCCTGGTGAAGCCGCGCTCGGGCGAGGTGACGTTCGACGGCGCCTCGCTGATCGGGCTGACCACGCCGCAGATCGTCCGCCGCGGCATCGCCTCGGTGCCGGAGGCGCGGCGGCTGTTCGCGGACATGAGCGTGCGCGAAAACATCCTGATGGGCGCTTTCGTGCGCAACGACCGCGATGCGGTGGCGCGGGATCTCGACAGGATGCTGACGCTGTTTCCGAGGCTCGGCCAGCGGCTGTCGCAGCGCGCGAGCTCCTTGTCCGGCGGCGAGCAGCAGATGGTCGCGATGGCGCGGGCACTGATGAGCCGTCCCAGCCTGATCGTGATGGACGAACCGACCATGGGCCTGTCGCCGCTCTATGTCGACCGCGTGCTCGAGCTGATCCGCACCATCAACCAGGAGGGCGTCTCGGTCTTCATGGTCGAGCAGAACGCCAGCCTCGCGCTCGAGATCGCCCACGAGGCCTATGTGCTCCAGACCGGCAAGATCGTGCTCTCGGGCGCAGCGCGGGCGCTGAAGGACGATCCCCGCGTGCGCGATGCCTATCTCGGCGGCTCCGAGGCGGCGTAAAGGCCACTGCTGCCCACATCGCCATGGCCGGGCATAACCGTCCGAAGGACGGCGTCGCTTCCGCTCGCCTAGGTCCCGGCCATCCACGCCTGTGTTTGCTGCGCCAACGGCGTGGATGCCCGGGACAAGCCCGGGCATGACGGCCTCCCGCAAATCCGCATATGCGGTGATCGCGTGGCAGCCGGGGCTGGTCAGTGTGATAAATTTCTGAAAAGATCATACCATTGGCGGAATGAAGGCGTGCGGCGGGAATACGTGTCGTGACGAGATGGTCTGTGTCTGTGCGGGCGGCCGAGCCCAGAATGGTGCTGCTGTTCGGCGGGCTTGTCGCGGTCAACATCGCCGCATGGGCCTGGGCTTTTGCGGCGTTCGGCGACCGGCCAGCGGTGATGGCGACCGCGCTGCTCGCCTGGGTGTTCGGCCTGCGCCACGCCGTCGATGCCGACCACATCGCGGCGATCGACAATGTCGTGCGCAAGCTGATGCAATCAGGCGATGCGCCGCGCAGCGTCGGCCTCTATTTCGCGCTCGGCCATTCCACTGTCGTGGTGGTTGCAACCATGCTGCTCGCGCTCGGCGTCGTCGGCCTTGGCGGCGACAGCCTGCTGAAGGATATCGGCAGCCTGATCGGCACCTCGGTGTCGGCGCTGTTTTTGCTGGTGATCGCCGCCATTAACCTCGCGATCTTCGCCGGCCTGTGGCGGACGTTTCGCACGGCGCGAAAGCAGGGCGTTCATGACGCTGCGGGGTTGGAGGCGCTGCTCGCCCATCGCGGCCTTCTCGCACGGCTGCTCGGGCCGATGTTCCGCCTGGTGACGAAACCCTGGCACATGTTTCCGCTCGGCCTCTTGTTCGGGCTCGGTTTCGACACCGCGACGGAGATCGGCCTGCTCAGCATCTCCGCTACCGAAGCCGCGCGCGGCGCATCTCTTGCCGATATCCTGGTCTTCCCCGCGCTGTTCACATCAGGCATGGCGTTGATCGATACGGCCGACTCCGCACTGATGGTCAGCGCCTATCGCTGGGCCTTCGTCGATCCCATGCGCAAGCTCTGGTACAACCTCACCATAACAGGCGCCTCCGTGGCGGTCGCGCTGCTCATCGGCGGCATCGAGGCGCTTGGCCTGATCGCCGATCGGCTGGGTCTCTCGGGTGGCGTGTGGGCGCTGGTCAATGGCCTCAACGAATCGCTCGCGAACGTCGGCTTCGCTGTGATCGCGCTGTTCGGAATCGCCTGGCTCGTGTCGAGCGTGCTCTACCGCCGCATGTTTGCGGATGCGCGAGGCGCCGATGGTCTCGATGCGACCGAGGCGGTCTGAGCGCCGCGTCGTTCTCGCGGCGCTCCCGGCTGTCGTTCTTGTCACCTATGCCGGCAACGCCTTCCCGCAGAGCGAGTTGCCGCCGATTGAGGTGATCGGCGGCGAGGCGCCGCATCGAAAGAAGCCGTCGCCTTCGCGACGCACGATGAGGCCGGCTGCGGCGCCGCGCCCTGTCGTCATGCAGCCGCCACCAGCGGCGGTTGGCGTTGCCTCCGGCCCAACGGGCGCGCCGAGCATGGCGAGCGAACTCACAATCTCCGGCGAGGAGCTCAACGCGCGCGCATTTACGCGTCCGGGTGAGGCGCTCGAAGCCGTGCCGGGGCTGATCGCCACCCAGCATTCCGGCGAAGGCAAAGCCAACCAGTATTTTCTGCGCGGCTATAATCTCGATCATGGCACCGATCTCGCCATCACCGTCGACGGCGTCCCCGTCAACATGCGTACCCACGCGCATGGCCAGGGCTATGCCGATCTGAACTGGCTGATCCCGGAAACCATCGGCGCGATGGACGTGCGCAAGGGGCCATACTTCGCTGACGAAGGCGATTTCGCCTCGGTCGGCAGCATCCATATCGGCCTGATCGACCGGACCGAAAGGGGCCTTGCGCAGTTGACGGTCGGCAGCTTTGGCTATCGCCGCCTGCTCGGCAATGGCGTGATGGACTACGTGCTGCACCCGGTCGAGCCACTGACGTTTCGGCTCACCGTGGCTGGGGCGTTCTAGTGCCGCGGTCTCCTTAACTCTCGCGCAAGCGGGAGAGGGAGCGCATCTTCTTCGTGGTTATACGATCAGGCCGACGCAGCGCCCGCCACCTGCTCCGCCGGCTGATCGTCGCCATTGGGATCACCAGGCGCAGTGGCCCAGGCCAATTCCACCAGCGTGACGAACCGGCGCCCGCCGCCGTCGAGTTGGACCACGATCAGGCCCTGCTCCTCCATGTAGCCGAGCAGGCGCTGGGCTCTTCGCAGCGAATGCGAGCCGTAAGCGCGGGCGATCGCGGCATCGCCGGGGCAGGGCCAGCCTTCCTTCGCGGCGCGCGCGATCATCATGAACACGCCCTGCATGTCGTCGGGCAGGATCGAGGCGCGCAGCGTCACTTCCTGCCAGGCATCGTCCTCGGCGATCTCTGCGCCGAGCCCGGCGCGCGCATGCGTCAGCATGCGGCGGAATTCGCTCAAGTCGGGCACGGACGCACCGAGACCTTCGATGCGGCAGCGGACCACGAATTCCTGATAGAGCACGCCGATGGCGCGGAAACCGGCATCGGGCGCGGCCAGCACGGCGCGCAACGTGCGATCCACGCGCTCGCGCCGCTCCGCGAGTTCCTCGGCACTGACGGGGATATCGACCACTTCGGGGCTGGTCTCAGGCGCTGCCGCCTTCGCCGCGCGAAGCTGTTCGAGCAGGTCGGGCGCGGGCCGGCGCTGCGGCCGGCTGGCATCCGGCGGCGGCGCGGCCAGGATCACCGCGCGTGCATCTTCAAGCGTCGCCTCCGGCAGCGGCATCAGCCGCGGCGTCGAATTGCGCGGGCTGGTTTCGGTCGGGCCGATGTTCAGCCGCAGCGGGCGGCGCGACAGCGCAGGTCCCAGCGCCATGAACTGCCCGCGTTCGAGATCGCGAAAGGCTTCCGCCTGCCGCCGTTCCATGCCGAGCAGATCGGCGGCACGCGCCATGTCGATGTCGAGGAAGGTGCGGCCCATCAGGAAGTTCGAGGCCTCGGCCGCGACGTTCTTGGCGAGCTTGGCCAGACGTTGCGTCGCGATGATGCCGGCAAGTCCGCGCTTGCGGCCGCGACACATCAGATTGGTCATGGCGCCGAGCGAGAGCTTGCGCGCCTCGTCTGAGACTTCGCCCGCAACGGCCGGCGCGAACAGCTGCGCCTCGTCGACGACCACCAACATCGGGTACCAATGGTCGCGTTCGACGTCGAACAGGCCGCCGAGGAAGGCTGCCGCGCGCCGCATCTGGTTCTCGGCATCCAGCCCTTCGAGATTGAGCACGGTGGAGACCCGATGCAGCCGGGCGCGCTCGCCGGCAACCTGAAGGCCGCGCTCGGTATGATCCTCGGCGGCGATCACGAGATGCCCAAAGCGATCAGCCAGCGTAACGAAATCACCTTCGGGGTCGATGATGGCCTGCTGCACCCAGGGCGCGCTCTGCTCCAGCAGGCGCCTGAGCAGATGCGACTTGCCGGAGCCGGAATTGCCCTGCACCAGGAGACGGGTCGCCAGGAGTTCCTCGAGGTCCATGGCCGCCCCGGCGCCCGCCGTGGTCAGCCCCATCTCGATCGCAACCGTCATGTCCCCGACTCAAGCCCCATCATCAGCGGCAAGGGGCTTATCAATCGGATCGGGATGCGTCGAGCGAAACACGCAGGAACACCCCGCGTTGCCCACGGCGGAATTTTACTTGGGATTTGAAGGCCCTAGAAGTGCGGACCGGACTGAAGGCGCGGTGCGCGATCGATCTGAATTTCGGTTAAACCGCAGTCAATGCAAGGCCGCTGCGCCGACTCTGTTCATGTGATGGAATATCGGGCGCGTCTTTGTATGCATTATCCCAGTTGTCATCCTCCCTCCGTCTGCCGTACATGCTGCAGCGCACCTGCGGACGATGGCCGGGGCTGAAAAATTTCACGGATATCGAGGGGGGCCGAACATGGCGCGCAACATTCTGATTCTGGGGGCTTCTTACGGCTCCCTGCTGGGCACCAAGCTGCTGATGGCCGGGCATAACGTGACCTGGTCTGCCGCGCCAGGACCGCGGAGCTGATCAACCGCGACGGCACCGAGGTGCGCATCAAGCTGCGCGACGAGGCGGTGCACCGCGCGATCTTCTCGCGCGACCTGCCCGGCAAGCTCGACGCCGTGACCCCGCAGAATGTCGACCTGGCCCGCTACGACATGGTTGGCCTCGCGATGCAGGAGCCGCAATACACCAACCACACCGTCCGCATGCTGATGGTCAAGATCGCCGCGGCGAAGCTGCCGTGCCTGTCGATCATGAACATGCCGCCGCTGCCTTATCTCAAGCGCATCCCGGCGCTATCAGACATGGATCTCGATGAGGCCTACACCAATGCGCAGGTGTGGGAACGGTTCGAGCCCGGCCTGGTGACGTTGTGCTCGCCTGACCCGCAGGCCTTCCGTCCGCCGGAGGACGCGGCGAACGTGCTGCACGTCGGCCTGCCCACCAACTTCAAGGCCTCGGCCTTCGCCGACGAGACGCACAACAAGGTGCTGCGCGAGCTGGAGGCCGACATCGACGCGGTGACGCTCGACGGCAAGGACGTGCCGGTGAAGCTGAAGGTGTTCTCGTCACTGTTCGTGCCGCTGGCGAAATGGTCGATGCTGCTCACCGGCAATTATCGCTGCATCACGCCGAATGATCCCCAGTCGATCCGCGACGCCGTGCACGGCGATCTCGCACGCTCGCAGACGATCTACGACCATGTCGATGCCATCGCCCGCCGTCTCGGCGCCGATCCCGAAGACCAGGTGCCGTTCGCGAAATACGCCAAGGCTGCGGAAAGCCTGCTGAAGCCGTCGTCGGCGGCGCGCGCGGTTGCGAGCGGCGCACCGTTCATCGAGCGCGTCGACCTGCTGGTGAAGCTGATCTCGCATCAACTCGGCACGCCCAATGTCGAGATCGACCGTACCGTCGACATCGTCGACCAGAAGCTGAACGAGAAAATCGTGCAGGGCGGATCGGGCGCGCAGTAAAGCCTCCCCGACGGGCAAAACAGCGGCGCGGGCTGTCAAGCCGCGCCGGCGGAAATATTCCCCTTTACCGAAATTCGGAAATAGCGTATGTGTCGCCCATCCCGGGCTCATCCTTGAGGGGCGATCGTACGTCGTCACGAATTGCGGCCGGGGATGCGGTGGACGCGGCAGCGTCGGCACGAGAGGTGCGGGCAGGGCGGGTAGTCCCTGTGAGCCCGAAACCGCGTGCGGACGAACGGCGCTGTGATGTTCGTCTCGCCAACATTCTTGCGGCGCGTGTGCACACTGCCGCGAGACCCTGTGGCATCAGGCGAGCGCGCGTACGGCAAAACCGTGTGGTTCCGGCCGTCGTCGCTACGGTCAAGCCTGTCGCGGAGGTGCAAGGAGCCCAACCGGGTGAAGTGCATCGCCAATTCGCGGGGCGAGGGAGGCCAGAAGGAATTCGGCTCCCGGGAGAGCACGGCATAAGCCGTCAACCCATCGCGCAGGGAAGGCCGAGTGATCGGCACCACCTGTATGCTGCTGTGCGGTCTTTTCCTGCGCTACATCTCGCGCAGCGGACCGCGGGTGCGAGGTCGGCACCCGGTCTTCCCTGCACCCTCTTGGACGAAGAGGGTGGAGTGACCAAGCAAAGCTCGGGCGAAATGAGCCGCGAGAGCGCGTAAGCGTGTCTGAGATTCAAGATGCGAACTGGAGGAGCTTGCCGTGACGCCCCCATGGGACGCATTGCGTGCCATGCCTCGGCCCTCAGCGCGCCGGCGGCAGCTCGTGGTGAGTTGGCCGCGACATGCGTCGGGCTTCTCGCGATGAGCCTGATGCTGGAGTGGGCGCCGGCCAGGACTCGCAAGGTCTGACCGTGGCGAAAGCTCGCACCCTGGTGATTTGCGTTTCGCTGTCAATTATTGGCGAATGCGTCGCCTGAAGGATCAGGGCAAGACATTGGGCACTCATCAGGAAGGATCGACCATTGAGCATTGAAACCACCGTGACAGCCGACGTCGAGGGGTCCGCTGCAGCTCGCGCCCGAGATGAAGGCGCCGGTGCTTGGCCTCTATGGCGGCGCCGACACCGGCATTCCCGTGGCGCAGGTCGAGCAGCTCAAGGCGGCGCTCGAGCAGAACAAGAAAACGGCCGAATTCAAGATCTATCCGGACGCGCCCCACGGCTTCCATGCCGACTATCGCGGCAGCTACCGCAAGGACGCTGCGGAGGATGGCTGGAAGCAGGCGCAAGCCTGGTTCAGGAAATATGGCGTGTTGAGCTGATGCAGAATTCCAAAGGGCGGCCCATCGGCCGCCCTTTTGTCTCAGGGCGCAAGCTTTGCCTCGCCATCATGCCACAGTGCATCGAGGCCGTGCCGATAGGTCGGGTAGACGAGCGCGACACCAAGCTCGCGCTTCAATCTCGCATTGGAGACGCGGGCGCTGCTGGCATAGAAGCTGCGCGCCATCGCCGACATCTCCGCGGTTGCAAAGGCCTCTTCAGCGGGCGGCGCGACGCCCATGAGCTGCGCGGCATAGGTGATCACGTCCTGCGGCGGCGCGGGTTCGTCGTCGCAGACGTTCCAGGTGCCGCCGTCCTGATGCCGGATCGCGGCCATGATCGCGCTTGCGATGTCATCGACATGGATGCGGTTGAAGATTTGGCCGGGCTTGATGATGCGTCTCGCCGTCCCGCTGCGCAGCGTTACCAGCGCGTTGCGGCCGGGACCGTAGATGCCGGCAAGACGGAGGATCGCGACATCGCCGTGCGCCGTCGCCATCCAGGCCTGCTCCACTGCGACGCGCATCCGCGCGCGATCGAGGGAAGACTGCGGCGGCGTGCTCTCGTCGACCCAGCCGCCGGCGTGATCGCCGTAGACGCCGATGGTGGAGAGATAGACGATCTTGCGGCTGCTTGTCGCGAGCGCATCGCCGAGCACCGCGAGGGCGGGATCGCCGGTGCTGCCGGGCGGG
The DNA here is from genome assembly GCF_054056275.1 of Bradyrhizobium sp. USDA 4449. Taxonomy (NCBI): domain Bacteria; kingdom Pseudomonadati; phylum Pseudomonadota; class Alphaproteobacteria; order Hyphomicrobiales; family Nitrobacteraceae; genus Bradyrhizobium; species Bradyrhizobium sp. USDA 4449. The sequence continues at coordinate 462,574 of NZ_JBSRYD010000001.1, read as the reverse complement.
ATGGAGGTCAGAAGGACATCTGCCTCGCGGAGACGGTCGACCGTCGCATCAGCCGGACGGCTGCCGGAAAAACCGTGCAGCTCGATGCCGGCCAGGTCGTCTCGCTCGGCGGGATCGCGTACCGTGCCGGCGACATGCGAGAAGCTGCCGCCGAACCTGCGGACGAAATGCCGGGCGCTGTAGCCAAGGCCGAGGATGAAGAGCCGCATGCGTCTCCCGTGCAGGTCGGAGCTCCCGTCCGCGCTGTCAGCGCGTCGCTCGCTCGTCAGAGATTTTTGACAAAAGCTATTGCGATTCGGGCGATGCTCACTCCTGTCAGGAGTCTTCACCGCAGATCAGTGCACCCGGTGGCTCGCTCTATCGTCCTCGGCTTGCTCAACAATCTGCGCGATCGGGCTCGACTGGTGATGCACCAGCCTCCAGCCATCGCCGACACGGCGAAAGTGGTTGGCGGCGGCGAGCGCAGTGCCGTCGACGATCTCGATGCAGAGCACGCGGGCGCTGTCACCGTCGACGATCGCCTGCGGCTCGGCGCAGACGATCTGCGGGCGTTCCGGATTTTGCAGGATGTCGCGCCAGCTGCCGATCACGGTGGCGTGGCCGATGATCGCGGGCCAGCCGGGATGAATGCAGGAAATGGCGTCGTCATCCGCCCACATCTGCTTCATGCCGTCAAAATCGCCCGTCGAGAAGGCGGTGTAAAAAGCCGCGTTCGCGGCGATGACCTTGCTGTCCTTTGCCATGCCTCCCGCGTGAGCCAATGGCCGGCAAAAATCAAGCGCGACTTCTGTACGACTTTGAACGCAATGCAGCATTGCTGCCCACTTTGTGATCACGCCGGAACCAGCGTCTCCACCGCGTGCTGCGCACCTTGCGCATAAAGCCGGCCGAGCGCCGCGATCACGGCCTCGCGCAGCCGCGGCTCAGCCCCGAACGGCCCGAACACCTTTGTGACGCCCAGCAATGCCGGCGCGAGCCGTTCGGCCACCGGACCGGCCTCGCGCGCCAGGCCAGCAAGCTCGGCGGCGAGGGGATCGCGCACGTCGATGGCGCGGCCTTGCTCGTCCGTTGCGGTGACGTAGCGCATCCAGCCGGCCACCGCGAGTGCGTGGGTCGCGATCGGCAGATTCCTGGCGAGGCGATCCTGCATCGCGCCGAGCAGGCGCTGCGGCAGTTTTTGCGAGCCGTCCATCGCGATCTGCCAGGTGCGATGACGCAGCGCCGAATTGGCGAAGCGCTCGAGCAGCGAGGTGCGATAGGCGGCGAGATCGGTGCCGGCGGGCATCGTCAGCGTCACTGCGGCATCTTCCATCACCCGCGCAGCGAGGCGCGCGAAATGCGAATTCTGCATCGTATCGGCGATGGTCTCGTAACCGGCGAGATAGCCGAGATAGGCGAGCGCCGAATGGCTGGCATTGAGCAGCCGCAGCTTCATCACTTCGAACGGCTTGACGTCGGCGACGAGCGCGACGCCGGCGGCGGCGAGATCGGGCCGGCCTGCCGCAAAACGATCCTCGACCACCCATTGCGTGAATGGCTCGGTGATGACAGGCCAGGCGTCACGCATCCCGAGAGCCGCGGTGACCGCATCGCGGTCGGTCTCCTGCGTCTCCGGCACGATGCGGTCGACCATGGTGCAGGGGAAGGTGGCCGTATCGGCGATCCACTTGCCGAGATCCTTGGAGCGGAGCGCGGCGAATTGCGTCACGATCCGCTGCACGGTGTGGCCGTTCGCGGCGAGATTGTCGCAGCACAGCACCGTGAACGGTTGAACGCCCAGCGCCCGCCGGCGCGCCAGCGCCGCCACGATGAAGCCAGGCGCCGAGCGCGGCGCATCGAGATTGTTGAGGTCGTGCACGACGTCAGGATGCCGCTCGTCGAGATCGCCGGTCTGCGGCGTGTGGCAATAGCCCTTTTCGGTGACCGTGAGCGAGACGATGCGGATCGCGGGATCGGCCATCCGCCCGACCAGCGCGGCCGGCTTCTCGCGCGCGACCACGCTGTCGAGCAGCGCGCCGACGATGCGGTGCTCGGTGCCTTCGGCGGCACGCACGGCGACCGTATAGAGATGATCCTGCGGGGCGAGAGCATCCCGCGTATCGGGGCTGCGCAGGCTCGCGCCAACGATGCCCCAGGATGTCGTGCCCGCGGCAAGACAATCGTCGATGACGACGGCCTGATGCGCACGATGAAACGCTCCGAGGCCGAGATGCACGATGCCGGGGGTGACGCGCGAACGGTCATAGGCCGGGCGGCGGACGGCCGCCGGCAGCCGGTCGAGATTGGCGCGGTCCAACCGCATGGTCGTCTCTCCCTGTGTTTGGCCGCTGCTTGACATGGCGGCCCTCCTCGGTCAATGCTCCGGTCAATTGGTCAGACCAATTTCCAAAATTGGCGACCCGCCAACCGGTGGGACCTTTTCGGGGAGGCCAGCGTGCCGCTGGAAGCTGTGGAGGCGAGACGGCTCTATCGCCAGGTCGCCGATCAATTGCGAAGCCTGATCGACAGCGGCGAATACGCGGTCGGCAGCCGCTTGCCGACCGAGCGCGAGCTCGCCGAGCAGCTGAAGATCTCGCGGCCGACAGTGCGCGAAGCCCTGATCGCGCTCGAGGTCGAGGGTCGTGTCCGCATCCGCGTCGGATCCGGCATCTATGTCACGGATTCCGATGACGCTACCCCGGCGCCGTCCGCCGTCATCGAAGGCCCGTTCGAGCTGTTGCGCGCCCGCGAATTCCTCGAGAGCGCGATCGCCGGGCAGGCCGCACGCGTGGCGACGAAGGACGACATCGCACGCATCGACGCAGCGCTCGTCGCGATGGAAAACGTCGTGTACCCCGGTGAAGCGTCGATGGTCCACGACCGCGCCTTCCATGTCGCGATCGCCGGATGCGTCGGCAACGCCGTGTTGGTGCGCGTGGTCGGCGAGCTGTTCGACCAGCGTCTCAATCCCTATTTCGCGCAGCTTGCGCGCTATTTCGAAAATCCGACGACGTGGCGCGCGGCCCTCGACGAGCACCGGGCTGTGCGCGATGCCATAGCAGCGGGCCAGCCCAAAGCAGCGCGCGATGCCATGCGCGATCACCTCGCGCATTCGCAGGAGCGCTTTGCGCAGAATTTTGGTGCCGAAACATCAGCAGGAGTGCCGGCGGCGCGCAAGCGGGCGGCACGATCCGGGGCTGAGCCAACGAAGCCAAAACGACCGTCCGACGTGCAGGCCAAGAGCGGCAGCGCGCGGCGGCGATGAGATTAGACCGCTCGTCTCTACGGCGAGTGAACGAAGCTGCAGACGCAATAGGATTTTCCAAATGACCTCGACCTCGCTCGCCGCAACCCTGTTCGGTCCCGAAGATCTGCGCATGATCGAGCACCCGCTCGACAAGCTCGCGGATGGCATGGTGCGCATAAAGTTCGGTGCCGGTGGCATCTGTGGCTCGGACATGCATTACTTCCGCCACGCCCGGACAGGCGATTTCGTGGTGAAGTCGCCGCTGGTGCTCGGTCACGAGATCTCGGGCGAGGTCGTCGAGATCGCCGGTTCGGCGGCCAATTTGAAGGTCGGCGACCGCGTCGCTGTCAACCCGTCGCGCTGGTGCGGCCATTGCGGCGCCTGCCGTGACGGCCGGCAAAATCTCTGCGAAAACATCTACTTCATGGGCTCTGCATCGAAGACGCCGCACATGCAGGGTGGCTTTGCCAATTACTTTGACGCGGTCCCGGCGCAGTGCGTGAGGATTCCGGATCATGTCCCTTATCAGGCCGCAGCCTTGGCCGAACCGCTGGCAGTATGCCTGCACGCGGTCGCGCGCGCCGGCAACATCCAGGGCAAGCGCGGCATCATCTTTGGTGCCGGGCCGATCGGGCTTCTGACCATGCTCGCCGCGCACCGTGCGGGCATGTCCGATATCACGGTGGCCGACATCGCGCCGGCTCCGCTGGCGTTCGCAACCCGGCTCGGCGCTTCCCGCGTAGAGAACGTCTCGGGCGGCGACGAAGGTCTGAAGGCCGAGGCCGCGTCGCGTCCGTATGACGTTGCGTTCGAGGTCTCAGGTACGGCGGCGGGTCTCGCCAGCGCGATCGGCATTGTCAGGCGCGGCGGCGTCGTGGTGCAGATCGGCAATCTGCCGGGCGGCCAGATTCTTACGCCGTCGAATGCGGTGATGGCAAAGGAGATCGACCTGCGCGGCTCGTTCCGCTTCGGGCTCGAATTCATGACGGCGGTGGAACTGATCGGGTTCGGCAGCGTCGATGTGCTGTCGCTGGTCACCGCCGAGCGACCGCTCGCGACGGCACCGGACGCGCTGCGTCTGGCGCTCGATCGCTCGCAGAGCGTCAAGGTCGTGCTGACCGCCAATTGATTGGAGAGAGCCAATGATGCGCGAAGGCTGGCGCTGGTATGGGCCCGACGATCCGGTCTCGCTCGACGACGTGAGGCAGGCAGGGGCGAGCGATATCGTCTCGGCGCTGCATCAGGTGCCGATTGGCGAGGCCTGGACACGAAAGGCGGTCGAGGAGCGCAAGAACTTCATCGAGAACGGCCAGCCCGGCCGCTCGCAACTGACCTGGTCGGTGGTGGAATCGATTCCGATCCCCGATGACGTCAAGCGGCTCGGCGGGAAGGCGACGAGGTCGATCGATGCTTGGATCGCGAGCCTGGAGGCGGTGGCCGCGTCAGGCATCAAGATCGTCTGCTACAATTTCATGCCTGTGGTCGACTGGTGCCGCACGGATCTCGAATGGGAGCTGCCGAACGGCGCTCGCGCCCTGCGTTTCGACCAGGAGCGGTTTGCGGCGTTCGAGCTGCATATCCTGAAGCGCCCGGCCGCCGTGCAGGACTATTCGCCCGCGCAGCAGGCGCGTGCCAAAAAGCTGTTCGACCGGATGAGCCAGGCCGATATCGACTATCTCATCATGGCCATTGCCAGCGCATTGCCGGGCTCGACCACCGAGCCGATGACCATTCCCGAATTCCGCGACAAGCTGGACGCCTATCGCGACATCACGCCAAGAATCCTGCGGCAGCATCTCGCCGAATTCCTGGCGCGCGTGGCGCCGGTGGCCGAGCAGCTCGGCGTCTCGCTGACGCTGCACCCGGACGATCCGCCGCGTCCGCTGTTCGGCCTGCCGCGCATCGCTTCCACGGCTGAGGACTACCAGGCGCTGTTCGACGCCGTGCCGTCAAAAGCCAACGGCATCTGCCTGTGCACGGGCTCGCTCGGCGTGCGCGCCGAGAACGATCTGCCTGCCATGGCGGAACGCTTCGGCCCCCGTATCGCCTTCGCGCATCTGCGCGCAACCAAGCGCGAGGCGGATGGACTGTCGTTCCATGAGTCCGATCATCTCGACGGCGACGTCGATATGGTCGCGGTATTGAAGGCGCTGTTGAAGGAGAACGCGCGGCGGTCAGCGGATAAAGAAATTGTATTTCGCCCCGATCATGGCCATCGCATGCTCGACGATCTCGTCGCCACCAAGCGCACCAATCCCGGCTACACCGCAATCGGCCGGCTCCGCGGCCTCGCCGAACTGCGAGGCGCGATCCGGGCGATCGAGCATAGCTAGAGCGCGAAGCTCTATTGTCTCAATAACACGCCGCCATCGCGCCGAGCTTCGGATAGAGCCTGTCGATCGCGGCGATCTCGCTTCGCATCTGATCGGTGATCCAGTCGCGGATCGCGGCGGCGATCGGGCGCATCGGGCGGTTGCGCGGTGGCAGGAATTCGCAGACGCGGCGGGTGGTGGTGAGCCGGTCGGAGGCCGGCACCAGCGCGCCGGTGAGCAGCCAATGCGAGGCGACCGTCAGCCAGCCGAGTGCGATGCCCTGGCCGAGCAGCGCGGCCTGCACCACGACGGCATAGTCGGTGAAGCTCAGCGCCTTGGCCGCGCCGCGGCGGCCGGTGAGCAGCGACGCGTAATCCGCGGCCCAGTCGCCAGGCGTCTCGGCGAGGCGAATGATCGTGTTGCCCTCCGCAGGGTCGGTCTCGCCGAGATATCCAGGGCTGCACATCGGCAGCATTACTTCCTTCATCACCAGCGTGCCGCCGGACGATGGCTCCTCGCGATCGCGAAAGCGCATGCCGAGATCGACGTTCTCCACCGGCCCGCGCAGCGCGCCTGAAATGAGCTGGAAGCGCAGGTCGACCTGCGGAAATTGCTTCTGGAGCTTGTCGATGCGCGGCATCAACCAGTGCGTGGTGAAGGCGGAGGAGACCGACAGCGTCACCGTCTCCGTGCCCTTGCGGCGCCGCTCGATCTCGACAAGGCCGGTTTCGATGCTGCGAAAGCCTTCGAGCACGCGGCGATAGAGCAGTTCGCCTTCCTCGGTGAGCACCGCGCGGCCAGCCTTGCGGTCGAACAGGCGGACGCCGAGATGCTCCTCGAATTGTCCGAGCATGCGGCTCACCGCAGGCTGCGTCACGTTCAATTCGGCGGCTGCAGCCGTGAAGCTGCCATTGCGCGCCGCTGCGTCGAAGACGAACAGGGCGTTGCTGGAGGGCAGCATGCGGCGAAGCTCAGGCATAACTTCATGTTATGATGCTCGTGAGAATTTGGCAATTGCCGGATTTTGCCAACTCTGGTGTCATTGACCCGACAGCCTGAAGGCAGGCTTTGCGAGCGAATGTTTGGTGCAGCGCACGCCGCGCCAGCGGGTGCTGCAAAACCCTGTCTATAATGCAAGCTTATGGCGCGCCGCGAGGCACGCCATTGCCAGGGATGGACGAGGTCGATCGTTGGACAAACGAGCGGAAAGCGTCGAGGTCAGATCCGCGAGCAAGGCGTACGGCCCCGTTCGCGCACTCCATGACGTGTCCCTCAACGTCGGCGCCGGCGAATTCGTCTCGCTGCTCGGCCCCTCCGGCTCCGGCAAGACCACGCTGCTCGGCATTCTGGGCGGCTTCATCCTGCCGACATCAGGCACCATCCTGTTCGGTGGCAGCGACGTCACCTACATGCCGCCGCACAAGCGCGACATCGGCGTCGTCTTCCAGAACTATGCGCTGTTTCCGCATATGAGCGTGGGCGAGAACGTCGCCTTTCCGTTGCGCGCGCGTCGCCTGCCGAAGGCGAGCTGGCCCGACAAGGTGCGTGCGGCGCTGTCGATGGTGGGGCTTGCCGGTTACGAGGAGCGGGGCATCGCGCAGCTCTCCGGCGGCCAGCGTCAGCGCGTGGCGCTCGCGCGCGCCATGATCTTCGAGCCACAGCTCATCCTGATGGACGAGCCGCTCTCCGCGCTGGACAAGCAGCTGCGCGAATCAATGCAGATCGAGCTGCGCGCGCTGCACAGGCGGATCGGGGCGACCATCATCTATGTCACCCATGACCAGCGCGAGGCGCTGACCATGAGCGACCGCGTCGCCGTCATGAAGGACGGCCGCCTGATCCAGATCGACGCGCCTGCGCGCCTGCACGACCATCCCGCCGATTCCTTCGTCGCAAGCTTCATCGGTGAGGCGACGATGCTACCGGTTCGCCGCGTCGATGCCTCGAGCGTCGCGCTCGGAAACGCACTGCTGCGCAGTGCTCGCGCCATTCCCGACGGCGACGCGCTGATGCTCGCCGTGCACAGCGAGAAGCTGCTCATCGACGACGGCGCTCAGGATGCCGCCTGCAATCGGCTGACCGGCACGGTCACCGACATCGTCTATCAGGGCGAAAGCCTGCGCATCTTCCTCGCGCTTGCCGACGGCATCGCGCTCAGCCTGCGCCAGCCGAGCTACCATCAGGCCTACAGCCGCATTCCGCCGCTCGGCGGCAGCCTCACCGTCACCCTTCACCCTGAAGACACCATCGTCGTGCCCCGGGTGGACTGAATCCAAGCCCCGTCCAGCCTGAGAGAAAACCACATGTCGACCCAAGCAGCGTTCAGCAATTTCAAGGTCCTCACCTTCGACGTCGTCGGCACCTTGATCGATTTCGAGACCGGCGTGCTCGAAGCCGTGCGCAAGATCGGAGGCAAGAAAGCGGCCGAGTTCACCGACGAGCAGATCTTCGAACCCTACAAGCGCGGCCGCGACAAGCATTACGAGCGCTCGAGCGAAGTGATGTTCCACGTCTATCGTCATCTCGCGACCGAGCTCGGACTTCCGGCTGATGATGCGTCCTGTGACGTGTTCCAGCTCTCGGTGCTGCGCTGGGGGCCATTCGCAGATTCGGTCGAGGCGCTCAAGCGCCTGCGCACGAAATTCCGGTTGGTGGCGATGACAAACGCCGATCGCGTCGCACTCTCCTGCTACGCGCACGCGCTCGGCAATCCCTTCGACGATACCGTCTGCGCAGACGACACCGGGGTCGCCAAACCCAATCCGGAGTTCTTTGCCTATAACAAAGGCCGCCAGTCCGCGTTCGGCTACAAGCAGTCCGACATCTTGCACGTCGCGCAGAGCCAATACCACGACATCGGCATCGCGCGAAAACTCGGCTACAAGGTGTGCTGGATCGAGCGTCGCCAGGGCGTCGCCGGCTTCGGCGGCACGCCGGCCGTCGAAACATTGACAAAACCGGACTTCCACTTCCCGACGCTGAAAGCGCTGGCCGACGCCGCGGTTGGCCCCGCACAAGGATGAGCAGCATGACACGGGATTGGCGCGCGCTGCCATCGGCCAACTCGCTGTGGGAAGCCACGGCGGAGCCGGCGCGCGATCTTGCCGTGCTGTCGGGAGAGCAACAGGCGGATGTGGTGATCATCGGTGCGGGCTATACCGGCCTCTCCGCTGCCCACCACATCGCCAAGAGCGGGCTCGCGCCCATCGTGCTCGAAGCCAATCGTCCCGGCTGGGGCGCCAGCGGGCGCAATGGCGGCGTGATCACCGCAAAATTTCGCCTGTCGTTCCGCGAGATCGACGCCGTGCACGGCCGCGCCATGGCCAAGCGCATGTACGAGATCGCGCATGAGTCGACCGACATGGTCGAGGAGCTGGTTTCGGAATTCGGCATCACCAGCGCGAACCTGACGCGCACCGGCCAGGTCAGGGCCGCGCACAACGAAACGACCCTGAAAGCTGCGATTGACGAAGCCAACTGGATGACGCGCGAGATGGGATCTGCCGAGGTCCGCATCCTCGATAAGCGTGGCGTGCGCGACGAGACAGGCTCCGATAACTTCGTCGGCGGCGTGCTCAATCCCGGTTCGGGCGGTATCCATCCGCTGAACTATCTGCGCGGCCTCGCCGACGGCGTCGCACGCCGCGGCGTTCCGATCTTCCAGGAATCGCCTGTGACCAAACTCCGGCGGGACAAGGACGGCATCATCGCCGAGACGCCGCAAGGCGCGGTACGCGCCAGGCAGGCGATCATCGCCACCAACAGCTATTCCGATCTGACCGGCGCGACCGCGAAGATGCAGCGCACGCTGATTCCGTTCCGCAGCGCTCTCATTGCGACCGAAAAGCTGCCGCGCAATCTCGCCGGCAAGCTGATGCCGACGGGGCGGACCTACACCGAGACCAAGCGCATGATGCGCTGGTTCCGCATGGTTGATAACAGGGTCGTTTTTGGCGGCCGCGGCGCCTTCGGCAAGCAGGACTCGCAATCAGCCTTCGACGCGCTACGCAGGGCGATGGTCGGCATTTTCCCGGATCTTGCCGACGTCACGCTTGCCTACAAATGGTCGGGCCTCGTTGCGATGACGCTGGACTCGGTGCCGCATATCGGTCGGCTCGACGACCGCACGCTGGTCTCGATGGGCTACAACGGCGCCGGAGTTGCGATGTCGAGTCTGATGGGCCGGTATCTCGCCGCATACGTCCGCGGCGAGAGCCCCGACATGGGACTGCTCGACGTCAGCCGCATGAAGGCCATTCCGTTCTATCCGCTGCGCGAGCCCGCGGTGCGCATGGTCGCCGGCTGGTATCAATTTCTCGATGCGATCGGTCGGTGAGATCATTTGGAGGAGGCGAGCATGATGACGAAGCAGAATTTGGGATTGGGTATTGTGCTGCTAGCGGCCGTGGGGTTGACCAATACGGCTGATGCCGCCGAGCAGATCACCTTCGTCTCGCAGGGCGGCGCCTATCAGCAGGCGCAGACGGTGGCGATTCTCGATCCTTCGGCCAAGAAGCTCGGCATCACCATCAATCAGGATTCCATTCCGGACGCCTGGCCCGCGATCAAGACGCAGGTCGGCAGCGGCAAGCCGATCTGGGATGTCGTCGACACCCCTACCGGCTATTGCCTGCGCGGCGGCGAGCAGGGGCTCATCGAGAAGCTGGACTTCTCCAAAATCCCGAACGCGGCGGCCATGCCCGAGGCCTATCGCAGTCCCTATTCAGTGTCCTACGAATTCTATTCCAGTGTTCTCGCCTACAGCCAGAAGGCCTTCCCGAAGGACGCGCCGAACAGTTGGGCCGATTTCTGGGACGTCAAGAAATTCCCCGGCCGCCGGGCGCTGCGCAACCATCCGATCGCAACGCTTGAGGCAGCGCTGATGGCCGACGGCGTCGCGCCTGACAAGCTCTACCCGCTCGATGTCGATCGCGCGTTCAAGAAGCTGGAAGAAATCAAACCGAACGTTACGGTCTGGTGGACCTCAGGCGCGCAGTCGGCGCAGCTGCTCAACGACGGCGAGGTCGACATGGAAATGGCCTGGAACGGCCGCGTCAGCGCGGTCGCCAAGGAGGGCGCAAAAGTCACCTTCACCTACAACCAGGGCATTTTGCAGAGCACCTCGCTCTGCATTCTCAAGGGCGCGCCGAACCTCGACACAGCCATAAAGTTCCTCAACGAGGCGGTCGATCCAGTGCACCAAGCCAATCTGCCGCTCAATATCGATTATGGCCCGGGCAATCCCAAGGCGTTCGAGACCAGCGTGATCAAGCCCGAGCGCGCCGCGCAATTGCCGAGCGAACCCGCGAACGCTGCCAAGCAGGCGCTGATGTCCTACGCCTGGTGGTCCTCGCCCGCAGGCGAGGCCGCCGAGAAGCGCTGGGCGTCGTTCATGCAGAAGTGAGCGAGCCGCGTTGACGATGTCAGTGCCAGATTCATCACAAGAGCATCAGCGCCGCGAGCACGGCCTGATGCTGGCGCTGGTCTCGCCGGCACTGCTGGTGATCCTTGCTTTGATCGTGCTGCCGGTCGGCTGGCTGGCTTGGCAGTCGATCTACCATGACGGCTTTACGCTGGAGAATTATCGCCGCCTCTTTACCGAGGACATCTACTGGCGCAGCTTCGCGCTAACTTTCGAGATCAGCCTCGCGGTCACAGCGATCGCGCTGTTGCTCGGCTATCCCGTCGCCTACCTCGCCAATTCGGTGCCGAAGGGGTGGAGCATCCTGATCCTGTCGCTGGTTGTCCTGCCATTCTGGACGTCAGTGCTGGTGCGCGCCTATGCCTGGCTGGCGCTGCTCCAGCGCACCGGGGTGATCAATCAATTCCTGCGCTATCTCGACGTGATCTCCGAGCCGCTGGCACTGGTCCACAACACCTTCGGTACGGTGGTCGCGACCGTGCACATCCTGCTGCCGTTCATGGTGCTGCCGCTCTACGCCACCATGCAGAAGATCCCCGGCGATCTCATGCAGGCCGGCACCAGCCTCGGGGCAAGCCCGTCGCTGACCTTCTTCCGCGTCTTCCTGCCGCTGTCGCTGCCGGGTGTGCTGGCCGGCTGCACCATGGTGTTCGTGCTCTGTCTGGGCTTCTACATCACGCCGGAGCTGCTTGGCGGCGGCCGCACCGTGATGGTATCGATGCTGGTGAGCCGCAATGTCGAACTCTACAACCAGTTCGGCGCGGCGAGCGCGGTCGCGGTGGTGCTGCTGCTCAGCGTGCTCGCGATCTTTTTCGTCGTCAGCCGCTTCATCTCGCTCGATCGCGTGTTGGGGCAGAAATGATGCGACTGTCGCCCGCGCGTATCGCCCTCTATGCGATCAGCACGCTGGTGCTGGTCTATCTGATCCTTCCCGTGCTGATCATCGCACCGATCTCGTTCTCCAGCGCGCGCTTCCTGACCTTCCCGCCGCCGTCCTTCTCGCTGCGCTGGTATCAACAATATCTGGCCAATCCCGCCTGGATGCAGGCGACGCAGGTGACGTTGACGGTCGCTTTCCTCACCGTTCTGATTGCAACGCCATGCGGCGTCGCCGCCGCCTATGCCATCAGCCAGTCGAAGCTGCGCATCATGCGCGTCATCCATATGGCGCTGCTGCTGCCGCTCGTGGTGCCCATCATCATCACCGCGGTCGGCATCTTCTTCGTCTATGCCAAGGTCGGCCTGGTGGCGACCCTGCCGGGCTTGGTACTGGCGAATGTGATGCTGGGATTGCCTTATGTCGTCATCTCGGTGCTGGCGGGCTTGCAGAGCTTCGACCCGGCGCAGGAGATGGTAGCGCGTAGCCTCGGCATGAACCGGCTGCGCAGCTTCTTTGCGGTGACGCTACCGCAGATCAAGTCGAGCGTGATGGCCGGCGGCATCTTCGCCTTCATCTCCGCAATGGACGAGACCATCGTCGCGCTGTTTATTTCCGGCGGCCAGTATCAGCCGCTGACCAAGCGCATGTTCACCGCGCTCCGCGACGAGATCGACCCTACCATTGCCGCGATCTCGACGCTGATGACCGCTGCGTCCTTCATGCTGGTGCTGCTGGCGAGCGCGCGACGGAAGCAGAGTGGGTGAGGGGCTTGATGTCGACCCGGCCTGGTGCGCAATTCGCGCGGGGCCGCGACCCATACTCTGCTTCACAGGTTGTTGCGCCGATCCGCGCCAGATGAGATCAGGCCCCGCGTCCGCGCGGCCGGCTTCGGAGCTGGCGATGATTGCTGCACTGGCAAGAGCAAAATCCGCGCGACGGGAACCAATGTCGACATCGAACCCCCTGTAGATCGTCGTGATCTTCTCGGGCGCGGGCCTGCTGGCCTCCTTCGTGGCCGCGATGATCCACGGACAGGCTCTCAACGCGCTCTGTTCCGAGCGCCGCGATCCGTCATGCCACCGGGTCCCTCGCACGATCCGCACGCGTCCGGTTCTCCGGCGCCAGTGCTGGCGCGGGTCTGACCGGCTCGTTCTCGCGAGGTGCGGAGGCGTCGCCCGAGCCGGGCTTGACCGCAGCCGGGCCGGTGTCGCGATAGGCGACGATCCAGATCAGAAAGCCCAGAAGCGCGAGTCCGGCGCCGACGGGGCCGGTGGAGGTCCAGCCCAGCCCCTGGCGAATGGCGAGGCCGCCGAGGAACGGGCCGAGCGCATTGGCGGTGTTGAATGCCGAATGGTTGAGCGCGGCCGCGAGCGCCTGTGCGTGCCCCGCGACATCCATCAGGCGCGTTTGCAGGATGGCACCGAGTGCGACGCTGGCGCCGATGGCGAAAATATCGATCGCCAGCAGCCAGGGATTGCCGGCGACGAGCGGAAACACCAGCAGCGCCACGGCCGCAAACAGCAGGATGCCTCCCGCCGTCGGCATCAGCGCGCGATCGGCGAAGCGCGGCACGAACAGATTGCCGAGCGTGGCGCCGACGCCGAAGATCGCGAGGAAGAACGGGATGACGTCGGTGCTGACCTTGGTGACCTCGATCAACGTCGTCGCCAGGTAGGTATAGACGGCGAACATGCCGCCGAAGCCGATGGCGCTGATCGCGAGCGTGATCCAGACGCGGCGGCTTTTGAGCGCGCCGAGTTCGCGCAGCGGATCCGACCGGCCGGCCTGGTCGCGCGGCGCAAACAGCGCGCACAGGAGCATCGTGAGCAAGGCCAGTCCCGACACGAGACCGAAACTCGCGCGCCAGCCGGCCATCTGACCGATCAGATTGGCCATCGGCACGCCGATGATGGTGGCGACGGTCAGGCCCAGCATCACCTGGCCGACTGCCTGCGAGCGGCGATGTTGCGGAACGAGCGAGGCCGCGACCAGCGCAGCGATACCGAAATAGGCGCCGTGGGGCAGGCCTGACAGGAAACGGGCCGCGATCATCGCGCCAAAGCCCGGCGCCAGCGCGGTGAGGGCGTTGCCGAGCGCGAAAATGGCCATCAGCGCCAGTAGCTGCGTGCGTCGTGCGAACCGTGCGCCGATCACGGCAATCAGCGGCGCGCCCAGCACCACGCCGAGCGCGTAAGCGCTGATCGCGTGTCCGGCCGTCGGCTCGTCGATATGAAGGTCGGCCGCGAAGAACGGCAGCAGGCTCATCGATGCGAATTCGGTGGTTCCGATCGCAAAGCCGCCCATCGCGAGCGAGAACAGGACGATGGCGAGATGAGGGGGCGTTGAATTGCGCGGCGAGGTCGCGTGAGGCGAGGTCGTCATGTGTCCTGCTTAGGTGACGGCAACGGGAACCAGCCCAGCAAACGTCGCCATCCCTGCAGTCTTTGTCCCACCTACTTAAACGCGTCAGGATTCGCGTCAACACCGCAGGCCCACGTAAAGCGGTCCGCATATCAGCGTCCCGGTTTGCTCAGGGCATCCGCGTCAATCTGTCTCGTGACATCCACTCAAGAACGTCTCCAGCCGCTTGTTGCACGGCTGGAGAGGTCCAAGACACAAATGACCGATCAGAACTGCACCTCGCCGGGAACGTCGATATGGTGCCGCTCAATGAAGGCCTGCGCTATCGCGGTCAGTGTACGACCAACACCGGCACGCTTCCGTCGGCCAGGACCTCCGATGTTTGACTTCCCAGGAATAGCTTCTTGAGCCCCCGGCGCCCATGAGAGCCCATAACGATCAAGTCGCAGCCTCCTGACTTTGCTGTTTCGATAATCGCGGTGGCCGGGTGCGCATTCGGAACGTGCAGGAGTTCCGCGGTTATCCCGGCTTGCTCTGCCATGGCTCGTGCTTCGTCGAGGACTTTGCGCGCACGCTCCCTGGAGGCCGCATCGAAGCTGTCGATTTCCTGCTGCGACGGGATCCATCCCGGGGCGTGTCCGCTCCCGTAGTCGATTGGCAGTGACTCCGTCACGGCAATGACGGTCGCTTTGGCCTTCAAGGCCTTTGCCAAGGCAATCCCATGCCTGATGCCGTTTCTTGCGACGTCCGATCCGTCCGTGCTGAGGAGAATCCGGGTGTACATTTGGCGGCCTCCTTTCTCGACAACCCGTCGCCATCTCCCGGTGCGGTTGTTTGACCTTAACAGGCGCCTCCCGTTCAAGGACAGACCAGGACGGGGGTCTTTGCGTGTGTAAGCACCTTGTTCGTCACGCTCCCGATGAGAAGCGCGGTAAGTCCGCTGTGCCCATGCGACGACATGACGATGAGATCGCAGCCCTTCTCCGCGGCGGCTGCGATGATGGCCTGATGGGGTTGCCCGCTCTCCGCTTGAATCGTCTCGCAGGAAACACCGGCCGTCCTGGCCGCCTTTGCCGCGCCATTCAATATGCTGGCGGCCTGTTCCTTGCGCAACTCGGCATATGTTGCGACCGCTTCGAGGAACCGGCCTGAGACTTCGGAAAACGCTTCCACAACGAAGATGAAGGATACGGTGGCCCCGAGGGATTTCGCCAGCGCCAATCCGTGCGCAACCCCACGCTCCGCTAGCTTAGACCCATCTGTCGGAATGAGAATGTGCCGGTACATGCTCTACCTCCCGATTGTCCGGACGTATCGCTGCCTTGCAAGGACAGGTTAGCTCGCGTTCCGACTGCAGTCTTGAGATAAGTCAACCTGTTGGTTCATCCTATCGTGATCCGGATGTCCGCAATTGGCACAGGGTGTCTCTGCAAGCGAGAGCCGCTGTGCGGAGAGACCCCTCACCCGGCGCGTCGTGCCGACCTATCCCGCAAGCAAGCGGGAGAGGCCAGGTGCCCGTAGCTGGTCGATTCAGCTGCTTCAGACCGCCGGTCTAGAACTGCACTTCGCTCGGGATGTCCTCGGCGCTGAGGCCGACGGTTTCATAGGCCTTCAGCAGCCATTCGCGGGTCTGGCCGAGCGAACGGTTGTAGTCGGCCCAGGCGCTGAGGAAATCCTTGTAGCGGCGATCGGATTCGGCACGGATGCCGAGGTTGGTCGGCAGGGTCAGCAGCGGCCGCGGGATCGCGAGATCGCCAAGCGTCGGATTCTTCTTCAGCGTGAAGACCGACAGCACCGCCAGCGAGACGTTGCAGTCGGCGCGGCCGGTCGACACCGCGAGGATCGCCTCGTCGCGCGTCTTGAAGCCGAGGATGGTTGCCTTCGGGCAATAGTGGCGCGCGATGGTCTCGTGGGTCGAGCCGATGTCGACGGCGATCTTGACCTCGGGCTTGTTGAGCTCGGCCCAGCTCTGCGGCTTGGCAAAGCCCTTCTTTGTGATGACGGTGAAGGAGTGCACCAGGATCGGCGTCGAGAAGTCGATCACCAGCGCGCGCTCTGGCGTCGGGTTCACGGCAAAGGCGAGATCGATCTTGTCGGCCTGAAGATCCAGGATCTGGTTGCCCCAGGTCGATTCCAGCGTCTCGACCTTGGCCCCTAACTTGCCGGCGATGTCGTTCGCCATGTCGATACACGCGCCTGACCATTGATTGGTCGCGAGGTCCTTGTGGAAATAGGGATCCTGGCCGGCGATCACAGCGATCCGCAGCACACCGCTCTTCTTGATGCGATCGAGCGTTGAGGCCGGCGCGGTGTCGGCCCGGGCCGAGGCGGTCGCGGCCATTGCGGCGCCTGCCAGCGCGACGGTGGTGAGTGCGTCCCTACGGTTCATGGTCAGTGCTCCCTGGGAATGATCAGCAGCTCCGGCTGGGCACTATTTCTGTATTCAGGGCATAATGCAATATGGTATTACAGCCTTGCCGGGAGTTGTGCGATGAAGCAGGTTAGAGCCTAGTCCTCTGGCAAAGCGAGAGAAAATTGCGTCAGAGGAGGAAGTCTGTGCGCGCTGTTTTCGTCGATGCCAACGACACGCTGGCAGCGGTCACCGAGAAGCTGCTGGGCGGGACCAAGCTGCCTGTTGGCATCAACCGCAATCCTTCCATCAAGTCGGACGATCTGCCCGACCTGCTCGGCGATGCCGAGATCATGATCGTCGACCATACGGCCGTGCCATCAGCGATCGCGGAGAAGTGCGCGAAGCTGAAGCACGTCATCTTTCTCGGCACCGGCGCGCGCAGCTACATGAATCCGGAGGAGCTCGCTGCGCGTGGAATCGCCGTCCATACCATCAAGGGTTATGGCGACACCGCGGTGGCCGAATGCGCGATCGCGCTGATGTGGGCCTCGGCCAAGAATTTTGGCGAGATGGACCGCGGCATGCGTGAGGGCAACTGGCTACGGCGTGATGCCGTGCAGCTCACCGGCAAGACGCTCGGCCTGATCGGCTTCGGCGGCATCGCGGCCGAAGCCGCGCGCATGGCGGCCGGCTGCGGCATGAAGGTGATCGCCTGGAACAGGACGCCGAAGACGCATCCCGGCGTCGAGTTCGTCTCGCTGGAGAAGCTGCTGGCGGAGAGCCACGTCGTCTCGCTGCATCTCTTGCTCAACGACGAAACCAAGGGTTTCCTATCGCGCGAGCGTATCGCCCGGATGCGCAAGGGCAGCATCCTGATCAACACGGCGCGCGGCGCTGTCGTCGACGAAGAAGCGATGCTGGATGCGTTGCGCTCGGGCCATATCGCGCATGCCGGCCTCGACGTCTTCACCGTCGAGCCGCTCCCGGCAGGCCACGCGCTGACAAAGCTGCCGAACGTGACGCTGTCGGCGCATTCGGCGTTTCGTACGCCCGAGGCCAGCGACAATCTCATCGGCGCGGCGCTCGATCACTGCCGCCGCGTCATCGCGACCGGCACGTAAAGGACATCCATGTCTGATATCACGCGCATCGACCAGAACGCCCGCCGCAGCCGCGCTTCCGTGTTCGGTGATCTCGTTTTCCTCGCCGGCCAGGTAGCGGATACCAAGACCGCTGACATCGCCCAGCAGACCCGCGAAGCATTGGCGAAGGTCGATGACATGCTGGCCCGCGCCGACACCGACAAGTCGCGCCTGCTCAGCGTTCAGGTCTGGCTGAAAACCATGGACGATTTCGACGCGATGAACGCGGTGTATGATGCCTGGGTCGTTCCGGGCAACGCACCGACGCGTGCCTGCGGCAAGGTCGAGCTCGCCGATCCGGCCTACCGCATCGAGGTGATCGCGATTGCCGCGCGCCGCTGACATGCGCGCCGCTGCCCTCTGAACCGTTTGCATCGGCCTTGCGCGTTGTTTCCGCCTGTCCTACGCCACCTCGGAACAAAAACGCATTCGCTAAAGCCTGCAGGGAGCTGTCAATGACCATCAGAAACACCCGCACCGGGGGCCAGATCCTGATCGACCAGCTGGTCGCGCAGGGCGTCGACCGCGTCACCTGCGTGCCCGGCGAGAGCTACTTGGCGGCGCTCGATGCGCTGCATGACAGCCCGATCGACGTCGTGATCTGCCGCGCCGAAGGTGGCGCGGCGATGATGGCCGAAGCCTATGGCAAGCTCACCGGCCGGCCCGGTGTCTGCTTCGTCACCCGGGGTCCCGGCGCGACCAATGCCAGCCATGGCGTCCATATCGCGATGCAGGATTCGACGCCGATGATCCTGTTCGTCGGCCAGGTCGATACCGGCATGCGCGAGCGCGAGGCGTTCCAGGAGCTCGACTACAGGGCGGTGTTCGGCTCAATGGCGAAATGGGCGGTCGAGATTGATCGTCCCGACCGCATTCCCGAACTGGTCGCGCGCGCCTTCCGCGTCGCGATGCAGGGCCGCCCCGGTCCCGTCGTGATCGCGCTGCCCGAGAACATGCTGACCGAGACCGCCGCTGTCGCCGATGCCATGCGCATCGAGCCGGCGGTGAGCTGGCCGGCGCCATCAGATCTCGAGCAGGTCGGTGCAATGCTGGCGAGCGCCAAGGCGCCGCTGGTCATCCTCGGCGGTTCGCGCTGGACCGATGAGGCGACCAAGAGCGTCGCGCGTTTCGCCGAGCGCTTCGACCTGCCGGTCGCGACCTCGTTCCGCCGGGCCTCGCTGATCGATGCCGACCATTCGCACTATGCCGGCGACCTCGGCATCGGACCGAGCCCGAGTCTCAAGGCCCGCGTCGACAATGCCGATGTCATCCTTCTCGTCGGCGGCCGCATGTCGGAGATGCCGTCGTCGTCTTACACGCTGCTCGACATTCCCGCGCCGAAGCAGAAGCTGATCCATGTGCACCCAGGCTCGGAAGAGCTCGGCCGCATCTATCAGCCTGATCTCGCGATCCAGGCGACGCCGGCCGCATTCGCCGCCGCCGTCCAGGCGCTGAAGCCTTCAGGCGCGGTTGCCTGGAAGGGCGAAGCCGCCAAGGCGCATGCCGACTATCTCGCCTGGACCGACAAGGCGCGTGAGCTGCCGGGCACGTTCCAGTACGGCCAAGTCATGACCTGGCTGCGCGATCGGCTGCCGAAGGACGCGATCGTCTGCAACGGCGCCGGCAATTATGCCGGCTGGATCCATCGCCATCACCGCTTCCACAGCTTTGCGTCTCAGCTCGCGCCGACCTCGGGGTCGATGGGCTATGGCGTGCCGGCGGGCGTGCTCGCCAAGCGGCAGTACCCGGATCGTGTCGTCGTCGCCTTCGCCGGTGACGGCTGCTTCCTGATGAACGGCCAGGAATTCGCGACCGCCGTGCAGTATGACGCGCCGCTGATCGTGATCGTCGTCGATAACTCGCAATACGGCACCATCCGCATGCATCAGGAGCGCGACTATCCCGGCCGCGTCGTCGGCACCCAGCTCAAGAACCCTGATTTTGCGATGTATGCGAAGGCGTTCGGCGGTCATGGTGAGCGCGTCGAGCGCACGGAAGAATTCGCGCCGGCGTTCGAGCGCGCGCTGGCCTCGGGCAAGCCGTCGATCCTCCACTGCATCATCGATCCCCGCGCGATCTCGGTCGGCAAGGACTTTACGCCCGCGGTGAAGGCGTAGGCGATGTCGGAGAGCCGTCACGTCGCCATCATCGGAGCCGGCGCGATCGGCGTGATCAGCGCCATCGAGGCACTGCGCGAGGGACATCGCGTTACACTGATCGATGCCGGCGCGCCCGGTGGCGAACAGGCCGCCAGCTACGGCAACGCCGGCTGGCTCTCCTCGCATTCGGTGATCCCGCCGGCCGAGCCGGGCACCTGGAAGAAGGTGCCTGGGTATCTCATGGATCCGCTCGGCCCGCTCGCGATCCGCTGGTCGTATTTGCCGAAGGCGCTGCCCTGGCTGCTCAAGTATCTCCTTTCGGGCTGGACCGAGGCGCGCGTCGAGAAGACGGCGCTTGTGCTGCGCGATCTCCTGAAGGACGCGCCGCTGTTGCACCGGAAGCTCGCGGAAGAGGCAGGCGTTCCCGAACTGATCGAGCGCAACGGCGTGATGCATGTCTTCCCGTCGCGCGGCAATTTCGATGACGATCTCGGCTGGCGGCTGCGCAGGAAGGTCGGCATCGAATGGCTGGAGCTCAATGCCGACGAGATGCGTCAGCGCGAGCCGGATCTGCATCCGCGCTACACTTTCGGTGTGGTGGTGGAGGAAGCCGGACGTTGCCGCGATCCCGGCGCATACGTTGCGGCGCTCGCCCGGCATGCGCTGGCGAACGGTGCCAAGCTGGTGCATGCGAAAGCCACGGGGCTCAAGCTTGCGGGCAACAAGCTCGTCGCCGTCTTTACCGAGACCGGTGAGATTGCGTGCGATGCCGCGGTGGTCGCAGCCGGCGCGCGTTCAAAAAAACTCACCGCATCGGTCGGCGATCCGCTGCCGCTCGAAACTGAGCGCGGCTATCACGTCATGATCGAGAATCCGGAAACGGGACCACGCAGCTCGATGATGGCGTCCGACGCCAAGATGGTGGTGAACTGGACCAACAAGGGCCTGCGAGCCGCCGGCACGGTCGAGATCGCGGGCCTGGAGGCCGCGCCGAACTGGAAGCGCGCCGAGATCCTGCGCAACCACCTTCTCAGCATGTTTCCGAAGCTGCCGAGGGACATTCCGGCGTCGCGTATCAAGACCTGGTTCGGTCATCGCCCCAGCATGCCTGATGGTATTCCCTGCATCGGCCATGCGCGCGCCTCGCGCGATATCGTCTATGCCTTCGGCCATGGCCATATCGGGCTGGTCGGCTCGGCCCGTACCGGCCGTCTTGTCGCCCAGCTCCTGAGCGGCAAGCAGCCGGAAATTCCGCTCGCACCGTTCTCGCCCAATCGCTTCCTCTGAGATCGCACCATGACTCAAGCAGCCAGCTCATCTTCCCGCATCGCCCGTGGCGGCAAGGCCATCTACGGCGCACCTCTCGGCATCCTGATGCTGGAAGCGCGCTTCCCCCGCATCCCCGGCGACATGGGCAATGGCACGACCTGGCCGTTTCCCGTGCTGTATCGCGTGGTGAGCGGCGCATCGCCGGAGAAGGTGGTGCTGAAAGGCGCCGCCGGCCTGCTGCCCGATTTCATCGATGCTGCCAAGGATCTGGTGCGGCTCGGGGCCGAAGCCATCACCACCAATTGCGGCTTCCTCTCGCTGTTCCAGAAGGAGATCGCGTCGGCTGTCGGCGTTCCCGTTGCGACCTCCTCGCTGATGCAGGTGCCGTGGGTACAGGCGACCTTGCCGCCGGGCAAGCGCGTCGGCCTCGTCACGGTGTCGGGCTCGACCCTGACGCCGGCCCATCTCGAAGGCGCAGGCGTGCCGCTCGATACACCGCTGGTCGGCACCGAGCACTGGCAAGGAATTTTTCCGGGTTCTGATCAAGGCCGAGAAGGACGACATGGATGTGGCCCAGGCCGAGCGTGATGTCGTCGAGGCGGGAAAGCAGCTGGTTGCGAAGAATCCGGACGTGGGCGCCATTGTGCTCGAATGCACCAACATGCCGCCTTATGCGGCCGCGTTGCGGGCCGAGGTGGGGTTGCCGGTCTACGACATCTATTCCATGATCACCTGGTTTCATGCGGGGCTGCGCCCGCGCGCCTTCAGCTGATTCTGGATGTCACCCTTCACGACCTCCACTTTCGTTTGCATTGCAATCATTCCTGCAGCCCCAGTATATTGGCTGTGTTCGAGCATGAATGCTGCTGATGATGAGTAACGTGGAACTGGCTTCCGACAGTATCGTCGATCGCGTCTATGAACAACTCAAGGCGATGGCCGTGAGCTACGAGTTCAAGCCGGGCGAACGGCTCAACGAGGGTGAGCTGGCCAAGCGGCTTGGCGTCAGCCGCACGCCGCTGCGCGAAGCCCTCAACCGTCTCAACACCGAAGGTTTCCTGCGCTTCACGCCAGGCAAGGGCTTCTTCTGCCGCGAACTCGACGCGCACGAGATCTTCGATCTCTACGAGCTGCGCAAATCGATCGAGGTCGCCTCGGTCCGCCTCGCCATCAGGCGCGCCAGGGACGAGGACATCGACTCGCTCCTGAAATTCCTCGAAGCCACTGGCCCCGATCCCGGCGAGCGCTCTTCCGTGGAGTTGGTCGAACTCGACGAGACGTTCCACGAGCGGCTGATGGCCATGTCGACCAATGCCGAGATGCTGCGTGTCTTGCGCAACGTCAATGCCCGCATCCGCTTCGTGCGCTGGATCGACATGGACAGCATCAACCGCTCCAACACCCAGGCCGAGCACCGCGCCGTCCTCGAAGGCCTGAAGGCGCGCAACGAAGAGGTCTGCGTGTCCGTGCTGGAGAAGCACATCGATCGCCGCCTGGATCGCATCACGTCGGCGATCAAGGAAGGCTACGCGCAGATCTACATGCCGGCCGCGGTGAGGTCCGCGGCGAATTGAGGTTCTCACCTCGTCCGGGGTGGGGAGAACGCATCTGTAATTCACCAGAGGGAGGCGGTCGGTGGCTCCATGCTCCCAGCTATACAATCCCTCGATACCTGATCGTCCCAGACAGTCAGAGCTTTCGTTCGCAAACATCGCTAGCATCTCTCCTGAAATTCACGGAGACTCAGGTGCAAAGCCCCAAGCCCCATCCCGAAATCGACTGGCCATCCGAGCTCTATCGCGTCCTGAAGACGGCCGACGTCAAGCAGATGTCCTACGTGCCGGATGCCGGCCACAGCCAGCTGATCCGCTTGTTCTCCGCCGACGCTGACGTCACCACCAATGTGCTGACGACCGAAGAGGAAGGCATTGCGATCGCCGCGGGCGCCTGGCTTGGCGGTCAGCGCAGCGTGCTGCTGATGCAGTCGAGCGGGGTCGGCAATTGCATCAACATGCTGTCGCTGTCCGCGATTGGCCGCTTTCCGCTCTTGATGCTGGTGACGATGCGCGGCGAATGGGCCGAGTTCAATCCCTGGCAGGTGCCGATGAGCCGGGCGACGCAGCCCTCGCTGGAGGCGATCGGCCTGAAGGTGATGCGCGCCGAGACGGCAGGGGATTTGGTCGAGACAGTCGAATCCGCGGCAGCGCTCGCCTACGAATCCGACCAGCAGATCGCTGTTCTGATCGGGCAACGCCTGATTGGCAAGAAGAAGTGGTGATACCGATGAGCGTTCCCTCCGAACTCGATCGTCGTGCAGCGGTTGCGGCCCTTCTCAAGAATCGCAAGGACACGTTGGTTGTCGCTGGCCTCGGCTCGCCGACCTACGATCTGCACGCGGCCGGCGACCGCGACGACAATTTCTATCTCTGGGGCGCCATGGGCGGCGCCGCGCTGATCGGCCTTGGTCTTGCCCAGGCGCAACCTTCCAGGCGCGTCCTCGCGTTGACCGGCGACGGTGAGCAGTTGATGGGCCTCGGCGGCATCGCCACCATCGGCGTCGCCCGGCCGCGCAATCTCGCCATCGTCGTGATCGACAACCAGCATTTTGGCGAGACCGGAATGCAGGCGAGCCACACCGGGCGCGGTGTCGATCTCACGGCGATCGCAACCGCCTGCGGTTTTGTCGCAACGGCGACCGTTCGGACGTTGGAGGAGGTGCGAGGCCTGGCCGCTGATATCGCCGAACCGGCCGACGGCCCGCGGCTTTTTGTCGTCAAGGTCAGGGCCGAAAATCCGCCGCGCTCGCTGCCGTCCCGCGATGCCGTCTTTATCAAGAACCGGTTCCGGGCTCATCTCGGATTTGCGGCGGCCTGATGGCGGGCGATTGCTCCTAACTACACTGTGCCGGTGAAGGACGAGTAGGTCTCGCCGGTGCATCTCAGTCGTCATGCCCGGCTCGACGCGGGCATCCGCGTGCTTTGGCAATTGTGGCGCTGCGTGGATGGCCGGGACAAGCCGCCATGACGGCCTACTCCGCCGCCAAGGTCATCCCATAACCGAGCCGCTTCGAGATGCCGCCGGCACAATCGCGCAAGGCATGCGCGATGGGGCTATCCCAGCGCGCATCGAACGTCCCTTCCGGCCCCATCGCGGTGATGACAAGCGCGACATGGCCGGAATGATCGAATACCGGCGCGGAGAACGCATTGACACCGGGCAGGGGATCGCCGAGCGCGCGGGCGAGACCGTGCTTGCGGACCTCGGTGAGCATGTCGGCGACCTTGGCGCCTTTCACGGCGCGCTTCGGATTGTAGCCGACGCCCTGGCGATCGAGGCCGCTTTCGAGCGCGGCATTGATCGTCTTCTCCGGCAGGAAGGCCGCGAAGGCGCGGCCGGTGGCGGTCTCCAGCAGCGCCATCACCGAGCCCGCGCGCATCACGACGTGCACGGGCTGGCCGGGCTCTTCCAGCTGCACCACGGTCGGGCCGTACGTGCCCCACACCGCGAGCGAGACGGCGTGACCGACCTGGCTCGCGAGCGCGGCAATCTTCGGCTGCGCGATGCGGACGCCGGAGAGGCGGCGCAGGCTGATCAGGCCGAGCTCCAGCGCCAGCGCGCCGATCTCGTAGCGGCCGGTGGTTTCGTCCTGTTCAATCAGGCCGATGCGCGAGAAGCTGGCGAGATAAGGATGCGCCTTGGCGGGCGTCATGCCGGCCTCGCGCGCGAGATCGCGCAGCATCATCGGCTCGCCGCTCCTGGCGAGCGCACGGAGCAATTCTCCGCCGACCTCGATGGACTGGATGCCGCGGCTTTCTCTCTTCATGCGCCTCCGATGCGCTTCGCTTAGGCCGCGTCGCGCTTGGCGGCGCTGTCGGCGAGATGACGGCCGGCAATGTAGCCGAAGGTCAACGCTGGCCCAAGCGTGATTCCGGCGCCGGGATAATTGCCGCCCATGATGCTCGCCATGTCGTTGCCGGCCGCGTAGAGCCCGGGAATCACCCGGCCCTCGGAATCCAGCGCGCGGGCGTTCTCGTCGGTGACGATGCCGGCATAGGTGCCGAGGTCGCCGATGACCATCTTGATGGCATAGAACGGCCCGTTTTCGATGGGCGCGATGCAGGGATTCGGACCATGCATGGCGTCGCCCTGATAGCGGTTATAGGCTTTTGATCCCTTGCCGAAGGCAGCGTCGTGACCCAGCGGCGCAGTTGCGTTGAATTGCTTGATCGTCTCGGTGAACGCCTTGGCATCGATGCCGGCTTTCGCCGCCAGCGCCTCCAGCGTCTCGCCGCGCATGAGGTAGCCGGTCGCGAGATGATGACCGAGCGGCATCGGGAACGGCGGCACGCAGCCAAGTCCGTATTTGCGCAGCGTTGGGTGATCGCAGACGAGATAGGCCGCGATCTCCTCGCCGGGCTTTGCCGCCTTGGTCATGGCCTGGACGAAGTCGTGATAGGAGTTGCCTTCATTGGTGAAACGCTTGCCGTCGCGCATGACCGCGATCACCCCGGGCTTGGCGCGATCGATGAAATGCGGCATCACGCCCTTCGAGCCGTCCTTGCGCGTCGTCAGCGACACGGGCACCCAGGCCGCCGCGTTCGGCAGCCGATCCTCGACATGTCCGCCGGCGCTTTCCGCGAGGCGCAGACCGTCGCCGGTGTTGCCGGTCGGGCCGGGCGAAAAATGCTCATGACCGGTCGGTGCGTGCGGAAACAGCTTTTTGCGGCGCTCGACATCGTGCGGAAAGCCGCCGCAGGCGAGCACGACGCCCCGCCGCGCGCGGACGCGCACGTCGCGGCCGTCGCGCGAGACGATCGCGCCGATCACCGCGCCGTTCTCGACGCTCAGCTTGCGTACCGGCGATGACAGCCACATCGGAATCTTCAGATCCTGCGCGGATTTGGCGAGACGCCCCGCGAGCGCATTGCCGTTGGTCAAGGTCATGCCGCGGCCGTAGCGCAGCACGTCCATCAGATGCCGAGACAGCCGCTTGGCGACGTAGACCGCCGATGTCAGCGACTTCGTTACGCGCATGAAGTGGATGATCTCTTTGCCGCTTCCGAGCATCATGCCGAACACGGTGAGCTCCGGCAGCGGCATGCCCAGCGTCGTGATCTGGTCGCCGAGTTCGCGGCCGTCGAACGGCCGCGTCACCATCGAGCGACCGCCTTGCGCGCCGCCTGGCGCCTCGGCGTGATAGTCCGGGAACACCAGCGGCATGTCGAAACGCAGCGCGGTCTTGGTGGTGAAGAAATCGACAGCCTCGGGGCCAGCGCTCAAGAACGCATCGACGCGCGCGGCGTCAAAATTGTTGCCGGCCTCGTGCCGCAGATAGGTGCGAGCCTGCTCCGGCGTCTCCGCGATGCCGTAGGCCTTCGCCAGCGAGGTCCCGGGGATCCACAACCAGCCGCCGGAGCGCGCCGTGGTGCCGCCGAAGCGCTGCTCCTTCTCGACGATCAGCACCTCGAGGCCGCGATATCGTGCGGTGATCGCGGCCGACATGCCCGAGCAGCCCGATCCGGCCACGAGCACATCGCACTCGTAAGTCTCAATTGCGTTGTGCGCGTTGCCGGTCATGTCTCACCTCAGTTCTTCAGAAGCGGACATTTGGATTCGGAGACCGGGCGGAAGGCGTCCTCGCCCTTCACCGTCTTGATGATGTCGAGATAATCCCAGGGTTCCTTCGACTGCTCGGGCGACTTCACCTTGGCCAGATACATGTCGCGGACGACGCGGCCGTCCTCTCGCAACTTGCCGCCGTGAACGAAGGTGTCCTCGATCGGCAGCTCGCGCATCTTGGCCATGACCTTGGCCGGATCGTCGGTGCCGGCGGCCTTGATGGCTTTGAGATAGTGCAGCACCGAGCCGTAGACGCCGGTATGGATCATGGTCGGCATCACATTGGTGCGGGCGAAGAATTTTTTCGACCAGGCGCGGGTCGCCTCGTCCATGTTCCAATACGACGCCGTCGTCATGTAGGTGCCCTGCGCGGCCTTGAGGCCGACCGCGTGCACGTCGGTGTCGAACATCAGGAGACCGACGAGCTTCTGGCCGCCCTGGACCAGACCGAACTCGCCGGACTGCTTGATGGCGTTGTCGGTGTCCTGGCCGGCATTGGCGAACGCGACGACGTCAGCCTTGGAGCTCTGCGCCTGCAGCGCGAACGAGGAGAAGTCGGCCGTGTTGGTCGGATGCCGGACGCCGCCGAGCACCTTGCCGCCCATCTCGTTGATGAAGCGCGTGGCGTCCTTCTCGAGTTGCTGGCCGAAGGCGTAATCCGCGGTGATGAAGTACCAGGATTTGCCGCCTTCCCTGATCACGGCGGACGCTGTGACCTTGGACAGTGCGTAGGTGTCGTACGTGAAGTGCACGGTGTTCGGGCTGCACAGCTCGTCGGTGAGCGAGCTCGCGCCGGGGCCGGAGAGCAGGGCGATCTTGTTGCGCTCGCGCACCATGTTGTGCACGGCGATCGCGATGCCGGAATTGGGGATGTCGGCGACGGCGTCGACCTTGCCGTTGTCGAACCAGCCGCGCACGATGTTGACGCCGACGTCGGTCTTCATCTGGTGGTCGGCGCTGATGATCTCGATCGGCTTGCCGAGCAGGGTCGGGCCGAATTCCTCGACCGCCATCTTGGCCGCCTCGACGGATCCCGGCCCCGAGTTGTCACGGCCCCAGCTCGACAGGTCGGTCAGCACGCCGATGCGCACCACGTCGTCGGAGACTTGCGCGCTCGCGACCGTGGTCATGGCAGCAGACATCATGGCGGCGAGCATGGCGCAGGCCAAAAGCCCTCTCATGTCATTCCCTCTCTTTTATGGCCGCTCGGCGCGGCGGGTTGTTTTGATCCAAATTAAATAAAGACGAATGAGTTTGTCAATAACGAATAATGAGGCTGGATCGGTCGAATGCGCCGCACGTTGCAGCCCCGACCGTGTTTGGCCATGATGCCCTCCGGAATTGTGGGGCGGATGGCAATGACGGCAGCAGCGGGAGTCTCCGGCGCAACGGAGCGATCGACGACGGCCCATGTGGTGTGGGCGAGCGCGCTCGGCACCGCGATCGAGTGGTACGACTTTCTGATCTATGGCACGGCCGCCGCACTCGTGCTCAACAAGCTGTTCTTCCCGGGCTTCGATCCCTTCGTCGGCACGCTCGCGGCATTCTCGACCTACGCGGTCGGCTTCGTGGCACGGCCGATCGGCGGTGCCATCATCGGGCACTATGGCGACCGGCTCGGCCGCAAGACAATGCTGGTCGCGACCATGATCGCGATGGGGCTCGGCACGTTCCTGATCGGCTGCTTGCCGGCCTACAGCCAGATCGGCGTGTGGGCGCCGATCCTGCTCGTCGCGCTGCGCTTTATTCAGGGCATCGGTCTCGGAGGCGAATGGAGCGGCGCTGTGGTCATGGTGGTCGAGCACGCCGGCAGCAGGCGCGGCTTTTACGGCAGCCTGGTGCAAATAGGCTTTCCGGTTGGCGTTGCCGCTTCCACCGGCATCTTCGGGCTGATGACGCAATTGCCCGAAGCGGATTTTCTGAGCTGGGGCTGGCGTGTGCCGTTCCTGATCAGCATCGTGCTGGTCGGCATCGGCTTCATCGTACGTCTCAAGCTCGCGGAGACGCCGCACTTCAAGAAGGTCGTCGAACGCAAGGAAGTCTTGGCGCAGCCGGTCTGGGACGTGCTGCGCCGCGACTGGCGAAGCTTTCTGCTGGCGATCGGCATCACGGTGTCGGAAGTCGGGCTTGCGTATCTCCTCACCGTTTTCGTCGTGGTCTATGCCACGGCAACGCTCGGCTTGCCGCGCCAGGTGATCCTGAATGCGGTCGTCTACGCCGCGATCGTCGAGTTCGCGACGCTGCCGCTGGCCGGCTGGCTATCGGATATCTTCGGCCGCAAGGCGTTGTATCTCGCCGGCGGCGTGTTCTCGGTGGCGCTGGCGTTTCCGCTGTTCTGGTTCCTCGATACCAGGGATCCGGGACTGATCACGTTCGCACTCGTCGTCACCATGACCCTGACACATGCGCTGCTGTTCGGACCGAAAGCCGCGTTCATGCCGGAGCTGTTCCGCACGCAAGTGCGCTACAGCGGCGCCTCGCTGGGTGCCAATGTCGCAGCCGCACTGAGCGGCGGCTTCTCGCCGTTGATCGCAACCGCGTTGCTCGCCTGGGCCGGCACTTACTGGCCGGTGTCGCTCTACATCATCGCGTTGTCGATCATCACCATCACCGCGACGCTGATGACGCCGGAGACGGCGCGCGAGACGCTCAAGTCCTGACAGGACTCGTCGTCAGCTCCGCTGTGTGAACGGGCGGGCGAGCCCCATTGCCGCGCCTATTCTGCACGGTCTGGCGCCTTCTTATGCGCTTCTGCCAAAAGCAAATGCAGCGGGCCGATCCATTAGCCGCGTTTATGCGGCGAATTTTTACTTCCAATTTTACTTCGCAAAATCTCAGCCATAGCCTCACGCGCAACTGATCCCATCTGCAGCCGGTCAATGGCGATCGGTGCGAGCGTTCATCGTAGCCAACGAGGGTTGCCATGTCTGACGAGACGAAGGGGAATTTCACGTCCGATCCGGCGGGAACGGCAGCGAAGCCCGTGAAAAAGCTGAGCCGTCGCACGCTATTGAAGGGGACGGCCGCGGTTGCGGGCGCAGCCGCAGGATCGGATGCGATCCGCGGATTCCCGACCATCTGGGCGCAGGAGATCAAGGACATCGAGTTGCGCCATGTCGGCGTGTCCTATTCGGTGGTGAAGGCGATCGGTGACCAGGCCGCCAAGGATCTCGGCTTCAAGGTGACGATGCAGAACCTCGACACCTCCGCTGCCATCAACCGCTTCATAAGCCAGCCTAATACGGTCGATATCGCCGATCTCGAGGGCTGGCAGGCCAAGCTCGCCGCGAAGCGAGCCGTCATCCAGGGCATCGAAGTCAAGAAGATCAAGGAGTTCGACAACATCCTGCCGATCTTCACCAAGGGCGAGATCGACGGCCACAAGATCCCGCGCCAGGGAATCTCGCCCTATGAGGCCATGTACATCGCCAAGCCCGACGCGACCGATTTGAATGACGGTGTCACCGAATGGGCGACGTTCCTGCCGCAGGTCTACAACGCCGACTCCATCGGTTATCGCCCCGACCTCGTCGGCCACGAAGTGACCGAATGGAAGGATCTGATCGATCCCAAGTTCAAGGGCAAGGCCGCGATCCTCGACGTGCCCGCGATCGGCATCATGGATGCCGCGCTCTGCTTCGAAAGTGCCGGGCTGATCAAGTACGGCAACAAGGGCAACATGACCAAGGAGGAGATCGACTTCACCTGCAACAAGCTGATCGAGCTGAAGAAGCAGGGCCAGTTCCGCGCGACCTGGACCACCTTCGACCAGTCGGTGCAACTGATGGCCGCGGGCGAAGTGGTGATCCAGTCGATGTGGTCGCCCGCGGTCGCTGCCGTCCGCGTCAAGGAGATTCCCTGCGTCTACGCGCCTGTTAACGTCAAGGACGGCAAGGAAGGCTATCGCGGCTGGTGCAACGGCATGGGCCTGATGAAGCATCTCTCCGGCAAGAAGCTGGAGGCGGCTTACGAATATCTCAACTGGTATCTCTCAGGCTGGCAGGGCGGCTTCGTCGCGCGCTACGGCTATTACAGCCCGGTGCCTTCGACCGCGAAGAAATTCCTCACCCCGGCCGAATGGGCGTTCTGGTACGAGGGCCAACCCTCGCCTGAAGTCGTCAACGATCCCTATGGCGTTGCGATGGAGAAGGCCGGCACCAAGCGCGACGGCGGCTCGTTCCTCGATCGCGTCAAGAACATCTCGTGCTGGAACACGCTGATGGACGAGGCGGCGTACATGAACAAGCGCTGGAACGACTTCAAGGTGGCCTGAGGCCTGCATTCCCTGACGTCAACGAAGCACCGGC
Organism: Bradyrhizobium sp. USDA 4449; assembly: GCF_054056275.1. Lineage (NCBI taxonomy): Bacteria > Pseudomonadati > Pseudomonadota > Alphaproteobacteria > Hyphomicrobiales > Nitrobacteraceae > Bradyrhizobium > Bradyrhizobium sp. USDA 4449. The sequence continues at coordinate 431,584 of NZ_JBSRYD010000001.1, read as the reverse complement.
GCCGTGACGCGCCGGTGCTGATAAGACCGCCATCGAGGCCATTGGTCATATGCAGCCGAGTCCAGGTCCATTTCCATCACGCTCCAATCTCGCCGGCTGGCTCTATGTTTCGCCGCTGGTCATGGTTCTCGTGCCGTTCTTCGTGGCGCCGATCCTGGTCGTGCTGGCTGCGAGCTTCTCCGCCACCGACGGCTTTGGCGGGCTGACCCCGAGCTTTACGCTGGCAAGCTATGTCGAAGTGCTGCATTCGGCGCTGACGTTGAAGCTGTATCTGGCGACGATCAAGTTCACCGCGCTGACGTGGGTCATCACGCTGGTCATCGGCTTCCTCGTCGCCTATTTCCTCGTCTTCCACGTTCGAAACCAGCTCTTGGCGATCGGCCTTTTCCTGCTCTGCACGGTTCCGTTCTGGACCTCGAACATCATTCGGATGATTTCCTGGATCCCGTTGCTCGGCAAGGAGGGCCTGATCAACCAGGCGCTGCTGGCGATGGGTTTGATCCATCAGCCGCTCGAGGTGTTGCTGTTCTCCGATCTCGCCGTCGTCATCGCCTATGTTCACCAGCTCACGATCTTCATGATCGTGCCGATCTTCAATTCCATGGCCCGGATCGACAAGAAGCTGATCGAAGCCGCGATCGATGCCGGCGCCAGCCGGTTCGACATCATGCGCCTGATCGTGGTGCCGATGTCCAAGAGCGGTATCGCGCTCGGCACCATCTTCGTGGTCTCGATCGTGATGGGCGACTTCTTCGTGGTCAAGGTGATGTCCGGCGGCGGCTCGGCCTCGGTCGTCAGCGCGTTCTACGAGGACGTCGGCGTGCTGCAATATCCGACCGCCGCGGCAAGCGCCGTTCTGCTGACGCTGGTCCTGGTTGCGATCGTCTCGCTGATCCTGCGCACCGTCGACATCAGGCAGGAGATCACGCGATGAGCGCTGTCCTTGCCGACATGCCCGAAACGGTCACGCATGCGACGACCAAGGCGATCGCGCCCAGCAAGGGCGGCCGGCCCTGGACGTTCTACGTTCTGGCGACGCTGTTCGCCTTCTACGTCATCGCGCTCTACGGCCCGATGTTCTGCATCTACGTCCTGTCGTTCCAGGACATCCGCGGCGGCCTGGTGTTTCCGATGAAAGGCTATTCGCTGCACTGGTTCGTTGATCTCTTCACCCAGGTGCGGACCGGCGACGTCAAGGGCTCGTTTGATCGCTCGATCAAGCTCGCCGTCGTCGTCACCATCATCACCGTGGTGGTGTCGTTTCTTGCAGGCCTCGGCTTCCGCAGGCGCTTTCGCGGGGACACTTTTGTCTTCTACATGATGATCGGCAGCCTGGTGGCGCCCGGGCTCGTGCTCGGCCTCGGCACGGGTCTTCTGTTCCAGGCGCTCGGTCTGAACGCAAGCTGGTACACCTCGGCGCTGGGGGCGCAGTTGTCCTGGACGCTGCCGTTCGGCGTGCTCGTGATGTTCGCGGTGATGTCGCGCTTCGACCACGCCTGGGAGGAGGCGGCCTACGATCTCGGCGCCAGTCGCTGGCAGTCGATCCGGCTGGTGATGATCCCCGTGCTGGCGCCCGGCCTCGTCGCAGTCGCACTGTTCGGCTTCACGCTGTCCTACGACGAGTTCGCGCGCAGCCTTCAGACCGCGGGTTCGCTGAACACGCTGCCGCTGGAAATCTGGAGCATGACGCTGAACGTCACCTCGCCCTCGCTCTATGCGCTCGGCACGGTGACCACCGTCGTCTCCTTCATCGTCATCGGCGCAAGCCTCGGCAGCATCGTGTTGATCCAGAAGAAACGCGGCAGCCAGGCCAAAGGTTGAGCAAGGGTTGAGACGGGAATGAAAAGCGATCGTGGCGATATCGAACTTGCAGGCGTCTGCAAGAGCTTTGACGGCATCACCAACGTGGTCGACGGCGTCAATCTCAGGATCGCAGATGGCGCCTATTGCTGCTTCATCGGCCCGTCCGGCTGCGGCAAGACCACGATCCTGCGCATGATCGCCGGTCACGAGGATCCGACCTCAGGCGAAATCGTCATCGGAGGCCAGAATGTCGTCGGGCTCGCGCCCGTGCAGCGCCGCACCGCCATGATGTTCCAGTCCTACGCGCTATTCCCGCATCTGACGGTGCGCGAGAACATCGCCTTTGCATTGCGGGTCCGCGGTCAGTCGAAGGCCGATCGCCTGCGGGCGGCCGACGCCATGATCGAGAAGGTGCGGCTGACGCAGTTCGCCGACCGTCTGCCGGCCCAGCTCTCCGGCGGCCAGCAGCAGCGCGTTGCGCTGGCGCGGGCGGCGATCACCGAACCAAGGGTGCTGCTGCTCGACGAGCCGCTGTCCGCGCTCGACGAGCAGCTTCGCGTGCAGATGCGCCAGGAGCTCCGGCGCATGCAGCAGGAGCTCGGCATCACCTTCATCCATGTCACCCACACCCAGCTCGAGGCGATCGCGCTCGCCGATCTCGTGGTGGTGATGGAGCACGGCAAGATCAAGCAGGCTGGTGCGGCGCGCGACGTCTACGCGCATCCGCACGATCGTTATGTCGCCGAGTTCATGGGCGGGCAGAACGTGCTGTCCGGTCGGGTCGAGAAGGTCAACGGTGCAAGCTTCACCCTCTCGCAGGCCGCACCTGATGGCATCGAGGTGCCGCTGCAGGCGCGCGCGACCGTCGGCATCGGTGACATCGTCGATATCGCGGTCCGCCGCGACGACGTTGCTCTTGTCAGGCCGGGCAGGGACCTGCCGCCAGGTTGCACCACGTCGCTGCCGAGCCGCGTGCTCGCGATCGAGTACCAGGGCTATTTCGTCAAGGTGATGCTCGACACCGTGCCCGACGACGAGTTCGTCGCCTACGTGCCGGAAAAAACCTTCTTCGCAGATCCCTTCACCGTCGGCGATGTCGTGATGGCCACATGGGCCACCGGCAGCGCGTTGCCTCTCGCCTCAAGACCCCTGCGCACAGGAGCATGACCGTGCAGATATCCTTCACACTCAACGGCCGGCCCATCACTGTCGAGGTCGAACCGGCAACGCTGGTCGCCGAGCTGCTGCGGGAGCAGCTCAACCTCACCGGCACCCATATCGGCTGCGACACCAGCCAGTGCGGCGCCTGCGTGGTCCATCTCGACGGACTGCCCGTGAAGAGCTGCACGTTGCTGGCGCCCGCGCTCGACGGAGCGACGCTGCTCACCATCGAGGGTCTGGAAGGCGCGCCCGGCTCGAACCAGATGCATCCGATGCAGGAGGCGTTTCGCGAGCATCATAGTCTGCAATGCGGCTTCTGCACGCCCGGCATGCTGATGACCGCGGTCGCGCTCGCGACCGAGAAGAGGGATCTGACCGAGGCCGATGTCCGTCACGGCCTGGAAGGCAATATCTGCCGCTGCACCGGCTACCAGAATATCGTCGTTTCGGTCATGGCCGGCGCTGCCGCCATGAGCGCCGCCAAGGGAGAATGACCATGGCCAATGTGATCGGCATCGGCGCCGCACCGAAGCGAAAAGAAGACCAGCGTTTCCTCACCGGCCGCGGCAATTACGTCTCGGACATCAAACGTCCCGGCATGACCGCGGGTGTGTTCGTGCGCTCGCCGCATGGACACGCGATACTGCGCGGCATCGACAAGGCTGCGGCGCTGGCATCGCCTGGCGTGATCGCGGTCCTCACCGGCGATGACGTCAAGGCCGACGGCCTCGGCTCACTGCCCTGCGGCTGGGGCATTTCGGATGCCAAGGGCGTGCCGATGAAGGAACCGCCGTTCCCGATGCTGGCGCAAGGCAAGGTGCGCTTCGTCGGCGATATGGTGGCTTTTGTCATCGCGGAGACGCCGGAGCAGGCGAACGCCGGCGCTGAGCTGCTGAGGATCGATTACGAGGTGCTGCCCTCCGTGATTGGCGTGCTCGAAGCGGTCAGGCCGAATGCGCCGCAACTGTTCGACGATATCCCAAACAATATCTGCTGTGACTGGGAGCTCGGCGACAGGGCTGCGGTGGAATCCGCGTTTCGCAGGGCCACCCATGTCGCCAGGCTCAGCCTCGTCAACAACCGCCTGATCGGTAATCCCATGGAGCCGCGCGCGGCGATCGCGGAATACGAGCCCGGCACCGATCGCTTCACGCTGTGGACCACCAGCCAATTCCCGCATGTCGTGCGCTTCCTGATGGGCGCGCTGGTGCTGAACATCCCGCAGCACAAGCTGCGCGTGGTTGCCCCCGATGTTGGCGGCGGCTTCGGCGTCAAGCAGTTCCACTACGGCGAAGAGGCCGTGGTCACCTGGGCTGCCAAGCGCGTGAAGCGGCCGGTGAAATGGGTGGCGAGCCGCTCGGAGGGGTACGTCTCCGATCGCCACGGCCGCGATCACGTCACCGAGGCCGAACTGGCGCTGGACGAGACCGGAAAATTCCTCGCCTTCCGCGTCAACACGCTCGCCAATATGGGCGGCTATCTCTCGACCTTCGGGCCGAACATTCCGACCAATCTCTACGGTCCGCTGCTTGGCGGCGTCTACACCACGCCCGCGATCTATTGCAACGTGAAGGTGGTCTTCACCAACACCGTGCCTGTCGACGCTTATCGCGGCGCCGGCCGCCCCGAAGCGACCTTCGTGCTGGAGCGCATCGTCGATGTCGCAGCCGCCGAGATGGGTATCGACCGCGTCGAGATCCGCCGCCGCAACATGATCCCGAAGGAAGCCTATCCCTATCAGACGCCGGTGCTGGTGCAGTACGATTCCGGTGATCCCATGGGCTGCCTCGACGGCGCGCTTGTAGCCGCCGACGTCAAGAATTTCGGCGTGCGCAAGGCGGCCTCCGCCAGCAAGGGCAAATTCCGCGGGCTCGGCTATTCCACCTATGTCGAAGCCTGCGGCCTCGCGCCGTCGCGGTTCGCGGGACGGCTCGGGGCGCGCGGGGGCCTCTATGAGAGTGCCACCGTGCGCGTGCATCCCACCGGCCAGGTGACGGTCATGATCGGCACCCACAATCACGGCCAGGGCCACGAGACGACCTTTGCGCAGATCGTCTCCGACAAGCTCGGCGTCGCCTTCGAGAATGTCGACATCGTGTTCGGCGATACCGATCGGGTGCAGTTCGGCATGGGCACCTATGGCTCGCGCTCACTCGTGGTCGGGGGGGCCGCGCTGTCCAAGGCGACCGACAAGGTAATCGCCAAAGGCAAGAAAATCGCCTCGCACCTGCTCGAGGCGGCCGAAGCGGATATCCAGTTCGAGAGCGGCAAATTTTCGGTGGCCGGCACCGACCGTATGAAGACGTTCGAGGAGATCGCGGGCGCGGCTTATGTGCCGCACGATTATCCGCTCGAGGTGCTGGAGCCGGGCCTGGAGGAGCAGGCCTATTACGATCCTGTCAACTTCACCTATCCCGGCGGCTGCCATATCGCCGAGGTCGAGGTCGATCCGGAGACGGGCACGGTGACGTTGGTCAATTACACGGCAGTCGACGATGTCGGCACTGTCATCAATCCGATGATCGTCGAGGGGCAGTTGCACGGAGGTATCGTGCAGGGCGTCGGCCAGGCCCTGTTCGAAAACGCGGTCTATGACGAGGGCACCGGTCAGCTCTTGTCGGGCTCGCTGATGGACTATTGCATGCCGCGCGCCGACCATATGCCGATGATGAAAGTTGCGACCCACTCGACGCCCTGCACGCACACGCCGATGGGCGTGAAGGGTTGCGGAGAGGTCGGCACCATCGGTTCGCCCGCCGCCGTGATCAACGCGGTGGTCGATGCGCTGTCGCATCTCGGCGTCACCCATGTCGACATGCCCGCGACGCCCAACCGGATCTGGCGCTTGCTGCAAAATGCGTCGCTGCCGGTCGCCGCGGAATAGGGAGGACAACAATGAAGCCATTTGCCTATCATCAGCCCGTCCAAATTCCCGATGCGGCCAAGCTGTTGACCTCGATCGAGGACAGCAAGCTCCTCGCTGGCGGCATGACGCTGATCCCGACGCTCAAGCAGCGGCTGGCCAATCCGCCTGCGCTGGTCGATCTGTCGAAGCTTGGATCCCTCAAGGGCATCACCGACGACGGTGAGACCATCACCATCGGCGCGATGACGCCGCATGCGGTGGTTGCAGGCTCGAAACTGGTGCAGGCGAAAATCCCCGGGCTCACGGCATTGGCCTCGATGATCGGTGATCCTGCCGTGCGCAGCCGCGGCACCCTCGGCGGCTCAGTCGCCAACAACGATCCGGCCGCGGATTATCCCGCCGGCGTTCTCGGTCTCGGCGCCACCATCATCACCAGCATGCGTGAGATCGCGGCGGACAAGTTCTTCCTCGGCTTGTTCGAGACCGCTCTGGAAGCGGGCGAGATCATCACCGCGATCCGTTTTCCGGTGCCGCTCAAGGCGGGCTACGCAAAGTTCAAGGCGCCGGCCTCGCGCTATGCGCTGGTCGGCGTGTTCGTCGCGAAGTTCGCCGATGGTGTTCGCGTCGCGGTCACGGGTGCGGGGCCGGGTGTGTTCCGTGTGCCCCCGATGGAAGCGGCGCTGTCGCAAAATTTCGATCCATCCGCGATCGCGGCGATCAAGATCGACACCGACGGTCTCACATCCGACATCCATGCCGAAGCCGATTACCGGGCGCATCTCGTCACTGTCATGGCCAAGCGCGCCGTCGACGCGGCGCTCGTCAAGTTCCTTAGGGTTGATGATGACTGATGGTTCCGGCCGAACGGCCCTCCCGCCGGCGCCGACTGGCCTTGGCGCGCTTTCCGCAACCGAGATCATGGCCGGCTACCGGCGCAAGGCATTCACGCCGCGCGATGTCGTTGACGACACCATCGCCGCGCTGGAGGCGACGAACGAGACCTGCAACGTGGTGGTGACGCCGATGTACGAGCAGGCGCGAGCGGAGGCCGATCGCCTCACGAAGACAATGCACGCGGGCGAAGACCAGGGACCGCTCGCCGGCGTGCCTGTCACGATCAAGGACCTCATCTTCGTCGCGGGCGTGCCGGCCTATGCCGGCTCGCCGATGAACGCAGGCTTTGTTCCTGAAGCCGATGCTGCCGTGGTGTCGGCGCTGAAGGCAGCAGGCGCGATCATCACCTGCAAGACCACCACTTGCGAGTCCGGGTACAAGTTGACGGCGGACAGCCCGGTCACCGGCATCACGCGCAATCCCTGGAATCCTGGTCGCACCAGTGGTGGATCGAGCGGCGGTGCGGCAGCGGGCGTCGCTGCCGGCTGTGGCCCGATCGCAATCGGCACCGACGGCGTCGGCTCGATCCGTGTGCCTTCCTCCTTTTGCGGTGTGTTTGGCCTGAAGCCGACTTTCGGTCTCGTGCCACGCTTGCCCGGCTTCTCGCCGCCGTCCTGGGCCTCGCTCGCGCATACCGGGCCGATCACGCGGACCGTTGCCGATGCCGCGCTGACGCTGGAGATCATCGCTGCTTACGATCTGCGCGATGCCGCAAGCCTTCGCGTGTCCGCGCGCCGCTTCGATACGACTGCAGGGCGCCTGGATGGTATTCGTGTCGGCGCCAGCGCCGATCTCGGCTATGCCGCCGTCAGTTCCGACGTATGCGCAGCTTTCGGCAGGGCGCTCGCGATTCTCGATTCGTGCGGCGCGCGAGTCACCATGGATGAGCCGGGTCTCGATCCTGATATCCTCGAGCATACGTTGAAGCCGATCGCATTTACCGAGCAGGCGGCCGCGGTCTCGACCAAGACGCGGGCCGATCTCGCGGACTCCGAAGCGCACTATCGCGATGTCGTCAGCGCCGGCCGGCGCTACAGCGGTACGGATTACATCGAAGCGAGCTATCGCCGCGGCCAGGTGCGCAATGCCTTCATCAAGCTGTTCGAACGCGTCGATGTGCTGGTGACGCCGACGGTTGCCGTGACCGCGTTCGGGGCCGCCAAGATCGGCGTCGACACCATCGACGGCAGCAAGGTCGATCCGCATCTCGGCTGGTCGCCGTTCACCTGGCCGATCAACCTCGCCGGGCTTCCGGCCGCGACACTGCCCTGCGGTCTCGATCGTGACGGCATGCCGATCGGTCTTCAGATCATCGCGCCCTGGCTCGACGAGCCCACGATCTTCCGGATCGCCGCCGCGTTCGAGCAGGCGCAGCCCTGGGCGAAGTTCTGGCCGCAGGTGGCCCTGCGTGGACGACCCAAGGCGTAGGGCTGGAACCGGCCCGGCCTCTCGTCTGCCGGGATTCGAAAATTTTTCGAGGCGACCTCTTGAAATCGACAGCGGTTTTTATAAGTCGTTTTTCGCCGCGAGAGCGGTGTGCCGGGTGCCAGATCGGGCTCGGCGCGGGCGCCGGACCGGTCATCGGACCCGTCTGATACCTGTCTTGCGCTCCTTCGTATCCATCTTGCTCTTTGGAGGACTTGGTTATGAGGACCAGTTTCGACTTCGCGCCCCTGTGGCGCTCCACCATCGGCTTCGATCACCTGGCCGACCTCGTCGACAGCACGTTGCGCCAGGCGAACGAGGACAACTATCCCCCCTACAATATCGAACGTTCCGGTGAAGACCATTACCGGATCAGCCTTGCCGTGGCAGGTTTCGGTCCCAGCGATATCAACGTGACGGCCGAGCAGAACGCGCTCACCATCGAGGGCAAGAAGCCCGAGACCGCTGCGCGCGAATACCTGTATCAGGGCATCGCCGCCAGGCCATTCCGGCGCGTGTTCAACCTCGCCGACTATGTCCAGGTGAAGCAGGCCTCGTTCCAGGACGGGCTCCTGATCGTCGACCTCGTCCGGGAGGTTCCGGAAGCCATGAAGCCGCGCCGGATTCCGATCGCGGGCGGCACTCCTGCGGCATCGCAGATCGAGCAGAAGAAAGCAGCCTAAGCGCTCGATCGGTTCAGTGGCGGAACGCGGCGTGCGGATGCGCGCCGCGCTCCCGATGCATCAAGGAGAGAACAATGGCTTTTCGTGATCTCATTCCCTGGTCGAAAAACCAGGAGCTCGCGCAATCGCGCGACAATTTCGACCCCTTCCTGACGCTTCACCGCGAGATGAATCGCCTGTTCGAGGACGTCTTCCGCGGCTTCGGCGGGACCAGCCTGTCGCCGCTGATGGAAGGCCGTTTCGGCTGGCCCAAGGTCGAGCTCAGCGAGACCGACAAGACATTGACGGTCTCGGCCGAGCTTCCCGGCCTCAACGAGAAGGACGTCCAGGTGGAGATCGCCAACGGCGTGCTGACCGTGCGCGGCGAGAAGAAGGCTGAGCGCAACGGCGATGGCCGGTACTTCACCGAGCGCTATTATGGCGCCTTCGAACGGCAGATCCCGCTGGACGGCGTCGAGGAGGACAAGGCAGAGGCTTCGTTCAAGGACGGCGTCCTGACCGTATCGCTGCCGAAGTCCGAGAAGGCGCGGGAAGGCGTCAAGCGCATCCCGATCAACACGCATTAGCGTCACGGACGGCGGCGATCGACGCCGCCGTCCCCGTCAACAGACCCTCGATTTGAAAGGAGTATGAGGGAGGCACCGCCAATGACCAACGTGAATGCCAATTCCGGCGATCTCAATCCGCTGTTTCATCCCGCAGCCCATTACGATTCGCCTGCCGAGGTCCTGGATGCGCAGGAGCTCTCCACCCCGGAGAAGCGGATCATCCTGTCGTCCTGGGCGTCCGACATGTACACCGTCGAATCCTGTCCCGCCTTGCGCGAAATCCCCGGCATGAACCACGCGGTCCGGCTCGTCGATATCCTGGCCGCCCTGCGCAAGCTCGGCGGTGACAACGACAATGACGACCCGCCGCGCGGCGGCGGCGTACCGATGCGGCTGCGGCGGCCACGGGCCGCCGCAGAGGGGCGAAGCACATGATGCTCACGCAGACTGTTCTCGGGCTCGTGCTGCTCGGTCAGGCCTCGGCGGTCTGCGTCGTTCCGTTTCTCGCTCTGCAAGGCCTCATCACTGCGCCCCGGGCTGGCTAAATCCTCGATGTTGGGTGTCGAGGGCTTTGCGAAACGCTGGCGAGCATCACTGAATCGCAGGAGTTACGACAGCTCGATCGGCGTGCCGCGGCCGCTGAGCTCGTCGTCGAGCCGCAGATAGTGCGCGAGATAGTCGTGCAGCGCGGTCGCGGCCTTCGAGGTGGCGCCGTTGGATTTGTACAGCAGCAGCTCGATCTTCGGCAGCGGGGGCAACCCTTCATTCGGCCCGATCTCGCGCATCGCCGGCACCAGGGCGCTGCGGCCGAGCACGGTGACGGCCATGCCGGCGAAGGCGGCGGCTTGCAGTCCGCCGACGCTTTCGCTGACGCAGGCGACGCGCCAGCGCAGGTTTGCGCGTTCCAGCGTATCGATGGCGTAGTCGCGATAGATGTTGCCCGGCGGCAGCAGCGCAAGCGGGATCGGTCGCTCCTGATGCGCCGTGGACTGCTCGCCCGTCATCCACACCAGCTGCTCGCGCCGCACCACCTGGCCGCCGGTGAAATCGTTCATGCGGGTGACGAGCGCGATGTCGACATCGCCGCGCTTGACGAGGCCGACGAGCGGCGTCGACAGCGCACAGTTGAGCTCGACCTGAACGCGCGGGAAAGATTTCCGGAACACGCTGAGGATCTGCGGCAGCATGAACGCCGCGTAGAGGTCGGGCGTGCCGAGCACGACCTGGCCCTCGATCTCCTGCGAAGCCAGCTGCGAGATCAGCTCGTCATGCAACCTCAGGATAGACTTGGCGTAGGTGAGGACGACAGTGCCGTCGTCGGTCAGCGTCAGCCTGCGGCCGGCATGGTCGAACAATTGCTTGCCGGTGAGCTCCTCCAGCCGCTGCAATTGCAGCGTGATCGCCGGCTGGGTGCGGCCCAGCCGTCGCGCAGTCTCGGTGATGCTGCCGGTCTCGACCACCGAGATCAGCGACCGGAGCATGCGGATATCGAGACTGATGAGGTTCATGCGGCGTCCATGTCGCCCAGAATCTATGCAAGTTCCATGCTAGCACATTTGGGCGGACCGGCCTGGGTGGATCTGGAGCGCCGCCGAGCAGATCGCAAAGTCGTCGGAAGCGTTCGAGCTGAAGGCCGGCGACATCATCTATTCCGGCACGCCGGAGCATGTCGGCCCCGTGGTGAAGAGCGACGCGCTACGGTGCAAGCCCGAGGGCTTGCCGGACATGTCGCTCAACGTCGTCTGATGATCTTGCCGCGTGGCGGCATTTCCGTCGAACATGGCCGCATGCGTGGTACATCTACCTGACGGGGGCGTTCAGGTCTATGTACCGAGCTTCAAGTCAACAGCGCGAGCAGGGCGATCAGGGAGATCAACACCGATGGATTTCGCGCTCACCGATCAGCAGGAAGCCATTCGCGACGCCATCGTAAAGATCTGCGAAGGCTTTCCCGATGCCTACTGGCTGAAGAAGGACCACGACGGCGGCTTCCCGCACGACTTCCACAAGGCGCTGGCCGACGCGGGCTGGCTCGGCATCTGCGTGCCGGAAGCCTATGGCGGCTCCGGGCTCGGGATCACTGAAGCCGCGATCATGATGCGCACCATCGCGGAGTCAGGCGCCGGCATGTCCGGCGCCTCTGCGGTGCACATCAACGTGTTCGGCCTCAATCCGGTGGTCGTGTTCGGCACCGAGGAGCAGCGCAAGCGCATGCTGCCGCCGATGGTCGAGGGCCGCGAGAAGGCGTGCTTTGCCGTCACGGAGCCCAACACCGGCCTTAACACCACGCAGCTCAAGACCCGCGCGGTCGCCAAGAACGACCGCTACATCGTCAATGGCCAGAAGGTATGGATCTCGACCGCGCAGGTCGCGCACAAGATCCTGCTGCTGGCGCGGACCACGCCGCTCGAAGACGTGGGCTCGCCGACCCACGGTCTCAGCCTGTTCTACACGGACTTCGACCGCAACAAGATCAAGGTCCACGAGATCGAGAAGATGGGCCGCAAGATCGTCGATTCCAACGAGCTGTTCTTCGAGGACTTTGAAATTGCCATGGAGGACCGCATCGGCGAAGAGGGCAAGGGTTTCGAGTACATCCTCGAAGGCATGAATCCCGAGCGTATCTTGATCGCGGCGGAGGCCGTCGGCCTCGGCAAGCTCGCACTGTCGCGCGCGACCGAATACGCCAAGACGCGCGTCGTGTTCAATCGCCCGATCGGCAAAAATCAAGGCATCCAGCATCCGCTCGCCGTGAACTGGGTCGAGCTCGAGGCGGCATGGCTGATGGTGATGTCGGCGGCCTGGCAATACGACAAGGGCATGCCCTGCGGCGCCGCGGCCAACGCTGCGAAATATCTCGCCGGCGAAGCCGGCTTCTCGGCGTGCGAGCAGGCGGTGATGACCCATGGCGGCTTTGGCTATGCCAAGGAATTTCACGTCGAGCGCTATTTGCGCGAGGTGCTGATCCCCCGCATCGCGCCGGTCAGTCCGCAGCTCGCGCTCAGCTTCATCGCGGAGAAGGTGCTGGGCCTCGCCAAATCGTACTGAGCAGGTTGCTCTGAAGGTTTCTATTCGGCGGCGATCCGTTTCATCGCCATGGCGCGGAGTTTTGCGCGCTGGATCTTGACGCCATTGGCGCTGTCGGTGACCGGGAAGGCATCCACGACATAGATGCGTGCCGGCACCTTGTAGCCGGCGAGCCGCTCACGCAGGCGCGCGACCAAGGTTTCCTGCTGTGGCGGCCGACCAGTAGGGATCACGAAGGCGACGCAGCGCGCCTGGCCTTTCAGATCGACAGCGACCGCCTGGGCGTCGGCGACACCGGCACAGGACTTGAGCTCGTCCTCGATCTCGCCGGGCGCGACCAGAAAGCCGCCGAGGCGCATGGCGTCGCCGGCGCGGGTCTCATAGACGAAGGCGCCGTTGCCGCGGAGACGGCCGATATCGCCGGTCCGGAAGAAGCCGTCCGCGGTGATGGCCTCGCGCGTCGCTTCCGGGTTGTTGAAATAGCCGAGGAAGCGCGATGGCGCGCTGATCTCGATCTCGCCGGAGACGCCGGGAGCGGTGAGCTCGCCGCTCTCGGTATCGCGCACGCGCACCTTCGCCTCTGATGACATCGGCCAGCCGCCGCCCTCGATGCGATCGGCGAAAGCGTCGCCGTGGCGGCCGATCGAGAACAACGCCTGCACCTCGCTCGAGCCGTAGAGGCCGAACAGCGGCAGGCCGCGCGTCTCGGCCTCTGTAGCCAGCTCGCGCCAGCCGGGCTGGAACGCGGCATAGCCGCAGACTTCGAGATGCGGGAACGGTCGCGGCGCGTGGGTCAGTGCGAGGATGCGGCGAAACATCTCGTCGGAGCCGAAGGCGTGTGTGATTTGCTGCTTGCTGAGGATGTTCAAAGCCGGTGCCGCCTCAAAAGCGTCGAGCACGTGGACGGTCGCGCCCGCCGCGATGAAGCCCAGCAGGCTCGTCATGCCGAAGGTGCCGCAGAATGGCAGCATCGCCAGTAGAGCGTGACGCTGCGGCGAGAGCTGGAGTGCCTTGGCAACGGCTTTCGCGTGGCTTGCGAGCGTTCGCTGCGAATGCGCCACCAGCTTCGGGCCTTTTGTCGTGCCCGATGTGGTGTAGAGCAGTACGGGCAGGTCGATGTCTTCTTGGGCGGGAGTCAGCGGATAGGGCTTATCGAACGCATCGAAGCGCGTGCAGGACCATTTTGCGGCGATCGCATCCGCGCCGACCGTCGCGACCTTCTGCAGGGCCGGCACCTCTTCGCCGGCGATGTCGGCGAGAATGGAAGCGAAATCGATCGAGCGAAACGCGGCCTCGACCACCAGAAGCTTGGCGCCGGACAGTTTCAGAAGATGCACCACCTCCGCGCTGCGATACCGCGTGTTGACGGCGGCGACGATCGCACCCAGCCTGGCGGCGGCGAACAGCAGCGCGATCCATTCGACCCGGTTGACCAGCCAGACCGCGACGACGTCGCCCTTGTCGATGCCCTGCGCGGCAAGCCAGGCAGCGGTCTGCTCGACCTTCATCGAAAATTCCGTGCGCGACACGGACGTGCCGTCGAACACGAAGGCGGGCTCGGCTGATGTCTCCGATTCGATCAGCGATTGCAGCGAAACATCGTCGGCGTGCATGGCCACCGGAGTAGCCCGATCGCGCAACCTGTCTACTTGGTGCCGAACATCCGGTCGCCGGCATCGCCCAGCGCCCGGCACGATATAGCCGTGGTCGTTGAGCCGCTCATCGATCGCGGCGGTCCAGACCGGCACGTCCGGATGTTCGTCCTGGAACTTCGCAACGCCTTCAGGCGCTGCCAGCAGGCAGACGAAACGGATGTCGCGGGCGCCGCGGTCTTTCAGCAGCGAGGCGCCGGCGCAGGCCGAATTGCCGGTCGCCAGCATGGGGTCCATCAGGATCACGGTGCGGTCCGACAGGTCCTGTGGTGCCTTGAAATAATATTCCACGGCCTGCAGCGTCTCGGGGTCGCGGTAGAGCCCGATATGGGCGATGCGGGCCGAAGGCATCAGCGCCAGCATGCCGTCGAGGAAGCCGACGCCGGCGCGCAGGATCGGCGCCAGCGTGAGCTTCTTGCCGGCGATCTTCGGCGCCTGCATCGGCGAGATCGGCGTCTCGATCCCGACCAGCTCCAGCGGCAGGTCGCGCGTCACCTCGTAGCCGAGCAGCATCCCGATCTCGTTCAGGATCTCGCGAAAGCTCTTGGTCGAGCGATCCTTCTCCCGCATCAGGGAAAGCTTGTGCTGGACCAGGGGGTGGGCGACGACGTTGACGCTGCTTGTGCTCATGCAGCCCGTCTAACACGGTTCCGTGAAACTGCGCCAGATCGGCCGGGCGTTTTCCGCAAGGACCGGGGCGGCCTATCCGTCATCGCGATCGCCGTTCCTGCCCGGTTGCTCGCCTGATGGGCAGCCTTGGTCACTTCGCGGTCGGCCCGCGGAAGTGATCGAAGGCTCTAGACCCCGAGCCCACGCGCTGCGAGCGTGATCACGATCGTCAGGACCGCCCCCCAGATCAGGCTCAGCGTCATGGTCAGGATGGTCGTGGTGACCGCGTGCTCGAGAGGTCCCCTGAAGAGCGGCATATGCTAGCTGTCCGCGGTGGGCACCGCGGTGAGGCGAGCCAGCAGCCGCCTGGCTCGTTCGGCCAGCACGATCAGCGGATTGCCGCGGTTCTCGATGTCGAGCTCGAAGGTCTCGGCGGGAAACACCAGCGCACACCGTGCCGGCGCGCTCTGGCGGTTGGCGAAATCGACGGCCGAGCTCTTGAACAGGAACAGGCCGCCGATGCGTCCGCGCGCCTCGCGGGCGACCCAGAGGCCGACCTTGTTGCGGCCGATGAAAAAGGCGGGAATGGCGGCGCTGACGACGTCGGGATCGAGCGGCGTCAATTCCGCCGCAGGCCGCTGCCGCGGCTGGCGATCAAAAGCTTGAAGAGCAATCGCGGCCATGGCGGCCTCCTCACACGTCTGCAAGGTCATCATAGCGCCCTCAGGCGTGGAGGTGCCAGACGTGGATGGCGGTCTTCAGCACGATGAGCGCCGTGAGCACGCTGCCCATCGTGAGCACCGCAAGTGCACGCCGCGCGACGCGCTTGAGCTCGGCCTTGCGTTCCCTGGCCGGGCGTTCGGCCCAGCGGAAGGGGCGTTGAAAGCCCTGTGTCAGCATCGACATATGGAAGTCCTTGTCTCTCGGGCGACGAGACGGTCGCCCTATCTGGCTTCTGATAGTGAGCATCGCAGCATAGGAATGCGAGGCGGGTGTGGGTGTTGTCGTATAGGAGCGCTATAGGCGCGCTCTCTAAGCGCCGATGCTGTCGATCAGCTCCTCGTCGGCAATCGCCATGAAGGCTCTCCGGACCTCGGCCCGAGCCAGATCATCCAGCGGCACGATCGGCAGCCTTGTCGCGGGCGACATCAGGCCCAGCGTGCTCAGTGCGTATTTGAGTGCAGCCGGGCTTTCGCGGGACAGGCAGGCGATGAGCGGCACGAGACGCTTGTGCAGGTAGCGCGCCGTTTGCAGGCGACCCTGCCGGATTTGTGAGAAGATCGTGCGGCATAGATCTGGCGCGATGTTGGAAACCTCCGAGATTGCGCCGTCGCCGCCGCCGGCGAGAGTGCCGAATGTGGAGACGTCGTCGCCCGATAGCAGGCGAAAGCCAGATGGCAGCAGCCGGCTCAGGCGCATCGGGCGGGTGCTGTCACCGCTCCCATCGCGCAGGCCCACGAACTGGCGGGCTTCGACCAGACGCAGCAATGTCTCGTCGGCGAGCGGACGCAGCGTGCGGGAGGGGACGTCGTGCAGGATCACGGGCAGGCCGATCGCGCCGGCTATGGCGCGGAAATGCGCGAGCATCCCCTCCTGCATCGGCTTGTTGTAGGCGGGCACCACCGACATGACGGCATCGGCACCGGCTGCCTCTGCGCGCCGCGCAAGCTCGACAGCGCGGCCGGTCGCATTCGACATCGCACCCGCGATGACCCGCGCCCGCCCGCGGGCAACTTCGACCGCGGTGCGAATGACGAGTTCCTGCTCGGCGGCCGAAAGCGTCGGCGCTTCGCCCGCCGTCTCGCAAACCACGATCGCAGGCACGCCGGCTGCAACCTGGCGCTCACACAGGGCGGCGAACGCCCTGAGGTCGATCGTGTCGGCTGCGTCGAACGGCGTCGGCAGATCCGGGATGAAACCGGTGAACCAGGCTGAAGGAGGAATGAACATGGCTTGCTTGCCCGGATGCGCGGCGCTCAGGCCGCGCGCTGCGAGAGGTCGGGGTGTTTACCCATGTCGAGCTCGATCTCGCGCGACAGTTCGACGATGGTCTCGGGATGATGTCCGTTCTCGAACAGCACGTATTTGATCGCCTGGGCGCGGCTGACGAACAGGCCGCCATAGAGGCCGTGCTGCTCCTGCGCAATCCATTGTCCGCGATGGTTCCGGCCGATGAAGACGATGCTGGAGAGCGAGCTGCACGAGGGAGGTTCGACGAGTTTCACGGATGAAGTCCTTCCAATTGACGCGAGGGGCGGAATTTCGTCCCGCAACCTCCCGATCAATATCTTTCTCGATGGATAGGATTTCGAGAGAGGGCGCTCGGCGATCTCATAGGAACGCCATAAGGCTTCGCGCTCAGTTGAAATTCTCGCAAGCCGCCGGCTCGTAGAGCGCATCCGCAGCGGGACGCACGCTGGGAACGCTCGGCCGCGAAGTTTCGACGGCCAGTGCCTGTATCTCCACGAAAGCCGACATCAGCGCGACCGCGAGGTCGCCATGGCATCCCTCGACCGCCGCGTCGAGCCAGTCCGGCAGTTCGCGTTCGCGCGACAGTGCGCAGTGCCATTCGCCCTCATCGTAGGCGATGCGGCGGACCTGCCACAGCGGCAGTTCGAGTTCCATCAGCGCCAGCGCGGCATCGGTCCACGCCTCGGCATCGATCAGGCGCATGACGCGCGCGGTGCGCTCGGTCTGTCCGAGAGAAGGGAAGCGGCGGCAGGCCTTGTCCATGATTTCGAGCATCAACGGCCGCGTCATGCCTTGCGCGTTGCGGAGGCGGTCGGTGAGGGCCGGTGGATCATAGTGTTGGAAAGCGACGGTCATATCAGGCCTCCTGGAGCGGGCGTCGGTCCGTCGGCCGGCCTGTTCAGGATGGCGGGAAGAGCATTGGAAAACGAGACGGGAAGGGGTTGGGAGATATAGGAATCTCATAAGCACTGGCCCCATCCGCGCGGGATGCAACGCGTCGCCGGCGCGCCGTCCTTTATGAGATTCCTATAACTTCGCCAGAGCCCACGTCTCGAAAACCTATGTGCGTGGTGGCACGTGAAGGCGGTGAAAGTCCCGGCCGGCAACTGCTGCACATGCGTTGCACTTGATTCAACGCAAGCTGCCTGCCGGGGAAGTGAGACACAGTTGCCTCCGCCACGGAGCGCAACGAGGAGTTTTCCCATGATGGACATTCTCATGCTGGCGCTGGGCTTCGGCTTCTTTGCCCTAGCGATCGGCTACACCTACGCCTGCGAACGGCTGTGACGGAGCGGATCATGATGTTCGATTATGCGCTCGCCGGTGCCGTCTCGTTCGGCCTTCTGGTCTATCTCACCTATGCGCTGCTGCGGCCGGAACGGTTCTGAGCCGTGCGGCTGCCGCTGTTGCGGCGGACAAAATGCCTGAAGGGTTGATTCCATGACTGTGATCGGTTGGCTCCAGATCATTCTTTTCTGCGTCGTCATCGTCGCGCTGACAAAACCGCTCGGCTGGTACATGACGCGTGTGTTCAATGGCGAGACAACGTTTCTCTCGCCGGTGCTGCGTCCGATCGAGGCCGGCATCTACTGGATCTCAGGCGTTGACGAGAAGCGCGAGCAGCACTGGCTGACCTATACGGTTTCCATGCTGCTGTTCCATGTCGGCGGCTTCCTGATCATTTACGGTGTGATGCGCCTGCAGGCGGTGCTGCCCTTCAATCCGGCCGGGCAGACCGCGGTTGCCGAGGATCTGTCCTTCAACACCGCGATCTCCTTCATCACCAATACCAACTGGCAGAACTACGGTGGCGAGAGCACGATTTCGTATCTCGTGCAGATGGTCGGCCTGACGCACCAGAACTTCCTGTCGGCCGCGACCGGCATCGCGCTCGCCGTGGCGCTGATCCGCGGCTTCTCGCGCGCCTCGATGCGCACGGTCGGCAATTTCTGGGTCGACGTGACCCGCTGCACCCTTTATGTGCTGCTGCCGATCTGCGTGGTCTATACGCTGTTCCTGGTCTCGCAGGGCATGCCGCAGACGCTCGGCGACTATGTCGAGGCCACGACGCTCGAAGGCGCCAAGCAGACCATCGCTGTCGGGCCGGTGGCCTCGCAGGTCGCGATCAAGATGCTCGGCACCAATGGCGGTGGCTTCTTCAATGCCAATGCGGCGCACCCCTTCGAGAATCCGACCGCGCTGTCGAACTTCGTGCAGATGCTGTCGATCTTCGCGCTGGGCGCCGCGCTGACCAATGTGTTCGGCCGCATGGTCGGCAACCAGCGCCAGGGCTTCGCGATTCTCGCCGTGATGGGCGTCCTGTTCGTCGCCGGCGTCGCGATCACCTATTGGGCGGAAGCCAACGGCACTTCGATGCTTCAGGCGCTCGGCCTGACCGGCGGCAACATGGAGGGCAAGGAAGTTCGCTTCGGCATCGTTGCGTCCTCGCTGTTCGCCGTGATCACCACGGCGGCGTCCTGCGGCGCGGTGAACGCCATGCATGATAGTTTTACCGCGCTCGGCGGCATGATCCCGCTGATCAACATGCAGCTAGGGGAGATCATCATCGGCGGCGTCGGGGCCGGCCTCTACGGCATGCTGCTGTTCGTCGTGCTCGCGATCTTCGTCGCGGGCCTGATGGTCGGCCGCACGCCGGAATATGTCGGCAAGAAGATCGAGGCGCGCGAGGTCAAGATGGCGATGCTCGCGATCCTGGTGCTGCCGCTGATGTATCTGGGCTGGACCTCGGTCGGCGTGGTCTATCCCGCGGCGGTGGCCTCCATGGCCAATGCCGGCCCCCACGGCTTCACCGAGGTGCTCTACGCCTATACGTCGGCGACCGGCAACAACGGCTCGGCGTTCGCGGGCCTCACCGGCAACACGCTGTTCTACAATCTCACCCTCGCCAGCGCGATGTTCGTCGGCCGCTTCTTCATGATCGTGCCGGCCATGGCGATCGCGGGCTCGCTCGCCGCCAAAAAATCCATTCCGCCGTCGGCGGGCACGTTCCCGACCACCGGCGGCCTCTTCGTCGGCCTCGTCGTCGGCGTAATCCTGATCATCGGCGGCCTCACCTTCTTCCCGGCGCTCGCACTCGGCCCGATCGTCGAGCATCTCGCGATGAATGCAGGCCAAGTGTTCTGATCGAACCTCTTCTGATTGTCTGGAGTGACCTCCATGGAAACCATGAAACTGCAGAAGCGCGCGTCCGTCTCGGCGATGCTCGATCCCAAGATCGTCGTGCCGGCGATCCGCGCTTCCGTCACCAAGCTCGACCCGCGGCTGATGATCAGGAACCCCGTAATGTTCGTGGTCGAAATCGTGGCCGCGCTCACCACGGTGATCTTCCTGCGCGATCTCGTCACTGAGGGCACCAATCTCGGCTTTACCTTCCAGATCATCGTCTGGCTCTGGTTCACAGTGCTGTTCGCGAACTTCGCTGAGGCGGTGGCCGAAGGCCGTGGCAAGGCGCAGGCCGATTCGCTGCGCAAGACCCGCAGCGAGAGCCAGGCCAAGCTGCTGAGCGGCGCGGGTAAGGACTTCAAGCTGGTGCCGGGCACGAGCCTCAAGGTCGGCGACATCGTGCTGGTCGAGGCGGGTGACACCATCCCGTCCGACGGTGAGGTGATCGAAGGCGTCGCGTCCGTCAACGAGGCCGCCATAACAGGCGAATCCGCACCCGTGATCCGCGAGTCCGGGGGCGACCGCTCCGCGGTGACAGGCGGAACCCAGGTGCTATCCGACTGGATCCGCGTCCGCATCACGGCGGCGCAGGGCTCGACCTTCATCGATCGCATGATCAAGCTGGTCGAGGGGGCCGAGCGCGCGAAGACGCCGAACGAGATCGCGCTGAACATCCTGCTCGCGGGCCTCACCATCATCTTCGTGTTCGCGACCGTCACCATTCCGAGCTATGCGGCCTATGCGGGCGGCTCGATCTCGGTGATCGTGCTGGTCGCGCTGTTTGTGACGCTGATTCCGACCACGATCGGCGCGCTGCTCTCGGCCATCGGCATCGCCGGCATGGACCGCCTGGTGCGCTTCAACGTGCTCGCGATGTCCGGCCGCGCGGTCGAGGCGGCCGGCGACGTCGACACGCTGCTGCTCGACAAGACCGGCACCATTACGCTCGGAAACCGCCAAGCCACCGCGTTCCGACCGGTGCGCGGTGTCGGCGAGCAGGAGCTGGCGGACGCCGCTCAGCTCGCCTCGCTTGCCGACGAGACCCCCGAGGGCCGCTCCATCGTCGTTCTCGCGAAGGAGAAATACGGCATCCGCGGCCGCGACATGGCCGAGCTCGGGGCGACTTTCATCCCGTTCACGGCGCAGACCCGCATGAGCGGTGTCGATGCCGGCGGCTCTTCGGTGCGCAAGGGCGCGGTTGATGCCATGCTCAACTATGTCGGCGGCGGCGCGCCGATGGCCGTGGCGTCGGGCAATACGGCGCGCGCCATCCAGCCTGCAGCACTGTCCGAGATCGGCCGCGAGATCCAGACCATTGCAGACGACATCTCGAAAGCCGGCGGGACGCCGTTGGCCGTCGCCAGGGACGGAAAGCTGCTCGGCGTCATCCAGCTCAAGGACATCGTCAAGGGCGGCATCCGCGAGCGCTTTGCCGAGCTGCGCCGCATGGGTATCCGCACCGTCATGATCACTGGCGACAACCCGATGACGGCGGCGGCGATCGCCGCGGAAGCCGGTGTCGACGACTTCCTGGCGCAGGCAACGCCCGAGGACAAGCTCAAGCTGATCCGCGACGAGCAGGCGAAAGGCAAGCTGGTGGCCATGTGCGGCGACGGCACCAACGACGCGCCGGCGCTCGCCCAGGCCGACGTCGGTGTCGCCATGAACACAGGCACACAGGCTGCGCGTGAGGCCGGTAACATGGTCGACCTCGATTCCAATCCCACCAAGCTGATCGAGGTGGTCGAGATCGGCAAGCAGCTCTTGATGACGCGCGGCGCGCTGACGACCTTCTCGATCGCCAACGACGTCGCAAAATATTTTGCGATCATCCCGGCCATGTTTCTGGCGTTCTACCCACAGCTCAACGTGCTGAACGTCATGAACCTGTCGAGCCCGCAGAGCGCCATCCTGTCGGCGATCATCTTTAACGCGCTCATCATCATCGGCCTGATCCCCCTGGCGCTGAAGGGCGTCGCCTATCGCGCCGTCGGTGCCGGCGCGTTGCTTCGGCGTAACCTGCTGATCTACGGCCTCGGCGGCATCGTCATTCCCTTCGTCGGCATCAAGGCGATCGACCTCGTCGTCGTTGCCTTGCACCTCGCCTAAAGGAGCCCCAACATGCTCAGAGAAATCCGCCCCGCCATCGTCCTCCTGCTGGTGCTCACCGCCATCACGGGCCTCGCCTATCCGCTCGCCATGACCGGCATTGCCGGCGCGATCTTTCCCGCCAAGGCGCAAGGCAGCCTGATCGAGAAGGACGGCAAGGTGATCGGCTCCGCCCTCATCGGGCAGGAATTCAAGGACGACAAATATTTCCGCGGCCGTCCCTCGGCGACGCTGGCGCCGGACCCCAATGATTCGAGCAAGACGGTCCCGGCGCCCTACAACGCCGCCAATTCCGGAGGCTCCAATCTCGGCCCGACCAGCAAGGCGCTGGCCGACCGGCTGAAGGAGGACGTGGAGAGGCTTAAGGCCGAGAACCCGAATGCCGCGGTGCCGGTCGATCTTGTCACGACCTCGGCCAGCGGACTTGATCCTGATATCTCCCCTGCGGCGGCGGAATTCCAGGTCGCGCGCGTCGCCAAGGCGCGGAGCATGTCGGAGGACCAACTGAAGCAGCTCGTCGCCGCCAACACCCAGGGCCGTCTGTTCGGCCTGCTTGGCGAACCCAGGGTTAACGTTCTGGCGCTGAATCTCGCGCTGGATCGTGCTTCCACGAAGTAGCGCTCTATGCCGGGAATATCAGGATGATTATATTGGCCTGATGGTTCAACAGCGCCGCGATCCCGAACAACGACCGTCGCCGGAGGCGCTGCTGGAAGCCGCGCGCCGGGAGGAGAGCGCGAACGGCAAGCTGAAGATCTTCGTCGGCGCCGCCCCCGGTGTCGGCAAGACCTACGAGATGCTGCAAAGCGCCCATGCCAGGCGCAAGGCCGGCATCGATGTCGTGGTCGGCTTTGTCGAGACCCATGGCCGGGCCGAGACTGAGGCGCTGGTTCGCGGGCTCGAGGTGGTCCCGCGCAAGCGGCTCGACTATCGCGGCCAGATCGTGGAGGAAATGGACCTCGATGCCGTGATCGCGCGGCGTCCGAAGATCGCGCTGGTGGACGAGCTCGCCCACACCAATGCCGCCGGCAGCCGTCATCCCAAGCGTTATCTCGACGTCGAGGAGCTGCTCTCCCACGGCATCGACGTCTACACCGCCGTCAACATCCAGCACATCGAGAGCCTGAACGACGTCGTCGCCCAGATCACCCATGTGCGGGTCCGGGAGACCGTGCCGGATTCGATCTTCGACCGCGCCGACGCGATCGAGCTGATCGACCTCACGCCCGACGACCTGATCCAGCGCCTGCGTGAAGGCAAGGTCTATGTCCCCAAGCAGGCCGAGCGGGCGCTCGAGCATTACTTCTCGCCCGGCAATCTGACCGCGCTGCGCGAGCTCGCGCTGCGGCGCACGGCCGAGCGGGTCGACGAGCAGCTGCTCACTCACATGCAGGCAAACGCCATCGCCGGTCCCTGGGCCGCGGGCGAGCGCATCCTGGTCTGCGTCAGCGAGGATCCCCGCGCGGCAGGCCTGGTGCGCTACACCAAGCGGCTGGCCGACCGGCTGCATGCACAGTTCACGGCGATCTCGATCGAGACGCGACGCTCGCTCCAGCTCTCGGACCAGGAGCGTGACCGGCTGGCGGACACGCTGCGGCTCGCGGAATCGCTCGGCGGCGAGGCGCTGACCATTCCCGCCGTCGGTCGCCGCATCGCCGACGACGTCATCAATTTCGCGCAAGGCAACAACGTGACCCAGATCGTGATCGGAAAATCGACCCGCTCGCGCTGGTTCGAGATGACGCGCGGGTCTGTCGTGCACGACCTGGTGCGGCGCGCCGGCAATATCAGCGTTCACGTCATTCCCGGCGACGAGCTGACGGACGAGGCGGTGCCGAAGACGGCGGTGCAGACCGCGGCGCGGGCCGAGCCGTTCAATCCGCTGCCCTATCTGAAATCGCTCGGCGTCGTGCTGGTCGGCCTTGGCGCCGCAGAGTTGCTCCAGCCTCGCTTCGGCATCGAGAACGTCGACCTCGTGCTGCTCACGGCCGTGGTTGCGGTCGCAGTGCGCTACGGCCTTTGGCCGTCGCTGCTCGCGAGCCTGGCGGCCTCGCTCGCCTATAATTTTTTCTTCCTGCCGCCGGTCTACACCTTCACCATCACCGATCCGACCAACGTCGCGGCGTTCTTCTTCTTCATGCTGATCGCGATCCTGGTCTCGAACGTCGCCGCACGCGTGCGCACGCAGGCCGACACCGCGATCGGCCGCATCAGGACCACCGAGCAGCTCTATGCCTTCAGCCGCAAGCTTGCCGGCACGGCGACGCTCGATGACGTGCTGTGGGCCTCGGCCTATCAGATCGCGTTGATGCTGAAGGTCCGCGTCGTCCTGTTGCTGCCGGAGGACGGGCTTTTGACCGTGAAGTCAGGCTATCCGCCGGAAGATCAGCTCGACCAGGCCGACCTCGCCGCCGCCAACTGGGCCTGGAGCAATGACCGCTCCGCCGGCCGCGGTTCGGATACGCTGCCGGGCGCCAAGCGCCTGTTCCTGCCGATGCGCACCGGGCGCGGCCCGATCGGCGTCATCGGTATCGACGACGACCGTACTGGCCCTTTGCTGACACCGGACCAGCGCCGGCTGCTGGATGCGCTGGTCGACCAAGGCGCTCTCGCGATCGAGCGCGTGCTGCTGGTCGAGGACATGGATCGCGTCAAACGCACGGTGGAATCCGAACGCCTGCGCTCGGCGCTGCTGACCTCGATCTCACACGATCTGAAGACGCCACTTGCTTCCGTGCTGGGCGCGGCCTCGACCATGCGCGATCTCGCCGGCGCACTGTCCGACACCGAGAAGCGCGATCTGCTCGCGACCGTGATCGATGAGTCCGAGCGCCTCAACCGCTTCATCGCCAATCTGCTCGACATGACCAAGCTCGAATCCGGTGCCATCGTGCCCAACACGGCGCTGCACGATCTCGGCGAGATCGTGGGCAGCGCTCTGCGGCGGGCGTCCAAGATATTGGCCGCGCACAAGGTCGAGCTGGTCCTCGCCGCCGATCTTCCCATGCTCGAGCTCGATGCCGTGCTGTTCGAGCAGGTGCTGTTCAACCTGCTCGACAATGCGGCAAAGTATTCGCCGCCCGAAACCATGATTGCGATCAAGAGCCGGCGCGAGCACGATCAGGTGGTGCTTGAGATCGCCGACGAAGGCGCCGGCATCCCGGCCGACGAGGTCGAGAGCGTGTTCGACAAGTTCTACCGCGTTCAGAAGGGCGACCATGTTCGCCCCGGCACCGGGCTTGGGCTTGCGATCTCCCGCGGCTTCGTCGAGGCGATGCGCGGCACGATCACGGCAGCCAATCGCAGCGACCGCAGCGGTGCGGTTCTCACCATCCGTCTGCCGGTCCCAGCACAGACCCAAGCATTGGATACCGCCGCATGAGCGCTGCCCCGATCAAGGTCCTAGTGATCGACGACGAGCCACCGATCCGCAAATTGCTGCGGATGGGGCTTTCAACGCAGGGCTACGAGATCCTGGAGGCATCGAACGGCAAGATCGCGCTGGAGAAGCTCGCCGAGGAGCCCGCGCTGATCATCCTCGATCTCGGCCTGCCCGACATTCAAGGCCATGAGTTGCTGCGCACCATCCGTGCCCGGCATGACAGTGTGCCGATAGTCGTGCTGTCGAGCCGCGGCGACGAGGCCGGCAAGGTCCAGGCGCTCGACCTCGGCGCCGATGATTATCTGACCAAGCCATTCGGGATGGACGAGCTTTTGGCGCGCCTGCGCGCCGCGCTGCGGCACCAGCTTCAGGTGCAGGGCGAGCGCCCGGTGTTCCGCACCGGCGATCTCTCGGTCGATCTCGTTCGTCGCATCGTCAAGCTCGGCGAGCGCGAGGTCAAGCTGTCGCCGAAGGAATACGACCTGCTGCGCGTGCTGGTGCAGCACGCCGGCAAGGTGCTGACCCATCGCTTCCTGCTCAAGGAGCTCTGGGACGAACTGACGGATGCGCAATATCTGCGCGTCTATGTTCGCCAACTGCGCCAGAAGATCGAAGCCGATCCGGAGCGGCCGCAATACGTGCTGACCGAGACGGGAATCGGGTACCGGCTGAAGGCGGCGGATTGACGTTCCTATCGGGAGCGATGCTCTATCCACATCGTGATTGCGAGCGCAGCGAGGCAATCCAGGGTCCCTCGTCTGGATTGCCTCGCTGCGCTCGCGATGATGCGGAGCTACCCGGCCTTCCTGTGCCGCGCCGTGGAACGATGCGCCTTCTTCGCAGGACGGTGCCGCCCGGTCGCACGCCGCGGATGCGACTTCGCCGTCGTCTTCTTCGCAGCCCGCCCCTTCAGGCTCTGCTTCAGCGCGTCCATCAGGCTGACGACATTGCTGGGGCGTTGCTCCGGCTCCGGCAGCTCGATCGTCTTGCCGCTCGCCTTGCGCTTCACCAATGACTTCAGGGCGGTCTCGTATTCGTCCTTGAACTCGCTCGGATCGAAATGCGCGGCCTTGGTGTGCAGGATGTGGCCGGCGAGCTCGACCATGTCCTTGGTGATCTTCGGGTTCTTGATGTCGCCAAAAAATTCGTGCTCGTCGCGCAGCTCATATGGGAAGCGCAGTGTGGTGCCGAGCAGGCCCTTGCCGAGCGGTTCGATCGCGATGATGTGCTCGCGGTTCGTCAGCACGATCTTGGCGAGCGCGACGCGATCCTGGTCCTTCATGGCGTCGCGGATCACGGCAAAGGCGTCGATCGCGGCCTTGCCGTCGGGCGCGATGTAATAGGGGTGATTGAGATAGCGCTGGTCGATCTCCTCGCTCGGCACGAAGCTCTCGATGTCGATGGTGTGGTTGCTCTCGATTTGCACCGCCTCGAGCTCCTCCGGCTCGATCTCGACATATTTGCCCTTGGAGAGCTCATAGCCGCGGCCCTTCTGGTCACTCTCCACGACGTCGCCGGTCTCGGAGTCGATCATCTGCTGCTTGAGGCGGTTGCCGGTCTCGCGGTTGATCAGGTGAAACCGCGTCTTCTCGGCCGCCGTCGTGGCCGGATAAAGCACGACCGGGCAGCTGACCAGCGACAGCTTCAACGTTCCCTTCCAATAGGCGCGCGGAGCCATTCCATTCTCCAGTGATTTCAAGGCCTTTCAGGAACTCCAACCGACCTCCGGGGTTTTGGTTCCGGGCGGGACTTTGGCCGTGATAGGCTGAATGCCGAAAGTGAAGCGGGACGGGTCGTGCTGCAAAAACTCTCCACCTATCGAAAGAAGCGTGATTTCGAAAAGACGCCCGAGCCGTCGGGCAAGGCGGCAGTTGCGCCGTCAGAACAGCGGCGTTTCGTGATCCAGAAACATGATGCAACCCGGCTGCACTACGACCTCAGGCTTGAGTTCGACGGCGTCTTCAAGTCCTGGGCGGTGACGAAGGGTCCATCGCTCAATCCGCAGGACAAGCGACTGGCGGTGGAAGTCGAGGACCATCCCCTCGACTATGGCGATTTCGAAGGCACCATTCCGGAAGGACAATATGGCGGCGGCACGGTGATGCTGTGGGACCGCGGCACCTGGGAGTCCGATGATCCCGAAGCCGGCTTCAGGAAGGGCGACCTCAAGTTCACCCTG
This sequence comes from Bradyrhizobium sp. USDA 4449, assembly GCF_054056275.1. Lineage (NCBI taxonomy): Bacteria > Pseudomonadati > Pseudomonadota > Alphaproteobacteria > Hyphomicrobiales > Nitrobacteraceae > Bradyrhizobium > Bradyrhizobium sp. USDA 4449. Next base: position 404,092 of record NZ_JBSRYD010000001.1, on the reverse strand, counting down.
CATGGCGAAAAGCTGCATGGCAGCTGGGTGCTGGTGCGCATGCGTAACCGCGGCAGCGAGAAACGCACCAACTGGCTCCTGATCAAGCACCGCGACGACTATGCCAGCGAGGACGAGGATATCCTGGCCGAGGACAAGTCCGTGGCCTCCGGGCGCGCCATGGACCAGATCGCCGGGGGCAAGGGGCGGGCGCCCAAGCCGTTCATGCTGGCAAAGGGAACGAAGGGCAAGGCCGATGCGGTCTGGCAATCCAATCGCGCCGAGGAGACCAAGGGGCGCACGCTCAAGCCGGCGCCGCGGGCCGCTTTGAAGAGCGCCAAGACCTCGAATACGAAGGCGACGACCGCGACAACGACCAAGAAGGTCTCGGAGATGCCGGACTTCGTCGCGCCGCAGCTCTGCACCTCGGTCGAGCGGCCGCCTGCAGCCGATGGCTGGTGCCATGAGATCAAATTCGACGGCTACCGTGTGCAGCTCCGCGTCGAGGACGGAGAGGCGACGCTGAAGACCCGCAAGGGCCTCGACTGGACCGATAAGTTCGCGTCGATCGCGAAGGAGGCGGGCGCGCTGCCGGATGTGCTCATCGACGGCGAGATCGTCGCGCTCGACCACAACGGCGCGCCGAACTTCTCCTCGCTCCAGGCCGCGTTGTCCGACGGCAAGTCCGAGAACCTGATTTTCTTCGCCTTCGATCTGCTGTTTGCCGAGGGCCTCGACTATCGCCGTCTGCCGCTCAGCGACCGCAAGGACCGGCTGAAGGAATTGCTGGAGGCGCGCAGGAAGAAGTCGAGCCAGATCCGCTATGTCGAGCATTTCGAGAGCGGCGGCGATGCGGTGCTGCAATCGGCCTGCAAGCTCGAGCTCGAAGGCGTGGTGTCGAAGAAGCTCGACGCACCCTACCGTTCGGGCCGCACGGAGAGCTGGACCAAGGCGAAATGCCGCGCGGGCCATGAGGTCGTGATCGGCGGCTACAAGACCACCAACGGAAAATTCCGTTCGCTGATGGCGGGTGTGCATCGTGGCGACCATCTCGCCTTTGTCGGCATGGTCGGGACTGGTTTTGGCGCCGACAAGGTCGCTCGGATCATGCCGGCGCTGAAGGCCGTGGAGGCCAAGGAAAGTCCCTTCGGCGGCAAGAATGCGCCGAAAAAGACCCGCGACGTGCACTGGCTCAAGCCGGAGCTCGTGGCCGAGATCGAATTCGCCGGTTTCACCGCCGACGGCAATATCCGCCAGGCAGCCTTCAAGGGCCTGCGGCAGGACAAGCCGGCCGAGGAGGTCCAGGCGGAGACGCCTGCCGATACCAAGCTGGCAAAGCCCTCCGCCCGGAAGCGCGTCGCGCCGCAGGCTGACAAGTCATCGAAGACGACCGGCACCGCCGAAGTGATGGGCGTCGTTATTTCCAAGCCTGACAAGGAGCTCTGGCCTGACGACGGAGAGGGGGCTCCGGTCACCAAGCTCGACCTTGCGCGCTATCTCGAGGCCGTCGGCGAATGGATGATCGTGCACCTCAAGGGCCGGCCATGCTCGCTGATCCGTGCGCCCGATGGCATCAAAGGAGAGTGCTTCTTCCAGCGCCATGCCATGCAGGGCACGTCGAACCTGCTCGAGCTCGCAAGAGTCTCGGGCGATCGCAAGCCTTACCTGCAGATCGATCGCGTCGAGGGGCTCGCCGCGGTCGCACAGATCGGCGGCGTCGAGCTGCATCCCTGGAATTGTGCACCCGACGCTTATGACACGCCGGGCCGACTGGTGTTCGATCTCGATCCCGCGCCGGACGTCAAGTTTACCGAGGTCGTGGACGCCGCCAAGGAGATGCGCCAGCGGCTGGTCGATGTCGGGATGGAGAGTTTTTGCAAGACCACCGGCGGCAAGGGGCTACACCTGGTGGTGCCGCTGCTTCACGGCGCGCGCGACAAGGTGAGCTGGAAAGAGGCGAAGGCGTTCGCACAAGGCGTCTGCCAGTGGATGGCCGATGACGATCCCGAGCGCTATCTGCTCAACATGTCCAAGAAGCTGCGCAACGGGAAGATCTTCCTCGACTACCTGCGCAATGATCGGATGTCGACGGCGGTGGCGCCGCTATCTCCGCGTGCGCGTGCCGGTGCCACGGTGTCGATGCCATTGACCTGGGCGCAGGTGAAGAGCGATCTCGATCCGAAGCGATATACGGTGCGGACGGTGCCGGGCCTGCTGGCGCGCTCGAAAGCCTGGGAGGGCTATGACGATGCGGCCACCTCGATCAAGGCGGCGATGAAGAAGCTGGCGGGGACGAAATAGGTGCTTTCCAAAAGGTCATCCCGGGCTGCGCCGAGCGCAAACCCGGAATCCAGAGATTTGTGGTGCGAGATTCCGGGTTCACGCTTGTGCGCGCTCCGGAAATGACGGCCTGCCTAGATTCGTCCCATCAGCAGCAGGATCAGCAGAATGATGATGACGAGCCCAAGGCCGCCGCCGCCGTAATAGCCGGTGCCGTAGAACGGGCCGCCGCCGATGCCACTGAAGCCGCCGAGCAGCGCGATGACCAAAATGATCAGAATGATTGTACCGATAGACATGCGAATCTCCTCCAGCCCTTTGTTGAAAGGGTCGTTGCATCTGTCCGATATGCGGGGGGCAACTTGCCGCAGGTTCTAAAGTTCCAGATTTGAAACGCGACGACAGGTTCAACTTGCATGGAACCTTTGACCGTCCGGCCGGCATGACTATGTGAGGATCCGTCACCACAGGGCAGAGGCCATGTCAGCACCACTTGTCGTCTCCATTCCGCATCGTCTGGGCCGCGAGGAGGCGGTGCGCCGGCTCAAGACCGGGCTCGGTCGTGCCGCGGCCAGCATTCCCGTGATGCAGGTCGAGGAGGAGCGCTGGAACGGCGACACCATGAATTTTCGCATCCGCGCGCTCGGGCAGATCGCGAGCGGGCAGGTCGATGTCACCGACGACCATGTCGCGGTGCAGGTCGTGTTGCCGTGGCTGCTGCAGCGCTTTGCCGAGATGGCGCAGGCGACCATCCGCAAGCGCGGGCAGTTGCTGTTGACCAAGGACGACGGGAAGTGAGGGTCAGGCGAGGGCGCGCTGGCGGAGCGATTTGGCCTGGCTTTTGGTGCGGGCTTCGATGATGCCCGCGGGTAGATCGCGAAAAACCTGAGCCACGGGCAATTCGTTGCCGGCAAGGCCCGGCGCCTGGTAACCGCTGATGTCGACAGTAGCGTCGAAGCTGTCAAACGCAGGCCATTCCCGACCTGCTTGCGTGAAGGGCGCGAACTGCCGCCCGACCACGACGATCACCGCATCACGGCCGTGCTGGCGGGCGAAGGCGATGACATGGCCGGCGTGCGCGCCGCGCACCTCCAGCGGCTGGTAGTCGCCTTGCGCGAAGACGTCTGCGCGCGCGTTGCGCAGCTTGAGCAGGTGCCGTGTCCAGGCCAGCTTGAGCTCGCCATCCGGCCAGCTCTTGATCAGTCTATTCCAGTCCGGCGCGTCCAGCGACGTCAATGCCGCGCTGCGCGCGACAAAATCCACGGGGCGGCGATTGTCGGGATCAACCAGCGAGAGGTCCCAATATTCGGTGCCCTGGTAAAAATCGGGAACGCCGGGGAGCGTCGCCTTCAGCGTGAGCTGGCTCAGCGAGTTCAGCGCACCGAGCTGTGCGACGCGGCGGCCAAGCGTCTGCAGCGCATCCAGGAATTCACCTGACAGCGCCGGATCGAGAATCTTCTCGATAAAGCTTTTCACCCCGTTCTCATACGCCTCATGCGGATTGAGCCAGCTCGTCTCCTCCTTGCCCTCGCGCGCCGCCTTGAGCGCATAGGCCTGGATTCGCTCGACGAAGCTCGCATTCGGGCCTTGCAGCGGCCAGGCGCCGAGCAGGGTCTGGTAGAGCATGTATTCGAACGTCGTCGACGGCGCGCGCAGATTGCCGTTGAGGGCAAGGTGCGACGCGTTCAGCACCTTCCAGCGCGCCACCGCGCTGGTCCATTCGCCGGGGATTTCGCTGAGCGCCGCGATGCGCGCACGCGCATCCTCGCCGCGCTTGGTGTCGTGGGTCGCGGTCGCCGTCATCCCTTGCGGCCATTCCTTGGCGCGGGCGCGCATCGCTGCGTGGAAGGCGGGAATTGCGAGGCCTTTGCTGGCAGGATCGCCGCCGACCTCGTTCAGCGCCAGCAGCCGGTGGAATTGGTAGAATGCGGTGTCCTCCAGCGACTTCGCCATGACGGGCCCGGTGAACTGCTGCACCTTCAGCGCAAAGCGGCGCACGCGGGGAGCGCTGTGTGGCGGGCGGCCGGGCTTGAGCAGGTCCATGGTCAGGGCATCATGCAGGAACTCGAAGATGCCTTCATCGGCGGCGAACCACTCCGCGCGGGCGCGTTCGATGGTGTCATCGATCAGCTTTCGGTCGAGCACCGTCGGGCCGCTGTGCGTCAGATAAGTGCGGTAAACCGGAAAATGCAGCACGTACAATTCGAGTGCCTGCCGCAAACTGTCGGCGGAGAAGTCGCGGGTCGAATAATGGCCGTTGGCGATGCGTGCGAGCAGGCGCGTCAGCACGGTGAATTCGCTGGTGAGCAGCGTCTCCAGCACGCGCCGCTTGGCCTCCTTGACGTAGGGTCCGAGCTGCGGCGAGCGGTTGCTGATCTGCCGCCAGGTCTCGTCCAGCGCCTCCAGCCCCTTCGCATCCACCAGCACCTGGGTGATGGCATTCATCCACTCGTATCCGGTGGTGCCCTGGACGCCGGCGAAGTGCGGCAGTTTTTCGTGCTCGCACAGGATTTTTTCGATCACCGTGTAGAATGGCTTGGTGTTGCCTTGCGCATCGCGCACCAGCCGGCGCAATCGTTGGCAATATTGAGCGGGGTCGCGCAGGCCGTCGATGTGATCGAGGCGGATGCCCTGCAGCTTTCCCTCGGCGACGAGCTGCTTCACCAGCCGGTGCGTGGCGGCAAACGTGCTCGCGTCCTCGACGCGCAGGCCTGCGAGCCCGTTGACGTCGAAGAAGCGGCGATAGTTGATGTCGCTCGAGGCGAGCCGCCAATGGCCGAGCTTGTAATGCTGCCGCTCGAGCAGATGATGCAGCGCCAGCGTTTGCGCCGGGCGGTCCTTGGCCGCACGATATGCCGCTAGGCCGTGGGTGATGATGTCGGCGCTGCCAGCGATCTCCTTCAGTTCCGACTTGAAGGCGGGCGCTTCCTTGCGGTTGGGACGGCGCAAGCCCGTGTAGTGTGCGGCGAGCGAGAGCAGGCGTTTGCCGGCGACCGTATCGGCAGCGTCCGCTTCCTTCACGATCATCCGCAAGATCTCGCCATAGCGCTCCGGCGCGATCGGCAGGCGGTGCTCGAAATACCAGGCGGAAAGGCTGCCCTCATCGGGATCGTAGCGTAGCTCGATCTCGCCGCGCTCGAGTGCCTCGCCGTAAGACGAGCCGAGGATCGGCAGCAGCACGCCGCCGCGGGCACGGAAGGCCAGCTGATCCCAATCGATATCGAATGAGGCCGCGTGGGGCGAGGCCTGGCCCCATTCCAGCACGTCGAGCCACCAAGGATTGTCTGCAAAGTGCACGCCGACATGGTTCGGCACGAAATCGATGATGAGGCCGAGGTCGTGCTGGGCCAGCGCCTCGCTCAGCCGTGCAAATCCGGCCTCGCCGCCGAGCTCGGGATTGAACTGGCTGTGATCGACCGTGTCGTAGCCGTGAGTCGAGCCCTTGCGGGCCTTCATCAACGGCGAGGCATAGAGGTGTGTGATCCCCAGCGCCTTCAGGTAAGGCACCACCGCGGCGGCCTTGTCGAAGTCGAAGTCCGCAGTCAGCTGGAGCCGGTAAGTTGCGAGCGGAATCGCCGAAGGCATATCAACCTCCGAGATGCCAGACCACCGACCAGGGCGGAAGCCGGTCACCGGTCGCGCCGCCCCAGATCGGCGTGCCAGCATTGTCGTTGGAAAGCGCGATAGCCTTGTCCGACAGATTTGCGGTGAGCCGCAGCGTCGTGCCATCGCCCATGCGCCAATGCGCGGTGAGGAGGCCGCTGTCTGCTGCCTCGGCAGCACCGAAGCTTGCCCCGTTCAGCCGCGGCATGATTTCCTTGCGGCGAACTGCGAGCAGGTCGCGCACGCGCGCGAGCCGCGCGTCCTGGTCCGGGGTGTGGCCGGTCCAATCAAGCACGGCCGATTGCGCTGTGGCCGGATCGAGCGGGTCGGGCACTTCCTCGCCGTATTTCTCATAGGCCCAGGCATATTCCTGTTTGCGCCCCTTGCGCACGGCGTCCGCGAGGCCGCCCTGAAAATCGCAGAAAAACGGGAAGGGCACCTTCGATCCCCATTCCTCGCCCTGAAACAGCATCGGCACCATCGGTGCGAGCAGCGTCACCGCGAGCGCGGCGTCGATTTGCTCGGGCGAGGCCAGGCTCTCCAGCCGGTCGCCGAACGGGCGGTTGCCGATCTGGTCGTGGTTTTGCAGGAAATTGACGAAGGTTGCCGGCGGCAGATCGCCGCTCGGCTCGCCGCGCGGCTTCTTCCCCCAGAATTCCGAGATCTCGCCCTGATAGACGAAGCCGGACGCGAGCGTGCGCGCCAGATCCATGCGCGGCGTCTGGTAGTCGGCATAGTAGCCGTTGTGCTCGCCGGTCAGCATGACGTGCCAAACGTGGTGATAGTCGTCGTTCCACTGCGCGCGATATTTACCGTTTGGCGGCTCCTGCGCGGCATCGAGCAGGCTGGCGCGGTTGTCGCCATTCTCCAGCACGAGATGGATGTGGCGGCCGGTGGCCTTGGCGAGCTCGCCGGCGGCGACGCTGAGGTCCTGCAGCATCGACGACTGCTCGCCGGGGACCGCCATGATGTGGTTCGCGGCATCGAGCCTTAAGCCGTCAAAGCGATAATCGGTGAGCCAGGACAGTGCATTCTCGACGGCAAAGGCCCGCACCTGCGGCACGCGGTAGTCGATGATGCTGCCCCAGGGCGTGTGTGCGTCGGTGAAGAAATCGGGCGCATAGCGGCCGAGATAATTCCCCTCGGGGCCGAAATGATTATAGACGACGTCGAGGAAGACCATCAGCCCGCGCTGATGCGCTTCGTCGATCAGCGTCTTCAGCTCCTCGGGGCGGCCATAGGCGCTGTCGGGCGCGTACCAGAGCACTCCGTCATAGCCCCAGCCGCGACGCCCGGCGAAGTCGGCGAGCGGCATCAGCTCCAGCGCCGTGATGCCGGTCCTCACGAGATGATCGAGCTTGTCGATCATGGCGCGATAGGTGCCATCGCGCGTGAAGGTGCCGACATGGGCCTCGATCAGCACCGTCTCTTCCCAGGGGCGACCGCGCCAATCCTTGGCGCGCCACGCAAAGGCGTCGTGGTCGATCACCTCGCTCGGGCCGGAGACGTCCTCGGGCTGGAAGGCGGAGGCCGGATCCGGCACATCGATCTCGTCGTCGATCCTGAACTTGTAGGAGCTGCCAGCAGGAAGGCCCGCAATCTCAGCGACATACCAGCCATCCTGCCGGCGCTGCATGGCATGTCGCCCCTCGAGCAGCAGATCGACGCGACGCGCGCCGGGCGCCCACAAACGGAACGACACGCCGTCGTTGGTCGGCTTCGCCCCGAAGGATGGTCTCATAGCGCCCCCGTAAAGGCGAGCACGGAACGCGGCGGCGCCTTGCTGTCGCTCCCGGGCAGGAAGTCAGTGCTGTTCAGCTTGGCATCGGTCGTGTTCAGGATTTGCTGCCAGCTCTTGTATTCGGGCATCTTTGGCAATTTGAATGCGATCTCTTCGGGGGCGGCGTTCAGTACGATAAAGATCGCCGCGCTGCCCGGTTCCACGGGGCCCACCACATAAGAGAGGAAGCGCCCGTCCGGGAAGGTCCAGTCGCTTTCCGTCATCTCGTTGCCTTCAGGCGTCAGCCATAAAGCACCATAGGAGATGCCATCCTTCGGCCGACCGTCGAGCCAGCGATGGCTGCGGAGCTGGGAGAAACGGTTGCGGATGCCGGTCAGATGGGAGACGAAGTCGATCATGTCGTCGCCGTCCTTGCCGAGATTGTCCCAGCCGACCCAGCCGATCTCGTTGTCCTGACAATAGGCATTGTTGTTGCCGGATTGCGTGTTGCCGACCTCGTCGCCGGCGAGGATCAGCGGGATGCCCTGCGCCAGCATCAGGCAGGCCAGCACGTTCTTGCGCAGCTGCCGCCGCAGCGCGAGGATGGCGGGATCGTCGGTCGGGCCCTCGACGCCGCAATTGTTGCTGTGGTTGTCGTTGGAGCCGTCGCGATTGTCCTCGCCATTGGCCTCGTTGTGCTTCTCATTGTAGCTGAAGAGGTCGGCGAGGGTGAAACCGTCGTGCACGGTGATGTGGTTGATGCTGGCGCGGGGCCGCCGACCGTCATGGTTGAACAGGTCGGAGGACGCCGTCATGCGGCTGGAGATATCGCCGATCAGGCTGCCTTCGCCGCTCCAGTAGCGGCGCATCGCGCTGCGATAGCGATCATTCCATTCCGACCATTGCGAGGGGAATGCGCCGACCTGATAGCCGCCGAGGCCGAGGTCCCACGGTTCTGCGACGAGCTTGACGGTGGCGAGCACCGGGTCCTGCCGGATCGCAGTGAGGAACGAGATGCCGCGATCATATCCGTTGGGCCCGCGCGCAAGCGTGGTTGCGAGGTCGAAGCGGAAGCCGTCGACGTGGCAGACCTCGACCCAGTAGCGTAGCGAATCCATCACCATCTGCAGCACGCGCGGATGGGTGAGGTTCACGGACGACCCGCAGCCGGTGAAGTCGTCGTAGTAGCGCGGGTTCTCGCGGCTCAGCCAGTAATAGGAGGCGTTGTCGATGCCACGATAGCAAAGCGTCGGCCCGAGGTGATTGCCCTCGGCAGTGTGGTTGTAGACGACGTCGAGCATGACCTCGATGCCGGCATCGTGGAGCCGCGCCACCGTGGTGCGGAAGGAATCGAGCGCGTTGTCCTGGGCGTAGCGCTGCTCCGGCGCGAAGAAGGACAACGTGTTGTAGCCCCAGTAATTGGCGAGCTTCTTCTCGACCAGGATGCGATCGTCGACGAAGCTGTGGATGGGCAGCAGCTCGATCGTGGTGACGCCGAGCTTCTTCAGGTGCTCGATCATCGCCGGCGACGACAGCCCGCCATAGGTGCCGCGTAGATTCGGCGGCACGTCGTCGCGCTTCTGCGTCAGGCCCTTGACGTGGGCTTCGTAGATGATCGTGTCTTCCCAGGCGACGTGGGGCCGGATCTCGCGCCGGCCCCAGTTGAATGTCTCGTCGACCACGACCGCCTTGGGCATGCCGCGCGCATTGTCGCGGCGGTCGAACGACAGGTCCTCCCGCGCCGAGCCGGTGCGATAGGCGAAATGCGCATCGCTCCAGACCAGGCGTCCGGCGAGCCGCTTGGCGTAGGGGTCGAGCAGCAGCTTGTTGGCATTGAAGCGGTGGCCGTGCTCTGGCTCGTAGGGGCCGTGCACGCGGTAGCCGTAGAGCTGTCCCGGCGAGACGTCGTTGAGATAGCCATGCCAGACGTCCTCGGTTCTTTCAGGCAGCTCGATGCGTTCGAGCTCACGGCGCCCCTGCGCGTCGAACAGGCAGAGCTCGACCTTCTGCGCATTGGCGGAGAACAACGCGAAATTGGTGCCGCGTCCGTCCCAGCTTGCACCGAGGCGTGCGGGCGATCCAGCAGTCAGGCGCATCGGTCAGCCTTCCGGAACGAGGAAGATCGCGGCGAGCGGCGGAATGGTGAGGCGAAGCTCGGGTGCCTTGCCTTCGAGGGTTTGCACCTCGCCGACGTTCCCGACATTGGTTCCGCCGTAATGGGCGGAGTCCGAATTGAACACTTCCTTCCACTTGCCGGCGAAGGGTACCGGAACGCGATAGTTGCGATAAACGTTGGGCGAGAAGTTGGTGACCACGAGACATCGCGCGTGCTCGTCAAAGCCCTTGCGCAGCCAGGCAAAGACGTTGCGGTTGGCATCATCGGTGATCAGCCATTCGAAGCCGGCATGGTCGCAATCCATCTGGTGCAGCGCCGGCACCGCGCGGTAGAGCCGGTTGAGGTCGCGGATCAGGGATTGGATGCCGGAATGGTACTTGTATTCGAGCAGGTGCCAGTCGAGTGACTGGTCGTGATTCCACTCCCGGCTCTGAGCGATCTCGCCGCCCATGAAAAGCAGCTTCTTGCCGGGATGACCGAACATGAAGCTGTAATAGGCGCGCAAATTGGCAAAGCGCTGCCATTCGTCGCCGGGCATGCGGCCGAGCAGCGAGCGTTTGCCGTGCACGACCTCGTCATGCGACAGCGGCAAGATGAAGTTTTCGGAGAACGCGTAGTGCAGGCCGAACAGGATGTCGCCGTGATGATGCTTGCGGTGGATGGGATCCTTGCTGATGTAGTTCAGCGTGTCGTGCATCCAGCCCATGTTCCACTTGTAGCCGAAGCCGAGCCCGCCGAATTCGACCGGGCGCGAGACCTGCGGCCACGCCGTGGATTCTTCCGCCGCCGTGGTCGCCTGCGGAAAGCGTGCGAACAGCTCGGTGTTGAAGCGGCGCAGGAAGTTGATCGCCTCGATGTTCTCGCGGCCGCCATACTGGTTCGGAATCCAGGCGCCGGGCGGGCGACTGTAGTCGAGATAGAGCATGGACGCGACCGCATCGACGCGCAGGCCGTCGATGGCGTAGCGCTCCAGCCAGAACAGCGCGTTCGACACCAGGAAATTCGTCACTTCGGTGCGGCCGTAATTGTAGATCAGCGTGCCCCAGTCGAGGTGGCGGCCCTGCAGGGGATTGGCGTGCTCGTAGAGCGACGTGCCGTCGAAGCTGCCGAGCCCATGCGGATCGTCAGGGAAGTGACCCGGCACCCAGTCGAGCAGCACGCCGATGCCCTCGCGGTGGCAGGCATCGATCAGCGCGGCGAAATCCTCCGGCTTGCCGAAGCGGCTGGTCGGCGCATACAGGCCGGTCGGTTGATAGCCCCAGGAGCCGTCGAACGGATGCTCGCTCACGGGCAGGAATTCGAGGTGGGTAAAGCCCATGTCGCGGGCATAGGCCGGGAGCTGCTCGGCGAGCTCGCGATAGGTCAGCCATTCATTGCCGTCCTTGCGCCGCCATGAGCCGAGATGAACCTCGTAGATCGACATCGGCGCCGACAGCGCATTGATGCCGTCAGGCGCCGGGCGCGGCCGCGGCAAATGCGCCTCGTCGAACACGATGGAAGCCGTCTTCGGCCGCAGCTCGCTCGCGAATGCCATGGGATCGGATTTCAGCGGCAGCAGATGGCCGTGCGGGCCGATGATCTCGAACTTGTAGTGATCGCCGGGCTTGGCGTGCGGAATGAACAATTCCCAATAACCGGCGCCGCGCACCCGCATCGGATGGCGCCGGCCGTCCCAGAAGTTGAAATCGCCGACCACCGACACGCGCCGCGCGTTCGGCGCCAGCACGACGAAGCCGATGCCGTCGATACCCTGCAGCCGCATCGGATGCGCGCCGAGCTTGTCGTAAAGGCGCTGGTGCGTGCCTTCGCCGAGCAAATAGAGGTCGAAATCGCTCAGGATCGGCGGAAAGCGGTAGGCGTCCTCGAATTCGACGACGTTGTCGCCGAACTTGGCGCGGAGCTGGTAGTGCTTGGAGCCATTGGGCAGGGGGCCGATGAACAGACCGGAAGCGTGGACGCGATCGAGCTTTGCGACCTCGCCGTGCTCGCCGACCGCTTCGACATTGGAAGCATCGGGCAGGAAGGCCCGCACCACGCTCTTGTCGCCCTCCGGATGCAGCCCGAGATAGTGGAAGGGGTCGGAATGGCGGCCCTCGATGATCGCGTAGGCCTCGGCTGGCAGTTTAGGCATGGGCTTCGCTCTCATTGGACAAAATGCGAAGCAGCCCGGTCAGCGCCCCATTGAGCCCCTCCGGCCGGTGGGACAGCTCGTACTCTACTTCGTCGAACGCTTGATCAAGCAGGAAATACCTTAACATGTTTTCCGCAGCGTGCCTCTGTTGCGGCCAGATCCGGCGATCGGTCATGGCCTCGCGGTAGGCGGTCAAGAAGGTCGAGGTGGCATGTTCGCGCCATTCGCGGAGCGCGGCGGCAAGCCGGCCCTGTTCGTCACTGGCACCCGACAGGGCGCGGTGAAGCGCCGCGTTAACCGAAAGATCAATCGAGCGGACCAGGCCGGCGACGTCGCGCGCGGCAGGCAGCTTGCGGCGCCTGTCGGCCAACGTAACATGCGGATCGCCGTCGAAATCGATGATGAAGATGTCGTCCTTCACAATCAGAGTTTGCCCGAGCCGGAAGTCGCCATGATGACGGATGTTCAACCCGCCGATGCCGGATGGCAAGAGCGCGTTGATATGGTTCGGCACGGTCGCGCGCACCGCCACCAGCCGGTCGATCAGGGGCCGGTCGCCCTCGCGCAGGCCGTCCCTGATGTCGGCAAGGCGCTCGAACACCCGCTCGGCGCGTCCCTTGAGCTCGGATGTCCAACGCTTGACATCCGCAGGGCCGATCGTTTCGGGGGCGAGGTCGGTCGTCTTGGCGGCCGCGAGCGCCATGTGCAGTTCGGCGAGACGCCGTCCGATCTGCGCCATGAAGTGCAGATAGGGCGCCTGCTCCTGGGTCACCCGGGGCATCTCGCCCACCGGCCCTAACCGCTGCTCATCGATGTAGCGGTCCAGATAGCCCGTCGTCACTGCCCAGCCATCGCCCTGGTTCTCGACATAGGCATGCAGAACGCCGATCGCGCTGTGGGTATCGCCTTCGACCAGCTCGACGCTGCCGAGCAGCGCCGGCGCGTTGGCAAAGCGGGCAACTTCAGTGAGGTAGTGACCGATCTCGATCTCGGGATTGATGCCGCTCTCGAGCCGGCGATGGATCTTGGCCACATACTGATTGTCGACCAGCGCCGTGCTGTTCGACTGCTCGACGGCGCGGATGCGGGCGGGCTCCTTGATGGTGTATTCGGCGAACCGGCTGGTGGCCTTGAATTCGAGCCGCAGATTGTTCTCGTCCACGACCAGGTTCTGCGACAAGCCTCGCAGGAACAGGCCAATGAAGATCTGGTCGGTCGCGACGTCGAGCAGCGTGCCTTCGCGCGCACCCTGGCGCACGGCGGCGAGCGCCTTCGGGTTGAAGCGCTCGCGGTCGAACCGTACCCACTCGATCTGCATCGGCAGCACATAACGCGTCGTGATGTCGGCCTGCGCCGTCTCGAAGAACGCGATCCAGGGCCTGTTGTCGCCGATGTCGCTGAACGGCACCGCCGAGGTCAGCGTTGCCTTGATGTGCTTGGGATTGTGCTCGGGATACCAGCGTGTCCGCGACAGGAAACCCGGCAGAACGTCACGCTCGAACACGCCGCGCTCGCGGGCGAGCGAAACCCAGTTCGAGTTGACGGGGACCACCAGCGTCTCGAATTCCGGCACCGCCCGCGGCACGACCGGCTCGGACTTGTCACGCTCCTGGAGCTGGAACCAGTAGAAGCCGTAGGGTCCCAGCGTGATCATGTATGGCAGCTCCCCGATCGCGGGGAAGCGGGTGCGGCCGAGCATCTCCTGCGGGATGCGATCTTTCCACGGCGACAGGTCGAGCTCGGTGGCTTGCGCCGCGCGCGACAGATTGGCGACGCAGAGGATCACCTCGTCGCCATATTGCCGGACATAGGCCAGCACGGCGCGGTTGGCCGGGCGGATGAAGGTCATGGTGCCGCGGCCGAAGGCGAGCGTCGACTTGCGCACGGAAATCAGCCGCTTGGTGGCGCTGAGCAGCGACGACAGGCTGCGCGACTGCGCCTCCACGTTGACCGAATCGTAGCCGTAGACCGGATCCATGATCGGCGGCGCATAGAGGCGGGCCGGATCGGCGCGGGAGAATCCGCCGTTGCGGTCGGGGCTCCACTGCATCGGCGTGCGCACGCCGTTGCGGTCGCCGAGATAGATGTTGTCGCCCATCCCGATCTCGTCGCCGTAATAGATGATCGGCGTGCCGGGAAATGACAGCAGCAGCGAATTCATCAGCTCGATCTTGCGGCGGTCGTTGTCCATCAGCGGCGCAAGCCGCCGGCGAATGCCGACATTGATGCGGGCGCGGGGATCGTTGGCGTAGGTGGTCCAGAGATAATCGCGCTCGACGTCGGTGACCATCTCCAGCGTCAGCTCGTCATGGTTGCGCAGGAACAGCGCCCACTGGCAGCTCGCGGGAATGTCCGGCGTCTGGCGCAGGATGTCGGTGATCGGGAAGCGGTCCTCCTGCGCGATCGCCATGTAGATGCGCGGCATCAGTGGGAAGTGGTAGGCCATCTGGCATTCGTCGCCGCGGCCGAAATATTCCTGCACGTCTTCGGGCCATTGATTGGCCTCGGCCAGCAACAGCTTGCCCTTGGAATAGGCGTCGAGTTCCTGGCGCAGGCGCTTGATGATCGCATGCGTCTCGGGCAGGTTCTCGTTGGAGGTGCCCTCGCGCTCGCAGAGATAGGGAATGGCGTCCAGGCGGAAGCCGTCGACGCCGGCGTCGAGCCAGCGCTTCATCACCTGGATGATTGCGCTGACGACGCGAGGATTGTCGAAATTGAGATCGGGCTGGTGCGAGAAGAAGCGGTGCCAGTAGAACGCGCCGGCCTCGGGATCCCAGGTCCAGTTCGACTTTTCGGTGTCGGTGAAGATGATCCGCGTGCCCTGGTATTTCTGGTCGGTGTCGCTCCAGACGTACCAGTTGCGGGCGCTCGAGCCTGCGGGGCTGCGGCGCGCGCGCTTGAACCAGTTATGCTGGTCGGAGGTGTGGTTGATGACGAGCTCGGTGATGACGCGCAGGCCGCGCTTCTGCGCTTCCTGGATGAAGCGCTTGAAATCCTTCATCGTCCCGAAATCGGGATTGATGGAGCCGTAGTCGCCAATGTCGTAGCCGTCGTCGCGGCCGGGCGAGGGGTAGAATGGCAGCAGCCACAGCGCGGTCACGCCGAGGTCCTGCAGATAGGGCAGCTTCTCGGTCAGCCCGACGAAATCGCCGATGCCGTCATTGTTGCTGTCGGCAAAGGCCTTGACGTGGAGCTGGTAGATGATCGCATCCTTGTACCACAGCTCATCCACGACCTCGGCGGCCTCGGCTTTCTGGGTGTCGACGGAAGACAGTACATTCATGGCGTGATCCTTACGCCAGGCAGCGGAATAGCAGTGCCGGATCGCAGTCGGGATCGATACGCAACCTGATCCCGCCCCATTCGATGCGGGACTGTTCGCCTGTCATGAGATTTTCGAGTGCGGAGATGCGGCGGCGTTCGCCGCCGACGTCGATGGTGAGCTCGCCGAGCGACAACCAGACTTCGCGCACGGGGCGCGAGAGGGCGATGGCCACGACGACGATGTTGGCCGGCTCGGTCGCTTCCTTCACGAAAGCGATCGTCTCGCCGTCCTCGATGCCAAGGAAGCGCAGATCAGTGGTCTGCTGGAGCGCGGCGTTGTCGTGACGGATGCGGTTGAGCGCGGTGATGTAGGCCTTGATGTTGCCGGGCTTGTCCCAGTCGCGCTGGCGGATCTGGTACTTTTCGGAATCCTGATATTCTTCATGGCCGGGGATGGCCGCGTGCTCGAGCAGCTCGAAGCCGCTGTACAGGCCATAATTGCCCGACAGCGTGGCCGCCAGCGCGACGCGCGACTTGAACATCCAGGCTTCGCCGCCTTGGAGATGGTAGGGCAGCAAATCCGGCGTGTTGACGAACAGGTTCGGCCGAACGAAGTCCCGCTCCGGATATCGCGTCAGTTCGCCGAGATATTGCTCGAGCTCCCACTTCCCGGTGCGCCAGGGGAAATAGCTGAAAGACTGCGCGAAGCCGAGCTTGGCGAGGCCCCTCATCAGCTTCGGCCGCGCAAACGTCTTCGAGAACAGGATCACCTCGGGATGGCGCGAGCGAATGTCGCGGATCAGCCACTCCCAGAACGGTAGTGGCGCGGTGTCGTGATTATCGATCGCGAAGATGGTCACGCCGTGGTCGATCCAGAACAGCATGGCGTCGCGAAATGCGTTCCACAATCCAGCCCGGTCGACGGAGGCGAAATCGGGGATGACGATATCCGAGTAAGCACCGTCCGCCGTGCGCACCGAGCGGTCCGGCCGCCATTTGAACCATTCCGGATGCTGCGTCAGCCAGGGATGATCCGGTGAGCATTGCACGGCGAAATCGAGCGCGATTTCGAGGCCATATTCCAGGCAGGTCGCGACCAGCGCGCGGAAATCCTCGATGGTGCCGAGTTCTGGATGTAGCGCATCATGGCCGCCCTCGGCCGCGCCGATCGCGTAGGGCGAGCCGGGCTCGCCGTCGCTCGCGACCGGTGAATTGTTGCGACCCTTGCGCCGGGTTTTGCCGATCGGGTGGACAGGCGTGAAATAGAGCACGTCAAAGCCCATGGCCGCGATGTCGGGCACCCGCGCGATGCAGTCGCGCAGCGTGCCGTGCTGGCCGGCGACCGCGCTCTGACTTCGTGGCATCATCTGATACCAGGCGCCGAAGCGCGCTCTGTCACGGTCGACGACAAGCGGGAAGTTCGGCGATCGCGTGAGGTCGGGCCGCGCCTGGCTTTCCGCCATGGCCTCGCCAAGTTCGGTGGCGAGCAGCGGCGTGACATCGCCGCTGCCGAGATAGTCCTCGCATTGCCTGAGGATGACAGCCGCCGCGTCCTGCCGCGCTCCTTGCGCCTTGGTCAGGAGGCCGGCGCCTTCGATCGCATCGAGCGTGATGTCGCTGCCTGACAACTGCTTGCGCTCGACGCCGTGCCGCCAGGTGGCGAATTCGTCGGTCCAGGCTTCGATGGCATAGACATAGAGGCCGGGCTCGGGCGGAACAAATGCGCCGGACCAGCGGTCATCGCCATGATGGATCATGCTCTCTCGCCGCCATTCTCGCTCCTGCTCGCCGCGCCAGATCAACGCGGCGCTGATCGTGGCGTCGCCGTGGCGATAGATGTCGGCCCACACCTCGACCCGATCGCCCGCGATCCGCTTCACGGCGAAGCGGCCGCCGTCGATCAGGGGATAGACGTCTTCGATCAGGAAAGCGCTGCCGGCCGCGGCACTCTCGACAGTTTGAATTGTCTTGTTCACGGTGATGCCATTGACAAGAAAGCAGGAGCCCGTTTCCCTTGTCGGGGATCCACGCTTGGTACCAGTATAGAAAGCCGGTTGTGTGGCATTGGTTCCCTCGGGAACAGCAGGCGCAGTTTGCGAGTTAAGCGTGACTAACCTCTTCCACGACCTCATTAAAATCGATGACCCCGGCCTGACAATGGCCTGCAAGCTGCGTGCCGAATGGATCTTTTAGCTCAAGCCCGGATCAAGGGCGTTCAGTCCGAATTCATCGACGCCCTTGGAAAGCTGCGGGTCACCGCGCCCGAGGCGCTCAAATCCATCCTCGATGCCCTGCCGGAAAAGCGGGTCTACCGCTTCGTCAGCGGGCCGGTCGTGGTGCGCGCGCTGGGCAGTCCGCGCACCGAACTCGCTTCCGTCGGCGCGGGGCCGCTGCAATGGAAGATCACCGGCAACGGCGATTTGATCGCACAAGGTGAGACGCGCGAGCCCGTGATCGCCTGGCCCGCCGGCCTGCCGCTCGGCTATCACCGCCTGACCCTGACCGATGCGGCAGGTGCGACGGAAGAGGTGCCGATGATCGTGGCACCGGAGCGTGCCTTTGGTGGTGATTTCGACCGCGGCTGGTTGCTCGCCGTGCAGCTCTACAGCGTCCGTTCGGACCGCAATTGGGGCATCGGCGATTTCACCGATCTGGCGGGGCTCGTCCGGCTCGCCAAACAGCTGGGTGCCGATGGCGTCGGGCTCAATCCGCTGCATGTGCTGTTCGACGATCACCCGGCCGATTGCAGTCCCTATTCGCCAAATAGCCGGCTTTTTCTCAATCCGCTTTATATCGATGTCGAGGCCATCCCGGAATTTTCTCCGCACCTCATTCCGAACGCGGCCGCGACCGCTGCGCGGCTGCGCGAAGGCGATCGTGTCCCTTACGCCGACATGGCGGCGCTGAAATGGCTGGGCCTGCGCGCGGCCTTTGACAGTTTCGTGAAGTCGGCGAGCGGTGTACGCCGCAACCAGTTCGATGCCTTCCGCGCCGAGCGTGCGCCGCTGTTGTCGCGCTTTGCCTGCTTCGAGGTGCTGCGGCATCGTTTCGCCGCGCCGTGGTGGGAATGGCCGCCGGAATGGCAGCAACCCGATGATGCCAAATGCGCCGGCTTGCGCAACGGCCCTGACAAGCACGAGGTCGAATTCGTCGAGTTCGTGCAATGGACGGCCGACGCACAATTGCGCGCCGCCAAGGATCTGTCAGCGGAACTGGGCATGCGCGTCGGCCTCTATCTCGATGTTGCCGTCGGCGTGCAGTCGAACGGTTTCGATGCCTGGAACGAGCAGACCGCGATCTCGCGTCACCTCGCGGTTGGCGCGCCGCCCGACGTGCTCAACACGGTTGGGCAGGATTGGGGCCTCGCGGGATTCAACGCCGGCGGCCTGGAGGCGCAATCCTTCGTGCCGTTCGCCGACATGGTGGCCGCCTCGATGCGGCATGCCGGCGCGATCAGGCTCGATCACGTACTCGGACTGAAGCGGCTGTACCTGGTGCCGCGCGGCTTCAAGCCCGACAACGGCGCCTATGTGCAGATGCCGCTCGAGGCGCTGCTGGCCGCGGTGGTCAGGGAGAGCGTCACCCATAAATGCATCGTGATCGGCGAAGACCTCGGCACCGTGCCGGAAGGTTTCCGCGAGACCATGCAGGATTTCGGCATCTGGTCCTATCTCGTCATGATGTTCGAGCGCGACGATGCCGGCCATTTCCGCAATATCGACCATTACCGGCCCAACGCACTGGTCACGCTGAACACACATGACCTGTGCACCTATGCGGGCTGGCGCTCGTTCAGCGATCTCAGGATGAAGCGCTCGCTCGGGCTCGATCCAGGCGAGGACGATCAGGCGCGCTGGAACGCGCTCGGCGGGCTCGACGCGATCCTGCGCCAGAACGGCATCAACGCCAACGATCTCTACTCGGTGCTCACCTTCCTGTCGCGCACGCCGTCGCGGCTGCTCGCGGTGTCGATGGAGGACCTGCTCGGCGTGATCGACCAGCCCAATATTCCCGGCACCATCGACGAGCATCCGAACTGGCGCCAGCGCTTGCCCGTTGCGCTCGACAAGATCGCCGCCAAGATCGATCTCGCGGCTTTGAAGGCGGCGACGCGGGAACGTTCGCTGCCCGGCGGGAGTTGATCCGGCGGGATTTCCAAGGTTCGGAAAGCCAGGGCTCGCACGACATTGTCACAGAGGATCGAGGACTATGCGTTGATCGGCGACTGCGAGACCGCAGCGCTGGTCGGGCGCAACGGCTCGATCGACTGGCTGTGCTGGCCTGCCTTCGATTCCGACGCCTGCTTTGCCGCCATCCTCGGTACGCCCGGGAACGGCCGCTGGCTGATTGCGCCGAGCGAGGACGTCACCACGATCTCACGCCGTTATCTCGGCGACACCCTCATCCTGGAAACACGCTTTGAGACCAAAGGCGGCACCGTGGCGCTGGTCGACTTCATGCCGCCGCGCGGCAAGGCCTCCGACATCGTGCGGCTGGTGCGCGGCGTCACGGGCACGGTGAAGATGCGGATGGAGCTGGTGATCCGCTTCGGCTTCGGCGTGAACATTCCCTGGGTGCGGCGGATCGACCACTCGCTGCTGGCGGTCGCGGGCCAGGACATGACGGTGCTGCGCACGCCGGTCGAGACGCGCGGCGAGGATCTGACCACGGTCGCGGAGTTCGAGGTCAGGGACGGCGAGACCGTGCCGTTCGTGCTGACCTACGGTCCGTCGCATCTCGATCCGCCCCAGGCGATCGACCCCGAGATCGCGCTCCGGGAGACCGAGAAATTCTGGAAGCAGTGGAGTGAGCGCTGTGATCGCGAGGGCGATTACCAGAATCTCGTCATGCGCTCGCTGATCACGTTGAAGGCGCTGACCTTCGCCCCCACCGGCGGCATCGTCGCGGCGCCGACCACGTCGCTGCCGGAAAAGCTCGGCGGCGCCAGGAATTGGGACTATCGCTTCTGCTGGCTGCGCGACGCCACCTTCACGCTGCTGGCGCTGATGAACGCCGGATATACTGAGGAGGCCTCGGCCTGGCACAGCTGGCTCCTGCGCGCCGCGGCCGGCTCGCCCGAAAACATGCAGATCATGTACGGCATCTGGGGCCAGCGGCGCCTCCTGGAATGGGAGGCGGGCTGGCTCGGCGGCTATGAGGGCGCGCAGCCGGTGCGCGTCGGCAATGCCGCCCATGCGCAGCTCCAGCTCGACGTCTACGGCGAGTTGATCGATGCCTTCCATCAGTCGCGGATGGCCAAGCTCAAGCTCGATGATGAAGCGACCTGGGCGCTGGAATGCGCGGTGCTCCAGCATCTCGCCGACGTCTGGGACCAGCCCGATCATGGCATCTGGGAGCGGCGCGGCCAGCCCAGGCACTACGTCTTCTCCAAGGTGATGACCTGGGTCGCCTTCGATCGTGCCATCAAGAGCGCCGAGACATTCGGCTTCAAGGCACCGCTGCTGCACTGGCGCACCTTGCGCGAGGCCATTCACCACGACGTCTGCAACAAGGGTTTCGACGCGGAGGAGAACGCCTTCGTCGAATGCTACGGCTCGAAAATGCTCGATGCCAGCGTGCTGCTGCTCTCCGGCGTCGGCTTTCTGCCGGCAGACGATCCGCGCATCCGCGGCACCGTCACTGCCATTGAAAAGCACATGATGCGCGACGGTTTCGTGCTCCGACACGATCCGCGCGAGATGTCCGGGGAGACCCAGCCAATCGAGGGCGCGTTCCTGGCCTGCACCCTGTGGCTTGCCGATGCCCATGTGCTGGCCGGCGACACCGACAAGGCGCAGCTGCTGTTCGATCGCGTGGCCGCGCTCGCCAACGATGTCGGATTGTTGGCCGAGGAGTATGATTCGATCGCGCGTCGCCAGACGGGCAATTTCCCGCAGGCGCTGACCCACATCGCGCTGATCAACACCGCGCACAATCTGTCCGCCGCGCGGCACGCGAGCGCGAAGCCGGCGATGCAGCGATCGAAGTAAAGGTTCGATTTGGTTGCTTCCACGAAAGTGGTGTGCCCCTTCTCCCGCGAGCGGGAGAGGTTAAGAGAGCCCGCGGCTCGATCGACCCGCTCGATGCAATTTCGCCTCAACCAGCCCCGTTCCGCTTCAAGATCATCTCCATCGCCTCCGCAAAACCGTCCTGCTCGTTGGTCGCGGTGACGTTTGTGGCCTGGTCCTTGACGTTGTCGGTGGCATTGCCCATTGCAATCGAGACGCCGCTGACGCGGAACATGGCGAGGTCGTTCTGCATGTCGCCGATGGTGGCGACCGCATCCAGGGAGATGCCCAGGCGCTTGGCCATGGCCTGCACGAAGGTGCCCTTGTTGAAGCCGGGCGGGGTGATGTCGAGATAATAGGTCTGCGAACGGACGGCGGTCGCCTCACTGCCGAGCGCTTCCTGCATCACCTTTTCGCAACGCTCGAGACCTGCCGCATCGGCACTGGCACCGACGATCTTGCAGGCGCCGGCAAGATACGGCGTAAAGTCCGTCACGATGGTCGGATCGGCGCGGATCGTGTGCTGCTCATGGGCGACATATTTACCGCTCGGATTGTCGATCAGCCATTTGTCCGCGGTGAAGATCCAGATATCGGCGCCGAAATCGCGCAGGATCTGCAGCGATGTCTCGGCCGCGCTTGCCGGGATGAGATGCTGCTCGACCGGATTCATCTCGGGATCGATGATCGAGGAGCCGTTGAACGGACCGACCGGCAGCCACAGCGCCAGTGGCTCGATCAGGAAGCGCATGCCGATCGCAGGCCGGCTGGAGGTGATGGTGAAGGCGACCCCGGCCTGGTGCAACCGCTGCACCGCGGACCGCGCGCGGTCCGTCAATGTCTTGTCCTTGGTCAGCAGCGTGCCGTCGACGTCGGAAACGACCAAAGAGATTTTCGTCATGGTTGAGCCTTGGTTTCCTTGGCCTTGCCTGTCGCGCCGTCGATCTTCAGCTGTCGCATGATGCCGTCGACGATCTCTTCGACGGATTCGTCGATCGACGCCGTGATGACGTGCTCGTCCGCGTCCGGGGGCTCCAGCGTGTTGAACTGGCTGGCGAGAAGCCCGGGCGGCATGAAGTGACCCTTGCGGTGCGCGAGCCGGTCGGCGATCAGCTCCTGCGTGCCCTTGAGGAAGACGAAGCGGACGTCGTCGCGGCCGCGCAGCAGCACGTCACGATAGCTGTGCTTGAGCGCCGAGCAGGCGATGATGACGTGCTCGCCCTTGTTGCAGACCCGCGCGACTTCGTCGGCAATGGCGTTGAGCCAGGGCCAGCGGTCCTCGTCGGTCAGCGGATGGCCGGCTCTCATCTTCTCGACGTTGCTGACGGGGTGAAAGCTGTCGCCATCCTCGAATCGCCAGCCGAGACGCTCGCTGAGCGCCTCTGCAATTGTACTTTTGCCCGAACCCGACACGCCCATCACGATCAACGCACAAGGTGCTTTAACGCCCGCCACGAATCCCCTCCGGAAGCGCGGCCTGGTCGACCAGCCAGACGGTCTCACCATTCGAGCGCGCGCGTACAGCCGGCAGATTCCCGCCATTGAGCAGGCGCGTCAAGATCGCCTGCTTGTCATGGCCTGCAATCTCGAACAGCATTTCACGGCAGGCGGCCAATGCAGGCAGCGTCAACGAGATCCGCGGCACGAAGGGCGCGACATTGGCTTTGGGGACGCCGACGACCCAGCGCGCGGTCTCCTCGACCGCGGGATAGCCGGGAAAGAGCGAGGCGGTGTGCCCGTCGGGTCCGGCGCCCATGAGGACGACGTCAAACAGCGGTCGGGCCGGGTCGAGCTGGTCCGCCCCATAAAAGGCCTTCAACTCGCGCGCATAGGCCTCGGCGCCAACCTCGGGGCTCTCGGCCGCGGTCGGGATCGGATGGATGTGGTCAGACGGCGCGTTGCGATCCAGAAACGTGGCGCGAGCCGCCGCCATGTTGTTGAGGGGATCGCTCTCGGCGACAAAACGCTCGTCGCCAATGAACCAGTGCACGCGGTCCCAAGGGATCCTGCCGCGCCAGGCATCACTGCCCAGCAACTGGTAGAGCTTCTTCGGGCTGGAGCCGCCGGTGAGGCAGATCGCAATGCGGCCGGGATTGGCTGATATCCGGGCCATCACGCGTTCGGCTGCGGCTTGCGCGAGGGCCTCGGCGTCGGCGACGACGATCAGGTTTGGCTTCCCGGCCGCCGCCATCACGTGAACTTCCGCCAGCTGCGGCCGTCGCGTCGCAGCAACTCGTCGGCGCAGGCCGGACCGTCGCTGCCGGCCTCGTAGGTCTCGATACCGTTGGTGCCGGCGTTCTTCCAGGCATCGAGGAACGGCTGCACCGCCTGCCATCCGGCCTCGATGCCGTCGGCACGCTGGAACAGGATGTTGTCGCCGATCATGCAGTCATAGATCAGCGTTTCGTAGCCGGTCGACGGATCGGCCTGAAAATAGTCGCCGTACTTGAATTTCATCTCGACGCCGTCGATCGTGATGCTCGGTCCCGGAATCTTGGCGTTGAACTGAAGCTCGATCGTCTCGGTCGGCGCGATGCCGATGGTGAGGAAGTTCTGCGAGAGACGGTCGACCGCCGTGCCTGAGAACATCGACAGCGGCGCTTGCTTGAACTTGATCGCGACCTCGGTGCGCTTGTGGGCCAGCGCCTTGCCGGTGCGCAAATAGAACGGCACGCCGGCCCAGCGCCAATTGTCGATCATCAGCTTCAGCGCGACAAAGGTCTCGGTGGTGCTGCCGGGCTTGACGTCGCAGGTCTTCCGGTAGTCCGGGATCTGGTCGTCGCCGATGCGGCCTGCGAGATACTGCGCACGAACCGAGCTCCTGAGCGCTTCTTCCTGGTTCGGCTGCTGCACCGCGCTGAGGACCTCGGCCTTCTCGGAGCGCACGGAATGCGCATCGAAGCGCGCCGGCGGCTCCATCGCCACCAGCGACATCAGCTGGAACAGATGGTTCGGCACCATGTCGCGTAGCGCGCCGGTGGCGTCGTAGAAGCCGCCGCGATGGCCGACGCCGAGCTTCTCCTCAACCGTGATCTGGACGTGGTCGATATGGTTGCGATTCCAGATCGGCTCGAACATGCCGTTGGCGAAGCGCAGCACCAGGATGTTCTGCACGGTCTCCTTGCCGAGATAATGATCGATCCGGTAGATCTGGTGCTCGTCCATGATCTTCAGCAGTTCGGCGTTGAGCGCGCGTGCCGAGGCGAGGTCGGTGCCGAAAGGCTTTTCGATCACCAGCCGGCGCCAGGTGCCGTTCTCCTTCATCATGCCGGTGCGGCCGAGCTCGCGCGCGGTCGGTGCGAACGCAGCCGGGGGGGTCGCGAGGTAGAACAGCCTGTTACCGCCGGTGTCCTGCGCGCAGTCCAGCGCATCCAGGTGCTCGCGCAGCCGGTCGAACGATGGCGGATCCTTTGCATCGGCCTCGACGAAGCTCACGCGCTCCAGCAGTCTCCTGGCGACGACATCGTCCACCGGACGGGTCGCGAACTCGCGCAGTCCCTTCAACAGGCTCTCGCGCAATTCCTCGTCGGACATGGCGCTGCGGCCAACGCCGACCACGCAGAATTTCTCCGGCAGCAGATGTTCGGCGGCAAGATTGTAAAGCGACGGGATCACGAGACGGTGTGTGAGATCGCCGGTGGCACCGAAAATGACGAAAGCGCAATTTTCCGGCTTGCGCTTGGCTTGCTGGTCTTTTGTCACGAACGAGCGGCCTTCGCTTGATGGTGTCTCTTATTTGATCTTCGAGGCATCGGGCTGCGTCGGCTCCTTGTGGCCACCGAAACCCGCGCGCATCGCGGAGAGAATTTTTTCGGCGAAAGTGTGTTCCCGACGCGAACGGAAACGCGTGTAGAGCGCTGCAGTCAGGACTTCGGCCGGCACGGCCTCGTCGATCGCCGCATTCACGGTCCAGCGGCCCTCGCCCGAATCCTCCACGAAGCCGGAATATTCTGCGAGCTGCGGGCTGTCGGCGAGCGCGGTCGAGGTGAGGTCGAGCAGCCAGGACGGGATCACTGAGCCTCGCCGCCACACTTCGGCGATGTCGGCGAGGTCGAAATCATAGCGATGATCGGCCGGCAACGCGTCGATATTGGCGTTCTTGAGGATGTCGAAGCCTTCGGCATAGGCCTGCATCAGGCCGTATTCGATGCCGTTGTGGATCATCTTGACGAAATGGCCCGCGCCGACCGGGCCGGCATGGATGTAGCCCTGCTCGATGCGGGCGTCGCGGCCGTCGCGTCCCTTGGTGCGCGGAATGTCGCCGGCGCCGGGCGCAAGCGCTGCGAAGATCGGATCGAGCCGGTCGACCACCTGCTTCTCGCCGCCGATCATCATGCAGTAGCCGCGCTCGAGCCCCCAGACGCCGCCCGACGTACCGACGTCGACATAGTGGATGCCGCGCGCCTTCAGCGCCTTGCCGCGGCGGACGTCATCCTGCCAGAAGGTGTTGCCGCCGTCGATGATGACGTCGCCCTCCTGCATCACGCCTGCGATGGTGTCGATGGTCTGCTCGGTGATGCGGCCTGCAGGCAGCATCACCCAGACCGTGCGCGGCCGCTCGAGTTTCGAGACGAACTCTTCCAGCGTTGCCGAACCGGCCGCGCCCTCCGCAGCGAGGCCGGCGACGGCCTTGCTGTCCTTGTCATAGACCACCGTCGAATGTCCCTGGCGCATCAGCCGGCGAACGATGTTGCCGCCCATCCGGCCGAGGCCGATCATGCCGAGTTGCATTGAGATATTCCCTTAGTTCAGTGCGTCGTTGAGCGCCGCATTGAGCGCCGCGAGACCTTTCTCGAGCGGACCCTTCAGGTGCACCCGAAGTGCGCGCCGGCCCCGCTCGGTGAGCACATCGAAGTCGCCGCGCGCCTGCGCTGCCTTGATCACGCCGAAGCTCGCCTTCTGGCCCGGCACCGCCAGGTCCTTGGCGTCATCTGCGGTGATCTGGAGGAACAGGCCGCTGTCGGGGCCGCCCTTGTAGGCTTGTCCGGTGGAGTGCAGGAAGCGCGGCCCGAATTCGGCGCAAGTTGCGACATGCCGTTTCTCGCGCACCTCGAGACGCATGGCCTGAAGCGCGTCGACATTGGCCTTGTCGCGTTCGATGTAGCCGAGCAGGGCGACATAATCGCCGCGGTTGGAACGCGACAGATGCGCCTTCAGCCAGGAGGTGAGGTCGCCATCGGCGCCGGCTGCGCGCAGCGCCTTGGCGTTGGCGGCGTCGGTGTAGAGATCGGCTTCCTTGGTGCTGACGACAGGCTCTTCGGCCGGCAGCGCGCCGGTCTTCTCATAGGCTGACGTCAGTTCGCGGGTCTTGATCTTGGCGGCTTCCACGTCCGGCTGGTCGAACGGGTTGATGCCGAGGATCGCGCCCGCAACGGCAGTTGCCATCTCGAAGCGGAAAAATTCCTGGCCG
Organism: Bradyrhizobium sp. USDA 4449; assembly: GCF_054056275.1. NCBI lineage: Bacteria > Pseudomonadati > Pseudomonadota > Alphaproteobacteria > Hyphomicrobiales > Nitrobacteraceae > Bradyrhizobium > Bradyrhizobium sp. USDA 4449. The sequence continues at coordinate 377,581 of NZ_JBSRYD010000001.1, read as the reverse complement.
AGATGCTCGATCGACTTCATGACGATGCGCACGACCGGATGGCCGGCGGCCTCGATTCCGGCCAGGGCCGAGTCGTGGGCAGCGTCGGTCTCTCCTTCGGTACGGATATCGATGAAGAAGCGGTCGTTGCCGTAGAGAGAGGACTCGCCGAGCGGCTCGCCGGCGATCGGGATCAGGCCCTTGCCTTCCTTGCCGGTCGATTCCGCGATGAGCTGCTCGGCCCAGGCACCGAAATCGGCGATCTTCTTCGACGACAGGATCGTCACCTTGTCGCGGCCTTCGAGGCCGGCAAGTCCCATGGCGAGGCCGAGCTGCACGCCCGGATTCTCGGCTGGCGGCACGTCCGGTCCGCAGGAGCGCGCCATCGAGAGGGCATGCTTGAGGAAGGTCTTGACGTCGATGCCGGCCGTGGCCGCCGGCACAAGGCCGAACGGCGACAGCACCGAATAGCGGCCGCCGATCGACGGCTCGCCGTGGAAGATGCGGGCGTAATTCAGCTTCTTGGCGGCCTTTTCCAGCGAGGAGCCGGGATCGGTCACCGCGATGAAGCGGAAGCCGGTCTTGGCCTTGGGGCCGAGCGCCTGCGCGACCCGCTCGTGGAAATAATCCTTCATCGCGTTCGGCTCGGTGGTGCCGCCGGATTTGCTCGAGACGATGAAGACGGTATTGGCGATGTCGATCTTGGCCTCCATCGCCCGCACCTCGGCCGGGTCCGTGGAGTCAAGCACGTGCAGCTTCGGGAAGCCCGGCTTCCGCGCAAAGGTCTCGGCCAGCACCTCCGGACCCAAGCTCGATCCGCCCATGCCCAGCACGACGGCGTCGGAGAATTTCTGGCCCTTCACGCGGTTGGCATAGTCCTCATAATCGGCGACGTCGGCCTTCGCCGCGCTGTCGAGCCAGCCGAGCCATTTGTCCTCGTCCGTCCCGGTCCAGACCGACTTGTCGCGCTGCCACAGCCTGCGGATCTTGGCCGAGGCGCGCCACTCTTCGGTGCTCTTGGCCACCGCCTTGGCGAGGCTGTCACCCAGCGAGAGCTGCTGGCGGTCGATTGCCGGCCCGAGCACGGTTGCGCGCTTGTGGGCGACTGCGCCGTAGAGCTTGTCGGCGGCATCCGCGAACTGCTTGACGCCGTCCCTGACGAGCTCCTCGGTGATCGCGTCGAGCGAGATGCCGGAGCGCTCCAGCTCTTCCAGCACGCGGCGGGCGTCATCGACGTTCTCTTCCAGGCTGTCGCGCGCTTTGCCGTGGTCGCGGAAAGCATCGAGCGTCGCCGGCGGCACGGTGTTGATGGTGTCGGGGCCGATCAGCTCCTCGACATAAAGGACATCGCTGTAATCCTTGTTCTTGGTGCCGGTGGAGGCCCACAGCATGCGCTGCGGCCTGGCGCCCCTGGCGGCGAGCTTCTCCCAGCGCGGACCGGAGAACAGCCGCTTGTAGTCCTGATAGGCGAGCTTGGCGTTGGCGATCGCGACCTTGCCCTTCAGGGCGGCGAGCCGCTCCTTTTCAGATGGGTCGTTGGCGCGGGCAATCTTCTCGTCGAGCTGCTTGTCGACGACGGAGTCGATCCGGCTGACGAAGAAGCTCGCCACGCTCGCGACATGGGAGGGGTCGCCGCCGCCGGCAACGTATTTTTCGAGACCCGCGAGATAGGCCTCGGCCACCTTCAGGTAGACCGCTCTGGAGAACAACAGCGTGATGTTGATGCTGATGCCCTCGCCGATCAGCGTTTCGATCGCCGGCAGCCCCTCAGGCGTCGCCGGCACTTTCACCATCAGGTTCTTGCGGTCGACGTCCTTCCAGAGCCGCCGCGCCTCGGCCACCGTGCCGGATGTGTCCATTGCGAGATAGGGCGAGACCTCGAGGCTGACATAGCCGTCATGGCCCTTGAGCCTGTCATAGACCGGGCGCAGCACGTCTGCGGCGTTCTGGATGTCCTCGACCGCGACGGCCTCGAACAGGTCGGCCACGGTCCGGTCTCCCCGCTTCAGCGCTTTGCCGATCGAGGCGTCGTACTCGTCCGAGCTGCCGATCGCCTTCTCGAAAATCGCGGGATTGGAGGTGACGCCCTTGACGCCGTCGGAGTCGATCAGCCGCTTCAGGTCGCCCTTTCCGATGAAGCCGCGGGCGAGGAAGTCCAGCCAGACGGCTTGTCCGTGCTTTTCCAGTTCTTTGACGGGATTCATGATGCTCTTATCTCCAAGCCTGCGGGCGGAGGGGGTTTCCGCGACGGTCCTGACGCGCTATCCTTTAGCTCACATGCTCCCGGGAGGGAACCAATCAAGGGTACAGGCGTCATACTCCAGGTGTAACTCCGTCACGATCATGGCGATCCAGGCGGCGGTCGCCGTTTTGCGTAATAAAGATTTGGCCGGATGGTCTGGCTGGATTGCTGCGTGAGATTGATCTGTCGTGCCGCTGAGTGTCATCGGCGGATAGCGCCGATAGTCATTGGCTCGGTCGCGAATGGCCATGCTGGGGGAAAGCATACGTGCTTGTCCTGATGGTATTGCCGTCGCCGATAGCCGGGCATCGATTGCGCCGGCCGGCTGTGTGGGTGCATGCCATGATCTCGAAATCGGTCCATGCGTCACGCGTCTGCGGCCGGGGTCGCTGTGAGCCTCGTCGCGACGCTGCTGAGCGCGAGCTTGGCCTTGGAATGGCGGGGTGACTCAGCTCTCACGATGCGACGATCGGCTATGCCGGGGTCGCGCTGTTCGCCCGGTGACGGCCTGTCTTGCACCAGGAAGATGAACGCGACACCCAAGGCGTCGCCCTACAAGCGTCATAAGTTCGCCGCGCGCAGATCGTTCTATGTTGCAGTGCCGGATGGAGCGATCCCCGGTATTTGCCCGGATGTGGCGAGCCAGTGACAATTTCTGGAAATGAGCCAAGATAGACGAAGATTCGCACAAATTACAGGCAAGTGCCTGTTCGTAATTCAGCGAGTGCCTACCTTGTGCATTGCGTCGTGTTGGCAGCCGGGTGTCCAATGATCGTCATGTGCTCACGCTGATTCGAAACGCGGCCTGAGGAACGGTCCAGCAACTGCTTTCGTTTCAGCTTGTAGCGGAACTCACGCGGAGAGGGATCATGTACAACGATTCTCTATTCAACGCTTTCGCTCGGTCGTTCGAGGCGAGAAGCCAGCACGACATGTCGATGGCGGAATATCTGGAATCGTGTCGAAGCGATCCCATGAAATACGCGAATGCGGCCGAACGGTTACTAGCGGCGATCGGCGAGCCTCAGACGATTGACACGGCCAAGGACCCACGCCTTGGCCGTATTTTTTTGAACCGCACCATCCGTACCTATCCGGCCTTTGCCGGCTTCTACGGCATGGAAGAAACCATCGAGCGCATCGTCGGCTTCTTCCGCCATGCGGCGCAAGGACTAGAGGAGCGCAAGCAGATTCTGTATCTGCTCGGGCCTGTCGGCGGCGGCAAATCCTCTCTCGCCGAGCGGCTGAAGTCGCTGATGGAAGTGCATCCGATCTACGTGCTCAAGGCCGGCGATGAACTCTCGCCGGTGTTCGAGAGCCCCCTCAGCCTGTTCGATCCCGATCATCTCGGTCCGATGCTGGAAGAGAAGTATGGCATTCCGCGCCGGCGTCTCACCGGTCTGATGAGTCCGTGGTGCTACAAGCGGCTCGAAGCTTTCGGCGGCGACATTTCTCAGTTTAGAGTCGCAAAAATCCAGCCGTCGCGGTTGCGCCAGATCGCAATCTCCAAGACCGAGCCCGGTGACGAGAACAACCAGGACATCTCCTCGCTCGTCGGCAAGGTCGATATCCGCAAGCTCGAGACCTACGCTCAGAACGATCCCGACGCCTACAGCTATTCGGGCGGCCTCAACCGCGCCAATCAGGGCGTGCTGGAGTTCGTCGAGATGTTCAAGGCGCCGATCAAGATGCTGCACCCGTTGCTGACCGCAACGCAGGAAGGTAACTATATCGGCACCGAGAATATCGGCGCGATCCCGTTCACCGGCGTCATCCTCGCGCACTCCAACGAGGCGGAATGGGCGAGCTTCAAGTCCAACAAGAACAACGAAGCCTTCATCGACCGCATCTGCGTCATCAAGGTGCCGTACTGCCTGCGCGTCACTGAAGAGCAGAAGATCTACGAGAAACTGATCCAGGGCTCCGAGCTCGCGTCCGCCCCCTGCGCGCCCTCGACGTTGGAGACGCTGGCGCGATTCTCGGTGATGTCGCGCCTGCGCAAGCACGAGAACTCGACGCTGTTCGGCAAGATGCGGGTCTATGACGGCGAGAGCCTGAAGGAATCCGATCCCAAGGCGCGCAGCGTCCAGGAATATCGCGATGCCGCTGGCGTCGATGAGGGCATGGACGGCGTCTCCACCCGCTTTGCCTTCAAGATCCTGGCTGCGACGTTCAATCACGATCCGCAGGAAGTCGCCGCCGACGCCGTGCATCTGATGTACGCGCTGGAGCAGTCGATCCGCAGGGAGCAGCTGCCCGAGGAAGTCGAAAAGCGTTACCTCGAATTCATCAAGGCCGAGCTCGCGCCGCGCTACGCCGAATTCATCGGCAACGAGATCCAGAAGGCCTATCTGGAATCCTACTCGGATTACGGCCAGAACCTGTTCGACCGTTACGTCGATTACGCCGACGCCTGGATCGAGGATCAGGACTTCAAGGACCCTGATACGGGCCAGCTGCTCGATCGCGAGCTTTTGAACCAGGAGCTGACGAAAATCGAGAAGCCGGCGGGCATCGCCAACCCCAAGGACTTCCGGAACGAGGTCGTCAAATTCTCGTTACGCTCCCGGGCCCAGAACGGCGGCAAGAATCCGACCTGGACCTCCTACGAGAAGATTCGCGATGTGATCGAAAAGCGGATATTCTCTCAGGTCGAGGACCTGCTTCCGGTCATCTCGTTCGGTTCGAAGAAGGACGGCGAGACGGAGAAGAAGCACGGCGAATTCGTCGCACGCATGGTGGAGCGTGGCTACACCGAGCGTCAGGTTCGCCGACTGGTCGAATGGTACATGCGCGTGAAGCAAGCCGGTTGAGGCGGATGAGAAAGTGGCCATTCACATCATCGACAGGCGCCTGAATCCAGGCGGCAAGAGCCTTGAGAACCGCCAGCGGTTCTTGCGTCGGGCCAAATCCCTGGTGCAGGGCGCCGTCAAGAAGACCTCGCAGGAACGCGAAATCAAGGACGTCCTGGAGGGTGGTGAGGTCACGATCCCGCTCGACGGGATGCACGAGCCGCGTTTCCGCCGTGAAGGCGGAACGCGGGACATGGTGCTGCCCGGCAACAAGAAGTTCATCGAGGGCGACTATCTCCAGCGCCAGGGCCAGGGCAGCGCCAAGGATTCCGGACCGGGTGAGGGCGACAGCGAAGATGCCTTCCGCTTCGTGCTGAGCCGCGATGAATTCGTCGATCTCTTCCTCGATGATCTCGAGCTGCCCGATTTGGCCAAGCGCAAGATCGCGCAGACCGAGAGCGAAGGCATCCAGCGCGCCGGCTACACCACGTCGGGTTCGCCCGCCAACATCTCGGTGAGCCGAACGGTGAAGCTTGCGCTTGCCCGCCGCATCGCGCTCAAGCGCCCGCGCAAGGACGAGGTCGAGGAGCTGGAAGCCGCGATTGAGGCCTGCACCGACGAGGACGAGCGCGCCGAGCTTGTCGCCCGGCTCGAAAAGCTGAAGGCCAAGACCAAGCGCATTCCCTTCATCGACCCGCTCGACATCCGCTACCGCCGCTACGAGAAGATGCCGCGGCCGGTCGCGCAGGCCGTGATGTTCTGCCTGATGGACGTGTCGGGCTCGATGTCCGAGCACATGAAGGATCTGGCAAAGCGCTTCTACATGCTGCTCTACGTGTTCCTCAAGCGGCGCTACAAGCATGTCGAGATCGTCTTCGTCCGCCATACCGATCGCGCCGAAGAGGTCGACGAGCAGACCTTCTTCTACGGTCCGGCCTCCGGCGGCACACTGGTCTCCAGCGCGCTGCAGGCGATGCACGAGATCGTGCGCGAGCGCTTCAATCCCTCGGACTGGAACATCTATGCCGCGCAAGCCTCCGACGGCGACAATTCCTATTCCGACGGCGAGCTCACCGGTCTCTTGCTGACCGAAAAGATCCTGCCGGCCTGCCAGTTCTTCGCCTATCTCGAGGTCGGGGAATCCGGCGGCAGCGCCTTCGATCTCTCCGATTCCTCGCTCTGGACCCTCTACGAGCGCCTCCGCAACTCCGGCGCACCGCTTTCGATGCGCAAGGTCTCTGAGCGCAGCGAGATCTTTCCGGTGTTCCACGACCTGTTCCAGCGCCGCGAAACTGCCCAGGAGAAAGCCGCTCCATGACGGAACGCTTGTTCGAAGGCGCCGATTGGGATTTCCACACCTTGCAGCGCATTACCGATGCGTGCGAGGAGGTGGCGCTGAAGGGTCTCGGTCTCGACGTCTACCCGAACCAGATCGAGGTCATCACCGCCGAGCAGATGCTGGATGCCTATTCCTCGGTCGGCATGCCGCTGTTCTACAAGCACTGGTCGTTCGGCAAGCACTTCGCGTATCACGAGGCCTCCTACCGCAAGGGCCTGATGGGCCTTGCCTATGAGATCGTGATCAACTCCTCGCCCTGCATCTCCTACCTCATGGAGGAGAACACGGCGACGATGCAGACGCTGGTGATCGCGCACGCGGCCTTCGGTCACAACCACTTCTTCAAGAACAATTATCTGTTCAAGCAGTGGACCGATGCCGAGGGCATTCTGGACTATCTGGATTTCGCCAAGAACTACGTCATGCAGTGCGAGGAGCGCTACGGCCGCACCGAGGTCGAGCGCACGCTGGATGCCGCGCACGCGCTGATGTCGCACGGCATCGACCGCTATCCCGGCAAGAAGCAGTTGGATCTGCGCGAGGAAGAAAAGCGGGCAGGGCGTCGCCGGCAGCACGAGCAGGAAGTCTTCAACGACCTCTGGCGCACGGTACCCAAGGGCGCCTCGAAGGCCCGGACCGCGATCTCGCTCGAACGACGCCGCAAGCTGCTCGGCCTGCCGCAGGAAAACCTGCTCTATTTCCTGGAGAAGAGCGCGCCAAGGCTGGCGCCCTGGCAGCGCGAGCTCCTGCGCATCGTCCGCCACATCGCGCAATATTTCTATCCGCAGAGCCAGACCAAGGTGATGAATGAGGGGACGGCGACCTACGTCCACTATCGCATCATGAGCCAGCTGCATCAGCAGGGCCGCATCACCGACGGCAACTTCCTCGAATTCCTGGGATCGCACACCAACGTGGTGTTCCAGCCCGAATTCGACGATCCGCGCTTCTCCGGCTTCAATCCCTATGCGCTCGGCTTCGCAATGATGCAGGACATCGAGCGCATCGTCACCAATCCGCAAGATGAGGACCGCGAGTGGTTCCCCGATATCGCCGGCAGGAACGACGTGATGGGCGTGCTGCGCGACGTCTGGGCCAATTATCGTGACGAGAGCTTCATCGGCCAATTCCTGAGTCCGAAGCTGATGCGGCACTTCCGCATGTTCCACCTGCACGACGATCCCGAGGAGCGCGCCGGCATCCGCGTCGATGCCATCCACGACGAGCGCGGCTTCCGCCGGGTTCGCCGCGAGCTGGCGCGGCAGCACGATGTCGGCTTCATCGATGCCAATATCGAGGTGGTCGACGTCGATCTCTCCGGCGACCGCCGGCTGATCCTGCATCACCGCGTCATCAAGGGTTCGCAGCTCAACGAGACCGATGCCAAGCGGGTGCTTCAGCATCTCGCCGATCTCTGGACCTACGACGTCTCGCTGATCGAGGTCGATTCCAGCGACAAGGTGCTGCGGGAGTATGTCGTCAGCCCGCGTCCGATCGCGGCGGCGGTGGCCTGAGGCGGGCACGCGAAGCGACATGGCGGGATGTGCGTTGATGTGCCCTCGCCCCTTGCGGGAGAGGGCAGCGACGGCGGGAGACACAAGCTCGCTCGGGTGAGGGGGTATTCCCGGCACACTTTGGTGTTCGTGGATACTCACATCCGGCGCTTCGCGCCACCTTCTCCCGCAAGGGGAGAAGGAAGCCAGCCGTGGCTGCACGGCGTGCCTACGCCGGTCGCTTCTTCTTCGACCCATTCAGCTCCACGGCCGCGCGGATGAGCGCCTTCAAGGCTTTCTCGTTGATCTTCGCACCCTCGCCGATATCGATCGCGCGCCGCACATTCCCGTCGAGGCTGGAGTTGAACAGGCCGGCCGGATCGTCCAGCGCCGCGCCCCTGGCAAAGGTCAGCTTCACCACGGTCTTGTAGGTCTCGCCGGTGCAGATGATGCCGTCGTGCTCCCATACGGGAACGCCGCGCCATTTCCATTCCTCGACGACATCAGGATCGGCCTCCTTGATCAGCGCGCGGATTCGCTTCAGCGTCTCGCCGCGCCAGTCGCCGAGCTCCTTGATCCGACCGTCGATCAGCTTTGACGGCGACGGCCCGTCCGTTTCTTTCTTGTTTGCGGTCACGGCCTTCTTCATCATCGCGCCTCGCTGGAGCGGCCGAGATAGGGCTGCGCGAACATATAGAGCCCGGTCGCGAGCAGCGGGATCAGCGGCACGAAAGCCAGCAGTCCGATCCATGTCGCCTGAATCTGCATGGTCAGCGCAACGATGTTGGCGATCACGGCAATCGTGAAGGCAATCGACAGCCAGCGATGGATCTGCCGGATCCACGTGTTCGAACTCATCTCAATCTCCTTCGGCAATGTGTGGGATGGACGGAATCAGCCGGACTATTCGGTCCGCGCCAACAGCTCGTCCAGCTTGGTGAAAAACTGCTTCCAGCCGGCATGCGCTCCGCCATAGGCCTGCTTCTGGCTGGGACGGAAGCCTGCCTGCTCGACGCGCAGATGCGTGCCTGATCCCCGCGGGGTGAGTGTGAACGTCACGACGCTCTTGAGGTCGTAGGCCGCGTCCTCATGCGTGAAATTCCAGGTGTAGGCGAGCGAGCGTTGCGGTTCGATGGCGAGCACCTCGCACTCCAGCACACCGCCCCATTCGCCGCGCAGATTGAAGCGATGACCGACCGATGGCTTGAAGTCGTTCTTCATCAGCCATTCCTCGATCAGATGCGGCTGCGTCAGCGCGCGCCACAGCCGCTCCGGGGGAAAGGCAAATTCCCGCTCGATCACCACGGAACGTGTTTCGGTCGCAGCCTCAGTCATTGGTCCATCCTCTTGAGGAGATCGTCGAGCGCATCGAGCCGGTTCTGCCAGAAGCCCGCCATCTGGCTGGTCCAGTCGATCAGTGGATCGAGCGCACCGGGCTGCGCGCTGTAATGGGTTTGGCGTCCTTCGTGGCGGTCACGCACCAGGCCCGCCTGCTTCAGCGCGCCCAGATGTTTTGAGACCGCCGGCTGGGAAACGCCTGATGTCGCCGTCAGTGCCCCGACCGTCCGCTCGCCCTCGCGGCAAAGCCGCTCGAAGATCGCCCGCCTTGTGGGGTCGGCGAGCGTCCGGAACAGGAGGTCGGGGGCGGCGGACATCGGGAATCCATAACTCAGAAGTTATGGATCAACCCATAACCGTGGAGTTATGGGTGTGTCAAGTGCGATCGAAGTGAGTAGGCGACTCTGCGGGCTCCGCCTTACCTCGCCCGCTTGCGGGAGGGCTTTTTGCTCTGGGGGATTGTCCCGTCGCGGAGACACCCCCTCCCCCGCAAGCCGGGAGGGAGCGCGAATTCGCGGCAGCCGTTACGGCCGCAAATACAGATACCCCTGCGACTGAAGCTCAGCGAGATGAACCACGCCGCCCTTCTCCGCACTCACGAACCCCGGCAGCAGATCGGTCAGCTTGATGTTCTGCGCCTTCATGGTGTTGCCGCAGGCGGCGAGCTCGACGCCGTCCTTCGCGAAATTGCTGATCCGCCGGCTGACGTCGGGGTTGGCGTGCGCCCAGTGGAACGCCTTCAACGCCGGCCCGTGGATGACAAGCGCGAGCTTGACGTGGTCGGGACCGCCGACGCCGTCGATGTGGTTCTGGATGTTGCCGAGCACGAAACTGACCTTGTCGGCGTCAGCGAGGTGATAGACGACCTTCAGCTTGTCGGACTTGGTGGGTTCAGCCGCCGCTTTGGCGCGCGAGGCCGCAAAGGTTGCGCCAAGCGCCGAGACGGTGCTCCACAACATGTTCCGGCGGTTCATGATGATCTCCTGATTTTGCCGGAGGCATATCACTTGTGGCGCAGCGCAGCGAGTTCCTTGCGGTCGGTCACCAACGCGGCGCACTCGCTCTTGTCGGTCCGATCGAGCCGGAAAATCCCGTCGTCCTGGCCTGCGACCAGGGATCGATCCTTATCTTCAGTCGGGTTGTTGTGCAGCCAGATCCTGATGCTTTCGAGCCGCACGATGGCTGACTTGTCGTCCTTTGACAGTGCAATGCCGACGCCGCCGCCCTCGCAATCGACGCCGCAGTCGAGGCGCACCTCGCTGCCGTCCTTGGTAAACACCGCGTGGTGGCAGGAGCCGCTGGAGTCGAAAGCGCCGCTGCGGTGGCGATAGTGGAAGCCGATCCGGAACGAGTTGCGCAGCTGATTGTCCACTGCGTCGGTCTCGGCCGAGACCAGCAGCTTCATCGAGGCAACCTTCTGCTTCGGATGCTGCGCCAGATGTGCGGCATCGTAACGGCGAACGAAGCAGGCATAGGCCGTCTTGCCGGGTGCGCCTGCATAGATGCGCGCGTTGAAGGTATCGGCTTCGGCCGTGGTGGCCTCGTGGATATCGTCGACCTCCTCGGCCCGGGCGGCGCCGATGAAGGCGGCAAGGGCAAGCGGGAGGATGAGGGCAAGCTTCATGATCGCACCGAAGACGTTGGCCATTGAGGGCCCGTATCGGGAAGGGAGCGGGCCGTTGCGGTTTAGTCGCAAGCCGCTCGCCGAGCGTTCATCTGCCCTCGCTCCGGCGGCCTCGCTGAAGTAGTGTGGAGCTTTCCGAGGTCGAACAGGTTGTCGCGCAACGTGTCGCGGAGAATAGACGCAGGTTAATGGGTGCGCTCGCGTCAGCCTTAGTCGCCGTCGGACCAGGAAGGTTCAGCGGCGCTTGTGTCTGGGAACCGCGCGCGGTCCGCTACGACGTTGTCGCGGTTCATCGATGTGATACTCTTCACAGGCAATCGCATTTCGGAGTTTTAAGCTGATCCGTCTTTGCAAGTTTGTGGAGCCCCGTCATGGGCGAAATTCGCAACTTCAGATCCGGAAATCACGGCGAGCCGCCTCCGCAGGGCTCAATGCCCCGTCGCCTCGCTGCGATCATTGTCGGTGACATTGCTTCCTACAGCCGCTTGATGCAAGCCGACGAGGAAGGCACGCATGTCCGTGTCAAGCGGATCGAGCGAGACCTCATTGGGCCCAGCATCATCGAGCATCATGGCGCGCTGGTGAAGACGACCGGCGATGGCTTCATCGCGATTTTCGACAGTCCTGTCGAGGCTGTCAGGTGCAGTATCGTCATTCAGCAGAATCTCATCGGCCGCAACGCTTCGCTGCCGAGGGAATCGCGGATCGAATACCGGATCGGCATCAACCTGGGTGACGTGATCGTAGAACCGGACGACGTGTATGGCGACGGCGTCAACATTGCCACGCGCATCGAGGGAATCGCCGATCCCGGTCAGGTCTACATTTCGGGCGCGATCTACGAGCAGATCAAGCACAAGGTCGTGTGCGGCTACGAGTCGCTCGGAGACCGTAAGGTCAAGAACATCACGGATCCCGTTCGCGTCTATCGCGTCCTGCCGGACGCCGATGCGGTCGGGAGGACACGCGGCCGGCGCGAGAACACGCTGATCTTTCTCCTCGCGGTCACGCTGCTGGTGATTGCTGCCGGCGTGCTGGGATATCTGCTGGCGCAGCAGCCGGGCAAGACAGGCGAGCGCGCCGCCGCGCCGGCCGTCCCTCCGGTCGCATCTCCAAGTCCGCAACCGCCGCCACGCGAAGCGGCGGCGCCGACACCTCAACCGTCTCCGTCAGTGGCCGCCTCAACTCCGTCATCCGCGCCGTCGCCGAGCCCATCGGCGACGCCCGCCCGCGAACCCGAGATGATCGCCATTCGCGGCGGCAGCTTCGCGATGGGAAGCAATGACGACCCGACCGAGCGGCCTGTCCACCAGGTGACGATCAAGCCATTTTCAATCGGCAAGTACCCGGTGACGACCGCCGAATGGAACGAATGCGCTGCTGCGAAGGCATGCGGATTTGTTGCGACCGGAAAGGACGATGCGCCCGTCACCAATGTGAGCTGGACCGACGCGCAGCAGTACGTGGCCTATCTCGCGCAAGCAGCCAAAAAGCCCTATCGGCTTCCGAGCGAAGCCGAATGGGAATTTGCCGCCCGCGGCGGAACGCAGACCAAATACTGGTGGGGTGACAAGCTCCAGTCGGGCATGGCCGGATGCAAGGATTGCGGTGATCTCGCGGCCGAGCAGCCGGCGAAGGTCGGCAGCTTCAAGCCGAATCCATTCGGGCTCCATGACATGGGCGGCGGCGTCGACCAGTGGGTCGAGGACTGCTGGCACAGAACCTACCAGGGCGCGCCTGGTGACGGCTCGGCGTGGAACGGCGGGGACTGTACATCGCATGTCTTGCGCTCGGGCTCGTGGAAGAACGATTCGAGATATGTGAGGCCATCCAACCGCGATGGCTACGACACCAATGTTCGCTATCCGACGCATGGATTCCGAGTCGCTCTTGGTCCTTAGTCAGGGGAGTGGGTTTGATGCAAATCCTTCGTTGCATCACGTTGTCGATGGCGCTTGCGTTGCTTCCGGGCACAGCACTTGCGCAAGGCAAGACAGCTCCAAAGGACGCAAAGCTCTACTTCATCACCCCGTATGACGGGCAGAAGGTCCGCGGCGGATTCTGGGTCCGGTTCGGCTTACGCAACATGGGGGTGACGCATGCCGGTGATGATTACCAGAACGCCGGTCATCATCATTTGCTTGTCGACGTCACCGACCCGATTGACCCGAAGGAGCCGATTCTCCAGGACAAGTCGCATCTGCATTTCGGCGCCGGACAGACCGAAACGTTTCTGGAGCTCCCGCCAGGCACCCACACCCTTCAGCTGCTGCTGGGCGATGCCAAGCACTATCCGTTCGATCCGCCCGTCGTCTCAGACAAGATCACCGTGCGTGTCAGGCCACCGTCGCAGCGCAGCCAGTGATTCAGCGCAGGCTGGCGTTGATCTTGTCCAGCACCGCCGAGCCCGGGCACAGCGTGTCCGCTTCGAGCCTGTTGAGCGGCGTCTCGACCGTGTTGAGATGGGCGTGCAGATCTTCCGCATCGGGATCCACATAGAGCAGGCCGGTGACGATCTGTCCCTTGGCGGCGTGCTTGGCGAGGAAGGTCTGGGCCCCCAAGCGGTCATGGGGATCGTAGTCGGCATCGATCTTGCGCAGCGCGATCTTGCTGCCGTCATGTTGTTCGACCACCTGCACCGTACCAGGCGCGTAGTCGACCGCAATGGGGTCGCGGCCGACCAGCACGTCGAGCCGGTTCACGGCGTCGTTGTGCTCACGGACGTAATCGAAGCTCTTGGTCGAGCCGGCGTGATTGTTGAAGGCGATGCAGGGGCTGATGACGTCGATGAAGGACGCGCCCTTGTGGCGGATTGCGGCTGCGATCAGCGGCACCAGCTGGGTCTTGTCGCCGGAGAACGAGCGCGCCACGAAGGTGGCGCCGAGTTGCAGTGCGATCGCGACGAGGTCGATGGCGTTGTCGGTGTTGGTCACGCCCTTCTTCGACTTTGAGCCGCGGTCGGCGGTGGCCGAGAACTGACCCTTGGTCAGGCCGTAGACGCCGTTGTTCTCGACGATATAGGTCATGTTGACGCCGCGCCGGATCGAATGCGCGAACTGGCCGAAGCCGATCGAGGCGGAATCGCCGTCGCCGGAGACGCCGAGATAGATCAGGTCGCGGTTGGCGAGATTGGCGCCGGTCAGCACTGACGGCATGCGGCCGTGCACGGAGTTGAAGCCATGCGAATTGCCGAGGAAATAGTCTGGCGTCTTGGACGAGCAGCCGATGCCGGAGATCTTTGCCACCCGGTGCGGCTCGATCGAGAGCTCGTAGCAGGCCTCGATGATCGACGCCGTGATCGAATCATGGCCGCAGCCGGCGCACAGCGTCGAGATCTTGCCCTCGTAGTCGCGGTGCGTGTAGCCGAGCTCGTTCTTCTTCAGCCCGGGATGATGAAATTTCGGCTTTGCGATGTAGGTCATGACAATTTCTTTCTGCTTCCTCGCCGCAATCCCACGTCTTTCAGCCCCGCCCGGGCTGTTGCTGCGGCAACCCGTCATTGCGAGCGCAGCGAAGCAATCCAGAATCCCTCCGGGGCAAGGCTCTGGATTGCTTCGCTGCGCTCGCAAAGACGATGTAGATGCAGCCGGCCATCATGACACGGCCTTGCGGAGCGGGGTCACCTTGAGGTGATCCTGGTGGTCGCCAATGGCTTTTGCGATGAAACGTGCGGTGATGGGGGTGCCGTCATAGTGCACGATCGGCACGAGGCGGACGGGGTCGATGCCGTTCTCGTTGACGACGAGCTGCCGAAGCTGGCTGTCGCGGTTCTGCTCGACCACGTAGACGAAGTCGTGCTCGGCAAGGAAGCTCGCCACGCTCGAGTGGAACGGGAAGGCGCGGATGCGCAGGCGATCGAGCTGGTGCCCGCGCGCTTCCAACAAGCCGATCGCCTCGTCCATGGCCGGCGAGGTCGAGCCGAAATAGATCACGCCATATTTGGTCGGCCGTTCCGCATTGGCCTGCAGCGGTCGCGGCACGAGGTCTTGCGCGGTCTCGAACTTGCGCACGAGGCGTTGCATGTTGTCGGCATAAACGGTGCCTTCCTCGGAATAGCGCGCATAGCGGTCGCGAGAGGTGCCACGGGTAAAATACGAGCCTTTGGTCGGGTGCGTGCCGGGATAGGTGCGGTAGGGGATGCCGTCGCCGTCGACGTCGAGATAGCGGCCGAAATCGCGGCCTTCCTCCAGCATCTCCGCCGTCATCACCTTGCCGCGGTCATATTGCTTGGCATGGTCCCATTTCAGCGGGCGGCAGAGCCGGTGGTTCATGCCGATGTCGAGATCGAGCATCAGGAAGATCGTGGTCTGCAGCCGCTCGGCGAGATCGAAGGCGGCCGCCGCGAACTCGAACGCCTCGGCCGGGTCTTCCGGGAACAGCAGCACATGCTTGGTGTCGCCATGCGAAGCATAGGCGCAGGCGATGATGTCGCATTGCTGGGTGCGGGTCGGCATGCCCGTGGACGGGCCGGCGCGCTGGATGTTCATGATCACGGCCGGAATCTCGGCGAAGTAGGAGAGGCCGATGAACTCGGTCATCAGCGAGATGCCGGGCCCTGAGGTCGCGGTGAAGGCGCGGGCGCCGTTCCAGGAGGCGCCGATGACGATGCCGATCGAAGCCAACTCGTCCTCGCCCTGCACGATCGCGTATTTGGCCTTGCCGGTTTCAGGATCGTGCCGGTACTTCTTGCAATGCGCGGTGAAGGCCTCCGCCACGGAGGACGATGGCGTGATCGGATACCAGGCGCAGACGGTCGCGCCGCCATAGACGGCGCCGAGCGCGGCGGCGCTGTTGCCCTCGATGAAGATGCGGTCGCCGACCTTGTCGGACTTCTTGATGCGTAAGCCCAGCGGGCATTTCAGGTTTTGCAGCGCCCAGTCGCGCCCGAGATGCAGCGCATGGACGTTGGAGGACAAGAGCTTCTCCTTGCCCTTGTACTGCTCGCCGATCAGCTGCTCGATCAGCTTCGGATCCATCTCGAGCAGCGCGGACAGCGCGCCGAGATAGATGATGTTCTTGAACAGCTGGCGCTGGCGCGGATCGGTATAGGTCGAGTTGGTGATCGCGGTCAGCGGCACGCCGATCACGGTGATGTCGTCGCGGAATTTGGTCGACGGCATCGGCTTGGTGGAATCGTAGAACAGATAGCCGCCGGGCTCGATGCCGGCGACGTCCTTGTCCCAGGTCTGCGGGTTCATCGCCACCATCATGTCGACGCCGCCGCGGGCGCCGAGATGGCCGGCTTCCGTGACGCGCACCTCGTACCAGGTCGGCAGGCCCTGGATGTTGGAGGGGAAGATGTTCCGCGGCGACACCGGTACGCCATGGCGCAGGATCGCGCGCGCGAACATCTCGTTGGCGCTGGCCGAGCCCGAGCCGTTGACGTTGGCGAAACGGACGACGAAGTCGTTTACGCTGCTGATCGGCTTTTTGTCGGACATGTCGAACCTGCGTGAGTCATCTCGATGAAGTATTTCTGCATGTCCCAGGCCCCGGTAGGACACCGCTCGGCGCACAACCCGCAATGCAGGCAGACGTCCTCGTCCTTGACCATCACGCGGCCGGTCTTGAGAGCGGAGGACACGTAGAGGTCCTGGTCCTGATGCGGCGAGGGCGCCTTCAGGCGATGGCGCAGATCGTCTTCCTCGCCGTTGGCGGTGAACGTGATGCAGTCCATCGGGCAGATGTCGGCGCAGGCATCGCACTCGATGCAGAGCGAGGTCGAGAACACCGTCTGGACGTCGCAGTTCAGGCAGCGATGCGCCTCGCCGAGCGCGAGCTTGACGTCGTAGCCGAGCTCGACCTCGGTGCGGATGTCCTTCAGCGCGACGACCTTGTCGCGATGCGGCACCTTGAAGCGCTTATCGATGGAGATGTCGTTGTCGTAGCTCCATTCGTGGATGCCCATCTTCTGCGATGAGACGTTCACCTCCGGCAGCGGCCGCTCGGTGATGTCCTCGCCCGAGAGCAGCTTGTGGATCGACAGCGCGGCGTCGTGGCCCTGCGCCACCGCCCAGATGATGTTCTTCGGCCCGAACGCGGCATCGCCGCCGAAGAACACCTTTGGGTTGGTCGAGACGAAGGTTTTCGGATCGACCTGCGGCATATGCCATTTGTCGAACTCGATGCCGCAATCCGGCTCGATCCAGGGAAAGGCGTTCTCCTGGCCCACCGCGACCAGCACGTCGTCGCAGGGGATGGTCTGATCGGGATCGCCCGAAGGCACCAGATTGCGGCGACCTTTTGCGTCGTATTCGGCCTTGACGTGTTGGAAGGTGACGCCGATCAGCTTGCCTGCGACATGCTTGAATTCCACCGGCACCATGTAGTTGAGGATCGGGATGTCCTCGTGGATGGCGTCCTCCTTCTCCCAGGGCGAGGCCTTCATCTCCTCGAAGCCGGAGCGCACGATCACCTTGACGTCCTCCCCGCCAAGGCGGCGCGCGGTGCGGCAGCAATCCATCGCGGTGTTGCCGCCGCCGAGCACGATCACGCGTTTGCCGATCTTGTCGGTGTGACCGAACGACACGGAGGAGAGCCAGTCGATGCCGATATGGATGTTGGCGGCGGCCTCTTTCCGCCCGGGAATGTCGAGCTCGCGGCCGCGCGGCGCGCCGGAGCCGACGAAGATCGCGTCATATTTTTCCGCGAGCAGCGCCTTCATGCTCTCGATGCGGTGACCGCCTTTGAACTCGACGCCGAGACCCAGGATATAGCCGGTCTCCTCGTCGATCACGGAATTGGGCAGTCGGAATTTCGGGATCTGCGTCCGCATCATGCCGCCGGCTTCAGGATCGCTGTCGAACAC
This sequence comes from Bradyrhizobium sp. USDA 4449, assembly GCF_054056275.1. Lineage (NCBI taxonomy): Bacteria > Pseudomonadati > Pseudomonadota > Alphaproteobacteria > Hyphomicrobiales > Nitrobacteraceae > Bradyrhizobium > Bradyrhizobium sp. USDA 4449. Next base: position 359,966 of record NZ_JBSRYD010000001.1, on the reverse strand, counting down.
GGTGCAGTGATAGCCGAGCGGCGCGAGGTCGCGGGCCACCGTCAGCGAGGCCGGACCGCCGCCGACGAACGCGACACGCTTGCCGTTCTTCGCAACAGGGTGCGGCAGGCGCTGCTTGATGTCGTCCTTGAAGTCGGCAGCGACGCGCTTGAGGCGGCAGATCGCCACCGGCGTTTCCTCGACGCGTCCGCGCCGGCACGCCGGTTCGCATGGACGATCGCACGTGCGTCCCAGGATTCCGGGAAACACGTTCGACTTCCAATTGATCATATAGGCGTCGCTATAGCGGCCTTGTGCGATCAGTCGGATGTATTCGGGAACGGGGGTATGCGCAGGACAGGCCCACTGGCAATCGACCACTTTGTGAAAGTAGTCGGGGGCCGCGATATCGGTCGGTTTCATTCCTACCATGTCCGCACAGGCTCAAAGACCCGGCGGCCTTTTCTCGAGCTTGTCGAACGCTTAACGCGTCGCAATCTGGTTTCTGAATGACGTCATTGGGTTAGCTTATTAGAACCGCTCCGGAGTACAACGGCAAATTTTCGCGATCACCTGCTTTCATGGGAGCTCCGCGCAGACAGCATTAACGTCCGCGCGCAGTCATGCGGCGGTGCAGCATCACGCGGTGCTCTATCTCCGTCGCTGCGAGGTGCATCCGCGAAAAGATCTGGCGGGCAGCGTAGCGATCTTCCGACTTCAGCCGGCGCACCATATCGCTCTTCGCGAGGCCCCACATGTGCGCATAGGTGCCGACGGAGACGGGCAGCGGGAAGGGCGCGTCAGCGCGCGGCCTTCGACGCGAGATCGGCGATCGACTTCATGACCGCGTCCCGCACGCCGGCATCATAGAGCGAATGCCCGGCGCCTTCTACGATCCTGACCTCGGAACCCGGCCAAACCTGCGCAAGCCGCGCGGATGTCTCAGGGGGACACAACAAATCGTAGCGGCCCTGCACGATGATGCCGGGAATGCCGGCGAGCTTGTCTGCATTCCGCAGCAGCTGGTCTTCGCTCATGAAGGAGCTGTGGGCGAAATAATGCGCCTCCATGAACGGCGTCGCGGGCAGCGTACGCCAGACGTTGAGCGAGGCGAGGTCGATGCGGGTCTTGGTCGCCTTGTGTTCCGACAGGGCGCGCTCGGTGTCGTGCCAGGCGCGCGAGGCCGGCCCATGCACGGCGGGATCGGCATCGAGGATGCGGCGATAATAGGCTTCAACCGGATGCGCGCGCTCCTCCGGCGTCAGCACGCTCAGGAAATCCTCGTGCAGCGCCGGATAGAACTGCGCCAGGCGCGAGGTGAAGGCGATCTCGACCTCCGCCTGCGTGCCGAGGAACGTCGCGCGCAGCGCAATGCCACAGACGCGCGCGGGATGGGCCTGCGCATAAGCCAGCGCCAGCGTCGCGCCCCAGGAGCCGCCGACCACCATCCAGCGGTCAAGACCGAATTTCTCGCGAATCTTCTCCATGTCGGCGATCAGATGCGCCGTGGTGTTGTGCTCGCGCGATCCCTTCGGCCGGCTGCGGCCGCAGCCGCGCTGATCGAACAGCACGGCGTGCATGCGTTCGGGATCGAACAGCCGGCGGTGATCGGGCTGGCAGCCGCTGCCGGGGCCGCCATGCAGGTAGATCGCGGCGATGCCGTCAGCGCGGCCGACGCTCTCGACATAGAGCTCGTGGCCGTCGCCGACATCGAGCATGTCCGATGTCAGCGGCGCAAAGGGATCGGCACGTCTCGCGGATGCAGCCGCGTCCGCGTCAGGCACCATTCTCGTGTTCCAGAGTGCCGCCGGCGAAGTTGCGATAGAGGAAGCGGTTGGTCTCGCCCTCGGCCTCCCGCTCGGCCTGCTTGAAGATGGTCTCGTGCAAGGGCGACAGCGCGCAGGCCGGGTCGGTGTTGGCGGCATCGCCTGTCAGCGCAAAGGCCTGGCAGCGGCAGCCGCCGAAATCGATCTCGCGGAACTCGCAGCTCCTGCACGGCTCCTTCATCCAGCCGCTGCCGCGATAGCGGTTGAAGGCCTCGGAGTTCCGCCAGATCCAGGCGATCGAATGGTTGGAGCGCACGGATTCGAAGTCGAGCCCGGTGATGCTCTCGGCGGCGTGGCAGGGCAGCACCTTGCCGGCCGGCGAGATGTTGAAGAACTGCCGGCCCCAGCCGCCCATGCACTTCTTCGGCCGCAGCGCGTAGTAATCAGGGACGACGTAGTCGATCGCCAGCGTGCCTTTGAGCCGCTCGCGGGCCTCCTCGACGGTGCGGGTGCATTGCTCGAGCTGCGCGACCGTCGGCATCAGCGCGGCGCGGTTCTTCAACGCCCAGCCGTAATATTGCACATTGGCGACCTCGAGCCGGTCGGCGTCGAGATCGACCGACATCTGGATGATCTCAGGGAGCTGATGCAAATTCTGCCGGTGCATCACCGCATTCACCGTCAGCGGCAGATCCAGCTCGCGAGTCCATTTCGCGACTTCGAGCTTCTTGCGGTGGCCGCCCTTGTAGCCGGCAACGCGGTCGGCGAGGCCCTCTTCGATGCCCTGGAAAGAGATCTGCACATGGCAGAGCCCGGCGTCGGCGAGATCGCTGAGCCGCTCGCGCGTCAGCAGCACGGCCGAGGTAATGAGGTTGGTGTACAGGCCGACATCGCTGGCATGCTTGACCAGCTCGACGAGGTCCTTGCGCGCCGTCGGCTCGCCGCCGGAGAAATGCACCTGGAGCACGCCGATCTCGGCGAGCTCGCTCAGCACCTTCTTCCATTCCTCGGTGGTCAGCTCGTTGCCCGAGCGGTCGAGCTCGAGCGGGTTGGAGCAATAGGGGCATTGCAGCGGGCAGCGGTGCGTGATCTCCAGCAGCACCGCGAGCGGAATGCCGAAGGTCTCGGCCGTCGAGCGGCTCTTCTCCAGCACCGCGAGACTGTCGCCGGTATCAAGCGGGATGGTCGGGAGCACATCGCTCATGGCGTCTTCTCCCTGACTTCGGTGAGGAAGCCCTTGTCCGCGAGATCCTGGAGCATGACGATGACGTCGGCCAGGATCGCCTCTCGGGGGGCGGCGTATTTCGCCGCCAGCTGATCGGATACCTCCCCGACACTGCGCCTGCCGTCGCAGAGCTGCAAGACCTCGACCGCGATTTCATCAGGCGCCAGCACGCGTTCCGGCGCCAGGATCACCCAGACTTGTCGCGTCTCGTCATATTTGAGCTTGGCGTGCCGCGGCAGCACGGGGCGGCTTGCCTCGCTGACGCTGATGTTCCGCGGCCGGGCCATGCTCTTATTCCTCAGCTCGCCTTCTCAGTTTTCTTTGGGCACGAACGCGCCCGGCGGAATGTTGCCTTCGACATAGGCGTGCTGGAGCGCATCGAGCTGCACCCACAACACGTTGGTCTTGAAGATCAGCGCGTTGCAGACCTGCGCGCGCTGCTCCGGCGTCGTGGCATGCGTCTTGACATAGTCGAGCGCGAAACCGGCATCGCGCGGCGCCTGCGTGAGGCGGCGCTTGAAGTAGCTCATGATGTCGGGATTGACGAAGTCGTAATGCTCCAGCATGCCCGAAATGCGTTCCTCGTGCAGGTTTGGCGCGAACAGCTCGGTCAGCGAGGAGGCGATCGCCTCCAGTGGGCTCTTCTCGCGGCAGTAGTGCACATAGGCCTCCACCGCAAAGCGCGTCGCCGGCAGAATGCCTTCGGTCGATTCCACATAGGCCGTGTCGAGGCCGAGACCTTCGGTCAGCTTCAGCCAGCGCTCGATGCCGCCTTCAGAGCCGACATCGCCGTCATGATCCTCGATGCGGTGGCGCCATTCCAGCCGCGTGGCGCGATCGCGGAAGCGCGAGATCACCACCGCGTCCTTGATCGGGATGGTGCTCTGGTAATAGTAGCGGTTCAGCGCCCAGGCCTGCACCTGGCCCTTGTTCAGCTTGCCGCCGTGCAGCAGCTTGTGGAACGGATGCAGGCTGTGATAGCGCGTGGCGCCGATGTGACGCAGCGTCGCCTCCAGTTCCTCGGCGCTCGTGAGCCGGACGTCCTTGCCGACAGAGAGCGCAGTGATTCCAGTCATGTTCATTTCAGGCTTGGACGCGGCAGTCACAGCACGATCTCCGTTCCGTCGGCGGGTATCTGCCATCCCGCCGCCTCGGCCGTCTTGCGTTCAGGCGTACCGGGCAGCAGCGCCGGGTTCGAGTTATTGATATGCAGGAACATCTTCCTGTCGAGTGAGAGATCGGCCAGCCGCGCGATCGCGCCATCGGCGCCGGACATCGCGACATGGCCCATGCTCTTGCCCGTCTTGTGGCCGAGCCCGGCCTTGATCATCTCGTCGTCCTGCCAGACCGTGCCGTCGAAGAACACCAGTGCGGCGCCGTCGATCTCGGCCTTCAGCGCATCGGTGACCTCGGCGCAGGCGGCGATGAAATAGAAGCACTTGCCGGTCGATTTGTCGGTGATCTTCAGGCCCAGCGTGTCGCCGTCGCCGCTCTCGCCGCCGGGATGCGTTTTGCCTTCGAGATACCAGGCCGATTTGCCCGGCACGGCGAAGGCGAGCACTTCAAGGCCCGAGCGCGCGCCGTCCGGGAATCTCGGTTCGAACGGCTCGGAAAGGCCGATCGGCTGGCGCTTGACGCTCTTCTCGTTCAGCACGTTGAAGATGCTGTTGCTGGCCAGGATCGCCAGAACCTTCTCATGCGCATAAACAGTGAAGGGCGAGCCCTCGCGCATCGACAGCAGGCCCGCGACCGCATCGACTTCGCTGTTGGTCAGGATCACGCCGGCAACGGGCGTATGGCGCAGCGCGCCCGCCTTGGGATGCAGCTGCGGCGTGGCGTTCAATTGCTGGCGGAGATCGGGAGAGGCGTTGATCAGGAACCAGTGCTCGCCGTCACCGCTGAAGGCGACCGAGGCCTGGGTTCGATAAAGCTCATGGCCATTGGCACGGGCCGCCCGGCAACCGTCGCAACCGCAATTCCATTGCGGAACACCGCCGCCGGCGCCGGCGCCCAGGACGACGACGCGAAGCATGATCCGTCTCCTGGGGCAAATTCGCGAAGGGGATCTCAGACCGACACAGTTTCCCGCGGGGAAACCGCTCGCGACCGAAAGACCCATGCGCAGAACGCTTAACTCGCCGACCGCTTACTTACGGGTGGCGCTCACATACATGTTGATTTCCATGCCGCAGGGCACTTCGACGATTTTGGGGGCTTTCCAGGCCATTTTGGTTCTCCATTTCTGCGAACTCGGACGTGTCCGACCATGGGTAAACTAATGCGGGCGAAAAAGTTCGCCAGAGAAATCTTCCCGAGAAACGCCATGTTGCGACGCGAAAAATGACACTGGGAACATTACTTCCGGGGATGCGGCCTCGCGCTTGGCACATTCGGTCGCGAACCCTGTCCTGATAAAGCAGTTGTGAGTGCAGTGCAGCTTTCAATCCGATACAGGCGCCTTTAGCTGGATCTCGTGATGCCCAAATATTTCTTCAACACCCGTATCGGCGACGAACTGATCGTGGATCCCGACGGCGAGGATCTGCGCAACCCGGATCGCGCCTGGGAGGTCGCCCGCCAGATGATCCTGGAGGTCGTGAAGTCCGAGGGCGCGCAGCCGGCCCTGCTCGAGGCGGTCATCGAGGTCACCGACGATGACGGCGAGATCGTTCTGGAATTTCCCTTCAGCGAGGCGCTGCTGGACATGCCGGGCGAGTCCGCGACGCGGCATTAGAGGGGCCGCCGCTCCCTCCCGTCATTGGCAGGAGCGAAGCGACGAAGCAATCCAGACTGCCTCCGCGGCGACAGCCTTGATTGCTTCGCTTCGCTCGCAATGACGGTTTCCCTGCGAAATCCGCATGGCTTTGCCGCGTTCCCGGCGCTAAAAGACGCCGGTTACACGGAGCATGTCATGCAAGATCTCTGGCGCCTCTCAGCAGCCGACCTCGCGAATCTCGTCAAATCCAGGAAGGTGTCGGCCCGGGAGGCGGCCAAGGCCGGCCTCGATCGCCTGGACGCGGTCAACCCCCAGCTCAACGCCGTCATCGACCACCGGCCCGAGGACGTGATCAAGCAGGCCGACGCCGTGGATGCCGCCATTGCCAGGGGGGAAGACCCCGGCGTGCTCGCCGGCGTGCCCGTGACCATCAAGGCCAATGTCGACCAGGCGGGCTTTGCCACCACCAACGGCCTCAAGCTGCAGAGCGACTTGATCGCCCGCGAGGACAATCCCGTCGTCGCCAATTTCCGTAAATCCGGGGCTGTTCTCCTTGGCCGCACCAATTGCCCGGCCTTCTCCTATCGCTGGTTCACCACCAATCTCGTCCATGGCGACACCAAGAACCCGCGCGATGCTTCGCTGACCCCCGGCGGCTCGTCCGGCGGCGCCGGCTCGGCGGTCGCTGCCGGCATCGGTGCAATCGCCCACGGCACCGACATCGCCGGCTCGATCCGCTATCCCGCCTATGCCTGCGGCGTGCATGGCCTGCGCCCGACCTTGGGCCGCATTCCCGCATTCAACCCGGCGCTGCCGGAACGCCCGATCGGGCCGCAGCTCATGGCAGTGTCGGGCCCGCTGGCACGCACCGTGAATGACCTGCGCATTTCGCTCGCCGCGATGTCGGCGCGCGACGTGCGCGATCCCTGGTATGTGCCGGTCCCGCTGGAAGGCCCCGCGCGCGACAAGCGCGCTGCGGTCTGCCTCAACCCGGACGGCCTCGCCACCACGCCTGAGGTGAAGGCGGCCGTGACCGACGCCGGCAAGCGCCTCGAGCGCGCGGGGTGGACCGTCGAGGTGATCGAGAACACCCCGCCGATGCGCGAAGCCGTCACATGGCAGCGAAAACTCTGGCTTGGCGAAGCCTATGAGGCGCAGCTTGAGATGGCCGAGCGCGAGGGCGATCCCGGCGCGCTGGCGTGTCTGCGCGGCAACCGCGCCAAGGTGACGCCGATGGACCAGGCCGACTACGCGCAGGCGCTGACCCGCCGCGCCACGCTGACCCGCGACTGGATGCTGTTCTTCGAGAAATACGCCGTCGTGCTGACGCCGGTGTCCGGCGAGCTGCCGTTCCCCGATCATCTCGACCGCAAGGACGCTCAATCCTTCGAGCGCGTCTGGGAAGCGCAGCTGCCGCAGATCGCGACCCCCTTCATGGGGCTGCCGGGCCTGGTCGTCTCGACAGGCCTCGTCGGCAAGATTCCGGTCGGCGTCCACATCGTCTCCGGCCGCTATCGCGAGGATCTCTGTCTGCTCGCCGGCGAAGCGATCGAGGCGGGCGGCGTGCCGCCGTCGCCGATCGATCCCGTGGGTTAGCCATGTCCGCGTTTTATGATTTCAAGGCCAATTCTCTTGCCGGCGACGAGGTGTCCATGCGCGCCTACGAAGGGCAGGTGCTGCTGATCGTCAACACCGCCAGCAAATGCGGCTTCACGCCGCAATATCGGGCCTTGGAGGATCTGCATCGCGATCTCTCGCCGCGCGGCTTCGCGGTGCTCGGCTTTCCCTGCAACCAGTTCGGCGCGCAGGAGCCGGGGCAGGCCGACGAGATCCAGGCGTTCTGCTCCACGAACTACGACGTCACCTTTCCGCTGTTCGAAAAGATCGACGTCAACGGCGCACGGGCGCACCCCCTGTATGAGTACCTGAAACGCCAGCAATCCGGACTCCTCGGCGCTTCCATCAAATGGAATTTCACCAAATTCCTGGTGGATCGTGCCGGCCACGTGACTGCGCGCTACGCGCCGACCGCGCGGCCGGAAGGATTGCGGCAGAAGATCGAGACCCTGTTATGAGCGAGACATCAATGAGCGACGAATTTCCCGACCGTCTTTCGGTCGATCCCAACAGCCCCTACTACAACGCCGACATCCTGTCGCGCGACGTCGGTATCCGCTTCAAGGGCATCGAGAAGACCAACGTGGAAGAGTACTGCATCAGCGAAGGCTGGGTCCGCGTCACCGCCGGCAACGCCAAGGACCGCTACGGCAATCCGCTGACCATCAAGGTGCATGGGCCCGTGGAGCCGTATTTCAGGGATAAGAAGTAAGCGTCGCGCACTCTCCTCGTCATTGCGACGGGCGCTCTCTGTCCTCGTCATTGCGAGGAGCCCCACTCCCTCTCCCCGTCATTGCGAGCGAAGCGAAGCAATCCGGACTATTTCCGCGGATACACTCTGGATAGCTTCGCTACGCTCGCAATGACGAAAGTGAAAGGCCGTCCCCATGTCCGTCCGCATCGTCGACATCCGCGAGATCACCAAACCGATCTCGTCCCCAATCCGCAACGCCTATATCGACTTCACCAAGATGACGACGAGCCTCGTTGCCGTCGTCACCGACGCGGTAGCGGACGGCAGGCGCGTCGTCGGCTACGGCTTCAACTCCAACGGCCGCTACGGGCAGGGCGGCCTGATCCGCGAGCGCTTTGCGTCGCGCATCACGGAGGCCGATCCGAAGTCGCTGCTGAATGCATCGGCTGACAATCTCGACCCTGACAAGGTCTGGGCCGCGATGATGACCAACGAGAAGCCGGGCGGCCATGGCGAGCGCTCGGTCGCGGTCGGCACCATCGACATGGCGGTGTGGGATGCGGTGGCGAAGATCGCGGGCAAGCCGCTGTTTCGTCTGCTCGCCGAGCGCCATGGTGTGAAGGCCAATCCGCGCGTCTTCGTTTACGCCGCCGGCGGCTATTATTATCCCGGCAAGGATCTCGCGATGCTGCGAGCTGAGATGCGCGGCTATCTCGATCGCGGCTACAACGTCGTGAAGATGAAGATCGGCGGCGCCGATATCGACGAGGACCGCAAGCGCATCGAGGCGGTGCTGAACGAGATCGGCAAGGACGCGCAGCTCGCCGTCGACGCCAACGGTCGCTTCAATCTCGAGACCGGTATCGCCTACGCAAAAATGCTGCGCGATTATCCGCTGTTCTGGTACGAGGAAGCAGGCGATCCTCTCGATTACGCGTTGCAAGCCGCGCTCGCCGAATTCTATCCCGGTCCGATGGCGACCGGCGAGAATCTCTTCAGCCACCAGGACGCCCGCAATTTGATCCGCTACGGCGGCATGCGCCCGGATCGCGACTGGCTGCAATTCGACTGCGCGCTGTCCTACGGCCTGTGCGAGTATCAGCGCACGCTGGAAGTCTTGAAGACCTACGGCTGGTCCCCCAGCCGCTGCATCCCGCACGGCGGCCACCAGATGTCGCTCAACATCGCGGCCGGCTTGGGGCTCGGCGGCAATGAAAGCTACCCCGACCTGTTCCAGCCCTATGGCGGCTTCCCCGACGGCGTCCGCGTCGAAAACGGCCACATCACCATGCCTGAGCTCCCGGGCATCGGCTTCGAAGGCAAGTCCGAACTCTACAGGGAGATGCAGGCGCTGGCGGAGTAGGCCGACACGCTGCCGCATACTCGGTCATTGCGCGCGAAGCGAAGCAACCCGGAGTCTTTCAGCAGAGGCAGTCTGGAGTGCTTCGCTGCGCTCGCAATGACGGCGGGCGTGAACAGTGAGTCCGCCCGCCCCCCTACGACAACCGCATATCCAGCAACCGTCGTCCTTCGCCCCGCAGCAGCTTCTTCACCGCGCTCGACGCCACGACTTCGCCGTCATTGGCGTAGGCTTCGTGGTTCTTCTCGATGTCGTCGAGGCGGTAGAGATAGTTCACCATGACGCCGGCGGATTCGCGCAGGCCCTTCGGCGAGAGGTCGCCGAGCCAGTTGATGCGCTCGAGCCGCGCGCCGTTGCCGAGGTGGAAGCGGGCGACGGAATCGATCAGGCGGCCTTTCGACGTCCGCGCCTTCAGGAAATAATAGGCGGCGAGCGGCTCGATGACGCCGCGCAGCTGCGTCGTCGTCTCCGGATTCTCGTACCATTTGGGATCGTCGAGCCGCTTGAGGATCTCGCGGTCCTCGTCCGAGAGCGGCAGGTCCTTGTCCTGCTTCAGCCATGACATGAAGCCCGGCACCGGCGACAGCGTCACGAAACTGTCGAGCTTGGGCAATTCGCGGCGCAGCTCCTCGACCACCTGCTTGATCAGGAAGCTGCCGAACGAGATGCCGCCCAGGCCGCGTTGGGTGTTGGAGATCGAATAGAACACGGCGGTGCGCGCTTTCTCGATCGGAAGATACTGTCGATCGACGGCCAGCAGCGGCGCGATCGCGCCGGGAATCGTCTCGGTCAGCGCGACCTCGACGAAGATCAGGGGTTCGTCGACCATCGCGGGATGGAAGAAGGCGTAGCAGCGGCGGTCGACCGGATCGATGCGACGGCGCAGATCGTCCCAGTCCCTGATTTCATGCACGGCTTCGTAGCGGATGATCTTTTCGAGGATGTTGGCCGGGGTCGACCAGTCAATCCGGCGCAGCACGAGAAACCCCCTGTTGAACCACGAAGAGAGAAGATGCGAGACGTCGCGATCGAGCGCGGCGAGGTGGGTGTGTCCGTTCATCATGCCGAGCAGGTCGGCACGCATGGCGACGAGGTCGCCGGTCCCGCCAGGCGCGCGGTTGAGACGCCGGATAAGCTCCTGCCGCCGCGGTTCCGAGGCGAAGTGCAGCGAGCTCGCATCCTCGTCATCAGGTTGAGTGCGCCACCTTTCGATCGCCTTCGACAGCCGCTCCCGATCCGGACCGAAATCGCGCAGCAGGCCTTCGAAGAAGGCGCGGCGTCCTGCCGCATCCAGCTGCCGGTAGATGTCGAGCACCTCGCGCGCCATGGCGGTGCCGGAAGCTTCGCCCCGGCCCGACAGCAGCGCACCGCAGAGCGCGATCAGTCCATCGGCGTCCTGCCGGGTATCGGCTGAATTCCCCCGGCGCAGCAGGGTGCGGCCGCGCTCGGAGATCGTGGCGAGCAGGTCGGAGAAGAAGGCATTGGCCATCTGGGCTTTCGAATCCGGGTTTGTGCGGTGCGGAAGCTTACATCGGATTTAGGCGGAAGCCGATCACAATCAAGCGGTGGGATGCGGCATCTTTAGTCGGGCCGTGCATTTCCGAGACTGCCGCTGTGCCGGGCTGGGGGCAGTTGCCTCACAACGCCATGGCGAGCGAAGCGAACCAATCCAGAATCCCTTGGCCGGACAGTCCGGCTTGCTTGGTCGCATCAGCGCAATTGCTACGCAATTTTGTCGCGAGCTCCTCGCAATGACGGTGACGCGGGCGCGTTCGCCTCAATCCTTCCCCGCAAACTCCGTCGGCGTCCGACCCGTCACCTGCCGGAAGGCGGCCGAGAACGCCGGCACGCTGGCATAGCCGAGTTGCGTCGCGAGCTGCTTCATCGAGACATTCGCATCCGTGGATATCCGCCGGATCGCCGCGGCAATCCTTGCGCGCTGGCACCAGCTCTTGAAGCTGAGCTGCGTCTCGCTCGAGAACAGCCGGGACAGCGTGCGCGCGGAGGTGCCGACCTCGCGCGCCAGCGTGTCGATGTCGTGCAGGCCGGTTGGATCGTCGAGCACGATCATCGCCGCGCGCCGGCAGCGCGGCTCGTGCGGCAGCGGCACGAAGGTCGCGGAATCCTCGGCCTGGTGCAATTCCAGCATCGCCAGGCGCACCAGCAGCTCGGTGCGCTCCGCGGTGTTGCGCGCGTCGAACAGCGCGAGGATCGCCTGGTTGAGCAGCGGCGACACCCGCACCACGAATTCTTTGGTCAGCCCCTCGTAGCGCTGCTCGCGCTTGAGCCAGGCGAGGTCGAAATACAGCGTGCGCATCTCGATGTCGGCGAGCAGGTCGATGGCATGTTCGAGCCCGGCCGGCACCCAGACCGCGCGGTCCGGCGGCACCAGCCAGCGTCCTCCTGGCGTCGTCACCTGCATCGTGCCCTTCGCCGCATAGATCAGCTGCGACTCGCGGTGCATGTGCAGATCGATCCGCATGCCCTTCGGATAATCGCGCGCGACCAGGTGCACGCCCGCGGTGGAGCGATGATTACCCTGGACCTCCCGGAGGATTGGCGTTTCGACGACAGTCATTGGCAGCATTCCGTCATGCCCATGACATATAACTCCTTTCGGAGCAGGAGAGAATTCCGAATGAACAGCCCCGCCAGGGTCATCAGTTTCGTCAACGCAGGCCATTTCATCGACCATTATTCGATGCTGATCTTCGCCGCCGCCGTGATCATCATGGGGCCGGCGCTGGGCATGGCCTATTCGGAACTGCTTCCCTACGCGACCCCCGGTTTCATCGCCTTTGGCGCCGGCTCGCTGTTGACGGGCTGGCTCGGCGACCGCTGGAGCCGCCGCCACATGATGCTGATCTTCTTCATCGGCATCGGCGCCGCCATGATCTCGGTCGGCTTCGTGCAGACCCCGCTGCAGCTCGGCGGCGCGCTGCTTGCGATCGGCGTGTTCGCCTCGATCTATCACCCTGTCGGCACGGCGATGATCGTGTCCTATGCCGAGAGGCTCGGCCGCGAGATGGGCATCAACGGCGTCTGGGGCAATCTCGGCGTGGCCTCGTCCGCCCTGGTCACCGGCGTGATCGGCCAATATCTCGGCTGGCGCTCTGCCTTCATCATCCCCGGCATCGTCACCATCCTGATCGGCCTCGCCTTCGCGATGATGGTGGTGCACGAGGACCGCAAGGGCAGCAAGCAGGCGGCGGCGCAGGCGCGGGTGGCAAAACAGGACATGTGGCGCGTGGTGCTGTCGCTGCTCATCGTCGTGATCGCGATCTCCACCACGTTCAATGCCGTCACCGTCGCGCTGCCAAAGCTGTTCGCCGAGCGGCTCGCGGACCTGACCAGGAGCCCCGCGTGGCTCGGGGTCATCGCCGCCTGCGTCTACGTGTTCGGCGCGATGACGCAGTACACCATCGGCCGGCTGCTCGACCGTTACTCATTGAAGACGGTGGCGCTGCCGCTGTCCTTCATGCTGGCGCCGTTCCTGTATCTGGCCGCGAGCCTGTCGAATCTGCCGCTGATCCTGGTCTCGATCGGCATCGTCATGGGCGCGTTCGGCCAGGTCACGGTCAACGATGCCATGGTCGGCAAATACACCAGCGAGGAATGGCGCTCGCGCGCCTACGCGGTGCGCTATTTCATCGGCTTCACCGCGGCGGGCGCTTCGGTCGGCCTCGTCGCCTGGCTCTACGGGCAGGGCGGCTTCGTCACCATGCTGCACGCCTTCGCCGGCCTCTGCCTGCTCGCGATCGCGGCGGCGATCATCCTGCCGCGCGAGATCGAGGCGCCCGCTGCGGCGTGAGGGAAGGGCTAGGCGACTTCCCGCATCGCCTCCTGCGGCGCGGCCAGGCATGATCTGACGCAGGCCCGTGCGAGAAGGTCGGTCGGGTCCAGCAATGCCGCGCCGATATCGCAGTCCAGCGTGGCGAGGGCCAGGGGGATTTCGGTGCAGGCCATGGCGACGTGCGAGCAGCCCCTGGCCGCGAGCGCCTCTGCTTCCCGGCCCAGAATGCCGGCCGCTTCGTCCGTGTGTCCCGCCTTCACCAGTCGGATCGCGCGCATGACCTCGGCTTGCGCCTTCGCGCCAGGCACCACACAGGCATAACCGCGTTCGGCCAGGCGCTGCTGGTAGATTCCGGCGTGCACCGTGCCGTCGGTCGCAAGCAGGCCGATGGTCGGGTTGCTCGCCTGCTGCGCAGCGAGCCCGTCGGCAACGGCGTCGACGATGTGGATGATCGGCACCGGCGTCTCGCCCTGCAGCGCGCCGTGCCAATGGTGGGCGGTGTTGCAGGGGATGGCGATCCGGGTCGCGCCGGACAGCTCGAGCCGGCGCAAGGCATTCAGCATGGCGGGAAGGGGATCCGGGCCCCGGCCGAGAATGGCGGCGGTTCGGTCGGGCACATCGGTTGCCGCGCACACCACCATCTGGATGTGGTCCTGGTCGCAGGATGCGGGGGTGTTCCTGACGATCTTGCCCATGAAATCCACGGTCGCCATCGGGCCCATGCCGCCCAGAATGCCAAGCATCGAAGTCTCCTTGCTGGAGCCACGATGCATGCTTGCTTCAGGCAAATCCAATGCCTGTTCAGAACGGCATATGCGGCTTCTACATAGTTTCGGGGCTGGCCGCCTGCGCGGCGCTCCAGACCTTCTCCACGATCGGCCGCGTCCTCCGCGCGCTGCGATAGAGCCGGACTTCCAGCGGAATCTCGGGGCCGACAATGGTGAGGGTGCCCTCGTCCAGCTCCCGGGCGACCAGGCTGCGCGGCAGCCACGCCAGGCCATAGCCCTCCAGCGCCATGAATTTCAGCCCCTCCGCCATGGCGTTCTCGTTGGTATGCGTCACGTGCGCGGGCGGCGAGCCGGCCTGGGCCTGCGCGAAGGTGGCGACCCGCCCCAGGAAAGAGTTCGAGGCATAGCTGAGCAGGGGAAGCGAAGCGGCATCGTCCGCCGCGGCCGCCAATGTTGCACTGCGCACGGCGACGAAACTGTCCATGCCGACGACGACATGGGGGTAGAGCTCCGGCTCCAGCAGGATCGGCACATTGGCGTGATGGAAGGTGAGCAGGAAGTCGTAGCTGCCTTCGACGAGCGCCTGCAGGCAACTGTGAAAATCGTCGGGCAGCAACCGGCTGCCGATCGGCCCGACCTCCTGCTCGATGCTCCTGAACCAGCGCGGAAAGAAATGCAGCGACAAAGTGTGCAGGGCCGCGACCGAGACCATCTGCGTGTTCGGCCGTTTGCTGGCCTGAAGCGCGAGACGGCTCGCATGCAGCATACGGACCGTTTCTTCCGCGGTCTCCAGGAATTCGCGGCCCTCGGTGGTCAGCGTGGTCGGATAGCTGCTGCGGTCGACGAGGGACACGCCGAGCCAAAGCTCCAGCGCCTGGATCCTGCGGCTGAACGCCGATTGCGTCACGTGCCGCTCATCGGCCGCGCGCGAGAAGCTGCGGGTGCGGGCGAGGCTGAGAAAATCCTCCAGCCATTTCAACTCCATCGTGCCTGCTCCGGTCAGCCTCGCTCGCCGGAAGATGCCCTGACGCGCCGGGGAAATCTATGCAAATTCGGAATAGAACTTGCCGGCATAACATTGGACGGCCCTCCGTCCCTCGGCGCATGCATCCCCTGCCGCTGTCTGCGGACAACGGAGCCGATTTGCGGGAGAAAACATGCGGACGGAACATGATCTGCTTGGCGAGCGCGAGGTGCCGCTTGAGGCCTATTACGGCGTTCACACCATGCGCGCCGTCGAGAACTTTCCGATCTCGAGCATCGCGATCTCGGCCTATCCCGAGCTGATCAATGCGCTCGCTGCCGTCAAGCAGGCGGCGGCGCTCTCCAACATGGAGCTCGGTCTGCTGGACCAGCGCCGCGGGCGGGCGATCGTGGCGGTCTGCGAGGAATTGCGGGCCGGCCGCCTCCACGACCAGTTCGTCGTTGACGTGATCCAGGGCGGCGCCGGCACCTCCACCAACATGAACGCCAATGAGGTGATCGCGAACCGGGCGTTGGAAATCCTCGGCCATGGCAGGGGCGAGTACGCCGCGCTGCATCCGAACGAGCACGTCAACATGAGCCAGAGCACCAACGACGTGTACCCCACCGCGCTGAAGATCGCGACGTCTCATGGCCTGCAGAATCTCGTGGAGGCGATGGACGTGCTGCGTCTCGCCTTCGCCGGCAAGGCCTGTTCGTTCAAGGATGTCCTGAAGATGGGCCGCACCCAGCTGCAGGATGCGGTGCCGATGACGCTGGGACAGGAGTTCAACACCTACGCCGTCATGGTCGGCGAGGATCAGGAGCGGCTGCGCGAAGCGGGGCTGCTGATCCACGAGATCAACATGGGCGCGACCGCCATCGGCACCGGCATCAACGCGCATCCGGATTATGCGCGTCTCGTCTGCCGCTATCTCAATGCGATCACCGGATTGCCGCTGGTCACCGCGCCTGATCTCGTCGAGGCGACGCAGGATTGCGGTGCATTCGTTCAGATCTCGGGCGTGCTGAAGCGCGTCGCGGTCAAGATCTCCAAGATCTGCAACGATCTCCGGTTGCTCTCGAGCGGCCCGCGGGCCGGCTTCGGGGAGATCAATTTGCCGGCCGTCCAGGCCGGCTCCTCGATCATGCCCGGCAAGGTCAACCCCGTGATCCCTGAAGTCGTGAACCAGGTCGCCTTCGAAGTCATTGGCAACGACATCACGGTGACGATGGCCGCCGAAGCCGGCCAACTCCAGCTCAATGCGTTCGAGCCGATCATTGCGCACAGCCTGTTCAAGAGCATCAGCCATCTCAGCCAGGCCTGCCTGACACTGGAGCGGAGCTGCGTCGCGGGGATCACAGCCAACCGGGACCGGCTGCGGGCCGATGTCGAGAACTCGATCGGCCTGGTGACCGCACTCAATCCATACATCGGCTATGCCGCCGCCACGGCCGTCGCCGTGGAGGCTCATGCGTCGGGTCGCGGCGTTGCCGAGCTGGTGCGCCAGCGCGGGCTGCTCACCGAGGCCACCCTCGCGGCGATCCTGAAGCCCGAGATGCTGACGCGGCCGCAAAGTCTGGCCGCCGCGGACCAGGATGGCCGCCAGATCCAACCGTCGTGAACCAAAGCGTCCAAGGGAGGAAACAAGGAAATGACATCAAGCGCCGATAATTCACCTGCGCGGTCCAACCGTCTGACCAATGCTCTCGTGCTCAGCCTGCTGCTCGGCATCCTGGCGGGTTACGCCTGCCACGAACTGGCTCCGACGCCGGAGATGGCGAAGACCATCGCCGGCTATTTCTCTGTTGTCACCGATGTGTTCCTGCGCATGATCAAGATGATCATTGCGCCGCTCGTCTTCGCCACGATCGTGTCAGGCATCACCAGCCTCGGCTCCGAAGGCGGAGCGGTCGGCCGCATTGCCGCCAGGTCGATGGGCTGGTTCGTCTCGGCCTCGCTCGTCTCGCTCGGCCTCGGCATGGTCTTTGCGAACCTGTTCGCGCCGGGGCACGGCCTGCAGCTGCCGCTTCCCGATGCCGATGCCACCAGCACGTTGCAGACCGCCGGCTTCAATCTGAAGGACTTCATCACCCACGTCTTTCCGACCAGCATCGCCCAGGCCATGTCCGCGAACGAGATCCTGCAGATCCTGGTCTTCGCCGTGTTCTTCGGACTGGCGCTGAGCAGGCTGAAGACCAGCCATGCCAGGATCATCGCGGCGTCGATCGACGAACTGGTCCACATCATGCTGCAGATCACCAGCTTCGTGATGAAGTTCGCGCCGCTCGGCGTGTTCGCATCGATTGCGGCTGTCATCACCACGCAGGGGCTCGGCGTGCTCCTGACCTACGGCAAGTTCATCGCCACATTCTATTTCAGCCTGGCGGTGCTCTGGACCGTCCTCGTCCTCGCCGGTCTGCTGGCGCTGGGCCGGCCCGTCCTTCATCTCATCGGCCTGCTGCGCCAGCCGATGCTGCTGGCCTTCTCGACGGCGAGCAGCGAGGCTGCCTATCCCAAGATGATCGAGCAATTGACCAGGTTCGGTGTCAGCGAGCGCATCTCCGGCTTCGTGCTGCCGCTGGGCTATTCTTTCAACCTCGACGGCTCGATGATGTACCAGGCGTTTGCGGCCTTGTTCATCGCCCAGGCCTACGGCATCGAGCTGGGCGTCACGCAGCAGCTCGTCATGCTGCTGGTGATGATGGTGACCAGCAAGGGCATCGCCGGCGTGCCGCGCGCCGGGCTCGTCGTCGTTGCCGCGACGCTACCGATGTTCAACCTGCCGGTGGGCGGCATGCTTCTGATCATGGGTATCGACCAGTTCCTCGACATGGGGCGGACCATGACCAACGTCATCGGCAACGGCATCGCAACGGCTGCCGTGGCGAAGTGGGAAGACGAGCGAGGTCTGGTCGAAGAGGGCACGTCGGAGACCGTCGTGCCTGGCGTCGCCGCGGTTGGTGCAGCGGGGGGATAAAGGCGCGGGTCCGCCCCCTCGGGAAAATTCTGCGCGTGATCGAAGGGCCCCGGGAGAGACCCCGGGGTCTTTGGGCTTGGCGGCGGCTTTCGGCGACGTGCTTTTCGCCGGGCAACTTGCCTGGATGTGCGGCACGGCAGTTCGTCTGTCAGCCCCCGGGCCCGTCCTTCATGATGTAGCCCATCAGGTCGTCCACGTTGTGCTCCAAGTCCCGGATGATGTTCTTGACAACGTCTCCGATCGAGATCACTCCGACGACCTTGCCCGCGTCCAGCACCGGCAGATGGCGAAAACTGCGCTGAGCCATCATTGCCATGCAGCGGTCCAGTGGATCGTCCGGCTTGACCGTCACCGGGTTGCCGGTCATCACTTGGCCCACCGGTGTCTGCTTCGCATCGAGCCCGGGCAGCAGCACTTTGATCGCGCAGTCACCCTGGGTCACGATGCCGACAAGCACGTCGTCGTCGATGACCAGCACCGACCGGACCCGGTCGTCGCGCATCTTGCGCAAAGCTTCGACGACCATGTCGCCGGAACCGACGTGGATCAGGGCGCCACCCTTCTGGGCCAGAGCGTTTTTTACGGTGCTCATCGGTCTCCTCTCGTGGGCCCCGCCTTGAATGCCCGCATGGAAGGATAGTCGAAATATCTCGTCTCGTCAGCACCGCGCCGAACGCTCAACTCGAACGATTTGTGGCCCCTGCGCGCCGCAGCGCCCCAAGGGCAATAAGCGACGTCGACCCGCCTGTTCGATCACCTCGTCGGCGCTGAGTAGAATGGATGTCGGCATCGTTAAATCCAGTTCTCGCGCCGTCTTGCGCGTAAACTGCGACAGGCCAGCCTGCTGTAAATGAAGAGCATTCCATGGGGCAGCGGTGTCGACGGTTTCGCACAACACGAGATCCGACGTACGATCCGGGTCGGGAGCGGGCATCCTGATGCTGTCCGACCCTGCGGCCCCAAGGCAAGCATCAGGACGATTGGGATGACAGAGGACAGCTCAACAGCAAAGCGGCAGCCAGTCGGACCCTTTTAGCTCGGGCCAAGAGCCGCCCTCCGCGAATGCAGTTGTCTTCTTGTTCCGGGGCATTCGCGAAACGGTATCGGCGTCGAGATCCTGATGCTAGATTTCCCGGGTCATGTCGGACAGGAGGATGACATGCCTGATAGCGTCTACAAGGTCATAGAACTGGTCGGTACCAGCAGTGACTCGTGGGAGAAAGCGGCCGCCAATGCGGTGGAGCAAGCTGCAAAATCTCTCCGCGATCTTCGCATTGCAGAGGTCGTCAAGCTCGATATGCAACTTGATGAAAAGGGAAAGGTTGAAGCCTATCGCGCCAAGCTCAACGTATCGTTCAAGTTCGAGGGCTCCTAAGCCTCCGCACCTCGCCCGCGCTCGTGGGCGAAGATGGCTCATTGGAAACAGGCGCGTTGCGCGGTCCGCCCGACCGGGCGGTGTGACAGCTCGGAAGTTGGCCCCTAGCCTGACGGGGGACCGATATGCTTTGATGCGAGCGGCGTTTGGCAGCGTGGTGACGTCATGTACATGCTCATTCGCAAGTACACCAAGGTTCGTTCGGTAGCGGACGCCGCTCGCCGCGCCAGGAGTGGGGTCGGCCAGATCCTGAGGCAATCGCCGGGATTCAGATCTTACTATGTGCTGGATGCGGGCGACGGTGTCGGTATCGCCGTGATGATCTTTGACGACCGCGAAAGCGCCAATACAGCGAACGACAAGATAATGGCGTTTGCTCAAGCAAGTCTACATGACCTCGATCTTGGAGTTCCCGAAATTACCACCGGCGAAGTGTTGGTGAACATAGAGCCCGATGCGTCCTCTGGCATAAGGTAGGCGCAAACGTCACAAGGTTACGTGGCGGGGGCCGCCCGCGGCTGATGCAGTCGACCTGATCCCGTCGCGTTTGCGCGCCTTCGGCATCTGCACGTCATCGGCCAGGGATATGCGACTGCGCGTTCTTTTCGAGGAATGGCAACACCATGAAGCAACACACCTCCGAAACATTTTTCGCCGCCGCGATCGGCTGGACACCGCTCGTGCTCATGGGCACCGCGATGCCGCCAAGAGACCCCGATGAAGACGACGAGGACGAAGACGACGATGAGGAAGATGACGCTGATGAACCGCCGGTCGTGCGCGAGCCGGACGAAGACTAGACTGGTGCGCGTTCGGCAGTCTGCGCTATGATATCTCCCATGGGCTGGGATGCGAAAGACATCGCGCTTCTGACTGAACTCTGGTCCGCAGGACAGAGCGCCGCGCAGATTGCGCGCCGTCTCGGGTGCAGCCGTAATGCGGTCTGCGGCATGCTGACCCGAAGGGGCCTGAAGCGCGGCCGCAAGCCACCTACAGCAAGACCGAGCATAAGGCCGCCCCCAAAGCTGAGGCCGGCATCGTCGGCAGCCTGCGCCCGTCCAGTCGCAAAGAAGGTGTCGCGAAACACAGGGAAGAGGCCGCAGCCCGACGAATTCAGCAAGCCGCAGCTTTACGCCATTCTGGCTGAGGCGGTCAGAAACACTCGCTGATAGCTCACCCTCAAACTTGTTGCGCTCCGTCCGTGCCTGGCCCAACTCGAGGGGGCGGCCGTCGTGTACCAAGGCTTCGTCCGCTTCGCGGCTACGAAACCAGGCCCGGCACCATCACGAGATCGATGGGACCATTGCCCATGACCTGATAGGCGATGCTCACGTCACCGCTGAGCGCGTACTGCGTCGCAGGTAAGGCGAAGTCATCCAGTCGTGCCTGCTCCAGCCGGGACGGCTTAGCTTCCTTACACTCCGTCAGTTTGTCGGGGATAGTCATGCCGGGATGAACCGCCAACACTCCGCGCCGTGGCCGGTGCGGATCAGACCATTCACTTAGTCGTGTGGTTCTCGTCCCAATGCAGTGTGGCCCTCTCTGTATCAAGGTCCTTGACGACTTCAGCCATCAGAGCCAGCGCCAGCTGATCGTCTACAAGAGGTCTCACACGTTTGAGCGCGGCAAGCTCTTTGTCGATGCTGATGCACCTATCGCACATCGGGAGACCGATCCGCCTCAGCCAATTGCCGCTCCAGCCAATCGGCTATGACTTTGTACTCCCTTTGC
Source organism: Bradyrhizobium sp. USDA 4449 (assembly GCF_054056275.1). Lineage (NCBI taxonomy): Bacteria > Pseudomonadati > Pseudomonadota > Alphaproteobacteria > Hyphomicrobiales > Nitrobacteraceae > Bradyrhizobium > Bradyrhizobium sp. USDA 4449. The sequence continues at coordinate 339,038 of NZ_JBSRYD010000001.1, read as the reverse complement.
ATCTTCTTCAATTCCTCTCTCGTTTCTTTGTGCTCTGTAAGGGCCGCCTGCAGCTGGCAATCCCGCTCTAACGCACGGTACATACGATGAGGCATTGTGACTTCCCCGTCACGCAGGATGCCGCAAGCAAACAACCTGTTCCTGATTCGGGAATTTACCTATGTGAATCATTCGGAATTTTCGAGCGGCCATTTGCGGTCTCTTCCGGGAACGGCTCCTGTGTTTTCCTCCCGAGGAACGTGTCCGGCACAGGAAATCGCATCAGGGTGTCTCGGGCTTCCGTGACGAGCTCTCGTAATCGTTCTATTTCGTTGAACTCGTGTTGGGACGGACGACAAATTCCGCGCCGTACTAGCATGGCTGCGCTCCCTGGTTGTGCAGGCGGGAGCGCAATCGGTCTCTCAGCCACCGGTGCCTACGAACAGAGCCGCTGCTGGTGATGGGCAACATCTATCATCGCGAGCAGAACTCCCCACTAACATGGGATACTTTTGGTGGTGATTGCGGCTTGCAATTAGCGAACAAGTCAATGGTTTGGAACGTTGCGCCACTCCGGAGGTTGGCCGACCAGCGTCCGAGGAGCAACAATGGTCCCCCAAGAGCAGCTGAAGAGTGAGCGCGTGAGGGTTTTGCTCGTGGAGGACGAATGGTTCATCCGATTCGACGTCGCTGAGCAGCTTCGAGGCGTGGGGCTTGAGGTTGTTGAGGCGAGCACCGCAGACGAGGCGATGGACTACATTGCATCAGGCGAGCGGATTGACGCGCTTATAACCGACGTCCGAATGCCGGGAACCCTTGATGGCCTTGCGTTGGCTGGGAGGGTACGCGATATGCAACCGATGCTCCTTATCCTCGTTGCCTCCGGAAGCATAGAATTGGAGAGCGCAGCGAGCCGCGTAGGTAGGTTCATCCGCAAGCCCTACGATCCCAAGCAGATCGCAATGCTGATCGCGGAGATGCTCGGCCCGGCGCTGTAATCTGCATGCAAACAACAACTGTGTTGATTGTCGAGCAAGATGTGCTCGTGCGCCATCCGCTGGCGGAGTACCTTCGCGAGTGTGGCTACCGCGTTGTGGAAGCAACTCACCACGACGAGGCTCGTGAATGCCTCGAAGGCGGGAAACACTTTATCGATGTCGCCTTGATCGACGTAGGCGGCCCCACCGGTTCGGGGTTTGCTCTTTCTGCGTGGATTCGGAGCAACCAGCCGACTGTGAAGACGATGCTGGGCGCGACAGTCGGGAGGGTTCTCGCGTTGGCAGGTGATCTTTGCGAGGACGGTCCGCACGCCGCGAAGAGGCTGGATTATCGACCCGTGCTGGACCACATCCGCCAACTGTTGGCGACGCGAAAGCGGACGTGAGGTCCTCCGATTAGCCAGCGCATATCGCCGACATGGGGTCCGCTGTGTGACAAGAGCGGCTGTTGGCACAGGCGCGCTCCCGTGTCCGCTCCACTGCTGCCGGAAGCCGACACCACGATGGGATCAGCGTGGTTCGGCTGAGGGGGCCATTGCCGCACCTCAGGACTTGGTTGTTATCCGTACTTCGTGAGACCAAGCCTGATCTTGCACGGGTCTAAATCCAATCGCCTCCCAAAACTTGGCGGCCCCATCGTTTCCTGCGTGCGCAGTCACGATGGAAACCTTGGTTGCCGCTTCCAACATCAGCGCGCTCGCTATGGTGCGGGCAATTTCGCGCCGTCTAAATCGACGGTGCACGTAAAGCCGGCGCATCCGCCTGCCGGGATGCACGGTCATCGCAGGTTCGTCCGTAATTGCCCCAGTCCCAGCCAATTGGCCATCCACGCGACACGTGTAAATCGCGTGGAACATGGCTCGCTCAGACGCAAACTCCGCGGCGAAGCGGGTCAGATGCCGGTGACCATCCAGTGTCGCATCCGCCTCTAGTTCGGAAAAGTCCACAGGCAGGGTGGCGGCGATGAGTGCGAGCGAAATGTTCATTGGGCTCCCTGCCGGACGCGACCACCTGAAGTGCTGGCTCGCCTGAAAGGTAGCGAGAATTTCTTTCGATCTGAAGGCCGCTCCGGGTCAATTACGTCACTTTGGCACTCTGCCGTTCTCTTCCGGTCTGCCCTTGTGAACGAACCTCGTGACACCGCACCTGCTCGGCTCACACCGGCCAAGCGCACACCTCCGGTGAGCTCGCAGATTCGTCTCGGACACCGGTACCTTTTTGCCCGACGAAGCGTGGCCGCGGCTTCCGTCGCGGCCGGCATCCCCATCGCCTTTCGATGCGAGATCCGACTGGCCGATGCAAATTACGCATAACATTCTGCAGAAGACGCCGCCTTCCGCTCCCTGAGTGAAAGTCCTCGTCAAGCTTTCGGCTGCAAGCTTCGGCATTCATTGCAGCGACAAGGGATTTCGCATGAAGAAGATCAAGATCGCGTGGCGGCTGGGCATGCTCACGCTTGGCAGTGTTCTGGCGATGATGGTTCTCGTCGGCGTGTCCCTCATCCAGTTGCGCGATCAGATGGAGGCCGAGCGGACGAGGGCGCTGCGCGGCGCGGTGGATGTGGTGGCATCGCAGATCGCAGCCTATCAGCCAGAGGTGCTGTCGGGCCGCATGAGGCGCGACGAATTGGTTGCGAGGATCAGGGAGATCGTCGCGCCATCGCGGTATGACGGCAACAACTACTTCTTCGTTTACGATTGGGACGGGCTCAATCTGGCCGACGGGGGCACGCCCGAGAACGTCGGGAAGAACCTGATCGACAAGGGCGACGTCAACGGGCGCCTGTTCCGCCGCGAGATCGTCGATCTCGCCCATAGCGCCGGCGCCGGGACCGTCACCTATCATTTCCCCCGCAACGGCCAGCCGGAGCCGCTGCGCAAACAGGCCTTCGTCAGGGCGGTTCCGGACCTGAAGCTGATGGTCATCAGTGGCATGTATGTCGACGATCTCGACGCGTCGTTCAAGGCCGCGGCGCTGCGGCTCGGAGGTCTCGCGCTGCTTGTCGTGCTCATGAGTGTGGCGTTTGCGGTTCTGATCGCAGGAACCATCTCCCGGCCGCTGCGGCGGCTCGAGGAGCGTCTGCGCAAGATCGTGTCGGGTGAGATCGAAGGGAGCATTCCAGGCTTGGACCGGCGTGACGAGATTGGCGCGATGGCCGCGGCGGTCGCCGTCCTGCGTGACCATTCGGCCGATCGGTTGTCGCTTCAGACGTCGCAAGCGCAGCTCAAGATGCAGGCGGAAAGCGAGCTGAGAGATGTTCTTGCGCGTGCGACCTCGTCCTTTGAGGAGTCAGTCGTCGGCTCGGTGGACGAGGTCGTTGCGGCGGCCGGACACATTGCCGATGCGATCCAGGAACTCGAGCGGTTCAACGCCGACAATCTATCGTGCAGCCGCACGGCGTCGGCGTCCGCAGAGGGCATCGCCGGCAGCGTGCAGACCATGGCTGCCGGAGTCGAGCAACTCGATGCCTCCACGCGCAACATCAATGGACGGGCCCAGGAAGCAAGCCAGGTGGCTGACATCGCCAGCGGCCGCGCAACCCAGGCCGGGTTAATGGTGGAGAGCATGGTGCAAGCCGCGACAAAGATCGGGAGCGTCGTGGAATTGATCAGCGATATCGCCGGTCAGACCAATTTGCTGGCGCTCAATGCGACCATCGAAGCGGCGCGCGCGGGCGAAGCGGGCCGTGGCTTTGCCGTCGTGGCGGCGGAGGTCAAGACGCTCGCGACGCAAACCGCACGCGCGACGGAGGACATCTCGTCCCAGGTGCTCGGCATCCAGTCGGCGACGCAGGCGGCGGCAAGCGAAATCGCCGCGATCGTCGACGTCATCAGGGACATCAGAGAGCAGAGCGCGACGATTGCGAGAGCGGTCCAGGAACAGAGCGGCGCCACAAGCGACATCAATCGCGCCGCCCGCAGCGCCGCGGAGGGCGCCGAGCATCTCCAGAAGTCAGTGGAGGATGTATGTTCGAAGGCCGTCATGGGCCAGTCGATTGCGCAGGGCGCGGGCTCACGCGCCGAGGCGCTGCGCAGCAGGTTTGGCGATCTGAACGAGGCGGCGTTGGGATTCGTGCGGAGACTCCAGGCTCTCCAGTCGGCAGCCTAGAGCTCCGCCTGCCGCGCCTGCGCTCCCTTTCCCGCTTGCGGGACCCGAACCCCGCCGCGACACGCAGGGAACCCGCTCCACCTCCCGCGGGTTCTATCGCCGTGGCCCCGGCACTTTGCCGGGACAGCAAACGGGGGAAAGACGCCTGCATGCAGTGGAGCCTGCTCCGGCCGGTCGGCCTTGTCCCCGCGGCGCTTGTCCTCACCACCATGGCGGCCGGCGCCGAGGGCGGCAAATCGGCGGCGCCTTCCGAATTCCTGCTGGTGACCCAGATCGTGCTGCTGATCGCGGTCGGCCGCGGCCTTGGCGAGATCATGCAGCGCATCGGCCAGCCTTCGGTGATCGGCGAGCTGCTCGCCGGCATCATCCTCGGTCCGTCGCTGTTCGGCTGGATCTGGCCGGAGGCGCAGGCCGCGATCTTTCCCAAAACCCCCGAGCAGAAGGCGATGCTCGACGGCATCGCGCAAGTCGGCATCCTGCTGCTGTTGTTGCTGACGGGCATGGAGACCGATCTCAAGCTGGTCAGGAAGGTCGGCAAGGCCGCGATCGCGATCTCGATCGCCGGCATCCTCGTGCCGTTCGCCTGCGGCTTCGCGCTCGGCGAATTCCTCCCTGATGCGCTGCTGCCGAAGCCGGAGCAGCGTCTCGTCGCCTCGCTGTTCATGGGCACGGCGCTGTCGATCTCCTCGGTCAAGATCGTCGCCGTGGTCGTGCGCGAGATGAATTTCATGCGCCGCAATGTCGGCCAGATCATCGTCGCGACCGCCGTGATCGACGACACGATCGGCTGGATCATCATTGCCGTCATCTTCAGCCTGGCCTCGCAGGGCTCGCCTGACATCGCCTCGGTGGCGAAAGCCGTGCTCGGCACGCTCGCCTTCCTCGCCGTCAGCTTCACCATTGGTCGAAGGCTGGTGTTTCAGCTCATTCGTTGGGCCAACGACAACCTCGTCAGCGTGGCGGCGGTCATCACCGTGATCCTGCTGTTGATGGGCGTGATGGCGCTGATCACGCATGCGATCGGGGTCCATACCGTGCTCGGCGCCTTCGTCGCCGGCATCCTGGTCGGGGAGTCGCCGATCCTGACTCGGCAGATCGACGAGCGGTTGCGCGGGCTGATCTCGAGCTTCTTCATGCCGGTGTTTTTCGGGCTTGCGGGCCTCAGCGCCGATCTCTCGGTGCTGCGCGATCCCGGTCTGTTGATGTTCACCGGCCTGCTCGTCGTGATCGCAAGTCTCGGCAAGTTCGGTGGCGCCTTCGTCGGCGGCACTGTCGGCGGCCTGAGCACGCGGGAATCGCTGGCGCTGGCGAGCGGGATGAATGCGCGCGGCTCGACCGAGGTCATCATCGCCACCATCGGCCTCTCCATCGGCGTGCTCAGCCAGAATCTGTTCACGATGATCGTGACCATGGCGATCGTGACCACGATGGCGATGCCGCCGATGCTGCGCGCGGCGCTGGCAAAGCTGCCGATGAACAAGGACGAGAAGGAGCGGCTGGAGCGCGAGGAGTTCGAGAAGCGCGGCTTCGTCGCCAATCTCGAGCGTCCGTTGCTCGCGGTCGATGAGAGCGTCAATGCCACCTTCGCCGCCCACGTCGCGGGCCTGATCGCCGGCATGCGCGGCTTTCCCGTCACCGTGCTGCATATCGGCATGCGCGCCAAGGAGCAGGCCGAGGCGGAGAGCCACGAGACCGTCGTGAAGAAGGCCGCCGAAACCGTCGCCCCCAGCGGTGACGCCGGCAATGTCGACGTCGTCACCCGCGCGCGGCGCGCGGAGCTCGGCGAAACCATCACTGAGGAGGCGCGCAAGGGTTTCGATCTCCTCGTCGTCGGCGTCGACAAGGTCACCGCGACCAAGGACCGCTTCGACCGCAAGATCGAGGACATCGCTGCAAAGTTCGAGGGGCCGCTCGCGATCGTGGCGGCCAAGGGCAAGCATCTGAAGCAGCCGGTTCCCGATGGGCTCAACATCCTCGTTCCCGTCTCCGGCAGCAGCATTTCCAAGCGCGGCGCCGAGGTTGCGGTGGCGCTGACGCAGGCGGGATCGGGCTCGCTGCGCGTGATCTATGTCGCGACGACGCGCGACAAGGGCGCGCAGCGCGGCGCCTCGCGCGGGCTGACCCAGGAAGCAGGCATCCTCAAGGACGCCAGCGATCTCGCCGCCCGCTACGACGTCGACCTCACCACGACCCTGCGCGTGAACCGGGCGCCGGAGGCGGCGATCCTGCGCGAGATCGACACCACCGACGTCGATCTCGTCGTCATGGGCGTCGACCGCATCCAGGGCGAGCATCTCTCCTTCGGCGGCGTCGCGGACGCGGTGCTCAGGCAGTCGAAGGTCTCGGTGCTGCTGGTCTCGAGCGGCGAGGCGCGGCAGGTGGCGAGCGAGAAGGGTTGAACGACGGTGCGCTCTTCTGCGCCCGCAATGACGGAGCAGGCACCTCACGCATGCCGCCGATGATGCCATCATGCCGGTGTTTTGCCCGACGGTGCAAGCTAAATTCTGCAAAAACGAAGTCCTTGGGCCTTTTCAACCCCATCCCTACTGTGCATGGGGTTGTTTCAAGATTTCACCGCCGCCCACCTGCGCCTTCGGTGTCTTGCGTTGCTCCAGCCAGTTCTCGAATCGCTGCACCACCACGAAGAAGGCCGGCACGAACAGCACCGCGAGGCAGGTCGAGGCCAGCATGCCCGAGAACACCGTGATGCCGATCGACTTGCGGGCGCTGGCGCCGGCGCCGGTCGCGATCACCAGCGGCACCACGCCGAGGATGAAGGCGAACGAGGTCATCAGGATCGGGCGGAAGCGCGCGCGCGCCGCATCGACCGCGCTTTCCAGCACCGGCCTGCCGTCGCGGCCGTGCAGCTCGAGCCCGACCTCCACGATCAGGATCGCGTTCTTGGCGGACAGCGCGATCAGCAGGATCAGGCCGATCTGGCAGTAGAGGTTGTTCTCGATCTTCAGCCCCGAGAGGATCAGCATCGGCCCGAGCAGCGAGAGCGGCACCGCCAGGATCACCGAGATCGGCGCGTACCAGCTTTCATACTGGCCGGCGAGCACGAGATAGACCAGCAGCATGGCGAGCCCGAACACCCAGTAGATCTGGTTCGAGACCGCCTTCTCCTGGTACGACATCGCCGTCCACTCATAGCCGGTGCCCGGCGGCAGCGTCTTGTCCGCGATCTCCTCCATCAGCTCGAGCGATTGGCCGGACGAATAGCCCTGCGCCGGCAGGCCGACGATGGTCGAGGAGGGGTAGAGGTTGTAGAGGCTGATCAGCGACGGCCCGGTGACCGGCGTGATCGTGGCCACCGTGCCGATCGGGATCATGTCGCCGTTCGAGTTGCGCACCTGCATGTTGGCGATGTCGCGCTCGGTGACGCGGAAGCCGGGATCGGCCTGGGTATAGACCTGGAAGACGCGGCCGAATTTGTTGAACTGGTTGACGTAGGACGAGCCGAGATAGGTCGACAGGGCCGAGAACACGGCGTCCGTCGTCAGGTGCAGCGTCTGCGTCTTGACGCGGTCGATCTCGACGTTGAATTGCGGCACCGCCGAGCGGAACGAGGACGAGACGCGCTGGAGTGCGCTCTGGCTCTGGGCGTTGGAGACCATCGCGGCGGTGATGGCCTGCAGCTTGCCGAAATCGCTATTGCCGTCGCGCAGCTCGACCTGCATCGAGAAACCGGCGGCATTGCCGATGCCCTGGATGGGGGGCGGCGGCAGCACCAGGGTGCGTGCCTCCATGATATCGGCGACCTTGTCGTTGAGCCCGTACACCAGCGAGCGCAGGTCCTCGCCTTTGCCGCGCGCATCCCAATCCTTCAGGATGATGTAGGCGACGCCGGCATTGGCGAGGCTCGCGCTGTTGTCGAGCGCGGAGATGCCGGCGATGGTGATGACCTGTTGGACGCCGGGCGTGGCCTTGATGATGTCGGCGGCCCTGTCGAGCACCTTCTGGGTCCGCTCGAGCGAGGCGCCGTCGGGCAGTTGCACGGCGGCGATCAGGTAGCCTTGATCCTCGATCGGCAGGAAGCCGGTCGGCACCCGAGACAGGCCGTAGCCGCCGATCCCGATCAGGATCAGTGCGAATACGACCGAGACGGTTGCATGCTTGACCAGGAAAGTGATCAGCCGCGCGTAGCCGCGCTCGACGCGGTCATACACCGCATTGAAGCCGCGATAGAAGAAATTGCGCCGCTCCGGGGGCACGGCCGGACGCAGCCACAGCGCGCATTGCGTCGGTTTCAGGGTCGCCGCGTTGATGGCCGACAGCAGCGCGGTCGCCGCGATCACCAGCGCGAATTGCGAGTAGATGCGGCCCGTGAGGCCGGCGAGGAACGAGGCCGGCAGGAACACCGAGATCAGCACCAGTGTGATGCCGACGATCGGCGCGAACAGCTGGTCCATCGCCTTGATAGCGGCGTCGTGGCCGTTCATGCCCTGCTCGATATTGTGGGCGGCGCCTTCCACCACGACGATGGCGTCGTCGACGACGATGCCGATCGCCAGCACGATCGCAAACAGCGTCGACATGTTGATGGTGAATCCGAGCGCCGCCATCGCGGCGAACGCGCCGATGATGGTCACCGGCACCGTGGTCGCCGGTACCAGCATCGCGCGCCAGTCCTGCAGGAACACCAGGATCACGACCAGCACCAGCAGGCCGGCCTCGATCAGGGTCATGTAGACCTCGTGGACCGAGGCGTTCACGAATTTCGTCGTGTCGAACGGCGTGTCGTATTTGATTCCTTCCGGAAAGCGCTTGGCGAGCTCCACCATCTTCCTCTCGACCGCCTGTTCGACTTGAAGCGCGTTGGCGCCGGGCGATTGGAAAACGCCGATGCCGGTGGCGGGCTGCTTGTTCAGAGAGAAGATCTGGCTGTAGGTCTGCGCGCCGAGCTCGACCGAGCCGACGTCGCGCACGCGCGTGACGTCGCCGCTGCTGCCCGCCTTGACGATGATGTTCTCGAACTGCGTGGCGTCGTCGAGCCGCCCGTTGACGTTGAGCGTGTACTGGAACGCCTGTCCCGGCGGCGTCGGTGGCGCACCGACCTGTCCGGCCGAGACCTGCTGGCTCTGCTGCTGGATTGCCTGGATGACATCCTGCGGCACCAATCCGCGCGCCTGCAGCTTGTTCGGATCGAGCCAGATCCGCATCGAATACTGGCCGGCGCCGAACACCGTGACGTTGCCGACGCCGGGCAGGCGGGAGAGCTCGTCGCGGATGTTGATGGTGGCGTAGTTGCTCAGATAGAGGCTGTCGAAGGTCTTGTCCGGAGAGGTCAGCGTCACGAACAGCAGGATCGAGGTCGACCTCTTCTGCACGGTGACGCCCTGGTTCTGTACCGACTGCGGCAGTTGCGACAGCGCGCTGGAAACACGGTTCTGCACCAGCACCTGCGCGAAATTGAGATCGGTGCCGATCTTGAAGGTCACCGTCAGGGTGTAGGTGCCGTCGGAGCCGCTGTAGGACTGCATGTAGAGCATGTCCTCGACGCCGTTGACCTGCTGCTCGATCGGCAAGGCCACGGTGTCGATCACGGTCTTGGCGCTGGCGCCGGGATAGCGCGTCGTCACCTGCACCGTCGGCGGCACCACATCGGGATATTGGGCGATCGCGAGATTGAACAGCGCGACGCCGCCGATCAGGATCATCAGCAGCGCGATGACGTTCGAGAGGACCGGCCGCTCGATGAAGAATTTTGAGATCATGGCCGGCGCTCCTAATTGGCTGACGCCTGCGGCTGCTCGATCTTGGTTTGTTGCGGGTCGATCTTCTGGCCCGGGATCACACGCAGCAGCCCCGAAATGACCACCCGGTCATCAGGCTTCAGGCCGCTTTCGATCACGCGCAGGCCGTTGTCGGTCGGCCCAATCTGCACCTTGCGCTGCTCGACGACATTGTCATTGTTGGCCACCAGCAGATAGCGCCCGCCCTGGTCGCTGCCGAGCGCACTGTCGGGGACGAGGAGGGCGTTCTTGTCCTGGTCGAACGGCACGCGGACGCGGACGAAATAACCGGGAAGAAGCACGCGCTTGTCGTTGGGCACGAGGCCGCGCACCGCGAGCGTGCCGGTCGACGAATTGAGGGTGGGCGCGACGTAGTCGAGCTTGCCCTCATGCGGATGGCCCGTCTCGGTCTGCAGGCCGATCTCGATCGGGAATTGCTTGAGGTCGGCGGCGGTCAATCCGCGCCGCTGCGCCTCGGCGCGGATCCGCAGCACGTCTTGCTCGTTGACAGTGAAGTTCACCCAGATCGGGTCCATCGCAACGATGGTCGCAAGCTGCGTCGGGGAGGCGACGCCGACGAGTTCGCCGACCGAGACCATGTGCGCGCTGACGATGCCGTCGAACGGCGCGCTCACTTTGGTATAGCTGTAGTTGAGCTCCGCGATCCCAGTGTTGGCATGGGCCTGCTGGAGATTGGCCTGGGCATTGTCGCGGGTCGATGTCGAGGTGTCGAGTGTCGCCTGCGAGACGGCCTGCCGCTGCACCAGTTCGGCCTGTCGGTTGAAATCGGCTTCAGCTTGCCGGACCGAGGCCTCGGCGCCAGCCTCGGCCGCCCGCGCCTGATCCAGCTTCAGCTTGTAGGTCTCCGGCTCGATCGTGAACAGCTGCGTGCCCTGCTTGACGAACGTGCCGTCCGTGTACTCGATCGTCTGCAGAAACCCCTGCACGCGTGCGACGAGATCGACGCTCTTGATCGGCGCGGTGTTGCCGGTGGCTTCGACATAGCGCGTCACGGGGCGCTGCACCGGCGTTGCGACATCGACCTTGGGTGGCGGCGGTGCCACGAAGGTGTTTTTCTCCTCGCAGCCGGCCAGCGCGACCATGGCCATAGTTGCCGCCAAAGCCTGCCCGATAGGTCTCCACGCGTGACGGCGTTGCGCGGGATAGGCGGGATACACTGAGGTCATCGGTCGCCCCCATGATTGCCTGTCGGCGCGCCAAGCTAGCAACAAATCGCCGGCCGTGGAACAGCATAGCCCTGGCAGTCACCAGCCCGCCTTGGCTGAAACGCCGACGGAACGGATACAAGGTGGAGAACTAGCGCGGCTTGATCTCCGCGTATTTCGTCATCGCCTTGTCGAACTTCCGCTTGAACAGCCACATCGCGCCCAGGATCTCGCGGAAGCTGGCCGAGCTTCGCGCCCGGTCGGCCTTGCCGAAAGCGAAGATGCTGTTGTTGCGCAAGTGCTTCATGATGGTGGGATCGGACACTCTGTAGTTCAGGAGGTCGCCGGATTTCAGCGCCGACCGCGTCGGGCTCGGGATGATCTGGATCAGTTCGAACAGCTTCATCTGCTCGATCGGATCGGGCAGCGTCTTCACGATCGCGGGGATTTCAGCGAACAGCTCCGCATGCGCGTTCATGAGACCGTCGCGCACATTGGTCCAGTGATTGAAGCGACGATCGGTGCCGCGGGATCGCGCCTCTTCCTTGTCGTCGCGCGCGTTCAATGCGGGATTGGCGGCCGCAATCGCACCCTTGATCGCATCCCATTTGCGCTGGCCGTTGCGGTCTTCGGACGGGCCGGTCTGCAGGCTCCCCATATAGGTGTTCGAGCGCGCATTGCGGACGTTCTGCTTGCCATTCGTCTCGGCATAGAACAGCCCCAGGCTGATGCGGCCCGCAGCGTCGGCTTCAGCCGGTGCAAGTCCCTTGGCGCGCGCAATCGCGGTGCCGAGATCGACGACGTCCTTGAACGGTGTCACTGAGGCCTGCGCGCTTGCGGGCGGCGCCTCCATGATTTCGAAAATATCTGCATATTCGTCGACCAGCGGCTCGATCGCGGCGTCGAAATAAGCAGGCGGAATCCCGAACTTGTTCGGCTTACCGATGCGCGACGGCACGGCGTCCGTAAGATCCTTGTAAGTGCTGATGACAGCGACGCGCGCGAGATAAAGCGCCTGGCCGGGCAGGTTCGGCAGCTTCTGCTTCGCCTCGATCTGGCTGCGCCGTTCGGCGAGAACCGATTTGAAGTCACCGAGCGCGCGATCGTAGGCGGCTTGCGCCTCCGATTGCGTCGGGGTCAGCGCTTGCGCCTGGCTCGGGGAGGGCGCCGCGAGGAACAGCCCGAGCACCGCCATGGCCGCAGCGATGTGAGGTGATGGTCGCATGGCGGTTCCCATGTCCCGGAGATTCGTTGGTCATGGGATCGTAAACATCAAACCCGCGATCTGGCGAGCCGCAAATCGGCCTGTCTGATCTCATCCCGCGGTCCTGTATTCCGGCGCCGACGCCAGGAATTTTGCATAGGCATCAGCGTCGGGTGGCTGGAAATGTCCGGCAAGCCCGCCGCGCTTCTGCGTCTTTGCGCCAATATCGGCCATCAACTCGTCGAAATGACGGTAATGATATGGCGCGACACACAGGCCGCCATAGACACCGGCGGCGGGCCGCTCGACGCGCTTGAAGTGCAGCATCATCTCGATGTTGTCGCGCATCTGCTGCGCCGTCGGCTGGTTCTTGAGTTGCCCGTCGGCATAGCGCACCAACCAGTTCGCGGCGAGATCGGCGCAGAGCACGGTGCAGAACGACGAGTTGAAGCCGACGAAGCCGAGGTCGGGCAGATCAGGGTTGGCGATCAGGCGGTAAAGCCGGTACTGCCCGTCCGGATCGACCAGCTTTGACTGATAGGTATCGGGCAGGAATGGCACGCCGAGCTTGTAGCCGATCGCGAGCACCGCGACGTCGGCGCCGACGCGCTCGCCGCCGCTCATCACGATGGTGTCGCCTTCATAATGATCGAACGTGCCGAACACCGCCTTGATTCGGCCGTCGGCGACCATTGGGTAGAAGCCCGGCGTTGCAAGCGGCACCGAGCAGTTGACTCCGTCCTCGATCCGCTCCTTCGGCACCATGTTGCACTTGTTGAGCTTGAGCTGGGCCTTCAGCAGGCTCTCCAGCCCGCGCCAGTTCGCCCAGATCAGCGGTCCAGCGAGACGGTATGCGAGCCTCGACATTGCGCCGATGCCCCAGCCCGGAAACATCTCCTCCTGCGCGCGGATGTAGAGGATGCGCTTGAAGTTCACGAGCCCGCCGATGAAATAGGGCAGGCGCCAGACCGGCTCGCGCATCACGATTGTGACCTCGCGCGCGCCTGACTTCACCGCGTTCACGGCGATGTCGGTCGCCGACTTCGAACCGCCGAGCACGACGACGCGGCGTCCTTTCGCCAGCGTGGGATCGTTGTATTTCGACGAGTGCAGGGTCTGCCCGCCCTGCGCAACAAAGCCGTCTTCGCCCGGGCAATGCAGCGCGCGCGGCTCGTTGAACTGCCCGGTGCACACCGCGACGAAATCGAAGTCCTCGTTCGTGGTCGCGCCGTCCTTGTTCGTCAGCGCGAGCGTCCAGCCCGGTTTGCCGTCGGCGCGTCGCGCCATGCCGGCAACGTTCGTGTTGAGGCGCAGCATGCGGTCGAGGCCGAAACTTTCCGCGTAGCCGGCGAGATAGGCATGAACCTGCGGCCCGGTTGGCCATTCCGGATAGGCCTGCGGCATGGCGCGATCGGTGTAGCGGTAGAGATCCTTGGGACTTTGCGTCTGCACGTCAGGATAGGAGCGCGCCGGCTCCCAGACGCCGCCGAGATCGGCGCTGCGCTCGACGATGGTGACGCGGTGGCCGCGGGCAGAGAACGCCTTTGCGGTGGCGAGGCCGGAGACGCCGGCGCCGATCACGCAGACATGCTTGGAGCTGACCATGGGATGGCTCGCAATCGAAGTGTTTCGCGCGCAAGCGGCCTCGTTCGGCCGCGAGGCGCGGCCGCCGGAACCGCGAGCAGGTGGGACGAGACGAGGACGTTGCTAGTCGTTGGCCTCGGGTGGCAGGAACTCGACCTCATGCAGCGCCGAGATGCGCACGACTTCGGCGGGGTCTGTCAGATTGTGGAGCTGGTTGAACAGCGCCTCCAGCTTCTGCATCGGCGAGACCCAGAACAGTGCGCGGCATGGCTTGTCGGACTTGTTGAAATAGCCATGCGGGATGCCGCGAGGCATGCGCACGAGATCACCGGCATGCGCCTTGACCCAGGCGCCGTCGAGCTTGAGGTCGAGTGTGCCTTCCTGCACCAGGATGAACTCGTCCTGGGTCGGGTGGATGTGCACCGGCACGAACTGGCCGGGATCGCTGTTGGTCTCGAACGCGAAGGTGGACTCGGTCACGGCCTTTGGGAAATAGACCTGACCCAGGATATTCCAGGTCTTGCCGCCATAGCCTGTGCCGTTTGCGGTAATGCCCTTTTCGAGTGCAGTCATGCTCGCCTCCATGTGAACTCCGGCGAGGAAGCTTCCGCCGGGACCGGTCGCCTGTCTATCCGCTAAACGAATCCCGTCGTGTTGTTGCTGTGCAGCACGACGATTTTGCCGGCGTGCCCCTTTTCGTCTCCGCGGAACTATTATAGGCTTAAAACAATTCAGCGACGCGAAGCGTGGGTCGATGATGTCCGCAGCCGTGCAGCAAATGAGCACACGCTCGTCGCCAGCTGAAAGGCTTGCGGCGTTCGCCCGCGTCACCACGAATGACGTCGACGAAGCGGCCGAGCAGATTGGACGCATCTTCTGCCCGCACCATCTCAAGCCGGCGCAGGCGCGTGCTTCCGGATTTTCGGCCCGACACAATTGCGCAGGGTTCGACGGGTTTTCCATCAACTACGTCGCCTATGGCGGGACCGTCAGCATCGATCCCGGCTGCCTCGACCGGTTCTTTCTTGTGCAGATCCCGCTCACGGGCACCGCCCATATTTCTGTGGGCGCCACCGGTTTCGATGTCGGGCCCGGCAGCACGGCGTCGCTTCTGTCGCCGACCCTCCCGACCCGGATGATGTGGCATGACTGTGCGCAAGCGATTTTGCTGTTTGACCGTCGTATGGTCGAGCAGCGCGCCGCAGCGCTGTCCGGCGGGGTGGCCGGTGCGGTCGAATTCGATCCCGCGATAGACCTGAACGCGCCCTCCGGCCGCCAGCTGCAGACCAGTCTGGCCGAGCTGATGATGCTCGCCGAGCGTCTCGGACCGTCCGCACGGCCCTCGCCGGCAGCGATGGCCGGCTGGCGCGAGACGCTGCTCGAACATCTTCTCAACCGCCAGCGGCATGGCCTGTCGGATGCCATAAGGACCTTCTCGGGCCGAGCCGAACGCCTGCCGCGGGCACTTCGCGCGGCGCGGGACCATCTCGCCGACAATGCCGGCGAGGCGCTTGACCTCGCACAGCTGGCCGCTGCGTCGGGGATAGGCATCCGCGCGCTCCAGCTCGGCTTCCGCCGTCACTTCGGCGTGTCGATCTCGGAGATGTTGCTCGATATCAGGCTTGCCGGCCTCCATGCCCGGCTCGTGCTGGCATCGCCAGGCGTGTCCATCACCGACATCGCTTTCGATCTCGGCTTCACCCATCTCGGCCGCATGTCCGGAGCCTACCGCCAAAAATTCGGCGAAACGCCGTCGGCAACGCTGCGACGGCGGATGAGCTCGCGTTTATTGTCCTGATCGCGTTGCCCGCTCGTCGCTCTCCTGCTTCCGCAAGAAGCCTTCGAGCTCGGCCTGCACCGAATAGGGCGTCGGGATCGGATCGCCGGCGGCATCGACGGCGGTGTCGAGCGAGCGGCGCAGCATGCGTGCCAGCTCGGCCTTGCGGTAGGGCTTTGTCAGAAGCGGCGCACCCATGGTGGCGCGTATCGGTCCATGCGGGGCGTCGTGGGCATAGCCCGACGTGAACAGCACCCGCAACGAGGGCCGCGCGGCGACCATCTCGTCGGCGAGCTCCCGTCCATTCAGGGCGCCGGCCATCACGATGTCGGTGAACAGCAGATCAAACTGCGTCCCCTTCGCCGCGATGGCCAGCGCGTCGCTGGCGTTGGCGGCCGGGATGACCTTGTAGCCGAGGCTTTCGAGCTGGAGCGTGACGTAGTGACGGACATCGCGGTCGTCCTCGACACAGAGGATGGTTTCCGTCCCGCCCACGATCTTGCGTTCGTCGTAGCCGGCCGGGCGGAGCACACTGGTCTCGGCTTTCGGGAGATAGATCGTGAACGTCGTGCCGCAGCCCTCGGCTGAATCGACCTTGATGCCGCCGCCCGACTGCTTGACGAAGCCGAACACCATGCTGAGGCCGAGCCCCGTGCCCTTGCCGACGTCCTTGGTCGAGAAGAACGGATCGAAGATGCGTTCGGCGATCGCCTGCGGAATGCCCGTGCCGGTGTCGGCGATCTCGATCTCGACATAGTCGCCGGCGTAGCCGGCGCCGACCGCGACGGCTTCGCGGACGCCGAAGACGACGTTGCGCGTCGACAGCGTCAACCGGCCGCCCTCGGGCATCGCGTCGCGGGCGTTGATCGCGAGGTTGAGCAAGGCCGATGAGAGCTGGCCGCGGTCGGCGAAGGCGAGCCAGGCGCTGCCGTCGAGCCTGGTCTTGATCGCAATCTTCTTGTCGAAGGTCGCCAGCAGCAGTTTTGAAAGCTCTTCGAGCAGGTCGTTGACGTCGATCTCGGCCGGCTGGAGCGCCTGCTTGCGCGCAAAGGACAGCAGGCTGGACGTCAGCGCGGCGCCGCGATCGGCGGCCTCGCTGATCAGCTTGGTGATGGTCGCGAGCGGTGGATTGTCCCTCACGGCGTCGGCGAGGGTCTCGATCGTGCCCGTGATCACCGTGAGCATGTTGTTGAATTCATGCGCGATGCCGCCGGTGAGCTGGCCGACCGCTTCCATCTTCTGCGCCTGGATCAGTTGCTCCTCGGCGGCGCGCTTTTGCGTCACGTCCTTGATGAAGACGTTGATCATGGTTTGACTGCCGAGGCGGAGCGCGGTGCTCGACGCCTCGATCAGGATCTCGTTCCCTTCCCGGTGCAGCAGCGTCGCCTCGAACCGGATGCCGATCGGCGTATTCGAGAGTTCCGGCAGGAGGCGCATCATGCGCTGCCTGAACACGTCGCGGAGCGGCTCGGCGATGAGAAGGTCGACGACATCAGAGCCGAGGGCCTCCCTGCGCGTCCATCCGGTCAGCGCCTCGGCCTGAACGCTCCACTCCACGATGATCCCGTTGGCGTCGGTCTGAACGAAAGCATCCAGCGCGGTCTTGATGACGGCCTGGGTCATTTGCGCACTCGACAGCGCCTGCTCGGCCAGTTGCGCTGCAGCGCGCTTGTCCTGCACCGTCTCGATCGTGCGCGTGCAGAGCCGCGCGAGCAGCATCGCGCCGGCGCCACTTGCGAGCACGGCGACGATCTGGGCAACGCCGAACCCGGGTCCGGCCACAAAATTGGAGACGAGGAGAGCGACGGCGGTCATGATGACCTGAGCGGTCATCGCGACTGTCAGAAGCCCCCTGAGTTTCATGCTCTCACACCAACGACGTCAGGCGCGGCGGATCCCGAGGTCCGCCTGGTCAAGTGAGTCCGGCTCCATGTCAGCTCCAGACTCCCTGCGCGCCGCGCATCCCGGCACTGATTGACAGCTTTGTCAGCCGTGATGCATTTTGGCAGAAAATTTAGAAACACGAAAGCGACCCCTCTGATGTCTCCGCCGCTCAACCATATCGACAGCGATGAACGCCTGCGGGCGCAGGTGGACGTCGTCGTCATCGGCGGCGGCGTCATCGGCGTCTCCGCGGCCTATCATCTGGCCAGGAGAGGCCTCTCCGTCGCGCTGATCGAGAAGGGACATGTCGGTGGCGAGCAGTCGAGCCGCAATTGGGGCTGGTGCCGTCAGCAGGGCCGTGCGCGTGAGGAAATTCCGCTCGCGCGCGAAGCGCTGCGGCTGTGGGAGGACATGCAGAACGACGCCGGCGTCGATGCCGGCTTCCGCCGCACCGGCGTGCTGTTCCTGACCGAAAGCAAGGACGAACTCGCCAGCTGGGAGCGCTGGGCGGCGGTCGCACGCGAGATGCAGGTGCACTCGACCGTGCTGACGCCCGCCGAAATTGCCGAGCGGATGCCGGGGAATATCGACAAATGGGTCGGCGGCCTGCACACACCGAGCGACGGGCGCGCCGAGCCGTCGATGGCCGTGCCTGCGCTCGCGATGGCTGCGCGCAAGCACGGCGTCACCATTCATCAGGGCTGCGCCGCGCGCGGACTGGAAACGACAGGCGGAAAGGTCAGCGCCGTGGTCACCGAGCAGGGCACCATCCGCACGCAGGCGGTGCTGCTGTCGGGCGGAGCGTGGTCATCGCTGTTCTGCCGCCGTCATGGCATCGAGCTGCCGATCGGCCTCGTCAACGCCACAGCGTGCCGGACCACGCCGGCGCCGGAGATCACGACCGGCGCAGTCGGAACTGACCTCTACTGCATCCGTCGCCGCCTCGACGGCGGCTTTACGCTGGCGCTGCGCAATCGCGGCACGGTCGAACTCTCGCCGGACCTGTTCCGCTACGCGCGCACCTTCTGGCCGACCTATCTGCACCGCCGCAACGGCCTGAAGATGTCGTTCGGCAAGTCGTTCTTCAATCAACTGGCCCGCGGCACCAACTGGAGCTTCGACAAGCCGTCACCGTTCGAGGCCGAACGCGTGCGCGATCCCGAGCCTGATATGTCGCTGGTCAATGCGGCGCTGGCCGCGCTGATCAAGGCGAACCCGGAGCTCAAGGACATCGAGATCGCGGAAGCCTGGGGCGGCACCATCGACTGCACGCCGGATACCATCCCCGTGATCTCGCCGGTCGATGCGCTGCCTGGCTTCTTCCTTGCCACCGGCTTCTCCGGCCACGGCTTCGGCATCGGCCCTGCAGCCGGCAAGCTCGCCGCCGACATCGTCACCGGCGCGACGCCGCTGGTCGATCCCGCGGCCTACAGCCACAAGCGCATGATCGACGGAAGGCGGCTCGCGCCGGTCAGCCCGTTCTGAAGGCCGGATCACGGCTTTCGACGACGCCGACATGATGCGCGGAGGGCGTCTCACGAATTCACGTGCACGAAATCCCGAAGCAGCGGATAGATCTCGTTGTTCCAGCGCTTGCCGGAGAACACGCCATAGTGGCCGACGCCGGCCTGCATGTGATGCACTCGGCGATAGGCGCGCACGCCGGTGCAGAGGTCTTGCGCCGCGAGCGTCTGGCCGATCGAGCAGATGTCGTCCTTCTCGCCCTCGACCGTCATCAGCCCCATGCGGCTGATGGCCCTGGTGTCCACGGGACGGCCGCGATGCATCAGCCTGCCCTGCGGCAGCAGATGTTCCTGGAACACGTCGCGCACGGTCTCGATGTAGAACTCGGCCGGCAGGTCCATGACCGCGAAATATTCGTCATAGAAGGTCTTGATGCTGGCCGCCTTCTCCTTCTCGCCCTTGGCGATGTGATTGGCGAGATCCATGTGCTGCTTGATGTGGCGCTCGAGATTCATCGAGACGAAGGCGGTGAGCTGTACGAAGCCGGGATAGACTTTGCGGAGCGCGCCGCGGCACTGCACGGGCACGTAGTTGATCAGGTTTCGTTCGAACCATTCAATCGGCTTGCTCTTGGCGAACTCGTTGACCTTGGTCGGCTGGATCCGGGTGTCGATCGGCCCCGCCATCAGCGTCAGCGTTGCCGGCCGCGACGGATGATTGCCCTCGCACATGATGGCGGCAGCCGCGAGCGCCGAAACCGAAGGCTGGCAGATCGCAACCATATGCGGGCGCGGCCCCAAGTGCCCGAGAAAGTCGATCAGGTGCTCGGTATAGTCGTCGAGCCCGAAACGGCCCTCGCTGCGCGGAATGTCGCGCGGATTGTGCCAGTCGGTGATGTAGACGTCGTGGTCCTGCAGCAGCGTCTTCACGGTGCCGCGCAGCAGCGTCGCGAAATGGCCGGACATCGGCGCCACGAGCAGCATGCGCGGCTGCTCGCTCACGCCGTCCTTTCTGAAGTGCAGCAGCGAGCCGAACGGGGTCGCGTAAGCGACCTCCTCGGTGACGCCGATTTGGCGATTGCCGACCATCACGCTGTCGATGCCGTAGGCCGGTCGGTCGTAGGTGAGGGTCGAGCGCGAGATCAGCTCCATTGCCGCCGAGAGCCGGCCGACGACGTGGTCCGACATCCCCTGCGGTACCAGATTGAGGAATTTCAGCGCCGACGAGGCTCCCGCCCGCCACGGGGCCGTCAGGTCCATCTGGTTCTGAAACGCCTGATAATACATCGACATCATACTGAAGCGCCCACCCTATCCCCTGCATCCATGCAATATCGGAGCCAAGCAGAAGAGGCTTGCCCGGAATTGGCACGTCACTTGCTGCGCGTTTGGCTGGATACGTGAGGGAAGCGCCCCATGGCGAAGGCGACACTGACCATCAGCAGCAAGAATTACTCGTCCTGGTCGCTGCGGGGCTGGCTGCTGACGAAATTTTCCGGGATCGATTTCGAGGAGATCGTCACCGCGCCGGATGACGCCTCGGCGCGTGCTGAAATCCTGTTGCTGTCGTCCTCGATCCTGGTGCCCTGCCTGCGCCATGACGGCGCCACGGTCTGGGATACGCTGGCGATTGCCGAATATCTCAACGAGGTGATGCCTGATGCCGGCCTGTTGCCGGCCGATCGTGTCCAGCGCGCGCATTGCCGCTCGATCTCAGGCGAAATCCATTCCGGCTTCAGCACGCTGCGCGCCTCGCTGCCGGTCAATCTGAAGGGGCACTTCCCCGGCTTCAAGATCTGGTCGCGCGCGCAGGCGGACATCGACCGGGTCTGGTCGATCTGGCGTGATTGTCTGGCCAGGTCAGGTGGTCCGTTCCTGTTCGGCGAGACGCGCACCATGGCGGACGCGATGTACGCCCCCGTGGTGACGCGCTTCGCCACCTATGACGTCAGGCTCGAGCCAGTTCTCAAGGCCTACGCCGACACCATCATGGCAATGCCGGAGATGAAGGAATGGGTGGCGGCGGCGAGGGAAGAGCCGGCCGAGATCGAGGAGCTCGAGGTCGAATATTAGGCAGGCCGCGGCCGGCTCTGCCCGTTTCCGGGGCGGGGACAGCCAGGGTCCTCGCCGACCTCCATGCCCTTGCCATCGTTAACCTTTGGCGCCGGTCGGCGGCGTCGGGCCGCAATTGCCCTGCGCAGATCTTGTGCGTGGCGGCAGGGCCTTGTCGAGATCTAGCCGTGAACAGGCGCGTACGAGACGATCAGGCTGATTCGGACGCGATTCGTTCGGGCCGCGTTCCCTTGGTTAAGGCAGAGCGCGGCCCCGTTGCATTTTGAGACAGAAGCTGGCCGTCAGGCCACGCCGGAATGCTTCATGCGGGGCACTCGCCATCCGATGACGGTTGCCTCGACCGGGACGCCGGCCGCATGGTTCTGCCAGCGTCCCTCGACATAGCGGCAGGCAAACGGAAGCTGATACGTTCCGCTGTGATCCTCGCACAGCACTTCGACCGGCAGGCCGGGAGGCGGTTCTCCGGCGCCATCGAACTCCGCCAGTCGTCTATCGCGCGTTGCCATTCCAAAAATCTCCCCTAATCAAAGCCGCGGAGAGAGCGCCCACTTCTTCCGCGCGCGGTTTACTGCTCCCCCTCCAAGGGGAACACGCCAAGCTCAACGCGAGAATGCGGTGCGAGTGTGGTAGCCTCGCGCGGCGGCGCGCAATCGGCGCACATTGCCGTGATCATCTTGATGAGGAACTTGAATGCTGCGCCGGACCATCGTCGTTTGCGTCGCCATGTTACCGTTCGTCGCGCACATGCCGGTGCGGGCGCAGGACGTCCCGGGCATCGAGATCTGCACGGTCGAGAAGACCATGGAGCGGCGCACCAGCTGTCTCCAGAGCAACGTCGACTTCCTCCAGAAGACCATCGCCCGGCTCAATCTCGATCACCAGCAGAAGCTGGACGCCGCGAACCGCCAGATTGACGCGCTGAAGGTGACGCTCGCAGGCCTCCAGAAGACCATCGGCGATCTCCAGGCCGCGCAGACGAAGCAGGCCGAGGATCTGAAGAAGAAGCAGGACGCACCACCGCCGAAAGAGGCGAAGGACAAGTAAGCCCGAGGCGCGAGAGCAATCCCGATCAAGCGCAGCGGAGAGCGCAAGCGCAGCATCGCATCGCTTCGAAGGAGAAACGTGATCCATGAACCCGGCCCAGCGCGCGCTCTGGTATATCGAAAGCCATCTGGCCGAGCCGATGACGCTCGACGAGATCGCTGCGATCTCAGGCGTGTCGCGGTTCCACCTGGTGCGTGCGTTTGCCGCCGCCACCGGCTTGCCGGTGATGCGCTACGTGCGTGCACGGCGGCTGAGTGAGGCGGCGCGCAGTCTTGCCAAGGGCGCGCCGGACATTCTGTCACTGGCGCTGGAGGCGGATTACGGCTCGCACGAAGCATTCACCCGCGCGTTCCGCGACCATTTCGGAACCACGCCCGAAGCGGTGAGGGCGGCGACGTGCACCGACCAGCTCGAGCTTCAGGAGCCGATTCTCATGGATTCCACCATGTCAGACAATCTCAAAGCCCCGCGTTTCGAAACCGCGAAAGCCTTCCTCGTCGCCGGCCTTGGCGAGCGCATCTCCTGCGACAACGGCGCCATCATTCCCGGAATGTGGGCCCGCTTCCACCAGGAGGTCGCCGACATTCCCGAACGCATCGGCCGAGGGAAGGATCAGGTCGCCTACGGCGTCTGCTGCAACGGCGATGATTCCGGCAATTTCGATTACATTGCCGGCGTCGAGGTCGCTGATTTCTCCGACCTGCCGCGCGGTCTCACGCGTATCCGCATTCCCGAGCAGCGCTACGCGGTGTTCACCCATACCGACCACGTCGCCTCGGTCAGGCGCACCGTCAACGCGATCTGGAATCAATGGCTGCCGGCCTCCGGCCTGAAGGCCGCCGACGCGCCGAACTTCGAGCGCTACGACGGGACGTTCGATCCGGTGACCGGCAATGGCGGCTTCGAGATTTGGATACCGGTGCGAGAATAACGCGCAACGCTGGCATACCGTGCCGCTTGCTTGGCAAGGGAGATCGACTTTGTCATAACCGCTGGCAAAACTTGCCAGCGGGGCCCGTGCCGGACATCCCGAGCAAGCGATAACAAGCAGCCGGGAGGGTCCCCAAATGCCTGACGTCCGTGTTCTCGCCACCGATCTCGAATTTCCCGAAGGTCCGGTCGTGATGCCTGACGGATCAGTGGTGCTGGTGGAAATCCGCGGCCAGCGTCTGACCCGCGTTTACCCTGATGGCCGCAAGGAGATCGTTGCGAAAGTGCCAGGTGGCCCCAACGGCGCAGCGCTGGGCCCCGACGGAAAAATCTACATCTGCAACAATGGCGGCTTCTCCTGGATCCCGACCGGCAAGATGATCATGCCGGGGCCGCAGCCTGATGATTACCTCGGCGGCTCGATCCAGCGCATCGACCTGCAAACCGGCAAGATCGAAACCGTCGTCAGCAAATGCGGCGAGCACGATCTGCGCGGGCCGAACGATCTCGTGTTCGACAAGCACGGCGGCCTCTGGTTCTCCGATCTCGGCAAGCGCCGCCCGCGCGAGATGGACGTCGGCGGCATGTATTATCTCAAGCCCGGGATGACAGAGATCGTGGAAGTCGTGCACGGCGTGCTGCCGGCCAACGGCATCGGGCTCTCGCCCGATGAAAACACCGTCTACATCGCGGAGACGCCGACGGGCCGGCTCTGGGCCTATGAGCTCTCCGCGCCCGGCACGCTGAAGCCGCGCGACGCCGTCTATCGCGGCGAGCGGGGCAAGCCGATCTGCGGCCTCGGCGGCTACCAGATGTTCGACTCGCTCGCGGTCGAGGCCAACGGCAATGTCTGCGTCGCCACGCTCGTCTCCGGCTGCATCTCGGTGATCGCGCCCGATGGCACCCTGGTCGAGCAGATCCCGACCGGCGATCGCGTCACCACCAACATCGCCTTCGGTGGCCCCGAGCTGAAGACCGCCTACATCACGCTGTCAGGCAAGGGCGAGCTCGTCAGCATGAACTGGCCCCGCGGCGGTTTGCCTCTCAATTTCCTAAACAAATAAAGGGTGCTAGTTACGGTCATTGCGAGCGGAGCGAAGCAATCCAGGAATGCCTCGGCGTGCCAGCCTGGATTGCTTCGCTCCGCTCGCAATCACGAGACGTAAGGAGAGACTTCAATGCCCTGGCCTGATCCCATCACGCTCCGCGGACAGCATGCCCGCCTCGAGCCGCTCTCGAAAGAGCATCTCCAGGGGCTGACGGAGGCCGTCAAGGACGGCGAGCTCTCCAAGCTCTGGTACACGGCGATCCCGCTGCCGGAGAACATGGGCAAGGAGATCGATCGTCGCCTCGACCTCCAGGCCAAGGGCTCGATGCTGCCGTTCACGGTGTTCGACGCCGGCGGCACCATCGTCGGGATGACGACCTACATGAACATCGATGCCACCAACCGCCGCGTCGAGATCGGCTCGACCTGGTACGGCAAGAGCGCGCAGCGCGGCCCGCTCAACACGCAGTGCAAGCTCTTGCTGCTGCGGCACGCCTTCGAGACGTTGGACTGCATCGCGGTCGAATTCCGTACGCACTTCTTCAATCACCAGAGCCGCCGCGCCATCGAGCGCCTCGGGGCCAAGCAGGACGGTATTCTGCGTAGTCACCAGGTCGCCCCGAACGGTTCGCTGCGCGACACCGTCGTCTACAGCATCATCGCCGCCGAATGGCCGACGGTGAAGGCGCATCTCGAATATCAACTCAACGACAAGCCGCGCTGAAGGCGGCCGAGGCACCATGGATAGATTCGACTATGTGATCATCGGCGCGGGCTCCGCCGGTTGCATTCTCACCTCCAGGCTGAGCGAAGATCCCAACACCAGCGTCTGCGTGCTGGAGGCAGGTCCGTCCGACTGGCACCCCTACATCCATCTGCCTGCGGGTTTCATCAAGACCTTCCACATGAAGAGCATCAACTGGGCCTACCAGCAGGAGGTCGGGCCTTACACCGGCGGCCGCAGCATCTACGCGCCGCGTGGCAAGACGCTCGGCGGCTCGTCTTCGATCAACGGACACATCTACAACCGCGGCCAGCGCATGGATTTCGACACCTGGGCGCAGATGGGCAATCGCGGCTGGGGCTATGCCGACGTGCTGCCTTACTTCAAGCGCCTGGAGAAGCGGGTCGGCGAGGGCGACAACACCTTCCGCGGCCGCGACGGCAAGCTCACGGTCACCACGATGGAGTGGCGCGATCCACTTTGCGAGGCCTTCATGGAAGGCGCGGTCTCGCTCGGCATCCCGCGCAATCCCGACTACAACGGCGCCAAGCAGGAAGGCGTCTCCTACTGCCAGCGGACCATCGACAACGGCCTGCGCGTCTCGGGCTCGACCGCCTTCCTCAAGCCCGCGATGAAGCGGCCCAACGTGCATGTGCACACCCATGCACACGCGACCGAGATCATTTTTGAAGGCAAGCGCGCCGTCGGCGTGCGCTACAGCAAGGGCGGCCGCGGCGGCACGCCGGTGGAAGTGCGCGCCAACAAGGAAGTCATCCTGTCCGGCGGCACCTATAATTCGCCGCAACTGCTGCAGCTCTCCGGCATCGGCTCGCCGGAGCTGCTCGGCGCCCATGGCATCCAGGTGCGTCACGCGCTGCCGGTCGGCGAAGGACTTCAGGACCACTACGCGCCGCGCACGGTGGCGCGCGTCAAGGACATCAAAACCATCAACGAGCTCCGCCGCGGCTGGCGTCTCTGGGTCGAGGCGATGAAATGGGCGACCGCGCGCCGCGGTCTGCTCTCGCTGTCGCCGACCATGGTCTATTGCTTCTGGCACTCCGGCGAGAGCGCCGACAGCTCCGACTTGCAACTCACCTTCACGCCGGCGAGCTACAAGGAAGGCGTGCAGGGCCAGCTCGAGGACGAGCCCGGCATGACGGTCGCTTCCTGGCAGCAGCGCCCGGAGAGCCGCGGCTACGTCCGCATCCGCTCCAACGATCCGTTCGCGCCGCCGATCATCCAGACCAATTATCTCGATGCCGAGCTCGACCGCCGCGTCATCGTCGGCGGCATGAAGCTCGCGCGGCGGCTTCTGAAGTCGGCGCCGCTGTCGCCGTACTACGCGTACGAGGATTTCCCCGGTCCGAACATCAACACCGACGACGAGTTTCTCGCCGCCGCCACCGAACGTGGCACCACCACTTTCCACCCCGGTTGCACCTGCCGCATGGGTCCGGCGGATTCGACCTGGGCGGTCGTCGACGACCAGCTCCGGGTCCACGGCCTCGAAGGCCTTCGCGTGATCGACGCCTCCGTGATGCCGCGCATGATCTCGGCAAACCTCAACGCCTCCACCATGATGATCGCCGACCGCGCCTCGGATCTGATCCGCGGCAAGGCGCCGATGGAAGCGGCACGGATTCCGGACGCCGCGGTGGCGTGACATCTTCGGAGCATGGGTTGGCGAGCGACTGCGCGAAGCGCGGTCGTTCGAGGATGCGAAGGTGTGTCTGGGACTGAGATGCGGGTTGGAGGAGGGAGCAGCCGCCTCACACTCCCTCGTTGCGAGCGCAGCGAAGCCATCCAGAATCCCACCGCGGAAAGACTCTGGATTGCCTCGCTGCGCTCGCAATGACGTGGAGGAGAGAGCGGGCGCCTCTATCTATCACCGTCACCCTGAGGGCGCCGCTTCTTCAGCGGCCCTCGAAGGGCGACGGCCCAGCTGCATCTCGGCCGTTCATCCTTCGAGGCTCGCCTCGCGACGCTTCGCGCCGCGCGGCTCGCACCTCAGGATGACCGGATCTACACTTCCCGTCGGCTCAAGAACGCCAGCCGTTCGAACAGATGCACGTCCTGCTCGTTCTTGAGCAGCGCGCCGTGCAGCGGCGGGATCAGCTTGCGCGGGTCACGTTCCCTAAGTTGCTCGACGCTCATGTCCTCGTTGAGCAGCAGCTTGAGCCAGTCCAGCAGTTCGGACGTGGACGGCTTCTTCTTCAGGCCGGGCACCTCGCGCACCTCGAAGAAGATGCGCAGCGCTTCCTCGACCAGGCGCTTCTTGATGCCGGGGAAGTGGACGTCGACAATGCGCCCCATCGTGTCGGCGTCGGGGAACTTGATGTAGTGGAAGAAGCAGCGGCGCAGGAAGGCGTCCGGCAGCTCCTTCTCGTTGTTGGAGGTGATCATCATGATCGGGCGCTGCTTCGCCTTGATCGTCTCGCCGGTCTCGTAGACATGGAATTCCATGCGGTCGAGCTCGAGCAGCAGGTCGTTGGGGAATTCGATATCGGCCTTGTCGATCTCGTCGATCAGCAGCACCGGGCGCTGCTCGGCGGTGAAGGCTTCCCACAGCTTGCCGCGCTTGATGTAGTTCTTGATGTCGGAGACCCTGCTATCACCGAGCTGGCTGTCGCGCAGGCGCGACACTGCATCGTATTCGTAGAGGCCCTGCTGCGCCTTGGTGGTGGACTTGATGTGCCAGGTCAAAAGCGGCGCGTTCAGCGCCTTCGCCACTTCCTCCGCCAGCACCGTCTTGCCGGTGCCGGGCTCGCCCTTGATGAGGAGCGGGCGCTCCAGCACGATCGAGGCATTGACGGCCACCTTGAGATCGTCGGTCGCAACATAGTCCTTGGTGCCGGTAAATTTCATTGCGCGTCCCTGTTGGTCGTCGTGCCGGACATTGCCAATTCATGGCCCGGCCCCGACATGGGAACGGCCGCAGATGGCGGCCGTTCCTGGTTCGGTCATGCTTTCAGACCCGTCTTATCAGCGAAAGGATGACGAGCACAATCACCGCGCCGATCGTGGCATCGACGATGGCGCCGATCGTACCGGTCGCGACCTCGATATGCAGCTGCGGCAGCACCCAGCCGGCGACCAGCGCGCCGATGATGCCGACCACGATGTTGCCGATCAGCCCGAATCCCGCCCCGTGGACAATCTTGCCCGCGAGCCAGCCGGCGATCGCGCCGATGATCAGTGCTGCGATGATCCCCATTGCAAACGCTCCCCGAACAACCCCTTCAGAGCCGCAATTCTAGAGCAAAAAGCCTCCCGGTCCAGCGCTCCGCGCCGGTCTCCGCCCCTTGACGTTCGCCATCCGACGGGCAATCTGTCACCCATGTTCCTGCAATTCTTCACGTCGCTGCGCGATGCGCAGGTCCCCGTCACGCTGCGCGAATACCTCACGCTGATGGAGGCGCTCGACGCTGACCTGTCGGACTATTCCGTCGAGAATTTCTATTACCTGTCGCGCACTTCGCTGGTGAAGGACGAGCGCAATCTCGACAAGTTCGATCGCGTCTTCGGCACCGTGTTCAAGGGGCTGGAGAGCCTGCTCGACGCCATGGAGAAGGCGGAGATCCCCGAGGAGTGGCTGAAGAAGCTCGCCGAGAAATACCTCAGCGAGGAAGAGAAGAAGCAGATCGAGGCCATGGGCTGGGACAAGCTCATGGAGACCCTGAAGAAGCGGCTCGAGGAGCAGAAGGGCCGGCACCAGGGCGGTTCGAAATGGATCGGCACCGCCGGCACCTCGCCGTTCGGCGCGCACGGTTACAATCCCGAGGGCGTCCGCATCGGCCAGGAGAAGAACCGCAACAACCGCGCCGTGAAGGTGTGGGACAAGCGCGAGTTTCGGGATCTCGACGGCAATGTCGAGCTCGGCATCCGCAACATCAAGGTGGCGCTGCGCCGCCTGCGCAAATTCGCGCGCACCGGCGCGCCTGACGAGCTCGATCTCGACACCACCATCCGCGAGACTGCCAATCACGGCTATCTCGACGTTCACATGCGCCCCGAGCGGCGCAATGCGGTGAAGCTCCTGGTGTTCTTCGACATCGGTGGCTCCATGGACTCGCATATCGAGCAGGTCGAGGAGCTGTTCTCGGCGGCGAAGAGCGAGTTCAAGCACATGGAGTATTTCTACTTCCACAACTGCCTCTATGAAGGCGTGTGGAAGCAGAACAAGCGCCGCTTCACCGATCGCACGCCGACCTGGGACGTGCTGCATAAATATCCGCACGACTACAAGGTCGTGTTCGTCGGCGATGCCTCGATGTCGCCTTACGAGATCATGGTGCCCGGCGGCTCGGTCGAGCACGTCAACGAGGAGCCCGGCTCGGTTTGGCTCGACCGCATCATCCGTACCTATCCGCACACGGTGTGGCTCAATCCGGTCGCGCAGAAGCACTGGGACTATTCGGAATCGACCACCATCATCAAACGCATCTTTGCCAACCGCATGTACCCGATCACGATCGAGGGTCTCGAAGGTGCGATGAAGGAACTGACGCACTAGCACGCGCGCCTGGGAACGACGACAAGAGGGAGAACCACATGCCCCAAAACATCACCCGCGGCATCAAGCAGCTTTGCGACGAGGCCAATGCCGAGATCGAGACGCTGTCAGCCAAGGACGCCATCGAGATCTCCAAGAACGGTGACGTCGTCATCGTCGATATCAGAGATCCGCGCGAGATCGAGCGCGACGGCCGCATCCCCGGTGCATTCTCCTGCACGCGCGGCATGCTGGAATTCTGGATCGATCCGCAGAGCCCGTATGCGAAGCCGATCTTCCAGGAAGACAAGAAATTCGTCTTCCACTGCGCCGGTGGCCTGCGCTCCGCGCTCGCCGCCAAGACCGCAAAGGACATGGGCCTCAAGCCCGTCGCTCACATCGCCGGCGGCTACGCCGCCTGGCGAGATGCCGGTGGGCCCACGGAAGCGTGGGAGCCGAAGAAGAGAGCCTAGATTTGGACGCACACAACGAGGCACGACGTCCTGCCCGGGCTTGTCCCGGGCATCCACGTCTTTGCCGCAAGAAGAACGTGGATGGCTGGGACAAGCCCGGCCGGGACGACTGAGAAAACTGCCGGAGCACGCCAATGACCGCCGCCATCGACCCCCTCGTCTCCACCGAATGGCTCGCCGCCCACATCAACGATTCCAACGTCAGGGTGCTCGATGCCAGCTTCAAGCTGCCGGGCGTGCTGCCGCTGCCGAAGGATGACTATCTGGCCGCGCATCTGCCGGGCGCTGTGTTCTTCGACGTCGATGCGGTGTCGGATCATTCCAACCCGCTGCCGCACATGTATCCCAGCGCCGAGCAGTTCGGTCGCGATGTCGGCAATCTCGGCATCTCCAATGCCGACACCGTCGTCATCTACGATGCCGGCGGCTGGGTTGCCGCGCCGCGCGCGTGGTGGATGTTCCTGGCCTTCGGCCACCGCAATGTGCGCGTCCTCGACGGCGGCCTGAAGAAATGGCGCGCCGAGGGGCGCGCCGTGGAGAGCGGCGAGGTCAAGCCGAAGCCGGCGTCGTTCGAGGCGAGCTACGATCCGAAGCGCGTGCGCAGCATGGAGCAGTTGATCGCCAACGTCGAAAGCAGCAAGGAGCAGGTGATCGACGCACGCGCCGCCGATCGCTTCGAAGGCCGTGCGCCCGAGCCGCGTGCCGGCATCCGCTCTGGCCACATTCCCGGCGCGCGCAACGTTCCCTATGGCCAACTGTTCGACGCGGCGACTGGCACGATGAAGCCGCTCGACGATCTCCGCGCCGCCTTCACCGGCGCTGGCGTCAAGCTGGACAAGCCGATCGTGACAAGCTGCGGCTCCGGGGTTTCGGCCGGCGTGCTGACGCTCGCGCTCTATCGGTTGGGAATCACCGACACCGCGCTCTATGACGGCTCATGGTCGGAATGGGGTCAGGAAAAAGGCCCGCCGATCGCGACCGGGCCTGCGTAACGTCAGCGCGTTCGGGCGGCCGTGGCGGCCAGCGTCTGCTGTTGCCGGCCGAACGGATCGAGCGCCTGCTGGAGTTGCTGAGGCGGCGGGCGCCGCACGATCCGATGACGCTTCTTCGGCTTGTGCGCTCGCGGCTTGCTCTGTTGCGCCGCGCTGTCGGCCTTGGACTTCGCCGGCGACTTCTTGGCGGCCCTGGGCGCAAGCTCGTTCAGCGCGGCCAGGCGGGCCGCCGCGATGTCGCTCACGCGCGAGGCCAGCGCCGGTGTCGCGGTTCGCGGCACGTCGGTGGCAGACAGCGTCGGGGCCGGTGGGATGGCGGCGATGGCAGCCGTCGTGTCGGCCGGAATGAGTGTGTCGGTGGGCGAGGGTGCTGCTGCCTCGCTCTTCGTCGGCTCGGGGGCTGGCGCTTCGGTGGGGGCGGGAGCCGCCTCGATGTCAGGAGCGACAGCGGCGACCTGAGGCTCAGGCTGGGTTGTCAGCGTCACAGCGGCCATCTGCTCGGGGCCGGTCTCCACCGCGGGCAGGGCGATGGTCGGGACCTGATCCGGCACCACGGACGTCGCCTCAATGGCGACCGCTGCGGCGGGCTCGACGCGCAGGGTCGCGAGCACCGGCTCGGCCGGCTCGGGACCTTGCGCGAACACCTGCTCCTGCGGGCCGTTCCGCCAGGACGGATTGCTGACATATTGCTCATGGGTCGCGCGCAGCAGCGAGGTGGCCCCTAAGCCGAAGACCAGGATGGAGGTAGACAGCAGGATCGCGGCAAGCAGGAAGCGAAAGCCGGGAAGCATGGACAGGTTACGAATTTCCGCCCCGGCGGTGTGTGGCCAGGGCCCATGAGCCATCCGAACGCGGTGACGGTACTGGGTGCCGCGTTCGCCAGGCGGGAATTCGAACTCGAGGCAGTGGCGAATCAGGCTGATTCGACCATATCGCAACACCTCAGTGCCGTTTCGTAAAAAACGGGGCGGATAACTCCGGCAATCAACGGCGTGATGCGATTTCCACCCCGTGATGCAACGGGGCAACTGTGTGCGATCACATCACAAATCGCTACATCAGGCACAAACCGGCCTGTTATGTCTTGAATGTGCCGCTATCTTCGGTCATCTGGCGCGTCAGTGGTCCGGACGGGGCCCGGGGTCTATACAAGAGCGATGATGATCAAACATTTTCTGACGATATGCGCTGCCGCAACAGTCGCTGCGGCGGGAACCTCGCTTGCACACGCCCAGAGCTATCCGGTTCAGCAGGCGCCGGGCTACGGCGCCCCGGCCGAATATCGGCCTGGCGACCGCACCCCGAATTTCGACTCGCTGGACGACGACGAGGATGCGGCGCCGCGGGCTTCGTTGCCGCCGCCCGGTCCGGCTGAGGATCCGCGCTATACCGGCCCGGCTGGCGCTCCCCCCGTCTACTCCGCCGCCCCGCCGCAGGGCCCGGTGATGTCGCCGGATGATCCGCGTTACGGCCGTCCGGCTGGCGCTCCGCCGGTCTATTCCGCCGCCCCGCCGCAGGGGCCGGTGATGTCACCCGACGATCCCCGCTACGGCCGCCCCGCCGCTCCGCCCGCGGTGATCTATGCCGACCGCCCGGGCCAGGCGCCCGCCAGCGACGGCATGCGTCCGCCGGAAGCCGTTGGTGGCCCGACCGCGACCGGAGCGGTCCCGCAGCAATCCGGCGCCGATGGCCGGCCCATGTCGGTCGCCTCCCTGCCGCCTGAGGAGCAGCCGGACGCGGCCCCGGCGCAGCTGGCGCCGAACCTGCGCCGCCAGGAAGTTGCGTTCCAGACCAAGGAGCCGGCAGGGACCATCGTCGTCGATACGCCGAACACCTACCTCTATTACGTCCTCGGCAACGGCCGGGCGATCCGCTACGGCGTCCGCGTCGGCCGCGACGGGTTCACCTGGACCGGCGTGCAGAAGATCACCCGCAAGGCCGAGTGGCCGGATTGGCATCCTCCGGCGGAAATGATCGAGCGTCAGCCCTATCTGCCGCGCTTCATGGCCGGCGGTGAAGGCAACCCGCTGGGCGCCCGTGCAATGTATCTCGGCTCGACCGTGTACCGGATCCACGGCACCAACCAGCCTTCGACGATCGGCAAATTCGTCTCCTCGGGCTGTATCGGCATGCTGAATGAGGACGTCTCGGACCTGTTCGATCGCGTCAAGGTCGGCACCCGCGTGGTGGTAATGCCGGGCAATCCGCCGCAGGCAACCGCATCGGCCGCGCCTGTGCCCGGTGCACCGGCTCCGATGGCCGCCCAGGCGGGCCCCGTCCCCGGCACGCAGCCGACCGTCGTGCCGCCGCTGCCCGCGCCGGTCACGGTACGCTAGCTAGACCGGCTCGAAACGCTCGATCAATTGCGGCGCGTATGCTTCGGCCACGCGCCGCAATCATTTGACGCATGCGCGTTCCCGGCTTCGCTCGCCTGAATCCATGTCCGGCTCCACGACGTCCCGGCTGATTGCAACGGATGTGAAGCGCACAGGATGCGAATCTTTGTCGCGGGCGCCACGGGTGCCTTGGGCCGCCAGCTCGTCCCCCTCCTTCGAGCCGCCGGTCACTCGGTCGTCGCTTCGACGCGAAGCGCGGCAAAAACAGCTAGCGCGATGACTGATCATCCCGACGTCATCGCGCTCAGGCCAGCTTGCGCGGCGGCTCGCTGCCCCTGGTGAAGGCGTCGATCGCCTCGACCATCTGGCCGTAATGGATGCGCAAGCCGTCCTCGGTCGCGTAGCCGAGATGCGGTGTCAGCACCAGATTGTCGAGCTTGCGGAAGGGATGATCGACCGGCAGCGGCTCGACCGAGAACACGTCAATGCCCGCTCCCGCGATCTTGCGCTGCTGCAAGGCCTCGAGCAGCGCCTGCTCGTCCACGATCGGCCCGCGTGCGGTGTTGACGAGGAAGGCGGTCGGCTTCATCCGCGCAAGATCTGCGCGGCTGACAAGGCCGCGTGAGCGATCGCTCAGCACGACATGAATGGTGATGATATCGGCCTTGGCGAACAGCTCCTCCTTGGTGGCGTAGCCGACGCCCGCCGCGGCGCATTTCTCCGGCGTCAGGTTCGGGCTCCAGGCGATCACGTTCATGCCGAACGCCTTGGCGATCCCCGCCATCTTGGTACCGAGCTTGCCGAGCCCGAGGACGCCGAGGGTGAGGCCCTCGATCTCCACGCCGGCGAAAGTCTGCCAAGGCTCGCCCGCATGCATGCGCGCATTCTCGCGGCCGATGCCGCGGGTCAGCTCCAGGATCAGGCCCATGGCCAGCGGTGCGGTCGGGTCGCGCGAATATTGCGTGCCGGCGACGGCTACGCCGCGCCCCTTGGCGGCCTCCATGTCGATCGCGGCGTTGCGCATGCCTGACGTCAGCAGCAGCTTCAGCTTGGGCAGCTTGTCGAACAGGCTCCTGGGGAACGCCGTACGCTCGCGCATCGCGCAGATGATGTCGAAATCGGCGAGCGCGCTGGCCGCGGCCTGCTCGGAGTTAAGGGGATGGCTGAACACCGTGGTGTCGATACGATCGGACAGTTTCGACCAGTCGGCGACGTCCAGGGCGAGCTTGAAATAGTCGTCGAGAATTGCACAGCGCAGCCGCATCATCAGCGTCCATCCATGGCGAGAGGTGACGGCGCCGACCGGGGCGACACGTCGGAACCGGGCCATGGTTGCGCGTAATCAGCGTCGCGCGCAAGCAGTCTGGGGTCTTCAGAAGTCCGATAGCGGAGCGCGGCTTAGCGATCGCGTGGCTTCAGCCGGATCGGCGCATCCATGCCGTGCTTGGCGCGCCAGGCGGGGCCGGGGCCGCGCATGTAGTGCAACTCGGGCCGGTACGGGTTGAAGGCCGTTGCGAAGAAACGCTTCCAGAAGCCCTTGACCTCGGACACGAGCGCCGAGGCGCGACCGGTTCCTGCTGGAACGGGAAGACGATGGGTCTCGATCAGAGCCATGGTGGGCCTCGCTGTGCTCCCCGTTCGTTCTGAGCGGGTGGCGCTGTTGCCGCGCGAAACCGAGCTTTGGCCTGATTTATTAAAAGATAGTTTCAATTGTCCGGATCTGGTCCGGATGGTGTCCGCCCAGTATTCATCCGTGGTGAACGGAGGGAAAACATTGCCCTTTGGAGGCAGGATCGTTACATCGCTGGCTAAGCAAATCTCCTCAAATTGAAGGTTTCACGGGACCGATGGCGCGCCAGTTCGTCTACTTCATGGAAGGCCTGACCAAGAGCTACCCGACCCGCAAGGTCCTCGACAACATTCGCCTGAGTTTTTATCCGGACGCCAAAATCGGCGTTCTCGGCGTCAACGGCTCCGGTAAGTCGACCCTTCTCAAGATCATGGCGGGTCTCGACAAGGAATATACCGGCGAGGCCTGGGTCGCCGAGGGGGCCCGTGTCGGCTATCTCGAGCAGGAGCCGCAGCTGGACCCTGCGCTTTCCGTACGTGAGAACGTCATGCAGGGCGTCGCCAAGCAGAAGGCGATCCTCGACCGCTATAACGAGCTCGCCGTCAACTATTCGGACGAGACTGCCGACGAGATGACCAAGCTCCAGGACGAGATCGAGGCCCAAGGCCTCTGGGATCTCGACAGCAAGGTCGATCAGGCCATGGACGCGCTGCGTTGCCCGCCTGATGATGCCGACGTGACCAAGCTCTCCGGCGGTGAGCGCCGCCGCGTGGCGCTGTGCCGTCTTTTGCTCGACCAGCCCGAACTTCTTCTGCTGGACGAACCGACCAACCATCTCGACGCGGAGTCGGTGTCCTGGCTGGAAGGCCATTTGCGCAACTATCCCGGCGCGATCCTGATCGTCACCCATGATCGCTACTTCCTCGACAACGTCACCGGCTGGATCCTCGAGCTCGATCGCGGCCGCGGCATCCCCTATGAGGGCAATTACTCGTCCTGGTTGATCCAGAAGCAGAAGCGGCTCGAGCAGGAAGGCCGCGAAGACGCCGCGCATCAGAAGACGATTGCGCGCGAGCAGGAGTGGGTCGCCTCCTCGCCGAAGGCCCGCCAGGCCAAGTCGAAGGCGCGCTACCAGCGTTATGAAGAGCTGCTCAAGCAGGCAAACGAGAAGCAGACGCAGACCGCGCAGATCATCATTCCCGTCGCCGAACGCCTCGGTGCTAACGTGGTTGATTTCGAAGGGCTCAGCAAAGGCTATGGCGATCGCCTCCTGATCGATGATCTCACCTTCAAGCTGCCGCCCGGCGGCATTGTCGGCGTGATCGGCGCGAACGGCGCCGGCAAGACCACGCTGTTCAAGATGATCACCAAGCAGGAGACGCCGGATAAGGGCACCATCACAGTCGGCGAGACCGTGCATCTCGGTTACGTCGACCAGTCGCGTGACGCGCTCGACGGCAAGAAGACCGTGTGGGAGGAAATCTCCGGCGGCAACGAACTGATTCTGCTCGGCAAAAAGGAAGTGAACTCACGCGGCTATTGCTCGTCCTTCAACTTCAAGGGTGCCGACCAGCAGAAGAAGGTCGGCGCGCTCTCGGGTGGTGAACGCAACCGCGTGCATCTCGCCAAGATGCTGAAATCAGGCGCCAACGTGCTGCTGCTCGACGAGCCGACCAACGACCTCGATGTGGACACGCTGCGCGCGCTCGAAGAGGCGCTGGAGGATTTCGCCGGCTGCGCCGTCATCATCAGCCACGATCGCTGGTTCCTCGACCGCATCGCGACCCACATCCTGGCCTTCGAAGGCGACAGCCATGTCGAATGGTTCGAAGGCAACTTCCAGGATTACGAGAAGGACAAGATGCGCCGACTCGGCCAGGACAGCATCATCCCGCACCGCGTGAAGTACAAGAAGCTGACGCGGTGATGGCATGATGCGGCGGGCGCTCATCGCGGTGGTGATCGTTCTCACCTGCGGATGGTCGTCCGCCCGCGCCGCCGATGCTGCCTTCACGCAGTTCATCGCCTCGCTCTGGCCGGAAGCGCAGGCCGCGGGCGTTTCGCGTGCGACGTTCGAGCGAGAGACCCGCGGGCTCGAGCCGGACTACAAGCTGCCCGATCTGATCCTGCCGGGGCGGCCCGAGACCGGCGCGCCGTCGCAGGCCGAATTCGTGCAGGTGCCGGCGGACTATGTCAGAGAAGCCTCCATCGCCAATCTCGCAAGCGAGGGGCAGCGGCTGCTGCAAAAATACAACGCCGCGCTGACGAAGATCGAGAAAAGCTCCGGCGTGCCTGCAACCGTCATGCTGGCGATTTGGGGACGCGAGACCGACTACGGCCGCTACACGCTGCCCTACGATCTCGTTCGCGTGCTGGCGACACAGGCCTATGTCGGCCGCCGCAAGGACACCTATCGCAACGAGTTCATCCTCGCGTTGAAGATCCTAGGCGAGGGCGTGGTGACGCGCAAGGACATGCGCTCCTCGTGGGCGGGCGCCACCGGGCTCACCCAGTTCCTGCCATCCGAATATTACAAGCATGGCGTCGATTTCGACGGCGATGGCCGCATCGACATCTGGCACTCGGTGCCGGATGCGCTGGCCTCGGCCGCGCAGCAACTCGTCAACAAGGGCTGGCAGAGCGGCGTGCGCTGGGCCTATGAGGTGCAGGCGCCGGCGAAAGTCGATTGCACGGTCGGCGTGCCCGAGGTGACGAAACCGATCGGCCAGTGGCTGCGTGAAGGCTTTGTGCCGGTGCGTGGCGAGAAGCTCAGTGCCGCCGAGCAGGCACAGCCCGCTTCGCTGCTCCAGCCGGAGGGCATCTACGGTCCGGCGTTCCTGACGACGAAGAACTACTTTGTCATCAAGGAATACAATTTCTCCGACCTCTACGTGCTGTTCGTCGGCCATCTCAGCGACCGCATGACGAGCCCGCTGCCGTTTGCGACGCCATGGTCGGCGTCGAAGCAGCTGCGCACCACGGATGTCGAGGCGATGCAGCGTGGGTTAACGCGCGCCGGCCTCTACAAGGACAAGATCGACGGCAAGGCGGGGATGCAGACGCGTGCCGCGCTGGGCGCCTATCAGAAGTCGGCGGGGCTCAAGGTCGATTGCTGGCCCAGCGAAGCCGTGCTGCGATCGATCCAGGCAGCGCGCTGAACCAGCTTCCCAAAAGAAAAAGCCCGGCCGATGGTCTCGGCCGGGCATCGATCGCGGCGCTCAGGAGCGTCTCACGATCAGATCAGTAGCAAACGCGAACCGGGCGAACGACCCAGCCGTAGCCGTCCCAGTACCGCTGGCGCTGCCAGTAGCAGGGTGGCGGGGGCGGAGCGGGCTCGGCGACGTAAACCGGGCCACCGTAGGCCGGACGGCTCGAGGCGATAGCGCCGCCAATGATCGCGCCGCCGAGCAGGCCGGCTGCGATGCCGGCGCCGACGCCGTCATGGGCCTGGGCGGACGGCGTGGCGGTCACCAGCGAACCGGCGACCGTCGCAACCGTGAGGGCGGCAACAATAGTCTTCTTCATGCTCTTGGCTCTCCTGGGAGAAGGACGTCCCTTGTTCGGAACGTCCGGGGTTCAAAGGTCTACGTACACGCTGATGGAATTGGTCTTGCAGCTAGGAAGCGCGCAAATGGTCAATCCACGGTAAACGCGCACGGAGCTGTGACGAGAAAAAGCGGTCTTTTTCGGGCCCGGAAATGAACGGCGCATCCGTACTGAACCGGCCCGGCTGAATGGGGCAGGGCGAGCGGTCCGGTGCGCCTCAGCCACAGACTCGGACGCGGCGGACGCGCCAGGCATAGCCGTCCCAGAAGCGCTGCTTCTGCCAGACACAACCGCCGCCATAATAGTCATCGGCGACGTAGCCGGGACCCGGCGCGTAGTAGCGGGGCGGATAGTAGCCAGGATCGTATCCCGGACCATAAGCATAGCCGGGGCCGGGTCCGTAATAATACGGAGAAGCCAGAGCGCCGCCGACAATGGCCCCACCGATAATCCCGGCAGCAACCCCAGCAGCGACGCCGCGCTGAGCATGGGCCGGCGTTCCCGCGGTCAGGACCAGGGTGGCGGCGGCAGCGACTGCCATAAACGTCGTCTTCATTGGCTCGGCCCTTTCACAGCGAATGCGGAACTCTCGGGGCTAAAGTTCCATATTTCGCTTGAACGATCAATGAACGGTCTGTGGGCCATGTGCGACCAATTGGACGAGATCCAAGCCCAGGAGACGGGATGAGCGCCCTGACCAATGCCCTGATCGCGCTCGGCGCCGTCGGCGTGGTTGGTTATGCCCTGATCACCCATTTGCAGAACCGCGTGCCACGACCGCGCGCCCGAACGAGTGGCGACGGCAGCGGAAGCGGCGACAGCTATTCGGGTACGTCGAGTGACATCTTCTCACCGGGAAGCTGGTTCTCCAGCGACAGTTCCGGAAGTTCGACCGACAGCGGCAGTTGCTCCGCCGGCGATAGCGGTAGCAGCGGCGGAGATTGCGGAGGCGGTGGCGGGAGCGGCGATTAAGCCCGTCGGGATTATCTTGATCCGGCGCAGCTCCCTGCTTTAGAGCCGTTCTAGACTGCCTGCGGGCCAGTTTGGAATAGCTTGAAATACCGGTTTTTCCTTTTGCATCCGGGCGGCCCCTTAAATATCGATGACGACGCATCACTGAAGGGCCTACCGCTTCCATGATCGTTTGTTCCTGTAACGTGCTGAGCGATGACGACATCCGCGCCGCCGTCGCCGAGTCCGATGATGCTGTGCGTCATGCCAAGCAGGTCTATGGATGTCTCGGCTGCAGCGCCGAGTGCGGCCGGTGCGCCCGCACCATCAAGGCGATCATCGACGAAGCGCTCGGCCCCTGCGCCGCTTCGTGCTGTTCCGGTTGCCCGCACAGCCACACCGTGGCCGCCAACGACGAGACGGCCGGTCCCGTCCAGTTCGCTCTCGCGGCCTGCTGAAAGAGCTTCCGCAACTTCGGCTGAGCTTTTCCACGGCTGCGTCCTGTCGCTGATTGCTCTGATGTTTAATGTCATTTAGAAGCTTTCTAAAGTCGGACGGGTCCGATTTTGGACTGCAAGAGCTGGAGTGAACCATGCAGGGCGACGCAAAAGTCATCGACTATCTCAACAAGGCGCTGCGTCACGAGCTGACTGCGATCAATCAGTACTGGCTGCACTACCGGTTCCTCGACAATTGGGGCCTCCTCGACATGGCCAAGGTCTGGCGCAAGGAGTCCATCGAGGAGATGGAGCACGCCGACAAGCTCACTGCCCGCATCCTGTTCTTCGACGGCTTCCCGAACATGCAGGTGCTCGATCCCCTGCGCATTGGCCAGAATGTCAAGGAAATCATCGAATGCGATCTCGCTGCTGAAATGAGCGCGCGCGCGCTCTACCAGGAAGCGGCGACCTACTGCCACGGTGTCAAGGACTACGTCACGCGCGACCTGTTCGAGAAGCTGATGAGCGACGAGGAGCACCACATCGACTTCCTGGAAACCCAGCTTGATTTGATCGGCCGCATCGGCCTCGAACTCTACACACAGAAGCACGTTGGCGGGCTCGAGGGCGAGGGACACTAACCTCCGGCATCCATGTCAGCAGCACCCTTCAATGTCGTCCCGCCTTCCGGGGCGACATTTTAGTTCGGGCGCTCGTTACAATTGCGTCTTGTAACGCTCTTCCACAATCTCCTGGCTTTCCGGCTCGCCGAGACTGGTCTGGTCGTGGATGATCTGGCTGATGCTCGGCATTACCGAGCGCTGCACCTTCTCCGGTGACCACAGCTTTGAGCGCATCAGCGCCTTGCCGCAATGAAAATAGACTTCGCTGACGGCGACGTTCAACACCGCGCGTGGGGGCTTTCCGAACTCAACCATCGAGGCGAGCAGATCCGGATCGGCCGCTAGCGTACCGCGCCCGCCGACGCGCAGCGTCTCATCGATGCCGGGTACGAAGAACAACAAGTGGACGAAGCCCGAGCCCTCGACGACGTTGCGAAAACTGTCGATGCGGTTGTTGCCGGCGCGGTCTGGCATCAGCAATCGATTCGGGCCAGCGACATGGACAAAGCCAACGCAGCCACCACGCGGTGACGCATCGACGCTGCCATCGAGGCCTGATGTCGCGAGCACGCAGAACGGCGACATCTCGATAAATTTCCTCGCATGCACGTCGATCGCAGGACGCGCTTTCGCGATCACGCGCGGCGTCGGTTTCGCATAGATGGTGGCGAGGTCTTCAGCGCAAAGATCGGTCAACGGCGTGCCTCCGCATGGGTTCGGAGCCAAACTACCCGATCGGCTGTCCCCAGCCAACGAAATCAGAGCCGCGTCCGCGGGTACGAGCGATGCTGATGATGCCGCTGCGGCGAGTTCCGACGACCCCTACATCGTGCGCTGCGGCGCGGTTTGCAGCAATTGCCGGACTTGCTCGCTGTAGAATTTTGCGTTGGCGGTGGTGCCGTGGCCGCGCGTCTCGGTGCTTGCGGGGATGAGATACAGCTTGCCGTTCTTGACCCGTTTCATCGCGGCGTCCGTGATGCCGGTCTCGGGAGGGTTGCGTTCGTCATCGGCAG
Source organism: Bradyrhizobium sp. USDA 4449 (assembly GCF_054056275.1). Lineage (NCBI taxonomy): Bacteria > Pseudomonadati > Pseudomonadota > Alphaproteobacteria > Hyphomicrobiales > Nitrobacteraceae > Bradyrhizobium > Bradyrhizobium sp. USDA 4449. Next base: position 297,885 of record NZ_JBSRYD010000001.1, on the reverse strand, counting down.
AATTGATCAGCAGCAGCGAAGCCTCGATTGTCTCCAGCTTCTCGGCGGCATTGTAGTCGTGCGAGGAGTCCCACTGGTAGACGTAGTCGTTGGCATCCGTCGTGATCGGCGTCGCAAGGCGCTCCCCGACGATCTCATCGGCCTTGGCCGCGGTCGGCGCCTGTTGCTGATAGGCCAGCGTGCCGCCGCTGCTGGCGATGCCGTAGGCGGTGATGGCGTATTTCATCATGCGGGGCTGGCTGGTGTAGTTGCCGCCCTCGTAATCCGGGTCGTTCCTGATGGTGTCGAGCATGATCCGCCTCAGCATCCAGTTCCGCGACGCCATCTCGGTCGGCTGCGAAGCCATCGGCACCAGCGCGTCCATGTCCTTCGGATATTTCTCGCCCCACATCCAAGTCTGCATGCCGCCCATCGAATTGCCGATCACGAGCCGCAGGTGCTTGACGCCGAGGCCTTCGGTCACGAGGCGATGCTGCGCCTCGACCATGTCGTCGTAATCGTATTTCGGAAAGCTCGCTTTCATGCCGTCGGACGGCTTTGACGAGCGGCCGTGACCGATCGCGTCTGGAATGATGATGTAATATTTGGATGCATCGAGCGGCTGTCCGGAGCCGAACAACTCGCCGGCGAAGGCAGGTGTCAGCATGCTCGCGCCGGAGCCGCCGGTGCCGTGCAGCACCAGCACGGGCTGTCCGGTTGGTTCGCCAACGGTGGTGTAATGCAGCTTTAGCTCCGGCATGACCTCGCCGGTGTGGAACTTGAAATCCTTGGCGATCCAGTCGCCCTGCTTGGGTGCCGGATAGTCGGATGCGAGTGCCGACGTTGAGATCGACAGCAGAACGGCCGCCAGCGCCGCGCAAGAAGCTTTCATGTTCCTCTCCCTTGCGGCTCACACCAGGCGGCCGCGTTGACATGGACCTTAGCAGAACGAGCCGGAAGGATGTAGGATTTCGGCTCCGCCGATCGTCTTAAGAGGAAGCCGCCGGAGAGACTGGAGAGACTGCATGTGCCGTAACATCAAGACCCTGTTCAATTTCGAGCCGCCGGCGACGGAGGATGAGATCCAAGCCAGCGCGATCCAGTTCGTGCGCAAGCTGTCAGGCTTCAACAAGCCTTCGCAGGCGAATGAAGCGGCCTTCGATCGCGCTGTTGCGGAGGTCTCGGAAGCTGCGCGGAAGCTTCTGACCTCGCTGCACACCCATGCACCGGCCCGCGACCGCGAGGTCGAGGCGGAGAAAGCGAAGGAGCGTTCGCGGCTGCGCTTCGGCTAGGTGCTACCGTGATCTGGCTCACGGCGGCGGCGACCCTCACGCGCAATGATGTGGGCCGGGGTTTTGACAACCGGAGCACGATGATGAGCCGACCGTTTCTTCCGCTGAAAGCAGGTGCCATCGTTTTCACGATGTTGTGGACCTCGTGGATGATGTGGTGGAGCGGCTCGTTCTCGAGCGAGTACGTGGTGATCTTCGCTGTCTGCGGCGCTGCGGTCGGCTATCTCTGGTACCGTGCCATGCGCTGGCAGTTCGAGCGCATGGGCATGGTGCCGCGGCGTGAGGACCAGGCGAAGTAGCAGCGCCATCAGCCCTTGTGAGCGTGCTTCTTCTTTTTCTTCTTTTTCTTGTGCTCGTCGCCTTCGGCTTCGTCGCCCGCGGTGTCGTCGTCGCTGACCGTGGCGTCTTCACCCTCGTGGACCGCGGCTTCGAGGGCGGCGCGCTCGGCGGCCTCCTGCTCGCGCTGGCGGCGGCGTTCGTCCCAGGCGTCGAACAGCTGCTCCAGCCACGGCAGAATCTGCTCGATGGATGGCAATTGTCCGGCCGGACCGGCCTCGCCGCGCGGGCCCTGAGGACCGGCGGGGCCTTGCGGTCCGGCGGCTCCGCGCGGACCGGGGTCGCCTGGCTTGCCCGGCAGACCGGCCTTGCCTTGTGGACCGGCCTTTCCGACTGGTCCCGGCTTGCCCTGCGGGCCGGGCTTGCCGCGTGCGCCGTCAGGGCCACGCTTGCCTGGATGACCCTGCGGTCCCCGGCCGTCCCGGCTCGCCCTGCCGCCCGCGCGGACCCGGAGGTCCCTGCCGTCCCTGATCGTCTGCCACGCCGCCGCTCCTTCTGCGCACGCAAGCTACTTAGCGGCGTTTGACGACAGCAGCAATTCCGCCCACGCATCATGCCGGGCTGGATCAACATCGATCGGCGGGACGGCGCGCGGCCCTCACGCGTCAATCGTGATAGGCCGGCACCTTGATGCCGGACGCCGCGTAGGTCCTGATCTTGTTGCGCAGCGTGCGCACCGACAGGCCGAGCACGCGCGAGGCCCGCGTGCGATTGCCGTCGCAGCGTGCCAGCGTCTGGAGCACGAGCTCGCGCTCGATCTCGCCGACGGTCGCACCGATCAGCAGCGGAACGATCTTGTTGGGGGGCAGCAAGTATCCGCCCTGCTCGGGCGCGGCGACATGAACAGTGGTCATCAACGAACTCCCCGATCAACGCCCGCTTCCACCGTTGGAAGCGGATCGAGAACAAGCGATCCCCAAGCCGTAGATCTACGGTCGATGGTTTTGGTTAACGAAAGGTTAAATCGCGAGACATCGCACGAATTGACCTTGAGAATGCCGCCGCGCCGCCGCGATTGGCGCAAAATGCATAGCAAGGTGGCCCGATCTCGCTCACACTGTCCGATATCCGCCGTCCACCATCACGATCGTTCCCGTGACATAGGCCGACAAGTCCGACGCAAGGAAGAGCGCGGGGCCGACGATGTCCTCGGGCTTGCCGGCGCGTGCGAGCGGGGTGTGGTCGATGAAGGCCTGTACCAGCGCCGGATTGGTGGCGCGCACATTGGCGTTCAGGTTGGTCTCGATGAAGCCCGGGCCGATCGCGTTGACGCGCACGCCTTCCTTGCCGAGCTCGACTGCGAGTGCCTTGGTGAAGCCCAGCACACCGTGCTTCGAGGTCGTGTACGCCGCCGAGCTTGGTGTCCGCAGATGCATGAATGACTGGATCGAGCCGATATTGACGATGCGGCCCTTGCTGGCGCGCAGGGGAGCGAGCAAGGCCTGCGTCATGTTGAAGACGCCGTTGAGGTTGAGCGAGATGATGTCGTTCCAGTCTTTCGCCACCGCTTCCGTTTCGGCGGTAAAGGCGTTGCGGCGCGTGATGCCGGCATTGTTGACGAGGATCGAGACCTGTCCGACCTTTTCGGCGACCTGCTTCGCCAGCGCGAAACAATCGTCGCGCCGGGTCACGTCGAGCACAAAGCTCTCGGCCTTGCCGCCGGCCTTGCGGATCTCCTCGGCGGCCTCGGCGACCGTGTCGGCGTTGACGTCGAGCAGCACGACTTGCGCGCCCTCGCGGGCGTAGCCGGCGGCGATCGCCCGGCCGATGCCGGAGCCAGCGCCCGTGACAACGGCGATGTGGTTTGCGAGCAATGCCATGGCGATTTCCTTCCGGATTCGTTTCTAAGTTTCATGAAAGGCTAACTCGAAATTAAGCGGTCGGAAACGGCGGCCTTGGCATACTGATTTCCGTTGCTAAACGTTGCGCGCATGATGGAACGGCTTGAATCCTGGAAACTCGCTCTCGAGCGGCTGCGGTCGACGGACGGCGCCGATTGGGCCGAGGCCGCCCGGCTGGTGGCCGAGATCATCAGGATGAGCACCGATGTGATGTTGCGGCAGGCCGCCGAGCAGGCGCTGCCCGTGCTGCGTCAGGCCGCGGACACCGACGACCACGGCGTCGCGTTGGCGGCCCGGCGCCGTGTCGGGGTGATTCTCGACGTCATCCACGATCTGACCGCGCCACGCTTCGGCCGGCGCAACGCAGCACCGAAGAAACTGTCGAGCGAGGATCGTGCGCGCAAGATGCTCGGCCTGCCGCTCGCGGTGCAGCTCACCTGCGACGACATCAACCAGGCCTATCGCCGTGCCGCCAAGGGCATGCATCCCGACCGGGGCGGCAGCGCACAGGCCTTCATCGACCTCTCCGCCGCGCGCGATGTTCTGATCCATCCCGGCGCGCACAAGGACGCGTGACGACGCTCAGCTCGTCTGCGAGGTAAAAAACGCACGGGCAAGGATGCTGGCATCGCATCCTGGCCCGGTTCTTGTCGTCCGCCGATCGAATTCCTACCAGCTGCAGTGGCCGGCCTTCAACGCGTGATCCTTCAGCGCGAGTGCGTCCAGGAAGGTCGGCACCGAGGCGCTGGCGCGATGATACCCGGCCGGCCACGGCGTGGTCGGGATGCTCTCGTCCCAGATCTGGCACACGCCGCTGTCGTGCCAGCGGACCAAATGATAGCCGGCTTCGGCAGGGCTCGCGGCCACGAAGGCGGCAGCGGCGAGACCGGCGGCAGCGCAAAGCATGGAAATACGACGCATGGATCAGCTCCTCAAAATGAAAGATGTGATGCGCCTCCCGACAATGACGGGGAGGGGGATCGCGGGGCGCCTCAGCTGCGCCCCGGACAAGATGTGAGTAGTTCGGTGTGCTGATCGGGTTCAAAGCGCACGCGCAAAAGCAAAGGGCGGGCTGCTCACGCAACCCGCCCCCGAACCGGACTGGCCGGACCCGATCAGAGCGTGCAGCGACGCTCGGCGCGCATCTTGATCTGGAGGTCGGACGCCTCAGTGAAAGTGGGGAGCGGCTTGCTGACGACCTTGTAGGTCGAGACGCCCCACTGCAGCGGCTTGTAACGGAGGTCCTCGTTCCAGACCTGGCAGATGCCGGTGTTGTCCCAGCGGATCACGTAATAGCCGGTCTTTGCGGACGCGGGCACGGCGAAGACGGAGCTGGCGATGCCGGCGACGGCACAAAGGGCGAAAACGCGACGCATGAAAAAAATCTCCTATGGGAACGTGACGAGGAAACTGGTGCGGCAAAACGGCGCCTCTGGCAAGCCGCGGCAGGGCCGTTCACGGATATGTCAGAAGCGGGGCCGCGTGCTCCGATACGAAAGCGCGAAAACAACCCCATGCACAGTAGAAATCAATGGCCGGCCGAATTCGGTAAAACAAAAATTCGTCTTGACCCGTCGGGCAAAACATCGGCAGGATGGCATCGTGGGGTGATGCGGGTGCCCCTTCATGTTGCCGCCGCGATCGATCAGGTAAATTGCGGTTTCTGATTCGCTATCCCCCGCAGAAAAATAGCCTCCGGAGACGCCCCATGAAGTTTGCTTCCACCTTGCGTGCCGCGCTCGTCGCTTTGGCCGCGCTGGCCGGCCTCACGACCTCGGCGATGGCCGATGGCGGCACCGTGGTGCTGACGATCTACAAGGCGGGCTGGATCATCGGCGGTTCGGGCGGCTCGGGCGTGCTGAACTTCCGAGGCCGCTCCTATGCACTCTCGACCGGCGGCCTCGACTACGGCCTCGTCTTCGGCGGCTCCAAGACCGTGTTGCGCGGCCGTGTCTCCAACATCATCAGGCCTTCCGATGTCGCCGGCGTTTACGGCGCGGCCGGTGCCGGCCTCGCGCTCGGCCGCGGCGCCCGCGCCATCGTGCTGACCAACCAGAAGGGCGCGGTGCTGGAGTTGTCGGGCTATCAGACCGGCCTGATGGCGAATGCGGATCTGAGCGGGCTTGCGATCACGATGCGCTAAACGGTGCATCAACGCCGTCGTTGCGAGCGAAGCAATCCAGAGTTCCTCCGCGGCAACAGTCTGGATTGCTTTGCTACGCTCGCAATGACGGATCGAACTACTTTCCCCCCACCATTGCATGAACCCGCTCGCAATGCGTGACGAGGTTCTTCTGCGCTTCGACGAACGCCTTCAGTGGCGTCGGGATCGGAAAATAATGGATGTTCGCGATGAAGCCGTAGATGCCGGCATCGCAGCTGGTCGGCCGCTCGCCATCGACGAAACCGGTCGCCGGAAGGATCTCGGCGAGTACCTGTAAATCGGCAAGCCCGCGCGCATAGGCCTGCTCCGGCGTGTAGCGGCCGATGCCCTGATAATGATAACGCTGCGCGTTGTAGGCCTTCGCCTTCTCGAATCCATCTACGTCGATCTGCGGATGCTGCGCAATGAAGCCGTCGCGAAACGCGGGATAATAGCGCTCGTCCTTCCAGCGCGAATAGGACATCACCCAGTAGAGATCATCCAGCATGCGCGTGACGAAATGATGGGTGCGGCGCTGCGCCGGCGACAGCGCGGCGTCGATGGTGAGGTGATATCTGGCGATCGCATGCGCAATGATCGTCTCGCTGTCGCCGATGGTCTCGCCGTCGTCGACGACATAGGGAAGCTGCCCGCGCGGAGCCGCGGAGGCATCGAACACATGCTCATGCACGAACGGAACGCCCGACAGTTTCAGGAAGGCGTAGACCTTGAGCCCGTAGCCGTTGTTGTCGGCGACGCCGAACAATTGCGGGTAGGAATAGAGGGTCAGCATGATGGCACCTCTTTGCGCATATCAATCAAGCCGGCCGCCTCTTGAACACCTCTCCCTCCGGGAGGAGGTGATCCAAGTCCACGGCTCACATCGGTTCAATCAATCTCATCTCGCTCTCAGCGCGCTGACAGCTTGGCCTTGTCATCTGTGGTGGCAGCCTGCGCGCGCTTGCTGGAGCGGATCATCAGGAACGAGCCTGAGGTGCCGGGCAGCCGCCAGCGACCGTCGATCTCGGTCGCCTCTCCATTCATGATGCCGTCGTACTGGACGATGTCGAAGCCGTAACCCGGCGGCTCGTAGCGCTTGACGAACGACACGGCGTGGCCTGAGCGATGGCCAGTAATCGAGGCGCTGTGAGTACGCAGCGGGCAGCGCGGGTTCGAGCAGGGCTCGGTCACGCTGCCGCTCAGCGCACCGCCGGCCTCGACCAGCGTCGCCGTGAACGTGACCATTCCCGTGCCGGGCTGGATGTACGTGCCGTCCCAGACACCGGAGAGATCGTCGCTCATTTGCGGCGGCTTCCTCGACATATGCGCGCCGGGTGAGGCCCGGCCGGTCCACTCTGTGCTTCCACTCGAAGTCGTATCGCTGCCGTGAGGCGCTTGCAAGTCTCTGCGTGCGACGTCGATCGATCGGAGAAGGCCTGACCGGCCTTACGAAGCCGGTGATCCGCGTCGCCAATTCGTTTGAGATCGCTATACTGTCTGACCTCAGCAGGATGGTGATCTCATGGCAAGACAATTGGAAGGCAAGATTGCCGCCGTGACCGGGGCCGCGTCGGGCATCGGGCTCGCGAGCACCGAGGCGATGTTGGCCGCCGGCGCGCGCGTGGTGATGGTCGACCGCGATGAGGCGGCGCTCAACGCGCTCTGCGACAAGCACGGCGAGGCCGTGATGCCGCTGGTTATCGACCTCCTGGATCCCGGGGATTGCGCAACGCTGCTCCCGCGCGTCCTGGAAAGGGCAGGGCAGCTCGATATCCTGCATGCGAATGCAGGCAGCTATGTCGGCGGCGATCTGGTCGATGCCGACGTGACGGCGATCGACCGGATGCTGAACCTGAATGTCAACGTCGTAATGAAGAACGTGCACGACGTGCTGCCGCACATGATCGCGCGCCGGACCGGCGACATCATCGTCACGAGTTCGCTGGCGGCGCATTTTCCGACGCCATGGGAGCCGGTCTACGCGTCGTCGAAATGGGCGATCAACTGCTTCGTCCAGACCGTGCGGCGCCAGGTCTTCAAGCACGGCATCCGCGTCGGCTCGATCTCGCCCGGCCCCGTCGTCACCGCGCTGCTCGCGGACTGGCCGGCCAAGAAGCTGCAGGACGCGAGGGACTCGGGCAGCCTGCTTGAGGCCAGCGAAGTGGCTGAAGTCGTGATGTTCATGCTGACGCGCCCGCGCGGCATGACCATCCGCGACGTCGTGATGATGCCGACGAACTTCGATTTGTAGGCGCGGGCTCGTAGGGTGGGTTAGCCGCCCGCAAGCGCGATCGTGAATCAGGCGAAAAATGCAAGGCGTAACCCACCACGTATGTTTCCGCGGCGACAGAAGCGGTGGGTTACGCCGCGCGGCCCGCGCTTCGCGCTTCCGCGCAGCTAACCAACCCTACGAATCAGAACCAATCCACCTCGCAAGCTCCCGCCACGGCTCCAGCGTCCAATGTCCCGACGCCGCCCCCGATGGCGACGGCAGCACGAAGATCTCCGGCAAGCTCGCATCGCGCACCTGCCGCCCCAGCGAAATCGCAGCTGACGCCCGGCCGTAAAACAAGCTCGCTGCCTTCTTGCTCGTGAACGCAATCGTCCGCGGCTGGTACGTCTTCATCTTTGCCCTGAAGCCGGATACGTCGATCGTGTCAGGTGCGATCTGATGATCCATCCCCGCGCCCGATTTGGAGAGATCGGTGAAGCCGATCCCGAGCTCGATCAGCGCGGCGAACTCGCTTGGCTGATAGCGCCGCGGCGTGATGCCGGCCTCGTGGATCGCGCGCCAGAAGCGGTTGCCGGGATGGGCGTAGTAGTGCCCGAGCTCGGCCGAACGCGTCGAGGCGGCGGTGCCGACGAAGACGAGGCGCAGATTTTCGCGGAGCTGGTCGGGGAGGCGGTGCAGATCGCTATCGGACATCTTGAGCCATGGCTACCATCTCCGCAGCATTCATCCTATACCTCGGCGATGGACCGCCAAGCACTGGCCGCCGCCTATGCGGCACCCGGCCGCCAGTACCACAACCTCGCACATATCGAGGACTGCCTCGCCGTGCTCGCGCAAATCGAGGGCCTCTCGGCGAGCGAGCGCGAGATTTTGTCCGAGGCGATCTGGTGGCACGATGTCGTCTACGATCCGACCCGCTTCGACAACGAAGAGCTCAGCGCACAACTGGCCGAACGGCACGTGCGCGCCGACATCAGCAGCGAGGTCGGCCGCCTGATCCGCCTGACGCGGACGCACGAGGTGAAGGCCGACGATCGCCTTGGGGCCATCCTGATCACGATCGACCTCGGCATCCTGGGCGCGGAGCCGGCGCGTTACGACGCCTATGCCGCCGCCATCCGGCAGGAGTTCATCCATGTCAGCGACGCCGACTATCGCGCCGGCCGCGCCGCGGTGTTGCGCCGGTTCGCCGCCCGCCCGGTCATCTATCCCGACTCCAGCTTCGCCGCCACATACGACCGCCGCGCCCGCGCCAATCTCGCGCGTGAATTGGCGGCGCTGAGCTGAGCCGCGTAGCTGCGTAGGGTGGGTTAGCCGCCCACACGCATGGACTTTCAACGCGCGACGGCGCAAGGCGTAACCCACCATGTCTAGAGAGGCTTTGAATGCAAGATGGTGGGTTACGCTACGCTAACCCACCCTACGGACTGGCCTTGGATGCAAAGTGGTGGGTTACGCCACGCTAACCCACCTTACGAGCTGGTGATCCATCCCAGCGCCCGTCTTGGAGAGATCGGTGAAGCCGATTCCAAGCTCGATCAGCGAAGCAAACTCGCCCGGCTGGTAACGCCGCGGCGTGATCCCGACCTCATGGATCGCGCGCCAGAAGCGGTTGCCGGGATGGGCGTAATAGTGCCCGAGCTTCGCCGAGCGCGTCGAGGCGGCCGTGCCGACGAAGACGAGTCGGAGGTTGGGGCGGAGGAGATCGGGGAGGCGGTGCGCTGTGATCATCGAAGTCCGAAGCATAGGAGTTCGAAATGACTGGAATTTACATCTTCCACCCCTCCGGCTTGCTTAGCTTACTCGCCCGGCCTCGAATTTTCTAACGATGTCTGAGTAAACGTCGGTATTGAGCTCCATGTAGTCGAAGAGCACAAACATCGGCGCAAGAATATTCTTGACGTCATCAACCCTGGTGCTTTGCATATCGCCAAGTTCAGCAAAAAATTCAAACGAAGAAACGTCCTCGTTGGTCCTTCGAGATCGAAATAGGCTTCGATTGGGCGAAGCGCTGCCAAGGGTTCGCCCTTTAAAGCCTCTGTGAGTTACTCTGATCTTTACTTGTGTTTCTGAGGGAGCCCCGAGATTGTTATACAGGCGCTCCAAGAACATCAGACTTTCTGTTACCCGCACTATGCGCGTATCAAAGAAGATCTCACTTGGCTTCCGGCTATCCTCGAAAAGACTCTGAAGGAGAAAAAAATCGCCATTCGATCGAAGAGCCCAATAGTCGTAGGATGTTCGTCCATCCTCTTCCTGGTCGCCTATTGAAATTTCTGCTCTGATACCATCCCCGTATGGTCGGGGCCTATATTCCTCGCGATTCTCTAAAGTAACGCCAATTGGCCACCCGAACGTACGAATTTCAGAGTGTTTGACGGCATTCAAGAGCTCAACTTGGGATTTCGCTAGGGGATGCGAAATGCTCGCGCGAAGCTCCATGCATCCCAGCAGCTTGAGCTTTTCAATTCCACCTCGGGCGGCGGCTTCTTCCGATGTGAACCATTGGCTATCAACATTCGGAATTGCTGCTCCTCGGGCCTCGGTGGGTTTCCTCAGGGTAGAAGCCATAGCGGAAGTAGAGAACGGATTTTGTCCGAGGGGCGGTTTCGAAACCGCTGGTGCGCCATGAATGCGTCTGGCGAGTTCGACGAGCTTAACGTCGTAGTCTCCGTCGTCCTCGAAATCGATGTATAGCCGCGGCCCCAAAAACGAGGGGACCTTATTGGTGGGACTGGATCCTCGCAAAATCGGAATGAACTTTATTGTGTCGATTGATTGCACGACTTCACCCGTCACAATGAGGCGCTCGTAACCGACTCCTCCGGTTCCCTTCTCGGATTTTGAAACGTACGAAGCCGAGCAGACCAGAACGACGCAGTCGGCTTCTGTGATCCCTCTTTGCATAAACATGCTGACATCTTGACCAGGGACGAGGTCCCATTGGTCGAGCACGACGTCAACACCCATGTTACGCAGGTCTGATCCGAGTTTAAGAACCCACTGCTTATGTTCATCTGAATCGTGAGAATACGAAATGAATGCCCTAGGCGCCATGAAGCGACCGGACCGATCCTCTCGTCCGCCTTGCACTGATTTGTGAGCCGCTCTTTCGAGAGCGGCTTCGATTTTCGACGTATCAAGCTTCTCGACCATCGCTATTCCGAAGATTCTAAGGGAGCAAATTCTCCCTCGCGACTCTCATAAACATACCATTGATCGACTATTGGTTTGTAGACCTGTTCAAAATAGGTTCTGCTCTTCTTAAATCGCCTCGCAATCACGTCAGCGGGAATGTCGTGGCCGCCCGCCGCTACACGCCGCCGGACACGCTCAAGCGCGTCTTCTTCGGATGCCAATCGCAAATAGACAAGCGCCACATGGTATCCCTGGTTGCGCCAAGCCGCGATCCTGGGAGCGTAGATCAATGTAGCTAGAGTGGTTTCGATAGCAAAATCAAGTTTCTGGCTAACGAGATCATCAATCCGCTTGAGCATCACCCTACCGGCTTGAATATCGGATTGGTCCAGCGTTCCACCCTCCAGGGCCAATCCGCGGGCTATCTCGTCAGCGTTGACAAATTCGAAGCGTAGCCCATCCTTCGAGAGATACTCTCTCGCGAAAGAGGTTTTTCCGGCCCCATTGGGGCCGGCAATGATTATCATGTCGGGCATAGGGCCTAGAGCACCCGATTGCTCTCTTTCACCTTCTCCGCATCGAGATACAAGCTCTCGCCCATCTCCTTGAACTTCGCGCTCATCTTGGCCATGCCGTCTTCGGCGGTGCCGGCCATCGACATGCCCACGCTGTTCGGATCGTTGAGCGTCGCCGCGTAGTCGCGCACGTCCTGCGTGATCTTCATCGAGCAGAATTTCGGGCCGCACATCGAGCAGAAATGCGCGACCTTGTGGGCTTCCTTCGGCAGGGTTTCGTCGTGGAAGCTTTTTGCGGTATCGGGGTCGAGGCCGAGGTTGAACTGGTCGGTCCAGCGGAATTCGAATCTCGCGCGGGAGAGGGCGTCGTCGCGCAGTTGCGCGGCGGGGTGGCCCTTGGCGAGATCGCTGGCGTGGGCCGCGATCTTGTAGGTGATGACGCCGGTCTTGACGTCGTTGCGATCGGGCAGGCCGAGATGCTCCTTCGGCGTGACGTAGCACAGCATGGCGCAGCCGAACCAGCCGATCATCGCCGCACCGATGCCCGAGGTGATGTGGTCATAGCCCGGCGCGATGTCGGTGGTCAGCGGTCCCAACGTGTAGAACGGCGCTTCGCCGCACTCCTTCAGCTGCTTGTCCATGTTGATCTTGATCTTGTGCATCGGCACGTGGCCGGGGCCTTCGATCATGACCTGGCAGCCCTTGTCCCATGCGATCTTGGTCAATTCGCCGAGCGTTTCGAGTTCGGCAAATTGCGCGCGGTCATTCGCGTCCGCGATCGAGCCGGGACGCAGGCCGTCGCCGAGCGAGAACGAGACGTCATACTTGCGCATGAGGTCGCAGATCTCGTCGAAATGCGTGTAGAGGAAGCTTTCCTTGTGATGCGCCAGGCACCACTTCGCCATGATCGAACCGCCGCGGCTGACGATGCCGGTGACGCGGCTGGCGGTGAGGTGGATGTATTGCAGGCGGACGCCGGCGTGGATGGTGAAATAATCGACGCCCTGCTCGCACTGCTCGATCAGCGTGTCCTTGTAGAGCTCCCAGGTCAGCTTCACGGGATCGCCGTTGCACTTCTCCAGGGCCTGGTAGATCGGCACCGTGCCGATCGGCACGGGCGCGTTGCGCAAAATCCATTCGCGGGTGGTGTGGATGTTGCGCCCCGTCGAGAGGTCCATCACGGTGTCGGCGCCCCAGCGGATCGCCCACACCATCTTCTCGACCTCTTCCTCGACCGACGAGGTCACCGCCGAGTTGCCGATATTGGCGTTGATCTTGGTCAGGAAGTTGCGGCCGATGATCATCGGCTCGAGCTCGGAGTGGTTGATGTTGGAGGGGATGATGGCGCGGCCGCGCGCGATCTCTGAGCGCACGAACTCCGGCGTGATGAAGGCGGGCACCGCGGCGCCGAAGCTCTCGCCATCGGCCAGCGCGGCTTCCGCGCGCTCGAGCTGCTGCTTGCGGCCGAGGTTCTCGCGCGCGGCGACGTAGATCATCTCCTTGGTGATGATGCCGGCGCGGGCGAATTCGAGCTGCGTGATCTTGTGGCCGTCGAGGCCGCGCAAGGGCTTGTGATAGGCGCTGAACGCGCGCGCGGCGTTGTCGGTGGAGACGCTGCCATTGTCCTCCGGCTTGATCTGCCGGCCCTCATATTCCTCGACGCCGCCGCGCTCCAGCACCCACTGCTTGCGGTTGCGGGGAAGGCCGGCGTTCACGTCGATGGTCACGGATGGATCGGTGTAGGGGCCCGAGGTGTCGTAAACCGGCAGGTTCGGCTCGCCGGCACCTTCCGACAGGATGATCTCGCGCAGCGGCACGCGCAGATCGGGCGCGGCGTCGGGCGAGGCGAAGATTTTTCGCGAGGAGGGAAGCGGGCCGGTGGTGACGGCGGGGACGGTCTTGTCGGGATTGGAGCGGATGTTCATGGGATCCTCCTTCTAATTGGTATGAATGCTGTCGCTGTCGTCATCCTGAGGTGCGCGCACTTGCGTGCCTCGAAGGATGAAAGAGCCGGGCCGTCGCCCTTCGAGGGCCGCTGAAGAAGCGGGCCACCTCAGGGTGACGGATCAAATGGGGACGGACATGCATCATGCCGCCTCCGTAGCCTGGCCGAGCCACTGCCGTACGCGGGCATCGGGGTCGGCGTTCTGGGTGACGTCGCTGACCACCGCGATGGAATCCGCGCCCGCGGCAAAGATCTCCGCGGCGTGCTCGAACTTGATGCCGCCGATCGCGACCAGCGGGATGTCGCCGATGCGCTTCTTCCATTCCGTGATCTTCGGAATGCCCTGCGGTTCGAAACGCATCGATTTCAGCGTGGTGAAGAAGATCGGACCGAGCGCGACGTAGTCCGGTTTTGCCTTCAGCGCGGTCGCGAGCTCCTCGTCGTCATGGGTGGAGATGCCGAGCGACAGGCCGGCCTCGCGGATGGCCTCGAGGTCTGCGTCGGCGAGATCCTCCTGGCCGAGATGCAGATATTTTGCGCCGGCGACGATCGCGGCGCGCCAATAGTCGTTCACCACCAGCTTGGCCTGCGTGCCTTGCGTGATCGCCAGCGCGTCGGTGACGATCTGCAAGGCCTGCGCGTCGTCGAGATTTTTCGCGCGCAGCTGGATGGTGCCGACGCCGAGCTTGGTCAGGCGCTCGACCCAGGCGAGGCTGTCGACGACGGGGTAGAAGCGATCAGGATACGCGTTGCGATCAGGATACGCGTTGCGATCAGGATACGGCATGCCAGAACGGGGTCCCAACGACAGGGGTGGAGGGGGAGGCGAAGTCGCGGGCGTTCATCAGCCCAGCCTCAAACGCGGTGCGGCCGGCCTCACAGCCGAGGCGGAAGGCTTTCGCCATCGCGACGGGATCGGCGGCCTTGGCGATCGCGGTGTTGAGCAGCACGGCGTCGTAGCCGAGCTCGAGCGCTTCGGCGGCGTGGCTCGGCGCGCCAATGCCGGCGTCGACCACGAGCGTGATGTCGGGCAGCCGCTCGCGCAGCAGCTTCAGCGCATCGCGGTTGATGATGCCCTTGGCGCTGCCGATGGGAGCTGCCCAGGGCATGACGACTTTGCAGCCGGCATCGACCAGCCGGTTCGCGACCGAGAGGTCTTCGGTGCAATAGGGGAACACTTCAAAGCCGTCCTTGATCAGCATGGTGGCGGCTTCGACGAGGCCGATGACGTCAGGCTGCAGCGTGTCGTTGTCGGCGATGACTTCGAGCTTGATCCAGGTCGTGCCGAACAATTCACGCGCGAGCTTGGCGGTGGTCACGGCCTCGCGCACGCTGCGGCAGCCGGCGGTGTTCGGCAGCACTGATACGTCGAGCTCGCGGATCAGCTTCCAGAACGCGTCGCCCGTTTTGCCGCCGGCGGATTCACGCCGCAACGACACCGTGACGATGTTCGACCCGGAGGCGCGGATCGCGTCCTGCATGATCGCAGGCGAGGGATAGAGCGCGCTGCCGATCAGCAGGCGGGAGGCGAAGGTTTTGCCGTAGAAGGTCACCATGTCCGAGGTGTCTCCTTGAATGACAGTGTCATCCCCGCGAAAGCGGGGATCCAGTACTCCGCGGCGGCGCGGCTGGAATCGCGAAGCCGCGGCGTACTGGATCGCCCGGTCAAGCCGGGCGATGACAGCTGAGTGTGGGGCGCGAGCTGCATCTTCCTCACCCTCCCTGCCGCGGCGTGATGATCTCGATCTCGTCGCCGGCCTTGAGGTGGGTCTCGGCCCAGCGGCTTTTCGGCACGACGTCGTAATTCAGCGCGATGGCGAAATGGGTGCCCTCGTAGTCGAGCTCCGAGAGCAGCGCGTCGACGCTGGCCGAGTTTATCTCCCGCTGCTCACCATTCACGATCACGCGCATTGCATCACCTCATTGTCGATCTGGCCGCGCTCGACATAGGCGAGCGTCAGCTCGGCAAGCGCGGGGGCAAGCAGGAAGCCGTGGCGGTAGAGCCCGTTGACGCTGATCTTGCCGCCGCGCACGCCGATGCGCGGCAAATTGTCCGGATATGCCGGGCGCAGGCCCGAGCCGAATTCGACGATGCGCGCCTCGCCGAACGCCGGATGCACGGCATAAGCCGCGCCCAAGAGCTCCAGCGCGGAGCGGACGCTGACGCCGGTATCCTCGGTCTCGATCGAGGTCGCGCCCAGCATGAACAGATTGTCCTCGCGCGGGATCACGTAGAGCGGCCAGCGCGGATGGATCAGGCGGACCGGGCGCGCCAGCTGCACCTCGCTGGTCTCGATCAGGATCATCTCGCCCTTGACGCCGCGCAGCGCGCTTTGCTCGTCGCGCGCGGACAGGCCGCGGCAGTCGATCACCAGGCCTTCGGGATCAAGGTTGGCGAGATCGTTGGCGCTGACATCGCTGCCGAACCTGATGGTGCCGCCGGCGGCGACGATGCGCGCGTGCAGTTTCGGCAGCACGCGGCGCGGCTCGACATGACCCTCGGTCGGGAAGAACAACGCATCGCGGAAGCGGCCCTCCAGCGACGGCTCGAGCGCGGCAAGGCCTGCGGCATCAAGCCGGCGGTGCCCCTCGGTCATCCGGGCAAAGCGCTCGAAGTCGTTGCGCTCGCGCGGATGGGCGACGACCAGCGAGCCGTTGAAGGGCGTATCCGGCAGCTCGCGCCGCCAGATGTCGAGCGAGCGCAGGCCGAGCCTGGAAATGACGGGTTCGGCGACCTCCGCCTCGCAATAGGGCGCGAGCATGCCGCCCGCCCAATGGCTGGTGGAACCGGCCATGGCGGCGTCACCGCGCTCGTGGAGCGTCACGGCATGGCCGGCCTGCGCGAACAACAGCGCCTGCCACGCGCCCGCAATGCCTGCGCCGATGATGGATACCGGTGAATCCGCTCGCTTGGTCGTCTGCAACATCCCTGTCCCTTCGCCGGCATGACCCGGATCAGGTTCAAAGGGTCACCGCGGTCCTGGGCAGGCTTGCTGAAGTGCAGGCTTGCCCGTTTAGCGGTATCTCAGCTCCTCCTCGGAGCACCCCTCGGAACGGCTCTAATGTAGGCTTGTGGGGGCCTGTGTCAACGCGTTATCGGTCGTCATGCCCGGGCTCGTCCCGGCCATGACGGTGGCTAGCGGTTGGGCGCCTGCGCCCGCGCGTTGCGGAGGTGATCGGCGAGCTTCCGGTGCGGCACGGTGCCGAACATCGGCTGCGGATTGCCATTGGGCTCGAGCCAGGCCTGGTTGCTCGTCTCGAAGCTCGCCTGTTGCACCATCTCCTGCCGCTGACGCTTTGCAGCGTAGTAATAGCCGCCCGCGAAATAGCGCACGGCGCGGTCGTGGTCGCCATTGGCGGCGTGGTAGGCGCCCGCGAGATATTTCACCGCATAGGTGAGATTGGTGTTGGGGTCGCGCAGGCCGGCGGCATCGCCGGTGTAGCCGAGGCCGCGGGCGGTCGCGAGCTTGATCTGCATCAGCCCGATGGTGCCGCCATGGCCGACCAGGCCCGGCTGATAGCGGCTCTCGCGCATGATGACGCGATGCACCAGCGCCTCCGGCACGCCGTTGGCGTGCGCATGCATCGCGACCATCCCGGCGTATTCGGCCTGGCCTGCGACTGCGGCTTGCGGCGACACCAGTCCGGCCGCAATGAAGGCGGCGACGCGTAAGATTTTCATTTAAATGTTCCTCGGCCGAACGGACCTGCGCCCATGCGCGTTAGGCCGTGGGAACACGGCGATGATGTGGCGAAACGCCGCCAGCGGTGATTTTCGCCGAGCCGTCGTTTTTACGACTCAAACCTGGGTTAGCTTCAGCGCCGGCGGAGTGCAGGACGCGACAGCAGGTCTGTCCATTCCTGCATTCGCCCAAAAATCCCTAAGCAGCATTCGGGAGGACGTCCATGACCCGAGCAGAAATCGGCGACATCCCCACGCAGAACCCGTGCGCACAATGCGGCGCGCCGATCGCGCAACCCGACTGGATCGAGCAGGGCGAAGGGCGAGTGTCCTATCTCTGGACATGCCACGCCTGCAACTATCGGTTCGAGGCCATCGCGATCTACGACGAGCCCGCCGTCGAATATCCGCCGCTCGCAGCCTGAGTTGCCTTAAGAGGGCATGATCGTTCCGGAAAGCCGCTTCACGCTTTCCCGATCATGCCTACGCAGCCAGCCGCGGCTGCTGCCGAACAGGCAATTGCATCCGCACGATCAGCCCGTGCGGCTGGCCGTCGTGCAGCGACAGCTCGCCGCCATGGGCGAGCGCGATCGACAGGCCGAGGCCGAAGCCGGTGGAATCGTCCATCGTGCGCGCGTCGTCGCCGCGCACGAACGGCTCCAGCATCTCGTGCTTGCGCGCGTCCGAAATGCCGGGGCCGTCGTCCTCGACGTCGATGACGAGCCTGGTGTCTGATACGTCGAGGCGGATCGTCACCTCGGCGCCGAAGCGCACGGCGTTCTCGACCAGATTGGTGACGCCGCGATGCAGATCGTCGGGGCGCGCGGCGGCCGTCGCCGATGAAGGGCCGTCATAGTGCACGACGTGGCCCATGTCGCCGAACTGGTCGGCAATGAGCTGCAGCGTGCTGGCGATATCGACCAGCGTGATCGCTTCGATCTTGCGGTCGTTGCGCAAGAGCGACAGCACGCTTTCCAGCATCGAGCGCATCTGGTCGAGGTCGATCAGCATGCGCTTGCGGTTGCTCTCGTCCTCGATGAACTCGGCGCGCAGGCGCAGCCGCGTGATCGGTGTGCGCAGATCGTGGCTGATCGCGGCCAGCATCTTGGTGCGATCCGACATCAGCCGTGCGATCCGCTCATGCATGCGGTTGAGCGCGCGGGCGACGGAGCGGATCTCCTCGGGGCCGCGCTCGGGCAGCGGATCTGCCTCGCCGTCCAGGCTGAAATTCTCGGCCGCCTTGGCAAAGGACGACAAGGGCGTCGCCAGCGCGCGCGCCGCCCACAGGCCGAGCACGCTGATGCAGATGAAGGCGGTCATCAACGTGATCAGCCACGGCGCGCCCCAGAACCACGGACGCTGACTGCTCTCGACATGGCCCGCGATCACGGTGCCGTCAGGCAATTGCACGCCGATGCGACGGGCGCCGCCCCGGGGCGCGAGCTGCACCACCTTGTAGCCTCGGCCGAGATGGCGACGCAGCCCGTGCAGGTGCTGGCTGTCGCCGTCCTCGATCACGTCAGCCGTGCCGGGCGCGTGCGTCTCCAGATCGAGCTTCGGGAAGGCGCGCGCGAGATCCGCGATCAGGCGCGGTCGGTCGTCCGGCCTGGCCGAGCCGAGCAGCAGCGCTGCATCGGTCAGCTGATGCGCGCCGTCGGGCGGCGTGTCGGCATGGTCGGGCCGGCTCATCAGGAACGCGGTGGTGACGACGAGATGCAGCGTGACGGTCGAAGCCAGCACCAGCGCGGCAATCTGGCCGCTGATGCCCTTGAGGTGGAAGAACCCGAACGGCTTCATCGTCCAAATCCCCCTCAGTTGCTCGGGGGCGTCGTAACCGCTTCCGTTCTGGGCGTAAACAGATAACCGCCGGAGCGCACCGTGTTGATGATGGTGGGGTCGGCCGGATTGGGCTCGATCTTGCGGCGGATGCGGCTGACCAGCACGTCGATGGAGCGCTCGAACGCGCCGGTGCTGCGGCCCTGGGTCAGGTCGAGCAGGCTGTCGCGCGACAGCACGCGGCCGGGACGCTCGCAGAAGGTCCGCAGCAGGTCGAACTCGGCGCTGGTCACGGCGACGCGTGCGCCTTCCGGATTGCGCAGCTCGCGCAGGCGCAAATCGATGCGCCAGCCTTCGAAGGCGAGCGTGGATGCGCCCTCGATCGAGCTTGCGGCCCGGGCGGAGGCCTGGCGCCGCAGCACGGCGTTGATGCGGGCGAGCAGCTCGCGCGGGTTGAACGGTTTCGGCAAATAATCGTCGGCGCCCATCTCGAGGCCGACGATGCGGTCGACGTCCTCGCCGCGCGCGGTCAGCATGATGATCGGCGTCTGTGCTTCCGAGCGCACCTTGCGGCACAGGCTGAGACCGTCCTCGCCGGGCAGCATGACGTCGAGGATGATGAGATCGACGCGGTGGTCGGCCATGGCACGCGACATCTCGCGGCCGTCACTCACGGCGGTGACGTTGCAGGCGTTGTTGCGCAGATATTTCGCGATCAACGTCCGGGTTTCGCGGTCGTCCTCGACGACCAGGATGTTGGGAGAGGGAACGGCCATGGGCCTTGTTTGTCCAAGATTCGGGCCAAAAGGCGAAGATTTTTGTTTCAGTTTGTTTCCGGCCTCATCTCCGCAACACCCCGCAAACGACGCGTCTCCGCACGGCAAGGTCGCGTTAAGCCCGTTAACCACAGCGTGGCGCAGTCGCGTCCGAAACCCGCAAAAGCCACCGTGCCATCATGACTTCGATTTCAGCGGCCTCCGCCAGCCAACACCCGCCTTCGCCAAGCGGCCCGGCGGCGCGGGCGGCCCGCCCCCCGGTCCGCCGCCGTCGGATGACGGCTCTTCGGATTCGTCGTCGACGGATCCGACGAGCAGCAACTCCACCGACGGCAGCACGGCCAAGATCCTCGAGCAGTTTCTCCAGGCGCTGCAGCAGTCGCAATCATCGCGCTCGTCCTACGGCGCCAATGGCAGCGCGACGGGCTCGTCGAACAGTTCGGATTTTTCGGCGCTGCTGATCGACGCCAGGAGCTGACCTGCGCGACCCCGGTCGGCGCGTTCCTCGCCGCGAACATGCTTCATCCCAGGGCGCATGATCGTCGGCGGGGAACCGTCGTCCCCACGTTCCTGAGCAGGAACTTTCTTCGCGCCGCACCGCCGCGAGCATGCAACGGATGGGGCAACGAAATTGCCGCACGCGAGGAACTGGGCGTGGCCGTGGCTGTTCTCTCCGCACAAGTTTTCTGCTGAAGGAGAGGACAACAATGTTGATCAAATCAATCGCCGCCGGCCTTGCCGGCACCGCTTTGCTTGCGACCGTTGCGTTTGCGCAAAATCCCTCCACCACCGACAAGGCGCCCACCGCTTCGACCGCGACCACCCCGGCGACGAGTACGTCCGGTGAATGGCGTACATCGAAGATGGACGGCATCAAGGTCTATAACGATGCCAACGAGAACATCGGCTCGATCAACGATCTGCTGATGGACAAGAGCGGCAACGTCAAGATCGCCGTGATCGGCGTCGGTGGCTTCCTCGGCATGGGCGAGCATCTCGTCGCCGTGCCCTATGAGAAGCTGAAATTCGTCAATGAGGCCGTGGCCTCAACCAGCACCACGACGAACCCGAACGCCAAGCCGGCTGCGACCACGACCACCGGTGCTGCGACCGGCACCGAAAAGACGGCGACCACCACGAGCAGTTCATCGTCCAAGTGGTATCCTGATCACGCCGTGTTCAACGCGACCAAGGACCAGCTGAAGAACATGCCCGAGTTCAAGTACTCGGAGTAAATAGGATCACGTGAGTGCCTAAAGCGAAGCGCGCCCGGTTCGTCACCGGGCGCGCTGTCGTGTCTTTTTCTCACTTCACCAGCGGGCAGCCGCCTTTGTCGAGCGGGCGGAAGGCTTCGTCGCCGGGGACGGTGGCGATCAGCTTGTAGAGATCCCAGTCGCCCTTGGACTCTTCCGGCTTCTTCACCTCGAACAGATACATGTCGTGGACCATGCGGCCGTCGATGCGGATCTTGCCGTTCTTGGCGAAGAAGTCGTTGACCGGCGTCTTGCGCATCTGCTCCATCACCTTCGGCGCTTCATCGGTCTTGATGGCTTCGATCGCCTTCAGATAGTGCATGGTCGCTGAATAGAGGCCGGCCTGGATCATGGTCGGCATGTGGCCGACCTTGTCGTTGAAGCGCTTCGAGAAGGCGCGCGTCTCGTCATCCCTGTCCCAGTAGAACGCGTCCGTGACGATCAGGCCCTGGGTTGCCTTGATGCCGAGGGAGTGGACGTCGGTGATTTCCAGCAGCAGCGCGATCATCTTCTGTCCGCCTTGCGTGAGACCGAACTCGGCCGCCTGCTTCAGCGCATTGGTGGTGTCGCCGCCGGCATCCGCCAGCGCGACCACCTTGGCCTTGGAGGCCTGGGCCTGGAGCAGGAAGGAGGAGAAGTCCGAGGAATTGAGCGGATGCCGGACGTCGCCGAGCACCTTGCCACCGCTCTCCTTGACGACGTTGGCCGCGTCGCGCTCGAGCGCCATGCCGAAGGCGTAGTCGGCGGTGATGAAGAACCAGGTATCCTCGCCGCGCTTCACCATCGCCTTGCCGGCGACGTTCGACAACGCATAGGTGTCGTAGGTCCAGTGCACCGTGTTGGGTGAGCAGGCCACGCCGGTGATGTCGGAGGAGCCGCCGCCGGAATTGATGTTGATCTTGTTCTTCTCGCGCGTCAGCGCCGAGATCGGCAGCGCCACCGAGGACGTCGGCACGTCCATGACCGCGTCCACCTTGTCGTTGTCGTACCAGTTGCGGGCGATGTTGACGCCGACGTCGGGCTTGTTCTGGTGATCGGCGGACACGATCTCGATCGGCACGCCTGCGACCTTGCCGCCGTAATCCGCCACCGCCATCTCGACAGCGGCGAGCGAGCCCTTGCCGGTCGCGTCGGCATAAAGGCTCGACATGTCGGTGAGCACGCCGAGCTTGACGACGTTATCGGAAATCTGCGCCTGCGCCGTGCCGCAGGTGGCGGCGATGGCGAAGCCGGCCGTGACCGCGGCGATGAGTTTTTGCATGTCGTTTCTCCCTCAGCGTTGTTGTTCGGGGCTTGTTTGCGGGGACCCTTGTAGCGAGAAACGGTCGCGCGGGCAAAGGCAGGGAGGCATGCAGAGGGCTAGGAAATAAGGAGAGAGCCACGGTGTTCCCTTCGCCTCTCGCTGCAAGCGGGAGAGCGAGTAGCGGCGCCTCCCGTTCAGCCTTCGCCACTCCTGAGCCTCTCGTTGCGCCGGCGCAGGCCTTCCAATGTGGCAAGCAGGATGACCGAGACCGTCGTCAAAATCACCGCCGCGGCCGTGATGGTCGGGCTGATGTTTTCACGGATGCCGCTGAACATTTCGCGTGGCAAGGTGCGCTGCTCCGGTCCCGCCATGAACAGCACGATCACCACCTCGTCGAAGCTGGTCGCGAAGGCGAACAGTGCGCCTGAGGCGAGGCCCGGCAGGATCAGCGGCAGGATCACGCGGCGGAACGCTTCGAGGGGCGAGGCGCCGAGCGAGGCGGCGGCACGCGCCAGGTTGGTGTCGAAGCTTTGCAACGTGGCGCCGACCGTGATCACCACGAAGGGCGTGGCGAGCGCGGTGTGAGCCAGGATCAGGCCGAGATAGCTGCCGGTCAGTCCGATCGGCGCGAAGAAGAAATAGAGACCGACCGCGGTGATGACACCGGGCACGACGACCGGCGACAGCACGAAAGCCAGCACCAGCGGTTTGAACCGGCTCTTCCATTGCGCGAGCCCAAGGGCTGCGAGCGTGCCGAGCACCATCGACAGCGCGGTCGAGGCGACGCCGATGATCATGCTGTTCTTCAACGAATTCATCCAGCGCGGCGAGCTGATGAAGTCGTCGTACCAGCGCAAGGAGAGGCCCGGCAGCGGATAGGTGAGGTACGAACCGGAGCTGAAGGACAGCGGCATGATCGCAAGGATCGGCGTGATCAGGAAAATGAACACCAGCGTGGAGATCAAGATCGTCGCGGTCCAGGCGATGCGCTGGCTGGGCGTGCGGAGGGAAGCGGTGTCGCTCAATTCTTCATCCCTCCCGTGACCTGCTGGCCCTGCACCAGCTTGCCGTAGACGAGCGCGAGCAGAACTGTGGCGAGCAGCAGCACCGCGCCCAACGCCGAAGCAAGGCCCCAATTGGCTGTTTCGGTGGTGTAGAGCGCGATGAAGTAGCTGATCATCTGGTCGGCTGCGCCGCCGACGAGGGCCGGCGTGATGTAGTAGCCGAGCGCCAGGATGAAGACGAGCAGGCTCCCCGCGCCGATGCCGGGCAGCGTCTGCGGCAGGTAGATCCGCAGGAAGGCGGTGAGGGGTGGCGCACCGAGCGAGGCTGCGGCGCGCATATAGGCCGGCGAGATCGCCTTCATGCTGCTGTAGAGCGGCAGGATCATGAATGGCAGGAGAACGTGGGTCATGGCCACGCAGACGCCGAAGCGGTTGTAGATCAGGCGCAACGGCTCATCGATGATGCCAAGCCAGTGCAGGCTGTCGTTGACGACGCCCTTGCTTTGCAACAGCACGATCCAGGCGCAGGTCCGGACCAGAAGCGAGGTCCAGAACGGCAGCAGTACGAAGATCATCAACAGGTTTGACCGCCCCGGCGGCAGCGTCGCCAGCAAATAGGCGACCGGAAAGCCGAGGATCAGGCACAGCGCCGTGACACCGAGGCTGATGAGGAAGGTGCGGGCGAAAACCTCGCGGTAGATCGCCTGATCCGGCGGGGCCGCGACGATCGCGCCGTCGACGTTCCTGACAAGGTCGAGCGCCGCCAGCAGATAGAAGCCGGTCACCGGGCCACTGGCCCCCTTGATCGTCGTCCAGGTGGCGCGGTCGCGCCAGGCTGCGTTGATCTTGCCCAGCGTCTCCTTGGCCGTGCCCGGCTCCGGCATTGTCTTCAGATTGCGCGCCGTGCTGGTGAGGATGGTGCGAAAACCGTTTTGGGCGTAGTTGAGCCGCTTGGCCGCGATCGCAACGGTGCCGGCGGCGCGGGCGGCCTGGATGTCGCTTGCCAGGGCCGCATAGGTCTTTTCGTCCGGCAGATCCTTGCCGTCCCAGCTGGCGAGAGCCGCGACCGTTTGCGGCAGAACCTGCCGCACCTCGCGGTCATCGACCGCGTGCCACAGCATGCCGGCGATGGGTCCGGCGAAGGTGAACAGCAGAAACAGCAGCAGGGGCACGACCAGTGCGAGGGCCTTGAACTGGCGCGCGCGCTCCGCCCGCTTCAGGCGGCGCTTGAGCGGCACGCTAGTCCCGGCATCGGTGGCGGTCAGGGACGCTACTGTCATGCGGTGATCATTTCAGGCAAGAGGCCCAGGCGAAGGAGCGCGCTTCTTCGCCTGGGCCACGCGGCCGCGCTACTTCGCGGCCCATTTGTTGAAGCGCTCGGTCAGCTTGTCGATGTTCTCGAGCCAGAAGGCCACGTTGATCTCGACTGCGTTCTTGATGTTGTCAGGCGCGGTCGGCAGGTCCTTCAGAACGGCGGCCGGCAACAGGCCGGCTGCGTCCTTGTTCGACGTGCCATAGGCGATGTTCTCCGACAATTTCGACTGGTTCTCCGCCTTGCCTGCGAAGTCCAGGAACTTGTAAGCCGCGTCCTTGTTCGGGCTGCCCTTCAGGATCACCCAGCTGTCGATGGTGAACAGGGCGCCGTCCCACACCATGCCGAAATTCTTCTTCTCGTTCTTGTTCGCGGTGTCGATGCGGCCATTGTAGACCGAGGTCATCGCCACCTCGCCGGAGGCGAGCAGTTGCGGCGGCTGGGCGCCGGCCTTCCACCAGACGATGTCGCCCTTGATGGTGTCGAGCTTCTTGAACGCGCGGTCGACGCCCTCGTCGGTCGCCAGCACCTTGTAGACGTCCTTCGGTGCGACGCCGTCGGCCATCAGGGCGATCTCGAGTGTCGTCTTCGGGCCCTGACGCAGGCCGCGCTTGCCCGGGACTTTCTTGGTGTCGAAGAAGTCCGCCCAGCCCTTCGGTGCGTCCTTCAGCTTGTCCTTGTCGTAGCCGAGCACAAAATCATAGAGGATGGCGCCGACACCGCAGGGATTGACCGCCGGCGGAATGTAGGCGGCCTCGCCGCCGATCTTGGAATAATCCAGCTTCTCGTACAGGCCTTCCTCGCAGCCGACCGCAAGCTCGTCGCTCTCGACCTGGACGAGATCCCAGGTGGCGGCGCCGCCCTGCACCTTGGCGCGCAGCACGCCGACGCCGCCATCCCAGGACTCGTCGTTCATCGGAATGCCCGATGCCTTCTTGAACGGCTCGAAATAGACCTTCTTCTGGGCGTCCTGATACGCGCCGCCCCACGAGACGACGGTGAGGTCGCGCGCCTGCGCGATCGGAGCCAGCGCAGCGCTGGCGCTGAACGCCGCGGCGAAACCCAGAGCAATCTTGCCAATCTTGCGCTTCAGCATGGTGTTTGTTCCTTCTTCATATGCGTTGCGTTGAGGTTGATGGATGGATCAGACGGGATCGAGGGCCAGGCAGTCCTCGGGGCGGAAAGTGATGAATATGGTCTCGCCGGGTCTCAGGCGGTCATGCGCGCCCGGCTGAACCTTGACCATGAACTCGGCATTCCCCGCGACGTCGAGCACGGCGAGCGCGTGGTCGCCGAGATAGATGGTGTTCTGCACCCTGGCCGGCAGCCGGTTCGCTCCGTCGCTGGAGCTGCCATCAGGGACAATGTTGATCCGCTCCGGCCGCACTGACAGCGAGGTCGATGCGCCCGCGCCCGGGACATTGACGGCCCGCGCAGTCACGGCCCCGCCACCATCAAGGGCGACGCGGCAATATTGCTTGTCGACGGTCTCGATGGTGCCTGTCAGCACGTTGTTCTCGCCGATGAAGTGGGCGACGAAGCTGTTCACCGGATGCTCATAGAGCGCGTCTGGCCTGTCGATCTGCTGGACGATGCCGTCGTTGAACACGGCGATGCGGTCCGACATGGTGAGCGCTTCGCTCTGGTCGTGGGTGACGTAGACGATTGTGATGCCCATCGTCTCGTGCAGCTGCTTGATCTCGAGCTGCATCTGCTCGCGCAGGCGCTTGTCCAGCGCGCCGAGCGGCTCGTCCATCAGCACCAGCTGCGGATTGAAAACCAGCGCGCGGGCGAGTGCCACGCGCTGCTGCTGGCCGCCGGAGAGCTGCCCGGGCCGCCGCTGCGCCAGGGTTTCCATCTTGATCATGCGCAACGCCGCGCTGACGCGGTCCTGCGTTTCGGCCTTGCTCGTGTTGCGCACGGAGAGCGGGAAAGCGATATTCTCCGCGATCGTCAGATGCGGAAACAGGGCATAGTTCTGGAATACCATGCCGATGTCGCGCTTGTGGGGCGGCACGTTCTTGATCGGCCGGTCCGCGAGATAGATCTCGCCCCGGGTGGGGACCTCGAAGCCCGCCAGCATCATCAGCGTGGTCGTCTTGCCCGAGCCCGACGGGCCGAGCAGGGTGATGAACTCGCCCTTCCTGATGTCGAGATCGAGGTTCTTCACCACGAGGTGCTCGCCATCGTAGGTTTTCTGAATGCCGGAAAAGCGCACCAATGCCGGCGCAGATGTGACGATGCCGGCTTCCATGTCCCGCAGTGTCCCCTAAAAAGCTGTGAGCACCTCGTTCGAGGTTACGACGATCAGCTTAGCATCCTCCAACGAGAATGCCAGCGGCGCAAGCGATAACGGGCCGCGCGGATTCCGTGCATCGAACTGCACTACATCCCCGACAGCTTCGTCACGGCCACATTCAGCGTGCCGCCGGCTTCCGCGACCACGCGCAGCGTCTTGGAATCGAAGGCGATGTCGGCCAGCGTGAGACTGCTGATGACGGCTTGGACCCTGACGCCGTCCTCGCTCTTCTGGAAGTCGGCGATGACGGCCGCGATCTTCTCGCGCGCGTTGGCGGCGATCGGCTTCAGATCGAGCGTCGCCTTCTGCACCAGCGCCTGCTGCATCTGCGGCACCACCGCGCGGGCGGCGGCCCCTAACAGGCCGAAGGCCGCTTCGGATTCCACCGCGAGCTGGATGTCGGCGAGCCGCAGCGTCTGCTGCTCCTGGTCGAGCATCGGCCGGCCCCAGATGTGCACGGTCGCCTCGGCGCCGAGCCCGAGCCAGCTCTTCTTCTCCTTGGCGCGCACCAGCAGCGAGATCAAGAGCCGATCGCCTGACGGTACGACGTTGACGCTCTTCACGGTGACCTCGACCGGACCGGAGCCGTCCTCGGGATAGGTGTGGCCGACCATTTGCGCCGCGATCAGCTTGTTGATCTCGGTGAAGGGGACGTCGATGGGAACGCCGATGTTCACGCCGGTGCCGGTCGGCGGCACGATCGAGATCTTATCGGGGAACGGGCAGTCCGGCTTGGTCTGGGTCGAGGTCACGCGCGTCTCGGCCTCGAGGCCCAGCAGCAGCGTCACGTTCTGCGCGTCGACGCGGGGCTGCGCCGCGATCGCGCGGGTGGGCTTCATCTCGAGCCAGAGCGGCGGCAGCGCCGCCGAGGAGCCGCTGCCTTGCAGCGGGATCGAGCGGCAGGCCTTGGCCCATTGCACCCTCGCGTTCTCGCGCAGGCTGGGGTCGTTGCGGATGCGTTCGGCAACGACGTTGAGCTGATCGTTGACCGTCTTGTCGATCAGCGGCTTCACCTGGGCCGGCACGTTGACCTTGGCGCCGGCGACCGAGAGATTGGTGTCGCCGAGATTGACCTGCGCGCCGATATTGGGCTCGAGATGCCAGGCGGCCGCGAGCCTCGGGCGCGAGGTGACGACGACGTTGCCCTTGATCTCGGCGCTGGCGTTCAAATTCTTGATGTTGATCGCGCCGATCCGTTTCGCCGCGTCGCCGCCGAGCACGCTGCCGAGCGCGTCGCCGAGCGCGCCGGTGGCCTT
Organism: Bradyrhizobium sp. USDA 4449; assembly: GCF_054056275.1. Classification (NCBI taxonomy): domain Bacteria; kingdom Pseudomonadati; phylum Pseudomonadota; class Alphaproteobacteria; order Hyphomicrobiales; family Nitrobacteraceae; genus Bradyrhizobium; species Bradyrhizobium sp. USDA 4449. Next base: position 269,862 of record NZ_JBSRYD010000001.1, on the reverse strand, counting down.
CCCCGACAGCGATCCTGTCACGTTCAGCTTGCCGGTGATCGGGGTCGACAGCGTCAGCACGTCCTTGTCGCCTGTCACCGACATCGGCCCGCGCGCGGCGGTCCAGCCGATATCGGCGTCTTGCAGGATCTGCGAGGCCGGGTTCTCGGCCTTGCCGGCGAAATTGCGCGGCGAGGCCTTCTCGGCCTGCTCGCGGATCGCCGACAGCGCGATCGTGACCGGCGCCACCACGATCGAGCTTTTCGACGCCGGCGGCAACGGCGGCAGCTCTGCGACCGGCGGCGCGGAATTGGTCGCGCGCGGCGATAACAGGTCCATCGCCTTCAGGCTGATCAAGAACGACGCCGCGAGCACGCCAATGGCGATCAGCACAGTCTTCACGTTCAGTGTCGGACGCATCAATCCCCCAAGCCGCCGCGGTGAGGATTTTACAGGGCAGGCGAGCAGGGCGCTAGAGCGCACGGATGGGGTGGAATTGCGGCGGATGAGTTAATGGCGGCGGCCTGTCTCTCAGAGGTAGCCCGTCGCATGCGTGCGGCATTCGCCTAGGTCCCTCAGCAGCGTCCGCGCCAGGCAGTCGACGAACCAGAGCCGCCCGTCATGCCAGCGCGGGGCTTCCTAATATTTGCCGCCATCGAGCGACGTTGGTCAGCCCGGTTTCGGTCATTTGGCGAGGAACGACATCGTCGACAGCTCATCAAAGCTAGCTGCGCCCGGGGCGGCGGACCGCGCGCACCTTGCCGCTGGCGCCGCCGCCGCAGAAGAGCCGATCGCCGCCGTCCGATTCCAGCCCTGAAACCATCGTCCCCTCCGGCAGGTCGAGCTGCTCGAGCACCTTGCCGGTATCAGGATCGATCCGCCTGATGTCGCTGTCCTCGCCCTCCCATGTGCCATGCCAGAGCTCGCCGTCGACCCAGGTCACCCCGGTCACGAACCGCTTGCTTTCAATGGTGCGCAGAATCCTGCCGCTGTCAGGGTCGATCTGGTGGATCTTGCGCTCGCGATATTGCCCGACCCAGAGCGAGCCCTCGGCCCAGGCCAATCCTGAATCGCCGCCGCCGCCGGGCGCCGGGATCGTGCTGAGGATCGCGCCGCTCGCCGCGTCGATCTTCTGGATGCGGTCCTCGGCGATCTGGAACAGATGACGGCCGTCGAACGCCGTTCCCGCATGCGCGGCGACATCGAGCGAGCGGGTGATCCTGCCGCTGTCAGGATCGACCGCACTCAGCCTGTCGCCGGACGCGAACCAGACCTGGCTGCCGTCATAGCTGACGCCATGCACGGCCTCGACGCCGTCGAAAGGCCCGTACTCGCGGATGATCTCGGCGGCTGATCGCTTCATGGCATGGTCCTTGTGCGGCGGTTCACATCTTAAGTCTTGAGCAGCGGTCCGGGGAGTAACAAGCCTGTCGGGAAACCCGGAACTGGCGGCGTCATCCAGCGCCGCGCCCGGCCGTGTCCGAACGACTGCACCTTGTTCGATCGGGCGAGCTCCTCGAGCGCCCGCTGCACCGTGCGTGCGCTCATGCCAAGCGCGAGCGCCAGCGCCGAGCTTGCCCATGGCTCGCCGTCGGCGAGAAAGGCGAGCACTGCGGCGTGCTTCTCCTCGACGGGGCGCGCCAGCACGATCACGTCGCGGGTCCTGCGCGGCGCCAGTTCGAACCCTTGCTTGGTCGCGCTGATGTCGGCCAGCGGCTTGAGCTCAGTCCGGAGCCGTCCGATCTCGACGCGCAAGCGGGCACGGTGCGATTCATCGACGTGCCTGGCCTGGAAAGCGCCTGATATCAGCGCCTCGCGCGAGACGTCCGCGGGCCAGGCTTGCGCCAGGAGCCGGGCGAGCGCGAACAGCACCGGCCGCGTTCCCAGTGACACGGCCGTGCCTTGCCTGCGCACGACATGATGGAAGGTGTCGACGACGAGCGCGGTCGAGGTTGCCAGCCTCTCGACCTCGCCGAGCAACAACGGGTGTTCGCTGCCGCGCGCGATCAGGCGTGCGGCCGGCGTGTCGAGGACGAGCCTCGCGCCGTCGACCTCGGCCACCAGCGCCGGGATGTCAGCCTGCCTCGCGGCGCGAGCCGCCAGGTCGAGCGCCGCGCGCGCGTCTTTCGATTTCAACCGCCTGATGGCGATGCCGGCGACCACGAGCTCGCGAACGACCCGGGATGCGGGCGGGAGCGCGGCGCCGCCGAGTTCGCCCATGATGCGTTCGGCCTCGTCGATCCTCCCGAGCAGGACGAGACGGCGAGCCTCGATATGACCGGCGTGAGCGGCATTGGCGAAATCGCCATGGCTCGCGAGCGTCGCCCGCGCCGCCGTGAGCGTCTTCGCCGGCCAATTCAGGTCGCGCGAGACCAGCGCGATCTCGGCTTCGGCCACCACGCACCGCGCGCGCGCGACCGCCTCACGCGGACCGAAGGCGCGCGCGGCGCTGCGCAGCAGCGTTTTGGCTTTCGCGAGATCGCCGAGCTGGGCCATCGCGATGCCGCGCAGCGCCAGCGACGGCGCATCGTTGCGCAACGCCACGCGGTTCAGGGCGCCGAGCGGATCGCCGGCCTCCAACGCCCGCGCGGCGGCCGTGATCAGCGAGTCCATGAAAATCCCGCCACACTTGTTACTCCCACCGTGCCGCCATCAGGTGCGAGAACTCTCCCAGGGCCGACGATGTGCGGCGAGCGAGAGATTTGGAGAGCCATGATGACATCAGCAGACAAGGCAGCGACGAACGGACAGCCCGCCATGCTAACACCGCCCGTGGTGTCGCCGGAGGAGTGGGAGGCTGCCCGCCAGCTGCTGCTCGTGAAGGAAAAGGCGCATACCCGTGCCCGCGACGCACTCGCCGCCGAACGCCGGCGCATGCCGTGGATGGAAGTGACCAAAACCTACGCATTCGAGGTGCCCCAGGGCAAGGCCAGTCTGCTCGATCTGTTTCAGGGCCGGCGCCAGCTGATCCTGTACCGGGCCTTCTTCGAGCCGGGCGTGTTCGGCTGGCCCGACCATGCCTGCCGCGGCTGCTCCATGGTGGCCGACCAGGTCGCCCATGTCTCGCATTTGAATGCCCGCGACACCACGCTGGTGTTTGCCTCGCGCGCACCGCAAGCCGACATCATCAGGCTGAAGGCGCGGATGGGCTGGAACATTCCCTGGGTCACCATCACCGACAGCTTCGATGCCGATTTCGGCGTCGGCGAGTGGCACGGCACCAACGTGTTCTTCCGCGACGGGACCCGCATCTTCCGCACCTATCTGATCAAGAGCCGCGGCGACGAGCAGATGGGCGGCACCTGGAACTATCTCGACATCACGCCGCTCGGCCGCCAGGAGGTCTGGGAGGACTCGCCGGCAGGCTATCCGCAGACGCCGACGTACAAATGGTGGAACTGGAACGACAATTACGAAGCCGATAGCGCGCCGGACAAGAAATGGGTCGAGGTTTCGGACGCCGGCGAGATCGCGCTTCGCGCCAAGGGCGCGCAGTGAGCACCGTCCATTCCGCCGGCGCCGGCCGCGATCGCCGCGAGGCCACAGCCCACCTCGTCCGATGGCTGGGCCTTGCGGCCACCCCAACGTTCGCGATCATGGCCGTGCTGACCGCCGCCTTCAGCGGCGGCCCGGCGGACATGCTCTGCTCCGCCGGGCACGGCCTGTCGCTGGGCGGGATGGTGCCGATGTATCTCCTGATGAGCGCGTTTCATTCCGCGGCATGGCTGCGGCTGCTCTCGGGCCGGAAGTGAAGGTTGGACAGCCACGACACCAAACGGAACGGCCCCGGTCCTGCCGGGGCCGTTGGTCCTCAAGCTCGTTCGCGGCGCGTTACCGAAGCTCCGCGCGGCGCTCGGTCATCGGCAGCACGACCACCTTGGTGCCGACGCTGACGCGGGAGTAGAGATCGGAGACGTCGTCGTTGGTGAGGCGGATGCAGCCGGAGGAGACGTGCTTGCCGATCGTGTCGGGGGCGTTGGTGCCGTGGATGCGGTAGACGGTGCCGCCGAGATACATGGCGCGGGCGCCGAGCGGGTTGCCGGGGCCGCCGGCCATGTGGCGCGGCAGATAGGGCTGGCGCTGAATCATTTCCGGCGGCGGGGTCCAATCCGGCCACTCCGCCTTCTTCGTCACCGACTGGGTGCCCGACCAGGTGAAGCCGTCGCGGCCGACGCCGATGCCGTAGCGGATGGCCTGGCCGTTGCCCAGCACGTAATAAAGATAGGTATTGGGCGTATCGATGATGATGGTGCCCGGCGCCTCGCGCGTCGCATAGGAAACGGTCTGGCGGCGGAAGCGCGCCGGCATCTCCACGGCATCCTGATCTTCGGACGGTGCGGCCTGGTAGGTCGGTGCCTGATAGGGCTGATAAGGCTGAAGCGGCTGCGGGGCGGTCATCGCCGGCAGCGGCTGGAAGAACGGAAACAGCTGCACGGGCGCGGCTTTGGCCGGGCCGGCAAACGCGATTGCGGTCACAGCCACTGCACTGACGGCAACGGCGCGCGAATAGCTCTTGAACGTATCCAGATCGAACATTGGTCGCCCCTGTTTGCTCGGTGTCGAGAGATCACCGCGGCACCGTTTCGGTGCTCCGTTGGCTAAATCACTAATGGAAAGAAGTTTCGGGAGCTTTGCGCCGAAAACCGAAAACGGTTTCGTCGCGGCAAGGATTGTTTCATGACGGTTTCGTGGCCCGGCCGGGCTGTTAACGAACAAAACAGCGGGCCGACACTTCTGTGACGTCACACGCCTGAAATATCCGTGGTTGATGGTCCTAAGCCGAGAATCATCAAACTCTCGGGATTTCCCCATGCGGGTATTAATCGCGACCGACGCCTGGCATCCGCAGGTCAACGGAGTGGTCCGGACGCTGACCTCGCTCGCTGCGGCCGCCAAGGCCCTCGATGTCGAGATCGACTTCCTGACGCCTGACGGCTTCAGGTCCTGGCCGCTGCCGACCTATCCGGGCCTGCGCATCGCGCTGCCGAGCGGCAAGGAGATCGCGCGGCGCATCGAGAGGTCCGCGCCGGAAGCCCTGCACATCGCGACCGAAGGCCCGATCGGCTGGGCCGCGCGTGCCTATTGTCGCCGCAACCACCTCGCGTTCACGACGTCCTATACGACGCGCTTTCCGGAATATGTTTCGGTGCGGACCGGCATCCCGGCGAGCGTCGGCTATGCCGTGCTGCGTCACTTCCACGATGCCGCAGCCTTGACCATGGTGGCGACGCCGTCGCTGCGGCAGGAGCTCGCAGGTCGCGGCTTCAAGCGGCTCGGCTTCTGGGGGCGCGGCGTCAACACCGAGCTGTTCCACCCTGACGCTCCGGCCAGGCTCGACCTGCCGGGCCCGATCTTCATGACCATGGGCCGCGTGGCGGTCGAGAAGAATCTCGAAGCGTTTCTTTCGCTCGACCTGCCCGGCACCAAGGTCGTCGTCGGCGATGGCCCGCAGAAGCCGGCGCTGGAGAAGAAATATCCTGAAGCCGTTTTCCTCGGCGAGAAGAAGGGCGCCGATCTGACCGCGCATCTCGCCGCCGCCGATGTCTTCGTGTTCCCGAGCCTCACCGATACGTTCGGCGTGGTGCAGCTCGAGGCGCTCGCCTGCGGTACGCCCGTCGCCGCGTTTCCGGTGACGGGTCCGAAAGACGTCATCGCCGATCATCCGATCGGTGCGATCGACAATGATCTGCGCGCCGCGTGCCTGCGCGCGCTCACCATGTCGCGGGAGACCTGCCGCAATTTCGCGCTGGAGCGCTCCTGGGAGAACAGCGCGCGCCAGTTCGTCGGCAATCTCACCTCACTCCAGCCCAGCCGTGCCTTGCGCGCTTCGCCTCGCGTGGCGCGGCGGCCGGTGCGCGGCTGATCCATATTTTGACCCACAGCGAGAACCTCATCGATGGCTAAGATCATGAACCTTGACGGCACCCAGCAGCTCGACCTCACCCGTGGCTCGGTCGAGCAGGCCTACGACCGCTGGGCGCCCGTCTACGATCTCGTGTTCGGCGGCGTGTTCGCCAAGGGCCGCCGGGCCGCGATCGCAGCCACCAACAAGATCGGCGGCCGCGTGCTCGAAGTCGGCGTCGGCACCGGCATTTCGCTGCCACTGTACGCTCCGCATCTGCGCATCTTCGGCACCGACATTTCGGACGCGATGCTTGACAAGGCCCGCCGCCGTGTTCGCGAAGGCAGCCTCAAGAACGTCGAGGGCCTTGCGGTGATGGACGCCGAGAAGCTCGAATTCCCCGATAATTCCTTCGATGTCGTGATGGCGCAGTACGTCGTCACCGCCGTGCCGAACCCGGAGAAGGCGCTCGACGAATTCGCCCGCGTGCTGCGTCCGGGCGGCGAGTTGATCATCCTCACCCGCGTCAGCGCCGACACCGGCATGCGCCGTTTCATCGAGCAGAAGCTGCAGCCGGTGGTGCGTCCGCTCGGCTTCCGCACCGCCGAGTTCGCCTGGTCGCGCTATGCCAAATGGCTGGCCGGCGCTGAGGGAATCGAGCTCGCGGAGCGCCGCCTGATTCCGCCGCTCGGTCATTTCTCGCTGGTGCGCTTCCGCAAGGTCGACATCGCCAAGGCGGCGTGAGTCGAGGCTGCCGCCGCTCACGCGTTCGCGTCCGTCACCGCGTCGCTGCACATCGTCACATGACGAAATGATGATGTCACACGACCTACATCGAATCCCTGTAAATCCGGAACCCGAAAGCATTTGGGGGAGAGCATGATCAAGAATTACCTCGAACAGCTGCGGATCCAGCGCTGGGACGACCATCGCTATTATCATCACAGCCGCATCAATCAGAGCCTGCACTTCGTCAGCGCGCTGAGCTTCCTCTTTGCCTATCTCTGGCTGTTCGTCGATCCCATGATCTCTGCGCTGGTCGGCTGGCTGGTCTCGATGACCTCGCGCCAGGCCGGTCACTTCTTCTTCGAGCCGCATGACTACGACCACATCAACCAGGCGACGCACGAGTACAAGGAAGACATCAAGGTCGGCTACAACCTTCAGCGCAAGGTGGTTCTGATGGCGATCTGGGCGGCGTCCCCGCTGGTGCTGTTCGTCGATCCCACGCTGCTCGGCCTGTTCACGCCGTGGGCGAGCGCTGCCGACTTCATGCGCCAGGTGGCGAAGATCTGGCTCGTGATCGGCGGCGGCGGTCTTCTGTTCCGCACCGTGCACCTGTTCTTCATCCGCGATGTCGAGACCGGCCTGGTCTGGATGACCAAGATCCTGACCGATCCCTTCCACGATTTGATGCTCTATCGTAGCGCACCGCTCGCTTTGATGCGCGGCGAACTGATGGACCCCGGCTTGCATCTCAACCCCGAGCACACGCTGGGTCTGATCGGCGAGCCCGACCTCGAAGAGCAGCACGCCTGATACGGCATCTGCCCAGAACGCAAATGTCCATGATCTGCGTCATGCCCGGGCTTGTCCCGGGCATCCACGTCTTCTTGCCGTCGCGTGGAAACGCGCGGATGGCCGAGCATGGGCGAGCGGAAGCGACGCCGTCCTTTGGACGGCTATGCCGGGCCTCGGAGAAGCTCGTCTCAGCCTCCGACGCGCTTGGCCAGCATCTCTTTCAAAATCTGCCGCTTGATGGTCTTGTTGGTGAGCGCGCCGTCGTGCCACCAGAAGCCGTCGGCCTTCATCTTTTCGGCGGCGCGGACGAAGCGGTCGGCGACCTCGCCGAAGTCCGCGTCGGTGTAGTTGAGGCTGAAGATCAGCCGGCCGGTGCCGACCCAGCTCAGCGCCAGGCCTTCGGCACGCAGGTAATATTGCAGCATCCAGTTGTAGCGGGACGGTGTGGTGTATTTGACCGTCCAGATCGACGAGAGGTTGGCGAACTGCACCGGCAGCTTGGCATCACGCATCATCTTGTTGAGCCGCTCGACGCGGCCGTTCCAGGTCGCGTCCAGGCCGTCATAGATGGCGCGGAAGTTCGGCGAGGCGAGCCGGCTCAGGAACTCGTCCATCGCCGTCATGACATAGGGATGCGAGTTGAAGGTGCCGCGGGCGAAGCAGATGTCGGCGGGACGATCGTCGCGGAAGCGGCGCATCAGATCCTTCCTGCCGCAGACCGCGCCGACCGGCAGGCCGCCGGCGAGGCTCTTGCCGTAGGTCACCATGTCGGCCTTGATACCAAAATATTCCTGGGCGCCGCCGGCGGCGAGACGGAAGCCGACGAAGACCTCGTCGAAGATCAAGACGATGCCGCGCTCGGTGCAGACCTCGCGCAGCTTCTTCAGCCACTCGGTATACGCCGCGCGGTCGAAACTGCCGCCGCGGGAGGAATCGACCAGCGAGGAATCGCCCGGCGCGTTGCCGTTCGGGTGCAGCCCCTGCAGCGGATTGACCAGCACGCAGGCGATGTCCTTGCGTGTGCGCAGCACGTGCAGCGTCTTCTCCGACATCTCGGAGAGGGTGTAGGTCTCGTGCGCGGGAAGCGGATTGCCGACGCCGGGTTGCACGTCCCCCCACCAGCCGTGATAGGCGCCGGCGAAACGAACCAGATGCGTGCGCTTGGTGTGGTAGCGTGCGAGCCGTACCGCCTGCATCACGGCCTCGGTGCCGGACATGTGGAACGAGACTTCGTCGAGGCCGGAGATCTGGCACAGCCGCTGCACGTTCTCGAGGATGACGGGGTGGTAGGGGCCGAGCACCGGACCGAGCGCATGCGCCCGCTTCTCGGAGCCCTCGATGCACTCCTTGTAGAAGTCATTGCCGAAGATGTTGACGCCGTAGGACCCCGTGAGATCGTAGGACGTGTTGCCGTCGACGTCAGTGACGGTGACGCCGCTCGAGGATTCCATGAAGGTCGAAGTGCCCAGGTGCTCGCGGACGAGACGCGAGAACTGGAACGGCACGCGGTAGCTTTCGGTGAAGTTGAGGTCGGAGATCGTTTCGGCCGCTTCCTTCGTCATCGCGCGGCCCCTGGGGTAGCGCTCGGCGTAGAGGCTTGCGAGACGGAAGAAGGCGTCCTTGCGCTGCTTCACCACGTCGTCAGGCGCGCCGTCGCAGCCGAAATAGCGATCGCCCTCGAACTCGTAGAACGGCAGCAGCTTTGCCACCCGGCGCGACATCTTGGAGTGCCCGGCGAGCGAGCGATGCTTGGCGCGGGACAATTCGACCCGCGCCTTGATCTTCGGGAGGACGGCGGCAGCGGAGGCTGCGGCGGCCACGGACATCGAGAGAATCGGGAGTGTCGTTTCCATGACAACAAGCGCTAATACTGCGAGCTGACAGATTCATGACAGTCAAGGCCCTCATCGCCTCTTTCACCCAGCAGGAAGATCTCAACTTCCTGTTGACCAACCGCATCCCTCGCGCGGCGCTGACCCGCTTCATGGGCTGGTTCTCCAAGATCAGGAATCCGCTGGTGCGGGACGGCTCCATCGCGCTGTGGAAGCTGTTCTCCGACCTCGACCTGTCGGAGGCGCGCAAGACCCATTTCACGAGCTTGCACGACTGCTTTACGCGTGAGCTGAAGCCTGGCCTCCGTCCGTTCGATCCGGATGCCTCAGTCATCGCGAGCCCCTCCGACGGCATCGTCGGCGCTCATGGCCGGATCGCCGATACCGAGCTGTTCCAGGTCAAGGGCGCGCCCTATTCGCTGCTCGATTTGCTCGGCGATCCCGCGCTGGTCGAGCAGCACCGCAACGGCAGCTTCGTGACGCTGCGGCTGACCTCGAGCATGTATCACCGCTTCCACGCGCCTTACGATGCGCGTGTCGAGCGGGTCACGCTGATCCACGGCGACGTCTGGAACGTCAATCCGATCGCGCTGAAGCGGGTGGAGCGGCTGTTCTGCAAGAACGAGCGCGCCGTGATCCGCACGCATTTGTCGACCGGCGAGGCGGTCACGCTGGTGCCGGTCGCGGCGATCCTGGTTGCCAGCATCCGGTTGCACTTCCTCGACATGGTGCTGAACGCGCAGACCAAGGGCCCGGTCAATTTCCCCTGCGACGTCAACGTGACCAAGGGCGAGGAGCTCGGCTGGTTCGAGCACGGCTCGACCATCATCATCCTCGCGCCGGGCGACTTTTCATTCTGCGACGGCATTGCCGAAGGGACGCGCATCCGTGCCGGTCAAGCGCTGCTGAGAAGAAGCTAGCCTTCAATCCGCCGTCCCCGCCGCCTATATCGTCGCCGGGGACGATTTCGATGCTACGGACTTGGTGATGGCACGAGCGCCGGTGATGGCGGCGGGTGGTATTGTGCTGCTGCGGCGTGGCGACACGCCGCTGATCGCCATCGTGCGCCAGCGCAAGCGCAATGAGTGGGTTCTGCCCAAAGGCAAGCTCGACGACGGCGAGACGCCGAAACAGGCGGCGCACCGCGAGGTGCTGGAGGAGACCGGCCACGACGTTGCCATCCACGAATTTCTGGGCACGCTCGGCTACCAGTCGGGTGGCCGATCCAAGATCGTGCACTTCTGGCGGATGGAGGCCGTGGGCGGCCAAGTCCGCAAGCTCATGAACGACATCAAGGCGGTCGACTGGGTGACGCTGGACGACGCGCTCGCGCGTCTGTCGCGCGAATATGAGCGCGCCTTTCTCACCGAGGTCGGCCCGATCGCGATCGCGGCGGCCCGGCTCGCACCGTCACCCCCGGCGGAGCCGACGACGACGTTGGCGGCCGACAACATGGATGCGGTCGTGCAGACCCTGACGCCGGCTGAGGCTGATTCGGTCGATGAGCCGCGGCCCGGCCTGTTGCAGAGGGTGAAGGCCTGGTTGCGCGGCGAGGCCTGAGGTCTCTCCACATCATCATTGCGAGGAGCTCTTGCGACGAAGCAATCCAGACTGCTTCCGTGGAGACAGTCTGGATTGCTTCGCTGCGCTCGCAATGACGCGGAGGGGCTGGTGCGCCTTCTCTACCGTTTTTTCCTCTCCTTCGGCGCTGGAGCCGGCGCGGGCTTGCGCGGCACGGCGGGGCGCGCGCCGGGGAGGCGCTGCTGGAAGCCGGGCTGGCGCGGCGCGGCGCCCTGTTGCGGCTGGACGGCTGGCTGTGTGCCGGGCTGCAATCCGGTGCGCGGCGGTTGCGGCGTGGTGCCATTCGGCTGCGCCGGCGTAACCGCGCCAGGCTGCTGCGGAGATTGTCCGCTGCGCTTTGGCTGCGTCGCCCCGCCCGGTTGCGTGGTGCGCGGCTGGGCGGGCGGTTGCGCAGTGGCTGGCTTCTGGCCCGGTTGCTGCTGACCTCGTTGTGTGCCTTGTTGCGTGCCTTGGCCCGTGCGCGGCGTGCCGGGCTGTGCGGCGCCACCTTGCCGTTGCGGCTGTTGCTGAGTCGGCGGCTGCTGGCCCGGACGGTTGTTTTGACCAGGCTGGCCGTTCGGCCGCTGCGGCTGTTGCTGGTTCGGCGCTGGGTTCGGACGCAATTGCTGTTGCTGCGGCGGCTGCGCCGGCCGCGGAATCCGGCTGACCGCGGTCGGGTTGGCGCGGCGGAAATCGCGCTGCTCGGTGACGATCTGGCGGCCCGTGGTCTGCGCCGCGTGGACCTGGCTGACGATGCCGCGATCGCGCGCGATCTGCTGCGGCGGGATGGTGATCGGCACCGCCGCAAAGCGCATGCCGCCCGGGCCGGCCGCACCGGGCCGGATCGCAAAGCCGCTCGACCCTTGCGTCAGCGAGCCGAGCCGCGTGCCGCTGGCGCGATCGTTGACGTCGATGTGGCCGACCCGGCCGTCAGCGTCGGGGTAGAGCTTGATGTTGACGTTGTTGGCGCTGGTTGCGGCCGCGTTCTCGGGAACGTCGACGACACCGGTGGTGCCGCGGATGCCGAGCGTCGCGGTCGGCGTCGCGATTTTCATGTCGCCGGTCTTGGCCACTGCAGCCGCGACGAAGGCGACCGTGCCCTTGCCGATGTCGAAGATCGCCGAATTCTGCTTGCCGCCATCCTCGTAGACGTAGGTGTCGATGGTGATCTTGGCGCTCGCGGAGAGGTTGAACGTGGTGGCGTCGTTGAAGGTGATGCCGAGCGACGAATTCGAGGACGTCTGCACGATGTCATTGAGATAGATGTCGTCGCGTACTTTCAGCGGATAAGAGTTCTTGTCGCGGACCACGGTCGCAATGCCCGTCACGGTCGCGACGTTGCCGATCGGCTCCGCGGCGGCGGATTGCGCATCAGTTGACGGCGTCGGCGCTGCTGAAGGTGTTGGGGAGGTGGCAGGCGTCGGTTGGGCCTGCGGCTGGGTTTGCGCGAGCTCGATCGCGTCGGACGCGCGCGCATGATCCGCGCGGGCCAGCGGCAGCGCCAGCAGCGGCAAAGCAAACATGACGCGGCGCCAAGCCACCATCATAGCCACAAATGAGGTCCCCATGAGAAGGCGAGGCAAATCTGGCCGATATCAGCCGGAGATTGCTGAATGGCGGATGAACATCTGTTGCATGGAAACGGTGAACGTTCAAACGCCACGTCCCTGAAACAGGGACGTGGCGTCATCATAAGAACAAGAAGGCTTGCCAATCGAAGCCTCAGCTCACGCGCTTCCAGGTCTGTCCGCCGCAGAACATTCGGCCGAAGGCGCAGCCCTGCACGCGCATCGCGTTCGGGCCCTTCATGGCGATCGTCGAGTCGTAATTGCGACCGGAGTCGGGATCGTGGATGCGGCCGCTCCACTTGGCGCCGTCGGGCTTCATGTTGATCAGGATCCGCTCATTGGTCTTCTCGGCATAGCCGCAGAGATTGGGACCGCATTGTTCGACCCGGACATTGCCCTTGTTCTCTTCGGTCGCCCATACGCCGATCGGCGTGGTGGCGGCCTGTACCGGTGCTGCCGCAGCGGGAGCAGGCGGCGGCGCATAAGCGGGAGCCGCGGCAATCGGCGCGGGCGCGACCACGGGAGCGGGGGCTGCAACCGGCGCAGGCTGCGAGAGCGTGTCGACGGACGGCGCCGCGGTGACATCAGTGGCTGGCGCAGCGGGAGCAACGGTGGGCGCGGCCGGCGCTGTGGCCTGCATCGGCGCCTGTTGCACGGGCGGCTGCGGCGGAGCCGGCGCAGGCTGCGCAGTCGTCGTCGATGGCGTGGTGGCGTCATCGTCCTTGGAGCCGCCGAGGCTGTTGAGGTTGATGTCGTTGAGCCTGATCGGCTTGTTCGACAGGCCCGGTGCCACGATGGAGACGCAATCGAGCGAGGCACAGTTGCGCGGCGTCTCGATGCGGATGTGCTGGCCTTGGATCTGGAACGAGATCGAATTCCCGGCATGCGCGACGGCAGTCGAGGCGAGGAACAGTGCGGTGGCGGCGATGGTGAGCTTGTTCATGACAATCTCCGAAAGAGCGTGGTCCCGAGATGGACTGAAGTCGGCCGTAGACCGGATTTGGTTCGACCCTATGCCTGACACACCAGGCCTTCTGTGATGGACCTCACAACGCCTGCCCGGGTGGCTGACGGCGCATGCGAGGGAGATTGCGCATGAACGTCTCGCCCGCATCGCGGCGCCTTGCCCACCATCACGACGGCCGCCCTGCGCGCGCGCGGCCGGTATGGTTAAGGAAAGCTGAAATCAACGTGTTGAAGAGTCTTTAAGTAAATTCACCGAACGTGCGTACATGACGCGCGGAGTTCGTTTGTATCTCGTCGGCTCCATCGTCCTCGCATCGCTCGCGGGTTGCGGACGCGGCTTGTTCCAGGCCGAACGTGAACCGTGGCGGGCCGAGGCCGAAGCGGCGTGCCTGAAATCGGGCGCCGTCAAAGAGAGCCCCGACATCGTCCGGATCGATCCGATCTCCGGACCCGGCATGTGCGGCGCTGAATTTCCGCTGAAGGTCGCCGCGATCGGCGAAGCCACCGGCAGCTACGGTTTTGCCGACGAGGAACTGCGCCCGCCCGGCAATGTCGGCAACCAGCCGCGCTGGCCGGTGACGCAGCCGCAATCGAATTATCCCGCATCCGGCTATCCGCAGCGGTCGAACTATCCCGAGAGCGCGGTGCGCCAGCCCGCCGGCTATGGCGCGTCGTCGGCTCCGGTGTCGCTCAGCGCGCCCGGCGTCGCGCCGCAGAAGGACGAGATCGATCTGCCGCCCGAGGGCACCGATGCCGAAGGCGCGGCGCGCTACATGAATGCGCCGAGCTATCCGGCACGGCCGCCCGCGCCTTACTCCCAGGCGCCCGCGCAGCAGCCGCTGCCGCGTCTCGGTCCCGCGCAGGGCAATGCTGTCGCCGCCGTCGGTCCGGTCATGGTGAAGCCGACGGCGACGCTGGCCTGTCCGATTGTATCCGAGCTCGACCGCTGGTTTGCCGACAGCGTGCAGCCGTCGGCGATGCGCTGGTTCGGCGCCCGCGTGGTCGAGATCAAGCAGATCTCCGCCTATTCCTGCCGCGGCATGAACGGTAACCCGCACGCTCATATCTCCGAGCACGCCTTCGGCAACGCACTCGACGTCGCCGCATTCACGCTCGCCGACGGCCGCCGCATCACCGTGAAGGACGGCTGGCACGGCATGCCGGAAGAGCAGGGCTTCCTGCGCGACGTCCAGGCGGGCGCGTGCGCGCATTTCACCACCGTGCTCGCGCCGGGCTCGAACGTCTATCACTACGATCACATCCACGTGGACTTGATGCGCCGCGCCAGCCGCCGCCTGATCTGCCAGCCGGCCGCGGTGTCCGGCGAAGAGGTGGCCGCGCGTGCGCAGCGGCGCAGTCCGTATGCGAGCAATCGCGATCCCGCCGTGACCGGCTCGCTCGGCACGCACAAAGGCAGGCACGACAGGGGCAGCGAGGAAGACGAGTCCTCGGACGATTAAGCGCGCGTGCTTACCTCGAGGTCGGCTTCGACGGCGCCGCGAGCCCCATGCAGCGCTGCACTTCGGCGGGGACATCGTACGTCCGCATGATATGCCTGCTGTCGCGCAGCCCCGTCGCCTCGCGTTGCACGACGAACATCCAGAGCGCCTGTCCGGCTTCCATCACCAGCTTGCGCCTCGCCGGCTGCCTCGATGCCGTCGTCTCTGACACCGCGTGGGTCGCGTCGAATTCGCGCAATCGCGCCAGCGCCTGCTCGAGCGTGCGGCCCATCCGTCCAAGCGCCGAGGCTTGTTCCTGGACGATCTCATAATGGAGGATATCGACCGGCGGGCGAAGATCACGGGACATGATCCCCAATATAGCGGCGCAAGGCACATGCGCAACGCGCGGCCGGCTGCCGTCACTTCGCCTTGTAGGCCCCCAGGAACATCCGCGTCGCGCTCTCGATCACTTCCGTCATGCGCTGCTCCGACGGCGGCGGAGCGGCCTGGAAGACGAAGGGCAGGAACAGCGAGGCCTTGCACAGTTCCATGAACTGCGAGGCCGCCAGGTCGCAATCGTCGATCGCCAGATTGCCGGAGACGACATGGGCTTTGAGATAGTCGGATAGGCGGTTGATGGTCTTGTCCAGCACGCACAGATAATAGCGGCGGCCGACGTCGGGCATGCGCTCGGCGATCGCCATCACGGTGCGGATCGCCGATCCGCCGCCGGGCCGGCAGAGCAGATGCAGATAGGCCTGGCCGAAATCCTTCAAGGTCGTCTCGGCGTCCCGCCCGGGGTCGAAGTTGAACGCGACCTGGCCGTGAAATAGCGCCTCCTCCTCGAGGATGGCTTCGAACAGCGCGGATTTGTCGGCGAAATAAACGTAGAGCGTGCCCTTTGAGACGCCGGCCGCACGCGCAATCTCGCCCATGCTGGCGCCGTCAAAACCCAGGTCCATGAACACTTTGTGGGCGCCCGCCAGGATCTGGCGGCGCTTGGAGCTGTCCTCTTCGGAGACGACGTGCAGATGTTCGCGGTCGGCTGCAACCATTGGTTCAGGGTCTCGAACGGTTTTGGCTCGGAGCTTGGACCATGAAACCCAAATAAAGGATTCGGGCCAGTAGGGTCCGGCTCGGACCAATATGTATATTGACCGAACCGTTCGGTCAATGATATTTGTGGGTGACAGGGACCAGGCCGCAGGACGGCCGCCCTGGCGCTTTTTTTGAGGAGGCCTTTATGGCCACATCGAGAGACCAGGCTGCGCGCGTGCTTCGCCAGGAAGCGGTGGAGACGACTGCGAATGGTGACGCTGCGCCTGAGCAGTCCGCAGCGCTTGCCGAGCAGTTGCGCTCTCACGTGGCCGAAGAGACCAAGCGCCGTACCAGCGAGGCCCCGGAGAAGCCCGTGATCGACCAGCCGGCCCCGACGGCCTCCGCGCCCGCGGCGCCGAAATCCCGCAAGCGCAAGTTCATCATGACGGGCATCGGCCTCGTGCTGGCGCTCGCGGCGGCGAGCTATGCCGGCTACTACACGCTGGTCGGCCGCTTCTTCGTCTCCACCGACGACGCCTATGTCCGCGCCAACAACACCATGCTGGGCGCGCGCGTGTCGGGCCACGTCTCCTCGATTCTCGCCGGCGACAACACGCTGGTGCATGCCGGCGACACCATCCTGCGCATCGACGACGGCGACTACAAGATCGCGGTCGATGCGGCTGCGACCCGGATCGCGACCCAGCAGGCCACGATCGATCGCATCGGTCGCCAGATCGCGGCGCTCGACAGCCAGGTCGCGCAAGCCAAGGCGCAGCTCGTCTCCGCGGAAGCCGGCCTCAAGCGCGCCGATCTCGATTATGACCGCCAGCAGGCGCTGAGCAGCAAGGGCTTTGCCTCGCGTGCGACGTTCGAGAGCTCGGAAGCCGGACGCGACCAGGGCGCTGCCGCGGTCAAGGCCGCGCAGGCGGCGTACGACGTGGCGGTGAGCAATGTCGACGTCGCCAAGGCCCAGCAGGCCGAAGCGCAGGCGCAGCTCGCCGAGCTCAAGACCACGCTCGCCAAGGCCGAGCGCGACCTCGGCTTCACGGCGGTGCGCGCGCCGGTCGACGGCATCTTCTCCAACCGTCTCGTCAGCGCCGGCGACTTCATCGCCGTCGGCCAGCGGCTCGGCAATGTCGTGCCGCTCGACGACGTCTACATCGACGCCAATTTCAAGGAAACCCAGCTCAAGCGCATCCGTCCCGGCCAGCCGGTGACGATCAAGGTCGATGCCTATGGCATGCGCAAATTCTCGGGCGTCGTCGACAGCATCGCCGCCGGCGCGGGCTCGGTGTTCACGCTGCTGCCGCCCGACAACGCCACCGGCAACTTCACCAAGATCGTGCAGCGCGTGCCGGTCCGCATCCGCGTCCCGAAGGCGGTTGCGAAGCAGAACCTGCTCCGTGCGGGCATGTCGGTCTACGCCACCGTCGACACCAACAAGGGTGCCGCCGACGCCGACAGCGAGATCGATCTCGACGATCCCACCATGATCCATCCGCAGTAAGCGCCATCGGGCGCTGCGAGGTCAGACCATGGCGAATGCCGCGACCGCTTCCCCTGCCATGATGGCGTCAGACGCTTCGGAGCGCATTGCGCCGAAGCGGCTGCTCGCCTTCATCATCATGGTGTTCGGGATGTTCATGTCGATCCTGGACATCCAGATCGTCTCCGCCTCCTTGAGCGAAATCCAGGCCGGCCTGTCGGCGAGCTCGAGCGAGGTCTCCTGGGTCCAGACCGCCTACCTGATCGCCGAAGTGATCGCGATCCCGCTCTCCGGGTTCCTGTCGCGCGCCTTCGGCACGCGGCTGCTGTTCGCGATCTCGGCGGCGGGTTTCACGATGTCGAGCCTGCTCTGCGGCTTCGCCACGACCATCGAGGAGATGATCCTCTGGCGCGCGCTGCAGGGCTTCCTCGGCGCCGGCATGATCCCGACGGTGTTCGCCTCGGCCTACACCGTGTTTCCGCGCTCGAAATTCCACATCGTCGGCCCCATCATCGGGCTTGTTGCGACCCTGGCTCCCACGATCGGACCGACCGTCGGCGGCTACATCACCGATTTGATGACGTGGAACTGGCTGTTTTTCATCAACGTCGTTCCCGGCATCGGCATCACCTTGGGCGTTTGGGCGCTGGTCGATTTCGACGAGCCGCATTTCGAACTGCTCGACCGCTTCGACTGGTGGGGGCTGATCTTCATGGCCGGCTTTCTCGGCACGCTGGAATATGTGCTGGAGGAAGGCCCGCAATATGAATGGATGCAGGACACGTCGGTGGCGATCTGCGCCTGGATCTGCATCATGTCGGCGATCGCCTTCTTCTGGCGCGTGTTCACGGCGGCCGAGCCGATCGTCAACCTGCGCACCTTTTCCAACCGCAATTTCGCCGTCGGTTGCGTCCTGCAGTTCTGCATCGGCATCGGCCTCTACGGCCTGACCTACATCTATCCGCGCTATCTCGCGGAGGTGCGCGGCTACAGCGCGCTGATGATCGGCGAGACCATGTTCGTCTCCGGCATCACGATGTTCCTGGTCGCGCCCCTGGTCGGCCGCCTCATGGTGAGGCTCGACATGCGCTACATGATCGCGTTCGGCCTGATCGTGTTCGCGATCGGCTCCTACCAGATGACCTGGATCACCCGCGACTACGATTTCTATGAGCTGCTGGTGCCGCAGATCCTGCGCGGCATCGGCATGATGTTCGCGATGGTGCCGACCAACAACGTAGCGCTGGGCACGCTGGCGCCCGACAAGGTGAAGAATGCGAGCGGCCTGTTCAACCTGATGCGCAACCTCGGCGGCGCCGTCGGCCTTGCCGTCATCAACACCGTGCTCAACGATCGCACCGATCTGCACATCACGCGCCTGCAAGAGCGCGTGACGTGGGGCAATGCGACGGCGACCGAAACCCTGACGATGCTGATGCAGAAGTTCCAGGGGCTTGGCGATTCCACGCTGATGGCGATGAAGGAGCTCAGCCAGATCGTGCATCGCCAGGCCGTGGTGATGAGCTTCGGCGACGCCTTCTTCGTGCTGACGGTGTTCTATCTCGGCCTCAGCCTGCTGGTCACCCTGCTGAACAAGCCGGCTCCGATGGCCGGCGGTGGCGGCGGCGCGCACTGACGCGAAGCGATCGGCCGCGCACCAAAAAGCAACACTCGTGCGTGATCTCGCACGGCACCCGTTGCAAATCGCGAATGCCACATCTATAAAGCGCGCCTCATTCAATCGAACCGGGGAGAGATTTGCATGATTTCGTCGCATTCGCAGATCGCGTTTCCGCGCTCGATGATGGTCTGGCTCGGTAATTTTTCGGCCTAGAGGCCACTTCCGCCAGCTTCGATCGGGCCGGGGTTTAGCCCAGAGGCCCCGATCGCCTCGCTTCCCTAGTCAAAGTCAGTTTTGAGTGACGCCGTCTCGGCCTTCGCGGCCGGCCTGCGTCCATCGATGGAGCCGGTCCGCGCCGAAGCGGCCGGATGACGCCATGACCGCATCGTCAAAAAAGCCCGCGGCGATCCGCGTGGTGCTGCCCTTCGTGTTCCGGCACTGGCTCAAGCAGCCGGGGCGCGCGCTCGCCATCGCCGTCGGCCTGTTGGGTGCGACCGCAGCCGATCTGTTCATGCCGGTGTTCTCGGGGCACCTGATCGATGCGCTGACGCGCGGCCCGTCGGATGCCGCCGCGCGCCACGCCGCGCTGGTGGCGTTGGGCGGCATCGTGGTGCTGGGGACGGCCTCGATGGTGTTGCGTCTGAGCGGCCTGCAGCTGATCGTGCCGTTCACGCTGAAGATCATGTCCGATGTCGCGCACGACGCCTTCCTGCGCGTGCAGCGCTTCTCGACCGACTGGCACGCCAACTCCTTCGCGGGCTCGACCGTGCGCAAGATCACGCGCGGCATGTGGGCGCTCGACCTCCTGAACGATACCATCCTGCTGGCGCTGATGCCGTCGCTGGTCGTGCTGATCGGCTCGATGATCCTGCTCGGCGCGCACTGGGTCTCGCTCGGCGCGGTGATCGCGCTCGGCGCGGCGATCTATGTCACGATGACGGTGCTGTTCTCGACGCGCTACATCGCGCCTTCCGCGCGTGTCTCCAATGCCTGGGACACCAAGGTCGGCGGCACGCTGGCGGATGCGCTGACCTGCAACGCGGTGGTGAAATCGTTCGGCGCCGAAGCGCGCGAAGACGCGCGGCTTGCCCGCGTCATCAAGCACTGGCGCGTGCGGGTGAGGCGGACCTGGTTTCGCTACAACTACACCGCCATCGCGCAGCTCTCGCTGCTGCTCTGCCTGCGCGCATCCGTGATCGGCGGATCGGTGCTGTTGTGGATGTCCGGGCGTGCCTCGCCCGGCGACGTCACCTATGTGCTGACGAGCTATTACGTGATCCACGCTTACCTGCGGGACGTCGGCATGCACATCAACAACCTCCAGCGTTCGGTCAACGACATGGAGGAATTGGTGGCGATCCATGATGAGCCGATCGGGATTGCCGATGCCGCTGATGCACGACCGATCGCGATCGAGGGCGGCGAGATCAGGTTCGACGACGTCACGTTCCATTATGGCGGCCATCGCGCGCCGCTGTATGACGGGTTGTCGGTCAGGATCCGCGCCGGCGAACGTGTCGGTCTCGTCGGCCGCTCCGGCTCCGGCAAGACGACCTTCGTCAAGCTGGTGCAGCGGCTCCACGACGTCAGCGGTGGTCGCGTGCTGATCGACGGGCAGGACATCGCGCGGGCGACGCAGCAATCGCTGCGCAGCCAGATCGCCATCGTGCAGCAGGAGCCGATCCTGTTTCACCGCTCGCTTGCCGAGAACATCGCCTATGGCCGGCCCGGCGCCAGCCTGGAGGCGATCGAGCAGGCGGCGCGGCTTGCCAATGCGCACGATTTCATCCTGCGCCTGCCGAAGGGCTACGGCACGCTGGTCGGCGAGCGCGGGGTGAAACTGTCGGGCGGCGAACGGCAGCGCGTGGCGCTGGCGCGTGCCTTCCTGGCGGATGCGCCGGTGCTGATCCTGGACGAGGCGACGTCGAGCCTCGATTCGGAATCGGAAGCGCTGATCCAGCAGGCGATGGAGCGGCTGATGAAGGGCCGCACGTCGATCGTGATCGCGCACCGGCTGTCGACGGTGAAGAGCCTCGATCGCATCCTGGTGTTCGACCATGGCGAGATCGTCGAGCAGGGCACGCACGCCGTGCTCGCGGGCAAGCCCGGCGGCATCTATCGCAGCCTGTTCGAGCGCCAGGTGGTGGAGCTCGGGCATATCGCAGCAGCGGAATGAGGTGCGGGGCGGCAGGGCGGAAGTCCTGCCGTCACGTCGCCAAAGGTGGAATGAGATGAAAGACCTGACGCGCGGCTCGATCGTGAGCCACATCCTGAGCATGGCGCCACCGATCGTAGCGGGCATGATCTCGATCATGATCTGCCAGTTGGTCGACCTGTATTTCGTCTCGGGCCTGGGCGATGCTGCCGTTGCGGGTGTCGCCGCGGCGGGCAATGCCGGATTTCTCGTCAACGCGCTGCTGCAAGTGCTCGGTGTCGGCGCGGTGGCACTGATCGCGCATGCCGTAGGACGCAAGGATCGCGACGACGCCAATCTGGTGTTCAACCAGGCGGTCGCGCTGTCGGTGATCTTCGGGCTGTTGACCCTGGCCGCGGGAGCTGGCCTTTCACCCCTCTACATGCGCTCGGTTGCGGCCGATCAAGCCACCATCGACGCGGGGACCACGTACCTGTTGTGGTTCATGCCGGATCTGGCACTGGAATTCGTCATGCAGGTGATTGCGTCGGCGCTGCGTGCGACAGGCATCGTACGTCCCGCCATGTTGGTGCGGGTCCTTGCGGTCGTCATCAACATCGCGCTGGCGCCGGTGCTCATCTCGGGCTGGGGCACCGGCTACGCGCTCGGGGTCGCCGGAGCAGGGCTGGCGAGCTCGATTGCTGTGGCGCTCGGCGTTCTGATGTTGCTCGCGTATTTCATGAGATCGGAGCGCTATGTCGCGTTTCATCCCGTGCAGTGGCGGCCGCAGCTTCGGCAATGGAGGCGGATCCTCAATGTTGGCCTGCCCGCCGGCGGCGAGTTCGCGATGGTCTTTATCGTCATGGCGGTGGGCTATTACGTGCTGAGCGTGTTTGGCTCGGCGGCGCAGGCAGGATTTGGCATCGGGACGCGGCTGCTCGGCCTGATTCAGATGCCGGCGCTCGCCATCGCGCTCGCTGCAGGCCCCATCGCCGGCCAGAATTTCGGCGCCGGCAATGGCGCGCGCGTGCGCGAAACCTTTGTCAAGGCGTCGTTCATGGCGACCACCGTGATGCTGGCTTTTCTGATCCTCGCGCAGCTCGCGCCCCGTCTGCTGCTTGCAGGGTTCTCCAGCGATCCGGAGACGACGGCGGTTGCGTCGCTTTTTCTGCGCATCGTCTCGTTCAACATGATGGCGCAGGGGCTGATCTTTGTCTGCTCCAGCATGTTCCAGGGGCTTGGGAACACCAAGCCGGTGTTGTGGACCTCCGCAATGCGGGTCCTCACCTATTCCCTGCCATCGGTCTGGCTCTCGACTTTGCCGGGCTTCCGGATGGAGCACGTCTGGTACTTGTCGATCGCGACCAACGCGCTGCAGGCCACCCTGAGCGTGTCGCTGTTGCTGCGCGAATTCAGGAAGCGTCTTGCATTGCCAACACGGCAGAAGGTTACGCAGGCGCCGGATCCTGAACCCGTTGCGCCGCCGCTGCGCGAGCCGGCGTAGCGAGGCTCACTTGCCTGGTCCCCCATCCACGGCCCCGGCTGGTCTGCCGCGCAGTGGAAAAGGAAGACTAGAGCGCGCTGATGCTGTTCCAGACCAGGGTGGCGCCCGACAGGAACAGCAGGCCGAGCACGACGTCGCCGAAATGCTTGTCGCTCAGCGCGTGATAGACGCGCGCGCCGACCCATGCGCCGATCAGCGTGCCCGGGAATGCGACCATCGCGAGCCAGACCACCTTGAATGCGACCAGGCCTGATGCCGTCTGCAGCACCAGCGCGGTCGCAAGCACCGTGAAATTGAACAGCTGGAAGATGCCGCGCCGCTCGTGCTTGTTCCAGCCGCGGATGTTGGCCCACAGGATCGGCAGCGGCCCGGACAGTCCGGCCAGCCCGCCCAAAATGCCGCCGGCAAAGCCGATCGCACCGTCGGCGATGCGACCGCCGAAGGTGACGGAAAACTGCCTCTTGTTGAGGTACAGCGCACTCGAAAAGATCAGCAGCAGCACGCCGACGCTGAGCTTGAACACCTTTGGATCGGCGGAGGCGACCAGCTTGGTCCCGAGCGGCACGCCGATCAGCCCGCCAATCAGGAACGGCCACACCAGCGACAGGTCGAAGCTCTTCCACATCGCGGGCAATGTCGAGGTCTGCGCAATCACCGAGCAGATCAGCACCAGCGGCACCGCGAGCGAGGGTGGCAACACGTAGAGCCAGATGCCGAGCGCCATCAGCGCCGTGCCGAATCCCGCCAGCCCCGAGACGAAGCCGCCGGCCAGTGCGCCGAACAGGATCAGTGCGTAAGTGAGCGTTTCCACCAATGAGTCCCTGCGTTGCGCTGGGCCGCGAGCGGCCTCATGGCGCATAGCACAAAGGCACGGCCGTCAGCATCAATCAACATTTGCTACACGATCTGCCTGGTGTCAGCGGGCTTGTGCAAGGCGCCGACGAGGATGCGCAGGGCCTCGCTCAATTCCGATCTGTTGCGCGCCGCGCCGAGTGAGACGCGCGCCGCATGCGGCGATGTTCCCTCGACGGTGAAGGCGTCGCCGCCAACGATCGCGAGCCCGTTGCGCAAGAGATGCGCGGGGACGTCGTGCCGCCCTTCCGGCAAGTGCAGCCATAAATGATGCGCGGCGGGATTCGCCCGGAACCGAAACTCCTTCAATGCGCGCTGAGCCAATTGTTGGCGGCCGACGGCCTCGTTGCGGATGGCGGTGATGATGTGGTCGGCGACGCCGCTCTCGAGCCAGTGCGTCACCAGCGCGACCATCAGCGGTGCCGGCATCTGCACGGTGGCTTGCAGATAGCCGCGCATCAGCAGCTGTGCGCCGCTGTCGGGCGTCAGCAGATAGGCGACGCGCAGTGCCGGCGCGATGCATTTTGACAGCGTGGTGGCGAGATATGTCCGCTCCGGGATGAGGTTGGCGATCGGTGAGGCCGATCGGTCGAGCAGCCCGTAGGCATCGTCCTCGATCAGAACGACGTCGGCGTCGCGGATGATTTTTGCGATTGCGTTGCGGCGATCCGGGGCAAGGGTCGCCGTGGTCGGATTATGCAGCGTCGGGATGAGATAGACGGCCTTCGGCTTGTGGGTGCGGCAAGCCTTCGCCAGCGCGTCGGGCAGGATGCCGCCGTCATCCATGGCGACACTGACGAGCTTGACGCCAAGCTGCGCCGCGGCCGCCTTGATGCCGGGGAAGGTGAGGGCCTCCGTCAGCACGACATCGCCGGGACGTGCGAGACAGGCAAGCAGGTTGAAAAGGATCGTCTGCGCGCCGGGAAAGATCACGAGCTTGTCGGCGTGGGCGTGCGGAACGCGGGTACGCATCCAGCGCACCGCGACCTCGCGCTCATGCGCGCTGCCGCCGGGCGGCTGGTAATTCAGGAATGCAGTCAGGCCCGATTGCGCGCGAATGGCCTCGAAGCCGGTGATGATGCGCTCGTCGAGCCGCGCTTCGAGCGGGTGCGGCGGCACGTTCATGGAGAGGTCGATCGCGACCGGATGCGGCAGGTCGATTGCCCGGCGCGCGCTGGTCTCCGACACGAAGGAGCCCTGGCCGACGCGGGCCTCCATGATGCCGCGGCGCCGCGCTTCGGTGTAGGCGCGGGTCACCGTGGTCAGGTCGACGCCGAGCGCCTTGGCGAGCGCGCGCTGGGTCGGCAATTGCTGTCCCCGCATCAGCCGCCCCGCGGCGATGTCCGCCTCCATGGCCGCCACGATGCGCTGATAGCGCGGGCCAGACAGCTCCGAGATTGTAGGGGTCCAATCCATGCAATTAAGCCCCATATCCTTTGAATGTATGGATGCAATATACTATTGTATGGATCAGCACAACGGAAGGGGTGCCATCATGGCGACCGGTTCAATTTCTCTGGCAAAGGCGATGTGGCACGGCTTTCGGGGCAAGTGCCCGAACTGCGGCCAAGGACATCTGTTCGGCCGTTTCCTGAAGGTGGCCGACGCCTGCGATCATTGCGGCGAGGAGCTGTTCCACCAGCGCGCCGATGATTTCCCGGCCTATCTCGTCATGGTCGTGGTCGGCCACCTCGTGGTGCCGGCGATCCTCGCGGTCGAGACCGCTTATGCGCCGCCGGTGTGGCTGCAACTCGCGGTATGGCTGCCGGTGACGCTGTTTGCTTCGCTGGCGCTGCTGCAACCGACCAAGGGTGCGATCGTCGGCCTGCAATGGCAGATCGGCATGCACGGCTTCGAGGCGAGCAAATTGCGCCGGGAAGCCGGTCAGCTTGCGCCCGTGCTGGTGAAGGCGTCGCGCGCGGCCTGAGGCGCGTCGCGTCGTTTACATCGCGGAGCTGCCCGCTACACTCCATCGCATCAAACAAGAAAGATGGAAACGCTCATGGCCGCACGCGCGAGAACCTTCCTGCTCTGTCATGGCGCGTGGTCCGGCGGCTGGTCGTGGCGGAAAATGCATCCGCTGATGGCGCACGCCGGCCACCGCCTGATCGCGCCGACCTATACAGGGCTCGGCGAGCGGTCACATCTCGCCAGCGCCGCTGTCGATCTCGAGACGCATATCCAGGACATCCTCAACGTCATCAAATTTGAGGACCTCAGCGACGTGGTGCTGCTTGGTCACAGCTATGGCGGCATGGTCGCAACCGGCGTTGCCGATCGTGCGCGCGAGCGCATCACGCAATTGATCTATCTCGACGCCTTCGTGCCGCGCGATGGCCAGTCGCTGTTCGATCTCAACGAAGGCGGTCGCGAGCCGATGCGCAAGGCGGCTGCCGCCGGCGACGGCTACCGCATCCCGCCCAATCCGCCGCCGCCGGATACACCGCAGGCCGATCTCGACTGGCTCAACGCGCGCCGCATCAACATGCCGCTCAAATGCTTCGAAACCAAGCTGAAGCTCGGGTCCGGCGAACCCGCAATGCCGCGCAGCTATATCTATTGCAGGCGCATTCCGCCGGGCGATGTGTTCGGGCAATTCGCAAGGCGCGCGAGGAGCGAAGATGGCTGGCGCTATTTCGAGCTCGACGCCAGCCATGCACCGAATGTGACGGCGCCGGAGGCACTGATGAGTGTCCTGAACGAGATCGCGGCCTAACTCACAGCCGTCATTCCGGGGCTCGCGAGGCGAGAGCCCGGAATCCATTCATCCACCGTCTCTGTCCCACGAGGGATTCCGGGCTCGTGCTTCGTACCCGCCGGAATGACAGTGGTGAAATTGGTGAGGGGTCCGATGCGTCGGCATCGAACCCCTCCCTGTAAGATATCAGCCGGCCTGTAAGCCGGGTTCTGTAGGGCACCGCCCGCTTGCGCAGACGATACGTGACGGCCATTCCTCTGGGACCATGTTTGCACATGGCCTCGAGCAACCTACCCGGACGGCGGGCCTGACATCGCCCCGCGGCGTTATCGCTTTCGCGAACTGCCCGCTACGCCGTCCCTATTCGGTTTTGCTCCCGGTGGGGTTTACCATGCCGGCTCCGTTGCCGGACCCGCGGTGCGCTCTTACCGCACCTTTTCACCCTTACTTCCTCCGAGGAGGGAGCGGTTCGTTCTCTGTGGCACTTTCCCTGGGGTCGCCCCCGCCGGATGTTATCCGGCACCGCATGTCAAGGGAGCCCGGACTTTCCTCCCCGGCGGCCTTTCGGCACTTGCCGGAGCGGCCGTCCGGCCGACTGACTGACAACGCAATGGGCATTTGTGACGTTTTCGTCAAGCAGAGATCGTCGCGCACGCCGCCGCGTAAATAATTTATCCTGAAGATGTCGTTGGGCGCGGACCCCGTTCGACTGGATGCCGGCAATCCAGCCGAACAACAGGAGAGAAGCGATGCAGTATCTGCTGCTGATTTATCGGAACGAAGCACAACAGAGCCAGATGGCGCCCGCGGATTACGAGAAGCTGCTGGCGGAGTATTCCACCTACACCCAGTCGATCGTCCAGAGCGGACATTTCAAGGCCGGCGACGGGCTGCAGCCGACCTCCACCGCCACCACCGTCCGCGTTCGCGACGGCAAGACCATGACCACCGATGGTCCCTTCGCGGAGACCCGCGAACAGCTCGGTGGCTACTATCTCGTCGAAGCCAGGGATCTCGATGCCGCGATTGAACTCGCCGCGCGGATTCCCGGCGCCAGGCACGGCTCGATCGAAGTGCGGCCGGTCATGATCTACCAATGATCGGAAAAATAGTTTCGCGATGATGTCGTTTGGCGTCGTCCCCATTCGACAGATGTCGGCGATCCAGCCGAACAACAGGAGTTAAGCGATGCAGTACCTGCTGCTGATCTACCGGAACGAAAGCTATCTCACCGACATGACGGCCGCCGACCGTCAGAAGCTGGCGGGCGAATACGGCGCCTACACGCAGTCGATCATCCAGAGCCGCCATTTCAAAGCGGGCGACGGGCTGCAGCCGACGACGACCGCGACCACGGTGCGCGTGCGCGACGGCAAGACCATGACGACCGACGGCCCGTTCGCGGAAACGCGCGAGCAGCTCGGCGGCTACTATCTGATCGAAGCCAAGGACATCGACGAGGCCATTGCGATCGCGGCCCGCGTTCCCGAGGCCAAGCGAGGATCGATCGAGGTGCGGCCGGTCATGATCTACAAGTGATCGCCGCCACCGACATCGACAAGGTCTTCCGCGACGAGGCGGGGCGGGCGCTGGCCACCCTGATCCGCCTCGTCGGGGATTTCGACTTGGCCGAGGATGCGCTTCAGGATGCATTTGCTGTCGCGCTGGAGCGCTGGTCGTCAGGTGAGCGGCCAGACAATCCGCGCGCGTGGCTGGTCAATGTCGGTCGCAACAAGGCGATCGACCGTATCAGGCGCCAGGCCGCCTTTCGCGGCAAGCAGCAGGCGCTGCTGCACGAGCTCGCGCTGAACGAGCAAGGTGCCGACGAGCCGCCGGCGATGCTCGACGACGACATGCTGCGGCTGATCTTCACCTGCTGCCATCCGTCGTTTGCGGCCGAGGTCCAGGTCGCGCTGACGCTGCGCACCGTCTGCGGCCTCTCCACCGCGCAGGTCGCGCGCGCCTTTCTGGTCGGTGAGGACGCGATGGCGCAGCGCCTGGTCCGCGCCAAGCAGAAGATCAGGCTCGCCGGCATTCCCTATCAAGTGCCCGAGCGCGACGCCCTGGCGCCGCGGCTCGACGGTGTGCTCGCCGTGATCTACCTCGTCTTCACCGAAGGCTACGTCGCGACCTCGGGCACCGATCTGATGCGGCCCGATTTCGCGGCCGAAGCGATCAGGCTCGGCCGTCTGCTCGACCGGCTGATGCCCGATCGCGCCGCGATCAAGGGCCTGCTCGCCTTGATGCTGCTGCACGATGCGCGCCGCGCCGGGCGCGCGACCGCGGCCGGCGACATCGTGCTGCTGGAAGAACAGGATCGCTCGCTGTGGGATCGCGCGCAGATCGAGGAAGGCCTGGCTCTCGTCGACGATGCGCTGCGCGTGCCGGGTCGGCCGCAGCCCTATGTGGTGCAGGCCGCGATTGCCGCGCTGCATGCCCGCGCGCCGAGCTACGCGCAGACCGACTGGCCGCAGATCGCCGGGCTCTACGAAGTCCTGCTGCGCATCAATCCCTCGCCGGTCATCGAGCTCAACCATGCCGCCGCGATCTCGATGGTCGACGGCCCGGCGCGCGCGCTCGATCTCGTCGACGCGATCTCCGCGCGCGGTGGTCTCGACGGCTACGAAATGTTGCCGGCGGTGCGAGCGGATTTGTTGCGACGGCTGGAGCGGAAGCAGGAGGCGCGCGAAGCCTATGCTGCGGCGACCGAGGCGACCCAACTCGAGCCGTTGCGAAGGCTGTATGCGCGGCGGCTGCGGGAGATGGAGTAGCCGACACATCCTCCGTCATTGCGAGGAGCTCTTGCGACGAAGCAATCCAGACTATCTCCGCGGTGACAGTCTGGATTGCTTTGCTACGCCCGCAATGACGGGCCGCCGTCACTTCGACGCGACAGCCGTCCCGTCCGCCGGCAGGCTCGCCAGCAGAGCCTGCAAGGTCGACAGCGTCGAGTGATCGGCAATACCATCCAGCCGCGCGGGACGGAAGTGGCGCTGGAAGGCGGTGACGACTTCCATGGTCGAGGCGTCGTATTTGCCCGACAGCGGCACGCCATAGCCATAGCGGGCGAGCGCCTGCTGAAGGCTCAGCACCTCGTCGCTGATGGTGCCGAGCATCAGGGTTTCGCCGCGCACGACCGGCGCCGGCGTCACCCAGTGACCCACACCGGAATTGGCGAGGGAGTGCCAGGGAAATTTCTCGCCGGGATCCTTCTTGCGCGCGGGCGCCACGTCGGAATGACCGAGCACCCGTTGCGGCACGATCTTGCGGCGGAGCATGATGCCGCGGCACAGCGCGATCACGGCGGCGATCTGGCGCAGCGGATATTCGGGATAACCCCAATCGTGACCGCGATTGATGATCTCGATCCCGATCGAGCAGGAGTTGATGTCGTCCTCGCCGGCCCAGGACGAGACGCCCGCGTGCCAGGCGCGCCGCGCCTCCGGCACGCATTGCACGATGCGGCCGTCCTCCAGCACGACATAATGCGCCGACACTTCGGTGCCGGCCGTGCACAGCCGCGCCAACGCGCCCTCGACGTCGGGCATGCCGGTGTAGTGCAGCACGATCATGTCGGGCTGGCGGCCCTTGTTGCGCTCGCCATGATTGGGCGAGGGGATGATGTCGGAGACGATCGACGAATCCGGCTCGAATGTCCGCATGCTCGCCGCGGTCTTGGGAACCGGGAGAACGCGCTGACGCTTCGAATCAGCTCCAGGCGGCGTGGACGAACCGGACGACATAAACGACTCAAGTCGGACAGGAGAATGGGCCAAGCCCTTCTCTTTACTATTCCTTTACCGTCTGCTTCGTGCAATCGCGCGATGCGGCTGCCGGGTGCATTTTGGGCTCAGTGTGTGGATGACGCATCACTGCCCAAGGAACCGCGAAAGCACCTTTTCGAGATGTAACGAACCGATCAACGCTTTCTTAACGCTAAGAGCCGTTACTGAGAGATGAAGAGCCGACCCGCGTCCGGAGCCGGCCAAAGCGTTTTTGGCTCGAATCCCATGGTTGCCCGACATATTCCACTGGGAACAGCGGGTTTGCCGCCCGGGAAGCTCGGGCTCGGCGTACATGGTGGATTGGGGTTGGGTCGTGGAACCGCCGCGACGCGGAATTATTCGAGGCGTGATGGGCTTTCTGGCCCCCAGATTGAGCTGCCCGTTTTCTTGCACACCCGGCAGGCGCGACGCATGAACGACGCACCGCACATTCCCGTGCTTGGCCGCGAAGCGATCGCGCATCTCGCGCCGCGTGCGGGCGGCATCTATCTCGATGCGACCTTCGGGGCCGGCGGCTACAGCCGCGCCATTCTCGAGACATCAGGGACCCGCCTGATCGCGATCGATCGCGACCGCACCGCGATTGCCGGTGGCGCCGAGCTGGTCGCGCGCGCGGCCGGCCGGCTGACACTGGTCGAAGACCGTTTTTCGAATCTCGCCCAGGTCTGCGCCGCGCAGGGCATCGATGCGGTCGACGGCGTCGTGATGGACGTCGGCGTGTCCTCGATGCAGCTGGACCAGGCCGGTCGCGGCTTCTCGTTCCGCCTCGACGGTCCGCTCGACATGCGCATGGGGCAGACGGGACCGACCGCGGCCGACATCGTTGCGCGCGCCTCCGAAAGCGATCTCGCCGACATCATCCATCTCTTCGGCGAAGAGCGGCATTCGCGCCGCGTCGCCCGCGCCATCGTGGCTGACCGGCAGGAGGCGCCGTTCACCACCACGCGTGCGCTCGCCGATCTGGTCGGGCGGGTGGTGCGCTCGAAGCCCGGCGACATTCACCCGGCGACACGGACCTTCCAGGCCTTGCGCATCTTCGTCAACGAAGAGCTCGAGGAGCTTCAAACTGCGCTCGCTTCCGCCGAGCGCGTGCTGAAGCCCGGCGGCCGCCTGGTGGTGGTCTCGTTCCATTCGCTGGAAGACCGCATCGTCAAGAATTTCCTTGGCCAGCGCTCCAAGACCGGCGGCGGATCGCGGCACCTGCCGGAGGTGGCGCAAGGCGTGCCGAGCTTCCAGCTTCTGACGCGGCGGCCCGTGATTGCCGGCGACGAAGAGGTTGCGCATAATCCTCGCGCCCGATCCGCAAAGCTGCGCGCCGCCGAGCGCACCGCGGCGCCGGCGCATGCCGACGACGAGCGGTCGTCCTGGCCAAAACTCTCCGAAGTGATGAGGGGCGGCTAGCAGATGCGCATCATCCACCTTCTCGTCATCGGCGCGCTGATCTTCGCGGCCGCCTATGTCTACCGTATCAAGATGGACTCCACCGCGCGCACCGAGAAGGTGCTGCGGCTGCACGCGGAGATCCGCGAGCAGCGCGACGCGATCGCCCAGTTGCGCTCCGAATGGGCCAAGCTCGATGCGCCCTTGCGCCTGCAGGGCCTCGTTGAGCGACATCTGCCGCTCAAGCCCGTCAACGGCACGCAATATGATTCTCTGAAGAACCTGCCGGACCGTCCGCCGCGGATGTTCCGGCCGGGCGAGCCCGATCCGATCGGGTCCATGATCAACACCATCGAAGCCGCGAGCGATCCTGACAGCGTGACGGGCTCGGTGCCGCAGCCCGAGGACAAGCAATGAGCGCTGTTCCGGCCAAACCCGCAGGACGACCCGCAGGGCGTCCAACCGAACCCTGGCGGCAGCGGCTGGTCCGCAGCCTGCTTTACGGGCGTAACGTCGATCGCGCCGCGAAGGCGCGCGCGCGCGTGGGCCTCGCCATGCTGGCCTTTGCCGCCGTCTACGCCATGATCGGCGGACGCCTCGTGATGTTCGCGATCGGCGCCGACGCCCACAGTGCGCGGCGCGCCGCCTCTCAGGAGGTGGTTGCGACCGCGCGGCCCGACATCGTCGACCGCAACGGTGCGATCCTGGCGACAGACGTCAAGGCCGCCAGCATGTTCGGCGAGCCCCGCCGCATCATCGACAAGGACGAGGCGATCGAGCTTCTGACCGCGACCGTGCCCGATCTCGACGAAGCCGAGGTGCGCGACCGCCTGTCATCGCGCAAGGGTTTCGTCTGGCTGAAACGCGAGATCACGGCCAAGCAACAGCTCGACATCCACAAGCTGGGCCTGCCCGGCATCGGCTTCCTGCGCGAGAACAAGCGCGTCTATCCGACCGGCAACGAGGTCGCCCACCTCATCGGCCTCGTCAACATCGACAACCAGGGCATCGCCGGCATGGAGAAGTGGCTCGACAACCAGGGCCTCGCCGATCTCCACCGCGCGGGCTTTGCCATCGACCGGTTGCAGAAGCCGATCGAGCTGTCGGTCGATCTGCGCGTCGAGCACGCGCTGCGCGACGAACTGCTCAAGGCCAAGGAAAAATTCCACACCAAGGCGGCCTCGGGCCTCGTCACCAACGTCAACACCGGCGAGATCGTGGCCATGGTATCGGTTCCGGATTTCGACCCGAACAATCCGAAAGAAGCCCACGATCCCGACCGCATCAACCGCCTGACAACAGGCGTCTACGAGATGGGCTCGACCTTCAAGGCGTTCACGCTCGCGATGGCACTCGACACCGGCAAGTACGGCCTCGATTCGCTGTGGGACGCGCGCGGGCCGCTGCACTACGGCAAGTTCGCGATCCATGACGACGAGCCGAAGGGCCGCTTCCTGAACATGAAGGAAGTGTTCACCTTCTCCTCCAACGTCGGTGCGGCGCGGATTGCGCTGTCGCAGGGCGTGGAAGCGCACAAGGCGTTCCTGCGCAAGATGGGGCAGCTGGATCGGCTGCGTACGGAATTACCCGAGAGCGCGTCGCCGATCGTGCCGCGGCATTGGGGCGATCTCAACACCATTACCATCGCATTCGGCCACGGCATCGCGGTGGCGCCGTTGCAGGCCGTGATGGGCGTCAGCGCGCTCGCCAATGGCGGTCTGCTGATTCCCCCGACCTTCCTCAAGCGCTCCGAGGAGGAGGCACGGGCGATCGCAAAGCGCGTGATCAAGCCCGAGACGTCGGAGAAGATGCGGTTCCTGATGCGGCTGAACGCAGAGATCGGCACCGCCAAGAAGGCGAATGTTCCCGGCTACTACATCGGCGGCAAGACCGGCACAGCAGAAAAGGTGGTCAACGGCCGTTATGCCAAGAAGAAGGTGCTGACTGCGTTTACGGCGATCATTCCGGCAGACAAGCCGAAGTACCAGCTCCTGATCATGCTGGACGAGCCGCAGCCGCTGAAGGAGACCTACGGCTTCATCACGTCGGGCTGGAACGCCGTTCCGACCGCAGGCAACGTGATCAGCCGTATTGGACCGCTGCTCGGCATCGAGCCCCGCTACGACCTGCCGCCCGCGGACCGCCTTATTCTTGCAGCATCCAGGACAACCCAGTAATCACAGGGGGTAGGGCCGTAGCCGCTGCTGAGTCGGGGATTTCCCTCAGAATTCGGCTTTCCGGCAGGGCAACTGGAAGATCATGAAGCTGCGCGACCTCTTGGGTCAGGATGTTTTGGGCAATGATGCCGCGATCGAGCCCGCTGTCGCGGCGATCGAGGTCACAGGCGTTGCGCTCGATAGCCGCGTGGTCAAGCCCGGCGATGTGTTCTTCGCGCTATCAGGCAGCAAGACCGACGGTGCGCGCTTCATCGATGCGGCCATTGCGGCCGGTGCGGTGGCGGTGGTCGGCGATCACGCGCCTGAAGGCAGCAAGGTGCCCGTCGTCACCGTGGCCAATCCGCGCCGCGCGCTGGCGCTGGCTGCGGCAAGAGTCTTCCCCGCACAACCTGCAACCATCGTCGCGGTGACCGGAACCAGCGGCAAGACATCGGTTGCCGCGTTCACCCGGCAGATCTGGGAGCGGCTGGGCCACGCCTCGGCCAGCATCGGAACAATCGGGCTCGTCTCGCCGAAGCGCACCGTTTACGGTTCGCTGACGACGCCGGATCCGGTCGCGCTGCATCGGCAGCTCGATGAGATCGCGCGCGAAGGCGTGACGCATCTTGCATTTGAAGCCTCGTCGCACGGGCTCGACCAATACCGCCTTGATGGTGTCCGTGTCGTGGCCGGTGGCTTCACCAATCTCTCGCGCGACCACATGGACTATCATCCAACCGTCGCGCACTACCTGTCCGCAAAGCTCCGGCTGTTCCGCGAGCTCGTCCCATCAGGCGGAGCGGCGGTGATATCGGCCGATCATGATTGCTCGGCGCAAGTGCGCGACGCGGCGAAATCGCGTGCCTTGCGCGTGATGGCGGTCGGCCGCCACGGCGACGGGGCAGGCGGGGGCATCCGCCTCACCGAGGCCGTGGTCGAAGGCTTTTCGCAAAAGCTTGGCCTCGAACATCGCGGCAAGACATACGCGGTGCGGCTGCCGCTGGTCGGCGAATTCCAGATCGAGAACGCGCTGGTCTCGGCCGGTCTTGCGATCGGCACCGGCAGCGATGCGGCCGATGTGTTTGCGAGCCTCGAACATCTCGAAGGTGCCAAGGGCCGGCTCGAGCGCGTCGGTGAGCGCAACGGCGCGCCGATTTTCGTCGACTACGCGCACAAGCCTGATGCGCTGGCGAAGGCGTTGCAGGCGCTGCGTCCTTACGCGAAGCGCAGGCTGGTCGTCGTGTTCGGCGCCGGCGGCGATCGCGATGCCGGCAAGCGGCCGATCATGGGTGAGATCGCGGCGGAGAATGCCGATCGCGTCATCATCACCGACGACAATCCGCGCAGCGAGAAGCCGGAAGCCATCCGTGCCGCGATCCTCGCCACCGCCAAGGGCGCGCGCGAGATCGGCGATCGGGCGGCCGCGATCCGCGCCGCGATCGAGGAGCTGGAAGATGGCGATGCGCTGCTCGTCGCGGGCAAGGGCCACGAGACCGGGCAGATCGTAGGCCACGAGGTCCTGCCGTTCAGTGATCACGAGGCGGTCGCCGCCGCATTAGCATCGAGGGTCGCATGAGCGGGCCATTATGGACGGTTGCCGGAGTGGCGCGCGCGCTGGGCGCGGCCGGATCATTCCCGGACACGGGAATTGACTTCGTCACCCAGGACAGCCGTCTGGTGAAACCGGGCAGCCTGTTCGTCGCGCTGTCAGGTACGCCGAGCGGCGGCTTCATCTCGGCCTTCGCCAGCGCGCGCGACGGCTGGGAGTTCGCGGACAGGGCGGAAGCCTCAGGCGCAGTCGCGATGATCGTGCCGCACGAGATCGCGGGCATCCGCATTCCCCAGATCGTCGTGAAGGACACGCTGATCGACGGTCTCTGGGGCCTCGCCCGCGCCGCGCGCACGCGTTTCAACGGGTCGGTGATCGGGCTCACCGGCAGCGCCGGCAAGACCAGCACCAAGGAATATCTGGCGGCCTATCCAAATGCCTATGCGAGCCCTTCGAGCTTCAACAATTTCTGGGGCGTGCCGCTGACATTGTGCAATGCCCGGCCTGACGCCAGCCTCTGGGTCGTCGAGATGGGCATGAACCAGGCTGGCGAGATCGCGCGCCTGAGCGAATTGACGCGGCCGACCGTCGCGCTCGTCGTCAACGTCCAGCCGGTGCATCTCGAAAAGCTCGGCTCGCTCGACGCCATCAGGCGCGAGAAGGTATCGATCGCGCTCGGGCTACCCGAGGATGGCGTGCTGGTGCTGCCTGTAGGCATCAAGGCGCCGGACTGGAAAGGCAAGGTGGTGCGCTTCGGCGAGAAGGCCGAGGTGCACGAGGTTGCGCACGCCCCTCACGGCGACAGCTGGCAGGTCGTGGCCGGGATCGGCAAGAAGCAGATCGCCTTCAGCCTCACGCCCGGCGCGCCGCACCGCGTGCAGAATGCGCTCGCCGCGCTCGCTTCAATCCATGCTGCGCATCTCGACGTGGCGACGCTCGCGATCAAGCTCGACCGCGTCGGCATCATGTCCGGCCGTGGCGTGGAGCAGGCAGTCGGCGGCGTCACCGTGATCGACGACAGCTTCAACGGCAATCCCGCGAGCGTCGCTGCCGCGCTGCAAAGTCTGCAGGCGCGCAACGTGACGGGCGGGCGTCGTATCGCGGTGCTCGGCGATATGCTGGAACTGGGCGACGACGCGCCAAGCTACCACACCGGCCTCACCGCCCATCTCGGCGGCATCGACGGTATCTATTGCGTTGGCCCGCTGATGCGGCACCTTTATGACGCGCTTCCCGCGGGCAAGGGGCTGGGCTGGCACGACGATCCCGCCACGCTGAAGCCTGGTGAGGTCGCCGGTTTGCTGAAGGCAGGCGATGTCGTGGTTGTCAAGGGCAGCAAGAAGATGTTCTGGGTCAACAAGTTTGTGCCGGCCCTAGTGGCCGCCTTGCAGGCAAAGGCGTAAACTGCTTGGAAGGCGCTGTTCCCGAATCCCGCCGTTTTGCGGCGCTAAGCCGGCCGGTTTCCTAGAGGTCGCCCGACCGATGATGAAGACCAGCGAATGCGCTTGAGGCGAAATCTGCGTCTCGAACAAGCCTGCGTGCGAAAGGCGCCATAGGACCGTCTGAATGTTTTACTGGCTGATCGAGATCTCCAACACTTTTCCCGGTTTCGGTGCGGTGCGCACCGTCCTGAACGTCTTCCGCTACATCACCTTCCGCACCGGCGGCGCTATCGTCACTGGCGCGCTGTTCGTGTTCCTGTTCGGGCCCTGGATCATCGATCATCTGCGCATCCGCCAGGGCAAGGGCCAGCCCATCCGCACAGATGGTCCGCAATCGCATCTGTCCAAGAAGGGCACGCCCACCATGGGCGGGCTGATGATCTTGTCCGGCCTGACGGTCGGCACCGTGCTGTGGTGCAATCCGCTCAATCCCTATGTCTGGATCGTGCTGGCGGTGACGCTCGGCTTTGGGTTTGTCGGCTTCTATGACGATTATCTCAAGGTCACCAAGCAGACCACGACCGGCTTCGGCGGCAAGCTGCGGCTGCTGATCGAAGGGCTCATCGCGCTGGTCGCCTGCTACGCGCTGGTGCGGTTGAACCGCGACCCCGCGTCGACCGCGCTGACGATTCCCTTCCTCAAGGACACGGTGTTGCATTTCGGCTGGTTCTTCGTCGTGTTCGGCGCCTTCGTCATCGTCGGCGCCGGCAACGCGGTGAACCTCACCGACGGTCTCGACGGCTTGGCCATCGTGCCCGTGATGATCGCGACCGCGAGCTTTGCGATGATCGCCTATCTCGCCGGCAACGCCGTGTTTGCCGATTACCTCCAGATCAAATATGTCGCGGGCACCGGCGAGCTTGCGGTACTCTGCGGCGCGCTATTGGGTGCCGGCCTCGGCTTCCTCTGGTTCAACGCGCCTCCGGCCTCGATCTTCATGGGCGACACCGGCTCGCTCGCACTCGGCGGCATGCTGGGCTCGATCGCGGTCGCGGTGAAGCACGAGATCGTGCTCGCGGTGATCGGTGGCCTGTTCGTGCTGGAGGCGGTCTCGGTCATCGTGCAGGTGGTGTCGTTCAAGCTGACCGGAAAGCGGATCTTCCGGATGGCACCGATCCATCACCATTTCGAGCAACTCGGCTGGACCGAGCCGCAGATCGTGATCCGCTTCTGGATCATCTCGGTGATGCTGGCGCTGGCCGGCCTCTCCACGCTGAAGCTGCGCTGACGGGTCCACGATGATCCCGGTCACATCCTTTGCCGGCAAGACGGTCGCGGTCTTAGGCCTCGGCGGCTCCGGGCTCGCCTCGTGCCACGCGCTGAAGGCTGGCGGCGCCGAAGTGATCGCCGCCGACGACAATGCCGAGAACGTCGCCAAAACGGCTCAGGCCGGTTTCATCACCGCCGATCTTCGCAATGTCTCCTGGTCGAAATTCGCTGCGCTCGTGCTCGCGCCCGGCGTGCCGCTGACCCATCCGGTGCCGCACTGGAGCGTGCTGAAGGCGCGTGAGGCGGGTGTCGAGGTGATCGGCGACATCGAGCTGTTCTGCCGCGAGCGCCGGCGGCATGCCCCCAACGCGCCTTTCGTCGCCATCACCGGCACCAACGGCAAGTCGACCACGACAGCCTTGATCGCGCATCTCACGAGGGTTGCCGGTTATGACACCCAGATGGGCGGCAACATCGGCACCGCGATCCTGTCGCTGGAGCCGCCGCGCATGGGCCGCGTCCACGTGATCGAGATGTCGTCCTACCAGATCGACCTCACGCCCTCGCTCGATCCTTCCGTCGGCATCCTGCTCAATGTCAGCGAAGACCACATCGATCGCCACGGTACGATCGAACACTACGCTGCGGTGAAGGAGCGCCTCGTTGCAGGCGTGCAGGCGGGTGGCACCTCGATCGTCGGCGTCGACGATGGCTATTGCCGCGACATCGCAGACCGGCTCGACCGCGCCGGCAAGACTGTGGTGCGCGTCTCCGTCAGGAATCCGCTGGCCTCCGGCCTCCATGTCGAGCATGGCACCATCGTTCGTACGTCCGGCGGCGCTCGTAGCGAGGTGGCCACGCTTGGCGGCATCGGTTCGCTGCGCGGGCTGCACAATGCCCAGAACGCGGCGTGTGCCGCCGCGGCTGCGCTCGCGATGGGCATCAGCCTTGACGTACTGCAGAATGGCCTGCGCAGCTTTCCCGGTCTCGCGCATCGCATGGAGCAGGTCGGCCGCCGCGGCAACGTGCTGTTCGTCAACGATTCCAAGGGCACCAATGCGGACGCGACCGCGCATGCGCTGTCGTCCTTCGCCGACATTTTCTGGATCGCCGGCGGCAAGCCGAAGGCGGGCGGCATTACCAGCCTCACCGGATTCTTCCCGCGCATCCGAAAGGCCTATCTGATCGGCGAGGCCGCGCAGGAATTTTCCGGCACGCTTGGCTCGGTCGCACACGAGATCAGCCAGACGCTCGATCTGGCCGTCGAGCACGCGGCGCGCGATGCGGAAGCGTCAGGTCTCGCCGATCCGGTCGTGCTGCTGTCGCCCGCCTGCGCCTCCTTCGACCAGTACCGCAACTTCGAGATCCGCGGCACCAAGTTCCGCGAACTGGTGCAGGCGCTGCCGGGCGTGAAGCCGGTGGTGTGAGAATGTCGCCGCGACGCTGGACCGGACTTATCGCTGCTCTTGCTATTCCCGTCGGCTTCCTCTGCGTCGTCCTCATCGACGGCGTCATGCACCAATTCGGCGCGTGTCGCGTCGTTCGCCAAAGTGCGTTCGCCTCCCCGAGCGGCAGCAAATTGGTTGTCGTGGTCTGGAAGTCGTGCGGAGCGAGTGTGCCCGACAGTACGCAGGCCAGCATCGTGGCGCGCGGCCGGACGTTCTCGCCCGAGAGCACGCCGACCTTTGTCAGCGTGCGCGGGCATCTCGATGCCGTCGTCGTGTGGAGCAGCGAGCGGGCGGTCAGGATCGGTTTCATTCCCGGAGCAGACCAGATCGACAAGCGCGACCCCCGCGCGGGGGATGTCGCGATTACCTACGAATAGGCCTCCGTGTCCCGGACGCGCACCGGACGATGCTTCGCATCGCCGGGGGCAAGTGGGTTGCGTCCGGGGCACGAGACTGTTCACAACTTCATCCGCTTCCTTAACCTCCCGGTAACCAACCTCGGCGACCAATGAACGGACCTCTGTCCGAAAGCGGCCGCCCATGCTCTCCCGTGAAGAACGCACCCCCTTTACCGAGTGGTGGTGGACCGTCGACAAGCCGCTGCTCGGCGCGATCCTGGTGTTGATGCTGACCGGCGTCATCCTGTCGCTCGCGGCAAGTCCGCCGGTCGCGACCCGCATCGGGCTCGATCCGTTCCACTTCTTCAATCGTCACGTGATGTTCCTGGCGCCGTCGTT
The DNA here is from genome assembly GCF_054056275.1 of Bradyrhizobium sp. USDA 4449. NCBI lineage: Bacteria > Pseudomonadati > Pseudomonadota > Alphaproteobacteria > Hyphomicrobiales > Nitrobacteraceae > Bradyrhizobium > Bradyrhizobium sp. USDA 4449. The sequence continues at coordinate 230,110 of NZ_JBSRYD010000001.1, read as the reverse complement.
TCTGGTGCTGATCGGGGTGTCCTTCATGTCGCCGCGCTCGATCCGGCGAAGTGCGCTGATCATCTTCGCGATCAGCATCATCCTGATCGTGGTGACGCTCGCCATCGGTCCCGAGGTGAAGGGCTCACGGCGCTGGATCACGCTCGTCGGCGTCAACATCCAGGCCTCCGAGATCGCAAAGCCCTCATTCGTCGTCATTGCGGCCTGGTTGTTTGCGGAATCGACCAAGCGGCCCGAGATGCCGGCGACCTCGATGGCGCTGGTGCTGCTCCTGATGCTGGTGTCGCTGCTGGTGATGGAGCCGGACTTCGGCCAGACCATGCTGATCCTGATGGTGTGGGGCTCGCTGTTCTTCATCGCGGGCATGCGCATGATCTGGGTGTTCGGCCTTGCCGGCCTCGGTGCGGCCGGCCTGTTCAGCGCCTATCTCTTCGTTCCGCACGTCGCGGGCCGCATCAAGCGCTTCTTGAATCCGGCCTCCGGCGACACCTTCCAGGTCGATACCGCGATGGAGGCCTTTTACAACGGCGGCTGGTTCGGCCTCGGACCCGGCGAGGGCATCGCCAAGCGCAGCCTGCCCGATAGCCATACCGACTTCGTGTTCGCAGTCGCGGCCGAGGAGTTCGGCATCATCCTGTGTCTCGCCATGCTGGCGCTGTTCGCCTTCGTCGTGATCCGCACGCTGTCGCGTGCCTATGCCAACGAAGACATGTTCTCGCGCTTTGCGGCCTCGGGTCTTGCGATCCTGTTCGGCGTGCAGGCGGCCATCAACATGTCCGTCAACCTCCAGCTCATCCCCGCCAAGGGCATGACGCTGCCGTTCATCTCCTACGGCGGCTCCTCGATCGTGTCGCTCGCCTATGGCGTCGGCATGATGCTGGCCCTGACGCGGCTGCGTCCGCGCACCGAGGTCGAGGCCAGCGGCCATGCTGACGCGATGCGGAGTTACGCGTAGTTCTTCGTCATTGCGAGTTAGCACCGGCCAGAATCCCTCAGCGGGGGCAGTCTGGATTGCTTCGCTGCGCTCGCCATGACGGCAAAGGCCTTGTAAAAGGGCAGTGATGGACACTTCCCCCTTGATTCTTCTCGCCGCGGGCGGCACCGGCGGCCATCTGTTTCCGGCCGAGGCGCTCGGCGTCGAGCTGATCCGGCGCGGCTTTCGCGTGCGCCTCGTGACCGATGAGCGCGCGCTGCGCTACAGCGGGCTGTTCAGCAAGGACATGATCGACGTCGTCGCCAGCGAGACCGCGCGCGGCCGCAATCCGTTCCAGCTCGCCTATGCCGGCCTCACGCTCGCCACCGGCACGTTGTCCGCTTACAGCCTGATCAAGCGATTGAAGCCTGTGGCCGTCGTCGGCTTTGGCGGCTATCCGACATTGCCGCCACTGGTTGCGGCAAAATTCGCCGGCGTGCCCGGCATCATCCATGACGCCAATGCGGTGCTCGGCCGCGCCAACCGTTTCCTGTCGAGCCGCGTCCGCGCGATCGCGACATCGCTGCCGGGTGTGCTGGACCGCGATCCGGCGCTCGCAGGCAAAACCACGACCGTCGGTACGCCGATGCGCCCCGCAGTCCTTGCCGCGGCGGCGGTGCCTTACGCCGCACCCGAAGCGAATGGGCCGCTGCGTCTGCTCGTCGTCGGCGGCAGCCAGGGGGCGCGCATCATGGCCGACATCGTGCCGGGCGCGATCGAACGGCTCGAGCCGGCGCTCTGGGGTCGGCTGATCCTCACCCAGCAGGTCCGCGACGAGGACATGACCCGCGTGCGCGCGGTCTACGACAAGCTCAAGATCAATACCGAGCTCGCGCCGTTCTTCACGGATCTGCCGGCTCGGCTCGCGTCCAACCACCTGGTGGTGTCGCGCTCCGGCGCCGGCACCGTGGCCGAGCTCGCCGCGATCGGCCGGCCCTCGATCCTGGTGCCGCTGCCGGGCTCGATCGACCAGGACCAGTTCGCCAATGCCGGCGTGCTGGCCAAGGTCGACGGCGCCGTCCGCATCCCGCAGACCGAGTTTACCCCCGATCGTCTCGCCGCCGAGATCTCCGCCTTCGCCGCCGAGCCGGCGCGCCTCGCCGCCATGGCAGCCGCCGCAAAAGGGGCAGGGCGGCTCGATGCCGCCGAGCGGCTGGCCGATCTGGTGGTCAAAGTCGCGGGAATCTGAGCCCAAACGGGCCGATTTTCGTATTTTTGCCGTCATGGCCGGGCTTGTCCCGGCCATCCACGTCTTGCATGAAGTAGATCGGGATTCGTGGATGCCGGGGACGCCTTGCGTAAAGACGCGCTTGGCGCTTATGCCCGGGCATAACGACGGAACCATAGGATAAAGCATGAGACTGCCGCGCGAGATCGGACCCATCCACTTCGTCGGGATCGGCGGGATCGGCATGAGCGGCATCGCCGAGGTGCTGATCAATCTCGGCTATACCGTGCAAGGCTCGGACGCCTCGGACAATTACAATCTCGATCGCCTGCGCAAGAAGGGCGCGAAGGTTTCGGTCGGCCACAAGGCCGAGAATGTCGATGGCGCCGAGGTCGTCGTGGTGTCGACCGCGATCAAGCGCGACAATCCCGAATTGATGGCGGCGCGCGAGCGGCGTATTCCCGTGGTGCGCCGCGCCGAAATGCTGGCCGAGCTGATGCGGCTCAAAAGCTGCGTCGCGATTGCCGGCACGCATGGCAAGACCACGACGACCACGATGGTGGCGACGCTGCTCGATGCCGGCGGGCTCGATCCGACCGTCATCAACGGCGGCATCATCAACGCCTATGGTTCCAACGCGCGGCTGGGCGCCGGCGACTGGATGGTGGTGGAAGCCGACGAGAGCGACGGCACGTTCTTGAAGCTGCCGACGGACGTGGCGATCGTCACCAATGTCGACCCCGAGCATCTCGACCATTTCAAGACGTTCGAAGCCGTGCAGGACGCCTTCCGGCATTTCGTCGAGAATTTGCCGTTCTACGGCTTTGCGGTGATGTGCATCGATCATCCCGTCGTGCAAAACCTCGTCGGCAAGATCGAGGATCGTCGCATCATCACGTATGGCCAGAACCCGCAGGCCGACGTGCGGCTTGTTGACCTGAGCCCGATGGGCGGCGGCTCGAAGTTCAAGGTCGCATTCCGCGATCGCAAGACGGGTGCCGTACACGAGATCGCCGATCTCATGCTGCCGATGCCGGGCCGTCACAATGCCTCTAACGCGACGGCGGCGATCGCGGTGGCGCGCGAGCTCGGCGTTTCCGACGAGGCGATCCGCAAGGCGATCGCCGGCTTTGGCGGCGTCAAGCGCCGCTTCACCAAGACGGGCGAATGGAACGGCGTCACCGTGATCGACGATTACGGCCATCACCCCGTCGAGATCGCGGCGGTGCTGAAGGCGGCGCGGGAATCCACCAACGGCAGGATCATCGCCGTGGTGCAGCCGCATCGCTACACCCGCCTGCAATCGCTGTTCGAGGAATTCTGCACCTGCTTCAATGATGCCGATGCCGTTGTTGTCGCTGACGTCTATGCCGCGGGCGAGACGCCGATCGACGGTATCGACCGCGATCATTTCGTGGCGGGCCTGCGCGCGCATGGGCATCGCGAGGTGGTGCCGTTGCCGGGGGCTCCGGAGCTTCCGGGGATCGTCAAGGGGCTCGCGAAGTCGGGCGATCTCGTCGTGTGCCTCGGGGCCGGCAACATCACGCAATGGGCGTACGCCTTGCCTGACCAATTGAAGGCGCTGGGGTGAGGTGTTGGCTTTGATCGTATCGATCGCCACTCGGCACACTGCGCTCCCTCCCCCCCTGTGGGGGAGGGTGGGGGAGAGGGGTAGCCACACACTTCGATCTCGCTTGGGGCTACCCCCCTCCCTGCCCCTCCCCCACAAGGGGGGAGGGAACGGAGAGAATGTGCGCCCCTTACTTGAGGTCGCCGCATGAGCTTCCCCGACATCACGCCAGAGCTCAAAGCCGCAATGCCAAACCTGCGCGGCCGGCTGCTGGCCAACCAGTCGCTGGCCGAGCTGACCTGGTTTCGCGTCGGCGGCCCCGCGCAGGTGCTGTTCACCCCGGCGGACGAGGACGATCTGGCTTATTTCCTCGCGCATCTCGCAGGCGACATTCCGGTCTATGTCGTCGGGGTCGGCTCCAACCTGATCGTGCGCGATGGCGGGATTGCCGGCGTGGTGATCCGGCTCGCGCCGCGTGCTTTCGGCGAGGTCATTCCGAGCGGCGATGTCGTTACCGCGGGCACCGCGGCGCTCGACAAGCGCGTGGCGGAAGTGGCGGCCTCTGCCAATATCGGCGGACTTGAATTCTATTTCGGCATTCCCGGCACGATCGGCGGCGCGCTGCGCATGAACGCGGGCGCCAATGGCGGCGAGACCAAGGACGTGCTGATCGAGGCGCGCGGCGTCGGCCGCGACGGCACCAGCTACGTCTTCTCCAACGCCGACATGAAATTCGTCTACCGCAACAGCGGCGTCGATCCTTCCATCATCTTCACGTCCGCGCGCTTTCGTGGCGAGATCAGGGATGCTGATGCGATCCGCGCGCGGATGGCGGAGGTGCAAAACCATCGCGAGACGGCGCAGCCGATCCGCGAGAAGACCGGTGGCTCGACCTTCAAGAATCCGCCGGGCCATTCCGCCTGGAAACTCGTGGACGCCGCCGGCTGCCGCGGCTTGCGCCTCGGCGGCGCGCAGGTCTCCGACATGCATTGCAACTTCCTGATCAACACCGGCGATGCCACCGCGCACGATATCGAGACGCTGGGCGAGACGGTGCGCGAACGCGTGAAAGCGAATTCCGGAATCGAGCTGCACTGGGAAATCAAGCGGATTGGAATTCCCGGCTAATTTGGACAGACGAGAGAACATGCGCATCACCATCCTCTTCGGCGGCTCCAACCGCGAACGTCTGGTTTCCGTCGCCTCAGCCCAGGCGCTGCATCAGGCGCTGCCCGAGGCCGATCTCTGGTGGTGGGACGTCGAGGACAAGGTGCATGTGGTACAGTCGGAGCAGCTGCTCGAACATGCTCGCCCATTCGAGGACGAGTTCAAGCCGGGCACCTCAGGCATTCCGCTGGCACAGGCGCTCGACAAGGCCAAGGCAGAAGATCGTGTGCTCGTGCTCAGCCTGCATGGTGGGGCTGCCGAGAACGGCGAGCTGCAGGTGATGTGCGAGGCACGCGGCCTGCCGTTCACCGGGTCCGGCTCGGCTTCCTCGCATCTCGCCTTCGACAAGATCGCGGCCAAGCGCTTTGCCGCGCTCGGCGGCGTCACGCCGCCTGCGGGCATCGCGCTCGAGAACATCGACGAAGCCTTCGCCGAATACGGCAGGCTGATCGCAAAGCCGGCGCGCGACGGCTCGAGCTACGGCCTGATCTTCGTCAACGCCAAGCAGGACCTCGTCGCCGTCCGCAATGCGGCCAGGCGTGAAGAGTACGTGATCGAACCCTACATCGCCGGCGTCGAGGCGACCTGCGGCGTTTTGGAGCGCACCGACGGCTCGCTCATCGCGCTGCCGCCGATCGAGATCATTCCGGGCGAGGGCAATTTCGACTACGCCGCAAAATATCTCTTGAAGTCGACCCAGGAGATCTGCCCCGGCCGCTTTTCGCTGGAGGTCACCGCCGCGCTCAAGGCCCAGGCCATGCTGGCGCATCGCGCAATGTCCTGTGCCGGCTATTCCCGTTCCGACTTCATCGTTGCGGAGAAGGGGCTGGTCTATCTCGAAACCAACACGCTACCCGGGCTGACCAAGTCCTCGCTGTACCCCAAGGCGCTGAAAGCCGAAGGCATCGCCTTCGTCGACTTCCTTCGCGACCTGATCGAGCTCGCCGAGCGGCGGGTGCGGAAATAGTTAGGATTGGTTAACGGCCGGGCAGGCGAAAATGCCCGGTTTGGTGCCCAAAACCGGTAAAATACCGGACTTCGTGGCGGAAGTGCCTCAGTCAACTGGGCAAAAAGCATCCCGCGTTAACGAACTTTACCTTTTGTTTACCAGGACATCCGAAGGTTAACGCTGGCGGCGCATATGGCGTTTTGGCTGCCGGCGCGTGAACCGTTTCGGATGTTTCCGACCGGCGAACGCTTTGTAGGGGAGCGGTTTCTTCTGCCGAAGACCATTACCCGGCCCGGCACGACCGAGACGTCATGTTCGCCAGGACCCGCGCGGCGTCGCGGGGCAAACTGTTGACGAGCTCGTGCAATGGATGGTGCAGGAAGCCTCACCCGATCGCCTGTGAGATCGCTGAGGCCCCAAGCTGATCTGAAGGCGGCCGCGATCGGAGCGGTCGTGCTTCTGCGCGAGTGGGTGCAGGACAGGCTCGACCACAGGCGCGCGCAAAAGCACGCCGCCGCCGAGCGGAAGATCAAGGCCAAATCCAAGATCAAGGCCGTCGTCGAGCGTGAGCCGCCGCCGCGCGTGGTCGCGCTGGTCGAGCGCTATCTGCCGCGCCGGGTCGGGATCAGCCTGACCGTGCTGCTGTTGATCGGCAGCTGCGGCCTCGGCATCGTCAAGGGCGGCCACCTCCAGGATTTCATCACCGCCGTCAGCGACGCGCGCAACGCCGTGGCCAATTCGGCCGGCTTCCGCATCACCTCCGTCGTGATCAACGGCCGCAAGCAGCTGAGCCAGGACGAGGTCCTCGCGATCGGCGGCGTCAGCGGCCGCTCTTCGCTGTTGTTCCTCGACGCCGACGACGTCCGCGACAAGCTCAAGGCCAATCCGTGGATCGCGGATGCGACCGTGCTGAAGCTCTATCCGGGCCAGCTCATGATCGAGATTACCGAGCGGAAGGCGTTCGCGCTGTGGCAGGAGGCCGGCCGGCTCTCGGTCATCGCCGACGATGGTGCGCTGCTCGAGCCCTATGTCTCGCGCCGGTTCCTGACGCTGCCGCTCGTGGTCGGCAAGGGCGCCGATACCCAGGCGCGTGATTTCCTCACGTTGCTGGCCCGCTATCCGCAGGTCAATTCGGTGACGAAGGCCGCCATCTATGTCGGCGAGCGGCGCTGGAATCTGAGATTGAAGGACGGTCTCGACATTCGCCTGCCCGAGCAGGACGTCGGCAACGCGCTCGCCGCGCTCTCCAAGCTCGACAAGGATGACAGACTGTTCTCGAAGGACATCGTCGCGATCGACATGCGGCTGCCCGACCGGCTGGTGGTGCAGCTGTCCGATGACGCCGCCAAGGCGCGCGATGACCTGTTCAAGGACAAGAAGAAAAAGAAGGCCGGGGACGCCGCATGACCGGTCTTGATCGCACCCAGACTCCGAAGACGCGGCCGATGCCGCACAAGCGCGGCGGCCTGGTCGCCTGCCTCGACATCGGCACCAGCAAGATCGCCTGCATGATCGCGCGGCTGAAGCCGTCGGCGCCGAGCGAAGCGCTGCGCGGCCGAACCCACGCGGTGGAACTGATCGGTTACAGCCAGATCCAGTCGCGCGGCATGAAGGCCGGCGCGGTGGTCGATCTCGGCGAATGCGAGCAGGCGGTGCGCCAGGCCGTCGGGCTCGCCGAGAAAATGGCCAAGGTTCGGGTCGAGTCCGTTTTGTTGTCGGTCTCCGGCGGCCGGCTCGCGGGCCAGCTGGTCGAAGCCGCGGCCGATATCCGTGGCGGGGCGGTGACGCCGGCTGACGTCAGCCGCGTCACCTCCACCGGCATGCGCCACGCCACCGGCGAGGGCCGCACGGTGCTGCACGCGCTGCCGGTCGGCTATACGCTCGATGGCGTCAAGGGCATTCGCGATCCGCGCGGCATGGTGGCGCATCAATTCGGCGTCGACATGAACGTCGTCACCTGCGACGCCACCGTGGCACGGAACCTGATGCTGGCGGTGGAACGCTGCCATCTCAATGTCGAAGCCATGGCCGCCAGCCCCTACGTGGCGGGCCTGTCGGTATTGACCGACGACGAGGCCGATCTCGGCGCCGCCGTGGTCGAAATGGGCGCGGGCACCACCACGATCGCGGTCTATTCCGGCGGCCGCTTCGTGCACGCGGCCGGATTCGCGGTCGGCGGGCAACACATCACGATGGATCTCGCGCGCGGACTCTCCGCGACCATTGCCGATGCCGAGCGAATCAAGACGTTATACGGCACCGTCATCACCGGTGGATCGGACTCGCGTGAGCTGATGTCTGTACCGACAGCCGGTGACGACCAGGACCTGCCGCAGATCGTTTCGCGCGCCACCATCGCCAACATCGTCAAGCATCGTGCCGAGGAAGTCTTCGAAATGGTTCGGGACAAGCTGAAGGATTCGCCCTTCGCGGCAGAGCCCAAGGGCCGCGTCGTGCTCTCGGGCGGCGCCTCGCAGCTGACCGGTGTCGTCGAACTCGGCACCCAGATTCTCGGCCGGCCCGTGCGGGTCGGACGTCCGCTCGGTTTCGGCCGGCTGCCCAACGAGGCGAAGAACGCCGCGTTCGCGGTGCCGGCCGGACTTCTCGTCTACCCGCAATACGTTCACCACGAACATGTCGAACCGCGGCATACGCGGCAGCAGGTCAGGACAGGAACCGGCGGTTATTTCGGAAAGGTCGGACGATGGCTACGCGAGGGCTTCTGATGACTCATTTCCGCAAATGTCTGATTTCACCAACTCCCGCGGCCGCAGGCCGGGGCGAACCCACGCGCGCGTGATCGAGAGGCAAACATGACCATCAGCATCAACGTTCCTGATATTCACGAGTTGAAGCCCCGCATCACCGTGTTCGGCGTGGGGGGCGCCGGCGGCAATGCCGTCAACAACATGATCACGGCGGGCCTCCAGGGCGTCGATTTCGTGGTCGCCAACACCGACGCGCAGGCGCTGACGATGTCCAAGGCGCAGCGCATCGTGCAGATGGGCACCGCGGTCACGCAAGGATTGGGCGCAGGCTCGCAGCCGAACGTCGGCGCCGCCGCTGCTGAAGAAGTGATCGACGAGCTGCGCGACCATCTCTCCGGCGCCAACATGGTGTTCGTCACCGCCGGCATGGGCGGCGGCACCGGCACCGGTGCTGCCCCCGTCATCGCCAAGACTGCGCGCGACATGGGCATCCTCACAGTCGGCGTGGTGACCAAGCCGTTCCACTTCGAGGGCGGCCGCCGCATGCGCACCGCCGAAGCCGGCATCAACGAGCTGCACAAGGTGGTCGACACGCTTCTGATCATCCCGAATCAGAACCTGTTCCGGGTCGCCAACGAGAAGACCACCTTCGCCGACGCCTTCGCGATGGCGGACCAGGTGCTCTACTCTGGCGTCGCCTGCATCACCGATCTGATGGTCAAGGAAGGCCTGATCAACCTCGACTTCGCCGACGTCCGCGCCGTCATGCGCGAAATGGGCAAGGCGATGATGGGCACCGGCGAAGCCTCCGGCGACAAGCGCGCGCTGACCGCCGCCGAAGCCGCGATCGCCAACCCGCTGATCGACGATTCTTCGATGAAGGGTGCCAAGGGTCTGCTGATCTCGATCACCGGCGGCAAGGACCTGACCCTGTTCGAGGTCGACGAAGCCGCGACCCGCATCCGCGAGGAAGTCGACCAGGACGCCAACATCATCGTCGGCGCGACCTTCGACGAAGCCCTCGACGGGCTGATCCGCGTCTCGGTCGTCGCCACCGGCATCGAGCAGGCGGCGATCGCCCGCAACAGCCAGGCATCCTCCGCTCCGGTGGCCAACGCCGCGCCGCAGCAGCAGGCTCCCGCGGCTCCGGCCGTTGCTGCCGAGAGCCGTCTCGCCGACCTGACCGCGCGTCTGCGCGCCGACAACCAGCGTCTGGCCGAGCGTGCCCAGAAGATGGAATCGCAGATCCCGGCTGCGGCGCCAGCCGCCGCCGCGCCCGTCGCGCCGCGTCCCAATGTGGAGCGTGCGGCGCTTGCCGCCATCGCAGCTGCCGTTTCCGAAGCCCCTCCGGCGCCCGCCCCGCAGACCTATGGCGACGTCACCGTGCGCCCGATCGCGCAGAAGCCCACGCTATTTCCGGAGCCCGAGCAGGCGCCGGTCGCCATGCACGAGCCGATGACCCCGGAAACGTTCATCCCGCCGCAGGCCGAGCGCGCGCCGGTTCGCGCGCCGCGGATGCCGCGCCTCGAGGAGTTGCCGATGCCGGCCCAGGCCGAGCTTCGTCAGGCCCGTGGCGAGGTCGAGGAGGAGACCCCGCAGAAGACCCGCCTGTCGCTGCTGCAGCGCCTCGCCAATGTCGGCCTCGGCCGTCGTGACGAGGAGACCGAGGCTCCGATCGCCGCTCGTACCTCCGGCCCCGCCATGCCGGCGCTGCCCGAGCGCAAGCCGCAGCGGACGGTGCAGCAGCAGATCGCTGCCAGCGAACCGGTCTCGGAATATGCCCGCCGGCCCGCGCCGCAGGGTCTGGACGCCCATGGCCGTCCCGCACCTGTTGCTCCGGCGCCACAGGGAGACGACCATCTTGATATCCCGGCCTTCCTGCGGCGGCAGGCGACCTGAGGATTGTTACAATAAGGCAGACGCAAAAAGGTCCCGGCAACGAGCTTGCCGGGACCTTTCCTTTTGTCCCGTGCATCTCCGGATTGCGCGCTCAAGCAACTGATTTTAAATCATTAATTACTTGTTCGGTGCTTCAGTAAAGCCGCCGATAACGGAGCCAAATCCCGGCGCAATTTGGTTAAGCCTTGGCGCGAATACGGCGGGTTTGGGGTAACAATCGGTAAAAAAGCGTGAGTTGGCGCTGTTTGAGGCAGTGACTATGGTTCGACGTGACTTGGGGATACGGAGATTCGGACGGTCGATCTCAATCGATCAGTCTGGTCCAGTATAAGTCGCAGTGGGTCGTAGCGGGGCGGGTTCCTGATGAAATTTAGCCGGCAAACAACGCTTCGTGCGCAAGCCACAGTGGCCGGCGTGGGCGTTCATTCCGGTCTTCCCGTCACCCTCACGCTCGGACCTGCACCAGTCGATGCAGGTTTTATTTTCGTCCGCACCGGCCTTGAGGGAAGTGACCGCGAAGTCCAGGCGACCGCCGAGCAGGTGATTGCCACCGATTTCGCGACCGTTCTTGGCGACCGCAGCGGCCCGCTGGTTTCGACCGCGGAGCATGTGCTGGCGGCATTGCGCGGCATGGGCGTCGACAACGCCACCATTGAGATCGACGGTCCGGAAGTGCCGATCATGGACGGCAGTGCTGCGGCCTTCATCGCGGCCATCGATCAGGCCGGGATCGTCAGCCAGCCGGCACAGCGCCGGTTCATCCAGGTTTTGAAGCCGATCTCGGTCAAGGTCGGCGACTCCTTCGGTGAGATCAGACCCTACGGCAACGGCTTCCGCGCCGAAGTCGAAATCGACTTCACCAATCCCGTCATCGGTCGGCAGAGCTATGCCTTCGACCTCAGCTCGGAGCGCTTCCGCCGTGACGTCGGCCGCGCCCGGACCTTCGGTCTGATGGGCGACGTCGCCCGGCTCTGGAGCGCGGGCTATGCGCTTGGCGCCTCGTTTGAAAATACCGTGGTGTTCGACGACGAGCGGCTGCTCAACACCGAGGGCCTGCGCTACGCCGATGAATGCGCCCGCCACAAGGTGCTGGACGTGATCGGCGACCTCGCGCTGGCAGGCCTGCCGCTGCTGGGCGCCTATCGCTCGGTGCGTGGTGGCCACAAGCTCAACCACGCGGTCCTGACTGCGCTGCTCGCCGACCGTACGGCCTGGCGGGTGGTCGAGGGCGAGGTGGCCCGGCGCTCCACGCGTGCGGTGGCCGAGGTCGGTAGCGGCATCGTCGGTGGCCGGATCGCTGCGGCCTACGGGCCAGACGTGTCCTGAAAGCCGGTTGCGGCAAGCCGCCAGGCAAGACTTTCCCCGGGAAACTCCTGGTAACCATGATCGACCAGGATTGCGGCGATTTCGCCTTAATCCGGGCGGAATGCCTGCCTATCCGGTCGGCTCGAATGTTTTTCGGTTGCACCGCCGTGCCGTATGGCAGGCACCACGGTCAGATGTCGCGCCCGTGACGGGGATCATGGGCTTGCCGGCACGCATCACAGGGCGTCAGGTCTAAAATTCATGTCGGCACAGCGTATGACGCGCGGATCTTTATTAGTTTCGCCTCGGGCCCGTGGACTGCTTCAGGTCGCCACGCTTGTCCTGTTCGCGCTGCCGTTGGCCGGCTGCGGCACCGGCGCCCTATGGGACAAGTTCACCGCCAAGGACGACACCTTCGTCGAGGAGCCTGCCGACAAGATCTATAATGAGGGCTTGTACCTCATGAACGAAAAGAAGGACATGAAGGCGGCGAACAAGAAGTTCGAAGAGGTCGACCGCCAGCATCCTTATTCCGACTGGGCACGCAAATCGCTGCTGATGTCGGCCTACGCATCCTACCAGGGCGGCGACTATGACGGCTGCATCGGGGCTGCGACCCGCTACGTCACCCTGCATCCCGGCAGTCCGGACGCCGCCTATGCGCAGTACCTGATCGCCGCCTCGCATTACGACCAGATCCCGGACATCAACCGTGACCAGGGCCGCACCGAGAAGGCGATTGCGGCGCTGGAAGAGGTGGTGCGCAAATATCCGACGTCGGAATATGCGACCTCCGCCAAGGCCAAGATCGAGGGCGCACGCGACCAGCTCGCCGGCAAGGAAATGGCCGTCGGCCGCTACTACATGCAGAAGAAGGACTACACGGCCGCGATCAACCGCTACAAGGCCGTGGTGACGCAGTACCAGACCACCCGCCACGTCGAGGAGGCGCTCTACCGTCTCACCGAGGCCTATATGTCGATCGGAATCGTCGGCGAGGCCCAGACCGCCGCCGCCGTGCTCGGCCACAATTTTCCTGACAGCCGCTGGTACAAGGACGCCTATAATCTTGTAAAATCCGGCGGTCTCGAGCCGAGCGAGAATCAGGGGTCCTGGATCAGCCAGACCTTCAAGAAGATAGGCCTCTAGGTCTCGGCTAGGAAATTTGGTTCCATGCTGGCGCGTCTGTCGATCCGTGACATCGTCCTGATCGAACGGCTCGATATCGAATTCGCCACCGGGCTTGCGGTTTTGACCGGCGAGACCGGTGCGGGCAAATCCATCCTGCTCGATGCCTTTGCACTGGCGCTCGGCGGCCGCGGCGACGCCGGCCTCGTGCGGCATGGCGCGGAGCAGGGGCAGGTCACCGCCGTCTTCGATGTCCCGAAGAATCACCCCGCAACGAAGATCCTGGCCGAGAACGGGCTTGAGGATACCGGTGAGATGATCCTGCGCCGGGTCCAATTCGCCGACGGCCGCACTCGCGCTTTCATCAACGACCAGTCCATCAGCGTGCAGACGCTGAAGGCGGTCGGCGCCGCGCTGGTCGAGATCCACGGCCAGCATGACGAGCGCGCGCTGGTCGATGCGGCCACCCATCGCCGCCTGCTCGATGCCTTTGCCGGTCTCGAAAAGGATGTCGCCGCGGTAGAAGAGCTCTGGGACGCGCGCCGCACAGCCAACACCGAGCTCGAAGAGCATCGTGCCAGCATGGAGCGCGCCGCGCGCGAAGCCGATTATCTGCGTCATGCCTCGGCCGAGCTGAAGCAGCTCGCACCGAGGGACGGCGAGGAGACCGCGCTCGCCCATCGCCGCACCACCATGATGCAGGGCGAGAAGATCGCCTCCGATTTGCGCGAGGCGCAGGAGGTCGTCGGTGGCCACAATTCGCCGGTCACGGCGCTGTCGGCCGCCGTGCGCCGGCTGGAACGTCGTGGTGTGAATTCGCCGGCACTGGTCGAGCCTGCGGTCAAGGCGATCGATGTCGCCATCAATGCGCTGGAGGAAGCCGACCAGCATCTCGAGGCCGCGCTGGCCGCGACCGATTTCGATCCGGCCGAGCTCGAACGCATCGAGGAGCGGTTGTTCGCGTTGCGCGCCGCGTCCCGCAAATATTCGACGCCTGTCGACGGCCTCGCCGCGCTCGCCGCCAGATACGCCGCCGACGTCGTGCTGATCGATGCCGGCGCTTCGCGCCTGAAGAAGCTGGAGCAGGCCGCGGTCGAGGCAGATGGCCGCTATGCGGCTGCGGCGAAAAAGCTCTCAGCGGCGCGGCAGAAATCGGCCGAGAAGCTCAACAAGGCGGTCGACGCCGAGCTCGCGCCCCTCAAGCTCGACCGCGCAAAATTCATCACCCAGGTTACGACAGACGAGGCCGCGCCCGGACCGCAAGGCTTCGACCGCGTCGAGTTCTGGGTGCAGACCAATCCCGGCACCAAGCCGGGCCCGATGATGAAGGTCGCTTCCGGCGGCGAGCTCTCCCGCTTCCTGCTGGCGCTCAAGGTCGTGCTGTCCGATCGCGGCTCGGCCCCGACATTGGTGTTCGACGAAATCGACACCGGCGTCGGCGGCGCGGTTGCGGATGCCATCGGCGGTCGCCTGGCGCGGTTGGCGGGCAAGGTTCAGGTGATGGCCGTGACCCACGCCCCGCAGGTCGCCGCCCGCGCCGACCAGCATCTGCTGATCTCCAAGGATGCGCTGGACAAGGGCAAGCGGGTCGCCACTCGCGTCAATGCGCTGGCCGCCGACCACCGCCGCGAGGAGATCGCCCGCATGCTGGCCGGTGCCGAGATCACGGCCGAGGCGCGGGCGGCTGCGGACCGGCTGCTCAAGGCGGCGACGGCTTAGCTTTGTCCCGGACGCGCGTAGCGCGAGCCGGGACCCGGAATGTTGCGCTGGGCCCCGGCTCTGCATCGCACCGCTGAAGAAGCGCCGCGTGCGTCCGGGGCACAAGACTTTAACCGCCTTTACCGTCCCGCCCGCTCCGTCGTATCCAAACACCATGGCCAGAGCAGAAAAATCCAAAGCAAAGCCGCTTCGCGACGTCACGGACCTCACCAAGGCGCAAGCCAAGGTCGAGCACATGCGGCTCACGCTCGAACTCGAAGAGCACGACAAGCGCTATTATCAAGATGACGCGCCGACGGTGACGGACGCCGAATATGATGCGCTGCGCCAGCGCCTCAACGCGATCGAGAAGCGCTTTCCTGAACTCGTCAGCGCGGACTCGCCGTCACAGAAGATCGGCGCGGCGCCGTCCGGGCGCTTCAGGAAGGTCCAGCACTCCGTTCCGATGCTGTCGCTCGACAACGCCTTTGCCGAAGAGGACGTGCGCGATTTCGTCGGCCGCATCGTGCGCTTCCTGAAGCTCGACGACGACAAGATCAATTTCTCGGCGGAGCCGAAGATCGACGGCCTGTCGATGTCCCTGCGCTATGAGGGCGGCGAGCTCGTCACTGCGGCGACGCGCGGGGACGGTGCGGTCGGCGAGGACGTCACCGCCAACATCCGCACGCTCGAAGACGTGCCGCAGAAGCTGAAGGGGCGCAACGTCCCTGACGTCTGCGAGGTGCGCGGCGAAGTCTACATGACGAAGAAGGCCTTCCTCGCGCTCAACGAGCGGCAGAAGGCCGCCGGCGATACCATCTTCGCCAACCCGCGCAATTCCGCCGCCGGCTCGCTCCGTCAGAAGGACCCGACCATCACCGCCTCGCGTCCGCTGGGCTTCTTCGCCTATGCCTGGGGCGAGATGAGCGCGATGCCGGAGGAAACGCAAAGCGGCATGATCCACTGGTTCGAGCGTTGCGGCTTCAAGACCAACCCGCTGACGAAGCTGTGCCACTCCGTTGAGGAATTGATCGCGTTCCACCAGAGCATCGAGGAAGAACGCGCCGAGCTCGACTACGACATCGACGGTGTCGTCTACAAGGTCGATCGCATCGATTGGCAGGAGCGTCTCGGCTTCGTCTCGCGCACGCCGCGCTGGGGCATCGCGCACAAATTCCCGGCCGAGCGGGCCATGACGGTGCTGCGCGCCATCGAGATCCAGGTCGGACGCACCGGCTCGTTCACGCCTGTCGGCAAGCTCGAGCCGGTCGGCGTCGGCGGCGTGATCGTGCAGAACGTCACGCTGCACAACGAGGACTACATCAAGGGTATCGGCAACAAGGGCGAGGTATTGCGCGAGGGCCGCGATATCAGGATCGGCGACACCGTCGTGATCCAGCGCGCCGGCGACGTGATCCCGCAGATCGTCGACGTCGTCCTCGACAAGCGGCCGAAGAGCGCCGGGGAATACCGGTTTCCGAAGAAATGCCCGTGCCCGCTGCATACCGATGTCGTGCGCGGCGCGACGGCCGCCGGCGAGGAAGAATCTCGCGCCCGCTGCACCGGCGAGTTCGCCTGCCCCTATCAGAAGATCGAGCACCTAAAACTGTTCGTGTCGCGGCGCGCCTTCGATATCGATGGTCTTGGCGAGAAGCAGCTGCAGTATTTCTTCGATCAGGGCTGGGTCAAGGAGCCCGCCGATATCTTCACGCTGGAGAGCCGCAACGCCAAGCTCAAGCTCGAGGAGATCGAGGGCTATGGCGCGACCTCGGTGCGCAATTTGTTCGGCGCGATCGAGAGCCGGCGCAAAATCGCGCTGGAGCGCTTCGTCTATGCGCTCGGCATGCGCCATGTCGGCGAGACCACGGCCCTGGCGTTGGCGCGCGGCTACGGCTCCTGGGACGCCTTCCACGACGCCTGCCTCAAGGTCGCCAAGGGCGACGAGGAGGCGATGGCGGAGATGGACGCGCTCGACCAGATCGGCGATACCGTGATCAAGAGCATCGCCGACTATTTCGGCGAGAGCCACAATCGCGGCATCGTCGAACGGCTGACCAAGGAGGTCGAGATCATCGACGCCGAGAAGCCGAAGAGCAACTCGGCGGTCGCCGGCAAGACGGTCGTCTTCACAGGCTCGCTGGAGAAGATGACGCGGGACGAGGCCAAGGCGACAGCCGAGCGGCTCGGTGCCAAGGTATCGGGCTCGGTATCGAAGAAGACCGATCTCGTCGTCGCAGGCCCCGGCGCGGGCTCGAAGCTGGCGGAGGCCAACAAGCACGGCGTCCAGGTGCTGACGGAAGACGAGTGGCTGAAGCTGATCGGGGAATGAGGATTTTCTTCGTCATTGCGAGCGCAGCGAAGCAATCCAGGGTCTCTCCGCAGTGGCAGTCTGGATTGCTTCGTCGCATGGGCTCCTCGCAATGACGGGCAGGGGGCGAGCGGCCCCTTCACATCATCCCCGTTTCTTCCTCTTCCGCCTGCTCGATCAATTCCTCGCTCACCAGGACGTCGCGTCGGGGGACCACGAATGTCATCGTGCAGGCGCAAAGCAGCGAGATCGCGAGAACCGCCGAGGTTAGCGGCAACGTGGTCGCGGCGTGGCCGCCGAGATAGGCGCCGAATTGCGACATCAGCGCACCGATGCCTTGCTGCAGGAAGCCCATCGCGCCTGATGCGGTGCCGGCGGCTTCGGGCCGGATGCTGATGGCGCCGGCTGCGGAATTCGCCATCACGAAGGCATTGCCGACCATCACGATCATCTGCGTGCCGAACAGCAAGGCGGGCGCCTCGTTCCAGCCAGTCAGGCTCCAGAGCAGGTTCAGGAGGCTGCCGCAGAGTTGCAGGGCCAGCCCGAACCAGATCAGCTTTTCCAGCGAATGCCGTGGCGCGAAGCGCACGCAGAGCAAATTGCCGACCAGATAGGCGAAGCCGGTCGTTGCGAACCAGGCGCCGTATTCGGCGCTGGACCGGCCCATCTGCGTCACGACGATGTAGGGGCCGCCGCCGGCGAAGGTGAAGATGATCTGCGATGCCAACACCTGGCACATCACATAGCCGATGAAGGCGCGGCTCTTGATCAGCACGCCAACGTCGGCGCGAAAGCCGCCGCTGCCGGCCGCGGGGTCGCGGCGGGTCTCTGGGAGTGCGATCGCGATGCCGATGGCGACCGTGATCGCGCCGATCGTGACGGCGTAGAAAATGGCGCGCCAACCGAACGCGGTCTCGATCAGCCCGCCGGTGAGTGGCGAGACCATCTGGCCGATCATCAGCGCGGCGACCACGAGGCTGATCATCGAGGCGACGCGGTCGCGCTCATAGATGTCGCGGATGATGGCGCGGCTCACCACCATGCCGGAAGCGCCGCCGAGTGCCTGGAAGAAGCGCGCGGCGATCAGCTGCGGCAGGGTTTCGGCGAAGATACACGCAACGCTCGCCGCGACCATCAGCGCAAGGCCGCCAAGCAGGACCGGGCGCCGGCCGAACTTGTCCGAGAGCGGCCCCATGATGAGCTGTGACAGCGCGATGCCGACCATGTAGAGCGACACCGTCATCTGCGCAATCGAGATGTCGCGGCCGAACGTCGCCCCCAGCGCGGGCAGCGCCGGCACCAGGATGTAAAGCGAGATCGGCGCGATCCCGGTCATCGCGACCAGCAGCAGCAACATCAAGCGCGAGGTCGCGATGTTGGTCGCTGCTCCCGGCGGTCGGCTGATCATACCGTGCATGGATCGAGACTAGCCGGATCGCCGCGGCCGCGAACATGGCCGTTTCGGTATGCGGCTATGCGTGATGCTGGAGCCTTGCGCCGATCGCGTAGTGCTATGCGGGCGCCGTCTAGGCCTTCAGCTCCGCGGCGGCCTGATCGAGCCAGGACTTCGCTGGCTCATCCAGCCCCGGTCCGACTTCAGCGCGGACGCGCGCGTGGTAGGCATTGAGCCAGGCGAGCTCGTCGCGGTTCAGCATCGCGGTGTCGATCAGCCGGCGGTCGATCGGCGCCAGCGTCAGCGTCTCGAAGGCGTTCATCGATTTCTCGGCGCCCTCGATGTCGGCGGCGACGACCAGCTCGAGGTTCTCGATGCGGATGCCAAAACCGTCGGTCTTGTAATAGCCAGGCTCGTTGGAGAGGATCATGCCGCGCTTCAGCGGCGTGGTGCCGAGCTTCGAGATCCGCGCCGGGCCTTCGTGGACACTGAGGTAGCTGCCGACGCCATGGCCGGTGCCATGCTCGAAATCGACGCCGGCGGCCCAGAGATATTGCCGCGCGAGCGTGTCGAGCTGCGCCCCGGTGGTGCCGTCGGGGAAGACGGCGCGCGCGATCGCGATATGGCCGCGCAGCACGCGGGTGAAGCGGTCGCGCATCTCCTCGGTGGGCTCGCCGATCGCCATGGTGCGGGTGACGTCGGTGGTGCCGTCTTCATATTGCGCGCCGGAATCGATCAGCAGCAGATCGCCGGGCACGATCCGCCGGTTGCTCTTGCGGGTGACGCGGTAATGCACGATGGCGCCGTTCGGGCCGGTGCCTGATATGGTTGGGAACGACACATCCCTCAAGGCGCCGGTGTCGCGGCGAAAGGTCTCCAGCGCTTCGACCGCGTCGATCTCGGTGAGCTTGCCGGTTGGTGCCTCGCGATCGATGAAGGCGAGGAAGCGCGCCAGTGCGATCGCATCGCGCCGGTGCGCCGTCTGCGCGCCCTTGATCTCGGTCGCGTTCTTCACGGCCTTCAGCAGCGCGATCGGATCGCTGCCGCGTACGGGCTTGCCGCCCCCGCCCGCGATCAGCCGGCTCAGTGCGTCGGCCGCCGTGGCGGCGTCGAGCGCGATTGCGGCGCCGCTCTTGGCGAGCGCCATCAGGGTCGGCGTCAGCGCATCGGGCTCGCGCACGTCGGCCGATTGCTCGAGATGATCACGCGTCAGGTTGGAGAGCTTGCGGTGGTCGATGAACACGGTGGGACGGCCGACCTTGGGCACCAGCGCGTAGGACAGCGGCAGCGGCGTATGTGCGACATCGGCGCCGCGGATGTTGAAGGTCCAGGCCACCGCATGGCTGTCCGACAGCACCAGCGCGTCGGCGCCCAGTCTGTCGATCTCGCTCTTGATCTGCGCCACCTTCTCGGCCTCGGCGACACCGGCATATTGCAGGCCGTGGATCGCGACCGGTGCGATCGGCGGCTGCGGCCGGTCCTGCCAGACCGCGTCAATGGGATTGCTGTCGACTGCCACCAGTTCGGCGCCGGCCTTGGCGCAGGCGGCGGCGAGGCGCTCGGCTGCCGCGAAAGTGTGCAGCCACGGATCAAATCCTAGGCGGTCGCCAGATTTAAGATGCGCTGAGATCCAGCTCTCCGGCGGCGGATCGACCAGCGATTCCACCGTCCACGCCTTGGCGTCGACCTGCTTGGCCGCCTGGATCGTGTAGCGGCCGTCGACGAAAACCGCCGCCTTCTGGGTCAGCACCACCGCGAGTCCCGCCGATCCGGTAAAGCCGGTCAGCCAGGCGAGCCGCTCTTCGGAGGGCGCAACATATTCATTCTGCTGCTGATCGGCGCGCGGAATGACGAAGCCGGTCAGCTTGCGGCGGGCGAGCTCTTCACGGAGTGCGGCAAGCCGCGCCGTCAATGCGACGCCAGCTTCGGGCTCCTCGAATGTCTGGAAGTGCGCTTCGAACATGGCTCAGTTTAGGGTCATCAGGATCAGTCCGCAATGCGGACGCAATTGCATGGAATTTGGCACGGACTGTGCTTGAAAATGTTCCATCCAAACTGAGTGGAGTATTGGATGCGGCAGTTGCGCTTCGTCCGGACATCGGGGACATTCGAGCAGGTGGTTCATCTCAATGGCGAGGGGACACACGATGCCATCGTTCACGTTTGAGAAGATTTCGCCGCCGGTGCGTCGCGCGCCGGCAGCGCCGACACCGAAGAAGCCGCGCGGCCTCATCAGCCAGATGATCGACCGCGTCTCCGAGCGTCGCGCCCGGCGGGCGGTGCCGGCCGAGCCGCCGATGCGCCGGGATGACAAGCCGGCGGAGTAGGACGGCGAAGGGGCGCGTCACCCGTGAATGCGCCTCATCCCATCTTCCGCAGCAACAAACTGCTCCAGCCCTCGATCCGCAAATGCCGGAGCGGCATCAGGCCACGCGCGCGGTAGGCGGCGATCACGGCGGGGGCCTGATGGCTGAGCAGACCGGAGAGAATGACACGCGCGCCGGGTGCAAGATGCCGCGCCATCGGGCCGGCCAATTGCCGGAGCGGATTGGCCAGGATGTTGGCCAGCACCAGGTCGAACGGGCCGCTTCTGGCAAAATCCGGCGCGGCGAAGCCGGTGGCGCGGATCACCCGGACATGTTGACCGGCTTGGTTCAGCGCCGCGTTCTCGGCCGCGACCCGCACCGACGGCGGATCGATGTCGGAGGCCAGCACCGCACGGTGCAGCGATTTTGCGGCCGCGATCCCAAGCACGCCGGTTCCGGTGCCGAGGTCGAGCACGCGCTTCGGCCGCGCCTGTTTCAGGACATGGTCAAGCAGGAGTAAACAGCCGCGCGTGGTGCCATGGTGGCCGGTTCCGAAGGCGAGGGCGGCCTCGATCTCGATCGCGAGCTTGTTCGGTGCCACGCGATCGCGGTCATGGCTGCCATGGACAACGAAGCGTCCGGCCGGCACCGGGACCAGATCCTCCAGGCTCGCCTTGACCCAGTCCTTGGCTTCGACCGTGTCGAAGGCAAGGTTGGCGGCAATGTCATTTCCTGCTGAAGTTGCAATGATTTCGCGGAGCAATGCCTGATCCGGCGCCTCGGCGAAATGCAACGTGACGTCCCATTGTCCGTCCGGCCGCTCGAACGCGGCCACTGCCGCATCGCCCTCGAGAAACACCTCGGTGAGTACGTCGACGACGCGCCTGGCGGCGGCCTCGTTGCCGATCGAGAAAGTAGCGCGATGGGTCGGGGACGGCTTCATTCCAGGGGCCCGTTGGTTTCAATTTGGGGAACTTTTGTTCCTGATTTCCGTATAACTTGCGGTTTCCCGGTTAACTTGACCGAAGGCTGCGTTCCGTAGATTTCCGGATGTTGGATCCAACGATACACCCTGGAAGTGAAACGGAGGCGAGTCTTGAAGCGCATGGTTTCGAAATTTTGGTCTGATGAGTCTGGCGCGACCGCGATCGAATACGGCCTGATCGCAGCCGGTATCGCGCTGGCGATCATCACCGTGGTGAACAGCCTCGGCACCTCATTGAACGACAAGTTTGGTTCGGTTAGCAGCTCCTTGAAGTAATTTCTGCCTCCCAATTCCCAGCGGGGCCACTTTCTTCATAGACGGCTTTTCGATGAGCGCCCGCTGCGGAGATTGTCCGTTGGCGGGCGACGTCGTTTGGGCGATTATCGTGGCCTATACCCGCCAAATCGTTCGGTGATGATTCACCGGCCTATACCCGGTTTATCAAGTCGCTTCTCCACAGCCCGCTCGGCGCTTATACGATGCGATCGAGCCGTGCCTCCACGGCTTCACCACAGCTTTGCCAACAGGCCTTTCCACAGTCCGTCCACAAATCTATCCACGGCTTGCGAACAGGCTGCGGTGATCCCGCAAGATCGCCTGCGCGGCATTGTGGCCGGGGGCGCCGGTGACGCCGCCGCCGGGGTGCGCGCCGGAGCCACAGTGATACAGGCCCTTCAGCGGCCCACGGTAGTCGGCATGG
Source organism: Bradyrhizobium sp. USDA 4449 (assembly GCF_054056275.1). NCBI lineage: Bacteria > Pseudomonadati > Pseudomonadota > Alphaproteobacteria > Hyphomicrobiales > Nitrobacteraceae > Bradyrhizobium > Bradyrhizobium sp. USDA 4449. Next base: position 207,853 of record NZ_JBSRYD010000001.1, on the reverse strand, counting down.
CCCAACATCGGCCGGGCCGAGAACAGCTGGTTGAGCGACAGCGCGCCATGGAAGATGTCACCCCCTAACAGGCCGAATTGCCGCTCGAGATCGAGCGGGGAGAGCATCTGGCGGCCGAGCACGCTGGACGCAAAGCCCGGCGCGTAGCTATCCACCGTCGCGATCATGAGATCGGCGACCTCGTCGCGATGGTCGTCCCAGGATTTGCCGTCGGGCAGTTCGGGTGCAACATGCTGGCAGAACAGGCTTGCAACGTGTTGGCCCGCAGGCGCGAGCGTATCGTCGAGCGTCGAGGGGACCAGCATCTCGACGATCGGCTGCCGACTCCAGCCCTGCGCCCGCGCATCGAGATACGCGCGGTCCATATAGCCGAGATCAGGGGCCAGGATGATGCCGGAGGTGAGGTGATCGCCGTGACCAGGCAGCGCCGTGAAGGAGGGCAGGCGATCCAGCGCCACGTTCATGCGGAAGGTGCCGGAGCCGTTCCTCCAGTGGCGAATGCGGGCGAGAAAATCCCGGGGCAGGGCATCGGCCGCGATCAGACGTGTGTAGAGCAGTTTGGGATTGACGTTGGCCGCGACGTACTTTGCGCGGATGGCCGTGCCGTTTTCCAGCACCACGCCGACGGCGCGGTCGCGCGCGACGATCACCTCGCGCACGCCGGCATCAAGCTCGATCGTGACGCCGCGCGCACGGGCGGCTCGGGCCATCGCCTGCGTGATCGCGCCCATGCCGCCGATCGCGTGGCCCCAGGCGCCCTTCTTGCCGTTCACTTCGCCGAAGGCGTGGTGCAGCATCACGTAGGCTGAACCGGCGGCGTAGGGGCTCGCGTAATTGCCGACGATGGCATCGAAGCCGAACAGCGCCTTGACCAGATCGTGCTCGAACCGCTCATCCAGCATCTCGCCGGCGGAGCGGGTGAAGAGGTCGAGCAGGCTGCGGCTTTGCTCCAGCGTGAGGCCGCGCAGGATGTTGGCTGTCGTCAATGCGTTTGCGGCCTCGCGGATGGCGCCAATGCCGAAACTGCCGAGCAGGTTTGGCGGGGCGCGCAGCACGAACTGTCGCAGCACGTCGGCGATGTCCCCGAGCTCGCGCGAGAAGCCGTCGAGCGCATCGGCATCGCGCGCGCTGAGCCGCGCGACGGACGCCTTGGTCCGGCCCTCGCCGGTGAGGAGATAGTTGCCGTCGGGGGCGGGCAGGAAATTCTGTGCGCGCCGCTCGACCACGCGCAGGCCTTGTTCCGCAAGACCCAAGTCGCGGATGACCTGCGGGTTGAGCAGGCTCACCGTGTAGGCCGCGACCGAGTTGCGAAAGCCCGGATGAAATTCCTCCGTGACCGCGGCCCCGCCAACCACCTTGCGGCGCTCGATGACATGCACGCGCAACCCCGCCGTCGCGAGATAGGCCGCGCAGGTGAGGCCGTTATGGCCCGCGCCGATGATGACGACGTCGGTTTCGGTCATGACTTCCCTGGTTGCCGTCGCGATGCGGAGCATCGAATTACGGTGCGGGCTCCCGCATCGCAGAATCTCGAAATTCCGGGTTCGCGCTTCGCGCCCCGGAATGACATCTCTATATCAAGCATTGCTCCCTGCAACATCACGAGAGCATTTATTGCCCGTTCAGGCGCGGTGTGCTCCATTGCGCCCGCCCGGCGCCCGCCGGGCCTTTGTTCGACACGTTTTCTCGGGCGAACCGGTGCCCACTTCGCTGGAAAACGCTTTGGCCGGAGCTCCCATGGATTCGATCGTGCAACCCGCCGCCACGGAGCAGCCGTCCTTGTCGCGCAACCGGCTGCTGCTGGCGGTCTACACCGCCGCGATCTTCGTCAGTGCGCTGCTGCTGTTTTCGGTGCAGCCGCTGTTCACCAAAATGGTGCTGCCGCGGCTCGGCGGCTCGCCGGCGGTGTGGTCGGTGGCGATGGTGTTCTTCCAGTCGCTGCTGCTGGCGGGCTACGCCTATGCGCATCTGCTCATGCAGATCAGGAATCGCGTGGTTCCGGCCGTGGTGCATCTGGTGCTGCTGATTGCGGCCTTCATCACGCTGCCGCTCGGCATCGCCAGCGCCTATGGCGAACCGCCGGCGTCCGGTTATGCGGTCTGGCTGCTCGGCCTGTTCGTGGTGTCGATCGGCCTGCCGTTCTTCGCGCTCGCCGCCAACAATCCGCTGCTGCAGGCCTGGTTCGTTCGCACCGGCCATCCTGACGGCCATGATCCGTACTTCCTCTACGCCTCCTCCAACATCGGCAGCTTCCTGGCGCTGTTGTCCTATCCGTTCCTGCTGGAGCCGATGTTCACGCTTCATGCGCAGAACCGGCTCTGGACCGGCGGCTATGGTCTCCTGATCCTGCTGATCGCAGCCTGCGGCGTGCTGCTGCTGCGCTCGCCGAAGCTGGCTGTCGTCGCTGCGCAAACCGAAGAGGCACATGCGCCGGCGCCCACAGTGGCGACGCGGCTGCGCTGGATCTTCCTTGCGGCGGTTCCGTCGGGACTCCTGATCGCAGTCACTGCGCATATCTCGACCGACGTCGCGGCCGCGCCGCTGCTCTGGGTGTTGCCGCTGTCGCTGTACCTGCTGACCTGGGTGGTGGTGTTCCAGAAGCGTCCCTTGCTGCCGCACAAAGGGATGCTGATGCTGCAGCCCGTCGCGATCGCGGGCGTCATCTTCCTGCTCGCCTTCGGCGGCGAGCAGAATTTGCTGCTGACGCTCGGTGGCCACCAATTGTGCTTCTTCATCATCGCGATGGCCTGCCACGGCGAACTGGCGCGGACCCGTCCCGCAGCCAGATATCTCACCGGCTTCTATGTCGCGCTGTCGTTCGGCGGCATGGTCGGCGGTCTCTTTGCCGGCCTTGTCGCGCCCTTCACCTTCTCCTGGATCGCCGAATATCCGATCCTGGTCGCGCTCGCGGCGCTGTGCCGGCCGTCGGCGAACGAGCGTCTTGCGGGCATCGTGAGATGGTACTGGCTGGCGCTGGCCATGCTCGCGGTCGCGCTCGTTGTGCCGTCCACCATGACGGGCGATCTCTCGACCTGGTTCGAGGATCAGCGCGTCTGGGTCGCCTGCGCGGTCGGCATGCTCGCCGCGCTCCTGGCGCTGGCGTTCAATGCGGGGCGCTGGAAGATCTTTGCCACCGTCGCGCTGGCGCTGGCCTTGACGCGGATCTATCCTTCGGACGAAGGACGGGTCACCACCGTGCGCAGCTTCTTCGGTGTGCACAAGATCGTCGTGACGCCCGGCGGCTATTTCCATGTGCTGATGCACGGCACCACGATTCACGGCGCCGAGCGCTTCCGCAACAATGACGGCACGCCGGTCACCGGCAGGCCCGAGCCGATCACCTACTATCACAAGGACGGCGGGATCGGTCAGGCCGTCACCGCGGTGCGCGAGCGCAAGGGCGCGCCGTTGAAGGTCGCGGCGATCGGCGTCGGATCCGGCACGCTCGCCTGTGCCGCCGAGCCCGGCGAGGACTGGAAATTCTTCGAGATCGATCAGTCCATGGTCGATGCCGCGCGCGACCCGAAGAATTTCCGCTATATCTCGAGCTGCCAGCCGGACCTGAAGCCGGTGATCGGCGATGCGCGTCTAACCTTCGCGCGGGAGCCCGACGGTGTCTACGACCTCATTATCGTCGATGCCTATTCGTCGGATGCAATCCCGATTCATCTGGCGACCGAAGAGGCGATGAAGATCTACAAGGACAAGCTCGCTCCGCACGGCGCCGTGGTGATGCACGTCTCCAACCGCCATCTCGATCTCGAGCCCGTCGTGGTCGGCATTGCCGATGCCAACGACCTCAAAAGCTGGGTGTTTGACGAGGATTCGGGCCGCGACGCCGACTACATCTTCTCCACCGACGTCGTCATTTCCGCGCGGGAGGCTGAAGACGTCGGCAAGCTCGCCTCTTCAAAACAGTGGGAGGAGACCGAGGCGGACGAGAAGGTGCGGGTCTGGACCGACGACTATTCCAACGTCCTCGGCGCGCTGTACCGGCGCCTGCGATACGGGGAGCCGTAGATCCGACGCCTACGGCTGAACCGGCGTCCCCGCTGGCAGCTTTATTCCTTTTTCGCCGGCGACCTGTCGCAGCAGGTCTGGCCGATCAGAGATGATGCCGTCGACGCCGAACGCGATCATCCGCGCCATGTCGTCAGGCTTGTTGACGGTCCAGACCACGACGCGCAATCCCTGCGTATGGGCTTCGGCGACAAGTGCTGCGGTAACGTCGCCAAAATAGGGCGACCACACCGCGCCGCCCGCGGCCTTGATCGTGCGCGGCAGCGAACCGCCGTGATCGGCCGGGTTGAAGCCCGCCGTCCAGCTGGTGGCCTTGTCGAGGGTGACCGATGGTGCCGAGCCGCGCTGGATCGTCAGGTACACGGTCGGAATGGTCGGGGCCTGGCGCTGCACCAGCAGCAGCGTCCGCCAGTCGAACGACTGGATCATGACGCGGTCGGAGAATTTCTCGTCTTCGATGACCCCGAGCAGCTTGGCAACGAAGGCTTGCGGCTCCAGCGATTCTTCGGGGTGATCCGGATTGATCTTGGTCTCGATGTTGAAGCGCACGCGTTCGTTGCCGGATTTGCGCACCAGCGCGAACAACTCCTTCAGCGTGGGAATGCGGGTCCCCGGCAGCGCGCGCTGGTCGGGAAACTGCTTGGCATAGGCGCTGTCCGGCCGGATCTGGCCAACGTCGTAGCTCCTGACATCGGCGAAGCGCAGCTTCACGAACGGCGTTCCCGGCGCGGCGACATAGGCGCCATTGGCATCCCGTGCGAGATCGGGATTAAGCCCGCGCTCGTGCGACACGACGACCTCGCCGTCGGCGGTCACGCCGACGTCGAGCTCGAGCGTATCCACCCCCATCGAGAGCGCGTTGGCAAAGGCCGGCAGGGTGTTTTCCGGCAGCAGCGCCCGTCCGCCGCGATGCGCCTCGAGATCGAAAGCCATCGCTTGTCCAGTCATGGCGTGTCCTGTCGTGAGAACCGATAGCACGGTCAGAATTGTCGCAATGGGTGACGGCATCACGGTTCGCAACCCGAGTGAAGGGAAGAGCATATGACGCGAGAGCGATGTCGCCGGCAAGATTCTTATGGTCAATCTGCCGTTTGATCGCGGCGCTCGTCCCGACCCAGCCGTCGTGCGCGATATCCAATGCCGCTGCGAAGAAGCCCGCCGGCATCCTCGAGCCGGTCGCGCGCGTTCGTCGATGCCGTGGGAAGATCGTCGAACGCGGCGACGCCGCGTTCAAACGATAACATCAGTTCTGGTAGTAGTTGCGCGGCTGATAATACTGCCGCCGCTGCGGCTGATAGTAGTAGCCCTGCTGGCTATAGGCCGGGTCGTAGGTCGGCTGCGTTTGCGGCAGTTGCTGGTAGACCTGCGTACCGTAGGGGCGGGTGATCGGGCGCGGCGCCGGATAGCGCGCCCCGGTGTCGCTGCCGTCGGCGGGATAGATGTAGTTGTCGTCCTGCTGGACGTAGCGGCGCGCGGGCTGCAGCGGCGGCGTCAGGTTCACGGGATCGCCTGAGGTGGCGTATTGCTGCTCCTCGGCCGGCTGCTGCGCGCGGGCGACTGCGCTGTTGGTGCGACCGCGACTGCGCGCGAGCGCGACCTGCGCCGAGCCGGTCAACGTCACGGTGGTGTTGAGCACGCCCTGCTCCTGCACCAGCGCGTAGAGCGTCGAGGCGTTCTGGCGCGACAGCCGCACGCAGCCGTGCGAGGCGGGCGTGCCCAATCGTCCGACCGAGTCGGTGCCGTGGATGGCGTGTCCGACCTTGGTGAAGAAGATCGAGTGCGGCATCGGCGCGTCGTCGAATTCCTTGGAGAAATGATCCTCCTCCATTCGGAAGGCGCGGAAGGACCCGCTTGGCGTCTCGCGCGAGGGGATGCCTGTTGACACCGGCCAGTGATACCGCGTGACCCCGTCGACGACGACGGTCATCTGCTGATTGTCCTTGTCGACGGTAATGTCGACCTTGGCCTGCGCGGTGCCCGCGCTCAAAAGCATCAAGGAAGTGAACACAAAGAATAAGGAACGCATCTGACGTCTGGCCTCCGGCCTGTTCACGCCGAGCATGATCCGGAAAAGTGTGTAGCGGTTTTCCGGAAAGATCATGCTCAACCAATAACGCCGCGGCTCACCGTCCCCCGGCATGCACTATGCCTGCAATCCGGCTTTGGTTCCAGCGGCCTGCCGACCCATCGTTAACGTGATGCCGGGCGTAAGCAAGGCCGCTTTGTGCCGCGCATGTCCCGGCGGCGCTGACATTTTCGCGAGCGGGAGATGCGTTCACATCGCCGACAATTCGTCAAAAAGGCGCAACCATTTGGCCGCTTCAGGCGTTGATCGTGTCCTGCCGGACAGGCGACTTTCGCCGTCAGTCATCCCTTTAGGACCAAAGATGAACAAAGCTCGTACCACCGCCGCTGTCCTGCCGGCCGGCTTCCGCGTCCGCCTGCTGTTCGGGGCCGCCGTCGTCCTTCTTGCGCTGATGTCGCTGCCGCATCCCGGCCATGCGCAGGGCATCGTACGCGGCGCCCAGGAGGGCTCCTATGAAGGCAACCGGATCGCTGGTCCGGTGGGCGGTGCAGTCGGAGGTGTCGTCGGTGCCGGGGTCGGCGGCGCTGTGGGCGCAGTCGACGGCATTCTGGGCATTCCCTATCACGGTCGCCGCCACTGCCGTGGATACTATGATGGCTATCACCACTTCCGCTGTTACCGGTAGTTGGGCGAGCGCGGAATGACGGGAAGGATCAGTTTTTCAACCTGTATCCGGTCCGGAAGATCCACCAGATCACGGCGAGACAGACCGCCAGGAATGCCACCGTCATGCCGATGCTGACGGATACGCTGACGTCCGCAATCTCGTAGAAGCTCCAGCGAAAGCCGGAGATCAGGTAGACGACCGGGTTGAGCAGCGCCACCGTGCGCCAGGTCGGCGGCAGCATGCCGATCGAATAGAAGCTGCCGCCGAGGAAGGTCAGCGGCGTCACCACGAGCATCGGAATCATCTGCAGCTTTTCGAAGCCGTCGGCCCAGATGCCGATGATGAAGCCGAACAGGCTGAACGTCACCGCCGTCAGCACCAGGAAGGCCAGCATCCAGACCGGATGGTGGATATGCAGCGGGACGAACAGCCCGGCTGTCGCCAGGATGATGAGGCCCAAAATGATCGACTTGGTCGCGGCGGCTCCGACATAGCCGAGCACGATCTCGAAATATGAGATCGGCGCCGACAGGATCTCGTAGATCGTGCCGGTGAATTTCGGGAAATAGATGCCGAACGACGCGTTGGCGATGCTCTGTGTCAGCACCGAGAGCATGATCAGGCCCGGCACGATGAAGGTGCCGTAGCTGACGCCCTCGACCTGGCTGATGCGCGAGCCGATCGCCGCCCCGAACACCACGAAATAGAGCGAGGTCGAGACCACAGGCGACACGATGCTCTGCAGCAGCGTGCGCCAGGTGCGCGCCATTTCGAACAGATAGATGGCGCGGATGGCGCGGTGATTCATGACGTCCTCACGAGATCGACGAAGATGTCCTCGAGCGACGATTGGGTCGTGTCGAGATCGTTGAAGCGGATTCCGGCGGTCCGGAGATCGCCGAGCAGGCTGGTGATGCCGGTGCGCTCGCCCTTGGTGTCGTAGTCGTAGACCAGCGTCTCGCCACCGTCGCAGAGCTCGAGCGCGTATTGGCTGAGACTCTCCGGCAGCGAGGTCACCTTGCCCTGCAAATGCAGCGTCAGGCGCTTCTTGCCGAGCTTCTGCATCAAGGTCGCCTTGTCCTCGACCAGCACGATCTCGCCCTTGTTGATGACGCCGATGCGGTCGGCCATCTCCTCGGCTTCCTCGATGTAATGCGTGGTCAGGATGATCGTGACGCCGGATTGCTGGAGCGTGCGCACCACCTCCCACATGCCCTTGCGCAGCTCGACGTCCACGCCGGCGGTGGGCTCGTCCAGGAACAAGATCTGAGGCTCGTGCGACAGCGCCTTGGCGATCATCACACGGCGCTTCATGCCGCCGGACAGAGTGATGATCTTGTTGTCCTTCTTGTCCCAGAGCGAGAGGTCCTTCAGCACCTTCTCGATATGATCAGGATTCTTCGGCTTGCCGAACAAGCCGCGGGAGAAGCTGACTGTGGCCCAGACGCTCTCGAAGGCGTCGGTGTGCAATTCCTGCGGCACGAGGCCGATCAGCGAACGCGCCTTGCGGTAGGAGGTCTGGATATCCTCGCCGCCGACAATGACTTTGCCTTCGCTCGGATTGGCGATGCCGCAGACGATCGAGATCAGCGTGGTCTTGCCCGCGCCGTTGGGGCCGAGCAGCGCGAAGATCTCGCCGCGCTTGATGTCGAGATTGATGTTCTTGAGCGCCTTGAAGCCGGACCCATAGGTCTTGGACAGATTGGCGACGGAAATCATGGAGGACATGGGGGCCGTGTGGGTGGGGGGGAGGCGCCGAAACCCGCACCCTGGCGGGCGGAGAGCAGCGGAACCCTGAAATAGGAATGGCCTTGCCCCGTCGCAATTGGCGGGAGAAAAATGGTCTCAAAACCGGGCGTTAAGCGGCAGGTTTAGAACGAGTGTTGCGCGATGGTCACGGGTTGCGGCTAAGATCATTGTTCACGCGGCTCTTTGTTGCGTCTGCGAGCAGGCCGTGGCTACGATTCCGGTCAATCGCGAAGCGTATTGTATGTCCCCAGGGAAACCATCGATGAGACCGAACGGCCGTCACACAGCCGGCGCCAGCCAGTTGCCCACTCTCCGCATGTGGGCGATCTGCCTGCTTCTGCTGTCAGCTGTTGCCATGACCCCGACCTCCGCCCGGGCAGCACCGAGCCAGGCCGCGGCGACGACGCATGTCTATCTGCTCCGTGGCGTGCTCAACATCTTCTCGCTCGGGCTCGACACGATCGGCGCCCGGCTGCAGGCGCAGGGTATCCCGGTGACCGTCGCAAACTTCGTGTCCTGGTCCTCGCTCGCCGATGAAGCCGCGACGGAATACAAGGCGGGCCGGCTCAAGACCATCATTCTGGTGGGCCACTCCTCGGGCGCGACCGCGCTGCCTGACATGATCGCCAAGCTCAACCATCTCGGCGTTCCCGTGAAGCTCGCGATCGGCCTCGACTCCGTGTTCAAGACCAAGCTGTCGACCGGCGCCGAGCGCTACATCAACATCTATATCGGCGACGGTCCGGGCGAGCCCGTCCGCGCCGCCGATGGTTTCCATGGCAAGCTCGACAATGTCGACGTGCGCGGCAGCGGCGTCGGCCACATCACCATCGACAAGAACGAGGCGATCCAGCGCCGGGTCATCGCCGAGATCGACGCCGCGATCGCCCGCTCGCGGGCTCCGGCGGGACCGGTCGCCGAGCCCCGTGCTCCGCGGGGGGCGCGTTCAGCGGCAGCAATGGCGCCGGCACGGAACTGAAACAGGCATGCGGCGGCTATTGGCCGCCGCCGGCTCACTGCGCTCGCCTGTGGCCAACCCCCGGTCAAGGAAACGACCCGCGGCCCAAATGATCCGTGCCGCAAATTCCGCCCAATCAGTGGTCACTAAGCGCCGCAAGGGAGGCGCTTGCCTCCGGTGGCGGGACTGCAGGGCTCGATGATTGATCCAAGGCGACTTCTGGTGTTGGCGGCGGTTGCGCTGCTCGCCTTGAACTCCGGTCTGGTCGCGGCCTCGCCCGCCAAACCGAAGCGTGCGGCCGTCACGACGCCTGCGCCGCCTCCTGATCCGCCACCAGCCGAGCCGCAGCCGCCGCCGAAGATTTACCTGTTCCGAGGCGCCATGGGGCCGATCTTCTCGACCGGCATCGACCGGCTGAGCGAGAAGCTGACCAAGGCCGGCTTCTCGGCCGACGTCTACGAATTCACCTTGTGCCGGCTGATCGGCAAGCGCGCCATCGCCAGTTACAAGGAGAGCCCGGCGCCGATCGTGCTGATCGGCCATTCCATGGGCGGGCTATGCTCGGTTCTCATCTCCGAGATGGCGGCCAAGGAGAACATCCCGATCAGCCTCGTCATCACCATCGATCCCGCGCACGCGACCGATGACGTGCCGCTCAATGTCGAGCGCTTCATCAACATCTTCCTCTCCGACAGCGTGCTCGGCGGCGGCAACGTCGTGGCGGTGCCCGGCTATCGCGGCCATTATGCAAGCTACGACCTCAAGGAGAACAGCCGCGTCACGCACATCAACATCGAGAAGTCGGACGACATCCATCGACAGATCGTCGAGATGGTAACGCAACTGCCGCGCATCCAGGCGGCGCAGACCGAGGCCGATGCGGTGCCGCTGCGCTATCTCGTCCCCGCTGATACGCTGGTCGAATTGTGGGACAGCGGCGTGCGCATGCCGGTTCGCCGCGGCGATACCATGGAGAGCATTGCCGCAGCCAATCGCGTGCCGCTGTGGTCGCTCGCGCAGAGCAATTCGCTTGCGGAGAACGCAGCCCTCACCCCGGGGCAGTCGATCATCGTCCCGCGCCATTTGACGCCGCCGGACCCGACGGCGGCGATGGCGGTGCCGCCGACAGCGGCACCCTCAGGGCGGAAGTAGGATTCTCTCAGACGTTCGAGCCGTGGATCGCGTCGATCACGGCATCGGTCACTTCCTTCGTCGTCGCCTTGCCGCCAACATCAGGCGTCAGCACGCCGGCTGCGCAGACCTGCTCGACCGCCTTCATCAACCGTGCCGCCGCATCCCTCTCGCCGAGATGTTCCAGCATCTGCGCACCGGTCCAGAACGTTGCGACCGGGTTGGCGATACCCTTGCCCGTGATGTCGAAGGCCGAGCCGTGGATCGGCTCGAACATCGAGGGAAAGCGGCGCTGCGGATCGATGTTGCCGGTCGGTGCCACGCCGAGGCTGCCCGCCAGCGCACCGGCGAGGTCGGAGAGAATGTCGGCGTGGAGGTTGGTCGCGACGATGGTGTCGAGGCTCTTCGGATGCAGCGTCATCCGCACGGTCATGGCGTCGACCAGCATCTTGTCCCAGGTCACGTCGGGGAATTCGGTCGCGACTTCGGCGGCGATCTCGTCCCACATCACCATGCCGTGGCGCTGGGCGTTCGACTTGGTCACCACGGTCAGAAACTTGCGCGGCCGGGACTGCGCGAGCTGGAAGGCGTAGCGCATGATGCGCGTCACGCCGACGCGGGTGAAGACCGCGACCTCGGTGCCGACCTCCTCCGGCAGGCCCTTGTGCGCCCGGCCGCCCATGCCGGCATATTCGCCTTCCGAGTTTTCGCGCACGATCACCCAGTCGAGATCGCCGACGCCGACATTGCGCAGCGGCGAGGCGACGCCGGGCAAAATCTTGGTGGGCCGCACATTGGCGTATTGGTCAAAGCCCTGGCAGATCGGCAGGCGCAGGCCCCACAGCGTGATGTGATCGGGCACGTCGGGGGCGCCGACCGCGCCGAAATAGATTGCGTCGAACTTCTTCAGTTCAGTGAGGCCGTCCGCCGGCATCATAACGCCGTGCTTCTTGTAATAGTCCGAGCCCCAGTCGAATGTCCTGACCTTGAAAGCGATGTCGCCGCTGCGCTTGGCCAGCGCTTCCAGGACGCGGACACCCGCTGAGATCACCTCGGGGCCGATGCCGTCGGCGGGAATGGCTGCGATCGAATGGGTGCGCATGGGATGCTCCGTTTGGGATGTCAGTGGAATGCCTGCAATGAGCCTAGGCAGGGTCGCCGTCGCGCTCAATTCGCACTGGTTTATACAAAAAAATGATATAATCGCCGGCACGTCCGGTTCGGTCGATCGGGCGAGAGTGAGGACTTTGAATGGAATTGCATCAGCTCCGATGCTTCGTCGCGGCGGCCGAGCAGCTGCATTTCGGCCGCGCCGCGCAGAATCTCCAGATGCTGCCGTCCGCGCTTGGGCGCCAGATCAGGCTGCTGGAAGAGGATCTGGGCACGCGGCTGTTCGCGCGCACGACCCGCGCCGTCTCGCTCACCGAGGACGGCACGACACTGCTGCGCGACGCCCGCGCCATTCTCGCCCGGGTCGAGGCCGTCGAGAGCAATTTGCGCAACCGTTCGCGCGAAGGCGTTGCACGGCGGCTGCGGATCGGCGCCATCGACAGCGCCGCAGCCGGCCTGCTGCCGCCGTTGCTGCGCGACTTCCGCAGCGGGCATTCCGACGTTTCGGTGCAGCTTGTCGAGGACAAGACCATCAGGCTATTGCCGAAGATTCTGACCGGCGCGCTCGATCTCGCGTTCGTCCGTCCGCCCGACCGGGCGGACAAGCGGCTGGAATTCCGCCCGCTGCTCCAGGAGACCGCGATCGTCGCCTTTCCGCAGCGCCATGCGCTCGCCGCGCGCAAGTCGGTCATGCTGGCCGATATCGCCGATGAGCCGTTGCTGGTACCGGACCGCCGCTCGCGGCCGGACAGCCACGACCTCACGACAAAACTGTTCGAGCAGGCCGGATTGACGCCGCGCATCGTGCAGGTTGCCGACGAGAAGCAGACCATCATCAATCTGGTCGCAACCAAGCTCGGCGTTGCGATCGTGCCGCGCTGGACCGCGCGAATGGCGGTATCAGGCGTGCGCTTCGTGCCGCTCCGGCCGAAGCAGAGCGGCCCGGTCGGCCGGCTGCCGCTGGCTGCGGCCTGGTTGCGCGGCTCGCGCGATCCGGCCCGCGATGCGATTTTGGCGGTGCTGGAGAGGCGCCTGCGCAGCTATGCGCGCGAGGCGTGAGCGGCTATGACACGGCTCTGGATCAAAGGTGGGATGCAATGACGGATCAAAGCGCGCCGAACCAATTGCGGGTGGCCATCGCAGGCCTGGGCTCGATCGGCAGCAAGATTGCGACTGCGCTCGATCAGGGTATCGAGGGGTTGACGCTCTCCGCCGTGGCCGTCCGCGATCCCGCCAAGCATCGGGCGTTCCTCAGCGGTTTGCGCCATCCGCCACAGATCCTGCCGATCGAGCAGCTCGGCGACGCCGCGGATCTCGTGGTCGAATGCGCGCCGACCAGCCAGTTGCGTGCGATCGTCGAGCCGGCGGTGAAGCGCGGCAAATCCGCGGTGGTGGTCAGCGTCGGCGGGCTGCTCGACAATTTCGACCTCGTCGATCTCGCGCGCGCCAATGGCGGCCGCATCCTCGTGCCGACGGGCGCGCTGATCGGGCTCGATGCGGTCAACGCCGCCGCGGTCGGCACGATTCATTCGGTGAAGATGGTCACGCGCAAGCCGATCGACGGCTTGAGGGGCGCGCCGTTCATCGTTCAGAACACCATCGACATCGACAATCTGCGCGAGCCGCTCAAGCTGTTCGAGGGCAGCGCGCGCGACGCGGCGAAGGGCTTTCCTGCAAACGTCAATGTCGCCGTTGCGCTGTCGCTGGCGGGCATCGGGCCCGATCGCACCCAGATGCAGGTCTGGGCCGACCCCACCGTGACGCGCAACGTTCATCGCATCGAGGTCGAGGCGGATTCGGCGCGGTTCTCGATGGGCATCGAGAACATCCCGTCCGAGAATCCCAAGACCGGGATGATCACCGCGCTGTCGGTGATCGCGCTGCTCCGCAAGCAGCGCGCCACGTTGTGCGTGGGGACTTGAGTTCCCCACGAGGGGGAGGGAACGCACCTCTCTCGGGGCGCCGGTGGAGTGCTACTGCTTCAGATCTTACGCGCCCGTGACGCGCCAGATCACGTTGCCGACGTCGTCGGCCATCAGCAGCGACTTCTTGTCGGGACCGATCACGACGCCAACCGGGCGGCCGTAGGATTCCTTCTCGTCCGGGGACAGGAAGCCCGACAGGATGTCGCGAGCCGCGCCTGAGGGTTTTCCGTTCTCGAACGGGATGAACACCAGCTTGTAGCCGGACAGCGTGCTGCGATTCCAGGAGCCGTGCTGGCCGATCACCATGCCGTCTCCGAATCCCGGCAGGGTCCCTGCGGGCATCCAGCACAGGCCGAGCGAGGCGGTGTGACCGCCGAGCGCGTAATCCGGCGTCAGTGCCTTGGCGACCATCGCCGGGTCCTGCGGCACGCGGTCGTCCACTGTCTTGCCCCAGTAGCAATAGGGCCAGCCGTAGAAGCCGCCATCGCGCACCGAGGTCAGGTAATCCGGCGGCGTCTCGTCGCCGAGCCCGTCACGCTCGTTGACCACGGTCCAGAGCACGCCGGTCGTCGGCTCCCAGGCAAGTCCCACGGGGTTGCGCAGGCCCGCAGCAAAAATGCGATGCGTGCCGGCGGCGAGGTCGAGCTCGTAGATCGCGGCGCGGCCTTGTTCGACCTCCATGCCCATCTCGGCGATGTTGCTGAGCGAGCCGACGCCGGCGTAAAGCTTCTTGCCGTCGGGGCTTGCGAGCAGGCTGCGCGTCCAGTGGCCGCTTGGCTTGAAAGTGGTGAGCCGCTTGCCCGGCGCGGTGATGCCGTCGGCATTGGCCACATAGGGGAAGGCCATCACACCGTCGGTGTTGCCGACATAGAAAGTGTCGCCGACCAGCGCCATGCCGAAGGGCTGGTTGAGGTTCTCCATGAAGGCGCCGCGGACTTCCGCGACGCCGTCCCCGTCCTTGTCGCGCAGCAGCGTGATGCGGTTGGCGGACACGCCGAGCGCCGCGGCGCGGCGCATCGTCGCCTGCATCGCGTAGTGGAACACACTGCGCGGCGCACCTGCGATCTGCGTCGCCTCGGCGATCAGCACGTCGCCATTGGGCAGTACCTCGATCCAGCGCGGATGGTCGAGATAGGTCGCAAACGCGTTGACCTTGAGCCCCGGCGCGACCGTCGGCTTTTGGCCCTGGCTCCAGCCCCTCGCGGTCGGCATCTTCAAGGTGGGCAGCGCCCCCTGCGGCTTGGCTTCGGGAATGGCGGGCGCCTGACCCCAGGCGGGTGCGGGCGCGGTGCCCGAGAGCTTGCGCCATTGCAGCGCGACTCCGCCAACGAACGCGACGAACTGCGCAAAGATGCTGGAAAAACTCATGGGAAAGCCCTTGTCGAACATGCGGCACAGTGCAACGCCCGACCGCACCAAGCCCCGCGCGGGCTCAGGCCCATCGTCGATCTCTCCAGATCGACGATGGAACGTCGTCGTGCCAGTTTGCGCGCGCATCCAACTGGCTGGCGGTCAAAAGGTCAACCGGGACGGAACTCACAGGGTGGCAATTCCCAGGGAATGGCAGCTGATCGAATTTGCATAGGGAGTTCCCGCCCGTCATCCCGATGAGGTGCGGAGTGGCGCGATGCATTCGCATCGGCGGCTTCGCACCTCGCAGGATGACGGGATCAAGTACCGGAGAAAGGCTAGAGAACGCCGCGCTCACCGCGGCGACGTGAACGGGATGATCATCGGCACGCGGCGGCAATAGGCGCCGTAGGCGTCTTCGCCGAGCTCCTTCGACAGGAAAACTTCTTCCATCCGGCCCTTCTGCCACATGCCGAGCGAGATCAGGATGGCGCCGAGGATCGTCGTGACGCCGCCGATCGCGAAGCCGGTGACGAGCATGCCGAAAATCAATCCCGTGTAGATCGGGTGACGCACGATGCCGTAGGGGCCGGTGTCGATGACGCGGTGGTCTTCCTTGTGTGTGATGGTGTTCGACCAGAATTTCCCGAGATGCAGCCGGCCCCACCAGGCGAAGGCGATGCCGGCGATCGAGAGGACCGCGGCGAGGGTGATGCCGGTGTTGCCGAGCACCCAGAGCGGCTTCCAGCCCAGCGCCGCCGCAATCCAGGGCGTGTACAGGATGCCGCCGACCAGGATCGGCAGGCGATAGCGCTGCGACTCCAGCGTCATGACCTGCTTCTTGGTCCGCCCCTGCCAGAATGAGGCGCCCACCCAGCTGGCGAGAAAGGCGAGCCAGATCAGAGCCAGGAGTTCGGTCGGCCAGGTCGTGGTCCAGCCGCCCCAGGCGACGGAGAGAAGCTTGCTGAAATCGAAAGACATGCGGAAAGGTTCTTTGGTTCGGGCGGCGGCCTCAGCTCGCGCGCGAGGAGAGCGCGTGATGCTTGATGGCGCCGGAGGGCTGCTGGCCGTTGCGGGCGAGCAGATGGGTGATGGTTTCGCGCAGCACCGGCTCGATCGGCCGCGGTGCATAGCCGAGCTCGGTGCGGGCCTTGGCGATCGAGAGGTCGCTCGCGGCCAGCGCGATGCGCACACCCTCGCCAGTGCCATTGGGCGGCCGGCGCGTGATGCGATCGGAGATCTTCTCGAGCATGATCGCCGAGAGCTCGGCGATCTTGCCGGGAACGACGACCGGATATTGCCGCCGTCCGCTCATCGCCGACATCATCCGCAGGATCTGGCCGAGCCTGACGCAATCGCCGCCGAGGATGTAGCGCTGGCCAATGCGGCCGCGCTCCATCGTCAGCACGAGGCCCATGGCGACGTCGCGGACGTCGACGAGATTGACCAGGAAGTCGAGATGCGGCTGCACCTTCTTCTGGAGGAAGTACCACAGCATCGCGGTGGGCGGCGTCAAATTGTGGTCGGCGGCGCCGATCGGCATGGTCGGCGTGCCGATCACGAGCGGGAAGCCGCTCGCCGCCGCCTTCGCGGCATGATGCTCGGCGAGCGACTTCGAGCGCGTATAGGCGCCGGGCATCGCATCGGCCGGCTGCAGCGCCTCCTCGGCGGCAACGCCGTTGAGATCGGCGTAGGGGAACAGGATCGATTCCGTCGAGCAGTGCAGGAAGCGTGAGACGTTGCGCTTCATCGCCGCCGCAAGCACGACCTCGGTGCCGCGGAAATTGACGTCGTGGAAGTCCTGCTTGTTGGCGACCCACATGCCGGGCAGGCCGGCCAGATGATAGACTTGCTCGACGCCTGAAACTGCAGCATCGACCGCGGCGCCATCAAGCACCGAGCCGTGCACATACTCGACGTCCGCGTTCGCGGCAGCCGGCGGCCTGACGTCGAGCACGCGTACCCGCTGCCCACGGGCGCGGAGCGCTTCGACGAGATGCTGTCCGATGAAACCGCTGCCACCGGTAACCAGTACGGAAGTCATGAAGTAGGTTTTGCTGTTCCGCTTCGAGAAAGCTATCGGGTTGAAAGGGAGTTGGCCGGAAGAGGCGCGAGAATCGCGGCAAGGTCGCGACGAAAACCCAGTGCAATGAATAATTTCGCCATGACGAACATCGGTCCAAGCAGGAAATGCGAGGGATGATCGACCATCGACGGTTGCCGTTCCTCAAATACCCGGTGGCCAACGATCTGGGACGCAACGCCGAGACCGATGAGCACCGCAAAAATCGACCACATCATGGCGGTCGAGACCTGATTGCCGATTGCGGTTGCGACCGAAAGCAGCACGATCATCGACGCGAGGATGCCGAGCCCGACGCCGGTATCCAGCATCAGCCAGTATGCCAGCACCGGCAGCGCCAAAATCACCGCCAGGCTCACCTCGACCCCGAACATCGGAAAGGCGACCCGCGTCAGCGGCAGCGTCGCGCCGGTGAAAAGCAGGAGAATGCCGACCACGTGCATCGCGCAATTCCAGGGATCGCGATGATATTCGACATAATCGGCCAGTTGGCGTTGAAAATAGCCAGCCATTTCAGTCTCGTCGGCACGGGGGCGGGAAGGATGAACGACAGCGTATAGCACCTGAGAGGGCAGCGCACAAACCGGTGCGAGTGTCGCGCAAAGCGGTGCTGTCGCGCTGTGAGACAGGTCACAAAATCGTCAAGACTTCAGCGGGTTCCGCCGAAAATCCCGTGCGCTCAATGCCTCTTTGCGGGCTTTTTTGCCGCAGGCGCCGGCGCTGCAGGGGGATGCGCAGGTGCAGCGTCGGGCACCTTGGCAAAGGTCAGGATCTGCGTCTGGCCGTTGACCGCCGACGTCGGCTTGGCGCGGTCGAGGAACTGCTCCTCGCCGAGGCCGATCGGCTGCAGCCGCTTGGTCGAAATCTTGAACGTGTTCACCAGCACGTCGCGGATCGCATCAGCCCGGCGCTGGCTCAGGATCGCATTGGCTTCCCGCGTCTTCGAACTGGATTCGACGTGGCCGACGATCAGGAACGTATAGGGCAGCAGCGAGGCGTGAACCAGCGCGTCTGCGATCCGGCCGACGGTCTGGTAGGATTCCGGCTGGATGATCGGGGTATCGGCGTCAAACTGGATCTGGGCGTTGAAGGCGGGCAGCTTGGCGAGGTCAGGCGCGATCAGCGGCCGGTTCACCGGACCCGGATCGTTCTTGATCCGCGCCTTGGCCCGCTCCATGACCTGCTGCTTCAGGGCCGGGAGATCGACCTCGACGCCCTCCTCGTAATGATCGAGCTTGCCGACGATGTCGTCACGGGTCGGAGCCGTCTGGGCGCGGGCCGCGCCTGTCAGCAGCGCGAGGCCCAATGCGATGGCGAATCCGGCGGTGACGTGCCCGGTTGCGCGCATCATCGATACCCCGCGTCGTCGACGGCCTTCAGGCAATTGTTGCTGATGCCCTTGGGCGTCGAGACCAGGCAGGGGATCGACTTGCTGGTTTCCTTGGTCGAGCCGCCGCAAACCTTGACGATCTCGCGCTGGCAGGCGTTCGCGACCGTGGCACGGGCGGCAATGCGCTTCTGGATCGCGTCGAACACCGTGAGATAGTCGCTCTGGCACTGCGGAGAGAGCACGTCCCGGTTGCGCGACAGGCATTCCTTCAGGCGGGTGGAATCAGGATTGACGCCGCGGCAATTGGCGACGATTTCCGCACCGCAGCTCTTGGCCAAGATCCCGATCGAATCGCCAAAGCTCATGGTCTCCGCCGTCGCAAGCGACGGCATCCCCAAAGCAAGTCCAACCAGTGTGATGAAGCCCCGGACCATGGGTGCATCTGATACGGGGAAGTTCGCCATGGTCAAGGGCTGATCGCCCCAGACCTGTCGAGAGTTCGGCCGGTGCGGCGAACAGTCCTCACTCCTCGAAATCGTCGCGCGGAGGAAATTCGATCAGGACGGCCGTGTGTTTCCCCATCGCGACGGCAAATTCCGGATCAGCCTCGAGCTCGTCCAATGTCCTTGGGCGGGGAAGCTCGCGGCCGTCCGCTGTCAGCTCCTCCGCGTAGAACGCCAGCGCCTCGGGCGCATTCTCCAGGGCCTCGTGGACGTCGTCGCCGCCGGAAATACAGCCGGGCAGGTCCGGAAACCACAGGCTGACGTCGTCCGGGCCTGCGTCCTCGATGATGGCGACGTAGCGAGCCATGGCAGGCTGACGACCCCGAAAATTGTAACGATGGGTTGATTTCAATTATGAGTACCTGATTTGCGGAGGTAAGCAATTGAGCAATTTGACCTTGGCCGACGGCGCCGGCTCGTTCGTGTTTCGTGATGAAGGCGCCGTCCCTTCGCCGCGAACGATGCGGGTCTTCTCCTATTGCCCCCGCTCGCGCAGCCCGCGCACGCGCATCATCGTGGCGATGCATGGTGTTGACCGCGCCGCTGCGGAGTTTCGCGATCTGCTCGCGCCCCAAGCCGAACGCAACGGGCAAATCGTGCTGGTGCCGGAGTTCGATCCGGATCAGTTCCCGGGTGTCTACGCATATAATTTTGGCGGCGTGCGGCGGCCGCCGCCGGACAACGCGGTTCTGCCGCGCGATCATTGGAGTTTCGGCGTCATCGACCGGCTGTTTCAGCACGTTCGACATGCGACCGGATCGAGCCGCGACAGTTTCGGCCTGTTCGGCAATTCCGCGGGCGCGCAATTTGTGTTGCGCTATCTCGCGCTCAACGAGGCTGGGTTCGTCGATCGGGCCGTTGCCGCCAATTGCGGCTGCTACATGCTGCCTGATCTCGCCAAGGACTATCCGGACGGCATGGGAGGGATTGGTCTCGACGAAAGCCATCTGCGGCGATATCTGGGGCGCCGCCTGATCATCCTGCTGGGCGAGGCCGACAACGACCCGGATGCCGCCGATTTGCCCCGCTGGGACGAGGCGATGGCCCAAGGTCCTCACCGTCTTGCGCGCGGTCTCTGGCATTTCGAGCACTGCACGACGCTGGCCAAAAGCCTTGGTGTGGCGCTGGGCTGGCGACTCGAAATCGCGCCCGGCGCCGGGCACGTCCACCAGCTCATCTACGACCAGGGCGCCAACATCTTGAACGGCTGAGTGGATGGCCTCGCGTGCAGGGCCTGCTCACGCCCGCTGCACGAAGCTGTCGACGACCTTCTTCTCGCCGGCCTTGTCGAAGGCGATCGTGAGCTTGTTGCCGTCGATCTTGGTGACGCGGCCGTAGCCGAATTTCTGGTGGAAGACGCGGTCGGCGAGCGAGAATTCCGAGGTCGTGCCGGTGGATTTGGCGACCAGCTCGCCCTCGATCGTCATCGGCCCGCGGCGGCGCGAGGAGAAGCTGCCGAAATCGGGGCCTGACGAGGAGGAGGACGAGAACGTCGCGGCCTCTTCCTCGAAGCCGCCCCGCCCGCCGCCGCCATTGCGCCCGCCGCCTTTGTTGCGGTTGGCCTGAGCGCGCTGCCAGCCGGGCGTCGAATAGGTCGAGCCAAACGCTTCCATGTCGTCGAAGCGCGAGGCGCCGTAGCCGCCGGTGCCGCCCCAGGCCGAGCCGCCCTTGGATTCCGTGATCTCGACATTGGCGGCCGGCAATTCGTCGAGGAAGCGCGACGGGATCGTGGTCGACCAGGTGCCATGGATCCGGCGGTTGGTCGCGAAATAGATCATGGCGCGGCGCCGTGCACGGGTGAGGCCGACATGGCCAAGCCGGCGCTCTTCCTCCAGGCCCGCGCGGCCCTGTTCGTCCAGCGTGCGCTGGCTCGGGAACAGGCCCTCCTCCCAGCCGGGCAGGAACACGTTGTCGAATTCGAGGCCCTTGGCCGAGTGCAGCGTCATCAGCGACACCGCGTCGTCCTCGGCGCCGCCCTCGCGGTCCATCACCAACGAGATGTGCTCCAAAAACCCTTGCAGGTTCTCGAACTCCTCCATCGAGCGCACGAGCTCTTTCAGGTTCTCCAGCCGGCCCGCGGCGTCAGCCGAACGGTCCTTCTGCCACATCTCGGTGTAGCCGCTCTCGTCGAGCACGATCTGGGCGAGATCCGTATGCGCGGTGACCTCGCGCTGGGCGCGCCATCGGTCGAACTGGGCGACGACATCGCGCAGACTTCCGCGCGCCTTCGGCTTCAATTCGTCGGTTTCGACCACCGCGCGCGCCGCCTCGAACAGCGGAATGCGGCGCTTGCGGGCGTGGTCGTGCAGCAACTGTATGGTGGCATCGCCAAGGCCGCGCTTGGGCACGTTGACGATGCGCTCGAAGGCGAGATCGTCGGCCGGCGAATTGATGACGCGCAGATAAGCCAGCGCATCGCGGATCTCGGCGCGCTCGTAGAAGCGCGGACCGCCGATGACGCGATAGGGCAGGCCGAGCGTGACGAAACGGTCTTCGAACTCGCGCATCTGGTAGGAGGCGCGCACCAGAATGGCGATCTCGTTGAGCTTCTCGCCCTTGCGCTGGATCTGCTCGATCTCCTCGCCGATGCCGCGCGCTTCCTCTTCCGAATCCCACGAGCCCGTCACCGTGACCTTCTCGCCGTCGTGGTCTTCGGTGCGCAGCGTCTTGCCGAGCCGGCCTTCGTTGTGCGCGATCAGATGCGAGGCGGCAGCCAGGATGTGGCCGGTCGAGCGGTAATTGCGCTCGAGCCGGATCACCTTGGCGCCGGGAAAGTCGTGCTCGAAGCGCAGGATGTTGTCGACCTCGGCGCCGCGCCAGCCATAGATCGACTGGTCGTCGTCGCCGACGCAGCAGATGTTTTTGACGTGGGGCGTCTCTCTGTCTTCCTCCTTCACGGGGGCGCGACGAGCTTCGCTCGCGCTGAGAGGGGCGGGGTGAGGGGCTCTCTCCACAAGCCCGGTGCTGGGAGAGTCCCCCTCACCCGCCGCGCTCTGCAGGCGGGGAGAGGCCAAGGACGAAGACGACGGCGCCTGCGACAGCAGCCGCAGCCACAGATACTGCGCAACGTTCGTGTCCTGATACTCGTCCACCAGGATGAACTTGAACCGCTGCTGATACTGCCGCAGGATGTCAGGATGCTCGCGGAAGATGCGGATGTTCTCCAGCAGCAGATCGCCGAAATCCGCGGCGTTCAGGATCTTCAGCCGCTCCTGGTAGCTCGCATAGAGCTTGCCGCCCTTGCCGTTGGCGAAGACGGCGGCTTCGCCCGAGGGCACCTGCGACGGCGTCAGGCCGCGGTTCTTCCACCCGTCGATCAGGCCGGCCAGCATGCGCGCGGGCCAACGCTTGTCGTCGATGTTGTCGGCTTGCAGCAACTGCTTCAACAGCCGCACCTGGTCGTCGACATCGAGCACGGTGAAATTCGACTTGAGCTGCGCCAGCTCGGCGTGAAAGCGCAGGATGCGGCCGCCGATGGAGTGGAAGGTGCCGAGCCAGGGCATGCCTTCCACGGCGTGGCCGAGCATCTGGCCGAGCCGGTGCTTCATCTCGCGGGCCGCCTTGTTGGTGAAGGTCACCGACAGGATCTCGGCGGGGCGGGCGCGCCCCTGGCTCAGGATGTGGGCGATGCGCGTGGTCAGTACGCGGGTCTTGCCGGTGCCGGCGCCGGCCAGCACCAGAACCGGGCCATCCAGCGTCTCGACCGCCTCGCGCTGCTCGGGATTGAGCCCGGCCAGATATTTCGGGCCGACGGAGGCGCGCGCACGCGCGGCGATGCCGCCGGCTGCGGGCTGGTGGTCGGGTACGCCTGTGATTTTGCTCGGCTCGGTCATGCGAATCATTGGCCCCACGATGGCACCGCGGGGTTGCGGAAGGGAGCCTTCATAACAGGGATTGGCGCCAATATGGGGGCGGCAGTGCCGGTTTTCCACGTGCGCGGTGGGGTGATTTTGTTCCTGGAGGGGCAGCGAATTTCCCGGCCGAGCGGGCCGGAACCATTGTTCCGAGATGGCGATTGTTTCTGCAAGTGAGGCGCCTCAGCCGCGCCGATCGCACACAGACAACGAAACAGAGGTTTTGACCATGCTGAGCTGGGTTGTGACGTTTCTGGTTATCGCCCTGATCGCCGGCATCCTGGGCTTTGGCGGCCTCGCCGGCGCGTCGATCGAAATCGCCAAGATCATCTTCTTCGTCGCGGTCGTCCTGTTCCTGGTCTCGGCCGTGGTCGGCCTCGCCCGCGGCAGGAGGATCTAGCGGTCATCTCTGCCTCTCCCCGTCGGGGAGAGGTGGATGGCAGCAGCTCTTGGCTATCTCTTCGAAGGCATCGCCACGTTTCGGCCGATGCCTTCCGGCCGCGCCACGGCGCGATGAGCCATGACGACGGCCGCGATGCGCTCGCTGATATCAGGCGGAAACGCCGCCACCTTGCGCGAGCTCATGTCGATGTGCAGCGACATGTTTTCCGATGTGGCCGACAGCCAGCCTTCGGTGGCGTGACGCAGCTCCTGGAAGGTGTGCAGTCGCTTGTCGTCGGCTTCCAGCAGCCAGACCGAGACCTGCACGGGATCGCCGAGATGGATCTCGCGCAGATACCGCACGTGGCATTCGGCCGTGAAGGTCGAACCGTTGCGCTCTTTCATGTAGCCGGGCCCGATCCCGAGTTGCAGCCACATCTGGTCGATCGCCCGGTCGAACATCACGTTGTAGTAGGCCATGTTGAGATGGCCGTTATAGTCGATCCATTGCGGCTCGATCTGCATGATCGATGAGCGGAACGGCTCGGGCTTGGCGGCGGCACTGTCCGGCATGTCTCATTCCCTGCCTATGCGTCCGGTCGCTTGACTTGACCGGCGAGATGTCCTTTGCCACGGTTTCTTCTGTCGGGAGGACGATCCGTGGGTACTGCTATCACCAATAATCCGCCGCGGCCGGAGCCGAAAGCCCTCGCAAGCGCGCTGGAGCAGCTTGCCGCACGCTTCGGCAATCGCCTGATCACCTCGCAGGCCGTCCGCGAGCAGCACGGCCATACCACGACATGGATCGTCAACCAGCCGCCCGACGGCGTGGTGATGGCGCAGGAGACCGCCGACATTCAGGACGTGGTGCGGATCTGCGCGAAAAACGGCGTGCCCGTCATTCCCTTCGGCACCGGCACCTCGCTCGAAGGCCAGGTCAACGCGCCCGCCGGCGGCATCTCGATCGATTTGCGCGACATGAACAAGGTGCTCGCTGTTCATGCCGAGGATCTCGATTGCGTGATCCAGCCCGGCGTCACCCGCAAGGCGCTCAACGAGCATTTGCGCGACCAGGGCCTGTTCTTCCCGATTGATCCCGGCGCGGATGCGTCGCTCGGCGGCATGGCCTCGACCCGCGCCTCCGGGACCAATGCGGTGCGCTACGGCACCATGCGCGACAGCGTGCTGGCGCTGAAGGTCGTGCGTGGCGACGGCGAGATCATCACGACGGGCACGCGTGCCAAGAAATCATCTGCGGGCTACGACCTGACGCATCTGTTCGTGGGTGCCGAGGGCACGCTCGGCATCATCTCCGAATTGACCATCCGCCTGCGCGGCATCCCCGAGACGATCGCGGCCGGCGCGGTATCGTTCGTGTCAGTGCACGGCGCGTGTCAGGCCGTGATCCTGGCGATCCAGACCGGCATTCCCGTGGCGCGCATCGAGCTGCTCAATGCTGCGCAGGTGAAGGCCTGCAACGCCTATTCGAAGCTGACGCTGCCCGAGACGCCGCTGCTGCTGATGGAATTCCACGGCAGCGAGATCGAGGTTGCCGAGCAGTCCAAGGCCTTCGGCGAGATCGCCAGGGAGTGCGGCGGCGGCGATTTCTCCTGGACCACCAAGCCGGAGGATCGCACAAAATTGTGGCAGGCGCGGCATGACGCCTATTGGTCGGTCAAGGCGCTGCGTCCGGGCAACAGCATCGGCGTGGTCGCAACCGACGTCTGCGTGCCGATCTCGCGCCTTGCCGATTGCGTCAGCGAGACCGAGGAAGATCTCAAGCGCCTCAATCTGTTGTCGCCCATCGTGGGCCATGTCGGGGACGGCAATTTCCACTGCTCGCTGCTGTGTGACATCAACGATGCGGCCGAGATGGCGCGCGGCGAGGAGTTCATGCATCGCCTCGTCGAGCGCGCGCAGGCGATGGACGGAACCTGCACCGGCGAGCACGGCATCGGCCAGGGCAAGCAGAAATATCTCGAGGCCGAGCTCGGCCCCGAGGCGCTCGATGCGATGCGCGCGCTGAAGAAAGCGCTCGATCCGCAAAACATCTTCAATCCCGGCAAGATCGTGCCGGAAGCGTAGCGGCCTGCCGCACCGCAGCCGCGGGAACTTTCGGCAAGCGGGCCGGTTCCAATTCCCGACACGCTCCGATGCCTCCATGGCACTCTCGGGAGGATGCGATGTTGCGACCCGTCACTGGAATTGCCGCGATGGCGCTTGCCTGCATGCTGGCCGGCACGGCTCTGGGCAAGGGCGGTGGTGGTGGTCATGGCGGCGGCGGTCATGGCGGTGGGCACGGAGGCGGTCACGCCGGCGGCCACCATTTTGGTGGCGGCCATTTTGGCGGTCATGGCTTCGGGCACGCGCATGGCGGGGGAGGGCATCATGGCGGACTCCATCTCGCAACAGGAGCTCGACATGGTGGCCCGAGCTTCGGTCAGATCCGCAATGCAGCCGTCCGCCCAGGGAATTTTCGTAAAGCCTTCAACTTCCACGCCGGTACCTTCCGCAATGGCCGGCTGATCGGCAATCCGGCGGCGCGAGCCCAGATCGCAGCGGCCGCCGCGCTGGCGGGCTGGCAAGGCGCCGGCAGCGGATGGTGGCAGCATCCGGGCGGCGGTTATGGCTGGGTCGGACCGTTGTTCTGGCCGTTCGCCTATAACGACTTCTACGACTACGCGATCTGGGGCGACGGTCTCGGCTTCTGGGGCTACGGCTATCGCGACATTTATGCCGGCATCTTCGGCCCCTATGGCTATGACGGTCTCGCGACCTATCTGCCGCAGCGACCGCAGGGGCGGCGACATGCGCGAGGCGTTGCGGTTGATCAGCTTTGCGGCAGCGACCGACGCGAAATCGTCGGTCTGCCGATCGACCAGATTGCCGCAGCGGTGCAACCGACCGAAGCGCAAGGCGCAAGCCTTGACGAACTCGGCAATGCCTCGATCGATGCGGCCGGGATGATCCGTGCCTCCTGCCCGACGCAAGTCGCCGCGACCGCGCCCGGCCGGCTGGCAGCGATGCAGCTGCGCATCGAGGCGATGGAGAAGGCCGTCGATCTCGTTCAACCGGCCCTCGATAAATTCTACGGCTCACTCACTGACGAACAGAAGGCGCGCTTCAATGCGCTGGCCGAGGATCAGCGTCATGCCACGGCGTCCGGCAATAGCGGGGGATCGCTGGTCCAGAATTGCGGAGCGTCCGCTGCGCTCGATTGGCCTGGCGCCGACATCGAGGCGAGGCTGCATCCCAACGAGACCCAGCGCGCCGCGCTGCAGGTGCTTCAGGATACCAGCGCCAACGTCAGCTCATCTCTGAAGGCGGCATGTCAGCCTGGCGACGTGATGACGCCGCCGGCGCGCATGGCCGCGGTCCGCAAGCGGCTCGAAATCATGCTCGACGGCGTCAAGTCGGTACGCGCGGCGCTGGAGGATTTTTACGCGACGCTGAACGACGAGCAGAAGGCGCAGTTCGAGTCCATCGGACCGCGTCGAACATCCTGAATGCGCTCGGCGAAGGGGCGTGGTGCAAAAATCGTCTCGCCGATCTATGCTGAGTGGGCCTGAAGCGGAAGACTGCGTGGAATGGCGATGAAGTGGTTCGCGCGCAAGGCGCGGAAAGAGATCTGGGACGAAGCGGTCGAATGGCCGCTCGGCGACATCGAAGCCGTCGCGCGCATCCGCGCCATTTGTGATGCTGCGGCCCAGAGTGCCGCCGGCTCTGCGCGAAACGAGGACGGCGAGAGTGCGCGCTATGAGCGCGCCGCAAAGGTCGCGATGGAAATTGCGATGAAGATCTCCGACGGCCTGATGCGCGACGACGCGGTGCATCGCATCGTCGATCTCTGCATGACCGCGAACGACCTCAAGACGGCGCAGATCCTGTTCCGCGCGATCCACGCCAGCTGGATCCGCGAAACGGCGCAGCGGGACCATCCCACGCTGCTGTCGTGATTATTTCGCCAGTCTGTGCACGGCCTCGTCCACGCTGTGGAAGACGTGCTCCCTCGGCAGGACGTCGAACAATTTGAAACGCTCGAACGCGTCCTGTGCGCGCACCGATTCCAGCCGGGCCAGCGCCACCGTGACGCCTTGCGCGCTGCACGCCTTGAAGACGTCGAGCAGGATCTGCGCGGCGGTGAAGTCGATCTCGACCATGCCGCTCGCCTCCAGCACCAGCAGTTGCGGCGTGGCTGCCGTGATGACCTTGCTCACGTCGCTGCGGAAACCCGGCGCGTTGAGGAAGGACAGCGGCGCCTGAAGTCCGATCACCGCGACGCCATTGACGCGCTCGCCGGCGATATGCGGATGTGCCGGCCACCAGATCGTGGTGCCCGGCACGCGCTCGAACTCAACCAGCTTGGCGCGCGTGGTGCTCCAGATACCGTGTAGCAGCGACAGCACGATGCCGAGGAACGCGCCCTGCTGGATCGGCAGCACGATGATGAGTGCGGCGGTGGCGACGATCAGCAGGAATTCGCTGAACGACTGGCGGTAGATCGTGACGATCTGCCTCACGCGGATGATCCGCAGCGCCACGAACAACAGAATGCCGCCGAGGGCCACATCAGGCACGTGGCGCAACAATCCCGTGCCGAAGGCGAGCAACAACAGCACGATCACGGCAGCCGCAAGTCCTGCGAGCTGCGATTGTCCGCCGGTCTCGGCGACGATGCCCGTGCGCGGCGGGCTGGCGTTGACCGGGAAGGCGCCGAACAGACCCGATAATACGCTGCCGGCGCCGGCGCCGACAAAGTCGCGATCGACATCGGCGGGCTGGTCGGGATCGGACGGGAAGGACCGCGTGGTGGCCGCGGTCTGCACCATCACGACGACCGTGATCACGAAGGCGAGGGGGACGATTCGGACCCATAGCTCCGGCGCGAGATCAGGAAAGGTCGGCCGCGGCAGCGTGCCGGGCACCACGCCGACGACGTTGACGCCCTTGCTCTCGAGGCCGAGCGCGATGGTGGCCAGCGTGGCGGCAACGAGCCCGATCAGCGCGCCCGGGATTTTCGGGCTGATATTCTCGGAGACGAAGACCACCGCCAGCACGCCGAAGCCAATGCAGAACGTGACAGGATTGGTGCGGCCGATCTCGGTTGCAAGCACTCCGATGCGGTCGAGCGTCGGTCCGCTCGGCGAGTCCAGTCCCAGCACGCCAGGCAATTGCGACACGATGATATGGACGGAGATGCCGGCGAGAAAGCCGATCATCACCGGCATCGATAGCAGGTTCGCGATGCCGCCGAGCCGGAACGCGCCGCCGGCGAGCATCATGGCGCCGACCATCAAGGCCAGCGCGATCGCAAGGCCCTGATATTCAGGCGAGCCGGCCGCTGCGAGCGCGGCAAGGCCGCCGGCAAAGATCGGCGTGATCGTGGAATCGGCGCCGCAGGAGAGGAAGCGATTGCCGCCGAGCAGCGCAAAACCGAGCGAGCCCGCCATGAAGGCGAAGAAGCCGATCTGCGGCGCGAAGCCGCCGAGCCTCGCGGTCGCCATCTGCTCGGGGATCGCGATGGCCGCGAGCGTCAGCCCCGCCATGAGGTCGCCGGGCAGGGCATAGGATGCGAGCGAGCGGAAGACCGGCCATGCGTGCTTGGCGTGAACCTCTTGCGGCATCGACGAAAAATCTCCGAACATCCTGAGTCTGTCGATCAGACTACAGCATTTCCGGAAGAGAGGCAGGGTGCGGCCTCTTTGTCGTGCGAGCGGAGCGAAGCAATCCAGAATCCCTCCGCGGAAAAGACTCTGGATTGCTTCGCTCCGCTCGCCGTGACGGAGGGCAAGTTTACCCTCCGCTTCGCGATCAGTGACCTCAGTATCTGTTACCGCGGCTGTAATCGCCGTGCCCCATCTCGCCGCCGCGGCCGCCGCCACCCATACCCATGCCGATGCCAATCCCGATGCCGATGCCTTGCATCACGGCGCCGGGCGGCGGGCCTTGCGGCGGCGCGCGCTCGACGACGACCTCGTCGGGCGGCGGCCGGCGCTTCGGCGGCGTGTCGACGACCTTGCGCCTTGTCGGCGGGGGCGTGTCGTCGACGCGCTTCTTGATGACAGGCGCAACCGTCGGATTGATCGGCGTGGCCGGCGGCGTCGGGGCCGAGCAGGGGCAGGTCGGCGCCATGGCGACGGCAACCGGGAGCGCGGCGGCCGCAACCGGCAAGGCATAATTGCGGTTCTGCACGCGGAGCAGCAGCCGGCGCGCGGTGGCGGCGAGATCGCTGTTGTCCCAATTCGCAAGATAAGCCTCGTATGAGGCGCGGGTGTTGATCGCCAACGCGCGGTCCCATGCCAGCATCTGGCGCCGCCGCTCCAGCACCGTGCGCAGCCGCGGGGTGCGGATGTCCTGCGCGTACAGCTCGATATAGGCCTGATACGCAGGCACCGTGTCGTCGGCGATCACGAGATCATAGGCGACCTTGGCGTCCTTGCCCTGCAGATCCTTGCGCCAGTCCTCGACGCTGCGGGTGGCGCCGGCGAGCGCCATCGCATTGGCGCCTGAAGCAGGAGGCGGCTGGTTGCTGCTCTCGCCGAAGAACCTGAAGTCTGTCGTCAGCGACGAGCTTTCCCAGGGGATCTGCCGCCCGTCGGTCGATTGCGCCACCGCGATGCGGATGCGCTTGAACACCTCCTCGATCGGGATGTTCGGTTGCTTGGCGACCGTCAATGCGGCCGTGGTGTAGGGACTGTCGGCGCCCGCGCCGTCCTCGGCTTCCGCCCCCGGCGAGGTCGAATATGAAATGAAGGAGCCCGGTGCACCGGCCTTGGTGTCGACGATGGCGAGGCCATGGCCGGCGCCCGACAGCGCCGGGAACGGATTGTTGCGGCAGGCATCGAGCATGAAGATGCGGGCCCGCGTCGGCAGCGCGCCGAGTGTATTGAGCAGATCGTTGAGCCGCACGCCCTGCAGCGGAATGTCCGCCTCGCGCTTGGGATCGAGATCGACAGGCACGAGATAGTTCTCGCCGTCGATCTGCAGGCCGTGGCCGGCATAGAACACCAGCGCGATGGTGTCGGCGCCGCTGGCGCTGACTTTGCCGGCGAAGTCCGAGATCGCCTGGCGCATCTCGTTCTGCGCGAGGTTCGGCGCTGCGGTGACCGTGAAGCCGGCATTGCCGAGCAGTTCGGCCATGCCCTTGGCGTCATTGGCGGCGTTGGGCAACTCCGGCACCGTGCGATAGGCGGATTGGCCGATCACCAGCGCGAGCCGGCCTTCGGCTGCAGCCTGGGACGGTGTCATCAAACGGGTGAGCGCAAGGAGACCGGCGGCAAGAACTAAAAGACGAAGGACTGGACGGCGCATGGTGTCACCTCCATCGGGCAATGGCGCGAGGATGTCACCTTCTCTAGTCGACCGCCATTGCTCTGTCTGTGCGCCAGCTCACGCTCGAGCAGATGGGGCAGGGCATCTGCCCGAGCCGACGCGTCATTGCGATGTCAAAACAGTCCACGATCCCAAGGAGGCTCTGGCCCGAAGCGCGCGGCGAGGAAATCGATGAAGGCGCGCACCTTCGCCGGCGGACGACGATCCGGCAGATAGACCGCATGCACCGCGGAGGACTGCATCTCCGGCTGGTCGAGCGGCAGCGCGACCAGCGTGCCGGCGCGCAGATCGTCGGCCACGATGAAGGTCGGCTGTCGCGCGAGGCCAAGGCCCGCGAGCGTGGCCGCACGCAGCGCATCGCCGTTGTTGGCACGCAGGTTTCCGGAGACCTGGACGCGGATCTCACCCTCCGCGCCGAACAGCCATTCCGCCGCGCTGGCCTGCTGCGAGAGCGTGTAGCCGAGGCAATTATGCGCGGCGAGGTCGGCCACGCTGCGCGGGGTGCCGTGTTTCGCCAGATAGGACGGCGCCGCGCAGACCACCAGCCGGTTCGGCGCGAGCTTTCGCGCCACCATGGAGGAGTCGCGCAGCTTGCCGATGCGGATCGCGAGATCCCAGCCTTCCTCGGCGAGGTCGACGAGGCGATCATTGAGGCCGAGCTCGAGCGTCACCTCGGGATGGCGCTCCGAGAAGTCCGCGATGAGCGGCGCGATCTGCCTTGTGCCGAACACGACGGGCACGTTGACCCGCAATGATCCGCGCGGCTCGACGCGCTCGCGCGCGACCGCGGCATCGGCCGTCTCCATGTCGGCAAGGATCCGCTCCGAGGACTCCAGATAGAGGCGGCCGGCCTCGGTGATCGACAGCCGCCGCGTGGTGCGGTGGAACAGCTTGATGCCGAGCCGCGCCTCCAGCGAGGCGACATGCTTGGTCACCATGGTCTGCGACAGGCCCATCGCCCGGGCCGCGCCGGACAGGCTGCCGTTGGCCGCCACCTTGGCGAAGACCTCCAGGCTGGTCAGGCGGTCGAGCATCTATTTCACTCCAATGGTGTGAAGTATATTTCCAAAATAGCGGATTATCATTCTCCTGAGAATATATCATACAGCGGCCAACAATGGAGACCGCTATGATCGATTCCCGTACCGCTCCCTACGCCGCGCTGGTGCTGCGCGTGACCTTGGGGGCGTTGTTTCTGGCCCACGCTGGCCTGAAGCTGTTCATTTTCACCCCCGCAGGCACTGCAAAGTTCTTTGGCAGCCTCGGCTTCCCGCCCGAGCTCGCCTACCTCGTCATGACCGTGGAAGTTCTCAGCGGCATTGCCCTGATCCTCGGAATCTGGACCCGCTATGCGGCGCTTGCCGGCATCCCGATCCTGCTCGGCGCGATCTTCACCGTGCATGGTGCCGCCGGCTTCTTCTTCACCAACCCGAAGGGCGGCTGGGAATACCCGGCGTTCTGGGCGATTGCACTGGCCGCGCAGGCGCTGCTCGGCGACGGCGCCTTCGCGCTGCGGCCTTCGCGCGATGTCGAGGCGGCGAACGGACAGCTGAGCATCGCGTCGTCACGCTGACGTCAGTCGTATCATTGAACTGCGAGAGCTGCGGGATCTCGGTCCCGCAGCTTTTTTGCTGCCTGCCCATCGATCCGCGTTCGGTATCGATCCATACCTGAATTGGATCGATCTACGTCAATCTTGCAGCCCGTTGTTCGGTCGCGTTGCGGCATGATTGAAAACATCGGCAATCATAGGCATTCCCCGGCCATCCTTGCCGCGCGCTCGCCACTTGCGCGCTCGCGCCGCCCCCAGCCGCGAGCCTTGCCTGCCCCGTCGCTTTGGCCATACTCTCCGCGCAACAGGCCATGGCAACGACCGCGGCTGCAAAACAACAATATTCGGGAGAGAGACCATGACCATCGTGCCATTCAGCCGTCGCACGTTCCTCAAGTCGTCGACGGCCGTGACCGCCGGCCTCGTGCTGTCTCCCGCCATCATCGGCCGCGCGGAAGCGGCGACGCTGAAGCTGAAATGCTCCTCCTCGCTGCCGAACGATCCCAAATTCGCCAACGGCCGCGTCTACTACGACAACCTCGTCAAGAATTTGAAGGGCAACGGGCTCGGCGACCAAGTCGAGGTCGCGTTCTTCCCGGACAACCAGCTCGGCCAGGAAATCGACGTCATCAATTCGGTGAAGCTCGGCGTCATCGATCTCATGGTGTCGGGCTCGTCGATCTCGGCCAATCTGGTGCCGCTGGTCGGCACCTATGATCTCGGCTTTCTGTTCTCGAGCTTTCCGCAGCAGACCAAGGCCTTCGACGCCGGCGCGGCCAGGCCGATCGAGGACGCGCTGCTCAAGGGCAGCAACATCCGCATCATCGCCTGGGCCTATAATTTCGGCTCGCGCAGCGTGCTTGCCAGGAAGCCGGTGAAGACGCCGGAGGATCTCGCGGGTCTCAAGATCCGAACGCTGCCAAATCCCGTCATCACGGAATGCCTGCGGCTGATGGGTGCCGCCGCGACACCGCTGGCGTTCGGCGAAATCTACACGGCGTTGCAGGCCGGCGTGCTCGACGGTCTCGAGCACGATCCGCCGACGATCCTCGCCAGCAAGTTCTATGAGACGGCAAAATTCTACGCGCTGACGCAGCACAATTTCTCGCCGCTCGCGATCTACTTCAGCGACATGACCTTCAACCGCATGGATCCGAAGCTGCGCGAGGGCTTCCTCGACGCCGCGAAGAAGGCGGCGGCCGACACGCGCGCCCATGGGCTCGCGGTCGAGAAGGAGGCACTGGCGGCCTTGACCGAGAAGGGCGTGACGGTGGCCGAATGCGACCGCGAGGCGTTCAAGAAGCGGGTGGCGCCGCAGACCGACAATTTCATCAAGGCGCGGCCGGAGTCCAAGGCGGTCATCGACATCATTCGTTCGACACAAGCCTGAGATGGTGGTGGCAGAAGCCGTACCGCTCCCGAACCGCCGCAACGGCGGCATCGCGTTGCTGCTGCGTTGCAGCGACGCGATCGCGGCCGTTCTGCTGGCCGCCGATCTCGCGGTCGTTTGCGGCTCCGTGCTGCTGCGCTTCTTCTTCAACGCGCCCGTCGAATGGTCGGACGACGTCGCGCGCGGATTGATGGTCGGCTCCGCCTTCTTCGGCGCGGCAAGCGCGCTCGCGCGCGGCGAGAATGTCGGCGTGTCCTTCTTCCGCGATCTGCTGTCGTTGCGGCTGCGGACGCTGGTCGATGCCGCCAGCGCGGTGCTCGTCGTGCTGATCTCCGCCTATGTCGCCTACAATGCGATCAAGCTGGGCTCGCTGACATCAGGGCAGACCACCGGTTCGGGCCTGCCGCTGGAGCTCACGTTCTACCCGATGGGCATCGGCGCGCTGTTCATGACGGTGTTCGCCATCGATCATCTCTGCGCGCGGCCGCTTCCGGACATCGTCGGAGGCCTCATCGCCATCGCCGTGGTGACCAGCCTCTACCTCATCTGGGACTACCTGTCCCCATCATCGGTGCCATCGGCGGGCATGCTGATGCTGATCGGCTTCTTTGCCACGCTGTTCGGCGGCTTGCCGATCGGTTTCGCGCTGGCGCTGGCCGCCCTGATCTTCATCTGGGTCGAGGGCGCGCTGCCCGGCGTCATCTTCGCCCAGCAGATGGCGCGCGGCATCGACAATTTCGTGTTGCTGGCGATCCCGTTCTTCATCCTCGTCGGCTACCTCATGGAAGCCAACGGAATGTCGGTGCGCCTGATCGAGCTGTTGCAGCGCGCGGTCGGTCGCATGCGCGGCGGCCTCAACGTCGTGATGGTGGCCTCGATGGTGCTGTTCTCCGGCATCTCGGGCTCGAAGATGGCCGATGTTGCGGCCGTCGGCTCCGTGCTGATCCCGGCGGCGCGCCGCTCGCGGCAGAACCCGGGCAGCGCGGTGGCGCTGCTTGCCGCGTCCGCGGTGATGGCGGAGACCATCCCACCCTGCATCAACCTGATCATTCTGGGCTTCGTCGCGAACCTTTCGATCGGCGGCCTGTTCATGGCAGGGCTGCTGCCGGCGGCGCTGATGGCGGCGGTGCTGATCGCGTTCTCCATCGCCTTCGGCAAGCCGCCTGGTGACGCCGAAGAGGTCGAGCGGCAGGTGCCGGTTTCGGGCCTGTGGAGCGGCGCGCTCGCCTCCTTCGGGCTGATCTTCATGATCTTCTTCGGCTTCAAGAGCGGCTTTGCCACGGCTACGGAAATCTCCGCCTTTGCCGTCGCCTACGCACTTGTCGTCGGCAGCGTGGTGTTCCGCGAGCTCAGTTTCAGATCGGCCGCGCGTGGTTTCGTGCAGGCGGCCACGCGTGCAGGCCTGGTGCTGTTCATCGTCGCCGCCGCGCAGTCGCTGGCATTCACGCTGACCTTGCAGCAGGTGCCGCATGCGGTCGGCGAGTTCATGCTGGGACTGTCCAGGACCTCGGGCATCTGGCTGTTCATGCTGCTCGCGATCGCTGTGCTGATCGTGATGGGCTCGGTTCTGGAAGGCGCGGCCGCGCTCATCATCTTCGGGCCGCTGCTGCTTCCGGTCGCGGTGCAGCTCGGCATCGATCCCCTGCATTTCGGCGTGGTGCTTGTCATCGCGATGGGCGTCGGCCTGTTCGCGCCGCCGCTCGGGCTCGGCCTTTACGGCGCATGTTTGATCGGCAATGTGCCGATCGAGCAGACGGTCAGGCCGATCCTGGGCTATCTCGGCCTCCTGTTGCTCTGCCTGCTCGTCATCGCCTTCGTGCCATGGCTCTCGACCGCGTTGCCGCGCGCATTCGGCTACTGAAGGAGTGCTGCCGTGAAAGTCCTGCTGGCCCACACGCCGGAGATGCGCCGCAACTATTACGGCGATCGCAGTCTGAACGGCCTGCGCGCCATTGCGGATGTGATGCTGCATGAGGGCGACCAGGCGCTCGACTCGGCTAGCCTCGTCAAGGCGGCTGAGGACGCCGACATCATCGTCGCCGATCGTATGACTGAAGGCCGCGGCGAGATATTTGCGCAGCTGCCGCGCCTGCGCGCCTTCGTCCGCTGCGCCGTCGACATCCGCAACGTCGATGTCGAAGCCGCCTCGCAAGCCGGCGTGCTGGTGACCCGCGCCGGCCCGGGCTTCGTGCAGGCGGTCGCCGAGCTGGCGATCGGCTTCATGGTCGATCTCTCGCGCGGCGTGTCGCGGGCCACGGCTGATTATCAGGCGGGCCGCAAGCCGGAGGCGCGGATGGGGCGGCAGCTCGCCGGCAGCCGGATCGGCATCATCGGCTATGGCAGCATCGGGCGCTATCTCGCCGAAATCGCCAAGGTGATGCGCATGGAGGTGCTGGTCTCCGATCCCTTCGCCGATGTCAGCGACAGCGCGATCAGGCAGGTCGGCCTCGACGAGTTGCTCGGGGCTTCAGACTTCGTCGTCTGCCTCGCCGTCGCCAACGAGCAGACCGAAAAACTGATCGGAGAGGCGGCGCTGGCGCGCATGCAGAAGCATGCCGTCTTCATCAACCTCTCGCGCGGCAATCTCGTCGACGAGGCCGCGCTCGCGAAGGCGCTGCTGGAGAACCGCATCGCTGGTGCCGCGATGGATGTCGGCCGCGCCCCCGACCAGATGCCGACGCCGGAGCTGGCAAAGCTTCACAACGTTGTCGCGACGCCGCATGTCGGCGGCCTGACGCCGCAGGCCATCGAGTACCAGTCGCTGGAAACGGTGCGGCAGGTTGATGCCATCATCAAGGGCGAGGCCCCGCAGGGCAGCGTCAACGCCGACCGCTGGACGCGGCGGCCGTGACCGTCTCTGAATAGGCGCCGCCTGAGCCCCCTGATCGACCGGCCGCACAGGCGTCTCGCGCCGAACGGGCCCCCTCTGCGCCGCATTACTTCTCGGCGTTCGCGGAATGTTAAGCATGTCGTGCCTTCGCCGAACGCCGACGGGTTGCAAAAACGTCTTGGACACCATCGAAGCGTTAGCCTCGGGCCGAGTTTCGCATCTTTGCGATGTATCCGGATCCGACGATGCCTGGCTGCGACGCCCCTGTGCCCGAGATGCCTGACGCGCTGCGTGCGGCACTCGAATGCGCCGACGACGGCATCGTCATCGTCGATGGCGCGCGTCGTATCACGCATTTCAATGCCGGCGCAGAGCGGATCTGGAAGCTGGCGCGCGCTGACGCCCTCGGCGGCGATGCCGCAATTCTCACTCTCAGATGCCTTCAGGCCGATCCGGTCGTGGATTTCCGCGACGAGATCAGTCTGGTGCGGCGCGACGGCAGCCGGATCAAGGCGATGATCGCACTTTCCTCGGCGACCATCGGCGGCGCCACCCATCACATCGTATTCGCGCGCGACGTGACCGCGGACGCCGAGCGTCGCGTCAGAATCGGGCTCCTCAACGCGGTCTCGGACCAGACCAATCGCGCGGTGCTCATCACCGACGTCGAGCAGAACATCCGCTACGTCAATTCCTCCTTCACGACGCTGTTCGGTTACACCAGCGCGGAGGCGGAGGGCCGGCGCGCGGCCGAACTCATCGCCGGTCGCCACACCAACCGCACGGCGATCGCCAGGCTCGTCAAGCGGCTCGTCGATGGCGGACCGCGCGGCGAAGTCGAGACGCTGGTCTACACCAGGGACGGTCAGGAGATTTGGGTGTGCGCCCGGATCGACGTCTTCCGCGACAACAAGGGCCGCGTCAAGCACATCTTCGCGCTGCTCGAGGACATCACCGAGAGCAGGCAGCTGCGCTCGCTGCAGCAGCTCATCATGGGCGCGCTCGCCGACGAGGTGCCGATCACGGAGATTGCCGACCGGCTGTGCCGCCGCGTCGAGCAGATCGCGCCCGACGTCGTCTGCTCGCTGCTGCACATCGATGCCGCAGGCCTGATCCACCCGCTTGGCGGCCCGAGCCTGCCCGAGGACTATTCCCGCGCACTGGATGGCCTCGCCGTCGGCCCCGATGTCGGCTCCTGCGGCACCGCCGCCTTCTATGGCGAGCCGGTTCTGGCTGAAGATCTCGACACCGATCCGCGCTGGCAGCCTTACAAGGCCATGCCGCTGGCGATCGGGTTGCGTGCCTGCTGGTCGACCCCGGTCAAGTCCAAGGACGGCCGTGTCATCGCGACCTTCGCCTTTTACTATCGCGAGCCGTGCGCGCCCAGCAACTGGCACCGGCGCATCGTCGATGCCTGCGTCAACCTCGGCGCCTTCGCGATCGAGCGCAAGGAGGCGCGCGCCGAGATCGCGCGGCTCGCCTATCACGACATCCTCACCGGCCTGCCGAACCGCGCGCAGCTGCGGCACCTGATCACCACCGCGATCGATGCCTGTCCGACCGGCAGCCATGTCGCGCTCGCCTTCCTCGACGTCGACCGTTTCAAGGACGTCAACGACACGCTCGGCCATGCCGCCGGTGACGAACTCCTGATCCAGCTGGCGCAACGCCTGCGCGAGCAGATCGGGCCTCAGGACATGCTGGGCCGCCTCGGCGGCGACGAATTCGTCATCCTGCTGCCGCATCGCAATGCCGAGGGCGCCGAGCGCGTCGCGTCGCGTATCGCCGAGGCCCTCGCCGCGCCGTTTCGGCTCGGATCGAAGCCGATGGCGATGTCGGCCAGCATCGGCATCAGCCTCTACCCCGATCATGCCTCCGACATCGACACGCTGATGCAGCAGGCCGACGCCGCCATGTACATGGCCAAGCTGGCGGGCCGGTCGACCCATCGCATGTTCTCTGCCGAGATGAAGGGGCTTGCCGAGCAGCGACTGGCGATGATCGCCGCGCTCCGCCGGGCCGTCGCGGAGGGGGCGCTGACGCTCAGCTATCAGCCGCAGATCCGCAGCAGCGACGGCACCGTCCACGGCGTCGAGGCGCTGGCGCGCTGGCACGATGCAGCGCTGGGCGAGGTCTCGCCCGCAAGATTCATTCCGCTCGCGGAAGAATGCGGCCTGATCGAGCAGATCGGCCTGTGGTCGGTGCGCGAGGCCTGCCGGCAAATGGCGCACTGGCGCCAGGCCGGGCTCAACATCCCCTGCGTCTCCGTCAACCTGTCGCCGCTCAACTTCCGCAACGTCACGCTGGCCGCGCGGCTCACGGACATCCTCGCCGAACACGCGCTGCCGCCGGACGCGCTGATGCTCGAGATCACGGAAGGAACTTTCATGCAGGACGGCGCTGCCGCGCTGGAGACGATGCATGCGATCCGCGCGCTCGGCATCGGCCTGTCCGTGGACGATTTCGGCACCGGCTATTCGAGCCTGAGCCGGCTCGCCCATCTGCCGATTCGCGAGCTGAAGATCGACCGCAGTTTCATGCGCGACGTCGACAAAGATGCTGGCGCACTCGCCATCGCGACTGCCGTCGTGCGCGTCGGCCAGGGCCTCGGCCTGACCGTCGTTGCCGAAGGCGTCGAGACCGAAGGCCAGCGCAAGATCCTGGCCGAGCTTGGCTGCGACGTCGTCCAGGGCTTCCTCTATGCCCCCGCGCTCGCGCCTGTCGCCCTTGAGCGCTGGCTGATCGAGTATTGCGCGGAACAGGCGAGGGCGATGCTCGGCCGGCTCGACGTCGCGGCGGCTGGTCGCGATGCGGTGAAACGGTCGGCCTAAGCGGCTCCTGAGCAGAGCGACTTAACGGGTCGACATTCCACAAGGCCGAGATCATTATCCCCGCAGACGTCGCGGCAAACAGCGACGCGACAGGGAGAAGTTTCATGCGTTGTTGCATTGCGGTGGCGGCAGTCGCCACCTTCGTCATTCTATCGAGCTCGGCCTCCTTCGCCGCCGACAAGCAGTACGATCCCGGTGCCAGCGATACCGAGATCAAGATCGGGCAGACGATGCCTTATAGCGGGCCGGCGTCGGCCTATGGCACGCAGGGCAGGGCGGAGGCCGCCTACTGGAAGATGATCAACAGCCAGGGCGGCATCAACGGCCGCAAGATCAACTTCCTCAGCATGGACGACGGCTACAGCCCGCCGAAGACAGTGGAGCAGACGCGCAAGCTCGTCGAGCAGGACGAGATCCTGGCCGACATCGGTTCGCTGGGCACGCCGACAAATTCCGCCATCCAGAAATATCTGAACGGCAAGCGCATTCCGCACCTGCTGATCTCGACCGGCGCCTCGAAGTGGAACGATGCGAAGAGCTTTCCCTGGACGACGCCGTTCTATCCGCCTTACGCGCAGGAAGCCAAGATCTACGCCA
Organism: Bradyrhizobium sp. USDA 4449; assembly: GCF_054056275.1. Classification (NCBI taxonomy): domain Bacteria; kingdom Pseudomonadati; phylum Pseudomonadota; class Alphaproteobacteria; order Hyphomicrobiales; family Nitrobacteraceae; genus Bradyrhizobium; species Bradyrhizobium sp. USDA 4449. The sequence continues at coordinate 168,234 of NZ_JBSRYD010000001.1, read as the reverse complement.
AGTACATCCTCAAGGAGCTTCCCGACGCGAAGATCGGCGTGATCTATCAGAATGACGATTTCGGCAAGGATTACCTGAAGGGTTTCAAGGAGGGCCTCGGCGACAAGGCTGGTCTCATCATCAAGGAGCTCAGTTATGAGGTGACCGATCCCACGATCGATTCCCAGGTCGTCACTCTGAAGAGCGCCGGTGCCGACGTCCTGATGACGATCGCCACGCCGAAATTCGGTGCGCAGGCGATCCGCAAGGTGACCGATCTCGCCTGGAAGCCGACGCATTTCATCGTGTCGGTTGCAAGCTCGATCGGCGGCGTGCTCGAGCCAGCCGGGTTGGAAGCGTCCACCGGCCTGATCACGGCGCTGGCATTCAAGGTCGTGGGCGACCCCGCATGGGACTCTGATCAGGGCGTGCAGGACTATCTGGCGTTCATGAAGCAGTGGTATCCGGACGGAAATCCGATCGATGGCAGCAACCAGGTCGGTTACACCTCCGCGCAGTTCACGGCGCTCATCCTGAAGAATTGCGGCGACGTGCTGACACGCGAAAACGTCTTGAAGCAGGCCACCAACATCAGCAAGGCCTCGCTGCCGCTTCTCCTGCCCGGCATCACGGTCTCGGTGACGCCAACGGACTATTCCACGTTCGACACCTTCAAGCTGGCGAAGTTCGACGGCAAGACCTGGAAGTTCTTCGGCGAGAACCTGAGCACGGCATCGCGCTGAGGGCAGCCAAAAGCCCCGCCGGAGGCGGGGCTTGAGACGTGACCGGCCGGATTACTTCTTGGCCGGCTGCCCAGACGTCGATGGCGGCGGGGCATTGTTCTGGTTGGTCTGTCCAGTCTGCGTGCTCTGGTTGGTGCTGGGCTGACCGGTCGACTGGTTGTTGCTCGGCGCTGGGGCCTGGCCGGTGGTCTGGCCTGATGGCGGTTTTGTGCTGGCCTGGCCCGAATTCGCGGGCTGGTTCTGCTGCGCCTGGTCAGATGTGGACGGCTGGTTCTGCGGAGCCTGACCCGTGGTCTGGTTCTGCTGCGCCGGCGCGTTGCTCTGACCGGTGCCTTGTCCGGTCGTGTTCTGCGGCGGCGTCGACTGGCTATTCCCGCCCTGGCCGACCGTCGTCGACTGACCCTGCGTGGCGCTGATCTGATTGGATACGCCAAGCGCAGCGACGGTGCGGCTGTCGATCGAGCCGGAGGCCTGGAAGCCCTCCTGCCGCTGGAAAGAGATCAGCGCGCGGCGCGTTTCCGGCCCGAGGACGCCGTCCGCTTCGCCGGACAGCATGCCGCGCTGGATCAGGACGCGCTGGACGATTCGGATCTCGTCGGGGCTGAGATCGAGCGCAGCGACGCTGCTGTTGCCGCTCGAGCTGCCGCGGCGGGCATAATGCGTCCGCGGACCGGCGGGGATGACGTCGACGATCCGGCGGCTCCGGTCGGTGACGACGATCTCGTCATCGACGACGAAGAAGCTGTCGTCGCGGTAGTCAGGATAGACGTCGATCAGCGCGGGATAATCCGCAACAGAGATGACCGAGATGTCCCGCGGCACGACCGCGCCGGCATCGACGCGGAAGTTGATCGCGTTGTCGTTGACCCGCACGCGCTCCACATTGCGGGAATTCAGGACCGACTGTTGCAGCCGTGTCTCCTGCTGCGCGTTCAGCTGCACGCGGCCGGACATGCTCTGGGTCGTCCCGTTCTGAGTCTGCGCCTGGGCGTTTGCCTGTCCTTGCGTGTTGGCGCCGGTCGTCGTGCCCTGCGCGCTCTGACCCTGGGCGTTGTTGTTGCCCGTGTTCGCGCCGGTGGTCGTCTTGCTCTGATCCTGCGCGTTCTTGTTCTGCGCCTCGCTCCTGGTGTTCGCGCCGGTCGTGGTGGAGTTCGGAGCCTGCGCATTCCTGCCGGTGGCATTCTTCTCTTGTGCGGTCTTGTCCTGAGCGCTCTTGTCTTGCGCAGCCTTGTCCTGCGCACTCTTGTCCCGGAGGTTGTCCTTGGTGTTGGCGCCCGTTGTCGCGCTCTTGTTCTGCTCTGCGCCTTGCGACTGATGCATACGGTCGCCGCGGCTCTGCCCGACGGTCTGGTTCTTCTGTTCGCTCTTGTCGTTCTCGGATTTGGACTGACGCGCGTGGTCGCGATCGCCATGCGACTGGCCGACGGTCTGGTCCTTGCCTTGCTTTTCATGCTCTGATTGAGACTGGCGCATATTGTCGCGATCGGGGGCCTGGCCCACGGTCTGCTTGTCGCTCTTGTCAGCGGCGCGCCTGCTATCCTGCATGGCGGAGGAGCCCTCGGCCCGGCCGCCGGCGCGGCCCTGCGCCATGCCTTCGCTGTGGGAAGCACCGCCCGCGCCATGCGACATCGCACCGCTGGAATGTTCCGCGCCACCACCGCTGGAGGTTCCGCCGCCAGCACTCATTCCGCCGCCGGCACCTTCGCGCATACCCTGCGCCGAGCCCTGCACAGACGCCAGGCTGACGCCGGCGAGCAGCACTGCTGTGCTCAGCAGGAACTTATTCTTTCCAATGTTCATCTCGATCTCCCTGAGTTTGTCGCTTGCAGTTGCGCCGGCCCTGTCGCGGCCGCGCGCATCTCTCCCGGTCGAAGCCCAAGGAGTCGGCCTTTGGCATCGACCCGATATTTGACGTCGGGGGCTCAGCGTTCCGTGCCGAGCCTGTCGTGGCGCTTCACATCACCAGTGATGGTACCAACGATGGTGAAAGAAGTGCCGCCGTGGGAACGGGCCGCCGTAGTAAGCGTAAGCCGGACGCACGATGCGGCGATAGTGGTAGCCGTAATAGGCCGGCGCATACCCGGTGCTGTAGTAGGTCGTTGTGTAGCCGCCCCACGGATAAGGGTCGTAGCCGCCGTAATACGCAGGCGCGTAGCCGCCGTAGTACCCGTAACCCGGGCCATAGTAGCCGTAGCCCGGACCATACGCGTAAGCGGACGATGCCAGGCCGCCGAATATGGCGCCGGCGATCAATCCACCGGCCAGCGCTGGGCCGAAGCCACCATGCCAGCGGGCCTCCGCGGGCCTTGGTGCCGCTACGGCGCTCACGCCGAGTATCCCGACGGTTGCGAGAACCAGCGCGGTCTTCTTCATGTGCGTTCCTCCTCGTTGGTGTTGTGATGTCGGGCCAACATCAACGACGGGCAAAAGTTGCAAGCGCGCCTTCGGGAGAGACAAAGAGTCATGAAGATAAACGAGCGTTTATCTTGCGTGCTGGGCGACTGCCGTCCACAGCCTTGTAGCTGATCGCGACGGCTGAAGAGATCGGCGCGTTCCACTGCTTTGCGTTTGCCGACCGCGTGCGCGTTCCCCGGACTGCGACCGTTTAGCGCATGCGAAAGGCTTAGTCCGACGCCAATCCCGTCCTGCGCCGCAGATCCGTGATCGCGCGCAGAAAGCTGTCGGCCGGGGTCGTGTCCGGATCGATCAGCCGGTGCAGGCGGAAGCCGTCTTCCAGCGCCAGCACCACCGAGGCCATCCAGGGCGGGTTCAGCGTGTCGCCCATGCCGTTGTCCTTCACGGTCGCCTCGACGATGTCGGCGATCAGCTTGCGCCGGGCGCGCAGGCGTTTTGCCAGTTCCGGCCGGCGCTTCTCGGCGCGCGCAACGAACAGGATCATCTCCATGTGGAGGAGGGGCGAGCGGCCGAGCGGGTCCTGCTTGCTGCGGTCCATCGACTTCAGCGCGGCGATGAAGTCGTCGAGATTGTCGTGCTGGGCGAGGATGTCCATGTTGCGGCGGATCGACTGCTCGACATGGTCTTCGAGCATCGCAATGATCAGCTCGTCCTTGCTCTTGAAATTCGAATAGAATGCGCCGCGGGTAAAACCCGCAGCGGCCGCGATCGCTTCGATGCTGGCGCCGCCGATGCCGTCTTGCTCGAACACGTGCGCGGCCGCCTCGAACAACTTGTCGCGCGTGTCGTCCCTGGTCGGCCTGGTTCTCACCCTTGACATCGGGCCAGTTTAGGGCAGAATGCAACTCGATACAACAATGTATCGAGTTGATGATCTGATCAAGTCATCTTGGGGATGGTTACGCCGGGCTCCGGGCTCGGGCTGCGTATCGTGTCATGCGGCAACCGATGTGAGGTCACCATGAACGAGCAAGTGCAACCCGCAGGCGGCGATCCGCTGTTCAATCCTTTGTCGCCGGACTTCATCCGCGATCCCTATCCGCATTACGACCGGCTGCGCACGATCGATCCGGTCCATGCGACGCCGTTCGGCCAATTCGTGGCCAGCCGTCATGCCGACGTGAGCCTCGTGATGCGCGACAAGCGCTTCGGCAAGGATTTCGTCGAGCGCTCCAAGCGCCGCTATAGCCCCGAGATCATGGAAGAGCCGGTCTTCCGCAGCATGAGCCACTGGATGCTGCAGTCCGATCCGCCCGATCACACCCGCCTGCGCGGCCTCGTGGTGAAGGCCTTCACCGCGCGCCGGGTCGAGGACATGCGTCCGCGCATCCAGGAGATCGTCGATCAGGCCATCGATGCGGTGATCGAGCGCGGCCATATGGACCTGATCGAGGATTTTGCGTTCCGCCTGCCCGTCACGATCATCTGCGAGATGCTCGGCATTCCCGAGGATCACCGCGAGGCCTTCTACAAGAGCTCGCGCGATGGCGGGCGGTTGCTCGATCCGGTTCCGCTCACGCCGGAGGAGATCGCGAAGGGCAACGCCGGCAACATGATGGCGCAGATGTATTTTCAGCAGCTGTTCGAGCTGCGCCGCCGCAATCCGGGGGACGATCTCACGACCCGGCTCGTGCAGGCCGAGGAAGACGGCAACAAGCTCACCAACGAAGAGCTGACGGCCAACATCATCCTGCTGTTCGGTGCCGGCCACGAGACCACTGTCAACCTGATCGGCAACGGTCTGCTGGCGCTCCATCGCAATCCGGACCAGCTCGCACTGCTGAAGGCGAGGCCCGAGCTCATGACCAGCGCGATCGAGGAGTTCCTGCGCTATGATTCCTCGGTGCAGATGACCGGCCGCGTTACGCTGGAGGATATCGACGATCTCGGTGGCAAGAGGATCCCCAAGGGCGAGACCGTGCTCTGCCTGCTCGGCTCGGCCAACCGCGACCCGGCTGTTTATCCCGATCGCCCCGATCGCCTCGACATCACCAGGCCAAACGTCCGGCCGCTGTCGTTCGGCGGCGGCATCCATTTCTGCCTGGGGGCCCAATTGGCGCGCATCGAGGCCGAGATCGCCATCGCGACCCTGTTGCGACGGTTGCCGGATTTGCGCATCGACGACGTCGAGAACCCGGAATGGCGGCCGACCTTCGTGCTGCGGGGCCTGAAGCGTCTGCCGGCCAGCTGGTGATGGCCGGGTGCATTAACCTCCGCGCGCGACAGCCGCTGTGACTTCGCCACACTTCTCTTTATATAGGGGCAGTTCCGGCGCGCCTGAAGCTTGATTGAAGGCTTGGGTTTGACCCGGGTGCCGGCTTGGCCGAGGGGAGACCCGTGCAGACGACGCTGCTCGGATTGGCGATTGCCTTTATTTTAGCGCTTCTGGCTGCGCTGATCGGACCCTATTTCATCGACTGGAACCAGTTCAGGCCCCAGTTCGAGGCAGAGGCGACCCGTATCATCGGGGTGCCGGTGCGCGTCGGGGGCGAGCTGGACGCGCGGCTCTTGCCGGCGCCGACGCTGCGGCTGCGCTCGGTCACCTTCGGCGGCAACAACGATCTCGGCCGTCTGCGTGCCGACAAGCTCGACGTCGAGTTCAGCCTGAGCTCCCTGATGCGCGGCGAATGGCGCGCCACCGAGCTTTCGATTGGCGGCATGGCGTTGGACCTCGGCCTCGATGCCCGAGGCAAGGTCGATTTGCCGTCCACGGCGAGCGGCACCTTCAATCTGGCTTCGCTCGCCATCGAGCGGCTGAACCTCACCGGCCGCATCGCGCTTCACGACGCGGCCAGCCGCTCGACCCTGGAGCTCAACGACATCGTCTTCTCCGGCGACGTGCGCTCGCTCGCGGGCTCGGTGCGGGGCGACGGTAATTTCACCGCCAGAGGGGTACGCTATCCGTTCCGCGTGTCCTCCGGCCCGAGCCCCGATGGCAGCGCCACGCGTCTGCACCTCAATATCGATCCCGGCGAGCGCGCCGTTTCGGCCGATCTCGAAGGCGTGCTTGCCTTCGACAACCGCCAGCCGAAATTCGACGGCGCATTGACGCTGGCCGTGCCGCCGACGAAGAAGGCAGGCGAGACGGGACCGGTGCCGTGGAAGCTCACCGCAAAACTCAAAGCCGATCCGGCAGGCGCCAAATTCGACCAGATCGACGCGAGCTTTGGCCCCGAGGATAGCGCGCTGAAGATCGGCGGCGTCGGCGATCTCAGGTTTGGCGCGTCCCCGCTCCTGCGTGCGGTCCTGTCCGCGCGGCAGGTCGATGCCGACAAGCTCGCGGGCAGAGACGACGCCGATCCGCTGCGCATTTTGCCGGCGCTGCGCGCAGGGCTTGCGGCGATCCCGCAGGCGCCGATCCCGGCGCAGATCGAGTTCAACGCCGACCAGATCATGCTGGGCGGCCGCCCGCTCCAGAACATCACGACCGAGCTGCAGACCGATGGCCGATCCTGGACCTTCCAGCGGCTCGAGCTGCGCGCGCCCGGCATGACGCAGCTGTCGCTCAATGGCGCGACGCCCGGCGCCGACAGCTTTAGCGGCCGCCTCAGCGTCGAGTCCTCCGATCCCGATACGCTCGTGGCCTGGCTCCAGGGCCGCAACGACATTCTCCGGCGCAGCACGCGGCCGTTACGCCTCGCCGGCGACGTGACAATCGCCGCCAACCATCTCGCCATCGACAAGTTGAAGGCCGACATCGAAGGCGGTGCGGTCGAGGGCCGCATTGCGTTCGTCCAAACGGGCGCCAGCAAGGGCTCGCGGATCGATGCCGATCTCAAGGCCGACCGTCTCGACCTCGATGCCGCCGCGAGCTTCGTGCGCGCGCTCGCCGGCCCTCAAGGCGAATGGCCGGAGGAAGCAAAACTCTCGCTCGACATCGGCCGTGCGATCTCGGCGGGGCAGGAGTTGCGGCCGTTCGCAGCCAGGCTCGGCTACGGTCCGACGTCGTTGTCGCTGGAGCAATTGCGGTTCGGCCAGGCGAGCGGCGTCACCACGGAGGCGAGCGGCAGCTTTGATCGGACCAAGGCCACCGGCAGGCTCGCACTGACATCGTCGGCCAACTCGCTGCGCGACCTCACGGCGCTGCTCGAGCCGATCGCGCCCGCCGTGCGCGCCCGCTTCGATGCCATCCCGGCGTTGCCTGGCGCGACGCGGTTGAAGCTCGACCTCAGCCTCGACAAGAGCGCCGAACATGCTGATCGCAGCGACGCGCGCGCCGTCTTCGACCTGGATGCGCCGCAGCTCAAGGCCATTGCCACGCTCACCGCGCAAGCGCCTGTGGCGGCGGTGAACGGCATCGACATCGAGAAATTGCGCAACGGCGACTTTACGCTGGAGACGAAAGTCTCGGCACCCCAGGCCGCCGCGCTGACGGGGCTGCTCGGTCTCGATCGCATCGCCGCTGCGGGCGAGGGCGCTTCGCAGCTCGCGGGCAAGCTGAGCGGCGCATGGCGCGGGCCGATGCAACTGAACGCAAAGCTCAGTGGCGGCGGGCTGGACGCGGATGTGCAAGGGAATCTCGAATTGTCGGCGTCGGAGCCGAAGGCCAATGTCAATCTGCACGTGCGCAACGCCAATCTGGCGCCGCTGTTCGGGACCAGTCCGGCCGACAAATCGGCGCGGTCCGTAAACCTGTCCTCCCGCCTCGCGCTGTCAGGCAATCGGCTGACCTTTGACGATCTCGACAGCACCGCTGCGGGTTCGCATCTGCGCGGCCATCTCGTCATGACGCTCGATCAGGAGAAAACCGTCGACGGCGAGGTCGGGCTCGACACGCTCGATCTGGCGCCGGCGCTGGCACTGGCGATCGGCGCGGCCGGACGTGACAGCGGCGAGGCGCTCAGCGCCGGTCTCGTCACTGGCTGGCGCGGCCGTATCGCGTTTCAAGCCTTGCGTGGCAGCCTGCCCGGCGGCATCGAGCTGCGCCCGTTCAGCGGCACGATCAGGGGCGACGGCCAGTCGCTCGCGCTCGATGCGCTCAAGGGCGGCCTCGGTGGCGGCGAGATGACGGCAAGCCTCGATGCGCGCAACGGCGCCAACGGTCTGGCGCTGAACGCGCATCTCGATCTCACCAATGTCGATGCGACCTCGCTGCGCTACCGCGATCTCGCGCTGCCCAAGGGACGCGCCTCGGTGCAGATGACGCTGACGAGCCAGGGCCGCAGCGTCTCGGCGCTGACAGGCGCGCTCGCCGGCAACGGCACGGTGACACTGGACTCGGCCGAAATCAGCGGCCTCAATCCGCGCGCCTTCGAGATCGCCATCCGCGCCAGCGATGGTGGGCAGGTGAGCGACGACGCCAGGTTGCGTCAGCTGGTCGAGCCCGCATTGTCGGCGGCGCCCATAGCGGTCGCCTCCGCACAGATTCCGTTCACGATCCGCGACGGCCGCCTGCGCGTCGGTGCGACCCCGCTCGAAGCCAAGAACGCCCGCGCCATCGTCTCCGGCGGTTACGACATTCCGGCCGATCAGGCCGATATCCGCGCCAGCCTGACGCCGATCATGACCGGCCTTTCCGGCGCGCCACCGGAGATCCAGCTGTTCGCGGCAGGTCCGCCCGACAAGCTCAGCCGCACCGTCGATCTCACGCCGCTGTCGTCATGGCTTGCGGTGCGTACGATCGATCGCGAGACGCGGCGGCTGGATGCGATCGAGCGCGGCGAGCCGCCGCCTGCGACCGCCGCGCTGCCGACACTGGTCTCGCCCGAACCGGAGCCGCCTCCGGCGCTGACCGAGGTGCCGTTGCCGGGACGCGATCCGCGCCGCCCTGCGCCGAAGCTGAGGGTTGAGCCCAAGGCCGCACCGACCCCAAGGGCGCCGCTTGCCGCGCCCGCCGCGCCGAGCCCGCCGCTGGCAAGCCAGCAGGTGGCGCCGCTGCCGCCGCCGATCGACGTGCGGCCCGCCCCGGGCCTGCCGCCCGCAAGACCCAGGCCGAAGCCGCCGCTGGTCCTGACGCCGTCGAATCCGTAGGACGAAGGTGCGAGCCGTTCGGTGCCCACCTCCGGCGTGGGACAGGTGGCACCTGACGCGCCGGTAAGCCCATTTCCCCGCATTTGAACGAATTTTCGTCGGCAAACTGCTGCGACGATTTTACTGGATTCTCGCGTTTGATCTCTAGGTTGGTTCCAGAGCAATCCGGAGTCCTGCCCGCAAACGCAGGATGGCGCGCGAGGAACTGGGGTTATCGACATGAACGGGGCGACGACGCTTCTACAAGATCTGGACGACGCGATCGCGCGTGGTACCGACGAAAGCAGGGCCAAGGCGCTGTGGCATGCGACCGACCTTTTGATCACCGGCCGCTATGTCGATGACGACATCAGCATGTTCGGCGAAGTCATCGGCCGGCTCGCCGACGAGATCGAGGTCGCCGCGCGGGCGCAGCTCTCCGAATTGATGGCGGGTTGCGATCACGCCCCTCTCAACGTCATCGAGAAGCTTGCCCTCGATGACGAGATCGAGGTCGCAGGGCCGGTGCTGCGCGGCTCCAACCGCATCGACGAGAAGGTGCTGGTCGAGAGCGCCATGACAAAGGGCCAGGCGCATCTGCTCGCGATCTCCCAGCGCGAGGCGATCGGCGAGGCCGTGACCGATGTGCTCGTCAAGCGTGGTAACCAGGAGGTTGTCACCGCCGTGGCCAGGAACGAGGGCGCGCGCTTCTCGGGTTCGGGCCTGCTGCACATGGTCCGCCGCGCCGAAGGCGACTCGATCCTCGCCGAGCAGCTCGGTCTGCGCAAGGACGTGCCGCGCCACATCTTCCAGCAGCTCATCTCCAAGGCGTCGGAAGACGTCCGCCGCCGGCTCGAGACCGAGCGTCCCGAGATGATGTCGCAGATCCAGACCTCGGTGACCGAGGTCACCGGCGATCTGCAGTCCAAGTTCGGTCCGTCCTCGCGCAGCTACTTCGTCGCCAAGCGCGTGGTGACGACGCAGTACCGGCAGGGCAACCTCAATCAGGTCTCGATCTCGAACTATGCGCGTCAGCATCGTTTCGACGAGGTGCAGATCGGCCTGTCGCTGCTGTCGTCGCTGCCGGTCGACGTGATCGAGCGGGCGCTGATGGATCGCAACCGCGAGATGATCCTGGTGCTGTGCAAGGCGCTCGACTTTTCCTGGGACACGACGATGTCTCTTCTGTTCCTCGGCGCCAAGGATCACCTGATCACGGCGCGCGAGCTCCACGACAACGAGCGCGATTTCGGCCGGCTCAAGATCGAGACCTCGCGCAGCATTCTGAAGTTCTACCAGTCGCGCAAGAACAGCGCCGGTGCCGATCCCGCGACGGGTCGTCAGCCCGAGCTCCAGCAGGTTCACTGAACGGGACATCGAGGGAGTATTTGTAATGTTGCCTCAATTCGGTACCGCAGTTCGCAAGAACAAGAGCCTTAACAAGAGCCTCGTTGGCGCCGGCGGCTCGGCTCCGGAGAAGGCCACGGTCGACGCCGCATGGCTCGTGCTGGAGGCCGCCAATGATCTCGGCGACCACGCCGCGATCGAAGCCTGCCGCCGCGTCATCGATGCCGAGCTGAACGGCACGGTGCCGGGCAGCTCGGACATCGATCTCGTACTGGGTTATTTCCGCTAATAGGGAGCACACTCCCGTGCTGTTTTTTGATCAAGGTGTCCGTTTCATCTCTCCCGGTCGGGAGAGGTGAAGGACGATCAGCCGCAATTCCAGATCGCGCCGATCGGCGTCCGCGTCCAGCACGGACCGAAGCTGCCGCCATTGTAGCGGGAGCCACCGAAGCCGGGCCGGCCGAAATAGTGCCATTCGCCGTCCATGTAGCGGTAGTAGGCCGGCACGCGATCGATATACCAGGGACGCTGGTTTTCGCGCGCGTAACGTCTGAAGCCGTTCTTCTGCATGTAGATCGGCTGGCTGTTGCTCAGCGGCTGGCGATAGCCCGGCAGGAAGCCATAGCCATGCCAGGCTTGCTTTTTGTGGATTTGCGCGGCCGGTGCGGTGGCCGGCAGCAGCGACAGAATGACAGCAACGAAGAGGCACGCGAAGCGGGACATGACGGGACCATAAACAGCCGATGCCGCGAAAGCCATTCAAATCCGAGCGGCCAAGTTCTGCTGGTCCGCTCGGACAATGCTCCGTTCGGACACAAAAAGGCCTCGCCGAAGCGAGGCCTCCTTGTTCACAGCGGTGGCACGGGTTAATCGTCGTCCCAGTGGTGGCGGCGGATCACGACGCCGCGGTCGTAATCGCGATCGTGGTGGTACCAGCCATGATGCCAGCCGCGGTCATGCTCGTAGATGCGTGCGCGCGGGCCGTAATCATCGCGGTCACCGCCGACATAGACGCCGAAGCCAGCCGCGTTGGCGATGGTGGGGGCACCGATTGCAAGTGTCGCGACCGCCGCGAGAGCGTAAGTCAGCTTCTTCATCTGTTCCTCCTCCTTCTGCTTCGTCGACGGGTCAACTTCTGCCGCCGCCGGCTGTTGCAGGAACTGGCAAGAAACTTTCTTGAATGGCTGTTCAGGTTCCACGCGCTCGACCGTCAGAAAGCCGGAACGCGTTTTGCACCCTGCGCGAACCGGAACATGGTTTGCGCGGAGATCATGCTCAAACAAGAAGCTAAGGCGCGATGACAATTCGGCCCAACCTTTGGGTGTCGTCGGCGCCGCTCAGCACAGCGATTTGACGATGCGCTCCAGCTCCTCGATCTGGAAGGGCTTGCGCAGCACCGGCCTGTCGGCGAACGTGTCAGGGACGCCGCCGGAGCCGTAGCCGCTTGCGAACAGGAAGGGAATTCGTCGCGTCGCCAGCATGTCCGCGACGGGCGTGATGTGTGATCCGTCGACATTGATGTCGAGGATGGCGGCATCGAATGTGGAGCAGCTTGCCAGCGACATCGCCTCGTCGATCGTTCCCGCTTCGGCCGCCACGCGATGGCCGAGCTCCTCGATCATGTCGGCGAGCATCATCCGGATCAGCGCCTCGTCTTCGACGAGAAGAAAGGCCTTGGTCATCATGTCGCGATCCCTTGCTGCTTTTCTTGCGGATTGAAAATGAGCGTGCTGCGAAGGAAGAACGGTGCAAGGCGGTCGGCGACCCTGTTTCGTGACAGGAGATCGCGAGACGTCAGCCGCCGTTCGATCGCTTCGGCTCCGTCTCGCGCTCCGGTTCCGATCTCACCGCGCTGAGCGCCGCCGCGAGTTCGTCGATGTGGTACGGTTTCGGCAAAATTTGAATACCGTCAAGTTCGGCATCGCGAGCAGCGGCTTCCGAGTATCCGCTGGTCAGCAGCACGGGCATGTCGCCACGGCGTTTCCTGATCTCGCGCGCCAGCTCGATCCCGTTCATGCCGCCGGGCATCATGATATCGGAGAAGACGAGATCGACTGCGCGGCCATCGGCCAGGGCGCCGAGCGCGGCCGCGCCGCTCGCGGCCCGCGTCACCTCGTAGCCGAGTTGCCCGAGCATCTCGCTCACCAGAGCGGCGACCTCGTCGTCGTCCTCGACCAGAAGGATTTGGCCCTGGGTGCTTCGCGTCGGCCGCACCATGTTGAAATCGATGAGGTGCCGCTCCCTGGAGGGAACGTTGTGGGAGCGCGGCAGATAGAGCTCGATGCGGGTGCCCTTGCCAACTTCCGATCGAATGCGGACCGTCCCTCGTGACTGCGTCGCAAAGCCGTGGACTTGCGCGAGCCCGAGTCCCGAACCCTTTCCGACCTCCTTGGTCGTGAAGAACGGTTCGAAGACGCGGGACAGGATCTCGGGCCCCATGCCGACGCCGGTATCGACGACGGAGAGGCGCACGTAGTCTCCGGCGATCTGCTCGTCCTTCAGATCGGGCAGGTTCTCGCCGCGGACGACAATCGTGCCGCCATTCGGCATGGCATCGCGAGCGTTGACGGCGAGATTGAGGATCACCAGTTCAAGCTCGCCGGGGTCGACCTCCACCGGCCAGAGGGTCTCGGGAAAGTCGAACTCGACGTGGACGTCGCCTCTCAGGCTTCGATCGAGCAGTTCGCGCATGCCGCCCATTTGCGAGGCGACGTCGACGGGCTCGGGCCGCAGCGTCTGCCGGCGAGAGAACGCGAGCAATTGCCGGGTCAGGCTGGCCCCGCGCTGTGCGGCCTGGACCATCCCGTCCATCAGGCGACGACGGCGGGCAGGATCCACCTGACGGTCGAGCATGTCGAGGCCACCGGATATGACCATCAGCAGATTGTTGAAGTCATGCGCCACGCCACCGGTCAGCCGGCCGATGGCTTCGATCTTCTGGGCCTGGCGAAGCGTCTCCTCGACGCGGGCGCGCTCGTTCATTTCCAAACGCAGTTGCTCGTTGGCATCAGCCAAGGCACGTGTGCGTTCGACGACGAGCCTCTCGAGCTGCTGTGCCGTCTGCTCGCGCGCCTCGAGGAGTGTCCGGATTTCGTATTGGCGCTCGCGGGCGCGCATCGCCGACTGAATGGCGCTGGTCAGCGTCATCGGCTGCACCGGTCGTTCAAGCAGCGAGACGTTGCGGAGCAGCGCGACGATATCGCGGCGCCATGCGACGACGGCAGGTTGTTCGCGATGACTGGTGAGGATGACGAAGGGAAGGTCGGACCACGGCGGCTGGTTCGCAATCCATTGCGCCAGCGCCGTCGTGTCTTGCCCGAACAAACCTTCCTCGGCGAGGAAGACGGCGCCCACACCGGCTGTCATCTCGTTGACGAGCTCGGACAGGCTCCGGCAGTTGATGGCCGCAAGGTTCGCGCTGCGAAGAAGTTCGGCGGAAGCTGGTCCGTCGCGACCGATCGGAGCGTAGATGAGAACCTGTTGATCCCGGTCGGCGCTCATTCGGCCGATTCCTCGGGCATTGCTGTCCCCGTATATTGTGGATTGCCGGAGAAGATACCGCTGAAGTCCCTGAGCGGCGGACCGACCTTGATGCCGGTGGGGCCGAGACGAAATTCGCGGATGGTGTGCTCGTGATTGCCGCTGCGCTTCTTCACCACGGACAGAGCGCGACGCACGGTTCCACCCACCTCGAAGTAGCGCAGCATGATCACTGCGTCACTCAAATAGCTGAGGTCGAGCGGCGAATCGATGGCGCCCACCAGCCCGTGTTGGGCAAGAACCAGGATGGTCAGCACGCCCTGCTGCGCCAGATAGGTCAGGAGCTCGTGCATTTGCAGGATGAGAAATCGCTCGTCCGGCATCGCATTCAGGTAACCGTTCAGGCTGTCGATGACGATGACGCGGGCATTGTCGAGTTCGACGCTCTCCCGCACGAGCGCGGCGAACTCACCCGGTGACAGCTCGGCCGGGTCGATCTGTTGAAACCGGATCAGACCGGACTCGACGTGCTTTTCCAGCGGCAGCCCGAGTGTGCGGGCACGCGCTTCGACGGTCCCGCGCCCCTCGTCGAAGGCGAAGAATGCGGCGCGCTCGCCACGTTCGGCCGCTGCGATCGCGTAGGTCAGTGCGACGGAGGACTTGCCCACGCCGGCAGCCCCGATGAGCAGCGCGTTGGTGCCGCGCTCGAGGCCGCCTCCCAGCAGCTGATCCAGCTCGGCGCTGCCGCTCGGCGTGAAGTCACCGAAGAACGGCTTGTGGTGCTCGGCCGCGACGAGACGGGGGAATATCTGCAGGCCTCCCTTTTCAATGGTGAAATCGTGGAAGCCGCCGCGAAATCGGATGCCGCGCATCTTGATCACGCGAAGCCGCCGCCGTTCCGCGCCGTAATCGATGGCGAGCTGTTCGAGCATGACGACGCCGTGAGCGATTGAATGCAGTTGCAGATCGTCCTGGGACGACGAGAGATCGTCCAGCAGGATGACGGTGCAATTTCGGTTGGTGAAGAAATGTTTGAGGGCCAGCACCTGCCGCCGGTAACGGAGCGGGTTCTGGGCAAGCAGACGCAACTCGGACAGGCTGTCGAGCACCACGCGCGTCGGATTGATCCGTTCGACCTCCCTGAAAATCAGGCCCGTCGTTTCGCTCAGCTCCATCTCGGCGGGATGGAACACGGTGAGCTCGCGCTCGGGGTCGAGCGTCGTTTCCGGCGGGACCAGCTCGAAGATATCGACGCCGTCCAGCGACCAGCCATGGCGGCGCGCGACGAGGTCCAGCTCGCGCCTGGTTTCCGACAGCGTGATATAAAGCACCCGTTCTCCGCGACGCGCGCCCTTCAGCAGGAATTGCAGCGCGATCGTGGTCTTGCCGGTGCCTGGCCTGCCCTCATAGAGATACATGCGGTTGGCATCGAAGCCCCCTCCCAGGATGTCATCCAATCCGTCGCTGCCGGTCGAAATTCTTGGCTGATCGCTGGGCTCGCTGCCTGAAGCGCCCTCGGATGAACCAGTCATTGAACCCCCTGCGCGTCTCTGGAAGCCCGGCTGCCCGAATCTCCGGGGCATGGCTGGGACAAGTAGGCCTGCAACAGGAACTCTTCAGCAGCGACCGAGTTCCCGGGCGGTGCTCCGATCTGCTTGTCAGCGCGTCCGTTCGCGGCTAGGCGGCCGGGAGCCCCGACGAGCTCGCCGATGCAGAAATGGGCCATGTGCGCGACAGCTTCGGCGCTGTGGTAGTCGCCGAACTCGGCGGTGGCCTCCTTGCCGGCGTACGTCCGGGCGATACCGGCCCACCCGGGTGACGGGGAACCCAGGCGGAGATGTCGTAGACCTTTCCTGCGATGATGGCCCAGCAGTCGTCTTTCGTGTTGTGCAGGGCGACCCCTGCGCGCGTGACGGGACGCCGCTCCCTGGCCGGAGCAGCCGGCGTCCAGAGCTGGCCGGTGACCGTGGCGTAATTGGCCTTGGCGGCCCGGCGGAAATCCCCACGGCCCCATCTCCTGTAAGGTAGCTGAGTGCCGATATTGCGCGCGTACGCGTAGATCCAGGAATCGTCCTGGCCGCCGCGCGAGACCAGCCACGTGCCGACCGGCGAGACTGCGGTGACCCCATCCTGCCCCTGTTTTGTCCGACGCTATATCGTATTTTCCGAAGTAGCAGAATGTGACGATAGCGCGATCCGGGCAGATGGGTCCGCGCGGGAAAAAATCGTCGATTCTCGCTGCGCTCCCATCCGGGCTATCGATCAGGGCGGAATGATCGCGGCCCGATGACGGTCGCAGCGCGTCAGGTTGTCAACGCAACTTGATCTGGATCAACCGACGCGATCACCCGCTGCCGCAGAAGCGCAATGGGGCGTTTGCTGGTGGATGCGATGGTTGCGAGTTGGTACGTCACTTCGGAAGTGCGAAAGCGCGGTCTTCTATCCAGGCTGCGGAGTCCGCGCGAGACCAAGACGTTTGCAACGGAGAATGAAGCGAAGCTGTTCGCGCGCGCCAAGCTCGACGAAGGGCTTGCGGTCTTTGCGGGTACGATCAATCCCCACGTTCCGAGGCGGCTCATTCCAGCCGCCGGCATTCATGCGTGGCTCGCCGAAGATCAGGAGGGCGCTTCCGCGCCTCACCAGCATGATACCGGATAAGCACGTTGACGTGCACAGCGATCGCGTTTGGGTGTTGCCATTTTGATACGGGCCGAAACGGCCCCCGCGCATAGACTTTCAAGATGTTCGCAGGACTTACGCGCCCTCAGCCGACATAGCGGCGCGCTTTTTCGACCGAAAGAGATCTGAGCAAAGGGGATATCATGATGAAAAGGTTCTCGATGGCCGCAATCGGTTTTGCGGCGCTGAGCATGGCCACTCCGGTCATGGCGGCCGACATGGCTGTGAAGGCGGCGCCGCCGCCAGCACCCATGGTGGCGATTTATAACTGGAGCGGGTTCTACATCGGCGCCAACGGGGGCTGGGGGCAGAGCCGTGGATGCGTCGATTTCCTGACTCCTGCGGGGACTCTTGCCAGCGGTTGCGCCGATCGCTCGGGTGGACTTGTCGGCGGACAGATTGGGTACCGCTGGCAGACCAATCAGTTCGTGCTCGGCCTGGAAGCGCAGGGCGATTGGGCCGATATCAAGAACACACGCGTCAGCCTGATCGACCCGCTGGTCTCGACCACGGGCAAGACGGATGGCATCGGCCTTTTCACCGCGCAGCTCGGCTGGGCCTGGAACGCATCGTTGTTCTACGTGAAGGGCGGCGCCGCGGTGACACGCAATCGCTTCGACATCTTCAACAACGTCACGGGCGTCGGCCTCGCCTCGGCAGGTCACACGCGCTGGGGCGGCACCGCGGGTGTCGGCTGGGAATATGGCTTTGCGCCGAACTGGTCCTTCGGTGTCGAATATGACCATCTCTGGATGGGGCGTGACAATACCAGCTTCGCCGGCGTGGTCACACCCGGCGGCGTCACGCTGCTCGGCAGCGGTGTCAGCCAGGATGTCGACATGATCACGCTGCGTGTGAACTATCGCTTCGGCGGTTACGGTGCGCCCGTCACGGCTCGCTATTGAGCTTGCGTCCTCCCCGTGAACTCAGGCCCCGGCATCGGCCGGGGCCTTTTTCATGGGCGATACGAACGTGCGCCTCGGCAACTCAGTTCGGACGGTCAAATTCGGCCAGCTCTTGCCTGTTCAGAAGGACAATGTGACCGCTGGTTGTTGTCGATGAAGCGAACCCCCCGAGCTCGCGTGAAGGGGACAGCGATCTGGCGTGGCGCTCATGCCGTTGCGCCGGTCACCAGTATCTGTAGCCGAACCACGCGTATTGCGCCTGCCGCGTTGCCAAAGCCGTTTGCGGTGGCTGCCGCCTTGATCGCATTGCGACGTGTCGCGTCTTGCGCGCTCGTTTCCGATCGACGGTTTCGCCTGGCTGTTGATCCGTTCGCGCCATGGCAAGTGCATTGAGAAAGGCCGGAGGCTCCGTCCTGACGACCGGTGGCTCCATCCGGTCGGCCAGAGGCGATTTCTCCATGTGCATGATATCAGGCGTCGCAGCGACGGTTGTCGGTGCGCTGGTATCGAGGACAACGCGCTCCGGCCATTTGCGATCCGAGTGAATGCGTATGGCCGGCCCGTCCACACTCGTCTTCCAGACGGGCGCCTCGTCCAGACAAAAGTCCGCAACGAACAGGAGCGCGAGCAGCGCCGCGCCCACCTTCCAGAAATACGCCAGTAGCGGCATCTTGGTCGCTCCGCGCCCCCCATGATGGGCCCAGACTGCGACGACGTTGCGCCATTCTTGTCAGAAGCTGCGTGCAGCTCCGGTCCAGCACGACGGAGAGACCCCAGCCTTGCCCGTTGCCGACAAAAAGCGGCGAACCCGCAAACCAGTCCTCAGCGTCGCGCCCCGATGCGATTGACGCCGCCATTGGCGTTGCCGCCAACATTGTGACGGACCGCGGCACGCGCGACCGGTCGGGGCCGCAGCACGACGCCGGCTCTCGCAACGCAACCGGCGGGATAGCCAACATACGTGCAATACACGATTGCGGCAGCTGGCGCCGGGTTGAACGTGACGCCTGCAAGTCCCAGCAGTCCGCTGGCGGCGATTCCGGAAACGGTCATGGACTTGATCGAAATACGCATGATGATTCTTCCCTCTACATCCGCGAACGAAGGCGACGAGCGCGACTTCATCCGCGCTGGCTACAACCTGTTCTCGCAGGGGGCGGTGATGTTGATGTAGATCAAGCGCCGGCCAAGCCCGTCGCGGCGACCGCGCGCAGATTAATGATGCCATCATGCCCCTGTTTTGCCCGACGGATCCACTGATTTTCCGAAGTCCTTCGAGCAGATTGAGCGACCGGCAATCCGGATCGCTCTCAACGGCACCGTCGCGGGCCAAAGGGGCACAGGCTCCACGCTTACTCGGCGCCGCATCGAGCCAACGTCCGGACTGGGAAGCAGCAATGCGCCGAGCATGAAGAGCGCGTTGGTCACGATCACACCGGCGATCGAAGCTTTGACCAGCATGAATTGACCGGCCCGCAACGCCGTGATCGCGATGATCAGCTCTGTGAGATTGCCGAGCATGGCATTCAATAACCCGCCGACTGCATCGCCGGTCTTCTCGGCCACGGCCTCCATTGTGTGGCTGAGCAGGCTTGCGAGCGGCACGATTGCAATCATGGCGAGCACGCACAGCAGCGTACGCGCGTCGGGCTTGATGTGCGCGACCCCGATCACCACCGGCACGAAGACAAGCATCCACAGAAAGCGGGCTGTGCCGGATCTGTGCTCGTCCATCGCGACAGCGCCGAAATGCCCTTGCCAGAAATGTCCGGTGCGCTTGCGTCGCGCCTTAATGGTCCCGGCATAGCTGCGGTGCACGCGCGAGCGCGCGGCGCAGCCCGTCGGGGTCGGATGGTACCAGGATGAGGTGCACGTGGTTGGGCATCAAGCACCAGGCCCACACCGCGACCCCGGCGTCCCTGCAATTCGCCGGAAGCGGCTCGCGATATAGGCATAGTCGCCGTCCTCGAAATACGCGCGGACGCGACCGTTGCCAAGCTGGGTAGAGCTCTGTTCGAGTATGCTCGCTCGTCTGTGACGAACTTGAGAACGCCTAGCCTGGCACACGGAATTGATCAGCACGCGCGCGCCTCCCTGGCGGCGTCGGGTTGTGAGCGAAATCGCGGGGTGCACGCCTTTCGGCGTGCACCCGGAGCCCGCGATCCCGCGCGGTGGTTGCATTTGCAGCGAACGCAACGCCTCTCTCGCAATTTGCGGCGGTTGCGATAGCAATGCGCTCAGGCCACCTGCCGAGACTGCGACCCACTGTCTCCAACGGTAAGGAAGTGATCACCGGACAGCGTCACGCCCGTCTTGACCGCATCCGTAGTGATATTGGCATTGAGCAGGATCATATCCGTGTAACTCTTCCGGCCTTTCCATATCTGGAATAGTTGCTTGATAGCGTCGAACGACTTGCGGATACGACTGTCCTCGATGTCAGCGCGGGCGACGCCGAGAACATTCCAGTTTCGGATCGTCACGCGATTGCAAAACTCGACGAACTCCGGCTGCTCGAGCCCATGGTTGGCCAACTGCGAGCGGGACAAAGTGAGCAGTTTTGCATCGTCAGGGGCCATGCCTGGGAAGATCAATCTGTTGAGTCGGATGACATGATCCGTCGACTGCGCCGCAAATTCACCCGTTAGAAGAAGCTTTCCGAGGCTTAGTTTCATTTCAGTGAGCCGGCCGTTTCCGAGGCTCGCCGCGCCGGCCACCTGGATCATCGACAGAGCGGGCCAGCACACCTCCTGATATTCCGGCGAAAGTTCGCGATAGGAAGCGAGAACGGCCTGCAGCGGTACGGCGCCATTGCCAACATGCTCGACAATGTCGTGATTGCGAATGCAGAACACAGTCGCCGCCCTCTCTTCAGGCGTCGCGCAAATTCTGTCGAGAATCGGCTGCACGAGAAACGCCGCATCGTACGAATCCAACCCATATCGGCGCCGGTACAGCTTTCCGTAATCGTGAAACGATGCCGAAAGCATAACGAGCTTTCGCAAGCGCTCGTCCGCGATCAACTTCTTCTGGATGCTGTTCACATAGTCGCGAAGTTCGCACACGAAGGTTTCCTTGAAGAACATCGAGCGCGACAGAAGCCAGTTCCAGTCGCCCGCGGCCAACTTATCGATGCCGAGCATCATGAGCCTGTTATGATCGCCGTAGGACTGTTGGAGACCGTTCGGATAGCGGTTTCGGTGATTCTTCCTCGGTATGAGATTCATTAGGAACAGCAAGCTGTTGCCTTCAAGATCGCTGAAGGTCGTGGTCGCCGCGTAGCCGGGATCCGAAAGACGCGGTTCGAATTCGGCGAGGGTATCGAGATTTCCGGACTTGAGGATGAAGTCCGAAAGCCAAGGCGGGTTTTCGTTTTCAAACACCACGCCAGGTCCATTCAGCATAGAAGAAAGAGAGAAGATCTTGTCCATATGCATGGGTAGTCGCCTCTGGGGTTGAGCGGTGGGCAGAAGAGAAAGTGAGTAGAAGAGAGCAGGGGTACAGACCGCAGTGCATCCGGGCGCTGGTTTCTTCATGGGCCGGGTTGGCCCTCCCACCAGGTTGGTACAGCGCCGGAGATTGGCTGCATCGAACGGCGATCGGTCATTGCTGCGGATCGTCGTGGAACGTGTCGAGCAAACCACGCCGTTCGAGTTCGTGTTGAAGCGCCGCTGGCGAGATGCAATGAATCGCATCAAACCCGAGCGCGGCGGCAGCGTCCACGTTCTCTTTGGTGTCATCAATAAAGACGGAGGTGTTCGGTTCGACACAGTAACGCTCACCGAGAATGTGAAAAAATCGGCGATCCGGCTTTCGTATGCCAACCTCCCCCGATATCAGCACGCCGGAAAACATCCTGAGGAACGGTAGTCGATCTCTCGAAAGTTCGAACGTGTCGGCCGACCAGTTGCTAAGGGCATAAAGCGGTACGTTCCGCTGGTGCAGACGCCCGAGGAGCGAGACGGTTTCGGCAATCGGTCCGCGCAGCATGTCGAGCCATCGCTCGCGGAAGGCCTCAATGAGATGCCGGTGCTCTGGATACCGAGCGATGAGGATCTCGTTGCCCTCGACCCATGGACGACCCAGATCCTGCTCAAGTATCCAATCTCTTGAGCAACATTCCCGCAAGAACCACTCGCGTTCTTCGGGATCCGCAATGAGCTGCTGATACACATATCGGGGATCCCAATCGACCAGTACCCCTCCGAGATCGAACACGATCGATCTGATCTTGGGCGACCCAATTCCGCTTGAGACAAGCATTTTGTTCCCTTTAGTCTGATTCAAGAGCGGTCGAGCGCTTGCGAGATTGAGCCGGTGCGGCGTCGGGCGCCGCTTCCGCGAACGCAAAGCTGAACGAACCAAATGCGTCGATGTTGGGCCGCTCGAGCAGATAGGCTCCTCGCCGGGATCCGATGATGACCAGCTGGTCGGCAGCCTCAGCAGCAACCCGCAGCGCGCGCCCGGTGTCGAGCAGACCCAAGGCGGCCTCGATCACCAGATTACGAAGAACCTCTTGGTCGCCGCAGCCGGCCGGGACTCGCTCGCCCGCGACGCCGATGAGCGTAAAACGAGGCGGCGAGAGCCGCATACCTTGGAGCATTTGGACGAGAGGCCCGGTATCGTAGAAGGGCAGATGCGCTGATGCCTCATTCAAGCGAAGAACCGCGCCTCGCCCCAGAACACTGGGAAATTGTTCGCAGACAGCGTCGCGTACGAGCAGAACCGGCCTTTCTTCTCCGCCGATAAGGGTCGTATGAGGACCGCGCCGATCCTTGAGATACACGCGTCTTTCAAAGGCATGTTTGCGGATCGTCTCGGCGATAAATGTCTCGATATCCTCATCGCAGTCTCCTTCCAGCCGCACCTGGGCGAGGCGCACTTTGCACGCCGAAGCCGCGTAGCACTCGCGATTCCTGTCGTGAAACGGCAGTAGCTCACGCAGATAGGTCGACGGGGACACGACGCCGGAAAAGAGCAGCGCCGGCGCCACTCCCGACGAATAGAATGCAAGACACGTCGGGCTGACCCCGCAACTCCGCTCGAAGCAATAAGCCGCCGCGGCATAAATGCCGGTCTCGAACGCCCGCTTGTCCGCTCGCGGCGACGTAAAGCTATTTAATTCGCTAAACAGATCCACATCCAGGATGTCGCGATAACCGTCCAACAGCTCTGCGACTGCAGGAATGTCTCGGCTTTCGCTTATCAGTTGCGCTCGCGCGTGGGCATCGGCGGGGAAGTAGGTACCTTCTTCACTAACAGTTAAACGCGTAAAATATAGACACGGCCGCCTTGCCACACCAACATCCGCAGACATTCATCTGTCCTTGTCGCCACCGCACGTCGCCTGATGCAACTAAAAATTGCATCACGTTTTAAGAGAGTCAAGTAACAAACACAATCTGAAGTGAGATCAAGAAATGAAGCTAGGCGAAAGTCGGATTTCTCATTCGATGAAGAGCGTGGTGTGCTTCAGTGAGTACCGACTTCACTTATGTCGCGACCTTGACCGGCTTCGTTTGTCGCCTTTGTCATCGACGCTCATGCCCACACGATCGTGGGCTGAAGGCCTCGCGCACGGCGCACGCGGGCTTCGTGCTCGATGCGTTGGAGCAGGCCCTGCACGATCGGCGGCTGGTCCATCGCGGCGGACTCGTGCACCATAATACGTATCCATTAAGTACACCGAGTGTCCGGCTGAAGCTGCTGTCGAGCCTTCTATCGGCAGTGTCGGAGATTCCTATGACAACGCTCTCGCCGAAACCATCAACGGCCTCTACAAGGCCGAGGTGATCCATCGGTGAGGGCCATGGCGCAGCTTCGAGGTTCGCCACCCTCGAATGGGTCGATTGGTTTAACAACCGCAGGCTCCTGGAGCCCGTCGGAAACATCCCACCGGTCGAAGCCGAGCAACGCTCCTACGCCATGCTGGAACAACCCGCCATGGCGGCATAACTTTAACCTAAATGGCCTCCGGCAAACCCGGCGCGGTTCACGATGTATCAATCTGCGGGCTGTGCCGAACGTATGGGGGGCAACTCCGCAAAGCAGATCGGACCTTCTCTAACTGGCGATGAGGCTTGAACGGCGAGGCTCGTCGATTCCGGCGAGCCTCGCGCGCGCCTCAATCGCAGGGTGGATAGGGGTAGTATCCACAGGCCCGGCGATAGCCAGCTCCCGCCGCTGCCGTGAACACGGCGACAGTCACGAACAGTCCAATCAGCTTGGTACGTCCACTCTCCCTAGGCAGGATGACGAGAAAACGTGACAGGCCGATGAGGTGGACCATTGACCGAATTCAAAGGTCGAAGTCTTCGGGTGGGCCGCACGTCGGCGGCGAGGGCGAACCTGCTGAGCGTTCCATGATGCCATCGTGCTCCTGTTTTGCCCGACGGGTCAACCGATTTTCCGAATTTTTGGGCTGTTCAACCCCCGTCTACTGTGCATGGGGTTGTTTTCGCAATTTTGCTTTGAGAGAGGCTAGCCCGCCCCTAACGCGACCGCGACGTTGTAGGTCAGAAGGCTCGCCGCATAGGCCAGCACCAGCATGTAGGCGAAGGTCGCCGCCATCCAGGTCCAGCTTCCGGTCTCGCGCCGGATCACGGCAAGTGTCGAGGCGCATTGCGGGGCAAAGATGTACCAGGCGAGCATCGACAGCGCGGTCGCGAGCGACCATTTCGTCGCCAGCACCTGGCCGATCTGCTCGGCCGCTTCCTTGCCGCCTTCGATCGCATAGACGGTGCCGAGCGCCGCGACCGCGACCTCGCGCGCCGCCATGCCCGGGATCAGCGCGACCGCGATCTGCCAGTTGAATCCGACCGGGTGAAGCAGCGGCTCGATCGCCTTGCCGATCATGGCGGCCAGGCTGAAGTCGATCGCGGGTTCCGTCGCACCCGCCGGCGGCTGCGGGAACGAGGCCAGGAACCAGATCAGCACCATCATCGAGAAGATCGTGGTGCCGGCGCGGTGCAGGAACATCTTGGCGCGCGTGTAGACGCCGATCGCGATCGATTTCGGCCGCGGCATCTTGTAGTCCGGCAGCTCAAGCATGAACGGCGCCGGCGCGTAGTCGCGCAGCATGAAGAATTTGATGAGGAACGAGACCGCCAACGCGCTGATGATGCCGGTGGCATAGAGGCCGAACATCACGAGGCCCTGCAGGTTGACGAAGCCCCAGACGTCCTTGGCCGGAATGAAGGCGGAGATGATCAGCGTGTAGACGGGGATGCGCGCCGAGCAGGTCATCAGGGGCGCGATCAGGATCGTGGTCAGCCGGTCGCGCTTGTCGTCGATCACGCGCGTGGCCATGATGCCGGGAATGGCGCAGGCAAAGCTCGACAGCAGCGGAATGAACGCGCGGCCGTGCAGCCCTGCGCCGCCCATGATGCGGTCCATCAGGAACGCGGCGCGCGCCATGTAGCCGAAATCTTCCAGCAGCAGGATGAACAGGAAGATGATGATGATCTGCGGCAGGAACACGATGACGCTGCCGACGCCCGAGATCACGCCGTTCTGGAGGAAGCTCTGCAACAGGCCCGCGGGCAGGCTGGCATGCACCAACTCGCCGAGCGTATCGAAGCCGGACTGCAGCAACTCCATCAGCGGCTGCGCCCAGGCGAACACCGCCTGGAACATCACGAACAGGATCGCCGCAAGTACGATGAGCCCGCCGACCGGATGCAGCACGATTGCATCGATCCGCGCGGTCCAGGTGTCGGGGCGAGCAGGCAGGCTGACGCAATCGGAGATGATCCGATCGGCCTCGCGCTGGGTGGCGCGCAATTCGGCGACGCTGAGCGCCCGCCAGGTGTTTTCGGCCGGCTCGGCGGCGAGCTTGGCCGAGATCTCGTCGGTCAGCGCCAGCAGGTCGGCGGTGCCGCCCTTGCGCACCGCGATCGAGGTGACGACGGGCACGCCGAGCTCCTTGGCGAGCCTGTCGACGTCGACCGAGATGCCGCGGCGGCTTGCGATGTCGAACATGTTCAGCACGAGGATCATCGGCCGCCCGGTGCGCTTGAGCTCGAGCAGCAGGCGGAAGGTCAGGCGCAGATTGGTGCTATCGGCCACGCACAGCACGAGGTCGGGCAGGGTCTCGCCAGAGGCCTTGCCGAGCACGAAGTCGCGGGTGATCTCCTCGTCCGGGCTGCGGCCGCGCAGCGAATAGGTGCCGGGCAGGTCGACGACGGAGACCTGGCGTCCCTGCGGGGTGACGAAGAAGCCTTCCTTGCGCTCGACGGTGACGCCGGGATAGTTGGCGACCTTCTGCCGGCTGCCGGTCAGGGCATTGAACAGCGAGGTCTTGCCGCTGTTTGGCGTGCCCACCAGGGCGAGATGCAGAAGGGGTAATTCCATGGAAACAAATATCCGGCCGCGATCTCAGGCGACGATGATGGCCATGGCTTCGCGGCGGCGCACCGCGATGGTGATGTTGTCGACCCGCACGGCGATCGGGTCGCGCCCGACCAGCCCCTCATGCAGGACCTCGACCCGGGCGCCCTCGACGAAACCGAGTTCGATCAGCCGGCTCTCGAGCTCGATGTCCGTGAGCGCCGAACCCGCATCCTTGGCGGAGAGGTGCTGAATGACGCCGGTATAGCCGCGCTGGGCCAGGCCCAGCGGCATCTCGCGGCGCGTATCGTGGATGTCGGTCATGCCCTGTATTTTCAACGCAGGGCATCGAGGTCAAGCGCGCGCGCCCGTGGAAACTGCACCTTAGAGCGATTTTAAAGTGCAGATCACGGAGGCGTGGGCAAAGCGCCCCAGGGCTACTGGGCCGGGACCTTTTCCTGCTGGATCGCGGCCATCGCGCGGCTCTTGAAATAGTCGAGCACGAACAGGCGGATCGCCGAGGACAGATTGCCCTGCTGGCGGGCGCCGTCGATTTCACCGACGAGCTCGGACAGCGTCATGTTGCGCAGACCCGAGATCTCCTTCATGCCGTTCCAGAACGCCTCTTCCAGGCTGACGCTGGTCTTGTGGCCGGCGACCACGATCGAACGTTTCACGACGGGCGACTTCATGGCTGCTCCTCGCGATCGATCCGATGCCGGTCCAAATGCGCCTTCGCCTGGTCCGCCTGCTTCGCCTCCGACGAACGCTCGGCCTTCGTGCGGCCGAACTTCGTTCGGTTGGCGTCCGCCTGCTTCGCCGACGCTTCCCGCTCGGCGCGCTTCCTGAAACGATTCAGGTTGATGACGTTCCCCATGCCGCGTCTCCATCATCCGATCCTCCTCGGGCAGGATGAAACTTCCAGAAACAGGGCGCCGCGTTGCGCCCCACAGGACTTGATCGTCATTCGCTGGTCCTCGTCAATCGGCCTCGCGGCCATCAAACGATGAATTTCGCCCCGTCAAGGGCACAGGGCGCTTTGCGTAGCACGGGCCTCCGTCGCCGCATTGACGGTAATCAAATCCTGTGCCTTAAGCCTCATAATTATGAGCCTTGAGGCTCCGTATCATTACGGATGACTATCGGAATTCGGAATTCATCCCGGACGCGTCATCTTCTCCGGCTGCACCAGACGGTCGAATTCGTCCGCCGAGACGAAGCCAAGCCGCAGCGCCTCCTCCTTCAGCGTGGTGCCGTTGGCATGCGCAGTCTTTGCCACCTTGGCGGCGTTGTCGTAGCCGATCTTCGGCGCCAGTGCGGTCACCAGCATCAACGAACGCTCCATCAGCTCCTTGATGTGGTTTTCATCGGCGCGGATGCCGCTGACGCAATGTTCGGTGAAGGAGCGCGCAGCGTCGGCCATCAGGCGGATCGAGTGCAGCATGTTGTAGGCGAGCACGGGCTTGTAGACGTTGAGCTCGAAATGGCCCTGGCTGCCGGCGACCGTGATCGCGGTGTGATTGCCGAACACCTGGCAGCACACCATGGTCATCGCCTCGCATTGCGTCGGATTGACCTTGCCCGGCATGATCGACGAGCCCGGCTCGTTCTCCGGCAGGATCAATTCGCCGAGGCCCGAGCGCGGGCCCGATCCGAGCAGGCGGATGTCATTGGCGATCTTGAACAGGCCCGTGGCGACGGAATTGATGGCGCCGTGCGCCAGCACATAGGCATCGTTCGAGGCCAGCGCCTCGAATTTGTTGGCGGCACTGGTGAAGGGCAGTCTGGTTATCTTTGCAACGTGCTTGGCGAACAGCTTTGCGAAGCGCGGCTTGGAGTTGAGGCCAGTGCCGACGGCGGTGCCGCCCTGCGCCAGAGGGTAGAGATCCTTCACCGCGACCTTCAGCCGCGCGATGCCGCTTTCGACTTGCGCGGCATAGCCTGAAAATTCCTGGCCCAGCGTCAGCGGCGTCGCATCCTGGGTGTGGGTGCGGCCGATCTTCACGATCTTCGCGAACTCCTTCTCCTTCTTGCGCAGCGCGCGGTGCAACTCGCCGAGCGCGGGGACGAGATCGGCATTGATGCGGCTTGCGGCCGCGATGTGCATCGCGGTCGGGAAGGAGTCGTTCGACGACTGGCTCATGTTGACGTGGTCGTTGGGATGCACCGGCTTCTTGGTGCCGAGCTCGCCCCCGAGCAGTTGGTTGGCCCGGTTGGCGATGACCTCGTTGAGGTTCATGTTGCTCTGGGTGCCCGATCCGGTCTGCCACACGACCAGTGGGAAGTGATCGTCGAGCTTGCCGTCGATCACCTCGTGCGCGGCGCGGATGATGGCGTTGGCGCGGCGCCTGTCGAGCAGGCCGAGCTCGAGATTGGACTGTGCCGCCGCCAGCTTGACGATGCCGAGCGCATGCACGAGCGCGATCGGCATGCGATCGATGCCGATGCGGAAATTCTGGCGCGAGCGTTCGGTCTGCGCCCCCCAATAGCGATCGGCGGGGACCTCGATCGGACCAAAACTGTCGGTCTCGATGCGGGTCACAGGGCGGGCAGTCTTCGCAGCTTTGGCCATGAGCACATCCATTCTGCCGCCCGAAACGCCGCGCGGCCTCTTGATATGCTCATCTATATAGGGAGTTTGGCCGGGCGCGATGGCCTCGCGGCCAACCTAGATCATTTCTTGCGGAAACGATCGAGCCGCACGACTTCGGCGCCGCCCTGGTTCGGCGGCGACGGCTCTTCGGAGGTCGCCGTCGGCTCAGCGGCAGGCGCAGGCACCGTGACGGCGGACGGGGCAGGAGCGGTCGGCAAAGTCTCGTCCGCGATCGCGCCGACATCGGAAACATCGAACTCGGCGCCAAACTTCACCGACGGGTCAAGGAAGCTCTTGATGGCGCTGAACGGCACCACGAGCCGCTCCGGGATTCCGCCAAAGGACAGACCGACCTCGAAGCGGTCCTCGAGCACGGTCAGGTCCCAGAACTGGTGCTGGAGGATGATCGTCATCTCTTCGGGATATTGCGCCAGCAGCCGCGGCGAGATCTTCACGCCGTCGGCCTTCGACACGAAGGTGATGAAGAAATGATGCTCGCCCGGCAGTCCATGGGCCGCGGCATCAGTCAGCACCTTGCGCAGCACGCCGCGCAGCGCGTCGCGTGTCAGCACATCGTATCGTATATGATCGGTCGCCATGGTGGTCCTGTTGCATTCCTGGAGGCGGGCTCTGCAGGCCCGACTCGCCAGGCAATAGTACCGCGCCTGACGGGCCGGCAGGAGTCCCCGCCGCGAAGGAAATCAGAGGTAAGTGGAGGCTTCTGTTGCCAGGTGCCTCCGAACCCCGCCTAACGGAGCTTAACCCGTTAGGACTTTAAGATGGTCTTTCAAACTGCGTTACGCAGCCTGAGCAACCGGAGCAAAGTTGTCGTTGGCAACTATTGCAGTAGCCCGATAACGGCGGAACAATACCGGGAAAAAGCACGCCCTTTACGCCCTCGTCGATCCTATTTCGCCCCCGCCGAAGCTCACACCGGACGGGCCGGAGCCCAATGAGCTTTGGTGGAGGCGCCGGGTACCGCCCCCGGGTCCGAATGGTTTATTGCGACGACCGTTTATTTCCATAGCCGGCGAACCGGCTCCCCCAATATAGGGGGCAAAGGTTTCAAAAAACAGGGGTTTCGAGCGAAGAGGACGCGGTTCCCTTTGGATAGGTCCGGGATGATCCCAGGACTGCTCTTGGCCGCCCTGCGGGAGGCGTTCTAAGCTCCTGACATGTCCACGGATTCAGCGCCGGCCGCCCAAGAGCCGGACCGTCTCACCACCCAGGCCGCGCAGCCGGGCCTGGCGGCACTGTTCCTGGCCTTTGCCCGGATGTCGCTAGCCGGTTTCGGCGGCGTCCTGGTGTTTGCCCGGCATGCCATCGTCGACCAGCACCGCTGGATGACCGCGGAGGAGTTCAACGAGACGTTTGCGCTCTGCCATTTCCTGCCCGGGCCCAACATCGTCAATCTATCGATGGTGTTCGGGTCGCGGCTGCGCGGCATCGCCGGCGGCGTTGCAGCCTTCACGGGGCTGTTGCTGCCGCCGACGCTGATCATGACCGTGCTCGCGATCATCTATGCCCGGTTCGGCGATGTGGAGGTGCTGCGTCGTATTCTCGCAGGCATTTCCTGTGCGGCGGTTGGCCTCTTGATCGCCCTGGTCTTCCGGATGATGACGCCGCTGCTCAAGCGGATGGACGTGGTCGTGCTCGTCCTGATGCTCGGCGTGTTCACGGCCATCGGCGTTCTTCACTGGCCGCTGCAGGGGGTGCTGCTGGTCGCGGTCCCGCTCAGCATCGGCGCCACCTATTTGATGCGACGGAAGGTAGCAGCATGAGCAGCGAGAACCCGATCTGGGCGCTGATCTCCACCTTTGGACTCATGTCGCTGTTCGCGGTCGGCGGTGCTGCGGCGGCGGTGCCCGAGATGCACCGCATCGCGGTCGAGGTGCATCACTGGATGACCGACAAGCAGTTCGCCGATGCCTATGCGATTGCGCAACTCTCGCCAGGTCCGAACGTCCTTATCGTCACGTTGATCGGCTATGCCGTTGCCGGCATTCCCGGCGCGCTGGCGGCGACGCTGGCGATGTGCCTGCCGACGGCGCTGCTTGCCTACCATGTCAGCCGGCTCCTCAACCGGCCGAGCCAGTCGCGCTGGCCCGCGCTGATCCAGGCTGCTCTGGTTCCGCTGTCGATCGGATTGATGGCAGCGAGTGCCCTGATCCTCACGCAGTCGACTGATCGCACCATTGCCGCAGCGCTTCTGACTGCGACGGTTGCATTGATCGCCTCCGTCTCGCGCGTCAATCCGCTATGGCTTCTGCTCGCGGGAGGCATGTTGGGTTTTGCTGGTATTGTGTGATGAAAATCGCTAGGCAATGAACCGGGGGCCGGGATCCATTTCCAGCCGATTAGAACAACAGTGCTCGTGACTTGCGGGTCGCGGAGGAGACATGCATGGCCGATGCAATGGGCCACTCGGCAACAGCCACAAGAAGCACATCTGTGGCCATCGGATTCTGTGTGCTGGCCATAGCGCCGCAGATTTTTGAACTGATCTGGTCGTTCGGGACGATCTTCGGCTGGGGTGCCGGCCGCGGTCCGCTACAAGTCGTGGCTGCACATGCGGGGGCGCTGGTCGCTGGCGCCCCGGCTGCGTTGCTCGGCGCGGCCGGCGGCGACGCCAAAAAGGCGTCATCGGATGTGCTGTTGGCTCTGATCTACTCCTATCCGCTGTTCGCGGTGGCGATCCTCACGCTGTTCATGACGATCCGGTCGGCACAGGATTATGTGGGCGGGATCGTCCTGATGGCGCTCGCGCTGTTCGCGTTGTGGGCCTCCAGCGATTTGCAGGGGATGCGAGGCTTCTCCTTTGGCGCCGGCACGGCGCCCCGGATGTTCGGTGGGCTTCTCGTCGCGCTTGGTGCCGGCATCGCGTTGACGGGGCTGTTGTCCGATGGACCTGCGATGGCGCATTATTCCTGGCGTGGGCCGCTGTTCGTGATGGCCTCGATCGTCTTCTTCGCCCTCGCGATCCGTCCGCTTGGCGTCGTGGTGGCGGCGTTCGTGAGCTTCCTGATTGCGGCGATGGGCACGCATGAGACGCGCTGGATCGAGACCATCATCGTCGGCGCCTGCCTGACACTCGGCTGCGCGCTTCTCTTCCCCTACGTGCTCGGCCTGCCGATGCCGATGTTCCCGCGTTTCCTGGCCCAGTGAGGGTGTTATGGATCTCTTCGCCAACCTCGCTCACGGGTTTGTCGTCGCATTCTCTCCGATCAATCTCCTGATGTGCCTGATCGGCGCGCTCGTGGGCACGCTGGTCGGTGTGCTGCCGGGCATCGGCACCATTGCGACCGTCGCGATGCTGCTGCCGATCACCTTCGGACTGCCGCCGGTCGGTGCACTGATCATGCTCGCCGGCATCTATTACGGCGCCCAGTATGGCGGCTCGACCACCTCGATCCTGGTCAACATCCCGGGTGAGGCGACATCGGTGGTCACCGCGATCGACGGGCACCAGATGGCCAAGCAGGGCCGCGCCGGTCCGGCGCTGGCGATCGCCGCGATCGGCTCGTTCTTCGCCGGCTGCGTCGCAACCGTGCTCATCGCCGTGCTTGGTGCGCCGCTGACCAAGCTCGCGCTCGCGTTCGGTCCCGCTGAATATTTCTCGCTGATGGTGCTTGGCCTGATCTTCGCCGTCGTGCTCGCCAAGGGCTCGGTGCTGAAGGCGATCGCGATGATCGTGTTCGGCCTTCTGCTGTCGATGGTCGGCTCGGACATCGAGACCGGCGCCTCGCGCATGGCCTTCAACATTCCAGAACTCGCCGATGGTCTTGGCTTCGCAACGGTGGCAATGGGCGTGTTCGGCTTTGCCGAGATCATCCGCAACCTCGACGCCGGCGCGGAGATGAACCGCGATCTCGTGCAGCAGAAGATCACCGGCCTGATGCCGACCAGGAAGGACCTGATCGACTCGACGCCTGCGGTCCTGCGCGGCACCGTGCTCGGCTCGATCCTCGGCATTCTTCCGGGCGGCGGCGCCGTCATCGCCTCGTTCGCCGCCTACACGCTCGAGAAGAAGCTTGCCAAGAACCCATCGCGGTTCGGCCGCGGTGCGATCGAGGGCGTGGCTGCGCCGGAAAGCGCCAACAACGCGGCCGCTCAGACCTCCTTCATCCCGCTGCTGACGCTCGGCATCCCGCCCAACGCGGTGATGGCGCTGATGGTGGGCGCGATGACAATTCATGGCATCGTGCCGGGCCCGCAGGTGATGCAGAAGCAGCCTGATCTGGTCTGGGGCATGATCGCCTCGATGTGGATCGGCAACCTGATGCTGATCATCATCAACCTGCCGCTGGTCGGCATCTGGGTCCGCCTGCTGCGTGTGCCCTACCGGCTGATGTTTCCCTCGATCGTGATCTTCTGCGCGATCGGCATCTACTCGGTGAACAACGCGCCGGTCGACGTCATCCTCGCAGGCGTCTTCGGTCTCGTCGGCTACTGGCTGATCAAGCACGATTTCGAACCGGCGCCGCTGCTGCTCGGCATGGTGCTCGGACCGTTGATGGAAGAGAACCTGCGCCGCGCGCTGCTGATCTCGCGTGGTGACTGGAGCGTGTTCCTGACCCGACCGCTCTCCGCCGCGCTGCTCGCGATCGCGACATTCCTGCTCGTGCTGACGTTGCTGCCCATGCTGCGTGCCAAGCGCGACGAGGTGTTTACCGAATCCGAGAATTGAGCGCGTCGCAACAAGCGACTTAACCAGCTAGATCAAGCCGATAGGCGAGGGGCGAGAGGTGAGTTCCGCCCCTTGTCATTGGCGCCGGGAGCTCTCACTTTTCGGGGTATAATCGGCGCGACCAGCGAATCGCCGCTGTCACAGCGCGGGGGTGGCCGTTAAGTTCGCCGCCTCCCCAAAGGCTCATTGGCACATGCACCAGTATCAGGACCTGCTCGAGCGGATTCTTTCAGACGGCGCCGAGAAGACCGACCGGACCGGCACCGGCACGTTGTCGGTGTTCGGCCATCAGATGCGCTTCAATCTGTCCGCCGGCTTCCCCATGCTCACCACCAAGCGGCTGCCGCTGAAGGCGATCGTGCATGAGCTGTTGTGGTTCCTGAAGGGCGACACCAACATCAAGTATCTCAAGGACAACGGCGTCACCATCTGGGACGAGTGGGCGGACGCCAATGGCGATCTCGGCCCGGTCTACGGCCATCAATGGCGCTCCTGGCCCGCGCCGGACGGACGCAGCATCGACCAGATCTCCAATGTCGTCGACATGATCAAGCGCAACCCGGACTCGCGCCGCCTGATCGTCTCGGCCTGGAATCCGGCCGAAGTCGACAAGATGGCGCTGCCGCCGTGTCACTGCCTGTTCCAGTTCTACGTCGCCAACGGCAAGCTCTCGTGCCAGCTCTATCAGCGTTCGGCCGACGTGTTCCTCGGCGTGCCCTTCAACATCGCCTCCTATGCGCTGCTCACCATGATGGTTGCGCAGGTCACGGGCCTGAAGCCCGGCGACTTCGTGCATTCGTTCGGCGACACCCATCTCTACTCCAATCATCTGGAGCAGGCGCGGCTCCAGCTCACCCGCGCGCCGCGCGCGCTGCCGGTGATGCGGATCAATCCTGATGTGAAGGACATCTTCTCCTTCCGTTACGAGGATTTCGAACTCGTCGGCTACGACCCGCATCCGCACATCAAGGCGGAAGTCGCGGTCTAGCGCCGATGTCGCTCAGCATCCGCCGCGCGCGCCCTGGCGAAGCCGGGCTCGTTCTTGATTTCGTCCGTGAGCTTGCCGAATACGAAAAGCTCTCGCATGAACTCGAGGCGACCGAGGCTGACATTGCGGCCGCCTTGTTCGGCAGCGATCCCAGGCTGTTTTGTGCGATTGCCTGCTGGAACGGCGAGCCGGTCGGCTTTGCGGTGTGGTTCCTGAATTTCTCCACCTTCAGCGGCCGCCACGGCATCTATCTCGAAGATTTGTATGTGCGGCCGTCGCATCGCGCCAAGGGCCTCGGCAAGGCGCTGCTGATCTATCTCGCGAAGGAATGCATCGACAACGGCTGGTCGCGCCTGCAATGGGCGGTGCTCGACTGGAATGGGCCGTCGATCGCATTCTACAGGTCGCTTGGCGCCGTGATGCTGGATGACTGGACGCTGTGCCGCGTCTCTGGTTCAGCGCTCACGCGTCTTGCGGGGAGCGCCCTCTGATGGAGATCGTCTTCGTCGTCGCGATTGCGGAGAACGGCATCATCGGCGCCGGCAACGCGCTGCCGTGGCGGTTGAAATCCGATATGGCGCGCTTCAAGGCGCTCACCATCGGCAAACCCGTGATCATGGGCCGCAAGACCTTCGAATCCTTGCCCGGGCGTCGGCCGCTTGCGAACCGCACCAACATCGTGATCACGCGCGATGCGGACTATCGCGCCGCCGGCGCCATCGTCGTGACGTCGGCTGCGGCCGCTGCTTCAGTTGCGCTTGGTGACGCCCTGCGGCGTTCAGCCGCTGAAATCGCCGTGATTGGCGGTGCCGAAATCTTCCGGCAATGGCTCGATCGTGCCGACCGCCTCGAGATCACAGAGGTGCATGCGAGGCCGGACGGCGACACGCATTTCGACGTCGACAAGGCGCAGTGGGAGGAAACAGAGCGCCTCCGCCACCCGGCCGGTCCCCAGGATAGTGCCGCCTTCTCCTATGTGACATATCGTCGGCGGCCGTCTCATTAACTCCATTCGCCAATGTTTACATTGACTTTTCCGCCCCCGAGCATAGCTCGTGGGACGGTCAGGCTTGCGTTGTAAGGGTCCTTTCGGTCCCCTATAAAGCCGGTCCGGACAATGCCGGCCGGGCAAGTTCTAGTCCCGGTCTGCCGAGGAGAGCGTCGAATGCCGTGGAAGAATCAGGGCGGTGGCCCATGGGGCTCGGGTCCGAAAGGACCGTGGGGCTCAGGCCCGCAACCGGTCGGGCCGAGGCCGCCGGATCTGGAGGACCTTCTGCGGCGCGGCCAGGACCGGCTCCAGCAGATCATGCCAGGTGGCTATTTCTCGGGCATCGGCATCACGCTGATCCTGCTCATCATCGTCGCACTCTGGCTGCTGTCGGGCTTCTTCCGCGTGCAGTCGGAGGAGCAGGGTGTCGTGCTGCGTTTCGGCAAGCACGTCCGCACCGTCGATCCGGGCCTCAATTATCATTTGCCCTATCCGATCGAGACCGTGTTGCTGCCGAAGGCGCTGCGCGTATCCACCATTTCCATCGGCATGACGCTGATCGACGATCCCGCCCGCCGCGGCCGGTCGATCCGTGACGTGCCGGAAGAGAGTCTGATGCTGACCGGCGACGAGAACATCGTCGACGTCGACTTCACCGTGCTCTGGCGCATCAAGCCCAACGGCGTCGGCAATTTCCTGTTCAACATCCAGAACCCCGAGGGCACCGTGAAGGCGGTCGCCGAGAGCGCGATGCGCGAGGTGATCGGCCGCTCCGACATCCAGCCGATCCTGACCGGCGCGCGGACGCAGACCGAGACCACCGTGCAGGATTTGATGCAGAAGACGCTCGACGGCTATGGCGCCGGCATCCAGATCACCCAGGTGCAGATGCAGAAGGTCGATCCGCCGGCGCAGGTGATCGATGCGTTCCGTGACGTGCAGGCGGCTCGTGCCAATCTCGAGCAGTTGCAAAACGAAGCGCAGACCTATGCCAACAAGGTCGTGCCTGAAGCGCGCGGCAACGCGGCGCGCATCCTGCAGGCGGCCGAGGGCTACAAGGAGCAGGCGGTCGCCGAGGCCAAGGGCCAGAGCGCGCGCTTCCTGAAAGTGTACGAGGAATACAAGAAGGCGCCGGACGTGACGCGTGAACGGATCTATCTGGAGACGATGGAGCGCGTGCTCGGCGGCTCGGACAAGCTGATCTACGACGGCGGCTCCTCGGGCCAGGGCGTCGTGCCTTATCTGCCGCTCAGCGAATTGTCGACCAAGAAGCCCACGACGGCAGGCCAGCTGCCGAGCGGAGGCGCAAGATGAGGTCTCCCGTTACAGGCATCGTCGCGCTGCTTGCGGCGCTCCTGGTCGTGATCGTCGGCTACATGTCGTTGTTTACCGTGCAGCAGACCGAGCAGACCATCGTGCTGCAATTCGGCGCGCCGGTGGACGTCGTCACCGACCCCGGGCTGCACTTCAAGGCGCCCTGGAACTCCGTGATCAACATCGACAAGCGGATCCTCGACCTGGAGAACCCCTCGCAGGAGGTCATTGCCTCCGATCAGAAGCGGCTCGTGGTCGACGCCTTTGCGCGCTATCGCATCAAGGATGCGTTGCGTTTCTATCAGAGTGTCGGCTCGATCCAGGCCGCAAACCTCCAGCTCACCTCGCTCTTGAATGCGGCGCTGCGCCGTGTGCTGGGCGAAGTCAGTTTCATCACCGTGGTGCGTGATGAACGCGAGAAGCTGATGGGACGCATCCGCGAGCAGCTCGACCGCGAGGCGGGCGGTTACGGCATCGAGGTCGTCGACGTCCGTATTCGCCGCGCCGATCTGCCGGAGCAGAACAGCCAGGCGGTGTACGACCGGATGAAGTCCGAGCGGCAGCGCGAAGCCGCAGAATTCCGCGCGCAGGGCGGCCAGAAAGCGCAGGAAATCCGCTCCAAGGCCGACCGCGATGTGACGGTGATCATTGCCGACGCGAACTCCCAGGCCGAGCAGACGCGCGGCGTGGGTGACGCAGAGCGCAACCGTCTCTTTGCCGAAGCCTATGGCAAGGATGCTGACTTCTTTGCCTTCTACCGGTCGATGACAGCCTATGAAAGCGGGCTGAAGTCCAGCGATACCCGCTATTTGCTGCGGCCGGACTCGGATTTCTTCCGGTATTTTGGTAACCCGTCCGGCAAGACAGCGGCCGAAACGCCGGCAAAACCGTAAGCTAGACGAGGGCGGCAGGTTTGGCCGCCCTTCCTCGGACAATAACGTCACAACGGGAGGTTCCAATCCGATGAGGTCCATTGCGTTCGCCGACTTCCTCATCGGCTTAGGCATCCTGTTTGTGCTCGAAGGCTTGATGTTCGCGGCAAGTCCGAACTGGATGCGCAAGGCCATGAAAAGCGCCATCGCAACGCCGGACAATATCCTGCGGGCGGTCGGGATCGGTTCGGCCGTAGCCGGCCTCATCCTGATCTGGGTGATGCGACGTCCGATGTAGCCGCCGAGCCAACGTCAAAGTGAAGGCGAACGGCGGGTTTTCGCCGTATTATCCGGCTCTTGAGGCCCGCTAAGCTCGTGCTTGCGCCGTGCCCCCGTTCGAGCGCAGTCTTGACGTCGAATTCTTTTCTCTGGAGACCACCATGACCGCTGCCACCATTGTCCCGACCCGCTTGCGCCAACATGCGCGATTTGGGCTGGCCGCGCTCGCGTTCAGTGCTTTCAGCCTGTTCGGCTCGCCGGCGCAGGCGCGCGGGCCGGAGGGCATCGCCGACGTCGCCGAGAAGGTGATCGACGCGGTCGTGAATATCTCGACCTCGCAGACGGTCGAGGCCAAGGGCGGCAGCAACACCATGCCGCAACTCCCGCCCGGCTCGCCGTTCGAGGAATTCTTCGACGACTTCTTCAAGAACCGCAAAGGCCCCGGCGGTGGCGGCAAGGGCGGCGACAACGGCGGCGGCCTGCCGCACAAGACCAACTCGCTCGGGTCAGGCTTCATCATCGACACGTCGGGTGTGGTCGTGACGAACAACCACGTCATCGCCGATGCCGACGAGATCAACGTCATTCTCAACGACGGCACCAAGATCAAGGCCGAGCTCGTCGGTGTCGACAAGAAGACCGATCTCGCCGTGTTGAAGTTCAAGCCGCCGAAGCCGCTCGTCTCGGTGAAGTTTGGCGACTCCGACAAATTGCGTTTGGGCGACTGGGTGGTCGCGATCGGCAACCCCTTCAGCCTCGGCGGCACGGTGACGGCCGGCATCGTCTCGGCCAAGAACCGCGACATCTCCTCGGGGCCCTATGACAGCTACATTCAGACCGACGCCGCGATCAATCGCGGCAATTCGGGTGGCCCGCTGTTCAACCTCGAAGGCGACGTCATCGGCGTCAACACGCTGATCATCTCGCCCTCCGGCGGCTCGATCGGCATCGGCTTCGCCGTGCCGTCGAAGACGGTCGCTGGTGTCGTCGACCAGCTCCGGCAGTTCGGCGAACTGCGGCGCGGCTGGCTCGGTGTGCGCATCCAGACCGTCACCGACGAGATCGCCGAGAGTCTCAACATCAAGCCGGCGCGCGGCGCGCTGGTCGCCGGTGTGGACGACAAGGGCCCGGCCAAGCCTGCCGGCATCGAGCCGGGTGACGTCGTCGTCAAGTTCGACGGTAAGGACGTCAAGGATCCGAAGGATCTGTCCCGTGTCGTCGCCGACACCGCAGTCGGCAAGGAGGTCGACGTCGTCGTCATCCGCAAGGGCGAGGAGCAGACCAAGAAGGTTACGCTCGGCCGTCTGCAGGATCCGGAGAAGGTGCAGGCCTCGGTGAAGACCGACGAGCCGCCGCCCGAGAAGCCCGTGACGCAGAAGGCGCTCGGCCTCGATCTCGCCGTGCTGAACAAGGACCTGCGGACCCGTTATAAGATCAAGGACAGCGTCAAGGGCGTGGTGGTGACCAATGTCGACGCCAATTCCGACGCTGCCGAGAAGCGGCTCTCCGCCGGCGACGTCATCGTCGAAGTCGCACAGGAAGCGGTCGCGAGCGGCGACGACATCCAGAAGCGGGTCGACCAGCTCAAGAAGGACGGCAAGAAGTCCGTGCTGCTGCTGGTGTCGAACGGCGATGGCGAGCTGCGCTTCGTGGCGCTGAGCGTGCAGTAAGGGACTCTCGTCTTAACGTCGCGTCATGGCCGGCCTTGTCCCGGCCATCCACGTCTTTGTCGCGTGGATAGCCCCAATCGTGCATGCCCGGGACAAGCCCGGGCATGCCGGTGGTTCGGCATCAGCTTTCCACGAACTCGTCCCGCCGATACCCCTGCGCATAGAGCAGCGCGGTGAGATCGCCGTGATCGATCCGTGCCGCGGCTGCCGCTGCAACGGCTGGCTTCGCATGATACGCCACGCCCAGTCCCGCTGCCTGGATCATCGCCAGATCATTGGCGCCATCGCCGACCACGACCGAGTCGATGTCGTCGAGATCGAACGATTCCATCAGATCAACCAGCGTCGCGAGCTTGGCCGCGCGACCCAGGATCGGCTCCTTCAATTCGCCGGTGAACTTGCCGTCGCGCACGACGAGCTCGTTGGCGCGGTTCTCCTGGAAGCCGATCTTGGCGGCGACTGCGCTCGTGAACAAGGTGAAGCCGCCGGAGACGAGGCAGGTATAGGCGCCGTTGGCGCGCATGGTGGCGACCAGCTCGCGGCCGCCGGGGGTCAGCGTGATACGCTTGGCCAGAACCTGGTCGACGACATCGGCGGGGAGACCCTTCAGCAGCGCGACGCGCTCGCGCAGCGCCGGCTCGAACTCGATCTCTCCCTTCATTGCGCGTTCGGTGATGGCGGCGACATGGGCCTTCATGCCGACGAGATCGGCGAGCTCGTCGATGCATTCCTGCCCGATCATGGTGGAATCCATGTCGGCGAGAAAAAGCTTCTTGCGCCGGAAGCCGACAGGCTGCACCACGATGTCGATGGGCAAATCGCCGCGAAGCTCGCGCAGCCGTTCTTCGATGGCATGGCGATCGCCTTCGAGGTTACTGTCGGCGCCGAAGGGAATGTCGACCGCAACGCCGTCGAACAGCCAATGGGCCGGCACGGCGTTGGGCAGCACGGCGCGGACACCGTCGACGATGGTGGAGTCGAGGGCGGGATTGGCGGGGTTGCAGATCAGCGTGGCGACGAGCGACATTTGAGGTTTTCGTGAGCGAGAGGCATTCGAGCAAGGCCGTGCTTATCGCAGGCCCGACCGCCAGCGGCAAGTCGGCGCTGGCGCTGGAGCTTGCGCTGAACGTGGGCGGGGTCGTGATCAATGCCGATTCCATGCAGGTCTATCGCGACCTCCGCATCATCACTGCGCGCCCCACTGAGGACGAGCAGGCGCGCGTTCCGCATTGCCTTTACGGCCATGTCGATGCAGCCGTGAATTTCTCGGCCGGCGCCTGGGTGGCTGATGCCGCGACTGTTCTGGAACGGGCAAGGGCGGAGGGCTGCCTGCCGATCTTCGTTGGCGGCACCGGGCTCTATTTCAAGGCACTGACCGCAGGGCTCTCGGTCGTTCCGCCGATCCCTGGCGAGGTGCGCGAGAACGTGCGCGCGCGGCTGGAGCGGAACGGCGTCGAGGCCTTGCACGCGGAACTTGCGCGCCGCGATCCGCGCGCAGCCGAGCGATTGAATCTGCGCGATCGCGCCAGGATCGCGCGCGCGCTCGAAGTGGTCGAGGCAACCGGCCGCTCCTTGCTCGACTGGCACCACGAGGGCCAGCCGCCGCTGTTGCCGAAGGACAGCTTTCGCGCCGTATTCCTCGCGCCCGAACGCGACGAGCTCTATGCCCGCATCGACGCCCGCTTCGGCGCCATGCTGGGCGCCGGTGCTCTTGAAGAGGTCGAGCAGTTGGGCGCCCGCGGGCTCGACCCGCTGCTGCCGGCGATGAAGGCCCACGGCGTGCCGGCCCTGCTCCGATATCTGCGCGGTGAGCTTGGCCTCGAGGAAGCCGCTGCGATGGGCCGGGCCGACACCCGCCACTACGCCAAGCGCCAATTCACCTGGTTCAGGCATCAGCTGCCGGAATTCGAGTGGGTGAAGCCGGTGAAGGCGGGGGGCTGGCTGGCGGCCGCCGCCGGCGGGGCCGGCGGCCCGTGACACACTTTTGTGCCTTGGGTTCCCGATTTTACCTCTCGCCGAACCCTGGGAACGCCGCTACACTGCCAAAATCGCGCGGAAGCGGCCGGTTTGCCTTGACATCGAGGCTTTGGTCGTTATGTTTCGCGCAACCTTTGCGAAGCTGAGCGGCCGCCATGCGTAACATTATTACCAAACTCCTTATTGCCGTCGTACCCAGGCACACCGCCGGGGGTGGCTAGCTGCCATCCACACGACAGGCGGTGTGCAGGGTCCCTCTTCGGGGCCTTTTTTATTTCCCGAAACCGACACGAACGAAGCCGCTGACGTCAGCGCATCCGGAGCAAGCCAATGAGCGACAAGAGCCACGATCCGAACCAGATGACGGGCGCCGCGATGATCGTCCGCGCGCTCATCGATCACGGCGTGACCGACATTTTCGGCTATCCCGGCGGCGCGGTGCTTCCGATCTATGACGAGATCTTCCAGCAGAGCGAAGTCCAGCACATCCTGGTCCGTCACGAGCAGGGCGCCGGGCATGCTGCGGAAGGCTATGCCCGCTCGACCGGCAAGCCCGGTGTTGCGCTGGTGACCTCGGGCCCCGGCGCCACCAATATGGTGACGCCGCTGACCGATGCGCTGATGGATTCGATCCCTCTGGTCTGCATCTCCGGCCAGGTGCCGACGCATCTGATCGGCAATGACGCCTTCCAGGAATGCGACACCGTCGGCATCACACGTCCCTGCACCAAGCACAATTGGCTGGTCCGCGACGTCAACGACCTCGCGAAGGTGCTGCACGAGGCGTTCTATGTGGCGACCACGGGCCGTCCGGGCCCGGTGCTGGTCGACGTTCCCAAGGACGTGCAGTTCGCCACCGGCACCTACCATCCGCCGCGCAAGTCCGATGTGCACCGCTCCTACGCGCCGCGCGTGAAGGGCGATGCGACGCAGATACGCAAGGCCGTGGCGCTGCTGGCCGGCGCCAAGCGCCCGGTGATCTACAGCGGCGGCGGCGTCATCAATTCCGGTCCCGAAGCCACCAAGCTGCTGCGCGAGCTGGTCGAGGTCACCGGTTTCCCGATCACGTCAACCCTGATGGGCCTGGGTGCCTACCCTGCGTCGGGCAAGAACTGGCTCGGCATGCTCGGCATGCACGGCACCTACGAAGCCAACATGACCATGCATGATTGCGACGTCATGCTGTGCGTCGGCGCGCGCTTCGACGATCGCATCACCGGCCGGGTCGATGCGTTCTCGCCGAACTCGAAGAAGATCCACATCGACATCGACCCGTCCTCGATCAACAAGAACATCCGTGTCGATGTGCCGATCATCGGTGATTGCGGCAACATCCTTGGCGACATCCTCCAGGTGTTCAAGGCCGAGGCGAAGAAGCCCGACATCAAGAGCTGGTGGCAGCAGATCGCGCAGTGGCGCGCCCGCAACTCGCTCTATTACAAGAAGAGCAACGACGTCATCCTGCCGCAGCACGCGATCCAGAGCCTGTTCGAGGCCACGCGTGGCAAGGACACCTACATCACGACCGAGGTCGGGCAGCACCAGATGTGGGCGGCGCAGTTCTACGGCTTCGAGGAGCCGCACCGCTGGATGACCTCGGGCGGACTCGGCACCATGGGCTACGGCCTGCCCGCTGCGATCGGCGTGCAGGTCGCGCATCCGGATAGTCTCGTCATCGACATCGCGGGCGATGCCTCGGTGCAGATGACGATGCAGGAGATGTCGACGGCGGTTCAGTACGAGCTGCCGATCAAGATCTTCATCCTGAACAACCAGTACATGGGCATGGTGCGGCAGTGGCAGCAATTGCTCCACGGCAACCGGCTGTCGCATTCTTACTCCGAGGCCCTGCCTGATTTCGTCAAGCTCGCGGAAGCCTATGGCGGCGTCGGTCTCCAGGTCTCCAGGCCCTCTGATCTCGATGGCGCGATCAAGGAGATGATCTCGGTCAAGCGTCCGGTGCTGTTCGACTGCCGTGTCGCTGCCCTGGAAAACTGCTTCCCCATGATCCCCTCCGGCAAGGCGCACAACGAGATGCTGCTGCCCGAGCAGGCCAACGACGAGGCGACCGCAAAGGCGTTCGCCGGCGGCAAGGCGCTGGTGTGAGTACGATAGGATTTTGAGGGGACGATCATGAACCAGCCGGCATCCGCCTATTTCATCGAAGAGCGCCACGATCCGAACGAGACGCACACCCTTGCGGTGCTCGTGCAGAACGAGCCGGGCGTGCTCGCGCGCGTCATCGGCCTGTTCTCGGGGCGCGGCTACAACATCGAGAGCCTCACGGTCTCCGAGACCGAAGCGCAGAAGCATCTGTCGCGCATCACCATCGTCACCACCGGAACGCCGATGGTGATCGCGCAGATCAAGCATCAACTCGACCGCATGATCCCGGTCTACCAGGTCGTCGACATGACGCAGACCCGCCGCTCGATCGAGCGCGAACTAGCGATGGTGAAGGTGCGCGGACAGGGCGAGCATCGCGTCGAGGCGCTGCGGCTGGCGGACGCCTTCCGTGCGCGGGTGATCGATGCCACCACTGAGAGCTTTGTGTTCGAAATCACAGGCAATACGGACAAGATCAACCAGTTTATCGACCTGATGCGCCCGCTCGGCCTTGTCGAGGTGTCGCGCACCGGCGTCGCCGCGATCGGTCGCGGGCCTGAAGGGATGTGAATCATGCTGGCGCGCGACTGGTACTATAACGAGCGGAACCGGATGGGCATCGAGCCCGCGGTGGCGTCGATCTACGACGCCCACGACGATGCCGATCTGCGGGCGCGCGCCGCACTGAAAATGTTGGGAGTCCAGCGCGGCTGGCGTGTCGCCGATATCGGCTGCGGGAATGGCGTGCTCGCCGCTGAAGCCGCGCTGATGGGGGCCGAGGTCGACGCGATCGACATTTCACCGGCGATGCTCGCGCTTGCCGAGATCTATGCGCGCGACCGCAAGGCGCCCGTGCGCACGCAGTCCGCCGGCCTGCTCAGCTTTGCCTACCGCCCGGAATCCTACGATTTGATCGTCAGCGAGTTCACGCTG
This sequence comes from Bradyrhizobium sp. USDA 4449, assembly GCF_054056275.1. Classification (NCBI taxonomy): domain Bacteria; kingdom Pseudomonadati; phylum Pseudomonadota; class Alphaproteobacteria; order Hyphomicrobiales; family Nitrobacteraceae; genus Bradyrhizobium; species Bradyrhizobium sp. USDA 4449. The sequence goes on along the minus strand of NZ_JBSRYD010000001.1, from coordinate 124,002 downwards.
CATCATCTGCCCGACTTCTGGAAGGTCGTGGCGATGTCGCGGATCTTGCGTGCGCTGAAGCCGGGTGCGAGCTTCTACCTGCGCGACATCGTTTATGCCTCGATGCCCGACGCGATCGAGCGTGACGTCGAGCAATGGGCCGACTACCAGATCAAGAACCACGATTTCTCGCGCGCCAGCGTGGTGACGCATATGCGCGACGAATATTCCACTTTCGGCTGGGTGATGGAGCGGATGCTGACCGATGTCGGCTTCACGCTGGTCTCGGCCGATTACCACGCACCGATGCACGGCACATATCTCTTGCGCAAACCGAAAGCCGGCGAGCAAGGCTAGACGAGAAGAACAAGCAGGGCTGCACGACAGGGCAGAACCGGAAAACAACAATGAAGCCGGCTGACATCCTCATCGCCCTCTCGGTGGCGATCATCTGGGGGCTTGCCTTCGTGGCGAGCCGGATCGCGCTCTACGAGTTTTCGCCGGAGCTGATGACGGCGATGCGCTTCTCGATTGCCGCACTGCCGTGCCTGTTCGTTCCCAAGCCGAAGATCGCCTGGCCGCGCCTGATCGCGATCAGCTCTACGCTGTTCCTCGGCCAGTTCCTGAGCCAAGCCCATGGCATCGCCCACGGCGTACCGGTCGGCTTGACCTCGGTCGTCGTGCAGAGCCAGGCCTTGTTCACGATCGGTCTTGCCGCGATTGCGTTCGGCGAGCGGCCGACGCCGGTGCAGACGCTGGGCATCGCCATTGCCGCGGCCGGCCTTCTGATGATTTGCGGCACCGTTGGTTATGACTTCAGCGTCAGCGCCTTCGCCGTGCTGATGATCTCACCGGTCAGTTTTGCGATCGGCAACATCCTGCTGCGCGGTGCCCGCGGTGTGCCGATGTTCGACCTTTTCGCCTGGCTTTGCCTGGCGACCGCCATGCCGCTGTCCGTGCTCGCGCTCGTGGTCGACGGACCAGCGCCGACTTTCCAGTCGCTGATCCACATGTCGCTGACCGGCCTCATCTGCCTGCTGGCGATCGGCGCGGTCTCGACCAGCATCGCCTATTGGCTGTGGGGGCGGCTATTGCGTGACTATCCTGCTGCGCAGGTCGTGCCGTTTGCACTGCTCGTGCCGTTCGTCGGTTCTGCGGCGTCCAGCATCGTGTTTGGCGAGCGGTTCGGGCCGTTGCGTCTCGCCGGCATGCTGACCGTCATCGGCGGCATTGCGCTGATGGTGCTGGCGAAAAGCGTCCGCAAATCCTGAAGACGGCGTGAGGTGAATATGGCCAACTCGCTCTTCTATGCGTTCCTCGCCTTCATGGTGGTGATGTATTTCACCCCCGGGCCGAACAACATCATGCTGTTGTCCTCCGGGCTGACCTATGGCTTCCGGCGCACCATTCCGCATATCGTCGGCATCGTCCTCGGCTTTGCCTTCATGATCGCCGCGGTGGGGCTCGGGCTCGGCACCGTGTTTCTGGCCTACCCGGTCCTGCAGACCATCCTGAAATATGCCGGCGCCGCTTACCTGATTTACCTCGCTGCGGTGATCGCCTTCTCCGGCCCGACCAAGCCCGGCGAGGTTGACGGCCGCGGCCCGATGACCTTCTGGGGCGCGGCCATGTTCCAGTGGATCAATGCCAAGGGCTGGGTGATCGTGATCGGCACCATCACCGCCTATGCGGCCATTGCCCGGTTTCCAGTCAACATCGCGATCCAGACCCTGATCAGTCTCCTGGTCGGCACGGTCTCGACCGTGGTCTGGGCGTGCTTCGGCACCGCGCTACGGCCGGTGCTGACCTCGGAGCGGCTGGTCCGCGCCTTCAATATCCTTATGGCGCTCCTGCTGCTCGCCTCCCTCTACCCCGTTTTCATGGATGCATGATGTCGCGGATTTCCATGCAGAAACGGGTTTCCCTCAGGGGCCGAAATGCTCTAGACAGCCCCCGAAATCCGCAAATTTCACCCTTCGGACACTGACCATCGGCCGATTTCCGGCCCTCAACGAGGAAACGACTATGCGTGTTTATTACGATCGCGACGCGGACCTGAACCTGATCAAGGGGAAGAAGGTCGCCATCGTCGGCTATGGCAGCCAGGGCCACGCCCATGCGCTCAACCTGAAGGACTCCGGCGTCAAGGAAGTGGCGATCGCGCTGCGCAAGGACTCGAGCTCGGTGAAGAAGGCGGAAGCCGCAGGCTTCAAGGTGATGGAAGTCGCCGAAGCCGCCAAATGGGCCGACCTCGTCATGATGCTCACCCCGGACGAGCTCCAGGGCGACATCTACCGCGACCACCTGCACGACAACATGAAGAAGGGCGCTGCGCTGGTGTTCGCGCACGGCCTCAACGTCCACTTCAACCTGCTCGATCCGCGCCCCGACCTCGACGTGCTGATGATCGCGCCGAAAGGCCCCGGCCACACCGTGCGTTCAGAATATCAGCGCGGCGGCGGCGTGCCCTGCCTGATCGCGATCGCCAAGGATGTCTCGGGCAATGCCCATGACCTCGGCCTGTCCTACGCCTCCGCTGTCGGCGGTGGCCGCGCCGGCATCATCGAGACCACCTTCAAGGAAGAGTGCGAGACCGATCTGTTCGGCGAGCAGGTCGTTCTCTGCGGCGGCCTGGTCGAACTGATCAAGGCCGGCTACGAGACCCTGGTCGAAGCCGGCTACGCGCCGGAAATGGCGTATTTCGAGTGCCTGCACGAAGTGAAGCTGATCGTCGACCTGATCTATGAAGGCGGCATCGCCAACATGAACTACTCGATCTCCAACACCGCCGAGTATGGCGAGTACGTCACCGGCCCGCGCATCGTCACCGCGGAAACCAAGGCCGAGATGAAGCGCGTTCTCGCCGACATCCAGGGCGGCAAGTTCGCCCGCGACTGGATGCTCGAGAACAAGGTCAACCAGACCTCGTTCAAGGCGACCCGCGCCAAGCTCGCCGCACACCCGATCGAGGAAGTCGGCGCGAAACTTCGCGACATGATGCCCTGGATCAAGAAGGGCGCGCTGGTCGACAAGTCGAAGAACTAAGTGGCAATCTCTGGGCGTAGCGTCAGCGACGCGCTACGTTCGGGACGCGGGAGCGAAAAACACAAAGCTTCGCTCGCCGAACCAAATCTTAAATCTTCGCGATTATATCTGGGCGAGATCGCTGATCGCGGTCTCGCTCTTTTCATCTTGCGCGAAGCATTGCTGCTTCATTCAAATTCTTCGTGAAGTTGAAGTGCTCATTGAGCACCAAGAACTGACGCTTAAACCACATTCTTGGGTTCGCGTCGTTTCTCAGGCTTTTTTCAAAATTGGCGATCGCCAAAAGTACTGTGTCCTCAGAGTCTAGGACTCGGCTCTTCATCCGCGCTCTCATCGCGCAGTCAATCGCCTGTCGCGACGTTCGCGCACCCCTTCATCTTAAGAACGGACACCGGATGCGCCTTCTTGCAGCGCCTATCGTTGCGCGCGGCTTGAGAAACGCGTGCCATTGCCGTGGCGCGGCCTCCCCCTACATTCTTCGGGCCGCTGCTCGGCGCGGACCCGTGGCCGAACGGTCGACCGCATTTTCGCCAAGCGGCTCGGCCTGTTGCCGCAGGGCTGATCGACGTTCAACCCGCTTCGGCCGTCCGTCCGCGTGGGTGGGCGGCCATTGCGATCATCCGCAACGTCATCACCGCGAGCAGCGGAATGAGGAACGCCGCGTAAGCGGGCATCGCCGGCACGCGCTTGCCGAACGACACCATGAACTGGAACCAGAGATAGTAACCGCCCACGAGGTGCAGCGTGCGCCAGGTGCGCGGTCCGATCATCGCGGCGGTGCGGTCGAACGAAGTCATGCTCATCGCGATGATCGCGGCATAGCCGATTCCGCCAAAGACGTAGGAGGCCGGTGAGGTCGCCGCCACAAAACCCGCCGGATCCATCTTCGCGAATACGACGATGGCGACGGCATGAATGGCGTGGGAGGCCGCAAAGCTCAAGCCGAGATAGCGGCGGTTGCGGCGCTGCCAGCGCGTCCAGGCGTTGGGCCAGAGCCTCGCCAGCGCCGAGGCACTGAAGGCGAGGCAAAAGAGCAGCAGCGAGCTCCGCGCCGTGAAGCGGATCACCATGCGAACGCCGTCGACCTCGAACCGACGCATCGAGGCAATCCAGACGCTCAAGGCGATCAAGGTCAGCGCGAGCGCGGCGAGCACCCGCCAGCCTTCGAACCAGCTTTGACGTCGGGACATGGTCGTCTCCTTCAGCATGTAATCGGTGATTACATTCCCGGACAAGCCCCCGTCAATGATGTAATCGCTGCTTATACTCACGTTCGGGTGATGCTAGAAGGCGTTATGCCCGCCCGTCAGACCCCAAAACCCCGCGCCCGCCACCGGGCGTCCGAAGCTCGGCCCTATCATCACGGCGACCTCCGCCGTGTGCTGATCGATGCTGCGTTGCAACTGGCGGCCGAAGGCGCCGAGGTGTCGGTGCGCGAGGCCGCGCGTCGGGCCGCGGTGTCGCCCGGTGCACCGTTCCGGCACTTTCCCAATCGCGATGCCTTGATGGCTGCGGTGGCCGAGGAGGCGCAGCGGCGCTTTCGCGCCGAGATCGAGGCCACGCTGGCTGATGCTCGCCCCGCCGGCCCGCTGGCGCGTTTCCGCGCCTTTGGCCTCGCCTATGTGCGATGGGCCATGCGCAACCCGGCGCATTTCGAGATCATCTCCACCGGCCGATATTTTGCCCATGGCAGCTCGGCCGAGCTGACCCGGGACAATGCCGAGCTCGTCGTGCTGACCGAGCGGATGCTGGCTGAGGCGGCCGCGCAGGGCCTGCTGCGATCGACCGACCTCAAGCGCATCCTGATCGCCGGTCGCGCCCTGATCTATGGGTTCGCCCGCATGAATCTCGACGGCCATTTTCCGCGCTGGGGCGTGGGGGAGGGCGAGATCGAGCGGATGGCGGAAGGGGTGATCGACCTGTTCATTGCCGGGATCGCGAAGTCCTAGAGGGCAGCCGGGCGCGGCTCTTCGCCGCCCGCTAACACTAAGCGAAGGTCGGATGCTGGATCGCGTTGCCTGCCCGTGCCCGTTCCATTACAGTTTTATGACACGGTGCAGCCGGCTGCGCCGGACGTCCGGGCCGTATTGAGACCGGCCAGGCGGCTCTGCATCACCGCGCCGGACTTAAAGTTCAGCGTGCCGTCGATGGCGTCCGCGCCCAATCCAGGTCCTTCCGCCACCACTGACGTCCTGGCGAGCGTTGCCGCGCTCGGCCTCTGGCGGCTGCTTGCGGTGGCTGCGCCGCATTTCGCTGCGCTCGCGCTGATGTACGAGACCGAGACCGATTTCGGCTCGCGTCTCTCCTTCCTGCTTGCCTGGGGCATCCTCAACTTCTCCTGGATCACGCTGTTGCGCCGGCCGGCGCCGTCGGGCGCGCTGTCGCTGACCATGGTCGTGGTGCTGGTGCTGCTGTCGCGGCTCAAGCACGACGTCGTCCAGATGACGGTGAACTTCATCGATCTGATGATGATCGACCGCGACACGGTCGCGTTCCTGTTCACGATTTTCCCGAACCTGCGCTGGTCGGTGATCGGTGCCGGCTTCGTCACGCTGCCGCTGATGTATGCGCTGTGGTGGCTCGATCCGTTCCGTATACGCCGCCTGCCGGCGCTCGCATCCATGCTCGCCTGCCTCGCCGGACTGGTATTCTATTCCGTCTATCATCCCGATGAAGCCTGGCGCGGCTATTACGACGACGGCTATCTCTCGAAGTTCTTCCGCTCGGGCGTCACCGCGGTTTCCGATTTCGTTCAGTACGGCTTTATGGAGTCGGCTGCGTCGACCGACGAGCGGCTCAACATTCCTCTGGTCGACGCCTGCCATCCGGCCGGTCGCCGGCCCAACATCATCATGATCCATGATGAATCGAGTTTCGACATCCGCGCCGCTGATGGCATCAAGGCGCCGCCGGGTTACGGCAGCCATTTCAAATCCTGGGACGGCAAGGCGCGCACCTTCCTGGCCGAGAGCAATGGCGGCCCGAGCTGGTTCACCGAATACAACGTGCTCGCCGGCCTCTCCTCGCGTTCGTTCGGCCGCTTCGCCTATTTCGTCACCCGCATTGCGTCCGGCCGCGTCGAGCGCGGCCTGCCGCTCAGCCTACGCCGCTGCGGCTACGAGACCATGTCGCTCTATCCTGCCTATGGTGGCTTCATGGGCGCGCGCAGCTTTCAGATGACAACCGGCGTCGAGCGTGTCTTCGACGCAAAGGATCTCGGTGCCAAGGACGTCGAGCCCGACAGCTTCTTCTACGACAAGGCGCTGCGGCTGATGGGCGAGCGGACGCCGAACAAGCCGCTGTTCGCCTTCGTCTATCTTGGCGCCAATCATTTTCCATGGGAGACGCGCTTCCGCCCCGATCTGCTGCCGGGTTGGCGGGCACCGGGCAACGAGCCGTCCATCGACGAATATCTGCGCCGTCAGGCCATGAGCGCCGAGCAATACAAGGCCTTCCTCGCGGGCCTGAAGAAAACGTTTCCCGGCGAGCCCTTCCTGATCGTTCGCTATGGCGATCACCAGCCCGAGTTCGCGCCCGGCATCCTCGAGCCCGGGCTCGACGAAGGCGCGATCGGCAAGATGCTCGACGCTTACGATCCACGCCTCTACGCGACCTATTACGCGATCGACGCCATCAATTTCGAGCCGGTGAAAAGCGACACCGTGATGGAGACGATCGACGGTGCTTATCTGCCGCTGGTCATCCAGGAAGCCGCTGGCATCCCGCTCGACCCGTCCTTCGCCGAGCAGAAACGGATCATGCTCCGCTGCAAAGGCATCTTCTACGGCTGCAAGGACGGGGCCGAGGCGCGCCGGCTGAACCGGCTGCTGATCGATGCCGGGATGATCCACGGGCTCTAGCATCCGCCTTCGCGTCGTCCAGGAGCGACGACAACATATCGCATTACGATGTATTAATCTTCTGACGCGGGATCGTGTTTTAAAACTAAAGTCTGAGCTGAAAAGGCTTGAGATCACCGACTTGTAATTGGTGCGGTGCCTCGCGTCCCAAACTTTGTCACGATTGCGCCCATCATCCGAAACGCCGCCGCCACGATCTTTTCAGTCGGCGTGTTGCAATCTCTGGGTCACCCTTTCCTTGCAGGAGTATCGTCCATGCGAGCGCTTGACGTCGCGCGTCTTGCATTTGCCCTCATGCTGTTCAGCCCGGTCGCCCATGCGGCCGAACCGACGCATGACATCAAGGGCCTCTATCTCATGACCGACTATCCGGCGGTCACCGTGCGTCCCGGCACCACCAGCAACATCTCCCTGCGTCTGCAAAACTACGATCTGTCGCCGCAGCGCTACCAGCTTTCGGTCGCGAACGTGCCAAGCGGCTGGACTGCAACGCTGCTTGGCGGTGGCCAGCCCGTCGGCGCAGCGATGCCGGCGCCGGACGGCAGCGTCGCGCTCCAGCTCAGGCTCGATGTTCCTGCCGGCAGCGATCTTAGCACGCATACGCTCACGGTGAAGGCCGAGGGACAGGGCAGCAGCGCAGAGCTTCCCATCGCCGTGTCGCTCGCCAAGGAACTGCCGGCGAAGCTCACCGTGAAGGCGAACCTGCCGTCCCTGCGTGGCAGCCCCAAATCCAATTTCGACTACACGCTCTCGATCAAGAACGACTCGGGCCGAAATCTCGTCGCCAGCTTCGCCGCCGAAGCGCCGGCCAATTTCGAGACCTCGTTCACGGAAGCCTATGGCACGCAGGAGCTGTCCTCGATCCCGATCGACGCCGGCCAGTCCAAGGACGTCAAGCTGAAGGTGCGTCCGCCAACCACGCTGGATGCCGGCCATTTTCCGGTGAAGGTCACCGTCAAGGCGGAGGATGCTTCCGCCTCGACCGAGCTCGCGCTCGACGTCGTCGGCGAGCCGCAGCTGCAGATATCCGGCCGCGACGGCCTCTTGAGCGCACGCGCCGTTGCGGGCAAGCAAAGCTCGATCCCGGTCGTCGTGACCAACACCGGTACGGCACCGGCCGAGAACATCGCGCTGGCGGGCACTGCGCCGAACGGATGGAAGGTGACGTTCGAGCCGGCCACGATCGAGCGTCTCGTGCCCGGGAAAGACAGTGAGGTGCAGGCGCTGGTTACGCCCAGCGACAAGTCGCTGGCCGGTGACTACCAGACCACCATCCGCGCCACCACGCGTGGCGAAAGCGCCTCGAGCCAGTTCCGCATCACCGTCGCCACGTCGACGGTGTGGGGCGTGGCCGGCGCCGGCGTCATCGGCGTCGCGCTGTTGTTGATGCTTGGTGCAGTTGCGAGGTTCGGACGGCGATGAGCGAGCTACAAACCGAACCCGACAGCCGGCCCCACGACCCCGTCATCAGGGCACGTGGCCTCATCAGGCGTTATGGAAAATCGGTCGCCGTCGATTCCATCGACTTCGGCATCGCCCGCGGTGAGGTGTTCGGCCTGCTCGGCCCGAACGGCGCCGGCAAGACCACCACCATCCTGATGATGCTGGGCCTCACCGAGATATCGTCGGGCGAGGTCAGCGTGCTCGGCTTCAATCCGGCGCGCGAGCCGCTGAAGGTCAAGCAGCGGGTCGGCTATCTGCCCGATGCCGTCGGCTTCTACGATCAGCTTACCGCTGTCGAAAACCTGGCCTACACGGCAAAGCTCATGGGCCTTGCCCGCGCCGAGCGGGCAGCGCGGATTGAGGCCGCGCTTGCCCGCGTTGGTCTGGCCGAGGTCGCCGAGAGACGCGTGGCAACGTACTCGCGCGGCATGCGGCAGCGGCTGGGGCTGGCCGAGATCATCATGAAGCGCGCCGAGATCGCAATCCTCGACGAGCCGACGTCCGGGCTTGATCCGCAAGCGACGCAGGAATTCCTCGGATTGATCGGCGAGCTGAAAGCCGAGGGCGTCACCGTGCTGCTGTCATCTCACATGCTCGACCAGGTCCAGCGCGTCTGTGACCGCGTTGCGCTATTCCGGAACGGCCGCATCGTGCTGATGGGGACGGTGCCGGAACTCGCCGTCAAGGTGCTCGGAGCCGGTTTCGTCGTGGAAGTCGAGGCCGAGGGACCGGGCATCGCCCGGCGGCTGGCGATGATCCCGGGCGTGACCCAGGTAGAGACCCTTGCTGCCGACCGTTACCGCATGACGGCCGAGCGTGACGTGCGTCCGGATGCGGCCCGCGCCGTGGTTGCGGGCGACGGGGCGTTGCGACGATTGTCGGTCGACGAACCGAGCCTCGAAACGATCTACGCACGCTATTTCCAGGACCAGTCCGCGGGAGACGTTCGTCATGCGGCGTGAAGGATCACCGTTTCGGGGATTGTCGACGGTCTTCATCAAGGAGCTCTCCGATCACGTCGCCAGCAGCCGAATGCTGGTGCTGGAACTGCTGATCCTCTCCACGGCGCTCGCCGCGCTCTACGAAGCGATCAGCAGCCTCCGGCAGAACACGGCCGAAGATCCGTTCCTCCTGCTGCGATTGTTCACGATCGACCAGGCGCCCTTGCCGTCCTTTGTCGCGATCCTCGGCTTTCTCATTCCATTGATGGCGATCGGGCTCGGTTTTGACGCCGTCAATAGCGAGCACAACAGGCGAACGATGTCGCGTATCTTGGCACAGCCGATCTATCGCGACGCGCTGCTGACGGGTAAATTCCTGGCCGCACTCGCCACGATCGGGATCAGTCTGGCCGCCTTGTGGCTGCTGGTGATCGGGCTCGGACTGATCTTCCTCGGCGTGCCGCCGGGAGGCGAGGAGATCGCGCGGTCTGCGGTGTTCCTGATCGTGGCGATCTTCTACGCCGGCGTATGGTTGTCGCTGGCGATGCTGCTGTCCACCGTGTTCCGGTCGGCTGCCACTGCGGCGCTGGTCGCGCTGGGCATCTGGCTGTTCCTGACGGTGCTCTGGCCGATGTTGGCCCCAGCCCTGGCGCAAGCGATCGCGCCGGTCGATCCGCGCTACGCGCTGCTCGGCCTGAACGATCCGGCCACCGCGGTCTGGATGCAGGAGCTGCTCCGGCTGTCGCCGAACGACCTGTTCGGGGAAGCGATGCTGGCTGTGCTGTCGCCGACGACCCGCACGCTGGGGCCGGTATTCCTCGATCAGCTCCGTGGGGCCGTGATGGGCGCGCCGCTGCCCTTCGGCGAGAGCATCATGATTGCATGGCCGCAGACCGTAGGCCTCATAGCCGGCACCATCATTTTGTTCGCGTTCAGCTATGTGCTGTTCCAGCGGCAGGAGGTGAGGGCGTGAATTGATCATGCTTTGCCCGTCTCATCCTCCAGAGATGGGCAGGAGGGGGTGGCTGGAGTCCCCTGCGGCCACCCCCTCAATCCGATCTACGGTCGGCCGACCTTCTCCCACAGCCACTTCGCCACCGCATCGGGGGACGAGTTCGCGTCGTTGCCGCTGGCGCGCAAATTGGCCTCGCGCATGGTGGTGATGTCGATCTTGCCGAGCAGCGGGCTCAGCGCCGCCTTGAGCCGCTCGTCGCCGGCGCGCTTCGGTGCCAGCAGCAGGATGGCGTCATAGGGCGGGATCGCCTGCTTGGGATCATCGAGCGCCACCAGATCGTATTTCGCGATCAGGCCGTCGCTGGTGTAGCCGGCGATCACGTCGACCTCGCCGCTGGCGGCCGCCGCATACATGAAGTCCGGCTGCATCTGGCGCTGTGCGCTGAACTGAAGACCGTAGGCCTTCTGTAGCGCCGCCCATTCGGGCCGCGAGAAGAACTCGTAGTCGCCGGCGATCGACATCGTCGAGGTGTGCGCGGCGAGGTCGGCAATGGTATGGATGCCGAGCGCGTCGGCGCGCTTTTTCGGCATCACCAACGCGTAGGCATTCTCGAAACCGAGCTCGCCGAGCAGCGTGATGTTGTCTTTCGCGAGCGCCGTCTTCAGATCTGCGACCAGCTCCGCGCGCGGCTTGATGTCGGTGCGGTGCAGCTGGTTGGCCCAGAGCGTGCCGGAATAGTCGACATAGAGATCGATATCGCCGGCCTTCAGTGCCCCGAAGATCACGCTGGAGCCGAGCCCCGATCGCGCGGTGGCGGAAAGACCCGCCGCCTGGAGGCGGTCCCTGAGCAGGGCCGAGAGCACATATTGCTCGGCAAAGGTTTTTGCGCCGACGACATAGCCGGACGATGAACGTCCCATCGCCGGCACCAGCGTCGCCGCAACCAGCGCTGCGATCCCGGCAGCGCCAAATATCGTGCGCAGACGACGCCGCTGGCGCAGACCACTCTCGATCAGGCCGAGCAGCTGATCGACGGCGAGCGCGAGCAGAGCCGAGGCCAAACAGCCGAACAGCACGAATACCCAGTTCTGAGTCTGAAGCCCTGCAAAAATGTAATTGCCGAGGCTGGTCTGTCCGATCGGCGTCGACAACGTCGCGGTGCCGATCACCCACACGGCAGCGGTGCGGATTCCGGCCATCATGACCGGCAGCGCCAGCGGCAGCTCGACCATCAGGAGCGACTGCCGCGCCGTCATGCCGACACCCTTGGCGGCCTCGATCAGCGCGGGGTCGATGCCGTTGAGCCCGGTGATGCCGTTGCGCAGCACCGGCAGCATCGAATAGAGCGCCAGAGCCAGCATCGCCGGCAGGAAGCCGAACGCGGAGAACGAGACACCAAGCCAGGCAAGCGTCACCGAGGCGGCCGCCAGCAGCAGCGGATAGAACAGCGCGAGCAGCGCCAGTCCCGGCACGGTCTGCACGATGCTGGCGAGCGCCAGCAGAATGGCGCGCGGCGCCGGGCGGTTGCGTGTGACGATTGCGAGCGGCAGGCTGACGATCAGGCCGAGCGCAAGTGCGGCGAGACTCACCCGCACATGATTGCCGAGATAGTCGGGCAAATGCGACAGCGCCTCGCCCCAGCGCGGATCGGTGAAAAGGCTCATGCCGCACCGCCTTGCGGCAGCAGTGCATTCAGCCGTTCCACCTGGCGCCGCGGCGTGCGCAGCAGCTCCAGCACATAGGCATCGCTGCTGTCGGACAGTTCAGCGGGCGTGCCCTGCGCCAGCAGCTTGCCGCCGCGCATCACCGCAATGCGATCCGCGAGCAGGATCGCTTCCGTCATGTCGTGCGTGATCATCACTGTGGTCAGGCCGAGCTTGCGATGCAGTTCACGAAAGTCCTCGCCAAGTGCATCGCGCGTCAGGGGATCGAGCGCGCCGAACGGTTCGTCCATCAGCACGATGCGCGGCCTGGCTGCCAGCGCCCGCGCCACGCCGACGCGCTGGCGCTGCCCGCCGGAAAGCGCTTCCGGAAGCCGGTCACGATGGGCGGCGCGCTCGAGTTGCACGAGCTCGATCAGTTCGTCGACCCGGGCCGCGATCTCGGCTGCGGGCGCGCCGAGCAGCTTTGGGGTGATCCCGATATTGTCCGCGACGCTCAAATGCGGAAACAGCCCGCCGCTCTGAAAGACGTAGCCGATCCGGCGCCGCAGCGCGACCGGATCGATGTTCCGGACGTCCTCGCCCTCGACGGTGATGGAGCCGCCATCGGCCTCGATCAGCCGGTTGGCGAGACGCAGCAGCGTCGTCTTGCCCGAGCCCGACCGCCCGACGATGGCCAGAAACTCGCCCTCGGCGATGTCGAGCGACAAAGCGTCGACGGCCCTGAGGGGCCCGAAGCTCTTGGTGACGCGCGTGTAGCCAATCATCGGTCTGGACGGCATCCGACGTGCACTCAGCTCGCTTGCCCTCCGGGGAGGGTGGTGGTCGAGACCCATGCGTAGCACGCTTGGCGCCTTGATTGAACTTGGCCGCGCGAGCGGCTAAGGCATCGAGCCAAGTTTGGAGGAAACACATGACAACGCCCATGGCGGTGGCGCTGGAAGATGCCAAGGTCGCGTTCCGGCTGGGGGACGGGCGGGTCTACACCGCGGTGGAGAAGGCCCATCTGACGGTCGCGCAGGGCGAGTTCGTCGCCATCGTCGGTCCGACCGGCTGCGGAAAATCCACGCTGCTCAACGTCGCAGCCGGCCTGCTCAAGCCGGCTGCGGGCCGTGCCACGATCTTCGACCGGCCGCTCGCAGGGCTGAACCGGGACGCCGGCTATCTGTTCCAGGCCGACGCGCTGTTCCCCTGGAAGACCGCGCTCGACAATGTCGCGATCGGGCTCGAGATCAGGGGAATGCCGCGCGCAGAGGCGCTGCCCCAGGCACAGAAATGGCTGACGTCCGTGGGCCTGGGCGCCTTTGCGGGCCGCTATCCGCATATGCTCTCCGGCGGTCAACGCAAGCGCGTGGCCCTGGCACAGGTCCTGATCCGCGACCCCAAGATCCTGCTGATGGACGAGCCGTTCGGGCCGCTCGATGCGCAGACGCGCCAGGTGATGGGCAATCTGCTGCTCGACCTCTGGAATGCCGACCGCAAGGCGGTGCTGTTCGTGACCCATGATCTCGAAGAGGCTATCGCGCTCGCCGATCGGGTCGTGATCATGTCGGCCGGCCCGTCCTCGCGCATCATCGGCAACTGGCGCGTCATGCTGCCGCGCCCGCGCGACATCTTCGAGGTGCGGATGGACAAGGAATTCCATGCGCTGCATCGCGAGATCTGGAGCGTGCTCAAGGACGAGGTAATGAAGGGCTACGCGCAAACTGCCCAAGCGACGGAGGCGATCTGATGTCGCGCGTCACGCTGCTTGCACTGCAAGTCCTGGTCGCGGTCGTCTGCATCGCGCTGTGGCAGTTCTTTTCGAGCGTCCCGGTCTTTGGAAAGGTCCTGCTGCCGCCGTTCTTCTTCTCCAATCCGGTCGATGTGTTCAGCCAGATCGCGAAGTGGTTCGCGACCGGAGTGATCTGGAAGCATCTGGCAATCACGCTGTGGGAATCCATCCTCGCCTTCGTGATCGGCTCGGTTGGCGGCGTGCTGATCGGCTTCTGGTTTGCGCGACAGCCGCTCGTTGCCGCCGTGTTCGATCCCTACGTGAAGATGGCCAACGCGCTTCCGCGCGTCGTGCTGGCACCGATCTTTGCGCTGTGGCTCGGGCTCGGCATCTGGTCCAAGGTCGCGCTCGGCGTGACGCTGGTGTTCTTCATCGTATTCTTCAACGTCTATCAGGGCGTCAAGGAGGTCAGCCGCACGGTGCTCGACAATGGCCGCATGCTCGGCATGAGCGAGGGGCAGCTGATGCGGCATGTCTATTGGCCGTCGGCGCTGTCATGGATGTTCTCCTCGCTGCATACCTCGGTCGGCTTCGCCGTGGTCGGCGCCGTCGTCGGCGAGTATCTGGGATCAGCCGCAGGCCTCGGCTATCTCATCCAGCAGGCCGAGGGCGTGTTCGACGTTGCCGGCGTATTCGCCGGCATGTTCGTGCTGTCGGCTTTCGTCATCCTGATCGATATTGGAGTGACGTTGGTGGAGCGGAGGCTGCTGGTGTGGCGGCCGACCGTGGATGGGCGGGGCTAGCCGCAAAAAAAGGCCCGCGCATTGGCGCGAGCCACGTCGCGACCCCTCAATCCAGCAGCTTGACGTCGTCGGGCGCCTGGGGCGGCGTCTTGATCGCTATCGCCTTGACCTGGCCGCTGATCGGCTTGGTGCCGCCATGCGCAGTGCCCTTCGGAATGATGACGAGGTCGCCCGGCTTCACCGTCACTTCCTTGTCGCCGAGCCAGATCGTCCCGGTGCCGTCGAGGATGTACTGAATCTCGTTGGTGTTGGGATGCAGGTGCTTCGGCACGTTGCCGACCTGGATCGAGACGGTGGCGCCGTCGGCGGTCATGAAGGTCTTGGAGCGATAGCCGACCTGGTTGGCGGGACCGAGCGCATCGCCTTCCATCTCGCCGGTATGGATGATCTGCGCGGTGATGCTTTCCGCGGCGAGCGCCGGCCGCAGCAAATGCGTTGCGCCGCATCCGGCGACGAAGGCGGCAGTGATCGACAGCCCGGCAGTCAAGCGATTCATGGACTATTCTCCCCGTCAGAGATTGTTGTTGCGGGCGCATGCTATTGCGCCAAAAGGCTGATGGCCAGTGCACTTAGCGGTCCTTCTCAAGCCAGTCCCGCTGCTCTATGGTGCCGCCAGCCGAACGGAGGAAACCAATGAAGAACACGATTGCCAGGCTCGCCGGCGCGCTGCTCGCGCTGACGCTCACCACCTCTTTTGCCGCAGCGCAAAGCAAGGTGACCATCGCGGTCGGTGGCGGCGCCTGCCTCTGCTATCTGCCGACGGTGCTGGCCAAGCAACTCGGCGAATACGAGAAGGCCGGTCTCAATGTCGATCTGGTCGATCTCAAGGGCGGCTCGGACGCGCTCAAGGCCGTGCTCGGCGGCAGCGCCGATGTGGTTTCCGGCTATTTCGACCATTGCGTGAACCTCGCCGCGAAGAAGCAGGAGTTGCAGGCCTTCGTGGTCTATGACCGCTATCCCGGGCTCGTGCTGGTGGTCGCGCCCTCGCACACGGGCGACATCAAGTCGGTCAAGGACCTCGCCGGCAAGAAAGTCGGCGTCAGCGCACCCGGCTCCTCCACCGACTTCTTCCTGAAATATCTCCTGAAGAAGAACGGGCTTGATCCCGCGGGCACTGCCGTGATCGGCGTTGGCCTCGGCGCCACCGCGGTGGCTGCGATGGAGCAGGGGCAGATCGACGCTGCGGTGATGCTCGATCCCTCCGTCACGGTGCTCCAGGGCAGCCACAAGGATCTGCGCATTCTCAGCGATACCCGTACGCAAAAGGACACGCTCGAGACGTTCGGCGGCGAATATCCCGGCGGTGCGCTGTACTCGACCGCGGCGTGGATTGCGGGGCATGACAAGGAAACGCAGGCGCTGACCAATGCGATGCTGGCCACGATTGCCTGGATCCACGCACATTCGGCCGAAGAGATCATGGCCAAGATGCCGGAGGAGATGGTCGGCAAGAACAAGGACCTCTATCTCGCGGCGCTGAAGAACACGATCCCGATGTTCTCCGAGACCGGCAAGATGGATCCGAAGGGCGCCGACGCCGTGCTCGCGGTGTTCAGCGTTGGTTCGCCCGAGGTGGCCAATGCCAAGATCGACGTGAGCAAGACCTTTACCAACAAGTTCGTCGACCAGGCCAAGAAGACCACTGGCAGTGCCAAATAGCTGACGCGATCTCGCGGTAAGCAGCGTCATGACCTCATCGACCATTCATCGTGTCACGACGCTTGATCTTGCCGTACGTCCTGTCGTCTGGCCGTTTGCCGAGCAGCGGCGCGCCGAGATCGAAGCGCATTTCGCCGAGCAGCGGCGCGAGCGGCCGAAACTCTGGAATGGCCGAGTCCTGCTCGGCCGCGATCCCGTCTTCGCCGACGGTCATCTCGCCGCGACCTATTTCGAGACTGACTTCGCGAGCTTCCTTGCCTGGCGCGATTGGGGCTTCCCCGATACGGCTGTCTTCAACGGGTTCGGCATGGGGGCGCTGCGCACGTCCGACGGCGCCTTCGTGATGGGCGAGATGGCTCGCCATACCGCCAATCCCGGGCGCATTTACTTTGCGTCGGGGACGCCCGATCTCGACGACGTCAGGGACGGCAGGCTCGACATTCCCGGCAGCGTCGTCCGCGAGATCGAGGAGGAGACCGGCCTCGGCCCCGCCGATTATTCGGCGGAGCCGGACTGGCACTGCGTCGTCACCGGCAGAGCACTTGCAATGATACGGATCCTCAACCTGGATATGCCGGCTGAGGCGGTTCGCGCGCGGATCGAGGCCAATCTGGCCCGGCAGGACGAGCCGGAGCTCTCGGCCATCCATCTCGTGCGCGGGATGGATGACCTGATGCCGACCATGCCCCGATTTGTCACGGCTTTCATCGCGCAGCAGTTCGCCCCGCGCTGAAGCGCGAGGCTTGACATCGCGCGGTCCAGCCCATGTGATGGGCGAAAAGCAAAACAAAAAACTGCAGGGAGCGAGCTAGCGGAGCGCGGCGGTGCTGGAGGTCAGCGGGCTGGTGAAGCGGTTTGGCGGCTTCATCGCCGTCAACAACGTGTCGTTCAAGGTCGATCGGGGTGAGATCCTGGGCCTGATCGGCCCCAACGGCTCGGGCAAGAGCACGATCTTCAACATGCTTTCGGGCACGCTGGCGCCAAGCTCAGGCTCGATCCGGTTCGACGGGTCGGAGATCGCGGGGCTGGCACCGCACCGGATCATCAACCGCGGCATCGGCCGCACCTTCCAGATTCCGCGGCCGTTTCGCCGCCTCTCCATGTTCGAGAACGTCGCGCTCGCCGGATTTTACGGCCAGGGCCGGCATAGCCGCGTCAAGGCCGAGGAAGGGGCCGAGCGCGCGCTCGCGCTGGTGGGATTGCCGACCGATCGTCATGCCAGCGTGGACGGCCTGGGCGCAGCCGGATTGAAGAAGCTCGAACTTGCGAAAGCGCTCGCGACCGGCCCGAAACTGTTGCTTGCGGACGAGAGCCTCGGCGGTCTCGACGAGGCCGAGATGGGGCAAGCGGCCGACATGCTGCGTAACATCCGCGACGAGCTCGGCATCACCATCATCTGGGTCGAGCACATCATGGGCGTGCTGATGCGGGTCGTCGACCGCGTCATGGTGCTCGACCACGGCGAGAAGATCTCGGAAGGCCTGCCGAGCGCGGTCGCGGGCGATCCGCGCGTCATCGAGGTCTATCTCGGCGCCGATGCCGAGACGACGCAGGCCGCAGCCGCCGAAGCGCGCCGTCGCGCGGGAGGCCAATGATGCTGGAGCTTCGCGGCGTCAGCGCCGGCTATGGCAGCTTCCAGGCGTTGTTCGACGTCGATCTCGACGTGAAGGCCGGCGAGGCCGTGGGCGTCATCGGCCCGAACGGCGCCGGCAAGACCACCTTGATGCGCGTTGTCTCCGGCTTGATCCGGCCCTCGCGCGGATTGATCGCCATGGAGGATGTCGATGTTCTGGCGACGCCGCCGCACAAGATCGTCAGTCTCGGCATCGCGCATGTGCCCGAGAACCGGCGCCTGTTTCCGCAGCTCTCGGTCGATGACAATCTGAAGATGGGCGCCTTCATGAAGCAGGCTCGCGCCCATTATGCCGAGCGGCTCGAGGTCGTGTTCGAC
Source organism: Bradyrhizobium sp. USDA 4449 (assembly GCF_054056275.1). Classification (NCBI taxonomy): domain Bacteria; kingdom Pseudomonadati; phylum Pseudomonadota; class Alphaproteobacteria; order Hyphomicrobiales; family Nitrobacteraceae; genus Bradyrhizobium; species Bradyrhizobium sp. USDA 4449. The sequence goes on along the minus strand of NZ_JBSRYD010000001.1, from coordinate 105,991 downwards.
CTGTTTCCACGCCTGAAGGAGCGCCGCCACCAGATGGCCGGCACCATGTCTGGCGGCGAGCAGCAGATGTGCGCGATCGGCCGTGCGCTGATGTCGAACCCAAGGCTCCTGCTGCTCGACGAGCCCTCGGCGGGGCTGGCACCGGTCGTGGTGCAGCAGGTGTTCGAGCTCGTGAAGCGAATCCGCGCCAGCGGGCTGACGGTGCTGATCGTCGAGCAGAACGTGCAGCAGGTGCTGCGCGTGGTCGACCGGGCCTATCTGATCGAGGCCGGCACGATCCGCGCCTCTGGCACCTCGGCCGAGATGCTGGCGAGCAGCACGGTCAAGGAAGCGTATCTCGGGGTATGAGGGAGTTATGCAGGCGTTCCTGGACATTTTCGACATCTACCTGCTCGAGGCGGTCATCAACGGCATCCTGCTCGGGGGCGTACTGGCGCTGCTCGCACTCGGGCTGAACCTGATTTTCGGCGTCATCGACGTGACCTGGATCTGCTACGCCGAACTCGTGATGATCGGCATGTACGCAATGTATTTCCTGGTCCAGTACTACGGCATCAGCTATTTCATCGCCGCGCCGCTGACCATCCTGCTGGTCGCGATCCTCGGCGCATTGCTGCACTACCTCGTGATCGCGCCGCTGCTCACCGCGCCGCCGATCAACCAGCTGCTCGCAACCGGCGGTGTGCTGTTCGTGCTGCAAAGCTTTGCCACCATTGCCTTCGGTATCGACTTCCGCAATCTCGGCATCCGCCTGCCGGTGCTTGCTTTCGGCGACATGAATTTCAGCTACGCACGCCTTCTGTCGTTCCTGGCGGCGCTGGTCGGCATGGTCGCGGTCTATCTGTTCATGACGCGCACCTTCACCGGCACCGCGATCCGCGCCATTTCGCAGGACCGGCAGATCATGGCGCTGATGGGCGTCGACACCAGGCGCATCTATCTCATCACCTCCGCGATCGGCGGCGGGCTGGCCGGGCTCGCGGCCTGTCTGCTGGTGCTGCAATATGACGTGCACCCCTTCGTCGGCCTGTCATTTGGGCCGATCACGTTCCTGATCTGCGTGCTCGGAGGCTTGGGCAATTTCATCGGCGGCTTCATCGCCGCCTTCGTATTCGCCGAGATCATCTCGCTCGGCGGCCTGTTCTCGGATCTGGAATGGGGCTACGTGCTCGCCTTCGCCTTCTTCATCGTGATGATGTTCATCCGGCCCGCGGGCCTGCTCGCGAGGCGACGATGACGGGCCGGCTTGTCGCGTGGGGGACAGGACTGATCGCTCTGGTCGCGCTGCCTTTCGTCTACCGCGATCCCTACCACCTGCACATTCTGGTGCTGATCCTGATCTGGTCGTTCGCCTATACGTCGTGGTCGATGATGGGACGGTTCGGTCTGGTCTCGCTTGGCCATGGCGGCTTCATGGGAATCGGCGCCTATGTCACCGCGCTGTCGTGGAATCATCTGGGCTGGTCGCCCTGGATCGGAATTCCCCTCAGCATGATCGCGGCCGGCGTGCTGGCGCTCATCATCGGCTATCCCTGTTTCCGCTTCCGCATCACGGGGCACTATTTCGTGCTGGTGACGCTCGCGCTGTCAGGCATCGTGCTCCAGGTCATCACGGCGACGCGCGACTATACCGGCGGCTCGCTCGGCTACACGCCGAACCGCGCCTCCGGCAACAAGCTCCTGGCGCTGCAATTCGATGACAAGACCAGCTGGTATCTGGTCGCGCTTGCGGTGTGGTTCAGCGGCATCATCGTCTGGCATGTGATCGACCGCAGCATGAGCCGCTATGCGCTCGAGGCGATCTCGGAGGACGAGGATGCCGCGGCGGCCGCCGGTGTCAATGTCAGCGCGGAGAAACTCAAGATCACGCTGATCAGCGCTGTCATGACGGCGCTGGCGGGGGCCGTCTATTGCCAGTACCAGATGTTCATCACGCCCGACACCGTCTCCGGCATCGCGGTGTCGCTCCAGATGGTGTTCGCGGCGATCGTCGGCGGCTTGTTCGTCTCGCTCGGTCCGACGGTCGGAGCGGTCATCACCATCCTGCTCGCGGAAACCTTGCGCATCGGCTTCGGCACCAAGGCGGTGGGCTGGGACAACCTCGTCTATGGCGTGGTGCTGGTGCTTTTCATCATATTCCTTCCGAAGGGCATCCTTGGTAGCGTGCTTGACCGATTGAAGCCGCAACGCAAGGTGCCCCGCGCTCATGAGCAAAAAGCCGTCCAAATCGCTCGCCCAGGAACTTGATCGCTACATCACGCCATTCCGGCATGACGGGTCTGGCAAGTTCCACCTCAAGGACTACAAGACCGACGAGAAGGGCGATCTGGACAAGGAGCAGGGACAGGAGATTCTGGATGCCAACAAGAAGCGGCTGATCGCGTTTCAGGAGAAGCTCTATGCCCAGGACCGCTGGTCGGTGCTGATCGTGCTCCAGGCCATGGACGCAGGCGGCAAGGATTCCGCCATCAAGGCGATCTTCGAGGGCATCAATCCACAGGGTTGCGAGGTTACCGCTTTCAAGCAGCCGAGCAAGAATGAGCTCGACCACGATTTCCTCTGGCGTCACGTCGTGGCGCTGCCCGAGCGCGGTCATATCGGCATCTTCAACCGCTCGCACTACGAGGAATGCCTGGTAACGCGCGTTCACCCGGAGATCCTCGCCAATGAGAAGCTGCCCTCGAAGCTCGTGACCAAGAACATCTGGAAGGAGCGGTTCGAGGACATCTCCGCCTGGGAGCGTTACCTGACGCGCAATGGCACCCTGGTGCTGAAATTCTTCCTCAATCTCTCCAAGGACGAACAGCGCGAGCGCTTCCTCGACCGGCTGGAGGAGCCGGCCAAGCAATGGAAATTCTCGATGGACGACATCAAGGAGCGCGCCCTATGGCCGCGCTACCAGGCCGTCTATCAGGATATCGTGCGCCACACGGCGACGCCCCATGCGCCCTGGTATGTCGTCCCCGCCGACCACAAATGGTTCGCCCGCGTCGTGATCGGCTCGGTCATCGTGGCGGAGCTGGAAAAGCTCGACCTGCGCTTTCCCCGCGCCGACAAGGCTTCGCGGGCGGAGTTCGACAACGTGCGCAGGGCGCTGGAGCAGGAGGAGAAGGGGGCTAAGAAGCGGACGAAACGAAAACTGCGAAAACAACCTCATGCACAGTAGGGCACGGCGCTAACGCGCGCCTTTGCCCACGCCGCGAGTTCGACGCGATCAATACCCCCGGCCCCACCAATAGCAGAAGCGCTCGACATTGGCGGGCAGGCTCGCCTCGTAGTTCGCCCACTTCTCGTATTTCGGCAGCTTCACCTCCTTCATCGCGGTGTCGATGCATTTGCCGGCATCGGCCGCTTTCTTCACCTCGGCTGAGAGATCCTCCATGTAGGCGATGTCGTCCTCGACATCCTTCTTGGTGCCGAGCCGGCCGCCGGCATTGGGATGGCCGGGGATCATGCGCTCCCAGTCGAGCGACGCCAATTTCTTCAGCGAGGCGATGTATTCCAGCGGCGAGGCATTGTCGGGAATGTTGCGGAACTGGACGGATTCGATCGGCGCGAAGTCGACCACGAAGACGAGTTTCTCCTTCGGCAGCCGCATCACCAGCGAATTGTCGGAATGGTTGCGGCCGACATAGTCGAGCTCCAGCGTGGTGCCGCCGAGCGTGAGGGTCTTCTTATCGTCGACCACCTGGTCAGGCATCACGATGTCTGCCAGCAGCGCGTTCTGCTTCTTGAGCTCGAGCAGCCGCTCTCTGGTGCGGCGATGCGCGATGAAGGTTGCGCCAAGGTCCTTGAAGGGCTGGCCGCCGGCAATGTGATCGTAATGGTGGTGGCTGTAGATGACGTATTTGATCGGCTTGTCGGTGACGGCCTTGATCGCATCGATATAGGGCTTTGCCGGACGCAAATAGGAGATCGGATCGGTTGCGATCACGCCCTTTGGTGTCACCACGAACATCGACTGATGACCGCCGTAGCGGAAGATGTAGACGTTGTCGGTGCCCTCGACTTTCGTTGTGGAAGTCTGCGGCGCGGTCTGCGCGAACGCGTAGCCGCTGACGAGGGCTGCGAGCACGGCGATGCAAGATAATGATTTCATCTGCGGCTTTCCGAAAAGGGATGGGCAATGCGGCGGATATGTCTCTCACACAAACGCTGCGAAGAGGGATTTATTCCGCTCCCTTCGCTCGATCGCTCCGATCGCGGAACAGGCCCGCAAATGTGATCCTGACCGCCCCCAATCCCGCTTGACAGTTTTATGTCACGGGAGGAGCATGTCGGCGGTCGCAAGCAAGCGACGCGTAAAGTCCACACCATGAGCAAGGGGAGGTCTATGACGCCACCTCCGCAAATCCAGCCGCGTTAAGTGCGATGGAGCTCGTTCGGACTATCGCATAGCGGCGTAAACCGCGAACGGCACGCCGGGTACAGGTTTAGTGGGCTGCATCAGTAAGGCAAAGCCCCTACCTACCCGGCGCTGTGCGTTTCAAGCTCCCTGCAATGCAGCAAATGCCAAGACATTGTCGTCTCCTTGACCTACTTCCGACACACGACGGAGGCGAATAGCGCCGTTCCGACATGACGCAGTGCTTCGCGCGGTCACGATTCCGCCGGCGCGTTTCATTTACTTTGGGGAATCCGCGTGTCGCAGAAGCTTGCCTCGGCGCTTTTCGTCGCCTTCTTTCTCTCCATCACATCGCTGTCTCCAAGCCGCGCAGAGCCGCCTGCTCCGGTCGCCAGCGGCGCGCCTGCGCTGTCGCCCGACGAGGCCAGGCGGGCGCTGGACACGCTCCAGGACGACAAGAAGCGCGCGCAAATGATCGATACGCTGCGCGCGATCGCCAATGCATCGGGCCAGCAGCAGGCAGCGGCGCCGGAGTCGAAATCACCGATCCCGCTGTCGGCCGACGGTCTCGGCGCGCAGCTTCTGCTCACGGTGTCCGAAGAGATCGGCGAGATCTCGCGCGATGTCGCCGATATGGCGCGGACGCTCACGCATTTCTGGGCTTTCTATTACTGGATTGTGCGGACTGCCAATGATCCTGATGCCTATAATCTCCTGATCGAAATCGCCTGGAAGCTGGCGCTGGTGTTCAGTGGCGCGCTTGCGGCCGAATGGGTCGGTGTCCGCCTGATCCGGCGTCCGGTCGCCTTCCTCGAAGCGCGCGTGCCGCAGACCGCGCGCCTGCCGGCGCAGGCGCTGCCGATTGCCGATCCGCCGTCTTCGGTCGCAGATGTCACTCCGGCGCCCGATCTGCACAGGCGCCGGCACAGTCTCGCGCGTGTCTGGCAGGTGTTGCTGCGGCTGCCCTTCGTGGTGGGACGATTGGTGCTCGAATTGCTCCCGGTGGTCGTTTTCGTGAGCCTTGCGACCACGCTGCTCGGAACGGAGATCGGCGAGCCCGCCACCGTGCGCCTTGTGATCCTCGCCGTCGTCAACGCCTACGCGTTTTCGCGCGGGCTCATCTGTCTCGTCCGCGCGCTGGCTGGGCCGTTCGGTCTGTTTCCGGCGCGCGCCGAAACCGCGGCCTATATCGAGATCTGGGCGCGCCGCATCGTCGGCGTCGCGGTATCGGGCATCGCCTTTGCCAATGTGGCGCTGCTGCTCGGCCTGCATCGCGCCGGCTACGCCGCGCTCATCCGCATGGTGATGCTGGTCGTTCATCTGTTCATCGTGGTCATCATCCTGCAATGCCGCCGCCAGGTCGCCGACGCCATCCGTGCGCCGGCGGACCGGCAGGGGATCGCGGCGCGGCTGCGCAATCGCATCGCCGGCGGCTGGCATTATCTCGCCATTGCGCTCGACCTGGCGCTGTGGGCGGTCTGGGCGCTGAACATCCGCAATGGCTATTCGCTGCTGCTGCAATATTTCGTCGGCACCGTCGCGGTGGTGCTGATCACGCGAGTCGCCACCGTGGTGACGCTGAGCCTGATCGACCGCGGCTTTCGCATCCAGCCTGAGATACTCCAGCGGTTTCCGGGGCTGGAGATCCGCGCCAACCGCTATCTGCCGCTGTTGCGCAAGATCGTCTCCGGCGTGATCGCCCTCATCGGCTTGGTTGCCGTGCTCGAAGTCTGGGGCGTCGATGCCATCGTCTGGTTCTATGGCGGCCAGATCGGTAGCCGGCTGATTTCGGCGGTGGCGACGATCGGCATCGCCGTCGCCATCGCGGCGGCGATCTGGGAGGCCAGCAATGCGCTGCTGGACCGGCAGATCAATACGCTGTCGCGCGATGGACACTATGCTCGTGCGGCGCGTCTGCGCACCTTCCAGCCGATGTTGCGCACGGCGCTGTTGTGCCTGATCGCCACCGTCGTCGGCCTGACGGCGCTGAGCGAAATCGGCGTCAATGTCGCGCCGCTGCTCGCAGGCGCCGGCATCGTCGGCATTGCCATCGGTTTCGGCTCGCAGAAGCTGGTGCAGGATCTCATCACCGGGCTGTTCCTGCTGCTGGAGAACACGGTCCAGGTCGGCGACACCGTCAGCGTGTCGGGGCTATCGGGGGTGGTCGAGAACGTTTCGATCCGTACCATTCGCTTGCGCGCCGGCGATGGCGCCGTGCACATCGTGCCGTTCAGCGCGGTGACGACCATCACCAACGCCAGCCGTGGCGCCGGCAATGCCTCGGTCAGCGTCAATGTCGCCTACAAGGAGGACACCGATCGCGCCGGCCAGATCCTCAAGGACATCGTCGAGGAGATGCGCCGCGAGCCGGACTTCCGCCCGCTGATCCGCGGCGATCTCGAGCTCTGGGGCATCGACAAGGTCGACGGCGCGATGGTGTCGATCGTCGGACAGATCCGCTGCACCGAGGCCGGGCGCTGGCCCGTCCAGCGCGAGTTCAACCGCCGCATGAAGCAGCGTTTCCAGCAGAACGGCATCGAGGTGGCTTCGGCCACCCAGACCATTCTGATGCACGTCGGGTCGCCGGCCGAAATGGCCACGAACCTGACGCCGCGGCGGGCCGCGGGATAGTTTCCGGCTTGCCTTCGCGCTTTCGCGGCGGCGGCCCCGCCATGATCGATCTCGTGGCAGACCAGATCGACATCACGTTCGACCAGGCTTCGAACTCGCTCGCGGTAACCTTTGCGTCGTGCGCAACCGGGATTATCAGCGAAAATCTCGCTGCGGTGCGAGATCACAATCGATGCAAGGCTCGGACGGTCCTTGATCTCGCTTGAGCACTGGCCGACAATGATCCCCCTTCAATAAGAAACTCCCTGGGGGATTTCGTGAATAGACCTGATCGGGTCAGCGCCCAACCGACATCATCCGAAGCCATGCAAGGCATGGCGCTGCTGCGCGATCCCTTGCTCAACAAGGGCACGGCCTTCACCGAGGCGGAGCGCACCGCGCTCGGTCTGCGCGGCCTGCTGCCGCCGTGCGTGCTGACGATGGAGACGCAGGCGGAGCGGGTGCTGACCAATCTGCGCACGCTGCCGACCGATCTGGAAAAATACGTCGCGCTGAATGCGCTGCATGACCGCAACGAATCGCTGTTCTTCCGCGTGGTCGTCGACAACATCGACGAGATCCAGCCGATCATCTACACGCCGACGGTCGGGCTTGCCTGCCAGAAATACGGCCTGATCTTCCAGCGGCCGCGCGGGATGTTCATCTCCTCGCGCGATCGCGGCCAGATTGCCGAGATTCTGAAGAACTGGCCCTATCCAGCCAAGCTGATCGTCGTCACCGACGGCGAGCGCATCCTCGGCCTCGGCGATCTCGGCGCCAACGGCATGGGCATTCCGGTCGGAAAGCTGTCGCTCTATTCGGCCTGCGCAGGCGTGCATCCCGAGCAATGCCTGCCTGTCGTGCTCGACGTCGGCACCAACAACGAAGAGCTTCTCAACGATCCCTATTACCTCGGCCTGCGCGAGCGGCGGCTCACCGGCGAAGCCTATGACAGCTTCGTCGACGAGTTCATGACAGCCGCGCAAAAAACCTTTCCGGGCGTGCTGATCCAGTTCGAGGATTTCGCCAATCATTCCGCGTTCAAGCTGCTGCACAAATACCGGGACGAAGCCTGCGTCTTCAATGACGACATCCAGGGCACCGCGGCAGTCGCGCTCGCCGGCCTGTTCTCGGCGCTGAAGGTGAGCGGCGGCAAGCTCGGGGATCAGCGTATCCTGTTCCTCGGGGCGGGTGAGGCGGCGACCGGCATTGCCGATCTGGTCGTCTCCGCCATGATGGCGGAGGGCGCAACCGAAGCGGAGGCGCTGCGGCGCAACTGGCTGGTGGATTCCCGCGGCCTCGTCGTCAGCGGCCGCGCCGGCCTCTCCGGCCACAAGCTCCGCTATGCCCATACCGACCAGGCGCCGATCGCCGACTTCCTCACCGCGATCAAGACGCTCAAGCCGACGGCGATCATCGGCGTCGCCGCGGTCGGCGGCGCGTTCACCCCTGATGTGCTGAAGGCGATGGCCGAGCTCAACGCGCAGCCGATCGTGTTCGCACTGTCGAATCCGACCTCGAAAGCGGAGTGCTCGGCGGAGGATGCCTACCGCTACACGGAGGGGCGTGCGCTGTTTGCCTGCGGCAGTCCCTATGATCCGGTCAAGCTCAATGGCCGCACCTTCGTGCCGCGCCAGGGCAACAACTCCTACATCTTCCCCGGCGTCGGCCTCGGCGTTATCGCCAGCCGCTCGCGGCTCGTGACCGACGAGATGTTCATGGCGGCCGCCCATACGCTTGCGAATTGCGTCGGCAAGGAGGATCTGGATCAAGGCAGCCTCTATCCGGCGCTGCCGCGCATCCGCGAGGTCTCGGCCCGCATTGCGGTTGCCGTCGCGGACGTCGCCTTTCAGCGCGGGCTTGCCGACGGACCCCCGCCCAACGACGTGAAGGGCCTGGTCCAGTCGCAGATGTACGAGCCGAAATACTGAGGCTCACAATTCAAGTCGAGCCTGCGGAGGTGGCCCCTCATCCCTCCCTCTCCCCGTGAGAACGGGGAGAGGGAGCGAGCGAGAGTGCCTCGTAACCACTCCCCAAGCTTCAGCGGGAAGAGGTCGGAATGCATCGGAGATGCAATGCGGGCTGATCTTGCGCGCTTCTGTGTCTAAACGGGACATGTGACTGTGGTGAATTCGTCACAGCTGGCGCGAAACGGCCCCTGGCCTCAGGCCTGCTTTTCTTCAGACAAGGTTCTGCCCTCATTGCCCGCCGAAACTTGGGCGTGTTCGGAGGGCGCAATATGTCTCGCTTTGCACGTGCCGAAACGACCCTGACTTCGCTGGCAATGTCGCCCCGCTTGCTGCTCGGCATCGTGGGTGCCGCATCGCTCGCCGCATGCGCGCAATCACCGGTTGGTCGACAGAAGGCCGACCTTGCCACGACCAGCAGACAGGCGGCGATCGAGCATCCGCACCGTCTCGCAGCGCTGCATCCGCACCCGGTCAGCCGGCTGCGTGTCCACGATGAGACCGCGGACGCCAAGTCCACCGCTTCGCACGGTCTCGCCAGTTTCTATTCGGATACCGAGACCGCAAGCGGCGAGAGGTTCGACAAGAACGAGATGACCGCGGCTCATCCGACGCTGCCGTTCGGCACCAGGCTGCGCGTCACCGATGTCTCCTCGGGCCGCTTCGTCACCGTCAGGGTCAACGATCGCGGGCCGTTTGTCCGTGGACGCGTGGTCGACATCTCGCCGTCCGCGGCCGAGGCGCTCGGCATGGTCGACAAGGGCCTCGCCAATGTCCGGCTCGACGTGGTGCAATAGAGCATGATCCGGACCTTGCTTAACCGGCTGTTAGTCGCTCTCCCGCACGATGGATGTCCGGCAATTCGGGGCTTTGGGGGGAGACGGCGCTTGAACACGATCCAGTATCTCGAAGATCAGGCTGCGCGCGCCGAGCGACTTGCCAAACGGATCACGGATGCGCTGACGATCGAAAAGCTCCTGACCTTCGCCGGCGACCGCCGCCGCGAGATCGAGGTCATCGCCGGCCGGCGGCGCGGCTGACGCTATAACTCCCGCGATCCATGCTCTGCACGCATTCGTCCTCACCGCGGGCCGCGGAACTTCCTCCCGTCTCCGACGTCATGTCTGCATGACCATGGAGGAGGAAATCATGGGCTTTGGAAGAGGTGCTTTGCTCTGGTTGCTTGGCGTACCGCTGCCGATCATCCTGCTGCTGGCAATATTCTGGCACCACTAGGATTGTGATGTCGACACACGAAAAGCGCCGCGGAAGCGGCGCTTTTTTGTTGACTGCGATTTGAGGCGGGTATCGCGAAGAGCTCAGCTGTGGCTCTCGACGAAATCGCTGAGATAATCCGGCAGCGTCACGCCATCGATATCGCACCGCGCCTGGATCTCGTCGGCGACGTCGGTCGAGATGTCCTTCATCCAGTGCTCGAGCGTGTTGAACGAGATCACCTTGACGGGATCGTTGAAGCAGCCGGCGACGAGCTCCTTGATCGCTGCATCGAGATCGTTTCGTTCGACGCCGATTTCAGTGGTCTTGTCGAGGCGATCGATCACCACGAACATGGTCTGGTCTGCGCCGTAGGGCACGACCGCGGATGGCACGCCAGCTTCAAGCATCGGAGATACTCACGTCTTGGCCTGGTTTCTTGGCTTCCGATCCGGTTAACGGGAAAAACCGGAAGAAGGTTCCTGGCCGGATGACGGCAGGCGCATGAGACCCTTGTCGGTGGTGTGCGGCGGTGTTCGCCTACGGTCAGAGATAGTCCCGCAGCCGCGACAGCTCGATGACGTGCTCGGGCGAGAGAATGTCCGTGACCAGCGGTGGCTGCGCCGCCGTGCGGATCTCATAGAGATGCCTGGATGGCGCAGGCTTCTGCATGAAAGCCGAGATGCAGGCGTCGAGCGTGCCTTCGCTCACCTGATAGGGCGTGCGGTCCGGCCGGCGCTGATTGCCGAGTGAGGGCCATTTCTGCAGCACTGCCCGCGCGCCGAAATCGACCTTTGAATTCGTATCAGATGCATCCCCCATCGTCCCCGCCTCACGCAAAAACAACCCCAGCATGCAATGCCTGCATGCCGGGGCCCACACCATTGCTGCATCTCAATGCCACGCCGCAACAACGCGACGTCAGGGCAAAGGTTCCCATCGGCCGCCTAACTCGCAGCCGCTGCGATCCTGCGTGCCGGGTCCACTTGGCTTTGGCTGGTCTCGTCGCCGCTTTTGGCCTCCGGCGGAAGCCCGGCGAAGCGCCGCAAGGCTCCAGCCATCTGCACCCGGCCCTGGACGCCAGTGATCACCACGTCGACCATTGGAAAGGACGAGTGGAAATGGCCGTGCGCTTTGAGCTGCTCGACCGGTACGCCGGCGGCCGCCATCGCCTCGGCATAGGCGATGCCCTCGTCGCGCAACGGATCGAATTCGCAGGTGACGACGAAAGCCGGCGGCAGGCCGGCGACGTTGCCGCGCAGCGGCGAGACGCGCGGATCGGTGCGGTCGGCAGGCGAGCAGTAGAGGTCCCAGAACCAGTACATCAGCGACCGCGTCAGGAAGTAGCCGGTCGCATTCTCGTTATAGGAGGGCCGGTCGAAGCTGCAGTCGGTGACCGGGCATACCAGCAGCTGGCCTGCTATGTTGGGGCCGCCGCGGTCGCGCGCGAGCTGGCAGGTGACGGCGGCGATGTTGCCGCCGGCGCTCCATCCCGCAACCAGTACCGGGCCCGAGATGCCGCCGAGCTCGGCCAGATGCTCCGATATCCAGCGCGTCGCCGCATAGCCGTCCTCGGCCGCTGCGGGGAAGCGATGCTCCGGTGCATGGCGATAGCCGACGCTGACGAAGGCCATGCCCGTCCGCCGCACCATGTCGCGGCAGAACGGCTCGTCCGACTGCTCGTCGCCGAGCACCCAGCCGCCGCCGTGGAAATAGACCACGATTTGATGCGGGCCCGGCGTCGCCGGCTTGTAGAGGCGATAAGGCAGCGGGCCGTCGGCGCCGGGTAAAGTGCCGTCGACGATGTCGCCGATCGGCCGTCCCGCCGGCCGGCCCTTGTTGAACTCATTGACGAAGGCGCGGGCGCCGATCGCGCCCATCGACTCGATCGGCGGCAGGTTCAGCGAGGTCAGCAGGTTCAGCACCAGGCGGACGTCAGGCTGAAGCCGCACCACCTCGCCGTCATTGCATTGCGCGGCGACGTTGGGGCCCGACAGCCTGAAGCCGAGCATGCCGCGCCTCGTGACTTCGTCGCAGATGCTGCGATAGGGCCCGACGCCGCCGGTATAGGGCATCAGGCCCTGCACCTTGCCGGGCACGTTGGCGCCCGTGTACCAGGTGTTGGCGAGCCGGTGCAGCGTCAGCATCGCGCAGTCCGCCATGTGCCTGTTCCAGCCGGCCTGCGCCGTCTCGGTCGGCTCGATCGTGGTGAAACCCGCATCGCGAAGCGCGGCGAGGCGATCGACGACCCAGTCGACATGCTGCTCGATCGAGACTGCCATGTTCGACAGCACCGACGGGCTGCCGGGCCCGGTGATCATGAAGAAGTTCGGAAAGCCTTCGACGGTGAGCCCGAGATAGCTCTGCGGCCCCTGTGCCCAGACATCCGTCAGCGACTTGCCGCCGCGCCCCGTGATCGGATGCACGGCCCGGATCGCGCCGGTCATGGCGTCGAATCCGGTCGCGAACACGATGACGTCGACATCGAAGCTGCGGCCGCTCGTCGAGATGCCGCTTGCCGTGATCGCCTTGATCGGCTCCTGGCGCAGATTGACCAGCGTGACATCAGGCCGGTTGAAGGTCGCGTAATAATTGGTCTCGAGGCAGGGCCGCTTGGCGCCGAACGGATGATCGTGCGGCATCAGCGCCGCCGCCGTCTCCGGGTCGTTCACGGCCGCCGAGATCTTTTCGCGGATCAGGTCCTGGACGATCTTGTTGCCGTCGACATCGACGGCCTGATCGGCCCAGAGCTGGCTCAGGATGTGGACGAGGTCGCCGGCCGCCCAGGCGCGTTCGAAGCGCTCGCGACGCTCGGCATCGCTGAGCTGCCAGCTCACGACGGTTTGCTGCGGATAGGGCACACCGGCCATCGACTGCCGCGCCTGCTCGCGATAGGCCGCGCGGTCGCTCTGGAACAGATCCCTGCGATCGGCCGGCGAGGGGCCGTTATGCGCGGGTAGCGCGAAATTCGGCGTGCGCTGGAACACGGTGAGATGCGCGGCCTGCTCGGCAATCAGCGGAATCGACTGGATGCCTGATGAGCCCGTGCCGATCACGGCGACGCGCTTTCCCGCGAGATCGACGCCGTCATGCGGCCAGCGTCCGGTGAAATAGATTTCGCCCTTGAAATCCTTGACGCCGTCGATTTCCGGCGGCTTTGGCGCGGAGAGGCAGCCGGTGGCCATGATGTAATGGCGGCAGGAGACCGGCGCGCCGTTGTTGGTGGTCAGCTGCCAGCGCTCGGCTTGCTCGTCCCATCTGGCTTCGGTGACCTTGGTCTTGAAGCGGATGTCGCGGCGCAGATCGTAGCGGTCGGTAACGAAGCCGAGATAGCGCAGGATTTCCGGCTGCGTCGCGTATTTCTCCGACCAGGTCCAGACACTGTCGAGTTCCGGATCGAACGTGTAGCCGTAATCGATGGTCTGGATGTCGCAGCGCGCGCCGGGATAGCGGTTCCAGTACCACGTGCCCCCCACATCGCCGGCTTCGTCGAGACCGACGGCCGAAAAGCCCGCCTTGCGAAGGCGATGGAGAAGATAGAGCCCGGCAAATCCGGCTCCGACCACCGCAACGTCGACCTGTTGGACGGTTCCGTCAGCCGTGTTGGAGTCACGCGCGGCGACCATTGCGTCAGGCATGGTGTTCCTCCCGTCTATCTTGTTTTGCCGGCAGGCTAGCCCTGCAGGTTCGGCTTGTCATCAGAACAGATGCAATCCCCGGTAGCCGTTTGCGGCCTCATCGTGGCGGCGCGAACGGTTGGTTCGATGCACGCATCGCGACGCACAATGGCCGTGATTGCCCGGGCTAATCATGGACGATCCGTCTGTGTATGCTTGCGGCTACAAGCCACGCATACCCCAGATCGTCATGACAGAGTTGAGTGAACGAACCAAAGCCAACATGGACGTCGTCCTGGAGGAGACGTGCCGTCAATTGCCGCATGGCGGCGATCACGACAGCCGCAGGTTCATCGCCGAACGCCTGATCGAGGCGGCTCGGTCCGGCCATTCAACGCTGGGCGAGCTCGGCATCATCGCGCGACGTGCGCTCGCGGAGATCATTGCCAAGGGCCACTAGAGGCGGGTCGCAGCGCTTGCCTCGCTCCGGGCCGCGGACGTAACCTGCAGGGGAACATTTTCGCGCATCGAGATTCCCGGAAGATGCGATTCCTGCTTGCGCTCATTGCGGTCCTTGCATTGCTCTGCACCGGCGCGGCCAGGGCCCAACCGGTTGGACAATTTCCATTTGCGTTGACGCGCGAAGGCCAGATGCTCGGGGCCGTCGCCGGCGAGGTGGCCTCCTTCAAGGGCCTCGCCTATGCAGCCCCGCCGGTCGGTCACCTGCGCTGGCGTCCGCCGCAGAGTTTGCCGGAGAGTTCGGAGATGAGCACGGCCTACGATTATGGCGCGCCATGTCTGCAGCCGTCGATGCCCGCGGCGCGTGAGGATTGCCTCACGCTGAACGTGTTTCGCCCCTTCGGCATCGACGGGCCGCTGCCGGTGATGGTGTTCATCCACGGCGGCGGCTTCGTTACGGGCACCGCCAACGATCCGTTGTTCGACGGCTCGAGGATTGCACAGGCCGGCCTCATCGTGGTGACCGTGAACTATCGTCTGGGCGCGTTCGGCTGGCTCACCCATCCCGCGCTGTCGGACGGCGGCTCCGGCAATTTTGGCCTGATGGACCAGATCGCGGCGTTGCGTTGGGTGCACGACAACATCGCGGCGTTCGGCGGCGATGCGAACAACGTCACGCTGTTCGGCAACGGCGCCGGCGCGACATCGATCGCGCTGCTGATGCTGTGCACGCAATCACGCGATCTGTTCCAGAAAGCCATTCTGCAATCGGTGCCCGGCCGCGCGCTCCTGCCGTCGTCGCAGCAGGCCGAGGCCGTGGGCCGGCAGCTTGTCGCCGCGCTCGGGCCGGCCGCGGATTTGCGTGCAGCCGCGCCGGCGCGCCTGCTTGCTGCCGAACAGCGCCTGCTGGAGAAAGCGCCGCGCAGTTTTGCGCCGGCAATGGATGGAAACCTGGTGACGGAAGACATCGCCGCCGGATTTGCGTCAGGACATGAGAGCCGCATTCCCCTGATCGTCGGCTCGAATGACGACGAGACCCGCTTCGACAGCGAGCTCGAGGTCAAGGAGGCGTTGTCATCGTCGGGCGAGAGCCCGGACGCGCTGCGCGAGCTCTATCCGAACGCTGCGAAACCGTCAGAGGTGGCGGCGAGCTTCTACACCGACAAGGTTTTTGCCGAACCGGCGCGACGGCTCGCCCGGCTGCATGCCGCGACGGGCGCGCCGACCTTCCGCTATCGCTTTGCCTATGTGCCGGAAGCCCGGCGCAGCAATCCAGACGAAGGCCACGGGCGCGAGCTGCAATTCATCTTCGGCGCGGAGGGGGTCCCGGGCGCCGGCATTTTCTCGCGGCGTGATCGCGAGGTCGCAAGCCGCATCCGGGCCTACTGGATCAATTTCGCCCGGAGCGGCGATCCCAACGGCGCGGAGCTGCCGCACTGGGATGCCGCTGCGGACGGTGACCATCTGCTGCTGATTGCGAATGACCGTATCGCCAGCGGCGACGACCCGTCTGCGGAGCGTCTGGACCGGCTTGCGCGTGAGAGCGAGAAATGAGTTGGGCTTAGGCCGCGAGCTCGACGCGCGGCGCCGGCGTTAGCCGGTCTTCTTCCAGATAGTCCATCGCGCCGTCCTTCTCGACGGCGTAGAACTGCTGGCCTTCCTTTGATCGGTAGGCGGCGCGAACGACGCCGCGGCGGCCCTTGTCACTGTTGACGACATCCCCCAGGGCAAACTTCCTCATCTCAACCGTCTCGCTTGTCTTCTGGCCCGTTCCTTCGGCCACAGCTGGATTGTGGGCGGCAAATCGTTAACGACTTGCTAACCATACCGGTTTGCCTATGCTCGCCGCCGAGCGCGCGGGCAGATACACGCGCATGATGTCGTTGAGACGAGCCGCCACAAATGACGCGATTTCCGACCCTCTTCCTGTCCCACGGCGGTGGCCCCTGGCCGTTCATGGAGGACAGGCGGGTGCAATATGCCAAGACCGCCGCGGAGTTCGGCCGGCTGCCGCAGCTTCTGCCCGCAAGGCCGAAGGCGGTGCTCGTCATCACCGGTCATTGGGAGGCCGAGGCCTTTACGGTGTCGACTTCGCCGCATCCGCCGATGGTGTACGACTATTACGGTTTCCCCGAGCATACCTACCACATCAAATATCCCGCGCCGGGCCAGCCCGAACTCGCTGCAGAGGTGAGGGCGCTGCTCAAGCATGCGGGCCTCGATTGCCGGGAAGATCCCGATCAGGGCTTTGATCACGGCACCTTCGTGCCGCTCGGCCTGATGTACCCGAACGCCGACATGCCGATCGTGCTGCTGTCGCTGAAGTCGAGCTATGACGCGGCCGAGCACATCAAGGTCGGGCAGGCGATCGCCTCGCTCCGGGACGAGGGCATCCTGATCGTCGGTAGCGGGCTCACCTATCACAACATGCGCGGTTTTGGCCGCGCCGAGTCAAAGCCGGTTTCCTACGATTTCGAGGCCTATCTGAACGAGGCGATCGGCAATCCGGATGCGGCGCGTCGCAATGCCATGCTGGTCGACTGGGAGAAGGCGCCGAGTGCGCGTCTTGCCCATCCGCGCGAGGATCACCTGTTGCCGCTGATGGTTGCGGCAGGTGCCGCCGGCGACGACGTCGGCAAGCGCGTCTTCGTCGACGAGGTCGCGAACGTCGCGATGGCGTCGTACAAGTTTGGATGAGATCTCTCCCGCTTGCGGGAGAGGGAGAGCAAACCCGCAGACAAAGAAACCACACGCGATTGCCTCTGCCGCATGAGGGGGAGGCGAAGAAGGCCTCACGCGCCGCGGGACGCCGCAAGGCTGCGATAGAGCGCGGCGTACTCGCCGGCGCGATTGCGCCAGGAGACGTCGGTCGCAAGGCCGTTCAATTGCAGCCGTCGCCAGGTCGCCTTGTCGTGGAAGGCAGCCTTTGCCTTGCGCAGCGTGCCGGCGAGGGCATCGGCCGTGACGGGGCCGAATTTGAAACCGGTGGCGCCACGCCCCGCTTCGCCGATATCGACGATCGTATCCGCGAGGCCTCCCACGTGCGAGACGATGGGCACGGCAGCGTAGCGCAGCGCGCAGAGCTGGGTGAGCCCACATGGCTCGAACCGCGAGGGCACGAGCAGCGCGTCGGAGCCGGCCTGGATCAGATGGGCGAGAATCTCGTCATAGCCGATCAGGACCCCGATGCGCCCGGGATTGGCGCGTGCTGCGGCCTGAAAGCGGTCCTGAAGATCGCGGTCGCCGCTGCCGAGCAGCGCAAGTTGCATGCCCTGCTCGAGGATTGTCGGGATCGCCTCGAGCATGAGGTCGAGCCCTTTTTGCCAGGATAGCCGGCTGATGACCCCGAGCAGCGGCGCTTCGTCGGAGGAATCGAGATTGAATTGTTGCTGAAGCACCGCCTTGTTCGCGGCGCGGAACGTGAGGTCCTGCGCGCCGAAGCGATAGGCGATATGTGGATCGGTCTGCGGATTCCAGACCTCGATGTCGATGCCGTTGAGGATGCCGCTGAGCACGCTTGCGCGTTCACGCAGCAGGCCGCCGAGCCCCATGCCGCCTTCATCGCTCTGGATTTCACGCGCGTAGGTCGGCGACACCGTGGTGATGCGATCGGCGAGTTGCAAGCCGGCCTTCAAAAAACTGATGCCGCCGAAATATTCGAGGCCGTGGACGTCGAACGAGGCGTTCCAGGGCAGGCCGACCGCATTGGCCAGAGCGCGGTCGAACTTGCCCTGATAGGCCATGTTGTGGATGGTCATCACCGTGCCGGGCCGCCGCCCACCGTCGTAGTGCAGATAGGCCGGCGCAAGTCCGGCCTGCCAGTCATGGGCGTGAACGACATCAGGGAGGAAGCTGGCGACGAGCCCGTGGCCGATATCGGCCGCGACGCGCGACAGCGCCGCGAAACGCACGCCGTTGTCAGGCCAGTCCACGCCCTCGGAAGTGACGTAGGGATTGCCGGGCCGTGCATAGAGATGCGGCACGTCGAGCACGAACAGATCGAGCCCGTCACGCGAGCCTGCGAGCAGCCGGCCCGGGCCGCCGAAATAATCCGGCCAGCTGCGGATCTCATCCGCGCCCGACAGCAGCCGCATCACGTCAGGATAGCCCGGCATCAAGGTCCGCATCTCGACGCCGTGCGCCTTCAGCGCAATCGGCAGCGCGCCGGCGACGTCAGCGAGGCCGCCGGTCTTGATGATGGGATAGACTTCAGAAGCGACCGAGAGGACGCGAACAGGCATCATGTATTGAGCCTGTCGATCATCGGCTGGGTGACGAGCGAGATGCCCTGTTCGGTGGTGCGGAAACGTTTGGCGTCGAATTCCGGGTCCTCGCCGATGACGAGCCCCTCCGGAATCTCCACGCCGCGGTCGATCACGACGTTCTTCAGCCGCGCGCCGCGGCCGACATTGACGTAGGGCATGATCACGGCGTTCTCGACATTGGCATAGGAATTGATGCGCACCCCGGTAAACAGCAGCGAACGGCGCAGCGACGCGCCGGAAATGATGCAGCCGCCCGAGACCAGCGAGCTCACGGCCTGGCCGCGCCGGCTCTCCTCGTCGTGGACGAACTTGGCCGGCGGCGTGATCTCCGCATAGGACCAGATCGGCCAGGCCCGGTCGAACAGATCGAGCTCCGGCACCACGTCGGTGAGGTCGATATTGGCGGCCCAATAGGCATCCACCGTGCCGGCATCGCGCCAGTAGGTGCGGGGATCGCTGCCCGAACGCACGCACGAGGTCGAGAACTGATGCGCGATGGCGCGGCCGTTCTTGACGATGTACGGGATGATGTCCTTGCCGAAATCGTGGTTCGAGTTCGGGTCCTCGGCGTCGCGCTTGAGCTCGTCGAACAGGAATTTGGTGTTGAAGACGTAGATGCCCATGCTGGCGAGCGAGACGTCCGGCTTGCCCGGCATCGGCGGCGGATCCTTGGGCTTCTCGAGGAATTGCTGGATCCAGCCGTTCTCATCGATATGCATGATGCCGAAGCCGGAGGATTCCTCACGCGGCATTTCGAGACAGCCCACCGTGACGTCGGCGCCACTGTCGACGTGCTGCCGCAACATCACCTCGTAGTCCATCTTGTAGATGTGGTCGCCGGCGAGCACGACGATGAAGCGGGCATTGTGCGATTCGATGATGTCGATGTTCTGGTAGATCGCATCCGCCGTGCCGACATACCACATGCTCTCCGAGACGCGCTGGCTTGCCGGCAGGATGTCGAAGCTCTCGTTGCGCTCGGGGCGGAAGAAGTTCCAGCCCATCTGGAGATGCCGGATCAGGCTGTGCGCCTTGTACTGGGTGGCGACC
Source organism: Bradyrhizobium sp. USDA 4449 (assembly GCF_054056275.1). Lineage (NCBI taxonomy): Bacteria > Pseudomonadati > Pseudomonadota > Alphaproteobacteria > Hyphomicrobiales > Nitrobacteraceae > Bradyrhizobium > Bradyrhizobium sp. USDA 4449. The sequence continues at coordinate 86,463 of NZ_JBSRYD010000001.1, read as the reverse complement.
GCGATGCGGCGGATGCCCGAGTTCACGGCGTTCGACAGCGCGAAATCGATGATGCGGGACTTGCCGCCGAAATAGACCGCGGGCTTGGCGCGCCGGTCGGTCAATTCCAGCAGCCGACTGCCACGTCCGCCCGCAAGGACAAACGCCAAGGCCTGGCGGGCAAGCGGCTCATTTCCGGCGGCACTCATGTCATCCTCCCACTCGTCAGGCGCAAGCCAAATTCTGGCGCAAACCAAGGCCTTCGCGAAGTGCCTTCCGGCCGCGCGCCATCGGAACCGATAGTAACGGTACGAATAGGTAATCGGGAAGGTGCTTGTTGGTTGCGAACGCATGGGAAGCTTAACGCTTTGCCGGGGTGCGTACCCCTTCCGGCCCCGTCGTCCGCCGCTCATTTCCAGGGCACGCCAGCGCCTTGTGCGCTGCACGCGAATTCGAGACTTTGATTTCGCGCTTTGATCTGGCGCAAAGATGCCAGATCATGGCTTGCGATCCCTTCCGAACGAAACGTCAGACAGGGAGTGAGACGATGAGTAAATGGAAGACGGCAATTGCCTGCTCGCTGACCGCCGCGGTCTTGGCAGGCCAAATCGGGCAGGCGGCGGCGGCGCCGCTGCCGACCAATGTCGCGACCATGAAGGCCACGGTCGGCGATGACGTCACGCAGGTCTATTGGCGTGGTCGTGGCTTCGGATGGGGCTTTGGCGGCTTCGCGGCCGGCGCGCTCATCGGCAGCGCCATCGCCGGCGCGCCTTACGGCTACTATGGCGGTTACGGCTACCCCGGCTATGGCTATGGTTATGCGCCGGCCTATTACGGTTACGGGCCGGCCTATCCCGGATATTATCGGCCTTACCGTCCGTATTACGGTTATCGCTATGGCTACTACCGGCCCTATTACCGACCGTACTACCGCCATTATTGGTGAGCGCTAGAGCGACAGCCACACGATCAGGGCTGAGTGCGCGTTTCCCCGCCTTTTCCCGCAAGGGGAGAAGGTGATCAACGCGCACCTGCCTCCCGCGAAACGTTCCTTCTGCATTTCCGGCTCGCCACGACACCCGCATTGCTATTTGCACCGCCTCCCTTGCGGCCTGCTCCATCCCGTCAAAAATCCTTCAGACGACCACATCGGGAGACCGGCCATGGGCCTGCAAGAAACAAAAATCGAATCGCTTCCCTTCGTCACCGCTGAACTCAACTACCTCGCGCCAGTCTCGGGAAAGCCGCGCACCTACGCTTTCGATCCGCCGCCCGGCGAGCCCAAGAGCACATCTCTTCCGGAGCCGCATCTGGTGCCGATCTTCGATGCGCGCTTGATCGCCGGGAGCTTCTCGCTCGATCGCGAAGGTTTTGCGCTGGTGCGCCATCCGACCCACGTCAAGGACTTTTACAACGACGAGGAAATCCGCGCGGTCTACTATCCCGCCGTCGAGGCATTCCTGCGCGCGACCCTGAAGGCCGATCGCGTTGTCATCTTCGATCATACCGTGCGCAAGCGCGTCGAGGGCGCTCCTGATATTCGCGATGGCGGCCCGCGTCAGCCGGCAACCCGGGTCCATGTCGATCAGACCATCGTGTCCGGCGCCAATCGCGTGCGCGAGCATCTGCCTGAGGAGGCCGATGAGTTGCTCAAGGGCCGCGTCCAGGTGATCAATTTGTGGCGGCCGATCCGCGGCCCATTGCGGGACTCACCGCTCGCGATAGCCGACGGCACGACTGTTGCGCCCGAGGATCTCGTCGCCTCCGACTTGATCTATCCCAATCGCCGCGGCGAGACTTATTCGGTGAAATACAATCCCAACCACCGCTGGTTCTATTTCCCCGAGATGACGGCCGACGAAGCGCTGCTGCTGAAATGCTATGATTCCGCAACGGACGGCCGCACGCGCTTTGGGCCGCACACGGCCTTCGTCGATCCGACCACGCCCCGGGATGCTGCGCCGCGCGAGAGCATCGAGGTGCGGACGCTGGTTTTTCACAAGCAGTAACAATGTGTGATGGACCCGCCGGGCAATGCCCGGCGGGGTTCCCGGAACCATCTGGAACCGGAGGACGTTGCTGCGCCGGGCAAGGCCAACCGGGAGCGGTGCCGTGCGAGCGCATCCGAGCTTATTGTTTTGTCTGACCAGTTTCTCGCTTTCTGCATTTTCCGTCGCCCACGCTGAAAGCGGACTTGCCTCATATTATGGATACGGCAAAGCCGCGAAAAACGGCGAGCTGACCTGTGCGCATAGGACGCGCCCATTCGGCAGCATTCTCAGGGTTTCCTACAGCGGGCGGACGATTCAATGCCGCGTCAATGATCGCGGTCCCTTCATCCGCGGCCGCATCGTCGATCTCTCGGTGCCCGCCGCCCGCGCGCTCGGCATGATGAGCGCAGGCGTGGTGCGCGTCTCGGTGCAATAGCTCTGCCTTGGCGCTATAGTGCCGCCCAAAGCAAGGGGGCACCATGGCCAGGATCAGGGTCGGACTCGTCGGCTGCGGCTTCGTGTCGGAGCTGCACATGTATGCGTTGCGGCGCGTCTATGGCGTGGACGTCGAGGTCGCTGCGGTCGCCGCGCGCGGCGACCACGTCATTGCATTTGCCGCCCGTCACGGCATCGCGCGCGTCTACCGCAGCTTTGCGGAACTGATTGCGGACCGCGCACTCGATGTCGTTGACATCTGCACGCCGCCAAATCTGCATGCCGAGATGATCGTCGCGGCCATGCAGGCCGGCAAGCATGTCATCTGTGAAAAGCCTTTCGCCGGCTATTTCGGCCGGGACGGCGACAAGCAGCCGATCGGCAAGCACGTGCCGAAGGCGCTGATGTATGAACGCCTGATGGAGGAGATGAACGCAACGCGCGCCGCGATCGAGCGTACCGGAAAACTGTTCATGTATGCCGAGGACTGGATCTATGCGCCGGCGGTCACCAAGACAGCTGAAATCATCAAGGCGACGAAGGACAAAGTCCTGTTCATGAAGGGTGAGGAGAGCCATTCCGGCTCGCACGCCGCGCATGCCGCGCAATGGGCGATGACCGGCGGCGGCTCGCTGATCCGCATGGGCTGCCATCCGCTCTCTGCCGTGCTCTATCTCAAGCAGGTCGAGGCGCGCGCGCGAGGGGAGAAAATTCATGTCGCCAGCGTCACCGGCGATGTCGGCAACGTCACGGCCATCCTCAAGCCGGAGGAGCGCACCTACATCAAGGCCAATCCTGTTGATGTCGAGGATTGGGGCACGTTGACGGCGACATTCTCCGACGGCACCAAGGCCACCGTGTTCTCCGGCGATATGATCATGGGCGGGGTACGCAACCTGATCGAGACCTATACGTCCGGCGGCTCGTTGTTCGCCAACATCACCCCGAACAATCATCTGATGAGCTACCAGACGTCGGAGGAGAAGCTCGCCTCCGTCTACATCACCGAAAAAGTCGACCGCAAGACCGGATGGCAATATGTCTGCCTCGAGGAGGAATGGACGCGCGGCTATCTCCAGGAGATCCAGGATTTCATGGAATGCGCCGCGACCGGCCGCCAGCCGCTGTCGGATCTCGCGCTTGCCTATGACACCATCAAGGTCAACTATGCCGGCTATTGGGCCGCAGAAGAGGGGCGGCGCGTTGTGTTGTAGAAGAAGCCAAATTGCTTCGAGCTCGCCGCGAACCCTTGCGGCGTGAGCCACCCTCTCCGTCAAGGGGGCGAGGAAAGTGCGAGCACTACCAGACTCCGACAGCCATCATCACCGCTATGGTCAAGCAAGACAGACAGGCAATCGACGCAGCATAGACCTCTGGCGTATTCAACGTTGCCTCCTAAAAATGGAGTGCCTCGACGTGACTATTCCCGCGTGCGCTTCAATTCGGCTTCGTGTTGCGGATCGACCCCATCCGAGTCGGCGGCCTCGTCGTCCGGCAGAAAAAGTTTGGGATGTTTGCCCGTGAGCAAAAGCTGCTTGCGCATTTCGGAAAGGCGGGGCGCGGCAAAATTCCTTGTAGAGTAATTCGAATATGGCGGGCATCGTCACCCCCAGCTGTGGAATTCGCGTTTCTGAAGATGTCTGATCCGCGCTGGACGGCTTCGAAATGCGGAGCCGGTGTGCCGTTTGTGCCAAAACCAGGCGCGATTGGCTGATAGGCTTGTACGTACGAAACGAAGCGGGTGCTAGTTATCCAGTTCACACTCTGGGAAGCATTTGTTTGAAAAAGACTTTTTGTCGCACCGAGCGTGAGTTGCCAGATGGTCGAAGATCCCGCTCCAGCGCGAAAAGAATGACCCCTGGATGCAAGTGTCGCGGTGTGCAATGGCGAATAGCGGAGGGGCGGCGGATAGTTTGGGGGCGCCACGTTGCCGGCGAGACAGGCGCTGCTTTCCGTTCCCCTTGCGGGAGAAGGTGGCGCGAAGCGCCGGATGAGCGGTACGTTGCCGCGAATTCGAATCACGAGAGATCCACGCGCGGAGAGCGACCCCGCACCGGGCGTCGCTTCGCGAAGCCATCCTTCGCCACGGCGGAAAGAGCGGGAAGTGCCGCGCCGCGTGCTCTACGCCCCGTAGGTCGATCCCTTCGGCAGCGGAAACACCGGGTCTTGCGTGCGGATGTTGGTCGGCCACACCACGGAGATGTGCTCGCCGGCATTCTGCATCACCACCGGCGTCGAGCGTTCGTTCTGGCCAGAGAGCGGCGTCCCCGGCGGAAAGAATTTCACACCGTAGCCCTGGATGGTTCCGCCGGGCGGGATGTCGACGTCAAGCGCTGCCTTGCGAATGGCTTCCGGCTCGAAGCTGCCATACTTCTCCTTGGCGACAGGCAGCACGTTGTTCAGCAGCACCCAGGTCTGGTTGAAACCCATCGAACAGTGCGGCGGGACGTCGGTCGCGCCGGTCTTGGCCTGGTAGCGCGTCACCATGGTCTTGATCAGCTCGCCCATGCCCGGCGCAAGCTTCGAGGGATCCAGCAGCTGTGCCGGTACCGGATCGATATTGCAGAAATTATCGATGTCGGGACCAAAGGTCGCGCGCAGCTTGTCGAGCTGGCTGTAGCCGGCGCCGGCGCCGAACAGCATCTTGAACCGAAGCCCGCTTTCGCGCGCCTGGCGCAGGAAAAGCGTGATGTCCGGGTTGTAGCCGGCGTGCGAGATCACGTCGACCTTGGCGCGCTTGAGCTTGGTCACGAGCACCGAAAGATCGGGCGCTGAGGCCGAATAGCCCTCGCGCAGCACAACCTGGATGCCGGCCTCCTTGGCATAGGCCTCGTCGGCGGCGGCGACACCGACTCCATAGGGGCCGTCCTCATGGATCAGTGCGACCTTGACGTCCTTCGGCTCCATGCCGAGCTTGCCCTTGGCGTGCTCGGCAAGAAAGCCTGCAAACGCCTGGCCGTACTGGTCGGAGTGGATCTGCGCGCGAAAGACATATTGCAGGTTCTTGTCCTTGAACACGGCGGTCGACACGGCGGTGGTGATCCAGAGGATCTTCTTCTGCTGCTCGACCTTCGCCGCCATCGGCACGGCATGCGCGCTGGAATAGACGCCGTTGATGATGTCGATCTTCTCCTGGCTGATCAGGCGCTCGGCCTCGTTGATGGCGACGTCGGCCTTGCTCTGGGAGTCGGCGGGAACGGGCACGATCTTGGTCTTGCCGCCAATGCCGCCCTTCTCGTTGACGAGATCGATGGCGATCTGCGCGCCGACCGAGGAGGCGACCGAGCCGCCCGCGGCGAATGGTCCGGTGAGGTCGTAGATCAGTCCGATGCGCAAATTCTCGGCCTGCGCCTGGGCCCGGGTCCAATCGATGCTGAGTGTGGCGGCGGCAGCCGCCGTACCCTTCAGCAGCTGCCTGCGTGAAGTCGGCATCCCATCCCTCCCTCGGTCAGTCGTTTGCGACTGTTTTTGTGAGTATTTGAAGGGCGTGCATGAAAGTCAACATGCGCCGCACCAGGCAATTCGGACGCGCGGCCGACCACGATCGCGTCGGCATTTTTCCCTGAGTATCATTCTTTTTGCACTGCGCCAGCCTTTGGTTCGCAATCATTCGATTGCGCTGCATCGAGCCGGACGCGAGCATCTGCTTGTCGCGCGTATATTTCGGCCTCGCCGCGGCGACATATCGTCTCCCGCAATTGTGATGATCCTGCTTCACGCATTCGCGGCGGGACAGGACCCATGGCCGGCATCCGGCTTGTGCGCATCCGACGTGGCGTGCCATCCTAGTGCGGTAAATCGCACGGGAAGCCCAATTCCCGGCTTGGCCATCGTGCCACGTTAAGGGTGGAAAACAAAAGCTCAGGAGAAGTGATATGGTATGGACGCTTCGTTTGACGGGGCTCGCTTGCGTTGGCCTGTTGCTGTCCTCGGTCAGCGCCCTCGCAGGGCCCAAGGTCGTTTCCGGTCCGGGTGCCGATCCCGCGTGCTTCAAGCCCTGGTCGTCCCAAACCAAGTTCTTCCAGTGGGACAAGAAGCCCGGTCCCTACAAGATCGCGCTCGTCAACGGCTTCGTCGGCAACACCTGGCGCATCCAGATGGTGAAGACTGCAAAGGCCTTTGCCGAGCAGCCGGGCATCAAGGAGAACATCAAGGAGTTCAAGGTCGTCTCGACCGGCACCGATGTTGCAGCGCAACTCGGCGCGATGGAGGACTTCATCAATCAGGGCTTTGACGCCATCGTCACCATCGCGGTGGCGCCTGACGGCTTCGACCGCATCATCCGCCTCGCCGACAAGAACAATGTCGTCGTGGTGCCCTTCGACAACGTCCTCGACACCGACAAGGTGATGATGGTCAACGAGGACCAGAAGGAGATGGGCCGCATGTCGGCGAAGTGGCTGATGGATGAGAGCGGCAAGAAGAGCGGCGACATCCTCGAGGTCCGCGGCCTGCCGGGCAACTCGGTCGACCGTGATCGCCATCTCGGCTTCCGCGAAGTCATGGAAGCGCCGGGCAACAGCTTCAAGATCACGGAAGTGGTCGGCAATTGGGACACCGGCACGTCCCAGAAAGTGACGGCGGACGCGCTCGCGGTTCATGGCCATTTCGACGGCGTGTTCACGCAAGGCGGCTCCGATGGCACGGTCCAGGCGATGATGGCGGCCAAGCACCCCTTCGTTCCGATGTCGGGTGAGGGCGAGAACGAGTACCGCAAGCAGATCGCCGATCACGCCAAGGACGGGCTCAAGGGCATGTCCTACGGACAGTCCCCGGCGCTGGTCGCCATCGCCACCAAGGCGGCGATCTCCGCATTGCAAGGCAATGTCATGCCGCAGCTGATCTCGATCCCGATCCCGGTCGCGACCTACAAGGACCTGAAGCCCGGGGTCAATTACTGGCCGGACCTCAACGCCAACTTCTTCGCGCCGAACCAGTTCACGCCCTGTGGCGTCAACTTCACGGCGCCGGAGATCATGTCGCAGAGCGAAAAGAACACCCAGTGAGCCGACTTCTGATGTCACGGTCGCGGCCCGGCCTTTGCCGGGCCGCCGCTGCGTGAGCCCCGTCATGCCAGACGCCATCCTGAGTCAATCTGCCTTCCTCACCTTGTCCGGAATTTCCAAGCGTTACGCCGGCGTGCGCGCGCTCGAAGGCGTCGACTTCGCCTGCGAGCGCGGCAAGATCCACGCGGTGCTGGGCGAGAATGGCGCCGGCAAGTCGACGCTGATCAAGATCATCGCCGGCGTGGTCCAGCCCGATAGCGGCACCATGCGGCTGGATGGTCGTGATGTCAGCTTCGCGACGCCGTCGGCGGCCAATGCAGCCGGCGTCGTCTGCATTTTTCAGGAATTGTCGCTGATGCCCGACCTCTCGGTCGCGGACAACATCTCGATCGCGTCGCCGCCGCGCCGCTTCGGTCTCATCGACGCACGGGCGCAGCGCCGACGCGCCGAGCAGCTGCTGGCCGAGATCGGTTGCGAGGACGTCAACCCGCTGATGCGCGTGCGCGACCTGCCGCTGTCGCGGCGCCAGGTGGTGGAGATCGCCAAGGCCCTCGGCAAGAAGCCGCAGCTTTTGATCCTCGACGAAGCCACCTCGGCCCTCACCAGCGCGGATGTCGAGAAGGTGTACGCCATGCTGGCGCGGCTCAAGGCCGAGGGCGTTGCCATCCTCTACATCTCGCACCGGATGCACGAGGTCGAGGCGCTTGCCGACCGCGCCTCCGTGTTCCGCAACGGACGCCATATCGAGACCTTCGACAAGGGCAAGCGCTCGACCGCCGATATCGTTCAGCTCATGATCGGGCGCGACATCGCGGCCCAATATCCGCCCAAGCCTGCGCGGGAAGCGCCGAAGCCGGTGCTTGATGTCGAGAATCTGAGCTGGGACCGGCACCTCGACCATATCTCGCTTCGCGTCGGCGCCGGCGAGATCGTCGGTCTCGGCGGGCTCGATGGCCAGGGACAGAAATCGCTGCTGCTGGCGCTGTTCGGCGTGCTGCGCGGCGTCTCCGGGCAGATCACCGTCGAAGGCCGCGAGGTGCGTCCAGCGTCCCCGGCCGCGGCGAAATCGGTCGGCATCGCGCTGGTGCCGGAGGATCGCAAGACCGAAGGCCTGATGCTGCCGATGTCGATCGCCGACAATCTGGTGATCGCCTCGCTCGACGCGATCTCGAAGGGACCTCTGGTCGACCGCGCCCGCGAGAACGAGGCGATCAAGCGCGCCATCGCACGGCTGCAAATCAAGATCGGCGCGCCGGGCGATGCGGTATCCACGCTGTCAGGCGGCAACCAGCAGAAGGTCGTTCTCGCCAAATGGCTGATGACCGACCCCAAGATCATCCTGCTCAACGACCCCACCCGCGGCATCGACGTCGGCACCAAGCAGGAGCTTTACCGGCTGATGCGCGAGCTCGCCGACCAGGGCGCCGCCATCCTGTTCTACTCGACCGACTACGATGAACTCATTGGCTGCTGCAACCGGGTGGCGATCATGTATGACGGCCGCATCGTGCGCGAGCTCGAAGGCGACGACCTCACCGAGACTAATATCATCGCGAGCGCGCTGAACATCGACGGCGCGACGCCGGAGAGTTCCGGAGCCGCCCATGCTTGACGATGTCGCCATCCGGATTCGCCAGAACATCGGCATCGTCACCGCCGTCCTGTTGTTCGCGGTCCTCTATCTGCTCTACAATTTCGCTCACCCCAAGGGCTTCTCCTCGGCGGTTCTGGTGCAGAACGGCGACGAGATCTTTGCGCTTGCCATGCTGGCGATGGCGCAGACCGTGCCGGTGCTGGCATCGGGGCTGGACCTTTCCGTGGGCGCCGTCATGACCATGGTGGGCTGTTTCGCGAGCTATCTGCTCACGGGCGTGGCGGACGGCACCCCGCTGCATCTCGAGATCTTCGGCCTGCATCTCGGTCTTGGGACGTTTCCCGGTGGCGTCAGCGGTATCCTGCTCGGCATCGTTGTGTGTCTTGCCACCGGCGCGCTGGCCGGTTTCATCAATGGCTGCATCGTCGTCTATGGACGCATCCAGCCGATCATCGCGACGCTCGCGACCGGCGCTGTTTATATCGGCATCGCGCTGTTCCTGCGGCCGACGCCGGGCGGCAAGATCGACGAGGATCTCAACTGGGCGCTGACCAATTCGCTCGGAGATTTCGCGGCGACGGTTCACATCTTCGATGACGGCGCGGCAAGCTGGTTTGCGCCGGTCGCCTGGATTCCGGTGCCCTTCGTGCTGCTGATCCTGATCGCGCTGCTGGTCTGGGTGCCGTTCCGCCGCTCCGTGCTTGGCCGCGCCGTCTATGCTGTCGGCTCGGCCGAAGGCGCCGCCTACATGTCGGGCCTGCCGATCGACCGCGCCAAGATCGCGGCCTTCACGCTCGCCGGCTTCTTCGCCGGCTGCGGCGGCCTGTTCCTCGCCATCCAGACCTCCTCGGGCAATGCCGACATCCCGCAGGCCGGCGCCTACACGCTCAACTCGATCGCCTCCGTCGTGATCGGCGGCACGTCGCTGCTGGGCGGGACCGGCAGCGCGATCGGCTCGATCTTCGGCGCCATGGTGCTGCGCGTCATTTCGTTCTTCTTCCGGATCTTCGACATCGCGCCGCTGCTGCAGCCGCTGTTCGAGGGCCTGATCCTGCTGGCGGCGGTCAGCATCGGCGCGCTGGGGGTCCTGCGCGTCAAGAATACGCTGGAGCTGTTTCGATGAGTTCGGCCTCTCTCAGTCTCTCGCGCGACGACCGCCCGATCCTGATCGCGGCCCTGTTCATCCTCGTCATCCTGGTGGCCGGCACGGTCTATACCTTTGCCCGCTTCGGCAGCGCACCGTTGCTGTCGCCGACCTATTTGCTGCAACAGCTTCAGATCGGCGCCTTCCTCGGCATCGTCGCCGCCGGGATGATGATGGTGATCCTGATCGCCCAGATCGATCTGTCGGTGCCCTGGACGCTCGCCGCCGCCGCCATGATGGCGACGTCGATCGGCGGACCGCTCGCCATTCCGGTCGGGCTCGGCATCGGGCTTTTGGTCGGCCTCATCAACGGCATCGGTGTTGCGTATCTGCGCGTGCCCTCGATGATCTTCACCCTCGGCGTCAACGCGGTGATGCGCGGCCTGATGGTGGCCCATACGGGCGGTTATGCGCCGCAGACCGCCGCCACCGATCTGATGCGGATGCTCGCCGGCGACCGCACGTTCGGCATCCCCAATGCCTTGTTCGTCTGGGCCGGAGTGTCTGTCATCGTTGCCGTCATCCTGCAGCGCACAGCGCTCGGACGTTACGTGTACGCCATCGGCAACAAGGAGGCAGCCGCGTATCTCGCTGGCGTCGATACCCGGCGCATCACCGTGATCTGCTTCGTGCTTTGCGGCCTCGCCGCCGCGCTCGCCGGCGTGCTACTCGCCGGCTACTCCACCAAGGCCTATCAGGGCATGGGAGATGCCTATCTGCTGCCATCGATCGCGGCGGTCGTGATCGGCGGCACGAACATCCTCGGCGGCCGCGGCCGCTATCTGGGCACGCTGATCGGCGTCGTGCTGATCGTGCTGCTCAACAGCGTGCTGTCGATCATGGACATGCCCGAGGCCGGCCGCCAGGTCATTTACGGCCTCGTGATCATCTTCATGCTGCTGGTCTACGGCCGCGGCGAACGCGTCACGAGTTGACGCGACGCCGCGAGCACGTCCTTAAACCGCCGCGCGCGTGTTGAGATAGATCGAATACAGCGAGGTCTGTCCGCAGATGTAGAGGCGGTTGCGGCGCGGGCCGCCGAAGCAGACGTTGGCGACGATCTCGCCGATCGGGACCGTGCCGAGATGGGTGCCGTCGGGCGCATAGCAGAACACGCTGCGGCCCGCGGAGGTCCAGATATTGCCGTGGATGTCGACGCGAAAGCCGTCATAGAGCCCGTCCGGGCAGGTGGCGAACAGCGAGGCTTCCCCGACGGTCTGTCCTTTCACCTCATAAGACCAGATCGTCGGCGGCAGCCCGCGCACATGCGTGGCGCCGGTGTCGGCGACGTAGAGCCTGGTTTCATCGGGCGAGAAAGCGAGTCCATTCGGCTGCACTCGGTCGGGCACGACGCGCGTGATGGCGCCGGAGCTGGCATCGATCCGGTAGACGTTGGAGGCGCCGATCTCGGACGGGCTTTGCTGCCCTTCATAGTCGCTGTCGATGCCGTAGGTCGGATCGGAGAACCAGATCGAATTGTCCGATTTGACAACGGCATCATTGGGCGAATTCAGCCGGCGGCCCTCGAAGGCGTCGGCCAGCACGGTGATCGAGCCGTCGTGCTCGGTCCGGCTGACGCGCCGCATGAAGTGCTCGCAACTGACCAGCCGTCCTTGTCGATCGGTGGTGTTGCCGTTGGAGTTGAAGCTCGGCGCGCGGAACACCGACACGGAGCCGTCGGTTTCGTCGAAGCGCATCATCCGGTTGTTCGGAATGTCGGACCAGATCAGGTAGCGCCCGGCCGGAAAGTAGGCGGGGCCCTCGGCCCAGCGGCAACCGGTGAAAAGCTTTTCGAGATTGACATGGCCGATGACCAGCCGCTCGAAGCGAGGATCGTGGGCGACATAGGGGAGCATGCGTCCTCCTTGGTGAGCCGCAGATTCTTGAAAGCTGCCTGCGTGCCGGTCCTTACTTTGATCGACCTTGCCGAATTTGCAAGAGTGCCTGGCAGCAAGGGCAAAAACGAAATGCCCGGGCTCGGCCCGGGCATCGCGCGCTTGCGGAGCCGCCCTTCCGCTTACTGCGACAGCTTCACGAAGTTCGGAAACTTCAGCTTGCCATCCGCGATCTTCTCGGGCCAGACCACGACCTGCTTCTCGTCCTGCCATTGGAAGACCAGGCCGGTCACCGCGCCCGGACCGGACTTGATGCCATGGGTGAACTCGTCGTCCTTGCCGTAGAACTGGATCTGGCCGATCGTGCCCTCGAAATTGGTCTTCTCCATCTCCGCGACCATCTTGTCCGGATCGGTCGAGCCGGCGCGCTTGATGGCGTCGGTGATGATGTAGACGTCGTCATAGGCGGTATAGCCGGTATAGGCCGGCGGCGTGCCGAACTTGGCCTTGAAGGCGGCGGCGAACGGTTTTGTCTTGGAGGTGACGGCAACATCGGGCGTCGCGACTGCGAGCGACGGCACGCCGTCGGCCGCGCCATTGGTGTCCTTCCAGAAGGTCGGGCTCAGCGCCTGCGCGCTGATGCCGAACATCGGGATCGGCACCTGCTGGTTCTTCCACTGCACCGTCGGCTGCACGCCGACATGCGAGATGCCTGTCACGATCACGTCGGGCTTCTTGGCCTCCATGTTGTTGAAGATCGGCGTGAAGTCGGTGGTGTCGGGCGAGAAGCGCACGTGCTCGACAACCTTCAAGCCCGCCTTGGGCAGGCAGGCCTCGTAGCCGATATCGAGCGGCTTGGTCCAGGCGGCGTCCTCGCTCATGATCGCGACCGTCTTCATGTGCATCTTGTCGACGAGCAGGTCCTTCGCCGCGTCGCAAACGAGCTGCGCTTGCGCGGCCGAGGTCAGATAGCCGTGGAAGGTGTACTTGTTCTTCTCGTAGTCGCTGTGAACAGCCTTGGTGATCTCGTTCGAGGCGGCGCCCGGCGTGATCAGCGGCATCTTCAGCCGCGCCGCCCAGGGCTCCAGGGCCAGCACGACTTCGGAAATGTAGCTCGCGATCACCGCCGAGACCTTGTCCTCGCTCACCGCGCGCTGGAACGCGCGGACCGAGTCGGCCGAGGAGCTCTTGTTGTCATAGGTGACGATCTCGACCTTGCGGCCGAGGATGCCGCCCTTGGCGTTGATCTCGTCGGCGGCGATCTGTGCGCCGCCCGGCGTCGCAGCCCCCGCGATCGACTGCACCTCGGCGATGACGCCGATCTTGATCGGATCGTTCGCCTGCGCGTAGGCGGGGGCGGCGAGGCACAGCGCCAGCGCCGAGGTGAGGAGGGCAGAACCCAGAGCCGTCGATGATCCCATGGTCGTTTCCCTTTCTTTTGTTTTCCTGCGTTTTTCCGTTGTTGATAGTTTTTCGGTTGTTGATACGTGATTAGAGAAAATCGGCGCCGGCCTCCGCGGCGAAGCGGCCGGGATCGCCCTCCCAGACGATCCGTGCGTGCTCCAGCACATAGACGCGGTCGGCGTGCGGCAGCGCGAAGGTGACGTTTTGCTCGCCGAGCAGCACGGTGATCGACGTGGTCTGCCGCAGCCTCGTGAGCGCCTTGGAGAGCAGCTCGAGGATGACGGGCGCGAGGCCCAGCGTCGGCTCGTCCAGGATCAGGATCTGGGGCTGCATCATCAAGGCGCGGCCGATTGCAAGCATCTGCTGCTCGCCGCCGGACAGTGTCTGCGCCATCTGGCCCTGGCGTTCTCTGAGGATCGGGAACAGCTCGAACAACCAGGCGAGCTGCTTCGCCCTTGCGTCGTCATCGAGATGCTGGCCGCCGAGATCGAGATTTTCGCGCACGCTCATCTCGCCGAACAGCTCTCGCGATTCGGGGCACTGCACGAGGCCGCTGCGCGCGATCCTGGCGGGGCTCGTGCCGCGCAGCTTCTCGCCGCCGCGCACGATTTCACCGGTGTAGGGCAGGAACCCGGAGATGGTGTTGAACAGCGTGGTCTTGCCGGCGCCGTTGAGGCCGACGATGGAGACGAACTCGCCCTCGTGAATATGGATCGAGACATTCTCCAGCGCCTGCGCCTTGCCGTAATGGACGCTGACATTCTCGACCTGCAGCAGCGGCACCTTGTCCTTGAAGCTGGTCTCCGGCCGGGCATGGGTCTCGATGGCGCCGCCGAGATAGACCCGCCGCACCGTCTCGTTCTTCATGACCTCGTCGGCCCTGCCGGTGACGATCTCCTCGCCGAGATACATCGCCAGCACGCGATCAACGAGTGCCGCGACGCTCTTGACGTTGTGATCGACCAGCATCACCGCACGGCCCTCGTCGCGAAAACTGCGGATCAGGTCGGAGAACACGTCGACCTCGGCACGGGTCAGGCCGGCGAAGGGCTCGTCGACCAATACCACCTTCGGATCGCGCGCGATGGCTTTCGCGAGCTCGAGTCTTCGCAAATCGGCAAAGGGCAGCGTCGGCGGGCGGCGATTCATCACGGCTCCCAGGCCAACCCGGTCGGCGATCCATTTGGCGCGCTCGACCAGCGCCTTGTCCGGGAACAGCATGAACAGGCTGTCCGGCAGCAGCGCCACCATGATGTTCTCCAGCACCGTCTGCCGGTTCAGCGGCCGCGAGTGCTGGAACACCATGCCGAAGCCTTTGCGCGCGATCTTGTGCGCGGGCAGGCCGGCGACATTCTCCCCTTCGAAGATCACGTCACCTGATGTCGGGCGCTCGATGCCCATCACGCTCTTCATCGCGGTGGACTTGCCCGAGCCGTTCGGCCCGATCAGGCCAAAGATCTCGCCCGCATTGACGTCGAAGCCGAGATTCTTCACCGCGGTCAATCCACCGAAGCGTTTGGTCAGGCCGCGGACTTCGAGCACGGGCCGGTTGGAAAGCCTCTGATCCATTACGAGCGAGCCTCGCGCGAGAGGGCCGCTCCGAGAAAGCCGCCGGGGAAGAACAGGACGACGAGCAAGGCGACCGCCGAGACGATGAAGGTCGCGAGCTCGCCGGTCGGCCGCAGAAATTCGCCGGCCACGATCAGGAAGATCGCGCCGAGCGCAGCGCCCAGCACGGTGCGTCGGCCGCCGAGCACGGCGGAGACGATCACGTTGACGCCGACCGCGACGTCAACCACGGTGCCGACCGAGGCGGTGCCGAAATAGAACACCAGCAGCGCGCCCGACAATCCAGAGAAGAACGCGCTGACGACGAAGGCGGCGAGCTTGTGCTTGACGATGTTGAAGCCGAGCGCGCCTGCTTGCACCGGATCCTGGCCGCTGGCTTGCAGCACGAGGCCGACAGGCGATTGCGACAGCCCGTACAGGATCGCCGCCGAGATCGTCATGAAGCCGAGCGCGATCCAGTAGTTGGCGCCGGCATTGATGGTGATGACGTCGGGGATGGTGAGCCCGATCTCGCCGCCGGTGAGATCGGCGAACACGACGACGAAGTTCTGCAGCATCAGGACCGCGACCAGCGTGGTCAGGCCGAAATACGGCCCGCGCACGCGCAAGGCCGGCAGCGCCAGCACGAGACCGGCGATGACGGAAGCGAGCGCGCCGAGCACGATGCAGGCGTACACCGACCAGCCGAACTGGGCATTCAGGATGCCGGCGGTGTACGCGCCGACGCCGATCAGGAACGTCGGGCCGAAATTGACTTCGCCCGCGAAGCCGAACAGCAGGTCCCAGGCCATCGCGAACACGCCGAAATAGAACGCGACGGTGAGGAGGCCGAGCACATAGCCGGAGACATAAAGCGGCAGCGTCGCCGCGACGATGACGAGCGCCAGCGAGACGAAGAACAGGCGCGAGGTAAAGAAGCCAGCCATCTCAGCGCCTCCCCAGAAGGCCCTGGGGCCGGATGTACATCACGAACACGAGCAGCAGCAGCGCCGGAATGGTGCGGTAGGCGGGCGAGACCAGATAAGCGGTCAACGTTTCGAGATAGCCGACAACGAAGGCTGCGATCAGCGAGCCGGAGACGCTGCCGAGGCCGCCGAGCACGACGATCGAGAACGCGCTCGCGGTCAATGGCCCCACGCTGTAGGAGCTGACCCCCAAGAACATGCCGAGCAGCACGCCGGCAATGCCGGCGAGGATGCCGTAGATCGTCCAGACCACGATGTAGATGTTGGTGAGCTCGAGGCCCAGCAGCGTCACGCCGCGGGGATTCATGGAGGCCGCCAGCACGGCCTTGCCGGTGCGGGTGCGGTTCACCAGCAGCCACAGCAGTCCGATCACGAGGCAGCACACGATCGCGGTGAAGATCTCGTTTGTCGGCGTGCGGACGCCGAGGATGTCGACGACGCCTTCGACGATCGGCAGCACCGTCTTGGCGTTGTTGGTGAAGAAATAGGCGATCAGCTCCTGGATCATGATGCCCCAGAGCAGGGTGCCCGTGAGGACGAAGATCTCCTTTTCCTCATTCGGAATGCGCCGGGAGTCCTGAATGGGCTTCACCACCGCGAAGTAAGTGGCGAACGCCGTGAGGAGCGCGACACCGACCCCGATCAGCGCGCCGGCATAGGTGCCGACGCCGAGGATGCTGGCGGCGGCCCAGGCCGCCACCGCTGCCGCCACCATGATCGCGCCGTGGGAGAGGTTGAGCACGCCTGAGACGCCGAAGATCAGCGTGAAGCCGGTGGCACCGAGAGCGTAGAGAGCGCTGATGGCAAAGCCATCGATCAGGATCTGGAAAGCTCGCATCTATGATTGGCCGGGTGGCAGCCTGGCTGCCGCTTTGAGGAAAGGTGCTGCGGGAGGGGCCGCAAGTGGAAGCTCCCGGGAGGTCGTCCCGGGAGCGTCTCCGATCAGTTGCTGAGCTTGATGAAGCTCGGGAACTTGATCTCGGTCTTGGCGACGTCCTTGGGCCAGACCGCGATCTGCTTGCCGTCCTGCCATTGCAGCATCAACCCGGTGATCAGGCCCTTGCCGTATTTGATCGAGTGAGTGAACGGATCGTCCTTGCCGTAGAATTGGACGCGGCCGATCGTGCCTTCCCAGTCGGTCTTCTCCAGCGCATCGACCAGCTTGTCGGCGTCGGTCGAGCCGGCGCGCTTCACGGCATCGGCGAGGTAATAGACCTCGTCGTAGGCGGTGTAGCCGGCATAGGAGGGATAGTTGCCGAACTTCTTCTTGAAGTTTTCCGCGAACGGCACCGACTTCGGCGTCACGGCCACGCCGGGCCCGGAGACGCCCTGGTAGAGCACGCCTTCGGCCGCCTGGTTGGTGTCCTTGGCGAAGGTCTCGTTGGTCGCCTGCGACGAGATGCCGAACATCGGGATCGGCACCTGCTGGTTCTTCCACTGCACCGTCGGCTGCACGCCGACATGGGAGATGCCGGTGATGATCACATCCGGCTTCGAGCCTTCGATCTTGTTGAAGATCGGGGTGAAGTCGGTGGTGTCAGGCGAGAAGCGGATGTGGTCGAGCACCTTCAGCCCGATCTTGGGCAGGCACTCCTCGTAGCCGATATCGAGCGGCTTGGTCCAGGCGGCGTCCTCGCTCATGATGACGGCGGTCTTCATGTGCAGCTTGTCGACGAGCAGATCCTTGGCGCCGTCGCAGACCGAGAGCGCCAGCGCCGCCGAGGTCAGATAGCCGTGGAAGGTGTACTTGTTCTTCTCGTAATCGGCGTGGACGCTCTTGCTGATCTCGTTGGAGGCCGCACCCGGCGTGACGAACGGCGTCTTCAGCCGCGCCGCCCACGGTTCCAGCGCCAGCACCACTTCGCTGATATAGCTGGCGATGACGGCATTGACCTTGTCCTCGTTCACCGCGCGCTGAAACGCGCGAACGGAATCTGCCGAGGAGGAGTGATTGTCGTAGCCGATGATCTCGATCTTGCGGCCGTCCACGCCGCCCGCGGCGTTGATCTCTTCGGCGGCGAGCTGCGCCGCCTGCGGGATCGATGCGCCGGCAATCGCCTGCGCTTCCGCGATCACGCCGATCTTGATCGGATCGGCCGCAAAGGCCGCACCTGAGGCCGCCAACAATGCGCCCGCCGCGGCCGCACCAAACGCACTTCGCAATGCACCAGAGAGTGCTTTATTCATGTTGTTATCTCCCTTCACTCAAGCTTCTTTGAGCAATTGGGGCGGACTATAACGGCGAGAGCATCCTCGGCAAGTAAAACTGTATTCAGGATTGTACGATGGGGACTAAAGTCTAGCTGCGCAAATATCGGGCACGGCAGACCCGGTATTCCGCACCCAGGCATGCAGATTTCGTCGGCGGGCATGCGAGTGTATCGCGGGTGTGCAAGGCAGCCGTCACGCAGGCTCAGCGCGCTTGCAGCAACGATGGGTCGAGCGGTTGAAGCCGGCCCGGGTCGAATGGCGCGAGGCTCACGTCTCGTGTCACGCCATCCATGATCAGCTGCGCCAAGGCTTCGCCGGTGGCGGGCGCATTCAGGATGCCCCACACATTATGCCCGGTGGCGACATAGAGCCCTTCGCTTTCCGGTATCCGGCCGATCAGCGGCAGGCCGTCTTCGGTCACGGGGCGGAAGCAGGCCTGCTGCGCCATGATCATCTCCGGGCGAAACAGCGGCGACAGCCGTTCGGACATGGCTTGCAGGCGCACGATCGCATTGCTGTCAGGCGTCACGGTCGCCGGATCGAGGGGCAGCGGCGCGATGTCGGAGAGCGCGGTGATATGCGCGCTTCCATCGGCGCGTGGAAACACCTCGATCGACGCCGCGTCGCCATCGATCTCGGTTTCCAGGAACAACGCATCGGCGGGTGCGTTGGGGCCGAGGTCGTACACGATGCTCGGGCTGCGCTGTCCATAGACAGCGGGCAGGCTCATCCATTGCGCCGCGAGCAGCGACCACGGTCCCATCGCGATCACAACGGCATCGGCTTCGATGATGCCGCCGTCGATCTCGACACCCTTCGCGCGCCTCCCATCCGCATCGCGGACGATGCCGATGACGCGGTCATGGCGAAGCTCGGCGCCATCTGCGATCGCCGCATTCATCATCGCCAAGGTGAATTTCCTGGGATGAACGATCGCGGTCGTCTCGGTCGTTCCGATGCGCTGTGCGATGACGATGCCCTCGCTCAGCCAGTCGAGCACGGACGGCGCATTCCGGCGCGGGTCGCGATCGGGCGCAACATAGCCGCTGTACGTGCTCATCGGCCGATGGCCCCAATCGCCTGCAATCTCTTCCGGCAATTGCGCGTGAAGCGCGAAGCTGCGACGTGCCAGCGCATCGAGCGGCGTGCCGGCGCACCAGTCCCGCGCGAGGAAGCCGCCAGCCTTGCCAGATGCCGCGGCTGCGATGTCGGTTCGCTCAACCACGATGACGTCGACCCCGCGACGACGCAGGAAGTAGGCCGTGCAAGCCCCGATCACGCCGCCGCCGCAAATCACAACGCGCATGGATTCGACATCGATGGTTCCTCTCTCAACGACGATGCTATCCGGACAATACGGCGCCGGCGAGGTCCGGCGGCGCCGCTGACTGTTGTCACGGACGATGCCGCACCATTCGCGCATGGCTGTTCCGCTCGTGCAGGAGGCGACCCATTCGTGTCGTGCTCGACCGGGCCCCAGTTTGGGCCCCGTCAAGCCTTGACCTCGCCCCTATTGCTGCGCAGAAGTTTTTGGACGAAAGGTCGCAGCCAATGGTGCAAGGTGTCATCACACTGATCGTGTTGCTCGGGACCGCGTATGCGGCCGGCTATGTCACGCGCGATTTCAAGTCCCGCAAACGGCGTGCCGCGGCTCGCCGCTCGGGCGGCTACACGCAGTCGGACTGGCTGAGCCCGACCGTGCCCGCGAACACCAACGACACTCCGCTCCCCGCCCTCGGTGAACTCGGCCAGATGCTGGATCGCTGGGAGACCAGGGCCCGCACCCGCCGCGTGGGATAACCCGACCTACCAGGAATTGCACGGGCGGACTGGCAAACAGCCAAGCCTTGGTCAACCACCTCGCACCAAAATATTCCGCTTTACCGAAATTCGGATTTGTCGTATGTGTCGCCGATCCTGATCCGGCGAAAAGGGGCGGTCGTACGTCGTCACGAGCCGCGGATCGGGCTGCGGTGGACGTGGGCGGCGCCGTCGCGGATGTGAGTGGCAGGGCGGGGCAGTGGATTGAGCCGAGCCTCGTGAGCACCTCGCAAGCCGCGTCGGACGAACGGCGCCTGTCCGGCCAAGCCCTTGGGCGAAGCGGGATCTGCCTGCGTACGGCAAAACCGTGTGGTCCTGGCCGTCGTCGCTACGGTCAAGTCTTGCGGATGCGGCTTCGGCGCCAACCGGCGCGGTGCCGGTAACTTCCGTAAGGCGAGGGAGGCCAGAAGGAATTCGGCTCCCGGGAGAGCACGGCATAAGCCGTCCGACCACCGCGCAGGGAAGGCCGTGTGTTCGGCCGCACCTGTATGCTGCTGTGCGGTCTCCTTGCGCTACGCTTTCGCGCAGCAGACCGTGGGTGCGAGGTCGGCACCCGGCCTTCCCTGCGCCCTTCTGTCGAGGGCGTGACGAGACGAGCAAAACTCGGGCGCAACGCGCCGCGGGAAGGCGTAGGTGTGTCTGATGTTTCAGAGTTCATCTCAGGGGGAGCATTCTCGTGCCCCGGGTCGCAACGCAGCGCTTCCGCGTTGCAGCGCGTCCTGGACACCGAGGCAACCAGGTCAGTTCCCCTGACCATCTTTTGGCGTTGCAGTTGCTGCCATTTCTCGTCTAGAACGACCTCACTGGGCCTCCCGGCAACCAGCCGTCAACGGTTTTGATCGAGGATCGGGGCTCAAAGGGTCTGGCAATGCTGATTCGCGGCCAAATTGATGGGATTTCGGGGGAGGCGGCACTGGCCGCCGCCACGATCCCGGCCGTGCTGCTGCCCACCCTCCTTCTTGGCGGGCTTCTTCTTACTTGCCCCTGAGGGCCGGCTGGGCGCAACGCGCCTGGGCGCTCAGGGGTTGGTCGAGATCACCGGATACCTCAGGCGCCCGGCAGACTGGCGCGAAAGCTCAAAAGGAATTTTGCAATGGCCCCCGCGAACAAGTCCGATAAGGACCGCGTCATCATTTTCGACACCACGTTGCGCGACGGCGAGCAGTGCCCCGGCGCTACCATGACCTTCGAGGAGAAGCTCGAGGTCGCCGAGCTGCTGGATGACATGGGCGTCGATGTCATCGAAGCCGGCTTCCCCATCACCTCCGAAGGCGACTTCCAGGCGGTCAGCGAGATCGCCCGCCGCTCCAAGAATTCGATCATCGCCGGACTGTCGCGCGCCCATCCGGCCGACATCGACCGCTGCGCCGAGGCGGTGAAATTCGCCAAGCGCGGCCGCGTCCACACCGTGATCGCGACCTCGCCGCTGCACATGCGGGTGAAGCTGAACAAGACCCCGGAGGAGGTGATCGAGACCTCGGTTGCGATGGTCGCGCGCGCCCGCAACCAGATCGACGACGTCGAATGGTCGGCCGAGGACGGCACCCGCAGCGAAATGGACTATCTGTGCCGCATCGTCGAGGCCGTCATCAAGGCCGGTGCGACCACGGTGAACATCCCCGATACCGTCGGTTACACGGTGCCGGAGGAATACACCCACTTCATGAAGACGCTGATCGAGCGCGTGCCGAACTCCGACAAGGCCGTGTTCTCCGTGCACTGCCATAACGATCTCGGCATGGCGGTTGCGAACTCGCTGGCCGGCGTCGTCGGCGGCGCGCGTCAGGTCGAGTGCACCGTCAACGGGATCGGCGAGCGCGCCGGTAACGCCGCGCTCGAAGAGATCGTGATGGCGATCAACGTGCGCAACGACAAATTCCCGTACTGGAACAAGATCGACACCACGCAGCTCACCCGCGCCTCGAAGCTGGTGTCGGCGGCGACCTCGTTTCCCGTCCAGTACAACAAGGCGATCGTCGGCCGGAACGCGTTCGCGCACGAGAGTGGCATCCACCAGGACGGCGTGCTGAAGGATGCCTCCACCTACGAGATCATGCGGCCCGAGATGGTCGGCCTGAAGCAGTCCTCGCTGGTGCTCGGCAAGCACTCCGGCCGCCATGCCTTCGTGCACAAGCTGGAAGAGATGGGCTACAAGCTCGGCCCCAACCAGCTGGAAGATGCGTTCACGCGGATGAAGGCGCTCGCCGACCGCAAGAAGGACATCTATGACGAGGACATCGAGGCGCTGGTCGACGAGGAGATGGCGGCCTCGCACGACCGCATCAAGCTGACCTCGCTGACCGTGATCGCCGGGACCCATGGCCCGCAGCGTGCGACCATGAAGCTCGACGTCGAGGGCCAGATCAAGATCGAGGAGGCCGAAGGCAACGGTCCTGTCGACGCGGTGTTCAACTGCATCAAGCGTCTCGTTCCGCACGAGGCCAAGCTCGAGCTGTATCAGGTCCACGCGGTCACCGAAGGCACCGACGCGCAGGCGGAAGTCTCGGTGCGGCTGTCGCACGACGGACGTTCGATGACGGCGCGCGCCGCGGATCCGGATACGCTGGTGGCCTCGGCGAAAGCCTATCTCGGCGCGCTCAACAAGATCGTCATGAAGCGCCAGCGCGACACCGTGACGACGGCTGCGGCGAGCTGACGCGGCTTGCTTCGCCTCTTCCGTTTGCGGGAGAGGCGGCTTTGTCGTTCATCATGAATGGCAGCCCTGCGAACGACCGATAGCGGCTCAATGCGCGAGTCGCTATTGATGCTCCCGGCTTGGGGATAGACGCCCGCGTTGGGCGGCCCGAGAGAACAACAAGAGAATAACAGGGAGAGATCATGCGCACCTTCGCGATCGCGGCGTCCATTGCGGCATTGACTTTGAGTCTTGCCGGCCCCGCCAGCGCCGACCCGATCATCATCAAGTTCAGCCACGTCGTCGCGACCGATACGCCGAAGGGCAAGGCAGCCGAGAAATTCAAGGAACTCGCCGAGAAATACACCGGCGGCAAGGTGAAGATTGAGGTCTATCCGAACTCGTCGCTCTACAAGGACAAGGAAGAGCTCGAGGCGCTGCAACTCGGCAGCGTGCAGATGCTGGCGCCGTCCAATTCCAAGTTCGGACCGCTCGGCATCCGCGAGTTCGAGGTGTTCGATCTGCCCTATATCCTCCCTGACCTGAAGACGCTGCGCAAGGTGACGGAAGGCCCGTTAGGGGCAAAGCTGCTCAAGCTGCTCGAGCCGAAGGGCATCACCGGTCTTGCCTATTGGGACAACGGCTTCAAGGAGATGAGCGCCAACAAGAAGCTGGTGGCGCCGAGCGATTATCAGGGCGTCAAATTCCGCATCCAGTCCTCGCGCGTGCTGCAGGCGCAGTTCAAGGCGCTCGGCTCGCTGCCGCAGGTGATGGCGTTCTCGGAGGTCTATCAGGCGCTGCAGACCGGCGTGGTCGACGGGCAGGAGAACACCTGGTCGAACATCTATACCCAGAAGATGCACGAGGTGCAGAAGTACATCACCGAGACCAACCACGGTTACATCGGCTACGTCGTGATCGTGAACAAGAAGTTCTGGGACGATCTTCCGGCCGACGTCCGCGACCAGCTGTCGAAAGCAATGAAGGAAGCGACCGACTTCAACAACGCGCAGTCGCAGAAGGAGAACGACGACGCGCTCGCCGAGATCAAGAAGAGCGGCAAGAGCGAGATCATCAAGCTCACGCCGGAGCAGGACGAGGCGATGCGAAAGGCGATGGAGCCCGTCTACAAGGACGCGGCAAGCCGCGTCGGCCAGCCGTTGATCGACGAATTCCAGAAGGAAGCCAAGAGCACGACGAACTAGTCTCGACCTACGACGATGAGGCTTCCGTGCGGTTTGCACGGAAGCCGCTTGTTGCGAATGATTTCCGGTTCTGGCTGAACCAAAATTCACGGCCGTTACATCTTCGTTAGAACGCCCTCTCTGTCCAAGTTGTAAGTTGCGCCTTGGCCCCGGGCACCTCATCTTCAGGGCACCCTTCCAAAGGAGGTTCGTATGAGGAAGTTCACCATCGCCGCCATCGCCGTGCTCAGCATCGCCGGCTCGGGAGCGGTCTATGCCCAGTTTCATCGCCCGTGGATGGAGCACTTCCGCCACATCCGCATGAACCCGGAAGACCGCGCTGCCATGGTCGACGCGCGGATCGCCGCCGTCCATGCCGGGCTCAAGCTCAATGCCGACCAGGAGAAGCTGTGGCCGCCGGTCGAGGCCGCCGTGCGCGACTTCGCCAAGCTGCGGCTCGACCGCGCCAATGCGCGGATGAACGCCGGTCCAGGGGACGCGGACAGGGATGGCGACAAGCCGGATGACCCGGTCGCCCGCTTGCGCCAGCGCGCCGACGACATGGGCGCGACCTCCGCAGCCCTGAAGAAGATCGCCGACGCCGCCGATCCGCTCTACAAGACCCTCGACGACGGCCAGAAGCGGCGTCTTGCCCTGCTGACCCGCCACCGCGGCCCCTTCGGCGACGGTGAGGACGGCCCGCGGCACCACTTCATGGAGCGCGGCATGGGCCGCATGATGGAACGTGGCATGGACCACTTCCGTGGCGGCGATCATTTCGACCGCGATAACGGCCCGGATCGGGAGGGGCGTCTTTGAGCGTAACGGGATTCCGCGGGAATTAACCCTGGAGAAGCCGCTGGAAATCCAGCGGCTTTTCGCGTTTCCGGGGCTGTGGAAGAAGCTTGGAAAACATGCGTCGCATCGCTTGCCATATCCGGATCGCTTTGCTAAACGACCGGCCTCGCAAGGCATTGACCGCCTTTCGGGCGCATAGCTCAGTTGGTAGAGCAGCTGACTCTTAATCAGCGGGTCCCAGGTTCGAGCCCTGGTGCGCCCACCAAGTCTTTCAAGGACTTACCCTCGCGAACCGTTTGAGACGACCGAACTAAAACGGTTTTTCAAACGGTGCTTTTCTCGATCCTTCCGGACGTCTATTCCCGACAATGTGATCGGCGGAAGCGGCTTGCGCTTGTCGTTCATTTGTCCTCCCGAAGCGCTTGATGGCCTCATCGCGCCGCGTGACCTCAAAACATAACCTGATCCCGCGGTAAGAATGATCGGTTGGTCGCAGTGATGTTTCTGAGTTCGTCAGAGAAGAAGCTTTGGATGCCAGGTCCACTCGTGCGGCCACCGGTACGATCATAGGCCCAGAAATATTCGAAGCCCCGGTTGTCCTTTTTACGCACCTTGTATTCGAGCTTATAGGGTTCCATGAGCCTCCGGACGCCGTGATAATCGGCTTCGATCATTGTAAGTGATCACCCTGCTTCAATGATGACTTGCCTCGCGGCGGGAATAAAGCTCCCGCCGTAGCCGAAGGCGCGTACCAAGGAGGGCCGGACACCGCCGCCGATAATGCGGGGAGCTACTACCGGCTCGAGTAACCCGAAGAGTTCTTCGATAAGAGAACCGAAGCGCCCTTGTATCATGTCAAACGTGATGCGGCTGGCTTTTGGCGTCACAAGATCATCCCAAAGGCCGCGGAAGAGCTGAAGCGGGACGGCAAGCAATTGCATTCGCGCTTGTTGCGCTTCGGCGTCGTAGATGGACTTTTTGAGAAAGGTGCGCACGACCTCGGCGCGGCTGACCGGAAAGTCTCCGCTGAATACGATCGAGTAAAACAGATCGAACAAGTCCTGGGCTTTGCGTCGAAAAAGAAGCGTGGTCAGTTTCGCTGCCAGAAGCTCTTCGAGTTTTTGGCAGCGGATCGGGCTCGAGCACGCCGCTTGGTCGGAATAGGGGTGTAACAGCGGCCGTGTCTGGATCGGCAGGTAAGGCTTTTCGAATTCGCTAATATCTAGATGCGAGCGCAGGGTTACGCTCTCTTCCGCATAGAAGCCTTTGAAATAGATACGCACTTCCAAGGCCTGGACGCCGGGGATCTTCAGATTCTTCTCGGCGACGCGTGTCCGGTCCATCGCGAACTGAACGCCGCTTCCGGCCTTAGCGGCTTCGAGGATTTCGCTCAGATCGGCATACAACTGGTTCTCATTGAGCGCATTCTCGCAGGAGAAATCCAGGTCTTTGGAATATCGTGTGCCCGGAAGGTATCCTTTGCGTATGCCGTTGCCGCCTTTCAGGACCAAGAGATTCGAAAGACGCCGATGCGCGAAGATCTCGCGCAAGAGCCATCCGTGGACGTAATCCCGCTCAACGTTCTGCGGAGAGATGTCGAGTTCGTCAGCTTTTTGCTCGATTTCCGTATCGGTAATCATGGCGCTGCCGTTTGTCCTGAAGTGGCGTGCGTCACAAACGCTCACACTTTGACCGGAACCTCAATCACCGGCCGGAGTGCTTCAAGCTGTCCGGCGTATTTGCGGATGATGCGGTCGTACAGGTCGCCAAGCTGCTTCGCATGGACGCTGACGATCAAGGCATACGGCAATTTTTCTTCCGGTGCGAAATTCTTCCCGCCGAGACGCGCGTTGTAGTGAATGTCGAGTACGGGATTCCGCATATTCTTGCCCATAATGCCGATGCTGGTGTGCAGACAGTTTTCCCACTTCCACGCATCGCGCCGCAGCTCATCTTCCATCAAGCCGCTTTGGGTCTTACCGAAGAAAGTCTTGCTGTCGGCATGCACCTGCTCAGGCTTTTTCCGCTTCTGATCGTGTGGCCGAAAGGTTGGTTCAAGACCGGCCCGCGTGTAGTTGCCGGGATGATGCGGATCAACGCCGGTCGGGTAACACAGGGTTGCGGTTATCGTGACTTTACCGGGGATTGGGACCGATGGCACCGGAATGGGCGCGCGGATATAGCGCGTGGGCGCGATGTCACCCTGGTAAACAACGCGGATAGTGTCGTCATCACATATCACGATGTCCTGCACGGACCTCGCCACCCGGCCACGCCCGACATCTTCGCAAGCGAAGTCGCTGCCCTCCGCCGTATGGATTAAGAGCGCGCGGATGGCGAGCATGCTCAAGCTGTCGCCAAAGTGAGCCCGGACACCGGCGGCGAGGCGCAACGCTGACGGTGAGGCGAAGGATGTGCCCTCGGTCGCCTCGAGGCCGCCGGCCGCAACGTCACTGACCACGATAAAAGGCCGCTTCAGGCAGCCGCCGAATTCCAAGAAGTCCGGCTTTACGAGACCGGGGCTACGGCCCGGCCCAACTGAGCTATAAGTGCACCGCTGCCATGGCGTTTCGGGGTTATCGCATGCACCTACCGCGAGCGCGTTGACGCAGTCGGCCGGCACCTGAATGCGGTTGAGTTTGTCCTTGGCAGAACTGTCGCCGTCATTGCCAACCGCGATCGTCGCCAGTGTCTTGCCTTTGGACAAGCGATCATCGAGCACAGCCGTCCAGGCGTGCACGTCATCATCCTCGATCGGCAGTCGAGGCCCAATACTGAGATTCACGAGGTCATAATGCTTCTCGACCAGCACCTGGTCGATCCGACCAAGGACCTCATACAATTCATGCGGATTCTGACCCGGCGCCGTGTCCAGAACGCGATAGTGATCGACGCCGGCGTAAGGTTTGCCGAGCGCCTTGGCAGGATCAATGTGGCCGAACAGGAACGCAGAGGTCACGCCGACGCCATGCTTCTGAAAGTCAGGCATCGTCTTACCAATGCCCGATGGCTCGATGATCTTCACCCAGCGCGTCAGCGGATGACCTTTCGGAATCCCGCCGTCGAAGATCGCGACACGGATTTTGGGATCAATTGGAGCCTTCGTTGGCAAGACGATGTCGTCCATGGATACCCGTGACGATCTGAACGTCGGCCGTAGCATCCGCAGGGTCGGCATCTGGCGAAGAGCGCGAAGCGGCGAAAAGGTTGCAATATCATCGGCAAGCTCGGCTGGGGCTTCCAGCTCGACGAAGCAAAGCCCGCCGGCCGAGAACTTGCGTTCGAGGTCCTGGTCGATGCCGATTTCTTCCAAATACGCGCGGAACATCGGCACCACGCCGTTCGACATGCTTCCCGCATCACCGTGGAGCACGGCTTCGAACACGACCTTTCCCGCCTTGGGCAAGCGGCCCTTGATCTTGTCGTGAGCCGATGGCGCGGCGACCTGCTCGATGGTCGCGAGTTCGTCGGCGCCGCTGCGCTCTTCATCCCATTTCGGCAGCGACGCACGCCATGCGCGGAATGCCGACCGCGGCCCCATGACGAACAACTCGGTGGTGATCGCTTCTTCCGGGTCGCGGCCCTTCGAGCGCCGTTCGGGCGTGATGCGCCGAGGGCGGCTGCCGACAGCTTCAAGACCCAGCGTATCGAGTAACTTCTCGGGGAAATATGATTTCGCAATGTACTCGGGATTGAGGGTGATCGTTGCAACGGCGCGGTCGCCTGGGCAGGCGTTGTCCGGCAAATGATCGATACCGCGCACCGCGCGGGCGAGCATGGGCGTAATACGCTCTCGCGCTTGCGTGAAGGTGTAGGGATGGCTCTTTGGTCCGCCTCCGCGGACACCCAGAACGTCGCCGACGAGGCGCTCGCCCTTGCCGATCAGGAAATTCCGCTTGGTCATGAGCTGTCCTTTCTGCTCGGTCGCCGCGCCAACTTTTTCTTACTGGGCTTTGTCTGGCGCCGGATCGCGTCACGCGAGACGCCGGTCAACTCCCTTGCCTTACGCTGCGAGGTCAGGCCCTGCTCAACCATTGCCGCGGCTACCTGGATGCGCTTTCTTTTGGCGAT
Source organism: Bradyrhizobium sp. USDA 4449 (assembly GCF_054056275.1). NCBI lineage: Bacteria > Pseudomonadati > Pseudomonadota > Alphaproteobacteria > Hyphomicrobiales > Nitrobacteraceae > Bradyrhizobium > Bradyrhizobium sp. USDA 4449. The sequence continues at coordinate 57,821 of NZ_JBSRYD010000001.1, read as the reverse complement.
CGAGCCATTCGCCAACAGTCGGCCGAACTGCTCATCCAGCGGGATGTCCTCCAGCACCGCCGTCCGGCGCGTTACCGAGAGGTCGCGTTCGATGTCGCTGAACGAGCGGCCGGCGAAGGCGACGCCAAGCAGTTGGCTCCATTCGCCGACAGCCGGGAAGTGAGGCGCGAGCATGCCGTCGATGAAACGGCTGATGGCCGCGCGATCAGGCAACGGAAATTCAATATGCAATTCAAAGCGCCGCCAGATGGCCGGATCGAGCAAGCCGGGATGGTTCGTCGCCGCCAGCAAGACGCCGGAGGCCGGCCAATCGTCGATCTGCTGAATGAGAACCGTGACGAGGCGCTTGAGCTCGCCGATCTCGCCGTGATCGTCACGGCGCTTTGCAATGGCATCGAGTTCGTCCAGAAGCAGAACGCAATCCATGGTCTTGGCGTATTCGAGAACCTGCCGCAGATTGCCGCCGGTGCGGCCGAGCAAGCTGCTCATGACGGCGGCGAGGTCAAGGATGAGCAGCGGGCGCCCGAGCTCGCGCGCCAGCCAGCGGGCCGCCATGGTCTTTCCGACACCGGGCGGGCCGAGAAAGAGGGCGGCGCGCGTCGGATCCAACCCGGCCCGCATCAGCTTCTGTGGATGGCGACGTTCCGCGATGATCTGCCCTAGCGCCTCGGTGACGTTTGGCGCGAAGATGGGCTCGTGATCGGGCTGCGGCTCGAATTCAACACGCAGGAGGTGAAGACGCGAATCCAGATCGACTGGCACAGGAATGTCCGCCTGCCGAAGCGGTGAAGCCTGGGTCGGCAGTTCTTGCAACAGCGACGTCAATTTGTCCGATATCTGCGGGAGCGAGGAGGAATAACGTTTTGCAAACCGCCGCAGGATAACCTGGACGTCCTGCGTGCGGCCCGAGAGCGCGATGCGTGCGAGTTGGAGAAGGTCAGTCTCGATTTCAGTCTTTTTCTTGGGCTCGGTCATGTCCACGATCATTGCAATAAAGGCGGGTGGACCAACGTAGAGCCGGGCGGACGATTTTTCAAAGACTGTTTCAAAAGTCGTCCGCATGACTATTTTATCTAATAAATTCCATCACTTGTATGTGGACGCGAATTGGACGCCAACTGCGCAGGCTGAGGCGGCCGATCCACCCCTTGCTACCAATCGATTCTAGGCCCCGCGCAATCACGGCGCGGTGGAAGCCGGAACAGCCGGCGCGGCTCTCGGCGCGAACGTCTGCTTGCGCACATCGAACAGCGGATCGCCGGTCTCGTTCGCGGGGTGATGCGGGCACACATGGTCCTTCAGCAATTCCATGCGCTTGTTCGGGGTAACGGTGCCCTTGTTGCCGTCATAGTCGAGATAGACGAAGCGCGGCGGGTGAGGGTACCAGGGCGTGAGAAGCTGGGTGAGCAAGCCGACCGCGGTCGACGCCAGCACGCCGTTTGACCATACGACCTGGGGCCGCGAGCCGGCGGCGCCATAGCGCGCGGCCTCTTGTGCCAACCGCTCGTCAGTGATGAAGCCGCAGCACCTCATGCAGGGACATCCCGGCATCGACAGGATCACTTGGCCACTGACAAGAAACCCCTGCTCGCCGAGATCGTGAACGTCCATCCCAATATCGATGTAGGGGATAAGGTGACGGCGCGCGAAGCGTTCGAGCTGCTCGCGCTCGCGCATGCCGTCAACCGCGCCGATGATGACATCGCACAGCCTCAAATCATCCACCGCCGAGAGCCAGTCATCCTGCACGGGGACGATTCTGGCGTTGGGGTTCAGGCCGCGGATCAGGCGCGCGGCGATCTCGACCTTGGACCGGTTCGCGGCCACATCGGCCAGCGTTCCGCCAATGAGGCGGTTGGTGTTGGTGTCCTCGATCGATTGCGGATCGGCGGGGACGTAGCCGCCAACGCCCATATGTGCGGTCTGCTGCACCACATGCGAGCCACCGCCACCAAGGCCAACGATGCCGATGGTGGCAGCCTCCAGCACGGCGTCGCTGTTAGCCCCAAGGAAACTCTGGCGATCAAGGCGGCTCATGCGGCCCTCCAATCGCGGATCGGCATGCCGACCTCGGTGAAATGCGTGATGAAGGGGCGCGGCCCGGCGCGGCCGACCCAAACTTGGCCGAAAGCAGCGGTGTCGCTCAGGACAATGGCGCCGTGTACGCACTGCGGCACCACCGACACGAAGTTCGGAACGAATTTGGCGTTCTCGCGGTTGTCGACGCCGCTAAAGCCTGGAATGCCGCGGCGACCATGGGTGTGCACATGGAAGATCGCGGTGCCGCTATCCATCGCCTGCTGCCGCGCGCGGCGGATCGCCTGCTCGCTCATCATGGCGCCGACGCCTTCGGCACGCAGATATTCGTCGTCGCGCAGAGGCTCGTAGCTGCCCGCGAGGATCAGCAGTTCATCATGTGCCGCGGCAAGCCCGGCGGAGATAAAGCCAACGCGCTCATGCGCAAACTCGTGCGGCCGGCGCAGGTCGTCTCGGATGGCGCCCAGCAGCGCGGTCGTGATCTTGAAACGGATGTTCATTCGACAGCCCTCAAATGTGCGAGCAGCATCTGCGTCCATTTCATCGACGCGGGCACGTGGTTCCAGGACGGCGCCCACCAGTTGCGCTCGACCACACGAAACTGCTTCCAGTTTGCGCCACGCCCGGCGATCTGTCGTTCGAAGAAGAGCCGCGTGATGTAGCCGGAATGCTCGAAGGGGACGAGGAGCAGATCCATGGTCTGGCTCTGTCCCCCTGAGGTGAAACTGAAGGAGGGCAGCATGACCACCGGCTGGCCGCCCTCCGGGAGGAGGACGGCGCTGTCGTGCATAGCCTTGAGACCCGCGAACTCCTTGGCCTTGTCGCTCACGAGGAAGCTCCGCAGGGCACCTGTTCGAAGAACTTCATGCCCGCCTTCACCTTGAGTTTCTCGCCCGGTTTCAACGGTGTGAGCTGACCTTCGTGGCTGATGTATTCGAGCACGTAGCCGTCCTGCACGCCGAACAGCTTCTTCAGCTCCTCGGTGGTGTAGGTGCCGCGCGGGATCTCACGCGGCTCGTTCTCGAAGAACACCGTGATCAGCCGCTTCTCGGTGTGCAGGTGTTCGGTGCCACCATGACCGAGATCGAGCACGTCCATCGGGCTGAGATCGATCTCCGCACCGTCACGATCGAGCACCAGCACCTCGCCGTCGTGCACGTGGCCAATCGCGCGCAGCTCCGGCTCTGTCACCTTCTCCGTGCCCCACTCATAGCCGTGGCCGTTGAGCGTGTAGCGGAAGATGCGGTCAGTCTTGAAGGCGCGGAACTCCTCAGTGCCCGGCAAGCGCAGATCGAGGGTATCATCCAGCCCGATCGAGCGGCTGCTGTGACCCATCAACTGGATCAGGGCGTAGTCGCCGGCCGGCTTGAGGTCCGCCTTGTTCAGGATGTGCTCGCCTTTCGGGGCGGGATCGCTGAACTTCACCGTCACGCCGTTGACGCTGGTGAAGAACTGGCCATCCGTCCCGGGAGCCCGCGCGTCCTGGCCCTGGCCGCCGTGATCGCGGCCTTCGCCGCCGCTCGTTACATTTTCCATGAGTTTACCTTCCGTAGGTTCTTGCGTCCGACACCATGCCGGGTGACTGTCGATAAGATAAGGTGGCATGCTAAGAATATCAAGCATTTTCCAAGCATGCTTGACTTTCCTAGCGGTTGCGTCTAAATCATTCGATGAATCAATGACTTTCAGGAGGGAGTGATGGCAGACGACGGCGAGGAGCCAGAGGTCAAGCTCACGCTCGGTCAATATCTGGCCTCAATTCGTAACGACCGCGGGTTCTCGCAGCGCGAGGTCGAGAGGGCGACAGACAAGGTGGTGTCCAACGCGTATCTGAGCCAGATCGAGAACGATCAGATCAAGCGCCCCAGTCCGAATATTCTGAATGCCCTCGCCGAACTTTACGCCGTTTCGTACGAGGACTTGATGGAGCGAGCCGGTTTCGTAGTGCCGACGCGCGCGCGTCGAGGCCCGCAGGAGCGCCACGGCCGCGTCGCGACGTTCGCCGAGCACAATCTGACCGCTGAGGAAGAAGCCAAGCTGATCGAATTTCTCGGTTATCTAAGGAGCAGGAAGAAGCCTGGTGGTTCAAGCTGACGATAGTAGTCTCGACCCCCACGAGTTGCGCGCCGTGCAGCTTGCGGCACGGCGCGCTCTCGACCGCGCCTCAGGATGGGGCGTTTTTCCGACACCTATCGGCGACATTCTTGATGCCGCGGACATAAAGATCGCGCCGGCGAGCGCCTTCGACCCGCGCCGCATCATGGAATTTCTGATTGGTAAGGCGGAGCGCACCGCTGCCGTTGTTAAGTCAGCCATCTCCAAGGTGTTCGGTATTTGCGATGCCGACGAAGGCATCATCCACATCGATCACACCGTTCGCGAGTCGAAGCAAAATTTCCTCAAGCTTCATGAGGCCGGCCACCTCGAGCTTCCAAGCCACCGTAAGATTTTCCGCATCTTCCAAGACTGCGAAAGAATGCTGGATCCCGATACTTCGGATCTGTTCGAGCGCGAGGCGAACAATTTCGCCCGCTATGTGATGTTCCAGGGCGATGCATATCGCGACATGGCCGCTGGCCACGCACTCACTATCAGAACGCCGCTGAAGCTCGCCAGCACATTCGGTGCATCCGTCTATGCTTCATGCCGTGAGTTTGCGCGCACCAATCATCGCGCCTGCGCGGTCTACGTGTTGGAGCCGATCGCCTATCATCCGGAGACGGGATCGCAGGCCGAAGTGCGGCGCATTGAGGTCTCGCCGTCGTTCGCGCAACGGTTCGGGGGTGCCGATGGATACGGTCATCACGCGGCGGCATTCCCTCGGTCGCGTGCTTCCGATAGGGCGGAAAATGACGAAGGCAACTCCGATTTCGATGACAGACCTGAACGGTCAGGCGCATGAATGCTTGGCCGAAGCCTTTGACACCACCTTCAATGTGTTGCTTCTGGTTTATCCTGTTAAGGAGCTCACAGACGCCTTCGCCTAAACAAGCCGTGCAAAATCGTTAGTCTTCATCACGAAGGCGGCCTGCGATAATTTCGTCGATCAGATAATCACCCCAGACCATTCCAATTTGGGCTTCAAAGGATTGGGCGGCCAGACGCCCGGAATATATGCCGACGAATTTGCTGCGCGCATATTCATCGACCTCCGTTCGGCCATCATCGAAAAGATGGTAGCCCCAGGAGCGGACGATGACCGGCGCGCCGGACATGCCGGGCCGCGACGCTGTATCGATTAGCATGTAGTCGCCCGACATCCGGATGAGATCCGGCTCGCTGGCGATACTTCCCCGCTTCCAGATGGGATATCCCGGAGGCTCAATGCCAAATGGATATCCCAGTATAAAGCAATCCATCCCGACTCCCACGAAGAGGTCCGGATCTTCAGTACCGTTTATAGGGTTTAACGCAAATACTGGGTCGCTGCCGTCATAGGGGAGCGGGAGCACGGCAACGTCGGCCCGTCGGCTGCTATGTACAAACCAATGCGGCCTGTTGTCGTCATCCCGTATTGAGATCAGGTGCTCTTGTTTTCCAAATTGTTGAAAGCCCACGTTGAACAGAACGCGAAGCTTGTTCGGTCGTGCTCCATGATCGTGCAGGTTTTCGCCGGTCGGAAAGCGGCGGCATGTCATCACGTGCCAATTCGTCACGAGGTAAAACCGATCGTCACGCTTCCAGATGAAGCCCGTGCCGTTGCCCAGACTCTTTTCGTTGAAGAGCTGTTGGATTGGCACGGTTGCCAGAGAGTAGCGATCTATTCGGGTCATTCGGGCCTCTGCTGCTCGATGGGCGCCCCACAATAAAGCTTCCATCGCGTTGCGTTAGCAAGCGACTGGCTTTGGAAAGCCCGAATTTCGTCGGGTTCTCGGACCGCGTAAATAGCTCATTCTGAAAGTGCTAAGAATATCAAACATGTCCACTAAGCTGCTGTTTTTGCTTAGCTAGCTTGATCGACGCTTGATAAACCTTGCATGCTGTCAGAAATGAGCCTATATTTCTGACACTTGGAGGAGACCATGCAGACCGTTGCCGAGCGTATTTTGAGTTATGCCCAAGCACTTCCAGAAGGCACTTTGATAGGTGCTAAGGAAGTCTTGCATTTGGGGAGCCGCGCTGCGGTCGATCAGGCTCTGAAGCGTCTCTCCGAACGCAACGAACTGATGCGTCTTGCTCACGGGCTCTACGCCCTGCCCGTGAAGACACGTTTCGGCATGCGCGCGCCGGCGGCCGAAAAGGTCATCGAAGCGCTTGCTTTGACGCGTGCGGAAACGATCGTTCCACACGGTGCCGCGGCCGCGAATAAACTTGGTCTCACAACGCAAGTGCCGACCAAGCTCGTCTATCTGACGTCCGGTCCAGATCGTCAGTTTCGTCTGGGAGCGCAGACGGTGGAGATGCGGCATGCTCCTCACTGGATGCTTCTGCCGGCAGACTCGATTGTCGGACAGGCCATCCGGGCTCTTGCCTGGCTCGGCGAGCGAGAGGCAGGCGAGGCCCTCAAGGTGTTGAAGCGCAAGCTGCCCGAGGACACATTGCGGGATCTCGTCACGCTGCGCCGTGCGATGCCACCGTGGATGTCGAAATCCGTCAGCCAGTCTCTTCTAAATCATGGCTGAATCCTACCTGACGCTCTCTCGCGACGAGAGGCTTGAGGCGCTTGGCGTCGCCGCCACCGCCTCAGGCCGCCCGGTCCATCTGTTGGAGAAGGACATCTGGGTCGTATGGGCGCTGCAGGGGTTGTTTGAATCCGAATTGGGTGAGCACCTCGTCTTCAAGGGAGGCACGTCGCTCTCCAAAGGCTATGACGTTATCGAGCGATTTTCGGAAGATATCGATCTCACCTACGATGTCCGCCAGATCATTCCTGAACTTGCCACGGGGGACCCTCCGATACCTACTACGCGAAGCCAGGCCGACAAGTGGACAAAGCTTGCGCGCGAGCGGCTCACCGCGTGGGTCAAAGACAAAGCGCTCCCCGTCCTACAGAAACACGCAGCCGCTACGGGCGTCGATGTCATGTTCCGTGTCGAAAACGATGTCATCTTTGTCGATTATGACCGGCTGACCACCGACTCAGATTATGTGCCGCCCTGGATCAAGCTCGAATTTGGTGCGCGTTCGACCGGCGAGCCGTCCGAGACGAGAGAGGTTACGTGCGACGCGGCACAATCCCTGCCCGAACTCGAATTTCCCGTCGCTGCCCCGAAGATCATGCTCCCCAAACGTACCTTCTGGGAAAAAGCAACAGCCGTCCACGTTCTATGTGCGCAGGGTATCGCGGGCGATCGTGTGTGCCGCCATTGGTACGACCTCGTGAAGCTTGATGATAACGGCTATGCACAGGCCGCCCTCGATGACAAGGCGCTAGCGGGTGAAGTAGCCGATTGGAAGAGCAAGTTCTTTCGCGAGAAAGATCACGCGGGCAACGTCATCGACTATCACGCTGCGGTATCCGGCAAACTTCAGTTGATTCCTGACGAAAACATGCGCAAGGACCTTGAAGCCGACTATCAGAAAATGGTCGACGCTGGACTATTCCTTGGCGAACCCGAACCGTTCGAAGAGCTCATGAAGCGTTGCGAGGCTCTTCAGCAGCGCGCAAACAGCAAGTAAGGCCGGCGAGGCATCTTGCACCCTGGATCCAGCCCCGACTCTCACTCCCCGAAAAATCAAGAGCACCATGGCGCTTTCCTGAGATGACCAATGCTTGATGCTTATGTGAGGAAGAGCGCCCGGTTGCCAACCGAAGCCAGCGATGGCCGCAGGGTCATTGAGGATGTCATCACATCCACTCTGTTCAGCCCGCTGAAATTCATGGCCCCAGAGCAGGCCGGAATTATTCTGTCCTGGATCAGCGGACCTCAGCACAAAAGCGTGGACGTCGAGAGCATTCAGTTCTGGCGACGTTTTCGGGTGGACGAGAGGTCGGCCAACGAACACACGATTGAGCCGGACTTGGTCATCGACGGCCGCATAAGTGACGCGTTGTTCCGTTGGATCATCGAGGTGAAGTGGGATGCTGTCCTGCTTCTTCAGCAGGTCGAGGATCAGGTGCGGTTCTGCGCGAGAGACAACGCAACAAACCTGCACATCTCTCTGATCAAATCAGCCGAATTTGCCGTGTTCGAGTCTTCCAAAACGACGGTCATCCAATGGAACGAGCTGCTCCGTTGCCTTGGTGAAGTGCTTCACTCCAAGGAGGCCCGTGGGGCGAGCCTCCTGTGGTGCCGGGACGCTATCGCGTTTCTGGAGAAGCTTGGGGTTGGCATCTTCGCAGGATTTGAACACCTGGCCTTGTCGGCGGTGACAATCGAAACCCTGGATCTTTCTCCGAGCAAAGAATTTTCGCTTCTCGGTCTGATCGATGTCACCCCGGCCATTCTTTCATTCCGGGCTCATGAGGCTGATGATGTCCAACATCTATAATTCGTTCCTGAATGTCGTAAAAGTTACGAGCGAGCTATCGTCCCTGCAACAAACGGCGCGCGAGTTGTTCCGTGCACCCGACGGCTTCGCACTGTCCTCATTCAATTGGACACCGCATGAGGCCTGGGCTGAACGCGATTGGATATGCATTTGGGCCGCGATAGGCGCCACCGTGTTTGCTGCCGGACCGAAGAAGAACAAACCTATTGGCCGCTTACTTATCTGCATGGATCTGTTTCGCCAGACGCCGCCGGCGGCCACCAGGCCTATTCTGCCTCACGCGACAGAGAGCCTCCTTACCTGCGTCTTCATTGCCGGGGGATCAATCACCGACAAAACATACGACGTGGAAAGCTTGCAATACAGCACGGACGGTTGGCCCCTCTGGGCGGACATGTTCGTCGCACACGAGGATGGTAAGCTGCTCCAGTATCTCGATCCAGCCGAACAAGATCCTCACGACTGGAGAAAAAGCGCTTGGCTTTTTGCTGTGCCTCTTTCCGCCATCTCGGACAGGGCACAATTCCGCACCGAGCTGGTTGAGCCGTTCTGGAATATCATCTCCAATAAGGCGGACGGGACCTTGTTTTCGAAAGCGAGCGCCGCCTGCCGATTTCCCCTCCCTCGCGCCGTCACAGAGTGATGTACGACGGCGATGGGCTTACTGATCGGGCCCGAGAGCCCGGTTTCCTCGTGCGAAGATCTGATGGGCTCCTGCCCCGGGATACCCGGAAAAGGGATGGGCACTCTGGCAGGACGGGCAAAAGATTATGATTTGCCGAAATGTCACTTGTGCCGACAGGCAAAACAGTGGTTCATAGGGTGCTGGTTCAACGCGGAAACCAGTCCATGTCGAATGAAATTGGTACGTCTGAGTTGTCGAAGATCGCCAGGCTGAACGGCGATTTTAGAAGAAACTACGGCAAGTTGCTCGGCGCCTATTTGTACTTGCGATCCATCAGCGCCGCCCGCGGCCGCTCCTGGCTTTGGAGCGGCCTCGTTTCGCTGGTTTGTTCTGCGGGGCTGACGTGGCTGGTGCGGCATGGATGGACGCCGCCAACCTGGCCTTGATTGCTTTGATCAACTCACTCATCCCCAGGCAGTGAACCCCCTGATGCCGGGCGAGGGAGCCAGATGAAAGCCAGACGTATCGACTTGCCCGCAATTTGGAGGGCAACAGCACGTAGTCCCTGATCGTTTTGTTCGTTGCATCCAGCCTCATCACTGCGAGCAGGCCAGAGCAGATTTGCCTACGGTAGGCTTTCCATTGCGGCGCGTGATCCGGTCCTCGCGTGGCGAGCTGCCGCGCAACAAGAAACGACACCAGGCGCGCGCCGCCAACATCAAGAGCTATGTTGTCCTGAGTAAGCACGGGCTGAAGACCAAGATCGGCTCTCAGGACTTCTGCTAGTTCGTTCGCGTGCCTTGCCTGCTCGCTGGCCCAGTGATCGTACGTGTCCAGCCAGTCACAATCTCGCGGCGAGACGTATCCGATCAAGGAATACGCCTTTCGCAGCGATCCAAAATGCTTGACGTAAGACGAAACGTGATTGAGGCCGAGCGTCGTGTTGATGATACGAGAGTTCAGCTTTCCTCGGCGACGGAGCACGACGCGGAGGCGCATCAGCATCTCATCTTCCGGAATCTCGACGCGCCGCTCGGCGAGCAGTTTTTGAGCGCGCACGAATATATCGGGATCAATGATGGGTTCAATCGCAGCTTCGCCGTGGACCCAGGCATGGACAGGATTTTTAACGAGTCTCTCGCCCAAGCGTCGCGAGGTTCGATTATAGACGGTCTTGCCTATATAGTTTTCGTTGCCGAGGATGATTGGGATCATCCCATCGGTCCATGGCCGGTTGTTATGGTTGGCGATGTTGGCGTCGTTGAGCGCGCGCCGAATCTCGCTGTAAGATTGTCTCGCATTGACGAATTGATCGAAGATGCACCGAATGACCGCGGTCTCTTCGGCTGAGCCCGGCCGCAATCGAACGCGATCCGATTGCAGAGCCTTGTACTGGCCCTTCTCGAGCTGCCCCTTCGGGTGCTCGCTCTCATCGACCATCACCCGGCGCAGGCCATAGCCGACGGGTCCGCCCACGCGGTAACCGAGGCTCGCGATCCGGCAATGTCCGGTGTGCACCTTGACCCCGAGTTCTCGACTCCATTCAGCGGCCATACCCCGCTTCATGTACTTGGCCATGCCGGACAGAAAGCTGCCGTCATTCTTGAAGATCTCGGCACAGTATTCGACATGGACGCCGTTCATCTTGCACAAGAACTCGTAGTAGGCGCTCTCGTCGGTATTCTGGAAGCGTCCCCACCGGCTAACGTCATAGACGAGGATCTGATCGAAGTCGGCCTGGCCCGATTGGACATCTTCGATAAGTTCGATAAGACCCGGCCGGCCTTTGATCCGAAGGCCGCTGCGGCCTTCATCGGCATAGGTCCGGACGATCGTCAGGCCGTGCAGCTCCGCATAAGCGGCAATTGCTGCGAGCTGGTTCTTGATCGAGTAGCGCTGAAGCTCTCTCGACATCCGGACATATTGCGCGGCACGCAGCGTCCGCAGGCGCCTTGCTAGATTCGTCCCCTTGCGCACGACCAATGCGTTGGCCATGACCCGCCCGCCTTTGAGCAGTACCGCGCCGGGAATTACACAGCTAAACTAGCAGCATTGCAAGATGGTCGGCAGCATTTGAGCGGCGCCCCAGAACTCCAGGTGGCGCGTGCACACCACGCTGCGGATAACCGGTCTCGTCACTGCGCTCGTCCCGCGTGCCGGCTTCGCCGTCGCCATGCTCACGTGGCCCGGGTGCCAATTCGCCTGGGCGATGCGCTGAGCGCAGGCCGCCGCGATTGGGATTAAGTCACATCATTCGTGCTGCATTGAAATGGTGCCGGTGTTTCAGTGGCTAGCGTAACGAGTCCTAGAAAAGCGAGCGGATAAAGCACCCTCTTGGTCGCGTCCTTCCTCCATCGGCTTATAATTGCGACGTAGGCAAGCCAGGCATCCAGTGTTTACTGGGTCGATCATTCGTGAGGCTATTTGTTCTGGCTTAGTCTGGCGACGCATTCAGCGGCTGTTGCGCCGCCCGGCGAAATTTGCGCGATCTGTTGGCACGTATCGCGTCGCCATTTCTCCATCGCGGCATCATTCTCCCGCCGTACCGCGTCGTCGGCCGCTCGCGAAGGCGCGCCACCGATATTGATCGTGCTCACGCTGGTCAGGATCAGACCAAGTGAAGAGCGTTCGACCAGCTTGCCGGTCAAGCGCTCGCCATCCTTGCCGATAACGTCCTGCACGGAAGGCGGCTGCACAGCTGCAAGGGGCATCGTTATCTCGAGTCTGTAATTGCCAGTCGGTAGCGGCTTTCCGAAGGATCCGAATTTTTCAGATCGGAACTGACCGCCGTGCACAACCGCATTGGCTTGCGCAAAATAGTTGGCTTCCTTTCGCCGCAGACCAATCAAGAGCTTCGTATCGTCCGGCAAATTGGTCACGCCGACGATTGACGGGGACGTAGTGCCATCAGCTCGTGCCACGATGACGGCTTCAAGCGGCTTGCTTGCTTTCTTTGGTGCATTTGCGTTGGGTGCCGTGGATTCGGACTTGACGGAGACATCGGTGAAGCCGCTCGAGCCCTCTGTCGCAGCGTCTTGACGGGCGGAAGTTGGTTGTTGATCGGAATTGAGGCTAAAGACGAGGAGAGCGGCAGCTACGCCAAATACAAGAACAAGAGCCAACACCTGTATCGGTGTTATGAAGCGCTGCTTCGCCTCCTGCTCAACAATCAACCTCTCAACCGGTGAGGCCAGAACTTCCGCCGCCTGTTTGGCGAGCATGCGACGCTCGAGCCGCGCGAACCGGTCTTCGCTTCGGCGCGCACTTGTCGCAAGTGCCGTAAACACCCACGCAATGATCCACGCCAAAACCCCACCGCCAATACCGACCACCGATGCGGCGCCGCCGATCGAAAAGCAGCAAAAAAGAAACGAAAGAAATTTCCATATGCCGCCGCGCCCCGACAAGGAGGCGATGAACGGCAAGAAGGCTGCAATGAGGGCCACGATTGCGATAGCAGCCATAAGCCGTGCCTCTTATTGCGTATCGAAGGACTTAGCCGCTTCTGCAAACAACCTAGTATTTGGGGACCCGATGCGTGCGACAGTCGTAAGGACCATCCGAGCCCGATCCCTTGATGTTGGCGTTGTAGTATTGCCCCATTGACGGCGCCGCCAGAAAGGCATCGAACGTCGCGACGGGCATTTCACAGTAAGGGTAGTAGACTGATCTTAGCTGCACGACCATGAACTGTTCAGACTTGTCGTAGCACGCGCGGTTGATGAAGCTGCTCCGCGTGATATCGGTGCAGCTGAAGGGCGCCAGATCGAGCCGGCCGTAATATTTGACGTCGATGGTTTCGGCAGCCGCCCAGCTCGTGCCGGCGATCAAAGCGGTGATGAGCGTGGCAAATCGAAACATGCAGCCTTCTCCTTACGACGGAGCCGAGCGGTTCGCGTCAGGGGTGCTTTTCGGTTTTCGACGCACGGTCTTCAGCCGCAATTGCATCCTTCTCGCACATATAGGCGCCGTGCTTTGTCGTGCCGTAGCTTCGGGTGCCGGTGAAGTGATAGACCTTCGAGGGAATATTGACCCACACCACCGTGTCGGACGGGCAGCGGGCTTTTGCTGAACCCTCATCCGCGAACTGACCCGCTTCCAGCGTTGCATTGTCCTTCGGTGCAGACGGTTGCTGAGCCGGTGCCGGGGCCGCCGTTGTTGTGGGGGCTGGCCTCTGCGGCGCAGATGCAGGTGCAGGTGCAGGCGCTGCCTGGGCCGGGCTAGGTGCAGTCCGGCTCGACGGCGGCGCGGCGGGAGCCGGCTTAGGCTCGGGTGCGGTTGCCGTTGGCATGGCACCACCGGCCTTGCATTGCTCAACATATGCCTTCTCGGTGACGCCACGCGCCTGCACACCCGCTTTGTCAGCGCGCCATTCGGCGGTGCATTCCTTCGCGGTCTTCTGCGAGGATGAGCTGGCTGGTGAAGATGCCGGTGCCAACGACGGGACCGCTGAGGGCGCGGCGGCGGGCGGCGGTGCCGCGACCGCCGGCTTGGGCGATGGAGCGGCAGGCGCTGCTTGCGTGCCCGCCTTGCACTGCTCGACGTAGGCTCTCTCGGTTACGCCGCGTGCCTGCATGCCGGCTTTGTCAGCACGCCACTCGGCTGTGCACTCCTTCGCGGTTTTGGAACCTGTGGCTGTTGCTTGCCTTGGCTCCATTGGTGCCGGCGCGGCCGGCCGCGCCGCTGGCGCAGAGGAGGCCGGCGCAGCGGCTGCCGGGGAAGCTGCACCAACCTTGCATTGCTCGACATAGGCCTTTTCGGTCACGCCCCGGGCCTGCATGCCGGCCTTGTCCGCGCGCCACTCGGCGGTGCATTCCTTTGCCGTTTTTGCAAGGGCCGGAGATGCGATGAGGCTGACCATTGCCGCAGCGGCGATGAGGAGACCCTTGGCGATTTTCATGCTCATTCCCCTGTTCTTTCTTGTTAGCCGGCTATGTGAGCTAATTCCTGTTGCGACGGGATCGCGCGCACGCCACGGCTGAACCGCGGTCGTCCGGTCGTAAAGAAGCCGCTGCACGTGTCTTTTTCGCTGCATCGATGGCATTCATCGGCAAAGCCGTTCTTCCAGTCCGAGATGGACTGCAGCGCGTGGGGCCAGATGGATTTTGGCAGCACACATTTCGGAAGATTGTAGATCGATACATTGACGCCCGCGGCACTCAGATGATCGACGGCTCGGGCGAGCCCGGCGCTATAGTCCACCGGATCCATCCAAAGCATGCGATCGTTGGCGATGGCAAAACCCGTGTTCTCAAGACCCATCAGAGCGACATGATCGACGAACGGCAGATTGCGCGCGATCCAGCGCGCCGTGTCCTCGATGATTGGCGCGGTCAAGGCATGCAGAACGATGCGGATCTCGACGCGCTGACCGCGGTCCTTTAGTTTGAGAATGCCCAAGATGGTCTCATCGAAGGCTCCTTTCGCCTGCACCACATGATCGTGAATGTGGTCGACCGCAGCATAAACCGGGATCGCCGCCATCAAACGGGGATGATCGATTGCTTTCCATGCATCCACAATCCGGGAGTCGGCAAACGCCCGGCCGTTGGTCAGCACCTGGATCGCGGTCGTGGGAAGACGATCTCGGCAGGCCTCAAGAAGGCTGCAGAACTCTTTCCAGTCCGACAAAGTCTCGCCGCCGGTGAATGTCAGGGCGGCGGTTGCCGGGTCTATGAGTGGCAGGCTCTCTCGGATTTCGCCGAGAATCCACCGGTCGTCGACGTCTTTCGGCGGCTGCGAGCACATCAGGCAGTAATTGTTGCACCGTTCTGTCACGAGGAGCGAGTTGTGCGCGGAATTCCGACGATAGAGCGTACGGAATCTGCGCGATACATGATCGAAGCCCAGAACGTCGCCATCCGCGAGATAGTCGTATTTCTCGGAGACAGCGATCGCTCGCCCGTTGAACGTGTCGGGCAAGTCGACGGGTTGGTCGCAGATTGCGATGATTGACGGCCAGCCGGTTTCGATGGCTTGCTGCACTTCGTCCGACGTTCGGACGAGCGCAAAATCTGCCTCATGCCGATCGGCGGAAGTGTCAACCGCTCGAAGCCTCAGCGCCGATCGGCTTCTATCCGAGGAGAACCCTTCGCTTTGCAAGGCTGTGCCATAAAGCGGAAGCGTCATGTCGCGGCCCACCGTCGCAAAATGGCCGCATCTTCCGGCGCATTCTCCAGAATATCCAGCAGCAGTCCCATGATGCCTTTCTGGCGGGCGCAGAATGCTGACAGAGGCTTAATTCCGAGCGCATCACCTTGCGTTGCGTGATGGTAGACGGGGTCTGCCCCGCAGTGACTTTCATAGACACAGCTCGAGCATTCGGGCGCGCACTGAGTCAGTGACTTTGAGATCGCTCCAATCAGCTTGTCCGAAAAAATGAGAGAACTGTAGCTGTCCCGTTCGACGTGCCCCAGCCGGAACGCATCGTCCCCGGTCTCGGCCAGCATCCGGCCTTCGTCCGATGCGAACACGCTACCATCATAGTTATAGACCAGCGCGCCAAGGCCAGCGCCGGCCGGGCTGCGCAGATCAACGTAACCGATTGGACGATCCGAAAGCATTCGCGTCAGGAGTAGCGCCGCGTAAAACTCACGGAACGGTGTGCCCTCGCGGTTGATCTGCAGGACCCGGCGCAAACCGCGCTCGTAAAAAGCCAACCACCTCCGGGTGTCGTACTTTGCAAACTGCTTTGTCTTGACCGCAAAGCCAAACGGGGAAAGCGGGCGCAGAAAGATGCCATCCAGTCCCAATCGGAGATATTCCTCAATGATCGCGTCGACCCGATCGAGGCTAGCCTCGGTCGTCGTCATCAACGCGCCAATCTTGTCGGGGCCCAGATACTCTCTCGCGCGCCGAATACCGGCCACAGCCAGCTCATGACTGTTCGATCCCGGGCGAGGGCGGTTCTTGTTGTGCAGGTCGGCCGGACCGTCGAGGGACGTTGAGAGCTGGACGTCGTTCTCTTTGCAAAAGGCGAGAACGCTGTTATGCAGCAAGGCCAGGTTTGAGGCGATGACGAAATCGAGCTTCTTTCCGGATCGTTTCTTTGCAGCCGCGACAATCGTCTTGATGAGTGGGAAATTAAGCAGCGGCTCTCCACCCTGAAACTCGATCTTGATCCGGGCCGATGGGCTCGCGAACGCAATATCGAGCGCGCGCATCGCCGTTTGCTCGCTCATATCGAAGCGTGAGCGGTCGGTGCTCTGACGCGAGACCTGGCAATAGGGACAGGAGTGCTCGCACCGCAGCGTCACCACGAAAATATGGAGTGGGGTCGTGTGCTGCAGAAACGACATCCGGCTTCTCAGCCGAGCCGCCAAAAGCTGCCGTTGTGCTTTCTGGTTTGTTCCCGCGAGCAGATGGGCGGAATAGGCCTTTTCGTAAAGGCCGTCGCCGGGCCGGACCTGAAGGTCGACCAACCTGTGCAATTCATCTTCGGTTAGACGAACGAAATCGCCGACCAGGTTGGCGACGAGATACTTATTGCCGCCGGTGCGCTCAAAGTTGAACGGTAGCAGCGCGATATCCTCGGTCGCCGCGCCGAAGGTCTCAGGGGGTAAAAACCGTGCCATGGCACTCCGGGAAGTCTATCCGGCATCTTTTGGGTGAGAGGCGAGGGCACCGAAGGCGAGTGCAAGGATGACGTTTCGAACGCCCTCGGTTTTGCCAGCAAGACGTATCCGCAAGTTTTCGTCCGCGACCAAATTGAGGAACCGTTCCCTCAATTCGTCCGGGCCGAGCACGGCTCCCTTTCGGGGACTGGCGGAAGAAATCAGGCGGCAAAGATAGCGGTCGCCGGCGCGATCCATCTGGCAGGTTGCTGTTCCGATCAGACGATAAGCTGCCGCATCCAAAGCCTCGAGGCTTTGGATGCTCGAATCGAAATCAACAGTCACCTCGATCTGAGGCGTCGCGGACGGTCTAGCGGCTGGAGGCATGAGACGCGTGAGAAGCATGCGATGCGTGAGAGGCATGCTGGGCGACAACGGTGCCGTCCTCCTGCTTCGTCATAACGAAACCAAGGAGATCTGCGCCCACTTGATAGTGGGCGTTTGGCGTGAGGTTGGTGAGGTTCTCTTCGGCCGTTACGCCCGCCGTATCTTCGGCGACGGCTACCTTTGCCGCAGCGTCTTGAACGGTCATTCCGGTGAGCGATGCGAGCGCAGCGCCAAGCGATAGCACGACTTTTGACCTGTCAGTCATATGACCCCCCGATGTCAATTTTTTCAAATAATGCTGAAGGCTACAACTCCTGGGCGCGAGACGTCCATAGTTCTATTGTCGAAATTGGTCGCAATCCGGGGAAATCGCAAAGGTAATTTCGTAGGCATCGCGAGATAGAACGCAATGCAATCGTGACCGCGTAGAGATCCGCAGCTGTCGGCTTGCTGGATCATCGCCTCGCCTTTGGCCCGCATCTCCGCCGATTGGGTAGCCAGGATGTTGGCCATCGCGCGTGCCTTGCCGAGCTCTTTTGCCAGACCCTTGCGATCGCCGCCCGACAGGGGCGTAGGGTGATACTTCGGGGCCGGACATCCAGGCGCAAAGAGATCGGATCGGCAAATCCTGAGCGACTACGGCGTCTCGAACGCCGGCCAGCACCCGTCTTCTTCATGCCTGCCGGTGCGCTGCTGGCAGGTGTTGTCGAGCAGCCGCTGCGCGACGTCCTTCCAGGCGGCGTTGCGGCCATACAATCGGACTGCATCGGCCGTCTGGATTTCGACTATTCGCTCGCAGCGGCGGCAGGTCACGCGGAGGACGTGGCGCTGAATGTCGGAAAGACGTCGTTGCCGGATCTCGGTTGCGGTCGTGCCGGCGCGAGGATCTTTGAGCACCGAGTCCCAGTATTCGGCCGGAAGCGGTGCATCCGGAGCCGCAGCGAAAGGTGCCCGCCTGCGGGCGGCCTCGGCGGCCAGCTTTTCCATCTGCTTCGGGGTCGGCATGCGCCAGCTCGCGGGTCGATCGGTCATGCCCGAATTAGAACATAACAAGAACAAATGTCGAGTCCGCTCCGGCCAGCCACTGAGAAAAAATCATCCTGGCGGGAAGGATGTGATGTCGGAACCAAGGCTGGTGGATCGTCTTGAATCCGGTATCAGTATCGGAGTTCCCCCGGCATGGCCCCCCGCGCTAACTGGAAAGGCTTCCTGCGTCTTTCCCTCGTCACCTGTCCGGTCGCGCTCTATCCGGCCACCTCGGAATCCGAAAAAGTCTCGTTCAACCAGCTGAACCGAAAGACCGGCCATCGGATCAAGTACGCCAAGGTGGATGCCGACACCGGCGAGGAGGTCGACAACGAGGACATCGTCAAAGGCTACAAGGTCGACACGGACACCTTCATCGAGGTGACGAAGGAAGAGCTTGAGAACGTCGCGCTGGAATCAACGCGAACGATCGAAATCGACGAGTTCGTAGACCGGAGCGAGATCGACCCACGGTATCTGATCCGCCCCTACTATCTGTGCCCGGATGGCAAGGTTGGGCACGATGCCTTCGCAGTCATCCGCGAAACCATCCGCGAGATGAACAAGGTCGCCATCGGACGCGTCGTGCTGACGAACCGCGAGCACATCATTGCGCTTGAGCCTCTGGACAAGGGGCTGATGGGGACGCTGCTGCGCTATCCTTACGAAGTGCGTTCCGCGGACGAGTATTTCGATGAGATCCAGGATGTCAAAGTGACCAAGGACATGCTCGATCTCGCCAAACACATCGTCAATCAGAAGGCGGGCCATTTCGAGCCGGATAAATTCGAAGATCAGTACGAAACCGCCCTCATCGATCTCATCAATCAGAAGCGCGCGGGCAAACCCATCACCGCGAATGCGCGTCCTCGAGGTGAGAACGTCGTCGACCTGATGGACGCGCTGCGCAAGAGCCTCGGACGAGACGCGACGGGCCCGACAGAGGCGCCGAAGAAGACGGCCAAGAAGCCGCGCAAGGCGGCGGTTGGGCAGAAGGAAATGCTGATGCCGATCACCGGCAAAAAGGCGGCGAAGGAGGGGGCGGCGAAAAAGCCCGCCGCAAGGTCGCAGCGAAAGTCGGCTTAGGCCCCCAAGGTCGGAAACGGGTTAGCCTCAATGCTTAGCGCCGGTCCTCCTCGTCAGCGGAGCATTCTGGACAGGTATCGCCAATCGAGTCGAGCACGTCGCGAACCGCGGCTTCCGCCGCCTGAGGGGATACGTCTGCTGGCGGGTCTCGACGAGCGATATCGAAGGCCCGCTCTCGCGCATGCGGATCGGCGCGATCCTGCATCCAACCGTGCTCCTCGCACTCGCGGATGGCGCCTACTTCCTGGAGAACGTGGATCGCCCATCCCCGCAGCGTCCGTGTTGTCGGCCTTCGTTCACTGATCATCAGCATTGCAATAGACTCCGAATACGACGAATCCTGTGACCCGCCGTTTGTTCCGGCTGCTAGCACAAGGCTGGGATTCCCTGTCAGCAGAGGACGAGGTTTTCCCGCGTTCTGAGGCCACTGCGGAAATGTCAGGCGGTTCTCGCAGGATTGCCTGCATTCCTTCGCTCAGGTCTTTCACTGCTGTGCGCGTGCGGCCAGAGCCGCACCGGGCTCTCGTGTTGGGGTGGACGGCCCCCTTCCGCCACAGTGCGTGGCAAAAAGAGGTCGTCGCTGACCTCAAACGAAGGAGCCGCCCGTGGAAACGATTGTTCGCATCGGTCTGGATACGTCGAAGAGTGTGTTTCAGCTGCATGGCGTTGACGAGACCGAGCAGCCGGTTCTGCGGCGTAAGTTGAGACGGGGGCAGGTTTTGGAGTTCTTTAGTCGTTTGCCGCCCACATTTGTCGCGATGGAGGCTTGCGGGGCGTCGCACTATTGGGCGCGGGAGCTGCAATCGCGCGGGCACGACGTGGCGATGATTCCGCCTCAATATGTCAAACCGTACGTGCCGCGCGGGAAATCCGACGCTGCGGATGCCGAGGCAATTTGCGAAGCGGCAAGTCGGCCGAAACTGCGCAAGAACTTTGTGCCTATCAAGAGCCCTGAGCAGCAGGGTGCACAGATGCTCGCGCGTGTGCGCAACCAGTTCATAGGCAGGCGTACCCAACTTGCCAATTCGATCCGCGGCTACGCCGCGGAATTCGGCTTTACCGCGCCCAAGGGGCTTTCGCGTCTTCAACAATTGCTGATCGACATTCAGGCCGATGCAACAGTCCCCGACCTGGCTAAAGAGTTGTTGGACGCCTTGGCAGTTGAGCTGGCGCGCGTCGACGACCAGATCGCCAAGCTCGATAAGAAGCTCATGCAACTCCACCGGAGCAACGAGATGAGCCGACGGCTGGCGGCTATCCCGGGCGTCGGTCCGATCGGTGCGACGCTGCTGTCAATCAAAGTCGTGGATGCTCGAGGGTTCAAGTCGGCGAGAAACTTTGCCGCCTGGCTCGGCCTGACCCCAAAGAATCATTCGACGGCTGGAAAGAACAGGCTTGGCGTCATTACCCGCGCCGGCGACGGCATGTTGCGAACCGTTTTGGTGGCTGGGGCGACGGCTGTGATCGCAGATATGCGTCGCCGGGAAACTCGCTCCTGGCCTTGGCTGAAAGACATCATCGCGCGCAAACCGCCGAAACTGGTGGCCATAGCGTTGGCAAACAAGCTGGCGCGGATCGCCTGGAAACTGATGGTCAGCGGCGAGCGGTACCGGCCTGCAAGCAGCGTCATGCCGATGCCGACATAGACTTGAACGAAATGCAGAGCTTGGCGCCAGACCGGCAGGTTTGACGCTGGGGGCGGAACTTGCAGGACAGGAAGAGGTGGTACGTTCGGCGCAAGCCGGTCAGTGAAATGCTCCGCTCGGTTTACCGGCAGAAAATGCCGCTCTCGTGTTTGGATCTCACTGTCCGCGAAGCCCATCTTGGCCGGTGGTCGCAAGACCCGAAAACAGGCCGGACATATGAGCGCAAGCGATCCGAGCATGCTGCCAGAGCCATTTCTTGCAAGTCGGGGGCCGTCCACATATGAACCGAGCCGCGCAGCGTCTCGGCCTTGCGGCTTCGATCCCTCGCGCCAGAGCTTTGGTGCTCCTCGCCGGGGGCACTCGGAAAAGGGGCTCGCCTGCGGCGATCGCTATCACTGCCCCGTTCCCGGGTGCCGCTATTGAACCGGTCTCGTCGCTGCACTCGGACCCGCGTGCCCCTTCGGGTCGCTATGCTCACGCTCTCCGGGTGCCATTTCTCGAAGGCGATGCGCCCTGGCGCACGCCTGATCAGGGCCTGCGGCCCTGAGGCAGATTGCGAAGAGGCTGAGAGTAAGAGTGCAGGCTGGGTTTTTCCGTGACGGGTTACAAGCTGCGAGAGAGGCTCGCGGTGCCCGTCGCGGAGACCCGCGATGTCAAACCCTACTGCTCGTGCGCGCGCCGGCCAGGACCGCGCGAACCTCTATAGCGAAATCACCGACAAGATCATCGCCGAGCTTGAGGCCGGACGCGTTCCCTGGGTTCAGCCCTGGGGTACGGCCGCGGCGAAAGCGCCGCTCGCGATGCCGAAAAACGCGTCGACCAACCGGCAATACAGTGGGGTGAACATCCTCATCCTCTGGGGAGCCGTGATCGAACGCGGATTTACAGGTCAAAGTTGGCTCACCTTCCGTCAGGCCCTCTCGCTCGGTGGCCATGTTCGCAAGGGAGAGCGCGGCACCACAGTCGTCTACGCGGATCGTTTCGTGCCGAATGACGAAAAGCGACGCGCAGCTGAGACCGGCGAAGACGCGCAGGCAATTCCATTCCTCAAACGATTTACCGTTTTCAACATCGATCAGTGCGAAGATCTGCCCGATGGTATTGCCACCGCTGCGCCGCCACCGCCGGCTGGCCTCATCGAACCCACCGTCGACGCCCTGATCGAGGCCAGCGGAATTCCATTTCGGATCGGTGGGGATCGCGCATTCTATGCAACAGCCGAAGACTTCGTTCAGGTCCCGCCGCCGCAGGCCTATTTTGAACCCATCAACTGGCACCGCACAGCGCTGCATGAACTCGGTCATGCGACCGGGCATCCCTCCCGCCTCAATCGCGACCAGAGCGGATCCTACGGTACGAAGAAATATGCCTTCGAAGAACTGGTCGCCGAGTTGAGTTCCGCGTTCAGCTGCGCATCGCTCGGGATCGTCCCGACCGTGCGCCATGCCGACTATATCGGGTCATGGCTTGAAGTCCTGCGGGAAGATAATCGGGCCATTGTGCGAGCCGCCTCGCAAGCGAGCAAGGCCGCGGACTATTTGCTCGGCTTCGTTCCCGGGTCAATTGAGCCCGCGTCGCTGGATTCGGTTGTCGCCGATCACGAGGCGGCGTGATGCTTGGCCTCGTGGCCGCGCGAGAGTGAGAGGAGGGGAGGCTGTTTGCGACGGGTTGGAAGCCGAGAGAGAGTCTCACGGCCGCCCGTCGTGGAGAGCCAAAATGACGAAAGCCGTACAAAAGATCACGCTGTCGCCTTCCCGGGACATTCCCTTCAACAAGCTCGTTCTCAGCCAGTCGAACGTTCGCCGCGTCAAGGCCGGTGTCTCGATCGAGCAGCTGGCCGAGAGCATCGCGCAGCGTACGCTTCTGCAAAGTCTGAGCGTCCGGGCCGTCGTTGATGCAGATGGCAACGAGACCGGCATGTTCGAGGTGCCAGCGGGCGGCAGGCGCTATCGCGCTCTCGAACTCCTGGTGAAACAGAAGCGCATGTCAAAGACGCAGGCGGTGCCGTGCGTTGTTCGTGAAGGGGGCATTGCTGCGGACGATTCGGTGGCAGAGAACGATGAGCGGGTCGGTCTGCATCCGCTCGATCAGTTTCGGGCCTTCCAGACGCTCCGCGATCTCGGCATGAGCGAGGAAGACATCGCCGCCCGGCACTTCGTGAATCCGGCGATCGTGAAGCAGCGGCTGCGGCTGGCGTCGGTATCGCCAAGGCTGCATGAGGTCTATGCTGAAGACGGCATGACGCTCGAGCAGCTCATGGCGTTCTCAGTCACTGCCGATCACGCCCGCCAGGAGCAAGTCTGGGAGAACGTTAGCCGTTCCGGTTATGACGAGCCTTACCAGATCCGCCGGCTGCTCACCGAGAACACCGTACGCGGATCCGATCGCCGAGCCCAATTCGTGGGCCTCGATGCTTATCAGCACGCGGGTGGCGGCGTTCTGCGGGATCTGTTCGAGCACGACGACGGCGGCTGGCTCCAGGACATCGTGTTGCTCGACCGGCTCGTGACCGAAAAGCTCAAAGCCGAAGCTGAGACGATGGCGGCCGAAGGCTGGAAGTGGATCTCGGTCGCCGTAGAGTTCTCCTACGGTCACACTCAAGGCCTACGAGAAATCGAAGGCAAACCTGTCGATCTCTCGCCTGAGGAGCAGGCCACCATCGACGCCCTGAACGCCGAGCAGGCCAAGCTTGAATCGGATTACCAGGATGCCGACGAGTTGCCGGACGAGGTCGATCGGCGTCTCGGCGAAATCGAGGTGGCACTGGCGGCATTCGAAGACCGGCCGATGCTCTACGAACCAATGGAGATCGCCCGAGCAGGTGTCTTCATCAGCATCGATTCCGAAGGACGCCTCTCCGTGGATCGGGGCTACGTCCGGCCAGAGGACGAGGTACTGGCAACTGATCCTGATGTTGCGCAGGGCGCCGAACCGTCGGTGATCGAAGGGCAAGAAGCTAGCACTCCTGTCCAGCGCACGGTGATCGCGATCGCAGGTAGTGCTCCTGATGCTGAAGAAGACGATGAGGACGCGACCAGGCCTCTGCCGGATCGGCTGATCATCGAGCTGACGGCGCACCGCACGCTGGCACTACGCGATGCGCTGGCCGAAAATCCAGCCGTTGCGTTCCAGGCAGTGCTGCATAACTTCGTGCTGACGGCCTTTTATCGGTTCGCGTCGTCGGGAAGCTGCCTTGAGGTCAGCCTTCGCACGCCGAATTTTCCCGCCCAAGCTCCGGGGCTGAGGGAAAGCGTCTCGGCCAAAGCAGTCGAGGCGCGGCATGAGGTCTGGAAGGCGCGGTTGCCGAAGAGCGAGAACGATCTCTGGGATGCGCTGACGGCTCTCGATGGTGGTGCACAGGCATCGCTGTTCGCCCACTGTGCATCATTTGCGGCCAACGCCGTCTATGAGCCGGCCAACCGCTATCATCAGGGCCGTGTCTCCGCTCAGGGTGTTCGCACGCGTCTAGACCAAGCTGATGTGCTGGCGCGCGCGGTCGGGCTCGACATGGTGCAGGCTGGCTGGCGACCGACCGTCGACAACTATCTCGGCCGGGTCACCAAGCCGCGCATTCTGGAGGCGGTGCGGGAAGCCAAGGGCGAGTCGTCGGCGCAACTGATCGACCATCTGAAGAAGGCCGAGATGGCGAAGGAGGCCGAGCGCCTTCTGGATGGCTCGGGCTGGTTGCCGGAGCCGCTGCGTCTCGTCGATCCCGATGCGGCGCCAGTGGGACAGGAGGGCGAAGCGGGCCCGCTGCCCGAATTCCTCGCCGACGAGGAGGATCAGGAGACCGTCGGCGACGAAGATCCGCAACAGCTCGACGCGGCTGAGTGACATCACAGAGCGGGACGGCTCCGGCCGTCCTGCGCTTGCTTGGGGACCGGTGCGCAGCGCTGGTCCCCATTCTTATGGGCGAGGGCTCAGAGGGAGAGCCAGGCCGGGAAGGGTTTGAGCCGTTGGGTCAGAGGAGAGCGCCTGATGGTTCGACCCGTTCCTGCTCTCCGAGAGAAATCCTGCCATGACCGAATCTCTTGCCGGCGGTGCCGCCACGCCGCTCTCCATGCGTGCCGCTGCAAATCTCACCTCCGCCGCTGTCAGGGCCGCGCGACAGGTCCTGACCGAACTCGAACGCGGCCGCCGCATCGATGCCGCTGTTCTGCGTAGCGCTATGGAGTCTGCCTTCGGCGCCTCGGACACGGCCGGCGTTTGGAACTGGAAGACTGCCTATGACGTCTGCGAGGCGGCAACCGTTCTGTTCCTTCGCAAGTTCGGTCCGGCCATGCGCGCCAAGGCCGGCTCGACCGTAGCCATGCTGCCGATGCTTGCGCGAGTGACTGGTCTTCTCCCGACCCACACGCGACGTTCCGAAGATAGTCAGGCGCTTCAGCAGTTCTCGACACCGATCCCGCTGGGGCTGGCCGCATGCACCGCAGCCGGCATTACACAGCCCGATCGCGTTCTGGAGCCCTCCGCGGGGACTGGTTTGCTTGCCGTCTTTGCCGAGCTTGACGGCGGCGTCTTGCTATTGAACGAGTTGGCCGAGACCCGGGCGGGGCTCCTCGATCATCTATTCGCGGGCGTTAAGGTCACGCGGTTCGATGCCGCGCAAATCGATGATCACCTCGATGCGAGTGTCACACCTAGCGTCGTCCTGATGAACCCGCCGTTCTCCGCGGTAGCGAATGTCGATCGACGGATGGGGGATGCGGCTCTCCGCCACATCGCTTCGGCGCTGGCGCGTCTCTGCGACGGTGGACGCCTCGTCGCCATCGCTGGTGAAAGCTTCGCGCCGGATAACCCGACATGGCGAGATGCCTTTGTTCGCCTCCAGGAACGCGGGCGCGTGGTGTTTTCTGCCGCCATTGACGGGACCGTTTACGCCAAGCACGGCACTCAGACGGATACTAGGCTGCTTGTGATCGACAAGCTGCCCGCTGCCGATCCGACAGCTTTTCCCGCCTCGCCAGGCGCAGCGGCCAACGTCGCAACCTTGCTTGGCTGGGTGAACCAGCATGTGCCTCCACGGCTGCCCGTCGCATCGCCGTCGGAAATCGTTGCTATCGGCCGGCCAGCGATGTCGCGATCGGTCGGCGCCATTGCACCGCGTTCATCGCTCTCTTCGATAAGCGCAGCGCCAAAAGGCATCGAACTAGCGTACGAGACGGTCGAATGGTCGCCGCGGGAAGGCGTCCGGCTCACCGATGCGCTCTATGAAGAATACGGAATGCAGTCGATCCGTATTGCAGGATCATGCGCACATCCGACCAAGCTCGTGCAGTCTGCCGCGATGGCGTCCGTTGCGCCACCGAAGCCATCCTATCGTCCGCACCTGCCGGCCAATGTCATGGCCGACGGAGTTCTGTCGGATGCTCAGCTCGAGAGCGTCATCTATGCCGGCGAGGCGCATTCCAAATTCCTGGCAGGCTCTTGGACGGTCGACACGACCTTTGATGTTGTGGCCGCCGCGCGCGACGACGCATCGAATGCCGTCCGCTTTCGCCGCGGCTGGTTCTTGGGCGATGGCACCGGCGCGGGCAAGGGACGGCAGGTCGCCGGCATCCTGCTCGACAACTGGCTCAAAGGCCGCCGCCGCGCGATCTGGATCAGCAAGTCCGACAAGCTGATCGAGGATGCGCAGCGAGACTGGTCCGCGCTCGGAATGGAGCGGCTGCTTGTTACGTCGCTGTCTCGATTTCGGCAGGGCACCCCGATCCGACTCTCGGAAGGCATCCTTTTTACCACCTACGCCACGCTACGGACCGACGAGCGCGGCGAAAAGCTTTCGCGTGTCAGGCAGATCGTCGAATGGTTGGGTTCGGACTTCGACGGAGTGATTGTCTTCGACGAGAGCCACGCCATGCAGAATGCGGTCGGGGGCAAGGGCGAGCGCGGTGAACAGGCTGCATCTCAGCAGGGCCGTGCGGGCCTGCGGCTCCAGCACGCGCTGCCGAATGCCCGCGTGGTTTATGTGTCGGCGACGGGCGCCACCACGGTCCACAACCTGGCTTATGCCCAACGCCTCGGCCTTTGGGGCGGCGCTGACTTCCCGTTCGCCACCCGTGCCGAGTTTGTCGAAGCGATCGAGGAAGGTGGGGTCGCGGCCATGGAGGTGCTGGCGCGCGACCTCAAGGCGCTCGGTCTCTACGCAGCCCGCTCGCTCTCGTACGAGGGCGTCGAGTACGATCTCGTTGACCACCAACTGACGCCGGAGCAGGTTCGCATCTACGATGCCTATGCCGGTGCGTTCAGCGTCATCCATAACAACCTCGATGCGGCGATGCGGGCCGCCAACATCACGGGCGCAGCCGGAACGCTGAACGGGCAAGCCAAGTCTGCGGCACGCTCCGCTTTCGAAAGCGCGAAGCAGCGCTTCTTCGGCCACCTCCTGACTTCGATGAAGACCCCGTCGCTGGTCCGATCGATCGAGCGCGACCTTGATGCTGGCCACGCCGCTGTTATCCAGATCGTGTCGACGGGCGAAGCGCTGATGGAGCGCCGGCTCGCCGAGATCCCGACTGAAGAGTGGGGCGACGTCCAGGTCGACATCACGCCGCGCGAGTATGTTCTCGACTATCTCGCCCACTCCTTTCCGGTCCAGCTCTACGAGCCCTTCACCGACTCGGAGGGCAACCTCTGCTCCCGGCCTGTCTATCGCGACGGCCAGCCGGTCGAGAGCCGGGAAGCCGTCGCACGACGCGACCGCCTCATCGAGAAGCTTGCATCACTACCGCCGGTACCTGGGGCACTGGATCAGGTCATCCAGCGCTTCGGCACCGAACTGGTCGCCGAAGTGACCGGTCGTTCGCGCCGCATCCTTCGCAAGGGCGATCGGCTGGTGGTCGAAAATCGAGCCGGTTCAGCCAACCTCGCCGAGACCTCGGCTTTCATGGACGACGTCAAGCGCATCCTCGTGTTCTCCGACGCGGGCGGTACGGGGAGGAGCTACCATGCCGAACTGTCGGCCCGGAATCGCCGTTTGCGGGTCCACTACCTGCTCGAGCCCGGCTGGAAGGCCGATGCCGCGATCCAGGGCCTCGGCCGGACCAATCGGACCAACCAGGCGCAGCCTCCGGTGTTTCGTCCCATCGCGACCGATGTGAAGGCCGAAAAGCGCTTTCTCAGCACTATTGCCCGCCGGCTCGACACGTTGGGCGCCATTACGCGCGGTCAGCGCCAGACCGGAGGGCAGGGCCTGTTCCGGCCCGAGGACAACCTCGAAAGCCAGTACGGGCGCGATGCGTTGCGCCAACTCTACATCTTGCTCGCGCGAGGGAAGGTCGACGGCTGCTCGCTCGAAAGGTTCGAGGATGCGACCGGCCTGAAGCTCATGGATGCCAACGGGCTCAGGGATGACCTGCCGCCGATCACGACCTTTCTGAACAGGTTATTGGCGCTCACGATCGACCTACAGAATGTGCTGTTCACCGCCTTCGAGCAGCTCCTGACCGCTCGGATCGAGGGCGCGGTCGCGTCGGGTACCTACGACGTCGGGCTGGAAACGCTCCGTGCCGAAAGCTTTGTCGTCACCGACCGGCGGACGATCTATGACCATCCGGGGACCGGCGCCGAGACGCGGCTGCTCACGATCACTCAGCGTCAGCGCAATCGCCCCGTGAGTCTGGATGACGCTCTTGCTCGTCTCTCCGATCGCCATGCCGTCCTGCTGATCAATGAGCGCTCGGGCCGAGCCGTTGTGCAGGTCCCGGCGGCGAGCGTGATGCTCGACGACGGCGAGATCGAACGGCGCGTCCGCCTGGTCCGATCGATGGAGCAGCACACGGTCCCCTTGAGCATGATGGCGGAGAGCCACTGGATCGAAGCGGACCGTGAGCGCTTCGCTGCGGCCTGGCTGGCGGAGCTTGCCGAGGTGCCCGAGTTCACGGAAAGCACGATCCACGTCGTCGCGGGCTTGTTGCTCCCCATCTGGAAGCGGCTGCCGAACGAATCGACGCGTGTCTACCGCATTCAGACTGATGCGGGCGAACGCATCATCGGACGCAAGGTTTCGGCCGCGTGGGTCGCAAACGTCCTTGCAACGGACGCGCCTTCGCTGACGCCGGTCGCTGCCTTTGCCGCACTGATGGAAGGACGGACCGTCCTCGATCTAACGGAGGGACTTCAGCTTCGCCGCGTCCGGGTGATGGGTGCACATCGCATCGAGCTGTCGGGATTCAACGACACGATACGCGATCGCCTCCGTGCTTACGGCCTCTTTGGGGAGATCATCTCCTGGAAGCTGCGCATGTTCGTGCCCACGGACGCGAGCGGTGTCGAGATCCTGTCGAAGGTGCTCGACACCTATCCGGTTGCGCGCATCAGTGATCGGGAAGCCGCGTGATGTCCGGCGATGTCTCCGAACTGGTACGCCGCCTCGCGCGCGAGGCCGAGGCGGTGTGCCGACACTATCTCTCCAATGGCAAGCGGGCGGGACGGTACTGGGTAGTCGGCGACGTCCACAACACCCCGGGCCGCTCATTGTTCGTGCGGCTCCAGGAATCGCCGAAGGGCCCCGCCGGCAAGTGGACCGATGCCGCGACCGGGGAGCATGGTGATCTCCTCGACATCATCCGCGGAAGCCTCGCCTTGCGAGATTTCCGCGAGGTCGCCGAGGAGGCGAGGCGTTTTCTGAAACTACCCCGTTCTGAACAGCAACCAGCTCAGAAACTTATTCGTCCAGTCGTGCCGGCCGGATCGCAGGAAGCCGCTCGTCGGCTTTTCGCGATATCCAGTCCGATCGAGGGGACGGCGGCCGAAACGTACTTGCAGCGTCGCGGAATAGGCCACATCCACCATGGTGGCAGCCTCCGCTTCCACCCACGTTGCTACTACCGACCGGATGAGCATTTACCGACTGAAACCTGGCCGGCGATGATAGGCTCTGTCACGGACCTCGAGGGACGGATCACCGGCGTGCATCGCACCTGGCTAGATCCATACGGCTTTGATCGCGTGCGGCTCGGCAAGGCCCCGATCGACACGCCACGACGGGCCAAGGGCGACCTGCTTGGTAACGCCGTTCGCTTCGGCGTGGTGGACGACGTGCTCGCTGCGGGCGAGGGGATCGAGACCATGCTGTCGCTGCGTTATGTGCTGCCGACCTTGCCCATGACCGCTGCTCTCTCGGCCAATCACCTCTCAGCTATGTTGCTGCCGTCTGGCCTGCGTCGGCTCTATATCGCCCGTGACGCAGATGCCGCCGGAGATGCCGTACAGGCTATTCTCACCCAGCGCGCAGAAGCCGCCGGCATTGAAGCGATCGTATTGTCGCCCCGGCTGGGCGACTTCAACGAAGATCTGCACATCTTCGGCCTCGAGGCCCTCCGAGCAGCGTTGCTACTGCAACTCGTGCCGGAGGACGTCGTCCGTTTCCTGCATTCGTCGATGGCAACCGCGGAATAGCCCCGGCAATTCGATGGGCGTCGACAGGTCGGTCGCGGGCCACTGCCGGAAGAGGACGCGACCACGGCCTTCTAGAGGGCGATCGGACGGCAAGCGGCTCGGGCCGGCAATGGCTGCGTCCGGCTATTTTCCGCCGCGCGCCGGCGATGAGAAGACACATTAGCCATTTGGTGAGCGCGCTTTGCATCGCGAAGCAAAATAGCCGGCCTCCGCCATCCTCCGCTGCGCTTCGGCCCTCCGCTCTGCTCCGGGTTCTGGCCCGTTCCGCCTGCCGCCTGAGTGATCGCCACGAAGGCCGCGATGGTCGCGGCCGATCGGGCAAAGGATCGCCTCCATGACCGACCACAATGACATCGAACCGCCGCACGCCGCATCTGCGACCGAACACGTTCTTACCGAATTGCAGCTCTTCGGTTACCGCCCCTTCGACGACCAGCCCGATCCACGGCCGCTTCCCGAGGGCAGGATCATTACCGGTGCCGTCGCTGACATCTTCGATGCCCTGATCGCGACGTTGAGTGATACTCGGCTCGAGCCGGACCTTGACGACTTGCTCTGGTCGACTGTCAACCTGTTCCATCGTGCCGTCGACCGCATCGGTCGCCAACTCGACGACAACGAACAGGCGCAACAGAAAAGTCAGCGCGACCAGGATGGCTCCGAAATTCGATCGGTCGAACTCGAGCGCGTGACGGCGGAAGGCATCTCGCTGATCGAGCGCCGCAACTGCCTGGAGCTCTTCCGTGATCAGGCCATCGAGCGCTTCGAGACCCAGACCGGCTCATTATGGCGCCCTCGATCGGGATCACTGGTGAACCATCGCACGCTGACCGCAGCGATGATCGACTCCCGCGATTTTATCGCGGCCAAGCGCCGCGCGGAGACCGAGGTCATGCTGCCGCCAGGGCCGAAGATCGCACTCACCGGCGGGCTCGACTTCAACGACCACCACCTTATCTGGGATCGTCTCGACAAGGTTCATGCCAAGCATCCCGACATGGTCCTGCTCCATGGCGGCTCCCCGAAGGGTGCCGAACTGATCGCATCCAAATGGGCGACGATCCGCAAAGTGCCTCAGATCGCCTTCAAGCCTGATTGGACGAAACATGCCAAGGCAGCACCTTTCAAGCGCAACGATGCCATGCTCGAACTGCTGCCGATTGGCGTTATGCACTTCCCGGGCACGGGCATCCAGGACAACCTTGCCGACAAGGCGAAGCGGCTCGGCATCCCCGTCTGGAGGTTCGGCGGCGCGTGAGCGCCGTCTTCTCGACTCCAAGCCTCCGAGGCGGAATTGCTCACGCCGCAACTCCGCCTCCTTTCGGTCTCATATCCAGAATTGCGCCGTGGTGGTGGTGGAAGGCGCAACTGGTACATCTATGCACATGGAGCCACCACCATGCTCGCTATTGGGCTTGTTCTCAACACACTCGGCATCGGCCTATTCTGCTGGGCGATTTTCGCGCTCGCAGTGTATGCCCTGCCGTTTTTCGTCGCGCTGAGTCTCGGGATGACGGCGTTTCAGAGCGGTGCCAGCCTCATCGGCGCGCTGCTTCTCGGAACGGCGGGCGGCGCGTTGACGCTCGTCCTCGGCCAGGTCGCCGTCGCTATTACCCGGTCCTTGGCCTTGCGCATTGCGATCACGACGGCATTCGCTGTTCCGGCCGCCGCCGCCGGCTATCACGTGGTGTTCGCCCTGTCCCAGATCGGGGTGCCTTCGCTGACTTGGCGTGAGGTCTTCGCTTGCCTCGGCGCAGTTTGCATTGGCGTTACGTCATGGACGCGCTTGATGGTTTTGGCGAAGACCGGCCCGTTCGAGCCGGGCGGGGTGGTCGAGAACCCGTCATAACCAGTTTCTTGCGGCCGCGTGGCCCGAGGGGGTGATCTTTTCCGCCTTCATCAGGTGCAGGTCGGCGCGGTTGAACGGGGGATGATCGAAGCCTGAGCGCGGGAGAGGCAGTCCTCCTCGGAACTCCTCGATAAAGCTTGCCGGCATTCGGTCTGGCCCACGCAGCCGCGGCAGAGCGATGTTACCTCGATCGGTTCTTGGGAGACGAAGCCGCCCTTTGCAGGAGATTGTTTCTCTTTCCGCGCTGAATCGTTTCGACCTCTTGTTCGTCGAAACCGAGATAGCCACGCTTCTCCAGAGATTGTGGTTCAGCACGCGGACGCACGTGGCCTCGTTGATGGCTTGATCTGGCCGAAGACCGGCTTCGCCTCGATCGCCTGAGCCGCAACGCCGTTGATGCGACTTTCTTCCCCTGGGCTTCGCCCATTCCTCGCGAGACAAGAAAGTCGCCACAACGGCGTCCTCCGCTGCGCTCCGGCCCGAGCGGGTGCGTCGCCGATCGTCGTCGGCCCTAGATCGCCATCGAGGCCGCGGTGGTCGCGGGCTCGAAACACAACAGGAGAAGTGACATGGCTAACATCGGTTCTTTCAAGAAGGTCGGCAACGATTTCCAGGGCGAGATCGTCACCCTGAGCCTGCAAGCCAAGGGCGTCCGTATCGTCACCGAGACCAACCGCTCCAACGACAACGCTCCGAGCCACCGCATCTACGTGGGCCGAGCCGAGATCGGGGCAGCCTGGTCGAAGCGTTCTGAAGAGGGCCGCGACTACCTCTCGCTCAAGCTCGACGATCCTTCCTTCAACGCTCCGATCTACGCGAACCTGTTCGATGACGAGGGTGGTGAAGGCTACACCCTCCTGTGGTCGCGGCCGCGCAAGACCGGCGAGTAAGAGCGCCCCACCAAGCCCCGTCCGGTCCGCCGGGCGGGGCGCTTCGCGGCTGGCCCGGGGCGGCTTACTATTTGCTAAGCCGCGCAGCCTTTTTGAGCAGGTCCCCCGGTTCGACCCCTAAGGCTTCAGCAATTTGTCCGAGCACAGTGACGCTTGCTGATACATCGCCGCGCTCGATGGCGCCGACGTATCGGGCGCTTAAGCCCGCGCGCTCGGCCAGCTCCTCCTGCGTCATTTGTAGATCGTGGCGTTTCCGACGCAGGTTCACAGCCATGATCTCTTTGAGATCCATGGCGATATGGGAACTGAGCCGGAACGATCGTTCTAGGAACGATCGTTCCTATTCGTGTCCGAACATGCTATCCGCTGTGGCGACGCTGCGTGCGCGACCGAACTCGGCCGCCGATCTACCGAACGAATATCCAGGATTCCAACGGGCAACGGAGGTCTGGATTGCGACCAAACCATGGCGTAGCTTATAGGCGTTCTAAAAGCGGGTATGATGCAGAAGCCATCCCTAGATCCAGACGTAGCGGACAGTGCGCCGAACGAGCCGACGCTCACGGCCTATGACGAACAGCATGTCGTCACGTACGTTCGCGTTCTGCAAGCCGAAGGTGAGGGAGCGGACTGGCGCGAAGTTGCTCGATTGGTCTTGCATATGGACCCCGAGCGAGAGCCGGAGCGTGCGCGGAGCGCATATCAGAGCCACCTTGCGCGTGCCAAATGGGTAACCGAGCAGGGTCGCCTATTACGTGGCACGGGCTCCAAGTAGAAGAGAATGGCCGGCTGCTGACTTGCAGGCAGAACTATTTTCTTTTGCTAACGGGTGGTCATTCCGGTGCACCACGTGGTGCCAAACTAGGGGCTTCCTACAACCGCTTCGTTCATACCTATTGCGGCGCAATCGTTGTTAGCAGGGTGCAATGGGACGGAAGCAATGCCTGAGTTCGACTGGCGGTCGCCGGAATCCTACAAGAGCCTACAAGACGCGGAAGTCACCGACATCGCCTGGGAATGTCTCCGCCGCAACGCCGACTATCGGCGTGAGTACGAGGCGATGATTGCCGACAGTCCGAACGGCGAAGTGACTGATGAATTCAGGAGGAAATGGGGTATCTGCTTTCGCCCATGACCCGCAGAGGTCCTTCGACGAGCAGACGATCTATTGGGCGCCGGAAGTTCTAGCGGCGGTCGTTCCGGTCAAGGTCGCAGTGGCCGACGACGGCGGGGCGTCGTATCAGCCACTGCTCGACCTTACAGCAGGTGAGGTGCGCCGCGCTGTCGACGGCTGGCACGCCGTGCTGCGCATCGGTGCGGCAGATCACCGCGTCTGGTCCAAAGAGCCGCCGGTGCTTGGCGCGTCATACGCAGCCGAACTGCCGTTTGATGATGATTTCGGCGCACGTGCATATGCAGCCCGCCGGCTGTGGCGCGCGATGAATGGACGCGCGCCAGGTCCTGCATTTCACACGCTATCCAAACAGAAGCGCGAGCGCCTGAGCGCCGCGATCCGCGCGCTCGATGCGCATAGCGCCGGCGGTAGCTATCGCACGATCGCCGAGGCAATGTTCGGCAGAGAGCGCATCCCCGATCGCGCCTGGAAGACGCATGATCTGCGCAATCGAACAATCCGCTTGGTGCAAGGCGGCCTCGCATTGATGCGCGGTGGTTACCGCAAACTCCTGCAGCACGGACGCAAGGACGAGTAGCGCAGTCCCCAAGGGGTGCCGAAAATCGCTCCCTCCATATTCGGCATCCCCCTCCGAGAACCTGCTCCTCCATGATGACCGCACGCACGCCGGCCTAGCCAGGCGTAGTGCGCTGTCCTCCTGGAGTCCTCAAATGCCCGATCCGATGGCCGGTCTTCCCCCGCGCTTCCTGCGCACACCTGAGGCCGCGCGCTATCTTGGCCTGTCAGGCCGCACACTCGAAAAGCACCGCACGTACGGTACTGGGCCCACGTATCGGAAGATCGGCGGACGTGTTGTCTACGCCGTCGATGACCTGAAAGCGTGGGCCGACCGGGGCGCCAAGACATCGACGTCCGATCCCGGCAACGGAACGGTGCTGCCGGCGAAGAAGCATCCCGCGCTGCGCCCGTATGCGGGCCAGGAACGTCGCTGATTGCCGTGTGAGAGCAGTGACCATGCAGCGCAAACACCATTCCGAGCGCGAGCAGCTTGAGCTCTTTCGGGCGCTACCCGGCGATCTCGCGCCCCGCGACGCGCAGGATCTGATGGCTTATCCGTTCTTTTCCCTGGCAAAGACCAAGCGCATTGTGCCGATCGATTTCCGTGCGGGCGCGATCGTAATTCGTGTCGAGCCTGTGCCGGAACACGGCATGGCGACCATCTGGGATGCAGACGTTCTGATCTGGGCCGCGTCTCAGATCGTCGAAGCCCGTGACGCCGGCTTGAAGACGTCGCGCCTGATGGCTGCAACGCCTTACGAGATTTTGACGTTCGTGGGCCGTGGCACCAGCGCACGTGACTATGACCGGTTGAAGGCTGGTCTTGACAGACTTCAGTCGACGACCGTGCTGACGTCGATCCGCCAAGCGACAGAACGGCGACGGCACCGCTTCTCCTGGATCAACGAGTGGAAGGAGACGGCTGATGCAAATGGTCGCCCATTCGGAATCGAATTGATTCTGCCCGATTGGTTCTATGCCGGCGTCATCGACGACGCGCTCGTGCTGACGATCGACCGCGCCTATTTCGAGCTGACGGGCGGACTTGAGCGGTGGCTCTATCGTCTCGTGCGCAAGCATGGTGGGCGCCAGCACGGCGGTTGGAGTTTCGACCTTGTGCACCTCCATGCCAAGTCCGGGATCCTCTCGCCGCTCAAGCACTTTGCTTACGACGTACGTCAGATCGTTCAGCGCCAGGCATTGCCTGGCTATCAGCTCGTGCTCACGCGCGATCCGAACGGCATCGAGCGGCTGAACTTCACGCCAAGGACTGTTGATCCCCTAACAGCACGCCTGCGCCGGCGCGGTCTCATTCCAAATTCGGAGGACAATCTGTGAATCAGCTCGTGCTATCGGGGACCGCAACCCTCGTGCTATCGGGGACCCGATCCTCGTGCTATCGGGGACCGGAATCGGGCTTAAGAGCTTGTTTCTCCGCGCTTTCCAGTCGCTCTAACTTTACTAACCAGAAATCCTTCGGATTTCTTCTAACGGAGCGGGCCGAAAGCCGCGGTTGTCGGTTCGCGAGGATTCGTGACCTGGATCCACGAACCGGTGAAGCAATGTATCGCTTCCCTCGCTCCACGTACCAAGTGACGCTGCTATTGGATGTCTGCAGATACCGGTGCCGCCATGACACGGCGGGTCGTCAACGTCCTGCGCAGCTCCGAGAGACGAGCGTCCAGCTGCGCAACGGGAACGACTTCCTCGACGAACCCAAGTTCGTCCGAAGTATGCGTGATCTTCCAAGTGGCGTGTTTGGTTCGGTGGTCCATCGGGCAACCTCAACAGAAGCTAGCGCTACCGTCCCATCACTATCGACCTCAGCTTCAAATCTAGCGCGCCACGTTATTGGCGGCAATGCATTTGCTTTGGGCAAGCTGAATTTACGCGCCGAGATCGCAGTCAGTTCACAATCTGCAGGGCCGCGCCAAATGACGCGGAAGCCGGTACTTCACCGCCCCAAACCTCACGGCTCCTCGCTTCGGCGTCAAGGAACGGTGGCATGAGCATTCTCACGGAAGTGGAAGTGTTGTGGCTCGATAAGCGCATCGAAAACCGCGTTCGGTTCGGTCGTGTTGTCAAGGAACGGAAGCTGGATCCCCATCGGCGCGTCCTGTCATTTGCACCGGGCAGCATCTTTGCCTTCGTCCGTTGGACCTCCAACGACTTTGGCACGATCATTTCGCGGATCGACATCTTGCGCGCGGTCGTGCCGGGACAGCGCTGCTCGACTGTTCCTTATGTGACACCCGGCGGAGAGATTTTGCTGCGTCTGTCCGGCTGGCCGAAGGTCGAGCGGGTGCTGCAGATGATCGATGCCGTTGAGGCGCTCGGCATCGATCCAGCTGATGTAGCGCCTGATCATTGGCATCACGTCCATAACCGCTTGTCCGTCAACGAAAGCCCGCGCCCGTATACGAAAGCGCGCCATCAGGCCTGGCTTCATCGGCAGAGGGTGATGCGATGAATGGCTCCCTGAAGATACTCATCGCGATGTTTGGAACTGTTGCTGCGCTCATCGCGACGATCGTCCTGGAGCCGCTTCCGCTTTACATCTGGAACGCATCCGCGAGCGTGCCGATCGGTCTCTACCGTCTCCGACCGGCGGACCAATTCCAAGTCACCGAATTGGTCGCCGTGCAGCCGCCGGAGCCGCTCGCGACCTTCCTCGACCTTAACGGCTATTTGCCCATCGGCGTGCCCATGCTGAAGCGCGTGCTCGCCCTTCCGGGGCAGAGTGTTTGCAGAACCGGCCTCACGATTTCGGTCGACGACATTGCAATGGGCGAGGCGCGGGACCGCGACGGACGCGGCAGGCCGCTGCCGAAATGGCAGGGCTGCCGCGTCATCGGCGACGGCGAGCTGTTTCTGATGAACTGGCAGTCGGACGACTCTCTTGATGGCCGGTATTTTGGGTTTCTTCCGGCATCTAGCGTGATCGGCCGCGCGATGCCGGTGTGGACGTGGGAGGAGTGATCGTGCGTATTCGACGTGTTCTGCTCGCCATTCCCTTGTTCGATCGATTGCGGGATCATTCCTCCGTCTCGATCGATGTCGGCAAGGCTGGCGCGAGACCGGCCGCGTGCCTGGGTCG
Organism: Bradyrhizobium sp. USDA 4449; assembly: GCF_054056275.1. Taxonomy (NCBI): domain Bacteria; kingdom Pseudomonadati; phylum Pseudomonadota; class Alphaproteobacteria; order Hyphomicrobiales; family Nitrobacteraceae; genus Bradyrhizobium; species Bradyrhizobium sp. USDA 4449. The sequence goes on along the minus strand of NZ_JBSRYD010000001.1, from coordinate 20,101 downwards.
GGTGGATACGCACGGTCGTGCTGTCGTGCTCCTGCTGCTTCTTCTGACCGCGTTCGACAGCGCTGCTTTGGCCGAGAGCGGATCAGCCGCGCCGCCGGCGATCGATCAGACCGCACACTCATTGGCCGGCTTCATCAATGAAGCCTCGCAACGCTTTGCGATTGCGCCGAACTGGATCCGATCAGTCCAACGCATCGAGAGTGCTGGTGATGTGCACGCCAGATCGCCAAAGGGCGCAATGGGTCTGATGCAGATCATGCCGGCGACTTGGGCGAAGCTTCGCGAGCGCTACAATCTCGGGAGCGACCCCTACGACCCGCACGACAACATTCTGGCCGGAACGGCTTACTTGCGCGAACTGCTCGATCGGTATGGCTCGCCTGGCGTGTTTGCCGCGTACAACGCGGGACCATCTCGCTATGAAGAGCATCTCGCAGGCGGCTCTCTGCCAGACGAGACGCGCGCATACGTCGTAAGGCTTGCAAATCTGCTTGCCATCGAACTGCCGCCGGGATGGACGTCCAGTGGACAATCATCAGCGGCTGCCACGCTATTCGTCACGCGATCCGATCTCACGGAAACGCACGATCGGTTGCTGGTGCTTTTGCCGTCGAGCGGTGTCACGACTGCAATCCCGGCGGGCGATGTTTCGCCCATGATCCCCCGGTCTATCGGTGTGTTCGTCCCTCGATCGGGTTCCGGAGTATCACAATGACCAAGTGTGCGAGTTCGCAGAGCTTGGTGTGCTTCACCAAGCAAGTGGCGCGTGCTGAGGACGTACGGGCGATGCCTTCGGCCCGCGCTCTACTCGTCGCTTCGCTCCTCACCGAGCCACCCTGTGGGTGTCTCGGCCCTTCGGGTAACGATCGCTATCGCAAGCGCTCGGAAGCAGTGGGGGCTTCGCAAGTCAGCTGCGAGGTTGCGGCGACTCTTTCGGGATCCGGCGACTGGGAGACCACGACGGCAGGACGGCGAGATAAAAGGGGCTCGCCGGTCGAACCGCAAGCCATTGGCATGGCTTGGGTTCTGGCGTGCCGATCGGTCGGGGCGCGTGCCGCGCCTTGCATTTTTAGGAATGCAATCAAAGGCGTTTTCGGCACCGTGCGTGTTTTTGATCGTTGGGAGGCCCTGCCGTGAGCGTGGGCGACAGCGATCTGCGTATTCGGCCCGGGCGTATCCGCAGTACACACGCGCCGAAGCAGAAGAGCTTCATCAACCAGGTGCTGCGGGCAGCAAAGAAGGCAGGACACACCTCGGGACAGACCCTGTCCGGCAGGCGTTCGGCGGCCTATGGGCGCTCGACGTTTGGCCGCGGGCGCCTCGCCTTTAGCCGCGCCAGATTGTTCAGCCCGACACGGCGCGTTGTGGTGAAGGCGCGCGTGGTTCGTCACAAAGGGCGAGCCTTCCGCTCAGCACCACTGACCGCCCATCTTTCTTACCTGAAGCGCGACGGCGTGACCCGGAGTGGTGAGCGGGCCGAGATGTTTGATGCCGGCGGCGACGGCGCCGATAGCGCGGCTTTCGCAGAACGTTGCAAGGACGACCGGCATCATTTCAGGTTCATTGTCTCGCCGGAAGACGCCGGCGACATGACCGACCTGAAGGACTTCACCCGCGACCTCGCCAAGCAGATGGAGACCGACTTTGGAACGCGACTCGATTGGGTGGCCGTCGATCATTGGAATACCGACAACCCTCACGTCCATCTTCTCGTTCGGGGAGTAGATCAGGAAGGGGCGGACCTCGTGATCTCCCGCGACTACATCAGCCAGGGCCTCCGTTCACGCGCTGAGGAACTGGTCGCCATCGAACTCGGTCCAAAGCCAGAGCAAGAGATCTGCACTTCGCTGGAGAGGGAAGTCACAGCGGAACGATGGACGCGACTCGACCGGGAGATCCGGCTGGCGGCTGATGAGACCGGCTCGATCGATCTCCGCCCAGAGAATTCCGGCAAGTCCGATCCCGAGATCCGGCGCCTGATGGTCGGTCGCCTTCAACACCTGGAGAAGATGGGGCTCGCCGCATCCGAGCTACCTGGGGAATGGATGGTCGGGCTCGAAGCCGAGCGCAGCTTGCGCGACCTCGGCATGCGCGGCGATATCATCAAGACCATGCACCGCGCCTTTACCGAGCGTGGGGAAGCGCGCGGCGTTGCCGACTTCGTCATCGAAGGTGGACCGCCGACGTCTCAGATTATCGGACGACTGGTCGACCGCGGATTGCATGACGAACTAACTGGCGAGGCCTACGCCTTGATCGACGGAACCGATGGACGCGCCCATCACGTACGCTTCCTGGGTATCGAGGCCTTCGAGCACGCACCGCCGATCGGCGGCATCGTCGAAGTCCGACGCTTCGGTCAAGCCGGCGATCCACGGCCGACTGTGGTGCTGGCGATCCGCTCCGATCTCGATCTTGCCGAGCAACTCACCGCGAAGGGCGCGACCTGGCTCGACCACAGGCTGGTCGAGCGCGACCCCATGCCGCTCGCCATGGGCGGATTCGGTCGCGAGACCCGCGACGCCATGGAAGCCCGTACCGAGCATCTGATCCAGGAGGGCTTGGCGCGGCGGCAGGGCCAACGCATCATCTTGCAGCGCGATCTCCTGAACACGTTGCGCCAGCGTGAACTGGACCAGGTGGCCGCAAAAATCTCGGCCGACACCAGCCTCCCTTACGTGAAGTCTGACTCCGGGGAGTATGTGGCGGGGACATATCGCCAGCGTCTGACGCTCGCCTCGGGGCGCTTCGCCATGATCGACAATGGGCTCGGCTTCCAACTCGTGCCCTGGTCACGCGAACTCGAAAGGAGGCTCGGCCAAAACGTCACCGGCGTCGTGAAGGACGGTGGTGGCATCGAATGGGGCTTTGGTCGGAAGCGCGGCCTCGGTCTCTAGCAATCTCACCAAACCAGTTGTGGAAGGACGTTCGGGATGTCCGGAACCAAAATCCTGTGGGGACAGATAATCGTTGTCGGCCTAATCGTTCTGCTCGCCATCTGGGGAGCAACCGAGTGGACGGCTTGGCGGCTCGCCTACCAGCCAGAGCTCGGGCGGCCCTGGTTCGAAATGATGGGCTTCAAGATCTATTACCCGCCCGTCTTCTTCTGGTGGTGGTTCGTCTACGACGCCTATGCGCCACAAGTCTTTGTCGAGGGGGCGCTCATCGCGGCGTCGGGGACCTTCATTTCGATCGCGGTGGCGATCGGCATGTCGGTGTGGCGGGCGCGCGAAGCCAAGAATGTCGCGACCTATGGTTCGGCGCGCTGGGCTAGTGCGGAAGAAGTCCGAGCAGCGGGACTTCTCGGGCCGGACGGTGTGGTGCTGGGCAAGCTCGACCGCGATTACCTTCGCCATGACGGACCGGAGCACGTCTTGTGTTTTGCACCCACCCGCTCGGGCAAGGGCGTCGGCCTTGTCGTTCCTTCACTGCTGGCTTGGCCCGGCTCGGCCATCGTGCACGACATCAAGGGAGAGAACTGGCAACTGACCGCGGGCTTCCGCTCGCGGCATGGCCGCGTCCTGTTGTTCGACCCTACCAATCCAAAGTCCTCAACCTACAATCCGCTCCTCGAAGTCCGGCGCGGGGAATGGGAGGTTCGCGACGTCCAGAACGTGGCCGACGTTCTGGTCGACCCCGAGGGCTCCCTCGACAAGCGGAACCACTGGGAGAAGACCAGTCATTCGCTCCTGGTCGGCGCCATCCTCCACGTTCTCTATGCCGAGGCAGACAAGACCTTGGCCGGTGTCGCAGCTTTCCTATCCGATCCGAAGCGGCCGATCGAGGCAACGTTGAAGGCGATGATGACCACCGCACATCTTGGCGGGCAGGGGGCTCATCCCGTGGTCGCCTCGACCGCGCGCGAACTCCTCAACAAATCCGAGAATGAACGTTCTGGCGTCCTGTCCACCGCGATGTCGTTCCTCGGGCTCTACCGCGATCCTGTTGTGGCCCAGGTGACCTGTCGCTGCGACTGGCGGATTGCCGATCTGATCGCAGATAGCCGGCCGACGACGCTTTACCTCGTGGTGCCACCGTCCGATATTTCTCGGACCAAGCCGCTGATCCGTCTGGTGTTGAACCAGATCGGCCGGCGTCTGACCGAGGATCTGCACGCCAGCAATCGTCGGCATCGAGTCCTGATGATGCTCGACGAGTTCCCCGCACTTGGGCGGCTTGATTTTTTCGAGTCCGCACTCGCCTTCATGGCGGGCTATGGCATCAAAAGTTTCTTGATCGCGCAGTCGCTCAATCAAATCGAGAAGGCCTACGGGCCCAACAACGCGATCCTCGACAACTGCCACGTCCGCGTCAGCTTTGCGACCAACGATGAGCGGACCGCGAAGCGGGTATCTGACGCGCTGGGCACGGCGACCGAGATGCGCGCGATGAAGAACTATGCCGGTCATAGATTGAACCCGTGGTTGGGGCACCTGATGGTCTCGCGGCAGGAGACGGCGAGGCCACTGCTGACCCCCGGCGAGGTCATGCAGCTTCCGCCCATGGACGAGATCGTCATGGTGGCGGGCACGCCGCCGATCCGGGCGAAGAAGGCCCGCTACTACGAGGATCGACGGTTCACCGAGCGGGTTCTGCCACCGCCCGATCCGGCGAAGGCCGGCCGATCATCGCGATCGGACGGATGGTCGGCGCTCGCAACGCCGGTGCGGACGGGAAGTCCAACTGACAAAGCCGTGGAGGCCGAGGAAGACACGGCGAACAGCGGGCTCCGTCGTGAGCCCGAACTCCCCGATCACGTCGCGATCGCCAAGGAGACGACCGAACCGACGCCGGCAGAAGAATTTGCTGCCGTTCTCGATGATGACGAGGATGCGGTCCGTCAGTCCCGGCTCATACGCCAACAGATGCGCGGTGTCGCTCGTCAAGTCGCCCTGGACCCGAATGACGGCATGGAGCTCTGAGGCAATATGCGCGACCGGATGAACGTTTATTTCCCGCCAGAGCTTTTGAAGCAGATCTCGGAACTCGCCGATCGCAAGAAGCTTTCTCGGTCTGCGATCGTGGAGGCGGCTGTCGCTTCGTTTCTATCACCGGACGGAGCGGACAGGCGGGAGGCAGCGTTTACCCGTCGCCTCGATCGGCTATCGCGTCAGATGCATCGACTGGAGCGTGACGTTGGTCTGACGGCCGAGACTCTGGCCCTCTTCATCCGTTTCTGGCTGACGATTACGCCACCGTTACCGAACGATGCGCAGGCTGCCGCGCAGGCAAAGGGCCGAGAACGATTTGAAGGATTTGTCGAGGCGCTCGGGCGCCGGTTGCAGAAGGGGCAAAGCTTTCTGCGCGAGATACCAGAAGATATCCGCCGTCAGGAACCGGCCGAAGAAACCTGATTGAACTCTGCAGAAAGACCAATTCGCCGGTCCTTCTTTTTCTGCGCCAGTCTACGACAGCAGCGATTTTGCCGAACTGACAAAAGCTGGACGCGCTATCGGCTCGGCGAGCTGAGAGCAAAGGGGCCAGCATGCAAATCTCAACAGCATGGCGTCGAATCGCGCGCGTTTTTCTCCCTTTTGTAGCTGGGTACTATCTCTCCTATCTGTTTCGAACGATCAATGCTCTGATCGCCAACCATCTCAGCTCGGATACCGGGGTTGGGACTGCCGACCTCGGGTTGCTTACGTCGGTCTATTTTCTTGTTTTCGCGGCCGCTCAGATCCCCATCGGTATATTGTTGGATCGCTTTGGTCCGCGTCGCGTCCAGAGTGTTCTGCTCTTGCTTGCCGCAGCAGGCACCGGCCTATTCGCGATATCGACAGACTTCCTGTCGCTTTTGATCGCGCGTGCAATGATCGGGCTTGGCGTGGCGGCGGCGTTGACCGCAGGACTGAAGTCGATCGTCCTCTGGTTCCCCAGGGAGCGTGTCGCCTTGCTTAACGGCTACATGGTCATGCTGGGATCGCTAGGAGCGGTGACTGCTACGGTCCCCGTTGAATACCTGCTTGACTGGATGGGCTGGCGGCAACTTTTTGAGGTCCTGGCGGCCGCTACCGGTGCGGCGGCCATTCTCATCTATGCCGTCGTGCCTGAGCGAGGCATTGTCCCATCAGCAGCGCGCGCTACCCTTAGCTCCGTTTTCGGCGATCGGCGCTTCTGGCGAATGGCCCCGTTGTCGGCGACGTGCGTCGGATCAGCCTGGTCCCTGCAGGGATTGTGGGCGTCACCGTGGTTGACCGACGTGGAGGGGCTTGATCGCGCAAGTCTCGTCAGACAGCTGTTCATAATGTCGATTATGCTTAGCGGCGGTGCCTGGTTGTTCGGCATGACAGTCCATCACTTCAAACGAAAGGGAATCGGCGCGGAGACGGTATTAACGATGGTTGCGGTGCTGTTTATCGCGGCTGAGTTATCCCTGATCCTGCGAGCGTCTTTGCCGTCTATCCTGCCTTGGTCTATTGTCGCAATTGTCGGAACGGCGACAGTGGTCAGCTTCGCGGCAATAGCGGATTACTTCCCGCCGGAGCTCGCCGGCCGTGCCAATGGTGCCTTGAACGTTTTGCATTTCGGTTGGGCATTTCTGGCGCAATACTTGACAGGTCTTATCCTGGAGCAATGGTCCGCGAGTGATGGCCATAAGCCTGTCCAAGCCTATCAAGTCGCGTTTGGTCTCAACATAGCGCTGCAAATCGCGACGTTGGTCTGGTTCGCGCTACCTTGGTGCCAATCCGTCGCTTCGTGGATGAGTTCAATCCTCTTCTTCAAGCCGGCCAGTGATTCCGACGCTCTCGAACCCGTCGGCGTGTACGTGAACTCGGTCATACTGGTACCCGCGGATGACGATGCTGAGTGGTGAGCGGTAGATCGCAGAGCACGATGCGATTGAGCAGGCCTCAAACATCAGTTCTCGGTCTTTCTTTTTCTACGCCAGTCTACGATCACTGAAGCCGCTTGTTGCGCCAAGTCTGTAGGTGCCTTTTCTAATCATCCCCATATGAGGACGCTCGTTGGACGTCCTCATTCGGTGGGGACGAATAGTGGCAATCCATTCCATTCAATCGGAAGCGAGTTCGCGCGGCGCGCGAATGCTGCGCAGTGCGCTTGGTTCCGCGATTGCCGGCTACCTTGAGGACGAAGCGGTCATCGAGGTGATGCTCAACCCAGATGGGCGGCTGTGGATCGACCGGTTGTCGAATGGCCTGATCGACACAGGCGAAACCCTTTCGGCGGCGGACGGCGAGCGCATTGTTCGTCTGGTAGCGCACCACGTAGGTGCGGAGGTGCATGCCGGCTCGCCGCGGGTCTCGGCCGAATTGCCTGGAACCGGCGAGCGCTTCGAAGGTCTGTTGCCTCCAGTCGTTGCGGCACCAGCCTTTGCGATCCGCAAGCCCGCTGTCGCCGTGTTTACGCTCGCCGACTACGTCCGCAGGGGGATCATGACCTCGGAGCAGGCCAAGATCCTGCAGAAGGCGGTCGCCGCACGGAAGAACATTCTGGTCGCCGGCGGGACATCGACCGGCAAGACAACATTGACGAATGCGCTCCTGGCCGAGGTGGCAAAGAGCTCCGATCGGGTCGTGCTGATCGAAGATACGCGCGAACTTCAGTGCAAGGCGCCCAATCTTGTAGCTTTGCGGACCAAAGACGGCGTCGCCACGCTTTCCGACCTGGTTCGCTCATCGCTGCGATTGCGTCCGGATCGCATTCCGGTTGGCGAGGTTCGCGGTGCCGAAGCGCTCGACCTGCTTAAGGCCTGGGGCACCGGTCATCCCGGTGGCATCGGGACTATCCATGCGGGCAGTGCGCTCGGCGCGCTGCGGCGGCTCGAGCAACTCATCCAGGAAGCCGTCATCACGGTTCCGCGCGCCCTGATCGCGGAGACCATCAACCTCGTTGCTGTGCTTGCGGGGCGCGGCGGTGACCGTCGCCTCGCTGAACTCGCCATCGTCACCGGGCTCGGGGCCGCCGGTGACTACAACCTTTCATCAACAGGAGACTGACATGCGTCACCAATTTCGCTTTCTTCGAGGTGCATCGTTGGCCGCCTTCGGCGCGGTGCTTTTGGCGTCGGCGCCGGCGTGGGCGGCTGGCTCGAACATGCCGTGGGAGCAGCCACTCAATCAGATCTTGCAGTCGGTTGAAGGTCCGGTCGCCAAGATCATAGCCGTCATCATCATCGTCGTGACCGGGCTCACGCTCGCGTTTGGGGACTCGTCAGGTGGCTTCCGCAGGCTGATCCAGATCGTGTTCGGTCTGTCAATCGCGTTTGCCGCCTCGAGCTTCTTCCTGTCGTTCTTCTCCTTCGGCGGCGGCGTGGTGATCTGATGGATGAGCAGGTCACAGGCTTTGTCGTGCCCGTTCACCGCGCGCTGACTGAGCCAATCCTGATGGGCGGCGCGCCGCGGTCAGTTGCGATCGTTAACGGCACGCTCGCGGCAGCCCTGGGGCTCGGACTTCGGCTCTGGATTGCGGGTCTTGTCCTCTGGTTCATCGGGCACATGGCCGCTGTCTGGGCCGCCAAGCGCGATCCCGCCTTTGTCGATGTGGTGCGCCGACATCTGCGCATTCCCGCACATCTCAACACCTGAGCCCTCTGTCATGATGAATCTTGCCGAATATCGCCATTCCAACGCGCGCCTTGCCGACTTCCTGCCCTGGGCGGCCCTCATCGACGAGGGAATTATCCTCAACAAGGACGGCTCGTTCCAACGGACGGCGAAATTCCGGGGGCCTGACCTCGACAGCGCGGTATCGGCCGAGCTTGTCGGCGCCGCCGGTCGCCTGAACAACGCCCTGCGCCGTCTGGGATCTGGTTGGGCCGTATTTGTTGAGGCGCAGCGTCATTTTGCTGGAGCTTATCCTCCGAACACCTTTCCGGATGTCGCGTCTGCACTGGTCGACGCCGAGCGCCGAGCTCAATTCGAAGAGGCGGGGGCCCATTATGAGTCCAGCTATTTCCTGACCTTGCTCTATTTGCCCCCGGAAGAGGGGGCTGCCCAAGCAGAGCGACTGCTCTACGAGGGACGCGATCGGACAGTTGGAGCGGACGCGCGCGAGGTGCTGCGCGGGTTTGTCGATCAGACCAACCGCGTGCTGCAGCTCGTTGAAGGGTTCATGCCCGAATGTGCCTGGCTCGATGATCAGGACACGCTGACTTATCTGCACTCGACGATCTCGACCAAGCGTCATCGGGTTCGCGTGCCCGAGATTCCTATGTACATCGATGCGCTGTTGGCCGACCAGCCGCTGACCGGCGGGCTTGAGCCGATGCTGGGTTCTGCCAATCTTCGGGTCCTGACCATTATCGGCTTTCCGGGCGCGACGACCCCGGGAATTCTGGATGATCTGAATCGCCTGCCATTCTCTTATCGTTGGTCGACCCGAGCGATCATGCTCGACAAGACCGATGCCACCAAGCTGCTGACCAAGATTCGTCGGCAGTGGTTTGCCAAGCGAAAATCCATCGGCGCCATCCTGAAAGAGGTCATGACGAACGAGGCGTCGACGCTGCTCGATACCGACGCCCACAACAAGGCGCTTGATGCCGACGCGGCGTTGCAGGAACTGGGGTCTGATCAGATCGGACAGGCCTTTGTCACGGCAACCATTACCGTCTGGGATCGCGATCCCAATGCAGCCGATGAAAAGCTGAGGCTGGTCGAGAAGGTCATTCAGGGTCGCGATTTCACCTGCATGATCGAGACGGTGAACGCCGTCGAGGCCTGGCTTGGCAGCCTGCCGGGGCATGTCTATGCGAACGTGCGGCAGCCACCGGTATCGACCCTCAACCTTGCCCATATGATTCCGATGTCGGCCGTTTGGGCCGGTGAGGCGAGGGACCTCCACTTTAAGGGGCCGCCGCTTCTGTTCGGCAAGACCGAGGGATCAACGCCGTTCCGATTCTCGCTCCACGTCGGTGACGTCGGCCATACCCTTGTGGTGGGACCGACAGGCGCTGGCAAGTCAGTGCTGCTCGCGCTGATGGCGCTACAGTTCAGGCGTTATCCGAACTCTCAGGTCTTTGCGTTTGACTTCGGTGGCTCGATTCGGGCGGCCGCCCTTGCCATGGGCGGTGACTGGCATGATCTCGGTGGCGCATTGTCCGACGGAGGTGAACAACCCGTCGCCCTGCAGCCGCTGGCCTGGATCGATGATCCTTCCGAACGCGGATGGGCTACGGAATGGATCTGCGCAATCCTTGCTCGGGAAAAGGTCGAGATCACCCCGGAGGTCAAGGATCATCTGTGGTCGGCGCTGACATCTCTCGCTTCGGCGCCGAGGGAGGAACGGACCCTCACGGGCCTGTCCGTCCTGCTTCAATTGAACTCCCTGAAGCGCGCCCTGCAACCATACTGCCTGGGCGGACCTTCCGGGCGCTTGCTCGATGCTGAATTCGAGCGTCTCGGCGAGGCGTCGGTCCAGGCCTTTGAGACCGAAGGCTTGACCGGAACGGGTGCTGCGCCGGCCGTGCTGGCGTACCTCTTCCATCGTATTGGTGATCATCTCGATGGCCGGCCCACACTCCTGATTGTCGATGAAGGTTGGCTTGCCCTTGATGACGAGGATTTTGCAGGGCAGCTCCGGGAATGGTTGAAGACGCTTCGGAAGAAGAACGCGTCCGTCATTTTCGCCACACAGTCGCTTTCGGACATTGATGGCTCCGCGATTGCACCGGCTATCATCGAAAGCTGCCCAACGCGATTGTTGCTGCCGAACGAACGGGCGATCGAACCGCAGATCACTGCCATCTACCGCCGCTTCGGCCTCAATGACCGCCAGATCGAACTTCTGAGCCGGGCAACGCCAAAGCGCGACTACTATTGCCAGTCTCGTCGCGGCAGCCGGATGTTCGAACTTGGCCTTGGTGAGGTTGCGCTCGCATTCACCGCAGCTTCTTCCAAAACAGACCAAGCCGCTATCTCGCAACTCATCGCCGAACATGGACCCGACGGCTTCGTGCCTGCCTGGCTCCAGCATCGTGGCGTCGCCTGGGCGACAGACCTGATCCCCAATCTCGTCAATCTGGAGAAATCACTGTGAGACCTCTTGGCCTATTGGCGGCCACGGCCGCCCTCGCGCTGCTGCTTGGCGTTACGCTGCCCGCACGGGCGCTGATCGTCTTCGATCCCACCAACTACGTCCAGAATGTCCTGACGGCCGCGCGGGAGCTCCAGCAGATCAATAATCAGATCACCTCGTTGCAGAACGAGGCACAGATGCTGATCAATCAGGCCAGGAATCTGGCAAGCCTGCCGTATTCGTCGCTGCAGCAACTGCAATCATCGATCCAGCGTACCCAGCAATTACTGTCCCAGGCCCAGCGCATTGCCTACGACGTGCAGCAGATCGATCATGCCTTCTCGACGAGCTACGCGCCGGCGACCAGCAGCCAGTCGAACCAGTTGCTGATCTCCAACGCTCAATCGCGATGGCAAAATTCCTATGCCGCGACACAAGACGCACTTCGTGTCCAGGCCGGCATCGTTGGCAACCTCGACACCAATCGCATCCAGACGTCTGCCCTCGTAACTTCGAGCCAGAGTGCCAGTGGCGCGTTGCAGGCTACTCAGGCGGGCAACCAGATCCTCGCGCTTCAAGCGCAACAACTTGCCGATCTCACAGCGGCCGCGGCGGCGCAGGGCAGGGCGCAGAGCCTCGAAGCGGCTCAGCGCGCCTCGGCGCAGGATCAGGGGCGAGAGCAGCTCAGGCGTTTCCTGACACCAGGACAGGGCTATCAATCCTCCAATGTGCAGATGTTCCACTGATGACCGACGTAAGAGCATTCAAGGCGCTGTCGCTGCTTACGACAATCGGCCTGGTGGCCGTCGCGGCCTGCACGATTCAGCTGCGTGGCCGAGACGAAGCTGGATCGGCGCCGAAGGCTGAACAGAGGACCGATGCAGCCAACGCCGACCTCGTACACTGCCGCGGCGTCACTCCGGAGGAGACGGCAGACTATCGCCACTGCCAACAGATCTGGGCCGAAAACCGCCGCCGCTTCCTTGGCAGGAAAGACGGCGGCGTAGCTCCCGGCCACGATGACCCAACCAGCTCGATACCTGCCCAAAAGGATCAAAGCCGGATCCCGCAGGGATGTCCGAACCTGGCGACACCCGAGGCGAACAAGCCATGACTGGTACGGGAATCATCGACCAATTCCTGGAAACGTTCACGCGCTATATCGACAACGGCTTCGGGTTGCTCGGTAGCGACGTCGGGTATCTCGCAGCGACCCTTGCCGCGATCGACATCACACTTGCAGCTTTGTTCTGGAGTTGGGGGCCGGACGAAGACATCATCGCGCGCCTCGTCAAGAAGACGCTCTTTGTAGGCGTCTTTGCCTATCTCATCGGCAATTGGAACACGCTGGCACGCATCGTTTTCGAGAGCTTTGCGAGTCTTGGACTGAAAGCATCGGGCACAAGCCTCTCCGCTTCAGATTTCCTGCGACCGGGAAAGATCGCTCAAGTCGGACTCGACGCCGGCCGACCATTGCTCGACTCGATCTCCAACCTGATGGGCTACATCAGCTTCTTCGAGAATTTCGTCCAGATCGTCGTTCTTCTGTTCGCCTGGGTCGTGGTGTTGCTCGCCTTCTTCATTCTGGCGATCCAGCTCTTTGTCACCCTGATCGAGTTCAAGCTCACGACGCTGGCCGGCTTCGTACTCATTCCCTTCGGCTTGTTCGGCAAGACTGCTTTCGCGGCCGAGCGGGTCCTGGGCAACGTCATATCATCCGGCGTCAAGGTCCTGGTCCTGGCTGTCATCGTTGGCATTGGCTCGACCCTATTCTCGCAGTTCACCGCTGGCTTTGGTGGCGGTCAGCCGACCATTGAAGACGCGATGACGCTGGTGCTGGCGGCGCTCTCCTTACTAGGGCTTGGCATCTTTGGTCCGGGTATCGCAAACGGCCTTGTGTCAGGCGGACCGCAACTCGGCGGCGGCGCCGCAATTGGAACAGGCCTTGCTGCCGGCGGCATTGTTGCGGCGGGCACGGGTCTTGCCGCCGGCGGTGCTGGTCTCGCCGGCGGAGCGATTGCAAGCGCCGCGCGCGGTGGCGGCGCTGTCTTCAGCGGAGCATCCGCGGCTTTTCGAAGCGGCGGCCTTGCTGGCGTTACGGAGGCAGGCGCTTCCGCTGCAATGAGCCCGTTGCGTCGTGCAGCGGCTGCGCTGGGTGGAGGTGGAGAAACCGGCGCGCAGGGCGCGAGCACTTCGGCCGAAGGGCAGCCCGATTGGGCGCGGCGCATGAAGCGTGCCGAGACTGTTCGGCACGGTGCGTCGGCAGTCAGCCACGCAGTCCGCTCAGGTGACCATGGTGGCGGCGGCTCTTCCGTCGATTTGTCTGAAGGAGAGCGCTGACACTCAGTCACTGCGCCTTCGCGACTCGCTGCGCGGGTGACTGAAACGCATACACCACACCACTCGAAACCGATTACTTGATCTCAGGGGCAACCATCGATGTTCAAACGACCTTCCGTTCACTACGGGCGCATGCCCGAGCCGATCACGCCGTACCAAAAGGCAGCGCAGGTTTGGGACGAGCGCATTGGATCTGCCCGCGTGCAGGCCAAGAACTGGCGCTTGATGGCGTTCGGCTGCTTGATGTTATCAGCCGGTCTCGCAGGTAGCCTTGTTTGGCAATCGAGCCAAGGCTCGATCACGCCTTGGGTGGTCGAAGTCGACCATCTCGGCCAAGCTCAAAGGGTTGCGCCGGCCAACATCGACTATCAACCCAACGACGCTCAGATCGCCTACCATCTGGCGCGCTTTATCGAGGACGTCAGAGGCCTACCGGCCGACGGCATCGTTCTGCGCCAAAACTGGCTCCGGGCCTATGATTTTACGACCGATCGTGGCGCCGCCGCGCTAAACGACTATGCGCGCACCAATGACCCCTTTGCCAAGTTGGGCAAGGCCCAGGTCTCCGTCGAGGTCTCGAGCGTCATTCGCGCGTCGTCGGAGAGCTTTCGCGTCGCGTGGACCCAGCGCGTCTACGACAACGGCTCGTTGAGTTCGACTGAGCGCTGGACTGCAATTCTCTCGATCGTGATCGAGACGCCGCGCGATGCCGAGCGCCTGCGCAAAAACCCCCTTGGCGTCTATGTCCGCGCCATCAACTGGTCAAAGGAGTTGAGTCAGTGACCAAGACGCCGCATGACGTTCGTTCGAACCGCCCCATCCCGCACAATTCGGCACTGCCGGAACTCGTGGCCGCGAAACGAGCAATTCTGTTTGCGCTCCTGGTCGGTTCCTCGGCGCTCGGTGGGTGCGCGACCTACATTCCCCCGGAGATCAGCTACGATGCGGAAGTGCCTCCGTTGCCGGCAGCTCCCGCGCCTCTCGACGACAGATTGCGACCGCTTCACGTTCCACCGCTCTGGAAGCCGGTTCTCGGCGGCAAGTCGGGAGGAAAAGAAGACGCTGAACCGGTGAGCCGGGTTGAGACGGCAAATAGCGCCGCCCGCGTCGAACCGCGCAAGCGGGGGTATTTCAACGCGGCGCAAATCTACGCCTACAGTCCCGGGGCGCTCTATCAGATTTACGCCGCGCCGGGGCAGATCACGGATATCGCGCTCGAAGAGGGAGAACAGTTGACGGGATCTGGGCCAATCGCGGCCGGAGATACCGTACGCTGGGTCGTAGGAGATACCGAGAGCGGGAACGGCGACACGCGACGCGTCCACATCCTGGTCAAGCCGACCCGCGCGTCAATCGAGACCAACCTGGTCGTCAATACCGATCGGCGCACCTATTTGATCGAGCTCCGCTCCCGCGAGCGGCCATATATGCCATCCGTTGCTTGGTACTATCCGGAAGCGGTCCGCGAACGATCTCGTTCGCTCGCTCTGAAGCCCGTTCTTCCGGACCCGGCGCAGCGCATCTCTCGCTATGCCTTCGAAGGGGACAGTCCTCCTTGGCGGCCGCTCGCCGCATATGACGATGGCCGCAAGGTCTACGTCGAGTTCCCGCAGGGCATTGTGCAGGGAGAGATGCCTCCGCTCTTTGTGATTGGCCCTGACGGCAAAACCGAACTCGTCAATTACCGCGCCTACGGCAACGTTCTGATCGTGGATCGGCTCTTCGCGGCCGCCGAACTCCGGCTCGGCGGTGAGCACCAGCAGAAGGTCAGGATCGTCAGGACCGATGGGAGGCCGTCATCATGAATCCGCCGAACGAGAACGATCAGGTTCAAGTCGCTCCGCCGCAAACGCAAACGGAACAGTCAGGGAGCTTTCGCTTGAGAGCAGAGCATCCGCCTGTGACACGGTTGTCGCGAAAGATCCTGGCCGGCGGGAGCGCGGTTGCTTTGCTCGTCATCGGCAGCGCGGTGCTATGGTCGTTGCAAAACAATCGCTCCCGCAATCAGGCGGCCGACGAGCTTTACAGTACCGACCATCACAATGTTGCCGATGGCATTACGATACTGCCGAAGGACTATGCTGGCGTTCCGCGCCAGGTAGTTCCGCAACTAGGTCCGCCGCTTCCCGGCGATCTCGGTCGACCGATCCTTGCCGCTCAAGGTTTGTCGCCGACAAGTGGCGCTGATCCCGACAAGCAGCGCCAGGATCAAGAGACCGAAGCAGCCCGCATCAGTCATCTGTTCGCATCGACAAATGGGCAAGAAATGCGTCCGTCCGTCGCTGCGGCGGTTGGAAGTGACCGCGTCGTGCCGGCGAGCGCAACGAGCACGGGTGATGATGGATCTGCGCAGAACGGCCAGGACCGCAAGCTTGCCTTTGTCAACGCCTCTGTGGACCGCCGCACGGTAAGCCCCGACCGTGTGACCAGACCCGCCTCACCCTACATCGTGCAGGCTGGGACGGTGATTCCGGGTGCGCTGATCACTGGGATCCGATCGGACCTGCCAGGCCAAATTACCGCGCAGATCACCGAGAATGTTTTCGACACACCGACCGGCCGCTTTCTGCTTGTGCCTCAGGGTGCGCGCCTGATCGGTATCTACGATAGCCAGGTCACTTTCGGCCAGTCCCGTGTTCTGCTCGTTTGGACCCGGCTGATCATGCCGAATGGACGTTCAATCGTTCTCGAGCGGCAGCCTGGCGCCGACACCGCGGGATATGCAGGTCTCGAAGATCAGGTCGACAATCACTGGGGCGAACTGTTCAAGGCTGCTGCGCTGTCGACGTTTCTGGCGGTCGGGACCGAGCTAGGGGCTGGCTCGGACACCAATGGCAACGACAGCGCCATCATCCAGGCATTGCGGCACGGGGCCTCGGATTCTCTGAATCAAACAGGACAGCAGGTGGTTCGGCGCAGTCTCAACATCCAGCCTACTCTCACCGTACGACCTGGTTTCCCAGTGCGTGTCATTGTCAATCGCGATCTCGTACTCGTGCCATACAGAGGGTAACGGCATGCCCAAGCTGAAAATTGCAACACTGCCCGACGACAAGCCGGTCAAGGTCGCCGCTGAACTTCCGGCATCAGTGCATCGGGATCTCGTCGCCTACGCAGAGGCCTTGGCGCGTGAAAGCGGGCAGCGCATCGATCCGACGAAACTGATCGCACCGATGCTGACGCGCTTTATGGCCACGGACCGAGGATTTGCAAAGGCAAGGCGAGCCGGTCATACCCCGAGAGCCGGCGGCGGTGAAGGATAGCGTTCCGCTAGGAGGTTGAGGAAGCGCCTCAAAGCGGGATTCTCGTTGTCATCGCGCCAGTGCGCGAAGAAGTCCAACCGGCTTGGTCCCGTCTCGTCTTGTAGTTCTCGGTACACCAAGCCAGCAAAGCTCGCACCAATATCCGATTCCATCACGAGACTGAGCCCCATCCCCATACTTATCAGGCTCTTGATGATGCCTCGACTAACATCGTGTCGCTCGATCTTGGGGCGGTCTTCAGGCAAAGCGAACTTCGAGATCAGGAGATCCTCAAGCTCTCTTCCAGGATCATACTGACTCAAGAGAATCGTTTCGTTGCGCAGATCGGTCCAGTAGACGATTTCGTGCGCCGCCAAGCTATGCCCCTGAGGCAACGAGATCATGATCCGCTCACTCCAAAGCGGCAATGCTTTGGCGTCCTTCGATACCAAGCGACCCGGCGAAACAACCACATCGACTGTTCCAATACGAAGGGCCGTCATCAGCCGAACGCGAGAGCGTTCCATCGTTGCCAGTTCGATCTGGGGAAGCCGCTTATTGAACTCCCCAAGGGTTGCTCGCAAATTCCCGGTCGAAATAGATGTGCAGAAGCCCATCGCGAGGTGACCCGATTCACCGCGACCGCCAGATTGTCCTACATCGACAAGTGTGTCGACTTGTTCTAGAATCAACCGTGCAATTCGTAGAACGGCTCGGCCAGCGAGCGTAGGTTTGATTCCCCCGCTTGAGCGCTCAAATAGTGAGGCCCCAACCAAATACTCGAGTTGACCTATAGACCGGCTGAACACGGTATGCTTGATCGAAAGTGCTTCTGCGGCGCGTCGAAAGCTGCCGTAGTCGCAAGCAATAACAGCTAATCGAAGCTGTTGCAGATCGATGGCTCTCGCTGCGTGCTTCCGATCGTTCCTGATCTCAATTTCCGTCATTTCGGGGCTCTGTAGAAGCCGTGTGACAGGGTGTCCCCACGCTAGGCGGGGACATGTCTCTCATTTGGCTGGCATGAATCATTCTAGGCGGCTGCGAAGATAACTGGTGTCCAAAGAACTGGTGTCGAAAGACCGCCGGCCTTACGAAGGTTAGCCAGAATCTCATTCGAAATCGCAAGGTAACCCGCCACGGCCAAGGTGCTGCCGATTCTGGACGCATTGCCAATGCGTCGCAGCGGCCAACCCGCGCGTCGAAGGATTCTTTCCATTCGAACATCCGTGACAGTGACGATATCTGTGAGTTGTCGTGACAGCCCGAACTCGACCATTCCAGCAAACAGTTCGTAAGCGGCACGAGTTATGCCGTGATCTCCCTTCGGAGCGTCACTAGTAACGTCGATCGCGAACCTGCTGCTTTCCCAAACTAGTGGCGTTGAGGGAGCAGGATGGCCTTCAAGAAGCACAGAAAAAGTATCGCGAAGCATCGTCGGCCCAATCGAAGGCACAAGACGAACGGAGCCTCGCACAACCCCGCTTTCAGAAACCTGCGTCAGGTAGATTGGATGCAGTGCGTCAAAATCATCGATCTCCATGTCGCCGCTGGTTTGAACGTCCCAAGCCATCCGGAGTTTGAAAACACGGTGGCGCATCCGGTACATTTCAATGAGCGTCTTGGAAAAATCGCCATATGAGGATGGCGTGATCATCTGAATCATGGTTCCTCCAAAGTGTGTTTATGCACACCCTTTGGAGCGGGAATTTGTCTGGTGCATCACCTGTAGTTGCAGGGGGCTGTCGCCCTAATTTCGCTCTTCTTTGTTCGCAGCGGCCAAGCGCGTCACCGCTTGCATGACCGTCCGAACGCCCAGCTTTTGCTTTGCGTTATCCAGGTAGTCTGCGACCGTATTGCGCGAGATACCGAGGATGCATCCAATCTCCCACGCGCTTTTTCCTTGTGAAGCCCATTCCAGGCATTCGAACTCGCGCGGTGATAAAGTGACCCCCGCAACCTTACGTTCCCTCACAAATCTGCGTCTAATATGGGCATGGAAGTACATCGCCATAAGTTGGAGCACGCACTCATGTTTTTGGATGTAACGTTCAAACTGCGGGCCCTTTCGTTCGTCCACGAAGGTCATTGCTGCGACCGGCTCGCGATCCGCATGTAGCGGGACAGTAAACCCAAATCGGATGCCAAATTCCGACGCTTCAGCGAGCAGCCTCCGCTGGATCAAAGAACCCGAGTTGGTTGACAGATCAGCGCCCCACCGAAATGGCGCCGGATCTCGAACTGCTTTTTTGACAACCGGGTCAATGCGCTCGTAATGATTTTTCAAATAATGAGCAACCCAACTCCTAGGATAGGTCGAAATTACTAGCGGTTGAGTGTCCGATCCATGCGCCAAAGCGATATATGCAAAGCAAGGTAGATCAAGAGCTGTCACCGTTGTTGACATCGCTTGCGTGAATTCTTCAACTCCTCCGGCTTTGGAGAGAAGATCAACGTACCTCTGAAAAACACGGTGCATGCCGGAGTTCTTCATTTTCTTGATCGTAGAGGAATCAAAGAACGATTGCGGTGTAGCGGCCTGTGAGGGCCGCGTATGTTTATCAACTGAAACCGCTTTTCATTCATGGTTCATATTGGAGATGGTCGTCGGATCGACTCTGCAAATCGTGAAAGCTGAACAGTCCGGGCGCCGTCAGGTTAGAGCATTTTTCAAAATTTGGGAGCTCATCTTAGTCGTGTTCGGGTAACGCGAAAACTAGCTTGTCGGATATTGCGGATCGATATGTCTGTTATCGCAAGCAGTGTGGTTCAGAGGTTCAATTATTTCGCGCAAACTGGATCAGTCAATTCCTCCCAAACTGGCCGCTCCCAATATTGGGAGCGGCGTGTTTTTGCCAGCTCGCGTTGTTCGGCGCTCTCCGATGATGCCACCTGATTAGGAACTCCGGATAGTAGGTGATTACGGCAGTGCAATCGAGTCAGCGCCGTATTTGGCCCAGCAACGCGCAAGCTGGATGCGTCGGGTCTCACTTTTCGTGCCGTGGCGATTCCTTGTCGTCGTAGTCGCCTCGCGGCGGATATAGAAATTCAAGATATTTGGTATGTCACGCGCAATCTGTACTTCGTCCCGTCTCGGCGGCAGTACATCCGCACAATGGCGGTTGAGATAGGTGCAGAGGCGTGGCTTGCATGACTACTTCATATGTATTTACCGCCAGTTGCGCGGACAGGCCGGGTATTGTTTCAGGTATCTCCGCGGCGATCTTCGAGTCAGGATATAATATCCTCGACGCGCAACAATTCGACGATCAGGAAGCAAGTCGCTTTTTCGTTCGCATCGAGTTCGATGCGATCAGGGACAATTGCTCCCTAAGCGAGGTGCGAGAGCAGTTCGGGCGGATTGCAGCAAAATTCGAGATGACGTGGAACTTGAGATCAATCGCTGATCGCCGTCGCGTGATGCTGATGGCTTCACGTTTTGATCACTGTCTCGAAGACTTGCTCTACCGGTGGAGAACCGGCGAACTGGAAATGGATATTGCAGCGGTTGTTTCGAACCATCCTCGCGACGTCTACCCGCACCT